>NZ_JNKR01000001.1 GCF_000702905.1 Mitsuokella jalaludinii DSM 13811
AACAAGGTGATGTGTGAGGCACTCTCGGGGCAACCGCATCTTTCGGTCACGCCAGATCGCGGAAAGGAATTCTCGAAACATGCTCAGCTCAGCAAGGAACTGAAGCGTGTGACGTTCTACTTTCCTGCTCCGCACCATCCATGGGAGCGCGGGACCAACGAGAATACCAATGGGCTTCTGCGGGAGTTCTTCCCGAAAGGCAAGGACATCACGGATACGCCAGAGGATTACATCCAACGGAAGTACCATGAGTTGAACCTGCGCCCTAGGAAGTGCCTTGGCTACAAAACACCATATGAGGTCTATTTCTCAAAGGTGTTGCACTTAGCTTGACAATTCGCCTCTTTTTATTTCACTTCCTCCAAAATTACCAGCGAATGTTCGCTCAAGTGCTTTGCCATAATCGTTGGACGACATATTCCTTTTAATATTTTCGTTGGCATTCTTGACAACGCCTATATAAAGATGTATTCCATCTTCTTCACCACTTAAGATATAGACAAAATTAAACCCAGTGTTATCAAGTGCTAACAGGACATTTTCAAAAGCCTCACGATGGGGATAATCCTCATCATAGGATAACTGCGTTATTTCATAGAAGCAAACATCGTTGCGTTTAAGTCCGTCAATTTCGATTACATTGTCTGTATGGACTTTAAGCGGTTCATTCTGCATAGCCGGAATTTGATAAGACAACAATGCCATAATACTTTCAGCGTCCATTGACTCGTGTGCAATACCAGTAATCAATTTATTTTGTATAATAGGCATCTACATTCACCTCTATTTTCGCAATTCATTCTGCCGCCTTAAAATTACAAATGGGCTTCAAAATATCCAAAACTTTCACGGTATCGCCAATCACACTCAAAATATCATCAATGGACTTATACGCCATTGGCGATTCGTCCAGTGTGTCTGCTCCGACAGATGTGGTATAAATTCCCTCCATGGCGTTTTGATAATCTGTCACAGTAAGTGTTTCTTTCGCTTGTTTCCTGGACATACTCCTACCTGCACCGTGAGGAGCGGAGTTGTTCCAATCGACGTTACCTTTACCGATGGCAAGAATACTGCCGTCACGCATATTGATTGGGATAAGCACCCAATGTCAGTAAGTTAACAGAAGTAACAACCAGTCCAAAGCCAGTAGCTACATGCCTTTTGGAGAAATGAGAGTGGGATAAATCTGTCATGAATGAAATTTTAACATGGCAAACAAGCGGTTAGCCACCTCCAAAGTACCAATGCCGTTTTCTACCGATTATATACTATCACAAGATTTCAACTTCTCGTAGCAATACAGCCTTTTCAGGTCAAAAGCCTCCTGCGGTTTATCCCAAACATTCATTCCGGAAGGCATAAAATGCGCAACTTCGTCAAAATACGAAAAATCAACTGTCGTTGTGTTCAATCGAACGGTATACATACCGCAACCGATATCCCCCCCCACAATATTCGGTACTACTTTATCCGTCACGGTCATAGTCGTACCGATAGTACAGCCTTTCCCCGCATGGACATCAGGCATAATGCGAATCCTACTACCGACGGCAAAATCGTAATCACACATACGGGCAATTTGCTCTCGCGCCGTGTCATCGATGGCTTTGGCGTAAGAAATTGTCGCAGCTTTTGTTCCTTTTTATTCCTTCCATAACGATCTCCTATTTCAGCCGTTTGAGCAGAGACAGCCACCAAAGTTCCTCCTATTGCCATTCGCTCATGCTATTGCAAGTGCGAATGGCGTAATCGTTATTTTTGCGCTCCCATCAAGGGAACATTCTCCAATCGGCGAAGCGTAGCCACGGATTGGTGTCTGTCCGAAATATCGGTATAACGCAAGGACGAATGGCGCAAGCGCGATGTCAATGATACGTATTGGCGGTAGAGATTTCGAGCCAAATGCTCATAAGGCTCTCTATGCCTCCATCTCATCATTATCGAGACAGCTTTTAGCCATTTTTCGTATTTTGTGTGGGCTCATAGTTCATCCACACCTGAACCGAAGTCCCTTCGTTGCCTGTCCCTGCTCAAGCGGCTGCGACGCGAAGCTAGTCCCGTCTGGAATGCCGCCCGTATGCTACTTCTCCATCAATTCCTCCAAGATAAAGCGATTTTCTCCGGCAAGGTCGAATTTCAGCGCATAATCCACCTGCGTCTGGAGCAGAGCCTCATCAATCTTGATAGACACCTCGTCCGAGGAACGGTTCAGTTCCTTGACCATGGCGCGAACCTTGTTTCGGTCGTAGTCAATGGTCAAGATGCGATCAATGTCGTAGCAGTAGGATGTCTGGTTGCCATCATTGTTGAACACATAGCCACGTCCCTCGCCCTTTTGGAGTTCGTGGGAGCTTTTGCGGTTCGCAAGTTCCTGCAACATACCGAGGAACGCACGACGGCTCTTGTTGGCATCCACTGCCGCATCGAGGTTAAAGCCCATGCCCGCCTTGGCCTTGCCGATAGCCGCACCCAAGCGTTCCTTTTCCTCCATTAGTTCCTGCCAGATACCGAGCAGTCGCCCTACATCAAAGCCCTCGTCAGCTTTCCGGCTGACATCCACGGTGTCATCCTGCTGCCCCGCCAGAGCCTTGCTGCGGAGATGTTTCTCTGTGATAGTCATCACATTGTCCGCATCGGACAGATAGCGGTTGATATACGACATCAACTCGCTGATTTTGTTCTGCGCCTGAAAGGCTTCCTTTAGGTTCATTGCTACATTCCTCCTCTGGCTTTATATTTCTACGCATTTCCTCGCATTCCTGCCAGATTCATGTAAATTGTTTAGCTGTCTTGAAATGATTTAGTGCGTATACTCCGCTGTCACCGACATCAATAGACTATCATGCGCTCCCAAAAGTCCCGGATAGACTCAAGCTCATGGGACTCGGCGATACCCGTCTTATACCACACGGCGAGGTGTTCACTGGTAAGATAGATAAGGTAAAATATATTTCGCAAATTCAATTTCATAAAAAATAGACATAGTCTATTGCCGCTAGTACAATTAAGTTACCGCACCAAATTCGTAAGGAGGCAATAGACCATGTCTGGTAACATTATATCACCGAATTGCTTTGGGGCACAAAGGTCTCTTCGGACACCATCAGCAACCTCAACCAGAAGGCGTACAAGCACATCGAAGAATGGCGTCAGCGTCCTTTAACGGGCGAATACCCATACGTTTACGTCGACGGCATTTACCTCAAGCGCTGCTGGGGTGGTGAGATTCAGAATGTATCCGTTTTGGTCGCTATTGGCGTCAACAAAGACGGATTTCGTGAGATTCTCGGTGCAGTGGAAGGTATGAAAGAGGACAAATCGCCCAATGCCTTGCGTCCTGCTGTCTGTTTTTCCATGATAAATCCTCCTATCTCACGACTTCATCTTTTGCTATCATCAATAGCATGGCATGCGTGCCATGTGAAATGCTTATCAAAAATCATCTGTCATTCTTAAAATGTATTCCATATAGACCAAAGAGAAAGCCCTGCCTGTTCCAGGTGAACCAAAACAGACAGGGCTTTCTTGCGGATATTCAGAAAGGATTGTGTTCTTCTTCACTGACTTCATTGCGAAGCAGGTGGTCGAGGCTGTAGCGTCCCGGGCCGGCAAAGACGACGCCGAGGTAGAAGACGCCTTCCTCAAACGGGCGCGAGACCTGCAGGAGCGGTGCGCCGGAGGCAAGCTCGATGGAGGTCGCCATCATGAGGTTGCCGACGAGGAAGAGGGCCATCGGGCGGTAGAACAGGCCGAGCAGGATGAAGAGTCCGCCGAACGTCTCCGCCAGGCCAGAAAGCAGTCCGAAGAACGTCGGGAAGATATGGATGCCGAGTGCGCCCATCATCGAGCCGAGTGCCGTCCACCCCTCAGGGCCGCTTAAGAGCTTCGGCACGCCATGCCAGATGAAGGCAATGCCGATCAAGATGCGGAAGACGAGCAAGCCGATGTCCTTCTTCGACGCGATGATGCTGTTGAGGTACTGCAATGATTTCATGGTAATCGCTCCTTATTTCTATTATAATATCTAACGGATATTTATTATCTACTTATATGATATATTAAGTATGTGATCGACACAAGAGCGATTTTTTCATTTACCAGGTATGAAATGCTTGCGTATTGTTGCAACACAAAGAAAAACAGCCCGGCGATACATCGCCAGGCTTATGAAAAGAAGAACATGCCCCGCCTGCTCGTATCATAGGGATGGAACAGGCAGGGCTCTCTGTCAAGAAGACAGCGAATTACTCTTACGCAGTCTCATCGGCCTGTTTCCTGCGCCGCATGTAGAGGAAACCGCCCGCGAGCAGCAAGGCCAGGACGATGATACCGACCGTCAGGGCGATGTGCGCCTGGTTGTAGATGCGGTAGCTCGCCTGCATCCTGACGTCTTTGCCCTCCGAGATGGTCTTCTTGAGGTTCCAGGTCAGGCTCTTGCCGTCACCAGCGATGCTGTCTGCATTCTGCGTCTCAGGCTTGACAGGCAGGTTCAGCGTGAAATTATACTGGACCTGGTCGAGCATGCCCTGTACCATCTTCTTGCTCTCGGGATCCTGCGCGCCCATGTCCGTCTCCTCGCCCTTGGCGAAGAGATCGAAGGTGTAGGCGTCGTAGAACCACGAACGCGTGACGGTGACGCCTGCATTGCGGCCTTCCACCGCCGTGAACATGTCGCCGCCCTTGGCTGCCAGTGTCTCGATGTCCGGATACGATACCGTGACCTCGTAGCCCGTCATGTCGCCGTCATTGACGTCTTTGACGACGGCATCGGGATTCTCCGCGACGAATTCATTCTTCGTGGCCTTCAGGGCCTCTGCGGCAAACATATTGCCGACCATGCGCGTCACCATCGTGCTGGAGCCGTCCTCCTTGATGGTCACGCTTTCTTCCGCTTTGATGCAGCCCGCTGCTGCCAGGGAAAAGACGATGAGCAGGACTAGGAATATCCGCTTCACGTTGCTCACTTCCTCTCAAAACTCAACACCGATCCGTCACTTATCCTTTGCCTGTTTCTCGAACAAGATGGTCATGCCCGAATAGTCCGTCTTGACTTTGCCAGTCTCCACCTTCACGAAGACCATCTCACCGGACGAATCCTTGATCTTGAAGCCATTCGCCGTCTCCTCCCAGTCGCCGTTGCCCTTTTCATCGCCGACGACAGCCTTGACATCGCCGTTCGGCTGGAGGTCCAGCGTGAACTCGCCGCCGACCGTCTTCGCGACATTGACATTGATGCCGCCCATCGAGCCCGTCGTAGCCTTCCATACGCCGACGTATTCGCTGTTCTCGTACTTGTCCGACATGCAGCCAGAGAGCAGCAGGCAGAGCAGGCAGCCCGCCGTCAAGATGAGCATCATGCGCTTTGCGAATCCCTTCATGGCAATCTCTCCTTCCTCAAAGTCAAAATCCTTGAATCGCTTTCTCATTCGCTTTCAGTATACAATGGCGGAAGGCCCGACCGTACTGTACAAAATGACAGGTCAGCCAAAAAAATCAGGCCAGCATGAAAAACTGTCGCAGAAATATCCGACCTGTCATTCCCGACAGGTCGGTCGGGTCGCCGATTGTCGTATACTAGGGATAGAGAGGATTCTGTGATGCGGAGGTGATGTTATGCTGAAGCGATTCCTGATGATGCTGCTCATCTGTGGATACCTGCTGTATGCGCCGACAGCAAGGGCTTGTGAGGAAAGCCCGCTGCCTTACTGGATGGATTATCAGGCATTCCTGAGCGAGTACCGCTCTGCCATTGTCGAAGACCGTGATACGATAGGCGGCTGGCAACTGAGTGCCGCGGCCAAGGTGGCCGGCCCCGAGGGGACAGGCTACGCCTTCGTCTGGATGGACGAGGACGATGTGCCGGAACTCCTGATTGGAGATCTGGAGCGCTGGCATGTCTGGCAGGCCTACACCTGGAAGGACGGCAAGATCTACAATCTCTACCCGGAGGGCGACCCCGGCGGCGAGATGTGGATGACCGAAGGCAAGCTGCTCTACCTCGAGATCGCGACGATGAGCTGGAGCTATCACGCCTGGTCCGGCAAGCGCGCACACGCAACGGACCTGTCTTTTGCGGCGGCCTACACGCAGGACCTCGAGACGCACACGATCCGCGTCTACTGCGGCGAGCGCGATGAAGAAGGCGTTCCCATCTGGCACGAGATCCACACGGATGTCGAGAACGTCATCGCGATGATGCCGACGACGCGGATGCTCGAGCTCGACTGGCAGCGGCTCGCGGACCTGTCTGTCCCGGCTGACCATGAACACGATTTCAAGACGGGGCCGACCCGCTTCTACCGTGGCGAGGACGACAACACCTGAAAAAAAGACACATGCAGCAATACACGATTGCAGCATGTGTCTTTTCTTCTCCGTTCAGCAGGAGCTCTCTCCCCAGACGGGGTGGCGGGCGGGCTTGAGGCTCCGCACGCGGATGAGGCGCAGGGCCTCGTGCATGTCGATGTCTTCGCGCATGCCGTCTGCTTCGTAGACGCAGACGGGATCCTTGACGCCGAGCTCACTGCCCGGCATGTAGACGTATTCGCTGTTTTCAGGGTCGCCATAGATGACGCCGACCCTGAGTTTCGATTCGGCAAGTACCATGGTTCTCCTCCTCAGAACATATCGCGGTGCCAGAGCACGTAGGCACTGACGATACTGATGCTGAAGGCGATGCACATGACGTAAAGGAAGCCGTGCGCATTTTCGGCAAACGGCACAGGCACGTTCATGCCGAAAAAGCTCGAGACGACGGTCGGGATGGCCAAGATGATCGTCATCGCCGCCAAGAATTTCATGACGAGATTCTGGTTGTTCGAGATGATTGACGAGAACGTATCAGCGAGGCGCGCGAGGATCTTGCTGTACATCTCGACCATCTCTTTCGCCTGCTTGTTCTCGATGATGACATCCTCCAAGAGGTCCTCATCCTCCTCATACGCCTTGAGGATTGGCGTCAGGCTCGTGTTGTTGCGCATGCGCAGCAGTTTGTCAAGCACGGCGCCGTTCGAGCGGATGGCCGCATTGAAGTACGTCAGGCCCTTCTGCAGCTCGAGGAGGCGCAGGATCTCGCTGTTCTTCATGTCGTGGCGCAGCTGGTCCTCGATCTCCTCCGAGAGCTTCGAGATCTGGCGCAGATAGCGCAGGAAGTACGTCGCCGACTTGTAGAGGATCTGGAACAGGAAGCGCGTCTTCTTGTAGGTTCGGAAGAGACGCGATGTGCGCTCGTTGAACTCCGTGATGACAGGCGTCTCCTCGAGGCAGACGGTGATGATGTACTCATCCGTCACGATGATGGCGAGCGGCAGGGCATCGTAGCTGTCCTCGCCGCGGAAGACCGGCACATTCGTCAGGACCATGACCGAGTTCTCCTCGACGTCCGTATGGGAGCGCTCCTCATCATCGAGTGCGGAGCGCAGGAAGTCGGGATCAACCTCGGTGAGATTGCTGACGACCTTGAGCTCGTACGGCGTCGGATCGACGATGTTGATCCAGGCGCCCTTCTCGAGCGTCTTGAGCGTCAATTCCTGCAGTGGGCCGCTCTCCAGGGATTTATAGATCTGCAGCATGGATAGAATCTCCTTTCCACGGGGAGACTCCTGCCCGCTGCGCTTACCGGCAGGCCATGGAGATCACTCCCCCACTTGTATCACATCGTTTGGGATCTATCGCACTAGGGTGATCGTCCATGATCTCACCAGCCTTTCTTCTCTGTCACTTGATTCTCACAAGAAAAATGCAGCTGCCGCACGGGCAGCTTTTCCGAACTTCATTATATTACCAACGCCGCAATCTTGTCCAGCATCCGCGTGTAAAAAATGTGTTAAACCGCGCAGAGAAGGATTTCACCCCAAAAAGGCGAATCCATCCAATGAAGGAGTGATGAAACATGGAATACAAGAATATCGACAGCCAGCACATCCTCGTGCGGCTCGACCCGAACGACGAGATTGTCACCTCGCTGATGCAGGTCGCCAAGGAAGAGAAAATCGAGCTCGCCATGGTCCAGGGGATCGGCGCCGTCAAGAAGGTCGTCATGGGCGTCTACAACGTGCCGGAGCAGCACTACAAGGCCAACACCCTAGAGGGCGCCTTCGAGATGCTCTCGCTGACGGGCACGATCGACACGATGGCGGGCAAGCCCTACAGCCACTTCCACATCGCCGTCGGCGACGAGCAGGGCGCAGCGCACGGCGGCCACCTCAACGAGGCCATCATCAGCGCGACGGCCGAGATCGTCATCACGAAGCTCGCGGGCAGCGTCGACCGCCGCAAGAGCGAGGAAACGGGCCTGAACATCTGGAAGTTCTGATTTCCTCCCGAGGTCCGATCAGAAAGGAATCCCTCATGAATACCACAAATCTGAAATTCGCCATCTTCGGCGTCGGCGGCACGGGCGGCGTCATCGGCGGCTATCTCGCAAACGCCGGCAACGATGTAACGTTCCTCGCGCGCGGCGCGCACCTCGCCGCCATGCAGAAGGACGGCCTGACCATCCACACGAATCATCGCGGCGACATCCGCATCAAACCGTGCCAGGCGATGCTCGCAGACGATTACCATGACACACCCGATGTGCTCTTCATCTGTGTCAAGTATTACGGACTCGACGCTGCCATCGCGCTCACGCGCCGCATCGCGGGCCCTGACACGCTCGTCATCCCGATCCTCAATGTCTTCGGCACGGGCGCCGTCATGCAGGAAAAACTGCCCGGCAAGACGGTGCTCGACGGCTGCATCTACGTCTTTGCCAAGCGCGGAGGCCCCGGCATCATCGAGCAGCCGCAGGAAATCCTGCGCGTCTTCTACGGCTTCCGCCCGGGACAGTGTGACCGTCTCGCCCCGAAAGCTGCTGCACTCGAGAACATCATGCGCGCGGCTGACATCCACGCCCATTTCACCGAAGACATCCAGCGCGATGCCCTGACGAAGTTCTCCTTCGTCTCACCGATGGGTGCGGCTGGCCTCTACTTCGGCGTGACGAGTGAGGCATTTGGGGAGAAACCGGAAGTCCGCGAGACCTTTATCGGCCTCATCAAAGAAGTCGAAGCCGTCGGCCACGCCATGGGCATCACCTTCGACCGCGACCTCGTCGCGACCGACCTGCGGCTCATGGACGCCTTCGCGCCGGGGCTCACGACCTCGATGCAGCGCGACGTCGCCGCGGGAGGCCCGTCGGAATTTAAAGGTCTCGTCTCACGCATCGTCGAACTCGGCGAGAAGTATCACGTACCAACCCCGCTCTACCAGAAAATCAACGACTGGGGCAAGGCCCAGGGGCTTGCCTGAATCTAGATAAAAAAGCCCTGCTCCTTCCATATATAAGGAACAGGGCTTTTTATTTCGCTGAAATTACGCTTTGAACGGCTTTACATTCTTCACGGCTTCGGCCAGCGTGATGGGCGTATCCCCATGATCCATATCGAGAATGACATAGCGGTCGCAGCCCATGCCAAGTTCTTTCATATAGCTGAGCTGACGCAGGCCATGGCGGGTTTCCATGCGCTCGACGAGGTCGTGGCGGTATTTTTCCGGCAAAGCATAGACGAGGTCAACAGATGCTTGGTCGGCTGCGAGAATATCCGTCGAAGCGAGAATGCCGATATTCGGCGTGACGACCGGCTGAGCCGCCGTACCTTCGCAGTCACACGAAACCGACATGTTGCGCAGCACGTTGATGTAGGCAATGTGGTCGCCAAAATGGTCAGCCGTTGCTTTCGCAGATTCAGAGATACGCTCCATGAGTTCTTCCTTACTGATGCCCCACTGCGTACCCGTATCGCCGGTATGAATCATCTTCTTGCCGATGCGGCCGTCGGCGCAGCCAATGCCGATGTTCTTGTTGGAACCGCCGAAGCCGCCCATCGTATGGCCCTTAAAATGCGTAAGGACGAGCAGCGAGTCGTAATTCAGCATGTGCGAGCCCACAGACATTTCCGTGAACCATTTGCCGCCCTTGACCGGCAGCATAGCCGTGCCCTCTTCATCCATGATATCGACCGGCGCAAAATCCCAGCCGTTGACAGCCAGCGTCTTGCGGTGTTCGGCCGTCGTATAGCGCGCGCCCTGATAATAGGTATTCGTTTCGACAATATTGGCTTTCGGCAGTTTCTCTGCTATAAGCGTCTTGACCCACGGACGCGGGATGATGTTCGGGCCGTGCGGCTCGCCCGTATGCAGCTTGATGCCGACTTTGCCCGTCATATTCTGCGCAATGGCATCGTACGCCTTGAGCAGGCCGGCCGCAGAAAGATCCCGCGTAAAATATACGACAGCCTCACCGCCCTGACGCTGGGAAGGTGCTACATAATGGTCGCCGCCCTCTGCCGCCTTCGGTGCTGCAGGAGCATCTGCCGTCTCTGCCAGTGAAGTCTTATGCTGCCAAAGACTGCCTGCTGCTGCCGTCGCCATCGCAATTCCGGCCATTTTTACAAAATTACGTCTTGTCATGCCTTTCATGATAGTACCCCTTCCTAACGTATCAGTAAAATAAAGTTAAGCGGAAACAGACTTGGAAACGCTGACGCGGCTGCCTTTATTATGGTAGTCAAGGTCTGCCTCTGTATACTCAGGATCTGCCTCAATTTTCATGATATCAGCATTCTTGGCCTTTGCTAAGTCCTTAGCGACCTGTTCCGTACGGCCTGTATTCGAATAGTAAATACTGCCTCATAAATTTCTGCCCATCTGCTCGATCATATCGCCAAATGAGAAATGATGCAGCTTATTCTGCGTAAACTTCTTTGGCGTAACGGAACGCCGCCCACGCCTTGGGCCAGCCGCCGTAAAAGCCGACCTGCGTGATGATTTCAGCCATCTCGGCCTTCGTCACGCCATTTTTCTTGGCCTCACCGATATGGTATTTGAGCGAGCTATCCGTGATGCCCTGTGCAATAAGTGCTGAAACCGTCACGATGCTGCGGTCATGCAGCGAAAGCACATCATTTTTGCTCCAGACCTCGCCGAAAAGGATATCATCGTTATAGCGCGCAAAGTCCGGTGCAAAATCGCCGAGCTGGTTGCGTCCGGCCGTCTGCACGATTTTGACGGCCTTTTTCTGCGTTTCTGTTTTGCCATGATTCTGTTCCATTGCACTTGCCTCTTTCATCGAAAAACCACTGCCCAAAAGCATGATACCTGCCAGTAGGGCAGCCATGACTTTCATCTTGCCACTCTGTTTCATTTTATTTTTCTCCTTATTTTTCTCCCGGATTTCATGGCAGTGCATCATAGGCAGCCGAGTCTACGGGCTCGCACCATTCGTTGCTCGTCTCCTCGCCCGGTACCTCGATGGCCAGATGCTGGAACGCACTGTCTTTGGCTGCGCCATGCCAGTGCTTGACTTCCGGCGGGATGTTGACGACATCGCCGGCCTTGAGTTCTCTTGCCGGTTTTCCCCATTCCTGATACCAGCCGCGGCCGGCCGTGACCAAAAGGATCTGGCCGCCGCCCGATTCGGCATGGTGGATATGCCAATGATTGCGGCAGCCCGGTTCAAACGTTACATTGCCGACATAAACCTGCTGCAGCGAGAGTCCATTTAAATAACTCTTGCCATCAAAATACTGTGCGTAATTGACATTTTCCCCGCCGATGGCAAAGGGACTTGCCTGCTTGATTTCATCGAGTGTCATACGATCTCCCGTCCTTTCGAATGCTGTTCGAGTGTAAAAATCATATAATCGAGGCAGGAAAGTTTTTCCTGCTGCTGGTGCAGGGTCTCGACCAGATGGCGCCTGTGCCGTTTCAAGTAGCAGAGGCGCGCCTCATCGTCGGGCAGGGCATCGTACTCTGCCTGGCATTCAGGCGTGCAGCCAGCGTCAAGGAGTTCATCATGCATGTCTTTCGCTCCTTTCCTCTCCTGATGCTTTTATCATAGCAGGACATAATTGTAATGTGAAATGCTTATGTCTTAGGATATGTTATATGTTTTGCGTATCAAAATCATTGTAAAAAAATCACCTGCCCGGTAAAATAAAAGCAGATGATACTCGATGAGATTTACGCGTACCAGCCGCAGCACGCTTCTGACCGAGGACGGCATGCACCTTCGGCAGCGCGCGGAGGAAATTCTCGCGCTCGGCCTCATCGATTTCGCGCTGATGATTGAGCCGTTCCCACTTGAAGATTATCATTATATCCGCCTGCCCGAGCCTATTCCTATTGGCATCGTGACACGCGATGACAGCAAATAGGCTAAAAAAAGCTGCTGGCTGTATCATATATGGACGCAACCAGCTGCTTCCCAGTGTCTTTTACAGTTTCTTATGCCGTCTGCCACCAGGGCGAGAAGCTCTGCTTCTGGTCAAGCAGCACGAGGGCGCCGATTTCCGGGGTCAGGAGCTGATAAGATTTATCCTGGCTCGCCGCCTGCAGCCTTGCCATCGGCTCCTGCCACGGATGGCGGGCCAGCGCGAATTTGCTGTTATGCGTGGGGATGACAAATTTTGCCCCGACATCTTCACAGGCCTGCGCCGTTTCCTCGGGCAGCATGTGGATGTGATGCCATGCGAGGTTGTACTGGCCGTTTTCAGCGAGCACGCAGTCAAAGCCGCCGAACTTCTTGCCAATGACCTTAAAATGCGCGCCATAGCCGCCATCGCCCGTGTAATAAAGGCTGCGCTTTGGCGTGATGAAGGCCATGCCGCACCAGAGCGTGGGATTCTGCTTGAGGAAACGGCCCGAAAAATGCTGCGACGGCAGGATATGGACGGAGAGCGTAGCCGAAAGCTTGATTTCCGTATCCCAGTCTTCTTCGTGGATGCTGTCTTTCGCAAAGCCCCACTGCTCAAAATAGGCGCCGACGCCGAGCGGGCAGACGACGTGATGAACCCTTGACTTCAGGGCCATGACCGTCGGATAGTCGAGGTGGTCCCAATGGTCGTGGCTCATGGCAAGCACATCGATTTCCGGGAAATCCTCGGCCGTATAGACATTCGAGCCTGCAAACGCGCGGTTGATAAACCACAATGGCGAAGCGTAGCTGCTGAACACGGGGTCGATGAGAATGCGGCAGCCGCCGAGCTGCACGAAAAAGCTCGAATGGCCAAGCCAGACCACGGCATCCTGCTCGCGCGGCAGAGCCAGAAGATTCGCCTTCTCTGTCGGCAGGGGATGAGCGGGCACCAGGCCTTTCTTATCACCAAACAGAAATTTCCACGTGGCTACGAAGCGGTTTTCATGCCCGCCCTCGTCTTCCGACATGACGGGCACAGGTACGAGGTTCTCAAAATGGTCCCCATGGTAATGCGGCGAGGCCTGCATGCGTTTTAAGCGGTCACCTGACGGCAGCTCTCCAAACTTTGGCCGATGCACATAAGAATAAACGCCGCCCGCAGCCGCTGCGCCGAGCAGCCCCAGACCGGCTAAAATAAATTCACGTCTTGTCATCGTTTGCTTCCTCTCTCATTCGATAGAATGGTATTGCGAACAATTATACCGCATTTTTCTTCCTGCGCCAACAAAAACGGTAAAAAGTCACGCCGTATGTAGAAAAATTCATTTTACAGTATTGAAAGGATGCTGCCACTTGCTTTATCATATCCTGCACAAAAAAATAAATTTCTCTCTGCTGCTGGCCGTCTGTCTGATACTAATAAATGCACCAGCCATCGCTGCGGCTGCAGTTCCTGAGGAACCTGCCTGGCGGCTCGATGCGGCCATCGGCAGTGACGAGCCGATTCATTTCCGCCGCGATGCAGATCTTAAAATTGCGGGCGGCGGGCAGCCGACAAAAGAAGTCCTCGCCCATCTGCCCGCACTTCTCGGCGTCCCGCCCGATATGCCTATCTGGGATATTGACCTGCGGCAGGAATCCCACGGCTTTCTCAATCATGCGGCCGTGAGCTGGCATGGCCCGCAGAATGCGGCGAATCGCGGCCTTGCCGCAACAGAAGTCGAACAAGACGAAACGGCCCGCCTGCAGGGGGCCCTTGGACACGTTGTCCAAGCCCTGCCGATGGGCCGTTATGATGAAGAACACATCAAGGATTTGTTTGATGAACCGGTTCAAAGCTGGTCGACGGAACGCGAACTGGCGCGCAGAGCCGGGCTCGGCTACAAGCGCTTTGCCGCGACCGACATGGAATGGCCGGCACCTGCCGTCATCGATGAGTTCGTCGACTTTTACCGCAGCCTGCCAAAGAATCACGGCTGGCTCTTCTTCCACTGCCAGGCCGGACAGGGGCGCACGACGACCTTCATGGTACTCTATGAACTGCTCGAAAATCCATCTGCCACAGTCGACGAAGCCATCGCCCATCAGCGCAGCCTTGGCGGCGCCGACCTTTCAAGCGGGCCGCGTTATCATGGCCTGCAGCTTTTCGCCCATTATGTCAAAGAAAACTGTGCGTCAAATTTTCAGCAAACATGGAGCCAGTGGCTGGCTGCCCGACAAAATTCTTACTAACAAATTTTCTCATCTCATCATTTCAGATACTTCTGGAAGAATGACGTGATTTTGTCAAACGGGATTTTTTCCATATTGTCGTAAAGATCCGTATGGTTGGCACCGGGGATAATCATCAGCTCTTTGTTATCGCCTTTGAGCTTCTTGAAGGCATCCTCACCGAAGTAGCGCGAATGCGCTTTTTCTCCGTGGATGACCAGTACGGCACTTTCGATTTCATCAGCATAGGTAAGCAGCGGCATATTCATGAACGAAAGAGCATTCGTCAGATTCCAGCCCTCGTTGGAATTCAGGGAACGCGGATGATAGCCGCGCTTCGTCTTGTAATAAGCGTAGTAATCCTTGACGAACTGCGGGGCATCGGCCGGCAGCGGGTCGACGACACCGCCCGCCCGCTTGTACGTGCCCGTGCGGTAGTCCTCGGTGCGCTGAGCATTGAGTGCCCTGCGGTTTGCCATGCGCTCTTTCTTGATGGTCTCTGCGTCCTTATCGTAATCGAAGTAGCCATTGGCCATGACACGGCTCATATCATACATGGTCGAAACCACCGTAGCCTTGATGCGCGTATCCATGGCCGCCGCATTGAGAGCCATGCCGCCCCAGCCGCAGATGCCGAGAATGCCGATGCGGTCCGGGTCGACATCTTTTTCATTGGACAGGAAATCGACGGCTGCCGAAAAATCCTCGGTGTTGATATCAGGAGATGCCACATTGCGCACACCGTTCACGCCGCCGCTCTCGCCCGTAAACGAGGGATCAAAGGCAATCGTCAGGAAACCGCGTTTCGCCAGTTCCTGTGCATAAAGCCCTGAAGACTGTTCCTTAACCGCGCCGAAAGGTCCGCTGACCGCAACGGCCGCGAGTTTGCCTGTAATTTTTTTCGGCTCATAGAGGTCGGCGGCAAGTTCAATGCCGTAACGGTTGTGAAACGTCACTTTGCGATGGTTGACATCCCTGCTTTCCGGAAAAACTTTATCCCATTCTGTTGTCAGTTTCAAATTGCTCTCCCCCTGTACTTTCGTGTCTGCGACAGCCTGCTGTGTCTGCACGTTCGTCTGTGCCTTATCCGTCTGGGCGGCGGCTTCTGCCGTCATGCCCACTGTGCCTAAAGCCATGGTCACGCCTAACGTGGCCATAACCAACATCCTTTTCATGTATTTTTTCTTTTGCATCAAAAACACCTCTCATCGTGTAAGCAAATCGTCATTTTGTTCCTTGAACTGATTTAATTATACAATGAGAGGTGTTTTATTACCAATACTTGGTATTTATCCCTTTTCATGCTCAGTAAGCATATTATTCGCGAGTGCCGAAAATTTCGTCCAAACGGGCACGTACGACGCCGGCAGCCCGCGAAAATGTCTGCCCTTCCTTCCAAATCAAGTAATTATGAGAGTACAAGGCCGGCTGCAGCGGACGAAACGTCAGCTCCGGATGATGCGCTTCGTCGGTGGCAACTATACCGGCAAACGAAAGCATCAGTCCCAGACGCTGTTCGGCCAAAAAAGCTGCGTTATACGCCAGATTGCAAGTCGAACGGATGGAGAGATCGCTGGTATCACAGCCCAACCAATGATTGAACATTCCCCATATCTGCTTTCTGCTCTCAAAGACGCAGCGCTAACGGCTTAATGTGTTTGCGGTAGAAGGCGTAAATGCCGATGAGCAGTACGGCTGTGATGACCCAGCTCAGAGGATATGAAATCATGATGTTCGTGAACGTCGGTTTGGCGGCAAACGCCGTATAAATCCACGCGATGCGCACGCCGCAGATGGTCACGAGCATTAAAAGAGCCGGCGGCAGCGAGTAGCCGTAGCCGCGCAGGGCCCCCGAGAGAATCTCGATAAAGACACAGAGAAAATAAAAGCCGATGATGTAGAAAATGCGGATACGGCCAATCTCGATGACAGCGGGGTTATCATTGAACAAGGCCAGAAGCTCGTTCGCAAACAGGCAGGCCAGCGCGGAAAGCACGACGGTCACGAGCATCGTCACGCTGAAGCCCGTTTTTGTGGCTTTGCGGCAGCGCGCAAGATTGCCCGCGCCGTAGTTCTGACTCACGAACGTCGTCACGGCCTGGCCGAAGGCGATGAGCAGCACGTAAATGTTGATTTCGATGGTGAACGCCGCCGTCGAAGCTGCCATGACGACCGCACCAAGGCTGTTGATGGCCGCCTGAATGACGAGATTCGACAGGGCAAACACCATGCCCTGAATGCCTGCAGGCAAGCCGATGCGCAGGATTTCCTTCGCGTACGACTTTTCCATGCGGATGGCGCCGGGTTCGAGCCGGATGATGCCGTGTTCATGGCAGAGCGCATGATAAAGCATCCAGGCACTCAGATAATTAGACAGCGCCGTCGCCGCAGCCACGCCGCCCACGCCCCAGTCGAAAACGAGCACGGTCACGAGGTTCAGCACGATGTTGAGGCCGCTCGCTGCGGCCAAGGCTTTGAGCGGTGTCCACGTATTGCCGCGGCTTCGATAGATGGCTGACTCGAAGTTATAGAGCCCGATGGCCGGCATGCCGAGGAAGTAGATGCGCAGATAGAGCTCTGCAGCCGGCATGACGGAATCCGGCACGGCCAGAAGCTCGAGCATGGGTCTTGCGATGAGCTCACCGAGGACGGCCACGAAAATGCCTAGGAGCAGTGCCAAAAGAAAAGACGTATGGACGGCCCGTATCGTCTCTTTTAAGTCATGCGCACCGATGAAGCGTGCGATGACGACGTTGGCACCGAGCGAGATACCGATAAAGAGATTGACGAGCAGGCTGATAATCGGCGCGTTGTTGCCGACGGCCGCGAGGGCATCCGTGCCGACGAATTGACCGAGCACCAGCGTATCCGCCGTATTGAAGAGCTGCTGCAGCACGCCCGTGAGCGCGAGCGGCAGGGCAAAGATAACCATCGGCCCCGCCATCGAACCGTGCAGCATATCAACCGTCATCTTCTTCTGAACATCCATCATCTGCCGCCTCCTTCTGCTTTTTCAGCTTCTTGAGTGCCTTTTGCTGCTCGCGCCGCATCTTGAAGAAGCGCTTCATGATGCCCGCACATTCTTCCTGCAGCACGCCGGCCGTGATTTCCGGACGGTGATTGAGCGTTGGATTGCCCGGGATATTGAACACCGATTCACAGGCCCCGGCCCTCGCGTCCGTACTGCCGTAGACGACGCGGTCGACGCGGCTCATGACAATGGCACCGGCACACATCGGGCACGGCTCGATCGTCACGTAGAGCGTGAGTCCCGAGAGGCGCCAGCGTTCCTGCTTCGCGCAGGCCTCGCGTATCGCGATCATCTCGGCGTGCGCCGTCGCATCGTGCCAGACCTCGCGCATGTTGTGGCCGCGCGCGACGACCTCGCCCTCGCTGTCGACGAGCACGGCGCCAATCGGCACCTCCTCGAGGTCATACGCCTTCTGCGCCTCCTCGAGCGCCAGCCTCATGTAGTAGGCATCATCGTGCATCAAACATCCCCCTGTTCTTCTCACCAATTCATTCTCAATACGAACATCATAGCGCAGCCCGCCCTCCACCGTCAACTGGACACAAAAAAGCTCCTGCCGAAGCAGGAGCTTTCTTTATGCGATTGCAATTGCAGGAGGCAATTATTTGAGGGCATCGCCGAGTTTTGCGTTCGTGTTGCGAGCAGCCTGAACGCTCTCTTCGAATTTAGCCTTCTCGTCGCCATCGAGCTTGATCTCGACGATCTTCTCGAGGCCGTTCTTGCCGAGGATGCACGGTACGCCGATGCAGAGGTCCTTCTCGCCATACTCGCCTTCGAGGTAGACGCAGCACGGGATGAGCTTCTTGGCATCGAGGGCGATGGCTTCAACCATCGTAGCAGCTGCAGCGCCCGGTGCAATCCAAGCGGACGTGCCAAGGAGCTTCGTCAGCGTAGCGCCGCCGACCTTCGTCTGAGCGACAACGTCGTCGAGTGCTTCCTTGCTCAGGAGCTGCGTTACAGGGATGCCGCGCAGCGTTGCATAGCTGACGAGCGGAACCATCGTCTTGTCGCTGTGGCCGCCGATGACCATGCCATCAACGTCAGCCGGCGTAGCCGGATAGCCAGCCTTCGTCAGAGCCTGTGCGAGGAAATAACGGAAACGGCTGCTGTCGAGCATGCCGCCCTGGCCGAGGATGCGGTTGCGCGGAAGCTTCGTGTCCTTGAGCGTCAGGAACGTCATAGCATCCATCGGGTTGGAGATGATGATGAAGTAAGCATTCGGGGAATACTTGAGGGCCTGGTCAACAACGCTCTTGACGATCTTAGCGTTGACGCCGATGAGATCCTCACGGCTCATGCCCGGTTTGCGCGGCATACCAGACGTGACAACGACAACATCAGAACCAGCCGTCGGAGCATAACCTTCCGGATCGTTCGGCAGAGCCGTAACGCCCGTTACCGTCGTGTCAAAGTTCAGCATGTGAGCCGTCTGCATGATATCCATGGCCTTGCCCTGCGGAACGCCTTCCTTGATATCAACAAGAACAACCTCGCTGCAGAACTTCTTCGTAGCAAGAACGTTTGCGACCGTTGCACCAACATTACCTGCACCAACAACTGTTACCTTCATAATAAATTGCCTCCTTATAGTTTGAAAGCGACATTCTGAGCAACCTGTCAGAAACCGCCTTCGGAATGCCAACAAAGTATGCATCAGACTTATGATTCATTACGTGTAAATTATAGCAAAGTAACATCAAAAAATCAATGCATTCTGTGTACATTTTATTGCGGCATTAGCATAATTTATTCATGACGTGTGATTCCAATCGGTCATGAATGGCTGAAAGACGCGCCGCATAAGGGAATGATGCAAAAAAGGGGAGAGAAACCACCCGGTCTCCCTCCCCTTGCGCATGCCTGCTTCACGACACGGCAGCACGGCCATCAGGACTGCTGTTCTTCGAACATGTCCTTGCCGACGCCGCAGAGCGGGCAGACGAAATCATCCGGCAGATCCGCAAACGGAACGCCCGGTGCGAGATCGTAATCCGGATCGCCCTTTGCCTCGTCGTAAATCCAGCCACAGACCGTGCAAACCCAAACTTTCATCAGAAAAGCCTCCTTTTGACTTTTGATTCCATACACTAAATACTTCTACAGGTCTTTAATTCGCGATGCTCCCGCCATTCTCCTGCTTGCCATCGCGAAATTTTTTGCAGGAAAGAATGATTTTCGTGTAGACCTCGTAGGGAATGGCCATATTGCCCGCGATGCCGTGGCCCATCTCGATCTGCGGGCGGTTGCTGCCGTGGAAGTCTGTGCCGCCTGTCGTGAGCAGATGGTACTTCTCAATCATGTGCGCGGCAAAGTCAGAATCCTCCTGCGTGTAGTTCGGATACCAGCGCTCCATGCCGTCGAGCCCCATCGCGTGCAGGCGCGCGATGGCCGCTTCCTGCTCGGCGCGCGAGAGGCCCTTGAGGCCGATCTTCTTGTGGAAGTGTGCGAGAGATGTCACGCCGCCTGCCTCGTGGATGACGGGCAGTGCCTCCTCCACCGGCATATTCTGGTCGAGGCCGAGCTCTCTGACCGCCGGATCGAGGTAGTGATCCCAGAGCGGCTGCGCCCTGTCGTAGAGGTGCAGCGAGACGAGGTAGCGCATGATGGCGTAGCGGTCGAGCACCTTGCCATAGGCGAACGGGCGGACTTTCTCCAAGGAGATGTCGATGCCCTTGGCGCGCACGTAGTCGATAATCTCAGGGATTTTCCCCTCCTTGACGCGGCGGATCTCGGCGTAGAGCTGGCGGAAGCTCGGATGGTCCGCATCAAAGCCCAGGCAGACAATGTGGAGCTTGCGATCCATGAAGTCGGCCGTGAGCTCCATGCCGTTCAGGAAATCCAGCCCCTGCTCCCTGGCGGCGGCAGCGGCCTCCTCATTGCCCGCGATGTTGTCGTGGTCTGTCAGCGCGAAGGCTGAGAGACCCACTTCTCTGGCGTGGACGGCCAGGTCGTGCGGCGAATAGCTGCCGTCCGAGACAAGAGAGTGGACGTGCAGATCGATGATGTTCATAATTTCTTTATTCCTTTCCATTGGCGCCATCTGCATGATAGCGCGTCATATCACGCTGTGCCTGAAAAAAATGATAGACTGCCTCGGCCGCGGGGCGGTTCATGCCCGGCGCCTGCTGCAGTTCCTCAACGCTCGCCTCGCGGATGCGCGCAATCGTGCCGAAGTGGCTGCGCAGCGCCTGGCGCCGTTTCGGGCCGATGCCGACAATGTGGTCGAGGATGGAGACGAGATTGCGCTTGCCGCGCAATTTGCGGTGGTACGTGATGGCGAAACGGTGCGCCTCGTCGCGGATGCGCTCGATGAGGTAGAGCGCCTGGCTGTGGCGCGGCAAGACGACAGGCTCGCTCTCGCCCTCCGTGAAGACGAGCTCGAACTGCTTGGCGAGGCCGACGACAGGCACATCCTTGTGACCGCCCGCGCCGCGGATGATCTCGAGGGCTGAAGAGAGCTGTCCCTTGCCGCCGTCGATGACGATGAGGTCTGGCAATTCTTCCTCGGGCAGTCCAACATAGCGGCGCGTCGTGACCTCGCGCATTGAAAGGAAGTCGTCGGGCTTGCCCTCTGTGCTCTGGATCTTGAAGCGGCGGTAGTCCGACTTCTTGGGAAGACCGCCCTCGAAGACGACCATCGAGGCGACAGTCTCCGACCCCTGGATGTGCGAGATATCGAAGCACTCCATGCGGTAGGGCATCTTCTTGAGCCCGAGATAGCGGCCGAGCTCGCGCACGGCACCCATCGTCTTCTCGTCAGCCTGCTTGATGCGCGCGGCTTCATCCGAGAGGTACTTCTCGGCATTGCTCTCGGCCATCGCGACGATGTCGCGCTTCGTGCCGCGCTGCGGCACGAGGAGCTGCACCTTATTGCCGTGCTTCTTCTCGGTCAGCCAGCTCTCGAGGAGCGCCCGCTCCTCCTCTGCGATGGCCAGCGGCAGCAGGACCTCGCGCGGCACGAAGGCCGCCCGATGATAGTACTGCGAGAGGAACGCCGCGAGGATGTCGGCGTCGCTCTCCTCCTCGCTGCCCTGCAAGAGGAAGTGCTCGCGCCCGATCATCTTGCCCGCGCGGATGAAGAAGACCTGGACACAGACGCCGATCTCCGAGCGCGCGATGCCGATTGCGTCCTGATCGCCCGCACCCGTGACGATATTCTGTTTCTCGGCGATCTTCTGCACGGCGCGAAGCTGGTCCCGCAGGCGCGCCGCCGTCTCGAAGTGGAAGGCCGCGGCCGCCTGCTCCATGCGGAACTTCAATTCGCGCTCCACATCCTCCGTGCGCCCTTCGAGGAAGAGCAGGACGGCGCGGATCATCGCCGCGTAGTCCTCCTTCGTGACCTTGCCGACGCACGGCGCGAGGCAGCGCTTGATGTGGTACTCCAGACAGGGCCGGTCCTGCAGGTGGCGGCAGGTGCGCAGCGGGAAGAGGCGGCGCAGGAGCTTCAAGCTCTGGTGCACGGCCGTGACGTCCGTATAGGGGCCGAAGTAGCGCGAGCCGTCCTTCGTCACGCGGTGCGTCAGGAAGACGCGCGGGTACTCCTCCTGCACCGTGACCTTGACGTACGGGTAGCTCTTGTCGTCCTTGAGGCTGATGTTGTAGTGCGGGCGATGCTTCTTGATGAGGTTGCACTCGAGGATCAGCGCCTCGACTTCTGAGTGCGTCATGATGATCTCAAAATCCGCGATGTGCGAGACCATTGCCTTGACCTTCGGCGAGTGGTTCTTGTTGTGCTGGAAGTACTGGCGCACGCGGTTCTTGAGGACGACCGCCTTGCCGACGTAGATGATGCGGCCCGACGCGTCCTTCATGATGTAGACGCCGGGGCTGTCCGGCAGCAGCTTGAGTTTCTCTGCGACAATGTCCGTCAATCGCTCACGACCTTTCTTAAACTGCATGGTTGAAATTCATTCCATTATACCGCAAATCCCACGGGGATTCCATGAGGGAATATTGCATTTCCGCGGTGCATGTGATAAAATCAAGGCAGATTTGGAATTAGCAGCTGGTTATAATATCTGCTATCGTAATACTGTGATTCAGGAGGGATTTTCCCATGTTCAAACGCGTTCTGATCGCCAACCGCGGCGAGATTGCCGTGCGCATCATCCGCGCCTGCGAGGAGCTCGACATCGAGACGGTCGCCATCTTCTCGGAAGCAGACGAGAATGCACTTCACGTACAGCTGGCCGACCACGCCGTCTGCGTCGGCGGCGCCGATGCCACAGACAGCTACTTAAACAAGGACTCGATCCTGCGCGCAGCGCTCGAGACGGGCGCTGACGCCATCCACCCGGGCTACGGCTTCCTCTCGGAGGATGCAGACTTCGCCCAGCAGGTCACCGAGCACGGCATCACCTGGATCGGACCGATGCCGGAGACGATCCGCCTCGTCGGCGACAAAGACGTCGCCCGCGCCTCCATGCAGCCGTCCGGCATCCCGATGGCCAAGGGCAGCGAGCCGCTCAAGAACAACAAAGAGGCTGTCAAGGCGGCCAAGGAAGTCGGCTACCCCGTCATCCTCAAGCCGGTCTCGGGCGGTGGCGGCAAGGGCATGTATGTCGCACACGATGAGGACGAGCTCAAGGACATCCTCGACACACTCGTCGACCTCAAGAAGATCAACTACTACTTCGAGCACTACATCGAGCGTTCGCGCCACATCGAAGTCCAGATTGTCGCCGACAACTACGGCGAGGTCATCCACCTCGGCGAGCGCGAGTGCTCCATCCAGCGCCGCAACCAGAAGCTCCTCGAGGAGTCGCCGTCGATCGCGCTGACGCACGAGATGCGCAAGCAGGTCGGCACGCTGGCCGTCAAGGCCGCCAAGAGCGTCCACTACTCCAACGTCGGCACGGTCGAGTTCCTCCTGGACCTCAAGGACAACCAGTTCTACTTCATGGAGATCAACCCGCGTATCCAGGTCGAGCACGGCGTCACGGAAGAAGTCACGGGCATCGACATCGTGCGCACGCAGATCCGCATCGCTGCCGGCGAGCCGCTCGACATCACGCAGGCCGACGTCCACTTCCAGGGCCATGCCATCGAGTGCCGCATCAACGCCGAGGACCCGGACAACAACTTCATGCCGTCGCCGGGCCAGATCACGTTCCTGCACGAGCCGAGCGGCCCGCGCGTCCGCTTCGATTCAGGCGTGACGGCTGGCCTCTCGATCGAGCCGTACTACGACTCGATGATCGCGAAGCTCATCGTCCACGGCCGCACGCGCGGCGACGCCATCAAGATCATGCAGCGCGCGCTCAAGGAGTTCCGCATCGACGGTGTCAAGACGACAATCTCCCTGCACCAGAAGATCCTCAGCGACAGCTACTTCCGCACAGGCAACATCGATACGCAGTTCATCAAGAAGCGCATCGCCACCTACGAAGCACAGAAGGGCAACGGCAAGAACTACTTTGCCTGAGCCATGCCCCATAAAAAAAGGAGCCCCAAAGGGGGCTCTTTTTTTATGGGCTCATGGCTCAAAGAGCGGACATGAGCGCCTCCGCCTTCTCGCGCCAGTCTGCAGGGCAGATGGCGCTGCCCTGGCACGACTCGGGGCGTCCGCCGCCGCGGCCGCCGAAGGCTTCGTTGACCGTGCGGATGACCTGCTGGCAGCTCAGCTCAGCGCCGTCCGTCGCAAGGAACATGTAGTTGAGGCGCTCGCCGTTCTGATAGAAGATGGCGGAGAAGGCTTCAGGGATCTCGCCGAGGCGCTTGGCGAGTGCCTTGGCCTCCTTCGGCGTCATGTCGGACTCGAGGAAGACGAATTTCGCATGGCCCGCCTCTGTCGTGGCCGGATGCGCCTTCATCTCCTCGATGCGGTACTCCAGGAGCTTGCCCGTGCACTCCGTCAGGCGCTCGCCGAGCTCCTTCGTCTCCTGCTGCAGGCGCGCGACGCCTTCTGGCAGCTCCGTCTCCTTGATGGACAGGAGATTCGAGGCCTCGAGAGCCGCGAGCATGTACTGCTCGACGCGCTCGAGCGCCTCTCTGCCGCAGAGGAAGCTGATGCGCGAGCCTTCCTTGTGCTTCTCCACCTTGAAGATCTTGACGAGGCCGACCATGCCGCTCGAAGTCGGATGGGTGCCGCAGCACGTGCAGGAGTCACTGCCCTCCACCGAGACGATGCGCAGGGTGCCGGTGAGTTTGTCGTTGAACTTGCGCAGGTTCATCTTCGCCGCCTCTTCTGCCGGCACGAGCTTCGTCGTGATGGGACGGTCTTCCTGGATTTCGCGGTTCGTGAAGCGCTCCGCCTGCAGGGCCTGCTGCCAGTCGACTTCCCTGTCGAGATCGATACCGACCATGTCCGCGCTCATGTGGAAGCCCACATTGTGGGCGCCGAAGAGCTTGTAGAAGGCGTACGAGAGCATGTGCTCGCCGCAGTGCTGCTGCATGTGGTCGAAGCGGACAGGCCAGTCGAGCTTTGCCACTACCTTCGTGCCGGGCGCCAAGGGCTCCTTCGTCTCGTGGAAGATCTCGCCCGCCTTCTCGTGGACGTGCTTGACAGGAAGCGCCTTCTCCCCTGCCGTCAGTGTGCCCGTGTCGCTGAGCTGGCCACCGCCCTCCGGGAAGAAGACCGTCTGGTCGAGCACGACAGCATAGCCCTCATGATACGGCTCGGTGTGCACGACTACAGCCTCACATTCTCTCTGCATGACATTCTCGTCGAATAAACGCTTTGTCTCCACGTTAACCCTTCCTTTCTCAAAAGCTTATCTCTCACCATCGTCTATCAATTTCTTTACGGCCTCCTGTGCGCCGAGCAAGAGGATGGAGTCCTCTGCCCGTAGCAGCGTCTTCGGCGTGATCTCCACGTCGAGGCTGCCCTCGTGCTTGATGCCGAGGACATTGACGTGGTGGATGCGGCGGATGTCAAGCTCGCCGACGGTGTGGCCTGCCCAGATTTCCGGCATCGCGATCTCGTAGATGGCGTAATTCTTGCTGAGCTCGAAGTAGTCGAGCAGGTGGTCCGAGCCGCAGCGGATGGCCGTCCAGAGGGCCAGCTGCTTCTCGGGGTAGACGACCTCGTCGGCACCGTTGCGCAGCAGGAATTTCTCGTGGATGCTGCTCGAGGCACGCGCGACGATGTATTTCGCGCCGAGCTCGCGCAGGCGCAGCGTCGTCTCCAAGGAGCTCTGGAAGTCGTCGCCGATGGCGACGATGCAGGCGTCGAAGTTGCGCACGCCGAGTGACTCGAGGAAGTGCCCGTCCGTGCTGTCCGCGATCAGCGCGCTGTTCGTGTAGGGCAGCACCTCATTGACGAGCTCCTCATTCTTGTCCACCGCCATGATCTCGTGGTGCATCGCGTGGAGCTTGCGCGCGACATGGCGGCCATAGCGGCCGAGGCCGATCAGTAATATGGATTTCATGGTTTCATCTACCTCACGTAACGCATGGAAGAAATAGCATCAGGGCACAGCCCGGTCAGCCGACGGTCAATCTGCCCTCTGGCAGGCGGCACGGCACGGCCTTCTTGCGCTTGTGCAGCGCGTAGATCATCGTCAGGGCCCCGACGCGGCCGAAGTACATCAAGAACATCAGCATGATCTGCGACAGAGGCGACAATTTCTCCGTCAGGCCGATGGACAGTCCGACTGTCCCGAGCGCCGACGAGACTTCGACCATCGCATCGATCATCGGAGCACGGTCGAGGTAGCCAATGGCGATGCTCGCGCCGAAGAACAAGAAGAGGTACATGACGAAGATGGCCAGCGCATGGCGCACCGTCTCCGTCGGGATGCGGCGCGACTGGCACTCCACATCGCCGCGCATGCGCAGGACGGATACCATCGTCATGAACAGGGCAAAGGCCGTCGTCGTCTTGATGCCGCCGGCCGTCGAACCCGGCGCGCCGCCTGTCAGCATCAGGATGATCATGATGCAGCGGCTCCCCTCGCTCAAGGTTTCGATGTCCATCGTATTGAATCCTGCCGTGCGTGTCGTGACCGACTGGAAGAGCGCCTGCCAGCCGCTTATGGGCTCCTGCGTGAAAAAGAGGAGCGCCGGCACGGCGACGAGCAGGGCCGTCATCAGGAGGATGATGCGCGTCTGGAACGTCCACTTGCGCCAGTGCAGACGATTGACCGAGAAGTCGGCCCATGTCAGGAAGCCCAGGCCGCCGGCCACGATGAGCCCCATGATGGTCAGATTGACGAGCGGATCGCCCGCATAGGCCATCAGCGAGCCGCCGCCGCGCGAGCTCATGAGGTCGAAGCCGGCGTTGCAGAACGCCGAGACGGAGTGGAAGATCGCCATCCAGATGCCCTGCAGCCAGCCGTAATCGCGCGCGAAGTGCGGCCAAAGCAGACAGGCGCCCAAGAGCTCCGTGCCGGCCGTGAACTTCAGGACGAAGCGCAGCATGCGCACGATGC
This sequence comes from Mitsuokella jalaludinii DSM 13811, assembly GCF_000702905.1. Taxonomy (GTDB): domain Bacteria; phylum Bacillota; class Negativicutes; order Selenomonadales; family Selenomonadaceae; genus Mitsuokella; species Mitsuokella jalaludinii. The sequence goes on from NZ_JNKR01000001.1 coordinate 26,795, forward strand.
CGCCGATCTGCTGCGCCGAGATGGCGTCCTGCATCGTGCTGCGCTGCATGAGACTGACGTGCTGGCCCATGCCGACCGTGATGGCGACAGCCATCGTCACAACGCCGAGGCCGCCGACCTGGATGAGGAGCAGGATGACGAGCTGGCCGAACGACGACCAGTAGGCCGCTGTGTCGACGACCGTCAGCCCCGTCACGCACGAGGCCGAGACGGCTGTGAAGCAGGCAGTCAGCAACGCCGCCCCCTGCCCGTCCTGCGTCGCCCAGGGCGTCATCAAGAGAAGCGTCCCCGTGCCGATCAGGAAGGCGAAGCTCAGCACGATGATCTGGAACGATGAGAGCCGCTGCAGCAAGGAAAAGATATTCATGGAACTCCTCCAACATATAAAAACAGGCAGCATCAAAGATGCTGCCTGTCGTCTTTGGCTGGTGCGGATGAAGGGGCTCGAACCCATACGCCTTGCGGCACTGGATCCTAAATCCAGCGCGTCTGCCAGTTCCGCCACATCCGCTCAAATCAACGAGGACTATTATACCATATCCTCAAATTCGCTGTCAATTTTTAAGAATCGCTCAGAGCCAGGAGAGCGGTCTCTCAAAGAGGCCGACAAGCCACGAGCCGAGGCTGAAGCCCTCGGGCACGTCATCGGCCACCATGTCGACGCGGCCGATCTCCTCGCCGTCGTACGTGAGGATGACGCGGCCGACGACCTGGCCGGATGCGACGGGCGCGCTGATGACCGCCGGCACATCATATGTCACCTTGACATGGCTCGCCTCCTCGCCCGGCAAGAGCGGGTACTCGATGTCGGTCGCCGGGCGCACGACGGTGCGCGCTGCCGTGCCGTCCTTGACCCAGACGTGGCGCGAGGCCTCCTTGATCGTCGGACCCTTGACGAGCGTCACACTCGCGAAGCCGTAGTCGAGGATCTTCCGCATATCGGAGAAGCGCGTCGTTTCATCCGGCGCCTTCATCAAGACGGCGATGAGGTGCACGCCCTGGCGCTCGGCCGAAGCCGCAAGGCAGCCGCCCGCGGCACGCGTCCAGCCCGTCTTGACGCCCGTGATACCTTCATAGCGGCCGAGCAGCTCATTCGTGTTCTCGGCCATGAGCGTCTTTCCGGACGGCGCGATCCAGGTGACGCGGCGCTCCTTCTGGCGCACGAAGTCGCGGAAGACGGGATTCTTCATCGCGTACTGCGCGAGGCGCGCCATGTCGTGCGGCGTCGAGTAGTGGTTGGGGTCTGTAAGGCCATTCGGATTGGCGAAGTGCGTGTTTTGCATGCCGATCTCCTGCGCCTTCTCGTTCATGCGCTCGGCAAAGACGGCCGCGCTGCCGTCGATGTGCTCGGCAATGGCGACAGCCGCCCCGTTGTCGGACACCATCATCATGCCGCGCATGAGCTCTTCCGCCGTCAGGACGTCGCCGCGCGCGATGTGCAGCGGCAGATCCTCCGTGCTGGCCGCCGCCTGCGAGATCGTGACCTTCGCGTCGGGCGGCATGAGCTGGATGCCCAAAAGGCATGTCATCATCTTCGTCATGCTGGCCGGATAATGGCGCTCCTCGCCGTTCTTCGACCAGAGCACGCGACCCGTATCGGCGTCGATGAGGATGGCGGCCTCCGCCTGTATGTCAGGCTCCGCTGCAGCAGCCTCGCCCATCCGTGCCACAGACGGCAGCACGACGGCGAGCGCGAGCAGGAAGACGAGGCCTATCTTATGAATATGCGGCAGGATTCTCAAAGAATCACCCTTCCCTTCCATGATTGATTCCCGATTACTGCGGGGATTACCGTCTCATTATAGCACGGATACGGGACAGATGGAACGGACAGCAGGGACAGTCTCACGATTCGCGCGGCATGGCCAGGCGCAGGGCGTCGCCTATCGTCTCAGCGCCGTAGAGCGCGATGCCCTCGACGCTGCCCTTGAGCTGACGGTAGTTCTTCATCGGCAGCACAACGTGCGTGAAGCCGAGGCGGCGTGCCTCGTTGATGCGCAGGTCGGCCTGGCTCACGGCGCGGACCTCGCCCGACAGTCCGACTTCGCCGAAGACGATCGTCTTCGGGCGCAGCAGGCGGTTCGCAAAGCTCGAGGCCATGGCGACACAGATGCCGAGGTCGGCCGCCGGCTCGTCGATGCGGATGCCGCCGGCCACCTTGACGTAGACGTCGCAGGCACCGACCGACAGGTGGACGCGCTTCTCGAGCACGGCCAAGAGGAGCTGGATGCGCTTGATGTCGACGGAGTCGGCCGTGCGGCGCGGCGGCACGTAGGGCGTCGGGGCGACGAGCGCCTGCAGCTCGACGAGCAGCGGCCGCGTGCCCTCGACGGTCGGGATGATGACCGTGCCTGTGTCCTGCTCGCGGTCCGACAGGAAGAGCTTCGAGGCATCGGGCACATCGACGAGCCCGACGTCGCGCATCTCAAAGAGGCCGAGCTCATTCGTGCTGCCGAAGCGGTTCTTGACGGCGCGCAGGACGCGGTACTCGGCGTTGCGCTCGCCCTCGAAGTAGAGCACGGTGTCAACGATGTGCTCGAGGACGCGCGGGCCGGCCAAGGTGCCATCCTTCGTCACATGGCCGATGATGAAGGCGGCAATGCCGTTCGTCTTGGCGATGCGCAGAAGGTCGACGGCGCACTCGCGCACCTGCGAGACGCTGCCCGGCGCGCTCTGCACGTCGGGCTTGAGGATGGTCTGGATGGAGTCGATGACGAGGAGTTCCGGCTTGAGATTCTCCACATGCGTCTCGATCGTCTCAAGGTTCGTCTCGCTGACGACGAAGAGCGTGTCGGCAAGCGCCTGCAGGCGGTCGGCGCGCATGCGGACCTGGCGCGTGCTCTCCTCGCCCGTCACATAGAGGACTTTCTTGCCCTGGCGCGCGACGTCGGCGCAGACGCGCAGTGTCAGGCTCGACTTGCCGACGCCCGGATCGCCGACAATCAGGACCATCGAGCCCGGGATGATGCCGCCGCCGAGCACGCGGTCGAGCTCTCCAGAGCCCGTCAAGAAGCGCGGCATGTCCTCGATCTTGACCGCAGCGATTGGCTGCGGCTTCTGGGCATCCGAGAGGCCGAGGCGCAGGCCGCCCTTTGCGCTCTCCGGTGCGATTGTCTCCTCGACGAGCGTATTCCAGGCCCCACAGCCCGGACAGCGCCCCATCCACTTGGGTGTATCGTAGCCGCACTCCTGGCAGACGTAGACGGTTTTCTTCTTCTTTGGCACGACGCCACCTCCTATGATCGATCAGCCATATCTCATTTCCCTATGTTACATTCAGCGCTGCAGAAAGCGCCTGAGCAGACGGATGGTCCACCGCCCGAGCCAGGCGATGGACCATATGGCGTTCAGGATGAAGTTCTGCAGCCTTGCCCAGAATCCTTCTGGGCGAAGCGTATTCTTCCGCACCGTCACGCCTCCGTCGTCTTGGACACTGCCTTCTCTTTGGCCTTCTCCTTATCCTTGCGCACAAAGTCGAGCTTGGCGCCGCTCTTGCGCACCTGGATCGTGTCGCCGCGGCGGAAATCGCGCGCGAGCAGGTGCTCGGCGATCTCATCCTCGATGAGCTTCTGGATGGCGCGCTTCAGGGGACGTGCGCCGTACTTGAAGTCCGTGCCCTTCTCGACGAGCATGCTCTTGGCGGCCGGGCTGACCTCGAGGCGGATCTCCTTGTCGGCGAGGCGCTCGCGGACATCGCGCAAGAGGATGTCGATGATCTTCGAGAGCTCTTCGCGGCCGAGCGGGTGGAAGACGATGAGCTCATCGATGCGGTTGAGGAATTCCGGCTTGAAGATGTGGCGCACTTCTTCGAGCACGCGCTTCTTGGCCGCCTCCTCTGCCTCCTGCTTCTCATCGCCCGAGCCGACGGCAAAGCCGAGGGCAGGAGCACTCTTCTTCAAGAGGCTTGCACCGGCGTTGCTCGTCATGATGATGACGGTGTTGCGGAAATCGACCGTGCGGCCCTGGCCGTCCGTCAGGCGGCCATCGTCGAGGACCTGCAGCAGCACGTTGAAGATGTCGGGATGTGCCTTCTCGATCTCGTCGAGCAGGATGATGGAGTACGGCTTGCGGCGCACAGCGTCCGTGAGCTGGCCGCCCTCTTCGTAACCGACGTAGCCAGGAGGCGCGCCGACCATGCGCGAGACGGCGTACTTCTCCATGTACTCCGACATGTCGAAGCGGATGATGGCGTCCTCCGTGCCGAAGAGAGCCTCCGAGAGCGCCTTGGCAAGCTCTGTCTTGCCGACGCCCGTCGGGCCGAGGAACAGGAAAGAGCCGATCGGGCGCTTCGGGTCCTTGAGGCCGGCCCGAGCGCGGCGGATGGCCTTGCTGACGGCCTCGACAGCCTCTTTCTGTCCGACGACGCGGCGCGAGAGGATCTTCTCCATGTGCAGCAGGCGGTCGGACTCCTTCGCCGCAATCTGGCGCACAGGCACGCCCGTCCACTGCGCGACGACGTCGGCGATGTCGTCGGCCGTGACCGTGATGCGGCTCTTGCCGCGCTTCTCGAACCGGCGCTTAGCCTCTTCGAGCTCTTCCTTGACCTTCTGCTCATCATCGCGGATCTTGGCCGCGCGCTCGTAGTCCTGCGCCGAGATGGCAGCTTCCTTCTCCACGCCGAGCTTCTCGAGGCGCGAGCGGATCTCCTGCAGCTTCTCCGGCTGGGCGACCTGCTTCATGCGGACCTTCGAGGCCGCTTCGTCCATGAGGTCGATGGCCTTGTCCGGAAGGAAGCGGTCGGTGATGTAGCGGTGCGAGAGGCGCACGGCCGCCTCGATGGCCGCGTCCTCGATATGGGCGCAGTGGAAGGCCTCGTACTTGGCGCGCAGGCCCATGAGGATCTTCTTGGCATCCTCGATGCCCGGCTCCTCTACGAGGATGGTCTGGAAGCGGCGCGAGAGCGCGGCATCCTTCTCGAGATGCTTCTTGTACTCGTCGAGCGTCGTCGCACCGATGATCTGGATCTCGCCGCGCGAGAGCGCCGGCTTCAAGATATTGGCGGCGTCGAGCGCGCCCTCTGCCGCACCCGCGCCAACGAGTGTGTGCATCTCATCGATGAAGAGGATGACCGAGCCGTCCTGACGCACCTCGTCGATGAGTCCCTTGAGGCGCTCCTCGAACTCGCCGCGGTACTTCGCGCCGGCGACGATTGAGGCGAGCGACAAGGAGATGACCTTCTTGTCCTGCAGCATGTACGGCACAGAGCCCTCGACGATGCGCTGCGCGAGTCCCTCGGCGATGGCCGTCTTGCCGACGCCCGGCTCGCCTAAGAGGATCGGGTTGTTCTTCGTGCGGCGCGCGAGGATCTGGATGACGCGCTGGATCTCCTTATCGCGGCCGATGACGGGATCCATGCGGTCTTCCTTGGCCATGTCGTTGAGGTTGCGGCCGTACTTCTTGAGGAGCTGCGGCGCCTGGCGCCCCTTGCCCTTCTCGGCGCGGCCCGGCTCGGGGCCGTCGCCCTCCGGATGCGGGTGGTCGATGCGGTCGAGCACCTCGTTCTGCAGGGCGTCGATATCGACGCCCATATTGGCGAGCAATTCTGCCGCCGCGCCCTCCGTCTCCTCTAAGAGCGAGAGCAGGATGTGCTCCGTGCCGATGTAGTTGTGGCCGAGCGTCTGCGCCTCCTCGATGGCCCCCTCCATGACGCGCTTGGCGCGCGGCGTGTAGTAGGGGTTGTCGGCCGGGTACTCGGCGTCGCCGGCGACCATCGTCTCGACGCGCTGCATGACGTCGTCGAAGCGCAGCCCGACGGCCTGCATAGCCGCCGCGGCGACGCTGCCCTCCTCGTGCAGCAGGCCTAGAAGCAGATGCTCCGTCCCGATATAATCTTGTTCGAGCTCACGCGAGGCGTACTGAGCAAACTCAATCGCCTTGATGGCGCGGCTCGTGAAGTGATTGCGATAATTCATTTTGGAGCCTCCTGACTCCGGGTGTGAGCGAGCAGGGCATTGCGCACATGCTCGGCCCGCAGCCTGTCGATTTCATGCTTCGATAAATTCTCGTTCTCCGCGAGATTCTGCAAGTAGCTCGTGCGGCTGCTGATGAGGATCTCTGCGTAGCAGTCCGGCGCGACCTCGTTGATGAGCTTGAGGTCGATGCCGAGGCGCACCTTCGACAAGAGCTCGAGCACTTCCTTCTCCGAGAGCAGCCGCGCGTAGCGCAGCGTGCCGTAGGAGCGCCAGACTTCGTCCTCGAGACGCTCCTTCATGTAGAGGGCCAGAGCCTTGCGCGCCTGGCGCTCGTGCGAGACGATCTCCATGACGGCCGTCTTGAGGTTCTCGAGGATCTCCTGCTCCGAGAAGCCGAGCGTCAGCTGGTTCGAGATCTGGAACAGGTTGCCGACGCTCTCCGTCTCGTCGCCGTAGACACTGCGGATGGCGAGGCCGAGCTGCGGCGAGATGTTCATGATGCTCTGGATGTTGCGCGTGAAGACGAGGCCCGGCAGGTGCAGCAGCACCGAGGCGCGCAGGCCCGTGCCGAGATTCGTCGGACACGAGGTCAGGTAGCCCATCTTCTCGTCAAAGGCGATGTCGACCTGCGACTCGACCATGTCGTCGATGTGCGAGGCGCGCGCAAAAGGCGTGTCGAGGTCGAGCCCCGGCGCCATGCACTGGATGCGCAGGTGATCCTCTTCGTTGACCATGATGCTCGTCGCGCGGTCCGCCGTGATGAAGGCGATGCGGTGCTGCGGATTCTGGATGAAGTTGCGGCTGATGAGCTGCTTCTCGATGAGGACATCGCGCTGCAGGGGCGTGATGCGCTCGAGGTCGAGGAGGTCAAAGGCCTGCCCGAGATCCGCCGCGATGCCCGGCAGGAGCTTCTCGGCCTGCAGGCGAACCGCGGTGAGCTGGTTGAAGTCCGCGCGGTTCGGGAACGGGATTTCCTTGAAATTGCGCGCGAGGCGGACGCGGCTCGAGAGCACGACATCGCTGTCCTTGCCCGAAGCGGCGAGCCACGAGAGGCTGCTGCTGCGCAGGAGTTCATTGACGGCCATCGCTCTCGCCCCCTTCCGTCTCCATGAGTTCATGCTCGAGCTGGCGGATCTTGTCGCGCAGCTCCGCGGCCTTCTCATACTCTTCCTGCGCGACGCACTCCTTAAGCGAGCTGCGCAGACTCTCGATCGTGTGCTTCATCGTAAGCGTGCCGCCCGTGCGGTGCGGGATCTTGCCGCTGTGTGTGCTCGACCCGTGGATACGGCGCAATAGCGGCTCGAGCTGGCGGCGGAACGTCGCGTAGCAGACGCTGCAGCCGATCTTGCCTGTCTGCTGGAAGTCGCGGTAACTCATGCCGCAGTTCGGGCAGACGAGCTCCGTCACCTTCTCCTGCTGCGGCTTCTCCCCCTGCGCCCCCGCACTGAAGACGCCCTTCAAAAAGTCGTTCATCGACACATTGCGATGTTTCTGGTTCTCCATGAGGAATTCGCCGTACTTGGCCGCGCATCTCTCACAGAGGTTCTTCTCGATCTTGCCGTCCGGCCCGATCTGTGTAATATGGACGACCGCGCGGTTGCGGCCGCAATCCTCACATAACATGATATTCCTCCTCTACTCTTTCGTTCCATGATGACGATGACTCTTCTCTGCATGACCCGTCAGTCGGCCGCATGGCAGTCGGCGGCCCTACGAGAATTTCTCCACCGTCAGCAACATGGATTTCAAGAGGTGGACGCGCTCCTTCGGCGTCATCCCCTCCGACTGGAAGACCGAGGACACGACCTGCATCATCAGGGCGGCCTCGCGGTTCGTGATCATCGCGTGCTGCAAGAGGTAGTGCACCATCGACTGGATGGTCGCGTAATCCGTCTCCTCCGTGATCTTGTCCATCATGTCCTGATAGACGAGATTCTTGAGCGGCACCTGCACGATGCGGATATAGCCGCCGAGGCCGCGGCGCGACTCGACAGCAAAGCCCTTGGCCGGCGTGAAGCGCGTCGACAGCACGTAGCTGATCTGCGACGGCGCGCACGAGATCTCATCGGCGATATCCGTGCGGCGCAGTTCCACTTTGCCATCCTGTTTCGCAGCGAGCTGGCGCAGGATGTAAGCTTCAATCAAATCTGCAATATTACTCAAGATAATCACCTTCGTTTTTAAATTGACTATTTGACTATTATTACCTTTATTATATTTGTTTTTTTGACTTATTGCAAGAAAAAAGTCACCGCATGGCGAAAACATCGCCGCGGTGACGCAGTAGGACAGAGTCGGACGAGCCGTCGGACCGTCCGACGATCCGGCAGTCAGCTGTCTATGCCGATGGCCTTGTCGACATCTTTGTAGAAGCTCTTGAAGATCTTGCGCAGGGCGTTGGCGTAGCGGTCGTCATCTTCTGCCGCGAGGCTGCACGAGAGCACAACGCGGCCCGTGCGCGAGTCGACGAGCGAGAGGTCGGCCGCCGCGCGGTACCAGAAGCGGTAGTAGCCGTAGGAATCCGTGACCTCGGTCTTATAGTAGACGCGCTTGCCCTTGTGCTCATTTCCCTTGTCGTCGTACCACTTGAATTCCTCTTCGCGGTCCTTCACCGCGCTCGTCGAGGCTGTCGGCGGACACCAAGTCTCACCGCGCGCGTAGTCCGTGATGGCACCCGTCACGTAGTAGCGGCCGCCTTTCGGCGCGTAGTCGGCCTTGACGCGCCGGAGGTCGTCGCCCGCCTCGTCCTTGTAGGCGTAGTAGATTGTCTTGATCGCGAATTCATCCTGCGAAGCGCTCCACGGCAATTCGAGATTGCGGAAGCCGAGCGTCGGCGCACCGGCCGGCACATCCCGGTCGCGGTCCTTCTTGAGGCGGTTCCAGTCGCCCGTGAAATTCTTGGCGATCTGGTCGAAGGCGTGCCACTGGTCGACTCCGTAGTTGCGGTAATAGTCAATGAGCGTCATGGCCTCCTTGCCCGTCGCCGCGTCGTAGAGGCGAAAGTCCATGTCGAGCATCTGCAGTGTGGAGTCATGCGCGGGGATCAGGTGATTGGCGTACCAGCTGTGGTAGTTGCACTTCGACTTGTCGCCTTGCGGGCCGTTCTCGATGTCGTAGTACGATTCCATCTTGACCGTCGTCCATGTCGCCGGCGAGTGGTCGACGCGCTCCTGCTCGTAGCGGATATGCGGCAAGAGATATCCCTCCGCGCCCGTCGTGTCGTAGACGGCCTTCGCGCGGTCTGCCTCGCTGTCGAAGTGGCGCAAGAGTTCGCGGTAAGCAGGATCGTCGCGCAGGATCTCGCGCTTCTCGCGCTTCTTGTCGGCCGCCTTCGCGTCGCCCGGATCCTCGAACTTCATGAAGTTCGTCCGCTTGATGCGCTTGTTGATGCGCTTCGCGAGAGCGGCGTTGTAGCCCTGGAACTGGTCGACACGGCCATCCGGTTCACCCAGGTAGCGTATCGGGAACAGGACGACCTTCTTAAAAGACTTCGCCTGAACCTCCGCACTCTCATCCATCCAGATATTGCCCGCCGCCTCAGACGACACGGGCTGCGCGAGCGAAAGCGCCGCCATCAGGCAACCTAGCGCCAAGCCGCGCAGCATTCCCTTCTTCCCCATCATTCCATCTCCTCCGATTCTCTCAGATGGCCTGCTCTCACATGGCCTGCTTGAACTGCGCCGCAAGGTTGGTCGCCGCATCCTCTATGGCTTCAGCAATGGCGTCTTCCTCGCCGCTGTCGTGGCGCTGCCAGACAGCGTTGTAGGCGAGCTCTGCCTTGCGGCGCGAGTCGGCCTTCGTCACGAAGACAATGGCCCCCGTGTGCGCGTCCATGACGCGCAGGGATAGCTCGGCGTGGACCGTCTTGTCACGGCCCGATAGGCCGAGCGCGCCGCTCTGCGCCTTGACCTTGCCGAGCGTCGTCAGGTAGCCGAAGACATAGTAGTCGGCCTTGCCCGCCAGCTCCGGCACGATGTCGCCCGCACCGAGCGCCTCGACAAAGGCGGCCTCATCGCAGCGCGCTTTTGTCGACTGCGCGCCGAAGTCGTAGAGGTCGAACTTCGCCTCGCCCGCGAGCTCTGCGGTCAGCTGCTCGCGCGCGACCGTCAAGATCTCGGGCAGCGGCTCCTTGAGGTCCGTCAGCGTGATGTCCGTCTTCTGGACGCGGCTCGTGAAGCCGACGATGGCGACGCGCGGCTTGGCGGCCTCCGCCGTCAGGCTGCCGAAGGCGAGGACGGCCGTCAAGGCAAGCAGCATGGCCGCAAGGCAGAGCCTGCCTTTCTCAATGAACCAACGATGTGCCATTGCCCTTCACCTCATCCAGTCCGTGCTTCTTGACATCGTCGGCGATGTCCTTGGCCGACGTCTCCATGACCTCGCCGAGCAGAGTATCGACATCCATGCCCTTGCCCGTCTTGCCGAGGCCGAAGTTGACCATCTGCGCCGTCTTCTTGTTCTCGATGTGCTTCTCGTAGACGCGGCCCGTCCTGGCGTTGACGAGGTAGTAGTCGAGCGAGGCGCTGAGCTTCTTGCCCTTCGTCTCGCGCTCCGTATGCGTCGCGAAGATGCTGTGCTTGAGGCGCACATCGAAGTCCTTGAGGTTGACGAAGAGCATGTAGTCGGCACCGTACTTCGCGGCAATGGCTGCGGCCGTGCGCTGCTTGTCCGGCGAGAGGCGGTAGACCTGCGTGCTCTTTTTCCAAGCGGCCAGTCGCTCCTCCTGATGGAAGTAGGCGCGGCCCATCGCCAGGTCCGCATAGTGCGCGAGCTTGGCCGCCGTGTAGCCGCGGTCGAACTGATGGCCGTGGACGATGGCGTCCATGTGGATCTCCGACAGTTCCGCCGCCTCATCGCCGCTGCCGATCGCGTCGTGGCGGCCCTCCTCGTTCGTGAGGTCAGCTCGCCCGCTGACGGCAATGCCCTGCTGACGCAGGGCCTCGGCCAGCTTGTCGACAAACGTCGCGCAGGCATCCGCCTTGAGCTCATAGTCACCGTAGCTCTGCACCTCGCCGACAAAGACGCTGTCCCCTGCCGGCGTGCCGCCGAAAAGGCCGGCAGCCTGGGCAGGCGTGCCCGTCAGTGGTAGGGCAAAGAGAAGGGCCGCGAGCAGGAATACATTCTTCCATGAAATCTGCATCGATTATCCTCCGTCAACACACGATAAACACGACACATGCGCTCAGCGCTTCGATTTCTTCGCGCCCACCCTGCCGTCCATGCGCGCGAGCAGGCCGCGCGGGCCGTCGACGGCATCCGAGATGGCGTCTTCGAGCGCTTCATTGACCTGTTCCTTGTCGACCTCTTCCGTGCCAATGCGGATGAGGCCGAGCGGTGCCTTGACGAGCGTGTTGTTCTTGCGCGAGCGGCCCGTCGCCGCGAGCACGACCTGGCCCGTCTCTGTGTCGACGAGGCGCAGGCTGACGGTCGCCGTGACCTGGGCGCGCTTCGTGCCCGCGCCGACGACCGTCGTCTCCGAGCGGCGCGTCGTCACGCCGATGATGCTGCCCATGAGCAAGTACTGCGCGCCGTACTGATTGCCGATGGCAGGCGCCGTATCCTCATCGACGAGCCCGGATAAATCATGCGCGTACTCATCGGTCAGCGCGCGTTGGCGCGTCCGGTCCAGCAGCTTGAAGCGGCCGCTGTCCAATAAGTCCGTATAGATGTACTCGACGGCTGCACCCATTTCGTCGCGGTCCCAGTCGGGCGAGATGAGTCCCCGATTCTCAAGCGGCAGGATGCCGACAGTCGGATGGCTCTTGAGACTGGCGGCCATGCACGTGCCCGCCATGAGTGCAAAGCACATGAACAGCACAGCGATGATGCGCCCGAGCCTGCTTCTCGTTCTCTCTATCATAAAGATGCCCCTCTCTTTGACCGATCACTCTTATCTTTCGCTCACCATTCCTGGGTGCCAGCTTCCGACCCGAGATGGCGGAACTTCTCCTCGAGGCGCTCCGCGGCCTTAGAAGAAGCCTTCTCGACGGCCTTGCTCCTGGCCATCGCCTCGCTCGTGCCGACGCCCTTTGCCGTCGTGGTGAAGGTGCCGACGACTTCGCCCGTCGCGGTGCGGATGACATTGACCGTCAGGCGCGCGCGACCCGACTTGAGCTGCGTCTTGCGGTAGCTGCCGTCCTCGCCGTCGGGCAGCGAGATGTCCGTGGCCTGCGACTCGACGCTGCCGAGCACGAGGTAGTCGGCACCGAGCGACTGTCCGGCCGCCGTGCGCGAAGAAGCACTGACGAGGCCGCTGAGGTCGAGGCCCGCCGTGCGCTCTGAGGCGACAACATGCGAGAAGCCGAGCTCGAGCAGCTTGGAATCGAGCGCCGACTCCGCTGCGCGGTCGTGACCGCCGTCCGCTTCGCGCACCACGACGGCAATGCGCGGGTCATTGAGCATCATGATCATGCTGAGGTTGTTCATGAGCTGTGCATCGGGACTCGTGTCGACATCGATGCGGGCGCGCAGGTGGACAAAGCCGCCCTGCTGCTCCTTCGCAAGGATCTCGGTCCCCGTGACGAAGCCCTGTGCCTTCGTGTAGATCTGGTCGAGTTTCACGGCCGCGTTCTCGACGAGCGTGCGCGAGTCGATGAAGGTACCCGCGACCTGCTCGACGGCCGCGCGCGAAGCGTCGATCAGTGCCGCGCGCTCATCCGCGCCGACACCGTCGACGACGACCGACTGCGCCGCTGCCGACGCACTCAGCAGGAAGAGCGCCGACACCGTCAGCAGGCCGCGCTCGATAAGTCTCTTGAATCGCTCCATTTCTTCCTCCGTTCTCTGATTCTCTCCTAATCTTCATCTTCGATAAAATTTATTATATCCTCATATGGCTCATTTCGCAAATAAAGAAAGTCTCCCGCACGTTGTGCAGGAGACTTCCCCCAGGCCCAAGTACGCTTACTGCAGCGCCTCCTTGAGCACCTCCATATTCTTTTTCATCGCCGTGATGTAGGCGTCCATCGCCTCTTCGTTGGCCTCACCCGTGACGACCGGGTCGAGCTCGTACATCTTCGCGCCCGTCTCGCTCGCAATCGTCTGCGCGGCGGTCGGCGAGTACTGCGGCTCCGTGAAGAGCACCTTGACAGGCAGCGCGTTGACCTTGGCGACCGTCTCCTCGAGCTCGTGCGGCGTCGGCTCCGTGCCCGGCTCGCGCTCGATGACGCTGATGATGTTGAGCTTGAACTCCTTCGCGAGGTACGGGAATGCCTCGTGGAACGTCACGATATCCCTGTGCGGCAGGTTGTCGAGCTCCTTGTGCATCTCCTCGCGCAGGGCCGTGAGCTTCGTGACGTAGTCGAGCGCATTCTTGCGGTAAGCGTCGGCGTGCTCCGGGTCCGCCTCACAGAGCTGCGAGGTGATGGCCTCGACTTGCGCGATGTTGTAGGTCACGCTGAGCCAGACATGCGGGTTGACCTCGTCGCCGTCCTTGAGGAAGTTGATGTCGTCCGACTTCGAGGCGTCGATGATCTTGAGGTTCTTCTGCTGCTTGATGACCTTGTCGAGGAAACTCTCCATGCCCGCGCCATTGACGATGAACGCATCGGCTTTCTCGAGCGTCTTCATGTCCTCCGTCGTCAGCTGGTAGTCGTGCAGGCAGCCCGTCTGCGGCTTCGTCATGTTGACGACCTCGACGCCGTCGACGCCCTTCGTGATGTTGATGGCATCGATGTACATCGGGTAGAACGACGTGACGATGCGGAACTTCTTGTCGTGGCCGCTCTGCTGCTGTGTGCCGCAGCCAGCTGCACCCAGAGCCAGCAGCACGAGCAGCATGGCAATAAGGATTCGTTTCAAAAGATTCCCTCCTGTTCGCATTACATTGAAATATCTTCTCAATTATAAAGGACAAGCTCTGCGCTGTCAAGAAAAAGAGGCCGCCACATGGGCAGCCTCTTCCTTTATCGCTCGATTGGCTCAGCCAAGGATCACAAGCGATTCCTTGACCTTGACATTCTGGCCAGCTTCGACGTTGACGGCCTTGACCGTGCCGTCTGCATCGGCCGTGATCTCATTCTGCATCTTCATGGCCTCGAGGACGAGCAGCACTTCGCCAGCCTTGACGCTCTGGCCTTCTTCGACAACGACCTTGACGATCTTGCCCGGCATCGGCGCGTCGATGGAGTGCTCACCGGCACCTGCTGCAACAGCTTCCTTGGACTTGACCGGTGCAGCCTTCGGTGCCTCGACCTTCGGAGCGGCAACCTTCGGCGTCACTTTCGGTGCGGCGATTTTCGGTGCAGCAGCCTGCGGGGCGCCGTCCTTGACTTCCTCAATCTCTACCTCATACGAGATGCCGTTGACCTTGATGTTGAACTTTTTCATGAAATGTTTCCTCCAACCTGTATCATCTTTCGATTATCCGATCATCGATTCCCTGAACCGACTCTAGCGCTTGCTATTGTCTCAGCGTCTGCCGCCGCGCGCGGAGAGCGACCATTCATTGCTGCTGCGGCGGATGCGCAGCGCAACGACCTTGTGCTCCGGCGTTGTCATCATCTGGATGGCAGCCGCGATCGCAGCGACGACTTCCGGCTTGACACCTCTTACATCAAATCTCATCTTTAGCCTCCGAATCCAAATCAAAGCGGGATATTGCCGTGCTTCTTCGCCGGGCCTACCTCGCGCTTGCTCGCGAGCGCATTGAAGGCCGTGATGAGCAGCGGGCGCGTCTCCTTCGGCTCGATGACCATGTCGACGTAACCGCGCTCTGCGGCGAGGTACGGCGTCGAGAAGTCGTCGATGTACTGCTGCGTCTTGGCTTCCTTGTCCGGATCGCGGCGGAAGATGATGTTGGCCGCGCCCGACGGACCCATGACGGCAATCTCAGCCGACGGCCAGGCCATGACCTGATCCGAGCCAAGCTCGTGGCAGCACATGGCGATGTAGGCACCGCCGTACGCCTTGCGCGTGATGACCGTGACCTTCGGCACCGTCGCCTCGCTGTAGGCGTAGAGCATCTTCGCGCCGTGGCGGATGATGCCCGTGTGCTCCTGGTTGACGCCCGGCAGGAAGCCCGGGACGTCGACGAGCGTCAAGAGCGGGATGTTGAAGGCATCGCAGAAGCGGACGAAGCGCGCCGCCTTATCGGACGCATCGACGTCGAGGCAGCCCGCCATGACCTTCGGCTGGTTGGCGACGATGCCGACGACCTTGCCGTCGAGGCGCGCGTAGCCGATGACGATGTTCGTCGCAAAGAGCTTCTGGATCTCGAAGAACTCGCCGTCATCGACGAGCGAGCGGATGACTTCCTTCATGTCGTATGGCATGTTCGGATTGTCCGGCACGATGGAGTTGAGGCTCTCATCCTGGCGGTCCGGGTCGTCCGTCGGCTCGACAGCAGGCGCGTTCTCGAGGTTGTTGCTCGGCAGGTACGAGAGCAGCTCGCGAATCTTCGCGATGCAGTCGTCCTCGTCCTCGCAGGCGAAGTGCGCGACGCCCGAGCGCGTGCTGTGCGTGATGGCGCCGCCGAGCTGCTCCGGCGTGACTTCCTCAGCCGTGACCGACTTGATGACGGCCGGGCCCGTGATGAACATCTGGCTCGTGTTCTTGACCATGAAGATGAAGTCCGTGATGGCCGGGCTGTAGACAGCGCCGCCCGCGCACGGTCCCATGATGACCGAGATCTGCGGGATGACGCCCGAAGCGGCCGTATTGCGGAAGAAGATGCCGCCGAAGCCTGAGAGCGCGTCGACGCCCTCCTGGATGCGGGCACCGCCCGAATCATTGATGCCGATGCACGGAGCGCCCATCTTGAGCGCGAGATCCTGGACCTTCCAGATCTTGTGGGCGTGCTTCTCGCCGAGGCTGCCGCCCGAGACGGTGAAGTCCTGTGCGTAGGCGTAGATCAGACGGCCGTCGACCGTGCCGTAGCCCGTGACGATGCCGTCGCCCGGCATGTCCTTCTTGTCCATGCCGAAGTTCGAGCAGCGGTGCTTGACGAACATATCGAGCTCGACGAAAGAATTCTCGTCAAAAAGCTTCTCGAGGCGCTCGCGCGCCGTGTATTTTCCCTGAGCATGCTGTTTCTCAACGCGAGCGGCGCCACCACCCTGACGGATGTGCTCCTTCATCGCGTTCATCTGAGCGATTTTTTCCTGAACGCTTGCCATTAAAATCCTCCTATACGAGTTATGAGCATAGTTCTGCCCTCTTATTGTGCACTATTTCACCCAAAATTGCAAGCTGATACTAAATTCTGGTCACACCTTTCCTGTATCTTCCTGACTCTCGCGCTTCATGCTGCCCGTCTCCAGATAGCGCTGGTGGAACGAGAAGGCCTCATCGAGGAGGTGCGGCGTGTGCGCGTGGTTCGTCTTCGCGTCGGCGCGCTGGAAGTAGTCGCGCAGCATCGGGCGGAAGTCGGGGTGCGCGCAGTTCTCGATGATCTCCTTGGCGCGCTGGCGCGGCGACTTGCCGCGCAGGTCGGCCACGCCCTGCTCCGTGATGATGACGTCGACGTCGTGCTCCGGCTGGTCGACATGCGAGCAGAATGGCACGACGGCCGAGATCTTGCCGCCCTTGGCCACCGACGGCGTGTAGAAGATGGTCAGGTAGGCGTTGCGCGCGAAGTCGCCGCTGCCGCCGATGCCGTTGATCATGTGCGTGCCCGCGATGTGCGTCGAGTTGACATTGCCGTAGATGTCGACTTCGACGGCCGTGTTCATCGCAATGACGCCAAGGCGGCGGATGACCTCCGCGCTGTTCGAGATCTCCTGCGGGCGCAGGATCATGTACTTCTTGTACGTCTCGATGTCCTTGAAGAAGCGCGCCATGCCCTCAGGAGACGGCGAGAAGGCCGTGCCCGAGGCGAAGTTGAGCTTGCCCGCATCGATGAGGTCGAGCATGCCGTCCTGGATGACCTCCGTGTAGACCGTGAGGTCGCGGAAGTCCGAGCGGACAAAGCCCGCCGTGACGGCATTGGCGACATTGCCGACGCCCGACTGTATCGGCAGCAGGTTCTTCGGCATGCGGCCAGCCTTTATCTCGCGCTTGAGGAAGTCAATCGTCAGGTCGGCCATCTGCTGCGCCGTCGCGTCGAGCGGCGCGAGCGAGCGCGTGTGATCCGCGATGTCGCACGGCACGATGTAGCGGATCTTGTCCTGCGGGCACGGGATGTACGGCGTGCCGATGCGGTCGTCGACGCGCACGATCGGGATGGGCAGACGGTTCGGCGGGTCGAGCGGCAGGTAGACATCGTGCATGCCCTCGAACTCCAGCGGCTGCGCGTTGTTGACCTCGATGATGACGGTGTCGGCCGTCTGCACGAACGAGGCCGAGTTGCCGACGGCCGTCGTCGGGATGATGTTGCCTTCCTCCGTGATGGCGCAGGCCTCGATGACGGCAACGTCAAGGTTGCCGAGGTAGCCACAGCGCGAGAGCTGCGCGACCTCCGACAGATGGATGTCGATGTAATCGACCGTGCCGTCGTTGATCTGGCTGCGCAGCACCTTGTCCGTCTGGAACGGCAGGCGTTTCTTGATGCCGTGGACCGAGGCGAGCGCTTCATCGAACTCCGGCCCCGTCGAAGCGCCCGTCATGATGTTGACCGTGAACGGGTCCTTCTTCATGCGGTCCGCGAGAGCGAGCGGCATCGCCTTCGGGTAGGCCGAGGATGTGAAGCCGCTCGTCGCAAGGGTCATGCCCGGCTTGATAAAGTCTGCCGCTTCCTCCGGCGTCACGATCTTGGACTGCAGCGCCTTGTTGCGCACACGATCGAGGATATCTACCATGGAAAAACCTCCTTGTTTCCCTTTGCCCAGAGACGCACTCCAGGCCATTCCATAAAAATGGATCATCGTCTTTGTGTATCGTTTTGGCATCGATGATAATGCCTATGTATCCTGCTTCTTACTATTCTCGCTTTTCTCCCGAGTTCCTGCCTGACAGCAAAAAAGCACGCCCTTAGAGCGTGCTTCTTGCTTGACGGTCACATGCGCGTGATGTGGTACGAGAGGCTGCTGAGCCCAATCGAGAGGTCTTCGTTGACGATGTGCATCGTCTCGGGGACCTGCATCTTGATTGGCGCGAAGTTCCAGATGCCCTTGACGCCGGCCGCGACGAGCTGATCGGCCACGCCCTGCGCAAACGCTGCCGGCACCGCGATGATGCCGATCTGGATGTTGCGCTGCTTGACGATGGCCTTGAGATGGCTGATGTCCTCCACCTTCACGTGGTTGACCGTGCGGCCGATGACATTCGGGTCTTGGTCGAAGAGTGCGACGAGGTTGAAGCCGAGCGTCACGAAGTTCTGGTAGTTCGCGAGCGCGACGCCGAGGTGGCCGATGCCGACGATCGCGATGTTCCAGTGATTGTCGAGGCCCAGGATCCCGCCGATGTTGCGCTTGAGCTCATTGACGTAGTAACCGACGCCCTTCTTGCCGAACTGGCCGAAGGACGCGAGGTCCTTGCGGATCTGTTCCGGCGTGATGCCGAGGCGGCGGCCGAGCTCATCCGACGAAACGATGTCGCGGCCCTCGTCCTGCAGGAGGCGCAGGGTGCGGAAGTAGAGCGGCAGGCGGTCAATGGTCGCCTTTGATATCGCGTTCGTTTTCTTCATGGCTGTCTGCCTCCTTCGCTTTCTTCTTCTCTTCTGCCTTCTTCTCAGCTTTCTCGCCATCTTCTGGCTTTCCGGCTGTCTCTGCCTTCTCTTCCGTCAGCTCCGTCTGTTCCGTCTGTTCCGGTCTGTCTGGCTCAGGAGATGCAGCGTCTTCAGCAGATCCTGCAGTGTCAGCACCTTCCTGCTCCGGCTCAGATGCCGGCGTTTCGGCCTCAACTTCGCCCTTCGGCGCTGCGGCAGTCTCTTTGGCTGCCGCTTCTGCCTCAGCCGCTTCTTCTTCCTGCTTGCGCTGCTCGAGCGCCTTGCGGACTTCTTCAGCCAATTCGTCCATCGGGTCGAGCGGCTTCTGCGGTGCTTCAGACGCTTCTGGCGCGTCAGCCGTTTTCACCGGCTCAGGTGCGCTGCTTTCGGCAGTCGTCTCGGCCGACTTGGAGTCGGACGCCGCTTTGGCCGCTCCCACCGGCTCGACCGGCGTCTCGCGGTAGAGCATGCCGTGGACTTTCGCCTCGACCTTGCCCTGCACCTTGTCCTTGGCCTCTTTGGCGTTCTGGACGGCTGTCGCGCGGAACCTTGCGAGGAATTCATTGCCGCCCGCCTTCTTCTCCGCGGCCGTCTTCTGCGGGCTCATGCACGAGAGCACGCCCGCGAGGGCCGCGATCATCCAGAGCAGCATCGATGACGGGATGTTGAAGAGCAGATCGTCCGTCAGGCCGTTGAGCGCGACGGAGAGCACGGCGAGGCCGATGCCCTGGCTCAGGCCCGCGAGGATGTCACTCTCCTCCCAGTCGGTCCAGAGGCGTTCCCAGCGGAAGGCGCCGCGCAGCTTGCGCACAGGCATTTCCGGGAAGTGCGTGCGCAGTGCCATGATCATCGTGCCGAAGAAGAACCAGAAGAACGCGACGGCGCCCGGGATGCCGATCTCTGCCATGTAGTTGAGGTAGATGTTGTGCGCATGGACGATGAGCACATTGGCCCCCTGCAGGTAGAAGTCGTACTCGGGGTAGACCATCCAGTAAGCGCCCCAGCCGATGCCGAGGAACGGGTGGTCCTGGATCATCGCGACCGTGCTCTCCCAGAACGCCAGGCGCATCTCCGTCGAGGTGTCCACCTTCGTAAAGACGGACGTGATGCGCTCGTAGAGCATCGGGTCAACGGCGAAAAGAAGCGCGATGACGACGACACAGGCGGCGAGCACGCGGCGGTCACGGAGCGCACCGTAGCCCGCGAGGATGACCGCAATGACGAGGCAGGCGCCGCGCGCATACGTCATCGCCAGGCAGGCCGCTGCCGCGAGCATGAACGCGCCCAGGAGGATGCGGCGCTCGCGGTTACGGCACTTCATGAAGAGGCCGAAGGCCAGGCAGATGAGGATGTCGAGGTAACCCGCGAGGATGTTCGGGTTCTCCCAGGTCGAGAAGACGCGCTTGCGCAGCTCTGGGAAGGCATCGCCGTCCACCCACTTCATCGAACTGATGTCAATGCCGAACAGGAACTGATAGTAGCCATAGAGCAGGACGATGACAGCTGCCGCGCAGGCCATGCGCAGGATGGACTTCATCTGCCAGGGCTCCCGGACGTTCTGCCCGATCAGGAGATACGTCAGCACGTAGACGCCGACGAGGTTGTAATAGTTGTAGAAACTAAAGCCGCGGTCCGGCGAGGACAGCACCGACAGGGCGCTGATGGCCACGAAGAGCACCGCCGGCACGTCGAAGCGCAGGTGGCGGAAGTGGAAATCCTTGTCCACGTAGAACCGCAGGGCAGTCCCCGCGATGCCGACGAGCAGAGCGACTGTCGCCGCGCCCGGCGAGAGCGGCAGGAAGAACACCTCGGCCAGGAGGCCGTACCAGGCAATCGCGCTCGCGCGCCGCTTCCAGCGGCCTTGTGCGAGGGCCCGGCGCTTCTCGCGGATGTGCGCGCCCGTCAGGTTTGTCTTATCCTTCTTCATTTGCTCACCCCTTCCGCTGCAGCAGCATCTCGCGGACGCCGCCGACGAGGTACAGGGAGCCCGCGATGACGAGAAGCTTCTCGCCGTTGGCGAGCTCCAGCGCGCGGTCAAGCGCCTCTTTGTTCGCCTCGAAGGCCTCGACATGCTGCACGGCCGGCGCGACGCGGCGCAGGAGGTCGGCAGCCGAATCGGCGCGCTCCGACTGCGGCACGGTCACGACGACTGTGTCGTTCGGCCGCAAGAGGATGTGGAGCATCGCATCGATGTCCTTGTCCTTGAGGATGCCGAGGAGCAGTACGCGCTCCTCGGCGGGAAAGATCGCATCGAGGCTAGAGCGCAGCGCCCGCATGCCGGCCGGGTTGTGAGCGCCGTCCACGATGACGGTCTGCGCCCCGAAGTCGAGCCGCTCAAAGCGGGCCGGCCAGCTCACGAGGCGCAGCGCCTCCGTGACCGTCTCCATCGTAAGGCGCGCGTCAATATTGTGCAGCAGGCGCAGGGTCATCAGGGCCACCGCGCTGTTCTCGACCTGATGGACACCGAGCAGGTGCAGCTCATACGGCTGATGATCGATGCCCAGAAGCTCCGAGCTGAACTCAAGCTGCTGCACGCAGCCGTCGCAGCTGATGAACTTCGAGGAGAAATCCTCGCCAGCCACGAAGATGTCGGCGCTCTTTTCCTCGGCCACCGCGCGAATGACAGAAAGCGGCTCCCCCTTGGCGGCCGTCACGACGGGCACGCCGTCCTTGATGATGCCAGCCTTGTTCTCCGCGATGCTCTGAAGCGTGCCGCCGAGCTTGTCGGCGTGCTCCATCGTGACATTCGTGATGACCGAGACTTCCGGCGTAATGACATTCGTCGAGTCGAGCGTGCCGCCGAGGCCGACCTCGATGACGGCATACTCGACCTGGCACTTGGCAAAGTAGTAGAAGCCGAGCGCCGTGAGCACTTCAAACTGCGTCGGACACTCCGCGCCCTCTGCGAGCATCAGGTCGATCTTCTCGCGGATGACCGTCATGCCCGCTGCAAAATCCTGCTCACTGATATTCTGCCCGTCAACGCGGATGCGCTCCGTGTACGAGACGAGGTGCGGCGAGCTGTAGAAGCCCGTGTGGATGCCGCTGCGTCGCAGCGCCCCCTCGACCATCGCCGAGACAGAGCCCTTGCCGTTCGTGCCCGTCACATGGACCGTGCGATAGCGATCCTGCGGCCGGTCGAGCAGCTCGAGGAGCCGCTCGATGCGCGTGAGTCCCAGGCGGATGCCAAATATCTTGAGCCCTTCCAGATAAGAAATGGCTTCCTGATAATTCATATCGCGTCGCTCCATTCTCAAAGCTTGGCGAGGTCCTGGATGCGTCCCTCGACCGCCTGCTTCTTCTCCTCATAGCCAGCGAGCTTCTCGCGCTCCTTGGCGACGACAGCCTCCGGGGCCTTCTTGAGGAAGCCCTCGTTGCTGAGCTTGCCCGAGAGGCGCCCTATCTCCTTCTCGAGCTTGTCGAGCTCCTTCTGCAGGCGGGCCGTCTCTTTCTCGACATCGATGAGGCCCTTGAGCGGCAGGTAGATCTCCACGCCGTCGACGACGCCGGCCATGGCGTTCTCCGGCTTCTCCGCATCGTCTGCGAGCAGCGTGACCGGCTCAGCCGCAGCCAGGGCCTTGAGGTAGCCCTCGTTCTCCGCGAAGACCGGGCGCAGGCTGCTCTCCGTGAAGTGCAGCATGACCTCACTCTTGTGGCCCGGAGCCGCACCGACTTCTGCGCGCAGGTTGCGGACCGTCTTGATCGTCTCCATGATGGCTGTCATCTGCGCCTCGGCAGCGTCGTCGAGCAACGCTTCGTCAGCCGCCGGCCAGTCCGCGATCATGATGCTCTTGAACGCCTCATCATGCGGCACTTTCTGCCAGATCTCCTCCGTGAGGAACGGCATAAAAGGATGCAGCAGGCGCAGCGTGTGCTCGAGGACGTACGACAATACGTAGAGGGCCGTGTTCTTCGCGCGCTCATTCTCCTTATCGTAGAGGCGCGCCTTCGTCAGCTCGATGTACCAGTCGCAGAACTCGTTCCAGATGAACTCGTAGATCATGCGGCCGGCCTCGCCGAGCTCGAAGTTATCGAGGCTCTTCGTCACGCCCTCAGCCGTCTTGGCATAGCGCGAGAGAATCCACTTGTCAGCCAGCGTGAAGTCGCTCTCCTCCGGCTTGAAGTCCTTGTCGAAGCCCTCGAGGTTCATGAGCATGTAGCGCGAAGCATTCCAGATCTTGTTGGCGAAGTTGCGCGCACTCTCGACGCGCTCCCAGTAGAAGCGCATGTCGTTGCCCGGCGTATTGCCCGTGATGAGCATGAAGCGCAGCGTATCGGCGCCGTACTTCTCGACGACTTCGACCGGATCGATGCCGTTGCCGAGCGACTTGCTCATCTTGCGGCCCTGGCTGTCGCGCACGAGGCCGTGGATGAAGACATGGTGGAACGGGATGTCCTTGCCGAACTCCAGGCCCATCATGACCATGCGGGCCACCCAGAAGAAGATGATGTCGTAGCCCGTGACGAGCGTCGCCGTCGGGTAGAACTGCTCAAGCTCCGGCGTCTTGTCCGGCCAGCCGAACGTCTCGAACGGCCAGAGGCCCGAGCTGAACCACGTGTCGAGCACGTCCTCGTCCTGATGGATGTGCTTGCTTCCGCAGTGCGGGCACTCCGTCAGATCCGTGCGCGAGACGCTCGTCTCACCGCAGTCATCGCAGTACCAAGCCGGGATGCGGTGGCCCCACCAGAGCTGGCGCGAGATGCACCAGTCGCGGATGTTCTCGAGCCAGTTGATGTACGTCTTCGTGAAGCGCTCCGGCACGAACTGGATGCGGCCATCCTCGACGGCCTCGATGGCCGGCTTGGCAAGGCTCTCCATCTTGACGAACCACTGCTTCGAGACGAGCGGCTCGATCGTCGAATGGCAGCGCGAGCAGTGGCCGACGGAGTGCTCATGCTCCTCGACCGAGACGAGCACGCCCGTCTCCTCGAGCTCCTTGACGAGCGCCTTGCGGCATTCGTAGCGGTCCATGCCCGCGTACTTGCCGGCACCCTCGAGCATCTTGCCCGTATTGCCGATGACCTTGATCTCCTCGAGGTGATGGCGCTGGCCCATCTCGAAGTCGTTCGGATCGTGAGCCGGCGTGACCTTGACGGCGCCCGTGCCGAAGTTCTTGTCGACGTACTCATCCGCAAACAGCGGGATGCGGCGGCCGACGATCGGCAGGATCAGCGTCTTGCCGACGAGATCCTTGTAGCGCTCGTCATCCGGATGGACGGCGACACCCGTATCGCCGAACATCGTCTCCGGGCGCGTCGTCGCAATCTCAACGTACTTGCCCGGCTCGCCCTCTACCTCATAGCGCAGATGCCAGAGATGGCCCTGCTCCGTCTCGTGCTCGACCTCGATGTCCGAGATGGCCGTGTTGCACGACGGGCACCAGTTCGTGATGCGCGTGCCCTGGTAGATGAGCCCCTTCTCGTAGAGGCTGACGAAGACCTCGCGGACAGCGCGGCTGCAGCCCTCGTCCATCGTAAAGCGCTCGCGATCCCAGTCAAGCGAGGAGCCGAGCGAACGCAGCTGGAACATGATGCGGCTGCCGAACTTCTCCTTCCAGTCCCAGACGCGCTCGAGGAACTTCTCGCGGCCGAGCTCATAGCGGTTCGTGCCCTCCTCGCGGAGCTTGCCCTCGACCTTTGCCTGCGTCGCGATGCCGGCATGGTCGCAGCCCGGGATCCAGACCGTGTTGTAGCCCTGCATGCGGTGGTAGCGGATCAGGATGTCCTGCAGCGTGTTGTCGAGTGCGTGGCCCATGTGCAGCTGGCCCGTGACATTCGGCGGCGGGATGACCATGCTGTACGGCTTCTTGCTCTTGTCGACCTCTGCATGGAAGAACTTGTTCTTCTCCCAGAACTCATACCATTTCTTCTCAAACGACTGCGGGTCATAAACCTTCGGGATGTTGTTCCCGAGCTCTTCTTTCTCTGGCATACGAATCCTCCTCATAAATAAAGCGCTTCCGTCCCAAAAGGACGAAAGCGCCTGCCTTCGTGGTACCACCAATCTTCTCACGCAGCCCATGCCGCGTGACTCTCGCGTTAACGCCGCCCACGTCCCCGCCTAAGCAAAAGCCTCAGCGAAGCAACTCCGAAGCGACCTTCCGCATCCCCCTGCCAGGACTCACACCAGCCGTCCCGTCTCTTTGCCAGGGAAGATCCCTACTCCTCTTCGTCATCGTCTTTGCGTATTTCACATTATGGAAGTTATCTTATCACAAGAAGCCCTAAAATGCAATGCAAAGCATTCAAGACAAGGCAATCGTCCGACAGTCCGACCGCGCTCCCGGATGGCGTCAGTCCGCGATTGGCAGGTTTTTGGCGGCCATGCGGCGGAAGGCGTTGAGGTCGTGGCGAGTCTCGCGCTTCTTACCGCGGCGGTTGTAGTACTCGACCTTGTCGCAGTACATGCGCTGGTCGGTCTTTGTGATGGCCCTTTCGAGGTGCGCGGTGTCTGCCACCCATTCACTGCCGATGGCGATGGACAGGTCGGCCTTGCCCGCGGCCAATTCGCGCAGGCGGAGGACGCTCGTCTTGAAGTCGAGCTCGGTGACGAGCGGCACGAGGACGAGGAACTCGTCGCCGCCAATGCGGTAGGTGTTCTCGAGGCCGTAGCACTTCGTCAGCAGGCGCGCCGCCTGCCGGAGCGCCGCATCGCCCGCCTGGTGGCCGAGTGTGTCATTGATCTCCTTGAGGCCGTTGACATCGGCGTAGACGATGCCCACGCTGCTCGAGTACTTCGTGAGGAAGTCAATCTTCTCCATGCAGGCGTTGCGGTTGTGGAGGCCCGTCAGGGCGTCATGGCGGCTCGCGTGCTCGAGCTCCACCATGAGGCGGTGGTTCGTGATCTTCGACGAGATGAAGTACGACACCGTCTCGAGGATGGCGACCGTGTTGATCATATCGCTCTTCTCGTAGTTATCGGCGCCGAGGTAGCCGATGATCTTGCCATCGTGGTAGATCGGCGCATCGATGATGCGCTCGATGCCCTGGCGCTTGAGGTTCCAGTAGTCGACGGGGTCGTCCGCCTTGAGCACTTCGATGTCCTCGATGATGACGCTCGTCGCGTGCTTGAGGAATTTCTCCCAGCCGCCGATGTACTGCTCGTAGTCGAGATGCTGCAGCGTGTCGATCTCCGGCGCGACGCCCGGCGCGCACCACTCGAACGTGTTCGAGACGGTCTTGCCGTCCGTCTCGAGGATGTAGAGCCGGTCCGGATGCAGGATGCGGCTGAGTTCCTGCAGCGCGTGATTCATCGCCACCTCATAAGCCTCCTCGCTGCTGAGGATCTTTGAGATGCGCAGGACGATGTCCTTCGTCGTGAACTCGCGCTTCATCTCCATCTGCCTCTCACGGTCGATGTCGACATTTATGAACGTGTACGCGACATACCCCGGCTGCTTGAGCGGCATGATCGTGAAGTCGAGCCAGTGCCCAATCTCTGGCGCATAGATGCAGTCATGGATGACCTCACCATCCAGGCTAGCCTTCGCGCAGTACGTCATCCAGATCGGATTAGCACGTTCATAGCAGGACAGGAAACGCTGTCCCAGGAGCTCCTCAGGCCCCACACCTGCCATCTCACTGTAGATCTTGTTGACATAGACATACTCTGCATCCTCGACTGTCCTGCCATCTTCTGCAAAAATCAGCTTGTAGACTGCATACGCCACCGGAACATCGCTGTAGATGTCCGGCATCCAATTCTTCTCCATCGTGATCACCTACTACCTATCACGACATGCTCTGCACACTCTACAAAACAAGCCGTACTATTTTTCTCATTTCATTCTAACACTATTCGCCAACCTTTGCACATTTTTGAGGCATCATCAGTTTGTGTGGAGAAATTCCCAGCCTGCTAAGTAGCTTCATAATCCCATGGTAACCTTACATCAATGTCGGAGCAGCGGAGCATAATCATATCAATCATGTTGTCTATATTACGAAATCCGTAGGCCATGTAAACGGATAGCTTGATTTTCCGATTGGTCGCCTCCAGTACGGCGTTGGACAGATGATGCTCCATTGTTGCCAGTATGGCATCGTAGTGACGGCGTATTTTCCGTTGGAGCTCGACAAACACATTGATGCGACAGTGCTGAGCCCATTTAATCCATCCGTCCAGTTCTTTCTTGGCGATAGCGACATTCTCGCACTGGAAAACAAGACGGAGTTTCTCTTTTAGCAGATAGGCACGATACAGCCGCTTGTCAGCCTTGGCAATGAATTCAAGCTGAGCTTGCTGTTTCTTGGTGAGATGCTCCGGAGCCTTTCCCAGAGCAAACCGAGAGCCTTTCAAGTCTTTGGCTGTGGTATCTTTCTTGGGACGACCGCGTTTCTTCGGAGTCTTATCTGCTGGATTCCTCAAGGCATCACGCCATGCTAAACGACGCACCTCGTCAAGGGCTTCAGTAGCCCACTGTACAACGTGGAACGGGTCAATGCATCGCTTGGCTACCGGACAAAAATCGTTGATGCATGCCTGAATCCATTTGGCACCATCACCAGATACAAGCTGTATATTGGCCAGTTGTTCTTTGCTCAGCAGCTTGAAGAACTTGGTGAAAATGGTCTTGCCATGTCCTTCATGAGCCCAGATAACCTTACCTGTGTCATGATTGATGACCACCGTTATGTACTTGTGTCCCTTCTTGTAGCTGGTTTCGTCAACGCCTATGCGGACAAGTCCCACGAAGTGTGCGGCTGGATTTGCATCAAGTTCAGCCCGCATCCTGCTAATGATAGAGCCGATGGTATTCCAAGAAATCCTGAGCAAAGAGGCAACAGCGGTTTTCGTGCAGGACAAGGAGAGCCAAGTGGCCAGCTCCTCAAATTCCTTTGTAAAACGGGACTTATGCCTTGCCCAAGGAACAGATGCCGTAACGACCCCATGTTTGGGGCACATGACACGATGTATATCTGCTACAATATAGACTTTGTGGGTATTCCAGTCGCAAGCCCGCCAAGAACGGGTGCCACCGCGGCCATTGTCATAGTGGACAGATTTTCTGCCACATATGCCGCAACGGCATTGTTCGTCTTTGGTAGGATGTGCCTTGATGACAATTGTTCCATCTGGCAAAATTTTCATGTCATCTATAGCGGTATGCTTGACATTTAGGATTGATTTGAGTATCTTTTTGGTGAGCATACATTTCCCCCGTACGATGTGTTTTTTAGCCGAAAATATCGTACAGGAAAATGTATGCTTTTTCAATGGTCATAAGGGATGGGAAGAGTTAGTTCCCCACACATTCTGATGGAGTGCCACATTTTTTTACGCCCAAGCCCCCGCGAAACGCCCGCGCAAGGATCGACGGCTTCATGCTGTCGAAGCCTGCCAGCGCCGACTCTGCCGACTGCCGTCTTATCCCCTGCCAAGCCTCACGCAAGGCTTCGGCAAAAAAAGAGAGGGGCATTTGCCCCTCTCCGTAACGTAAAAGTTAGAGATCAGAATCTGTGATCGTGCTTATTTCACCTCAGCAGCACCGAACGGACGGCCCTCGTTGAAATTGCGGGCGTTCTCCATCGTCACCGTCGCGATGGCCTGCAGTGCCTCGCGCGTAAAGAATGCCTGATGGCTCGTGAGGATGACCTGCGGGAACATGAGCAGACGGCCCGTGACATCCTCCGTCGGGACATCGAAGCTGTGGTCCGTGTAGACATTGGCATCCTCGCCCTCGTAGACGTCGAGCGCAACCGCATGGAACTTGCCCTTCTTGAGCGCGGCAATGAGCGCTTCCGTATCGATGAGGCCGCCGCGTGCAGCATTCGTGAGCATGACATCGTCCTTCATGAGGGAGATGGCCTTCTCATCGATGAGATGATACGTGCCGCCTTCGCCCATGATGAGCGGTGCGTGAATGGAGATGAGGTCAGAGCGCTTCAGGACCTCTTCCTTCGAAGCATAGGTGAGCAGACCCTCTTCCTCGAGCTTCTTGTTCGGGAATGCATCCCAGCCGATGACCGTCATGCCGTAGCCCTTGCAGATGCGCGCCATGCACTGGCCGATGCGGCCCGTGCCGAGGATGCCGGCGACCTTGTTGTGGAGATCGACGCCGAGCAGGCCCGTGAGGTCGAAGTTGTTGTCGCGCACCTTGTTGTATGCCTTGTGCAGGCGGCGGTTTGCAGCCTGCAGCGTCGCCATGGCATGCTCTGCCACTGCGTATGGGGAGTAAGCCGGTACGCGCAGGACCGTGATGCCGTACTCGGCAGCGGCCTTCTTGTCGACATTGTTGAAGCCGGCGCAGCGCAGGAGGATCAGTCGGACACCGCCGTCATGCAGCTGCTCGATGACAGAACGCGGTGCCTCGTCGTTGACGAAGATGCAGACAGCGTCATAGCCGTTGGCGAGGTGTGCCGTCTCATCCGTCAGGCGGCTCGAGAAATACTTGAGTTCGACGTTGTACGTGCCCTCGCCCTTGTCCTTTGCGAGCTCGCTGAAGTAGAGGCGGTCATAGTCTTTCGTGCCGAAAAAGGCGACCTTGAGGACAGAGCCCTTCTTCTCCTTCGGGCCCATGGCATCGAAAACAGCCTGGATCTGCTGTGCAGCCTCTTCCTCATCAGGGCCGTCCACGGTGACATTGACCGTTGCGCCTTTCGGGGCGTGGAGGTTCAAGATCTCCAGCACGTTGTTGCCCTGGGCAGTCTCATTATCGACCTCGAGCGTCACCGCCGCCCGCAGGTTGCTGCATGCCTGCGCGATCTGAGCTGCGGGACGCGCATGGATACCGATTGAGCACTTCACGACGACTTGGAATTTTTTCATTGATAAGATCCTCCCCAAAAAATGCGGTACATTTATCGTATTGCTAATACGATTATACGACGCCGCGCGTGTGAAAGCAATAACATATTTGCAGTCCTCTGCACTTTTTTGAGCGACTGTTACCGAGATTGGCTAGTTGTGACTGCCTGATGGGTATCCCGTGAACTTCTTCCCTGTCTATAACTCTGTGGATTTCCTGTGGATATCCTGTGGATAAGTTGCGGCAGGTGTGGATAA
This sequence comes from Mitsuokella jalaludinii DSM 13811, assembly GCF_000702905.1. Lineage (GTDB taxonomy): Bacteria > Bacillota > Negativicutes > Selenomonadales > Selenomonadaceae > Mitsuokella > Mitsuokella jalaludinii. The sequence continues at coordinate 56,292 of NZ_JNKR01000001.1, forward strand.
TTTGACGAACTGTCCCGGTTTATGGTTCAGGATATGATCAGGCTGTGTCCGCTCTGTGTTCCTATGTGACATAGTAAAAAGCCGCAATCCGTTGGCGCACAAGGCTTCCGAGCTCCCCTAAGACAAAGACAAAGCAAAGATAAAGAAAGAGTAACGTAGTAGCGAGCAAGGCTCAGCGATGGCGCAGGTAGCACGGGATGTCACGCCCCAAGTTCCCCATGGAACGCTCGCGCGAGGATTGACTGCTTCATGCTGTCGATGGCTACCAGCACCGACTCCGCCGACTGTCGGACTTCTTCTTCCCTGCCGAGCAGTCGGTCGAGGATGGCGACAATCTCTTGCTGCTCTGGAAGTGATGCCATCGGTATCGTTAACTGACGCAATCCTTTTATTGGAACCGTCAGTTGTGCCGTGCCCTTGGCAATTCTTGTAGCCTCTCGATAAAAATCCTTCTCTTGCAAGGCGTACCAAAGATACCTTTGCAGAATAACATCTTCCTTCGGCTTCAGCAAAGCCATGTGGCGCTGGAAACAAAACGCCTGGTCCGTGTCGACTAACACAGGAATCCCATACGTCCCGACCAATGTGTAGAGCACATCACCTGATTCCGGCTTACGCGTGTCGGTCAATTTGTCATAGTAGTCCTGCGGAACAAACCGCGTCTCCGAAAAATCGAGTTTACCTTTGTTCACATTCGAGATGACCAAGAACGGAATGCCTCTACTTGATTTTGGCGGCGGCATGTGATCACCGTCAAAGATGCTCTTGCAGACATCAGCTAATGGCACGCTTTGATATACGTCACCCGTCACACCTCGTGCTTCACGCCATTTCGCTGTCAGCTTACCTGCAAATGCATCGTGCAGCAGCGCAGCCTTGCGCGTTTCATGGGCGTCGAAGACAGACTGCACCTTTGCCTTGGCAGCATCGAGCTTGGCAAACAACGACTCAATGCGCGCCACAAGGCGCTGCTGCTCAGATACCGTTGGATATGGAACAGGCATGTCTGAAAGAACTTTTCCGGTGACTTGTAAAAAAGTACTACCTGTCGCATGCTCATATAGATAAGATTCTGACTGAATGAGATAGTATCTGATCCAGTCGACTGCTCCTGCAATGGTTCGTATGCCTGCCACGCCACGGCCTAAACAATACTCACCATCAGATACAACAGGTCGCCCCAATGTTGCGCGGATACATAAAACCAAATCATTTTTCCTAGAAAGTTTTGTCACTACCTTTGTGTATTTATGGGGAGTAAGTTCCTTAGCCCCCATATCAGCAGCACCGCCAATCAGTGGCGTATACGAGCTATCATCCGTTGTATCAAATCCACGCGGCGACTGTCCCATGATGATATCAGACAAGCCATCGAGTCTTACCCACTTCCATCCCTCTGGCAACTCATACGGCTGCTCTTCCTCTGGCACAAGGGCGGCGGCAAGGCGTTCTTCTGGTGTCATTTCTTTCTTGTTCTTGGCCATGTCACTTCTCCTTTGCGGCGCGCAGTTCGTCGGCGACTTCCCGCAGGAGCTTGGCGGCTTCTCGAAGGCTGGCGATGGCGCTCTCGGCGCTCTCGACGGGGTCGGGCAGGTCTTCGTAGTCGATGATGGAATCGTCTTTGATGAGGCCGAGGTCGAGGCTGTCGTCTTTGGCGGCGATCTCTTCGCGCGTGTACGAGTGCCAGCGCTCGTCCTCGACGCTGTGGCGGTCGGCGGCCTCATAGGCCTTGACGAAGCCCGCGAAGTCCTCGCGCTTGAGCGGGTGCGTCTTGCCGAAGGACGGCATGTTCGTGCGCAGGTCATAGAACCAGACTTCGTGCGTGTTCCCCTGGTCGGACGTGCCGCGCGTAAAGAAGAGCACGTTTGTCTTGACGCCCTGCGCATAGAAGATGCCCGTCGGCAGGCGCAGGATGGTGTGCAGGTCGCACTTCTCCATGAGGTCGCGGCGGATGGCCTGACCGTCGCCGTCGGCGAACAGGACGTTGTCGGGCAGGACAACGGCGGCACGCGCTCTGCCGTTTGCCTTAAGGCTGCGGTAGATGTGCTGGAGGAAGTTGAGCTGCTTGTTGCTCGTCGTGTAGGTGAAGTCGTCGCGCGTCGCGCGCTCGCCGCCCTTCTTCGTGCCGAACGGCGGATTCGTCAGCACGACGTCGTAATCCTTGAAGCGCTTGCCGAAGTCCGAGAGCGTGTCGCCAAGGTAAATCGGGCCATCGATGCCGTGCAGCATGGCGTTCATGAGCGCGAGGCGGTGCGTGTCGTGGACGAGCTCGCAGCCGGAGAAGGCTTCCTCGACTTCGAAGTTGGCCAGCTCCTCGGTGAGGTCGGCGTAGTCGTCCGTCATGTCCCTGACGTACTGCGCAGCGGCAATCATGAAGCCGAACGTGCCGCAGGCCGGGTCGTTGCAGCGCTCGCCGGGCTGCGGCTTCACGAGACGCGTCATGACGTCGATGAGCACGCGCGGCGTGAAGTACTGGCCCGCGCCGGATTTCTTCTCGTTGGCGTTCTTCTCGAGCAGTCCTTCATAGAGGCTGCCGAGCCCCTCTTCCTTGGCGGAGAACCAGTCGAGCTCGTCGATGCTCGTGATGATCTTCTCGAGGTTCTTCGGCTCGTCGATGTTTGTCGCGGCTCCGGCGTAGATCTCGCGCACGCGGCCCTGCGTCTCTGTGCCAAGCTTGTCGAGGACTTTCTTGTAGTGGTTCTTGAGGTCGAGGCCGCGCAGGTCGCGCAGCGCATCCCAGCGGCAGTCCTCCGGGATCGGATCCTCGGTGTACGTCTCCTTCGCCATCTTGAGGAAGAGGATGTAGGTCAGCTCCGTCACATACTGATGATACGTGATGCCGTCGTCGCGCAGGACGTTGCAGAGATTCCAGAGCTTCGCTACGATTTCTTGTGTGTTCATGCGGATTTTCCTCCATCGTCATAGTCGTCATAAAGGTAGGTGTTGAGCTTGTCGATCACTTCCGCCAGATGGCCGTCGAAGATCCTGTCGTAGCGCGGCTGGCCTCCGTCTCTCCTGAAACGGCTGTCGTCGCGGAACATCTGCATGCCGATGACGTAGTTCTCGTCGGCGAGGAAGTATTTCTCGATCTTGCGCAGGACATTCTCCTGCGGCTTGGTCAGCTTGCCATGATGGCGCAGCTCGTCGATCAGGCGGCTGACGGCACCATGGATGCGCTCTTCGTGGCTCTTCAGCGGCGTGCCGATCGTCGCACGGCGAATGAGGCTGATGATGTCGGCCGTGACGGCTGCGCCATCGCCGCCCGCGATGGCGTCGGAGAGCTGGCGCTCGGTGAAGTGGAGCGCGCTGAGCTGCTTGCGCAGGCTCTTGAGGTCCTGCACGGTGAGGTCCTGCGGCCGCGTGCAGATGATGTTGAGCGCCTCGACCTTGTCGCGGTTCTCGCGCACCCATGCGGTGAAGGACTCGAGGTAGTCCTCCGGCCGCGTCTCGCCCTCGCCGTAGCCGTGGTAGACCCTGGTGACTTTGTCGGTGTGGTCGTCGATGACGATGCCCTTGCGCGTGTGGTGGATAGACTCGAGCGCCTCGATGGCGGCACGGTTCGCCAGGAGGACGGTGCGCGCCTGCTCGGGCTGCATATCCTTCACCGCATTGATGAAGGCGGTCAATGAGGCAGGTGCTTTCCCGTCGATGGCGAGCGAGGCGGCGGCCTCCTTGTCCTGTGACGTGTCGAGCAGTTTGCTCTTGCGGCGCAGCCGGCCCGTGAAGCGGCCGAGGCGCGCGCTCAGTTTCTTCTGGCGCAGCGCGCTGTCAGCGGCCAGCGATGCCTCTTCGAGGCCGTCGAGCAGTTTTGCGAATGTCTCCTTGGGGTTCGCTGCGACGGGCTTCATGTCGCTGACCTTCTCGAGCGCGGCATACGTGCCGACGGGGTCGTAGATGTCGAAGGCCGCCTTGTGGATGGCGGGACAAAGTCGCGTTGCGCGGCCGAGCATCTGCTCGAAGAGGATGCGCGACTTGACGCGGCGCAGGAAGACGAGCGTCGTTATTGCGGGGACGTCGATGCCCGTCGTGAGCAGGTCGACCGTCACGACGATGCTCGGATACGCTTCATTCTTGAAGTGCTGCACGGCCTCGCGTATCTTCTTCTGGTTGCCGTTCTCGATGGTGCCCGTGATCTTGCGGATGGCATCGGCCGGTGCCATGCCTTCATAGAGCTCCCTGAGCAAGCGCACGATGAGGTCGGCGTGCTGGTCGTTCGCGGCGAAGATCATCATCTTCCCCTGCGAGGGCTCCGTCGGGTCGAAATTCTTGGCAATCTCCTTGAGCACTTCCCGGTTGAAGTTCTCGGTGATGACCTTGCGATTGAAGTCATCGATGTCGAAGTCGAGCTCGTCCTCGAGCTGCGCGCCATTGAGGAGTTCGCCCGTCTCCGGGTCGATCATCGCGACCTGCTCCCCCTTCTTGTAGTGGATGCCCTTCGTCGAGAGCTCCGTCTCGATGTGGATGGGCGCATTGTGGTCGACGAGGTAGCCGTCGACGACGGCCTCGCGGTAGGAATACGTGAAGACGGGCGCGCCGAAGATCTGCGTCGTGTGCAGTGCCGGCGTGGCCGTCAGCGCGATCTTCACGGCGTCGAAGTACTCGACGACATTGCGGTACTTGCTCAAGTAGTCGCGCTGGTCGCGGTAGAGGGCCGCGTCCTCGCTCATATCGCGGTCGAGGATGTAGCCGCGGTGCGCTTCGTCGATGATGACGAGGTCGAAGTCCGTGACAGCTGGCATCGACTCGCCTTCCTGATAGAGGATGCGGCGCACGAGGCTCTGGACCGTCGCGATCTGCACGCTCGTCTCACGCTCGATGGCGGCATCGTCGGCGATGCCCTGGACGTTGTAGATCTGTGTGAGTGTCTGGAGCTCGGCGAGCTTGACCTCGCGGAAGGTGTCCTCTGCCTGTGAGCCGAGGACGTTGCGGTCAACGAGGAAGAGGATGCGGCGGAAGCGCCGCGTCTTGAGGAAGCGGTAGATCAGCGCGAGGACCAGGCGCGTCTTGCCCGTGCCGGTTGCCATCGCGAGCAGCATCGAGGTCTGTCCGTCAGCGAGCGCCTGCTCGACGGCCTCGACGGCCCTTATCTGATAGTCGCGCAGGCTCAAGCCCTGCGGGTCGCGCAGTTCGTCGTAAGGCTCGGCGGCGAGTCGCTTCTCCCCTTCTGACTTGTCGTGTTTCAGGAGCGCGAGGATGCCGTCTGGCGACACCCAGCCGTGCAGGACGTGCGGGATGTTCATCGGATCGCGCAGGTCCTGGAACCAGATGCCCGACTTCTCCTTGTACTGCTCGATGTAGGGACGGCCGTTCGTCGCAAAGATGAACGGCACCTGATAGTCGCCCCACTTGCCAACGGTGTACGGAGCCGCGCCCTCGGCGACCGTGGCATAGCGCTTGCCCTGACCGTCGAGGACGGCGGAGACATCCTTGTACTCAGCCTTCGCCTCGACGACGGCGACCATCTTCTCGCCGCAGAACAGGGCGTAGTCGACGGGGCCCGTGCACGTCGGCCACTCGGCGATGGCGATGTTACGCCCTTTCTGCGGCCGCGTGCCCGCGCTGTGGCGCAGGTGTTGCGTGTCCGCCTCCCAGCCGACGCGGCGCAGCTGCTCGTCGATGAGCAGGCGCGTCTCGGCCTCACTCTTGTAGCGGTGTGCAGCCGCAAGGTTCGCGCGCTTCTGGCGCTTCTCGCGCGTCAGCCGCTCTGCCGAGGCCGACTCGATGGCCTTGGCCGCCACCTCTTCGTCATGGGCCGCTTCTTTCCGGCGTTCCTCGGCCGTCTCGCGCGCCTCCATGACCTCCGGCGGCACGAAGTCGCGGTGCTCGTAGTGGTAGTCGCCGTACGTCTCGTAGAACCACTCTGCCAGCGTGTAAGCAAGCGGCAGCAGTACCTTGCAATCCTCGACCGACTCATAGCTCTCGTGGACGGCGAGGTTGCGCTTCTTGCGCAAGGCGTGCAGGATGGCCGTGAGGTCCTGCGTGATGTAACCCTCGCGCTCGAGCAGGTTGATGCGGTGCACGGCGTCATCCTTCAGCGGGTGCTCGATATCGTCGATGTCGTAGATGAGCTGGACGACCGTCTCCCCGATCATGCCGAGCTTCATGAGGCAGGCATTCGCGTCCGACTGCCAGTAGCGCTCCGCCTGCTGCCCGAAGCGCGCGAGCACCGGGAAATGTTCGGCCAAGAACGAAAAGTTTGATTCCATTGTACAAGCCCCCCCTCTGCTGACTTTGACGGTCAAGTCCTATCAAACAACAAGAGCCCCCGCCGTGAGAGACAGCAGGGGTTCCTGAATATCTTCATCATCTTGTTAATTATTCCACAGAAATTTGAAAAACCCTGCCTGCGCTGCTTTGACGAGTCATCAGCGATGGCGCAGCCAGCACGGGATGAGGCAGAGGGCGCTGACGGCGAGGCCGAAGAAGAGCGGGTTGCCGGCGGCGCCGAGGAAGACGGCGATGAGGGCGGCGGCGGTCGAGAGGGCCATGGAGAGCGTGGCGCTCATGGCGGTGATGGTGCCTGGCGCAAAGATGGCGAAGCTCAGCGGCAGGAAGATGCCGCCGCTCCGGAGGGCCATGGACAGGAAGTTCCAGAAGAGGACCTGACTGCCCTCGTTGGCCAGCGCGATAAAAGCGGCCAGCGTGATGGTCAAAAGGACGATCAGGCGCGTGACGGCGAGCTCTGAGAGGTGGTACGGATGGTTGGGTGTCGGGATTTCCGTGATGTCGATGATCTGGTTCTCAGGATCTTCGGCGAGCTTGTGGATCTTGCGCGCGCGCAGCGTCACGCGAGCGCGGTGGAAGATGTCGCGCGAGAGCATCGTGCCGATGCCGAGCGACAGGCCGGCAATCGAGCCGATTAGGGAGAGCATGATGCCGCCCATGGCGATGCCGCCGAGCAGGGATGGCTGCTCCGTCAAGAGGTACGTCGGCAGCGAGAGGATCGGCATGATCTCAGGATGCGCCGCGCCCATGTAGATGCCGACCATCGCGCAGGGCAGTCCGACCGGCAGGCTGATGAGCGCTGCCGTAAAGGCCGCGACGGATGCCGTGCGCGGATTCGAGGCCGAGAAGATGGCCTGGATGTACGACTGCGTGCAGAGCATGCCGATGACGACGGACGAGAAGTTCGCGAGGATGTGGCTCATGTCGCCGCGCAGCAGGTTGAAGGTCCCCTCCGGCAGGGTTGCCGAGACGGCAGGATCGGCAAAGAGCGAATGCGAGGCCATGATGCCGGCGATGGCCATCGTGACCCAGATGACGATCATCTTGAGGATGCCTCCGACACCGGCACTCTTCATGCCGCCGAAAAAGGCATAGGCTGCGACGGTCAGGACGAGCAGGATCGTCGCGGGCAAAAACGAGATGCCGAAGATCGCGGCGATGATGTAGATGGCCGGCAGGCAGCTTGCCACCGCGCTGAACAGGATGCCGATGGATGAGACGACACTCGAGAAGATGCCGCAGGTCACGCCGAAGTTCTGGGCGAGGAACTGCGGGATCGTCTCGAGTGCCGTGCGGCGCAGGGGCTTGGCATAGAAGAGGCCCATGATGATGAGTCCGACGCCGGAGCCGATGGTGAACCACCAGGCCGACAGTCCGACGGTCGCGGCGAGCTGCGCCGTGCCGACGGTCGCACCGCCGCCGACACATGTGCCCGCGATGCCGCCTGCGACGAGCGGCACACCGGCCGACCGGCCGCCGACACTGAAGCCTTTCGTCGAGTGGACGGACCGGGCCGCCCGGATGCCAAACCCCAGCACGACAGCGATCGTCGCGCAGATGGCGATGATCTGCAAGAGAGAAATATCCATGAAATACACACCTCAAAAAAAGAAAGCCCCCCGCTCGATGAGCTGGGGCAATGAAAAATCATTCAAACCAGATCCAGAACACGCCGATGACCGCGATGGCGATGGCCGCGATGTTGCGGTGATAGTAGTCGGCGAGCCAGCCGATGTGCGTCACATCGTAGAGCCAGCCGAGCACGCGCAGCGCGATGTAGTGGATGATACAGCCGACGAGATAGGCGAGGCCGACCTCGATGGCGATGACCAGCATCGTGATGGACAGGCCGATCATCGCGAAGATGCCCGTGAAGAACAGGCCGATGATGATGAGGGCCGCCACGATGACGAAGAGCGAGCCGCCGAGCGCAACGCCGATGCCCGCAAGGGCTGCCAGGAATCCCTTCAAGCTATCCATAAGAACTCCTCCTTTTAAAAATATGGTCAAATGTGTCCGGAAGTGTTTGTCTAAGCACATTTGAACCAATATATCTTGTCATATCTCCACAAAAGCCTTGCTTTCAGAGCATTAACCCGTTTGCAATGCTTTGTAGGGGATTGGAAATTCAACTGGTTTTTGTCGGGATACATTGCGGTAACGTAACCCGTATGAGTTTCACCGTTGCGATAAGTGTAGGTCACATAATCCCGATGATGGAAACCGCAGACTTCATCGACTCCAGCTTTGTTTTTGCGACGCATAGGCTTTATAGTCCACTCTTCGATGTCTATGTTCTCTGGCTTCAAGTCAGTTATACAGACTGCATCATTGGAGTGAGTCTTTGCAATATCCCAGTCTTCACGTTTATTGGCGGTGTTGCCGCCAGTAGTCAAAACTAGCGAACCTCTTTGTTGCAGTTGTTCTCTGAACCAATGCTTGCCCTGCATAACACGCTGGGCATCATCAAGTCCTTCGACATGACCTGTGGAGCCAATCAAAGCATAGTACCTATCTGCAAACTGTGATTCCCTGCCAAAAGTTTTAGCATGGCATTTAGGGCATAGTGTTATCAGATTACTTATAGTATCAGCCCCGCCGGTCTTTCGTGGAGTAATGTGATGTACTTCAAAACGAGTTTTGGTCTTGCCGCATTCCACACACTTGCAGCCATCACGATGAATAGCTGCCAGCCGAAGATTGTTGTCCAGCCTGTTCGACTTCTGGTATTGCCAACGATAAGGCTTGTAGCCATCGGTTAGTGCCCGAATGTCAATTTTTACGTCTTCCAACCAGTAGCCGTCAATGCGAACCCACTGCCTAAGTCTGTCAATTACTCGAAGAATTGCCTGTTTTCTTTGGATTATCGAAGGCATTAGCCTGCCGCTACGCCTTGATGATGCACGGTTTAGAAACCTGGCGGGGCGATACTGCTTATGGTATCTATGATACCTGCGATAGCCACGACGAACGGTCAGCAAATGCTTGACATCCTTGCGCTGCTCGATAGTGCCTTTGAACAAAACCTTGTTTCTGGTCTGGCATTTCTGCACCAGAGCCATGCCGACATGATTCGCACCATCGTCAATACCACAACGAATTTCATCATTGTTGGGATTATCCATGACTTTATTCAATTGAATTATCATTGGAAACTTCGATACCAGTCGAGCTTTATATTGACGAACAAGCCGCCAAGCATTCTGCTCGATTGTTGGGTCAAGTTGTTTTCTTTTCGCGTCCAAAACGAACGCATATTTCTTGATTTTTGGCATCTCTGCCACCTTTCCTTTTGGAAGAATTTTCCTTCTTGCCCATGTCGTCAGGAAGCCCATGTGTTTCCCTGTTATCACCGCAGGACATTAGCGATGTTTCTTAGTTGGCACTCTCAGAGCAGCGGACTGATGGTTTACATCCGCAGGTGAGTCTTTAGCTTATTCTGATAACTTAGTTCATCCCGCAAGCAGCTTTCGCTGAACACGGTCACTGGGGCTTGAAACGGCTTCATAAGCATCTATGCATGAGATATTTGTCCACTTATGCGTAGATTTATCGATACTATCGACTACTTATTAGTTCGTCCTTTCAAGTTCTGTCATGCAACTTCATGATTCACCTTCATTATAGGAAGAACGTCTGCCCTCCGCAAGATGCTTTTTGCATCAGCCGTTCTTTTCTTCGAGCAAGGGCCTGAGGAACTTGCCCGTGTACGACTCCGGCACTTTGACGATGTCCTCGGGGCGCCCCGTCGCCACGATGGTGCCGCCCTTGTCGCCGCCCTCCGGGCCGAGGTCGATGATGTAGTCCGCCGTCTTGATGACATCGAGATTGTGTTCGATGACGACGACCGTGTCGCCGCCTGAGACGAGGCGCTGCAGGATGTCGAGGAGCTTGTGGATGTCGGCCGTGTGCAGGCCCGTCGTCGGCTCGTCGAGGATGTAGAGCGTCTTGCCCGTCGAGCGGCGCGAGAGCTCTGTCGCGAGCTTGACGCGCTGCGCCTCGCCGCCCGAGAGCGTCGTCGCAGGCTGGCCGAGCTTGATGTAGCCGAGGCCGACGTCCTGGATGATCTTCAGCTTGCGCGCGATGCGCGGCACATTGGCGAAGAAGTCGACGGCCTCGTCGATCGTCATGTCGAGGACTTCGGAGATGTTCTTGCCCTTGTAGCGGACCTCGAGCGTCTCGCGGTTGTAGCGCGCGCCCTTGCAGACCTCGCAGGGCACGTAGACGTCGGGCAGGAAGTGCATCTCGATCTTGAGGATGCCGTCGCCCTTGCACGCCTCGCAGCGGCCACCCTTGACGTTGAAGCTGAAGCGGCCGGCCTTGTAGCCGCGCATGCGCGCCTCACTCGTCTGGCTGAAGAGCTCGCGGATTGCGTCGAAGACGCCCGTGTACGTCGCCGGATTCGAGCGCGGCGTGCGGCCGATCGGCTGCTGGTCGATGTCGATGATCTTGTCGATGTTCTCGAGTCCCTTGATCTTCTTGTGCTTGCCCGGCTTGCCCTTCACGTGGTAGAGGCGCGAGGCGATGCCCTTGTAGAGGATCTCGTTGACGAGCGTCGACTTGCCCGAGCCCGAGACGCCCGTGACGAGCGTCAAGGTACCGAGCGGGAACTTGACCGTCAGGTTCTTGAGGTTGTTCTCGGCGGCGCCGACGACCTCGATGAACTTGCCCGTGCCTGGCCGGCGCTTGGCGGGGACCGGGATGAACTTGCGGCGCGCGAGATAGGCACCTGTGATGGAGTCTGGATTCTCCTTGATCTCCTCAGCCGTTCCCTCTGCGACGACGCGCCCGCCGTTCGCGCCGGCGCCCGGGCCGATGTCGATGATGTGGTCGGCCGCGTACATCGTGTCCTCGTCGTGTTCGACGACGATCAGCGTATTGCCGAGGTCGCGCAGGTGCTTGAGCGTCGCGAGCAGGCGGTTGTTGTCGCGCTGGTGCAGGCCGATGCTCGGCTCGTCGAGGACGTAGAGGACGCCCTGAAGGCCCGAGCCGATCTGCGTCGCGAGCCGGATGCGCTGTGCCTCGCCACCGGAAAGCGTCCCCGCCGAGCGCGAGAGCGTCAAATAGTCGAGGCCGACGTCCAGGAGAAAGTTCAGGCGCGCGTGGATCTCCTTGAGGATCTGGCGCGCAATCTTCGCCTCGCGCGGCGTCAGCGTCAGCTGCGTGAAGAAGGCGTCGGCCTCGCGGATCGTCATGCGCGTGACCTCGTCGATGTTCTTGCCGCCGACGGTGACGGCGAGCGTCTCCGGCTTTAAACGCGCGCCGTGGCAGGCCTTGCAGGGGATTTCGGTCATGTAGTTCTCGTACGACTCGCGCATCTCGTCGCTGTCCGTCTCGTGGTAGCGGCGCGCGAGCAGCGGCATGACGCCCTCGAACGGCACGAAGTACTCCTTGTCCTCGCCGAACATGTTCGTGTAGCGGAAGTGGAAGCGCTCCTCGCCCGAGCCGTAGAGCAGGGCCTGCTTTGTCTTCTTATCGAGCTCCTGCCACGGCGTCTCGAGGCTGTAGCCGCGATTCTCGAGGATGGCCTTCATCACGCACATCGCGTACGAGTGCAGGTTCTTCGAGAGCGGCGCAAAGACACCGCCGCCCACACTCAGCCTCGGATCCGGAAGGACGAGCTCTTCATCGAACTCCATGTGGCTGCCGAGGCCCGTGCAGACGGGGCAGGCGCCGTAGGGATTGTTGAACGAGAACATGCGCGGCGTGAGTTCCGGCAGGCTGATGCCGCAGTCCACGCAGGCAAAGTTTTCGCTGAACATCAGGAGCTCGCCGTCCACGATCTGCACATAAGCGACGCCCTCGCCGAGCTTCAGTGCCGTCTCGAGCGAGTCGGCCAGGCGCGCCTCCATGCCCTCGCGCACGACGAGGCGGTCGATGACGACCTCAATCGTGTGCTTCTTGTTCTTCTCGAGCTGGATGTCCTCACCGAGCTCCATGACCTCGCCGTCGATGCGCACGCGCACATACCCCTCGTGGCGGATGTGCGCGAGGATCTTCTTGTGCTCGCCCTTCTTGCCGCGCACGACCTGCGCCATGATGAGCAGCTTCGTGCGCTCCGGCAGCGCCCGGATCTGGTCAATCATCTGGTCGACGGACTGCTGCGTGATGGACTTGCCGCACTTCGGGCAGTGCGGATGCCCCACGCGCGCGAAGAGCAGTCTGAGGTAGTCGTAGATCTCGGTGACCGTGCCGACGGTCGAGCGCGGGTTGTGGCTCGTCGTCTTCTGGTCGATCGAGATGGCCGGCGAAAGGCCGTCGATCTGGTCGACATCCGGCTTGTCCATCTGGCCGAGGAACTGGCGCGCGTACGACGAGAGCGACTCGACGTAGCGGCGCTGCCCCTCGGCGTAGATCGTGTCAAAGGCCAGCGACGACTTGCCGGAGCCCGACAGGCCCGTGATGACGACGAGCTTGTCGCGCGGGATGTCGACGTTGATGTTCTTGAGGTTGTGGGCTCTTGCGCCCCGTATCTTGATGTATCGTTCCATTGCTTTTACCTATTATCTAGTATCTACTCATTATCTAGTATCGATGTATCTATGATCGCACCCGTGGCGCTCACTTCTTGCTTCGCCTGCTCTTGGAGGCCTTCTTTGGTGCCGCGCCGGGCAGACTGCCGTCGAGCTCGAGGATCATGTCGCGGAGCTCTGCGGCCCGCTCGAACTCGAGCGCGCGAGACGCCTGCTGCATCTCGCGCGTCAGCGTCTTGATGAGGTTCTCCCTGTCCTTCTTCGTCAGCTTCTTCTTGCCCGGCTTCACCTCGTACTTGCCGCCCGACTCAGCGACGAGTGTCGTCTCAATGAGCGGCTTGATGGGCTTGACGATCGTCTTCGGCGTGATTCCGTGCGCCTTGTTGTAGGCCTGCTGGATCTCGCGGCGGCGCGCCGTCTCGTCGATGGCGCGCTTCATGGAGTCCGTGATGCGGTCGGCGTACATGATGACGTGGCCGCGCGCATTGCGAGCCGCGCGGCCGATGATCTGGATGAGCGACGTGTCGGAGCGCAGGAAGCCCTCTTTGTCGGCATCGAGGATGGCGATCAGCGAGACTTCCGGCATGTCGAGGCCCTCGCGCAGGAGGTTGATGCCGACGAGCACATCGAATTCGCCGGCGCGCAGGTCGTGGATGATCTCCGCGCGCTCGATCGTCGCGATGTCGGAATGGAGGTAGCGCACCTTGACGCCGACCTCCGTGAAGTAGTCTGTGAGGTTCTCCGCCATCTTCTTGGTCAGCGTCGTGACGAGCACGCGCTCGTGGCGCTCGATGCGCAGCTTGATCTCGGCGAGCAGGTCATCGATCTGCCCCTCGAGCGGCCGCACTTCGATCTCAGGATCTAAGAGTCCCGTCGGGCGGATGATCTGCTGAGCGACCTGCTGGGCCCGCTCGAGTTCGTATTTGCCCGGCGTCGCCGAGACGTAGATGATCTGGTTGATGCGCGCGGCAAATTCCTCGAAGGTCAGCGGACGGTTGTCGAAGGCCGACGGCAGGCGGAAGCCGTTCTCGACGAGCGACACCTTGCGGCTGCGGTCGCCGGCGTACATCGCGTGGAGCTGCGGCAGCGTCACATGCGACTCATCCATGACAATGAGGAAGTCCTCCGGGAAGTAGTCGAGCAGGGTGTAGGGCGCCTCCCCCGCCTTGCGGTGCGTCAGATGGCGCGAGTAATTCTCGATGCCTGAGCAGTAGCCCATCTCCTGCATCATCTCGAGATCGTAGCGTGTGCGCTGCTCGATGCGCTGGGCCTCGATGAGCTTGCCCTCCGCCTTGAACTTCTTGACCTGCTCCTCCATCTCCGCCTCGATGTCCTTCATCGCGATCTTGAGGTCCTCGTCCTCCGTGACGTAGTGCGAGGCCGGGAAGATCATCGAATGCGTGCGCTCGCCGTAGACCTCCCCCGTCACGACATCGAACTCGACGATGCGGTCCACCTCATCGCCGAAGAGCTCGATGCGCACCGCGCGGTTGTTGTAGCCGGCCGGGAAGACTTCGATGACATCGCCGCGCACGCGGAACTGGCCGCGCTCAAAGGCGACGTCATTGCGCTCGTAGCGGATGGAGACGAGCTTCTTTAAGATCACGTCGCGGTCGACCGTCTGCCCCTTGTGCAGCGACAGCACCATCTCGTGGTAGCTCTCCGGCGAGCCCAGGCCGTAGATGCAGGAGACAGAGGCGACGATGATGACATCGCGCCGCTCAAACAGCGAGCACGTCGCGCTGTGGCGCAGCTCATCGATCTCGTCGTTGATCGACGCATCCTTCTCGATGTACGTATCGGTCGAGGCGATGTAGGCTTCCGGCTGATAGAAATCGTAATAGCTGACGAAGTAGCCGACGTAGTTGTTCGGGAAGAACGCCTTGAACTCACTCGCGAGCTGCGCCGCGAGCGTCTTGTTGTGGGCGATGACGAGCGTCGGCTTCTGCACCTTCTCGATGACCTTGGCGATCGTGTACGTCTTGCCCGTGCCCGTCGCGCCCAGGAGGACCTGCGCCTGCTGTCCGTTCTCGACGCCTGCAGCCAGCTCCTCGATGGCCTGCGGCTGATCGCCCATCGGCGCAAACGGCGCCACGACCTCAAAGGGCTTCTCCTCATCAAAATGCATCGTATTGAGCTTTGGCACCTTCGCCATGCAATCCCCTCCTGTAATCAAAAAACATTCTCCATATCAGACGTGTAACTCTATTATATACGTCCACTTCAAAAAAATCCACAGCAAGTGCAGGCGGCCCGCATGACAAATGTCATATCCCGTTCATGCGATATTGTGACGCATATCCAATGTATTTCTTCTCGATTTATCGTATTATAGGAACTGTCAGATAGATAAAGCAGTCGAGCGGAAATGATTCAGACTGCTCCGCTATTCCGGTACAAGGAAAGAGAGGTACTCATTATGGAAATCGCATTCTGCCGCATCGACGACCGCCTGATCCACGGCCAGGTCGCTACTGTATGGACGAAGGTCACGGGCTGCAACCGCATCATGTGCTGCAACGATGAAGTCGCACAGGACACGCTGCGCAAGAAGCTCCTGCTGCAGGTCGCTCCTCCGGGCATCAAGGCGTACGTCATCCCGGTCGAGAAGGCCGTCGCCGCCTACAAGAACCCGAAGTACGCGCCCTTCAAGACGCTGTTCCTCTTCACGAATCCGCGCGATGTCGTGCGCGCCGTCAAGGGCGGCATCCCGTTCAAGTCGGTCAACCTCGGCGGCATGACCTACAAGGACGGCGACACGCTGATCTCGCAGGCCGTCGCCGTCAACAAGGATGACGCCGCTGCCATCAAGGAGCTCGTCGACATGGGCATCGAGGTCGAGATCCGCAAGCTCGCCAACGAGCCGAAGAAAGACGCCATCGAAGCACTCAAGGCAAAGGGCCTGCTCTGAGCGGCTGATCCGACTGATTTTGGGAAATGAAACAAGCGGCAGCCTTGGGGAGGCTGCCGCCATATCCTGAAGGGGGAACATTCAAAATGACTACAATCCAGTTCATCCTGCTCATCCTCGTCGCAGCCGTCGCCGGCATGGGGTCGGTCCTCGACGAAGCACAATTCCATCGCCCGCTCGTCGCCTGCACGCTCGTCGGCCTCGTGCTCGGCGATATCACAACCGGTATCATCCTCGGCGGTACACTTGAAATGCTCGCACTCGGCTGGATGAACGTCGGTGCAGCCATGGCACCAGATGCCGCGCTCGCATCCGTCGTCTCCGCCATCCTCGTCATCGTCGGCCACCAGAGCATCGGCGCCGGCATCGCGATTGCCGTGCCGCTCGCCGCTGCAGGCCAGGTCCTGACGATCTTCGTCCGCACGATCACCGTCTTCTTCCAGCACCTCGCCGATAAGTTCGCCCTCGAGGGCAATGGCTTCGGCATTGAGATGTGCCACCTCGGCGGCCTCCTTCTGCAGGCCATCCGCGTTGCTGTACCGGCTGCCCTCGTCGCTGCCATCGCCGGCACGGACACCGTCAACGCCATGCTCGCTTCGATCCCTGAAGTCATCACGCGCGGCCTGCAGGTCGCCGGCGGCTTCATCGTCGTCGTCGGTTATGCGATGGTCATCAACATGATGAACGCGAAATCGCTCATGCCGTTCTTCTTCCTCGGTTTCCTCGTCGCCGTCTTCACGAACGTCAACCTCATCGGCTTCGGCGCCATCGGCCTGATCGCTGCTTACTTCCACGTCAAGGGCCTGCAGCGCGACATCGCCATCGAAGAGGCCGCCAAGACGGGCGGCCCTGGCGCAGCTGGCGGCACGGGGCTCGATGACATCGACGACTCCGATCTCATGTAAGGTGAAGGAGGAAAACACGATCATGGAAAAGAAACTCAACAAAAAAGATCTCATCAACATCTTCATCCGCTCGAACTTCCTCCTGGGCTCGTTCAACTTCGAGCGCATGCAGGCCATCGGCTTCTGCGTCTCGCTGCTGCCGGCCCTGCGGAAGGTCTACAAGGACGATAAGCCGGCAATGGCCGCCGCTATGAAGCGCCACCTCGAATTCTTCAACACGCAGCCGTTCCTCGCCACGCCGATCATGGGCATCACGGCCGCCATGGAGGAGAAGAAAGCCAACGGCGCGGACATCAGCGACCAGACAATCTCCGGCGTCAAGGTCGGCCTCATGGGCCCGCTCGCCGGCGTCGGCGACCCGATTTTCTGGGGCACGCTGCGCCCGGTCCTCGCGGCCCTCGGCGCTGGCATCGCCCTGACGGGCAGCATCATGGGCCCGCTGATCTTCTTCCTCGTCTTCAATGCCATCCGCCTCGCCACGAACTGGTACGGCGTCATGTACGGCTACTCGAAGGGCACGGAGCTCGTCGATGAGATGGGCGGCAACAAGATGCGCTTCCTCACGGAAGGCTCCTCCGTCCTCGGACTTCTCGTCATGGGCGCCCTCGTCGCCAAGTGGACGACCGTCAACATGCCGCTCGTGCTCTCGAGCTACACGAACAGCGCCGGCGAGCAGGTCACAACGACGGTCCAGACCATCCTCGACAGCCTCATGCCCGGCATCGTGCCGCTGCTCATGACCTTCGCCTGCATGTGGCTCCTGCGCAAGAACGTCAACCCGCTCATCATCATCCTGGGCCTCTTCGCCCTCGGCATCGTCGGCTATGCAATCGGCCTGTTCGCCTGATTGCCTGACTGCAACAAGAGCCTGATTCCATACCGCTCATGCAAGCATCCCGCAAAGACCAAAAACGTCTTTGCGGGATTTTTTGCCCAAATACGCAGCCGGCGCGGCCTGATTGACTGACCCTTATGGTATAATCAATACAGCAACGATTTTCTAGCCCCACTTGAAAAGAAAGGAATTACCATGATCCGGGAAATACGGACAATCGCCCTCCTGATGGCCATCATCATCGTCTGCCTCGCCCTCGGCACGCTCAATGCGCCGCAGCGCGACCTCAGCGCGAAGCAGGAGGAACACCAGAAGCGCTTTGGCGCCGTCTACATGACACTCAACAACCCGTTCTACGAGATCATCGACGAGGAGATCCGGACGGAGGTCGAGAAGCACGGCGATGTGCTGCTCTCGCGCGACCCGGCGCTCTCGGTCGAGAAGCAGACCGAGGAGATCGAGGACCTCATCCGCGAGGGCGTCTCCGTCATCTTCCTCAACCCCGTCGACTTCGAGCGCATGGGGCCAGCGCTTGAAGCTGCGCGCGCAGCCCACATCCCCGTCATCACGATCGACACAAATGTCCAGGATAGCGACTTTGTCGCCTCGACCATCGAGACGGACAACTACGCGGCCGGCCGCGCCTGCGCCGAGCACCTCCTGCAGCACGCTGACCACGCGAACATCCTGCTTCTCAAGCACAGCAGTGCGCACTCAGCCGTCGACCGCATCACGGGCTTCCGGCAGACGATCGCGGGCCATCCGGGCTTCACCATCGTCGACGAGGCGGAGTGTGACGGGCAGCTCGAGCGCGCCATGCCGGCCATGCAGGAGATGCTCAGCCGCCATCCCGAGGCCGACACTGTCATGGCGCTCAACGATCCATCTGCACTCGGCGCTATGGCTGCGCTCGAGTCCTGCGGCAGGCTGCAGTCGTTCCGCGTCTACGGCGTCGACGGCGTCCCCGAGACGAAGGAGCTGATCCTTGCGGGGCGCATGACGGCGACGGCGGCCCAGTCGCCGCGCCGCATCGGCCGCCTAGCGGCACAGCAGGCCTACCGCCTCTTGGACGGCGAGCCGGTCGACCGCCTGATCCAGCTGCCAACCCATCTATGGACGCAGGAAAACCTGACGCCCGCCAAGACAAAGGAGTGGGATTGAATGAGCGACACAAGCCTACGCCGCGCCAAGCGCCTCGCGCGCGCGCTCGACGCCAGCGAGCTGCACCAGATGCACGACGTCCTGATCATCTACAACGGCATGGTCGTCACGCTGACTGCCGCCTTCATGAGCCTCACGCAGGACAAGATCATCCGGTCGTTCCACGCGCGCGCCTTCCTCGAGCAGCTGTCGAGCGTGCCGCTGCCGCCCGTATCGGGCTTCTTCACTTCAGTCGGCGCCTTCCTGCTGCTCGCCCTGCTCGGCTGGCTCTACCGCGAAGGCAAGATGATGCCGACGATGCGCTACGCCTGCCTCACGGCAGAGATCTTCGTCTGCATCGTCCTGCTGCGCAGCTTCGACCTCGCCTACGACGGCGTCGTGCTGCTCGTCGTCGCCGACCTCCTGCACCGCTATTCCGGCCGCCACCAGCTCGTCGTGCTGACCTGCGCCATGCTCGGCCTCTACGCCATCGTCGACTACAATGCGATGTTCTTCGAGCATCAGGTCACGCCGTTTGACGTCTACACCTCGTACTACGCGCCGTCTGCGCGGTCCTGGATCCACCTGATGCACACGGGCCTCGCCTCGTTCAACCTCATCCTCTTCGTCTTCTACCTGACGCTGCTCATCCGCCAGAACCACCAGGAGAAGCAGCGCATCGCGAGCCTCAACGCCCAGCTCGAAGAGGCGAACACGCGCCTGCGCGCCTACGCGATCGAAGCGGAGTCCATGGCCGAGACGCGCGAGCGCAACCGCCTCGCGCGCGAGATCCATGACACGCTCGGCCACGCGCTGACCGGCATCGCCGCGGGGCTCGACGCCACCGCGCTGCTCGTCGACCTCGCCCCCGACAAGGCCAAGGAACAGCTCGTCAAAATAAAGGAGACGGCCCTGCGCGGCCTCAAGGATGTGCGCCGCAGCGTCAAGAAGCTGCGGCCCGACGACCTCGAGCACCTGCCGCTGCGGCAGGCCATCGCGAACATGGTGGAGGAATTCGCGAGCTCGACCGGCATGAAGATCGACTTCGAGGTCCTCGAGTGGCCCGAGCGCCTGCGCCCCGACCAGGAAGAGGTGCTCTACCGCGTCGTGCAGGAAGGCATGACGAACGCAAGGCGCCACGGCCACGCCAAGCACCTCGAGATCACCATTGGCGCCAAGCGCGGCGCCATCTACCTGCTGCTCGCCGATGACGGCGAGGGCGCCGACATCGCCGAGCTCGAGAAGGGCTTCGGCCTGCGCCACATGCAGGAGCGCCTTGCCCTGCTGCACGGCAAGCTCCGCTACTGGAGCGACTCCGGGTTCACACTCGAGGCAATCCTGCCAGAAAATGAGGAGGCATCGAACTTTTTATGATGGACAAGATCAAGATCATGATTGCAGATGACCAGGAGCTCATCCGCGACAGTCTCAGCATCGTACTGGGCGCCAATGCCGATATGGAAGTCACGGGGCTTGCAGGCAACGGCCGCGAGCTCATCGAGCTCATCGAGAAGGGCAGGAAAGCACTGCCTGACGTCGTGCTCATGGATGTGCGCATGCCGGAGCTCGACGGCGTGGAAGCGACGCACGCCGTCAAAGAACGCTGGCCGCAGGTCCGCATCATCATCCTCACGACGTTCGACGACGACGAATACGTCTTCAACGCCCTCAAGTACGGCGCGAGCGGCTACCTCTTGAAGGGCGTGTCGGTGCCGGAGCTCAGCGCGGCCATCCGCACGGTCGCGCAGGGCGGCGCCATGATCAACCCGGGCATCGTGACGAAGGTCGTCAAGTTCTTCAACCAGATGGCACAGTCGAGCCTCACGACCTCGCCTGAGGAGACGATGGACGCCGCTGTCCTCGGCCACACGGAGCGCAATATCGCGCTGCTCGTCGGCCGCGGCCTCTCGAACAAGGAAATCGCGGCAAAGCTCTCGCTCTCAGACGGCACCATCCGCAACGGCCTCTCCTCAGCCCTCTCTAAGCTCAATCTGCGCGACCGCACGCAGCTCGCAATCTGGGCCGTGCAGACGGGTCTTGCAAATGAAGAGGTACATCCATGAGCGGGAAGCGTCGCCTGCGCTCTCCCTTTGCTTTGCTGCTGCTCGTCGCGTACGCCTTCGTCTTCTTCTCGCTCTATCTCATGGAGCCGTGCGCCATCGAGCTGCGCGTCGGGACGTTTGCCGGCAGCAATTGGGACGTGCCGCAGGGCGAGAGCTACGCCTATCTCGACCATGTCATCGCGCGCTTCGAAGCGGAGCACCCCGGCGTCAAAGTCACCTACCAGAGCGGCATCCGCAAGTCCGACTACACGGAATGGCTAGCGGGGCGTGAGCTCGCCGGCGAGATGCCCGACGTCTTCCTGATCCCGCAGGACGATTTCAACCTCTACGCAGGGCTCGGCGCCCTGCTGCCGCTCGATGCGCTCGCCAAGAAGGACGATGCCTTCGCGCTCGACGACTTCTACCCCGCTCCGCTCGCCTTCGGCCGCAGCGCAGATGACGCCGCGCTCTACGCCCTGCCCGCCGAATGCGTGCCGCGCCTGATGTTCGTCAACCGCACGCTGCTCGACCGCGAGGGCATCCCCATGCCGCAGGACGACTGGACCTGGGACGACTTCCTCGCCATCTGCCAGAAGGTCACGCGCGATACGGACGGCGACGGCCGCCTCGACCAGTTCGGCGCCTACGGCTACAACTGGCAGGATGCCGCCGTCACGAGCGGGGCCGAGCTGTTCCGCGAGGACGGCAAGGCGTCGTATTTCACCGACGAGCGCATCGAGAGCGCCGTGCGCTTCGCCAACGCGCTGCACCAGCTCCAGCGCAACCAAGTCGTGCAGGAGCGCGACTTCGACATCGGCCACGTCGCCTTCCGCCCCTTCAACTTCGCCGCCTACCGCACGTACAAGCCCTATCCCTGGCGTATCAAGAAGGCCACGGACTTCGAGTGGGACTGCATCCGCCTGCCCCGCGGGCCGGAGGGGCGCAACACCTCGCCCGTGCAGACGCTGCTCATGGGCATCAGCGCCAAGACGAAAGAACGTCAGCTCGCCTGGGAATTCCTCAAGGCATACTGCCACGACAGGGAGAACCAGACATTGCTGCTCTCGCTTTCAGCGGCCCTGCCGACGCGGCGCGGCATCATCGAGGAGGCCGCCCCACAGGAGCTCTTCGGCGCGGAGGCCAGCGGCCGGACAGGCCGCAGCCCGCTGGCCGTCAGCCAGGTCATCGAGGAAGGCACCGTCCCCTACCGCTTCCCGCGCTACGTAGCGGCCATGAGGCTGGCCGACCAGGAGATCCAGAAGCTCATCGACAGCGACGCGCTCGAGGTCAACTCCATGAACCGCATCCAGAAGGAAATCAACGACCTCCTTCTCAAGTGAACGCACAAAAAAATCGACCGACAGATTCCTGTCAGTCGATTTTTTTTGCATGTTTGTTTTCGGCGCTCAGCCAATCAGATGGTGCTCGCTGAGGTACGCGTAGATGCCGTCCTCTTCGTTGGAGGTCGTGACAATGCCAGCGGCCTCCTTCACCGGCTGCGGCGCGTTGCCCATGGCGACGCTCGCGCCTGTATAGCGGAGCATCTCGAGGTCGTTGTAGTTGTCGCCGAACGAGAGCGCATCGCTCGCCTCGAGGCCGAAGTGCTTCAGCATGACCTCGATGCCGCTCGCCTTGTTGACGGAAGCATCCATGATCTCGAGCAGGTGCGGCGCAGAGCGCACGATATTGAGCGCCGGGAACAGCGCCTGGAGTTCCCGCTCAGCCCGCTCGCAGTCCGCAGGCTCCATCATGAGCAGGATCTTGTGCGGCAGGGTGCCCTCAGTCAGGCAGTCCGCGAAGGAGCGCCTCTCGGCCACGGCTCCCGTAATCTTCATCTCCAAGGCGACGCGCGGATTGCTCGTGTCCTTGACGTACCAGTGATGGCCGGCGTAGTAGTTGACGGTCGCCTGGGGGAAGTGCGCCTCGACTGCCTCGAGGAAGGCTGCCGCGTGCTCCGCCTTCATCGTCAGGCTGTAAAGCGTCTCTCCCTCTTCCGTCAGCACGAGCGCACCGCTGTAAGAGATCAGCGGGATCTTGACGCCCATCGCCTCAGTGATCGGGTAGATGGCCTCTGGCATGCGCGCCGAGACGAGTACAAAGGGAATCCCCTGCTGCACGAGGCCCTTGACGGCCTGCTCCGTCTTTTCGGTGACGCGCTTGTCATCCGTCAGCAGCGTGCCGTCGATGTCCGAGAATACAATCCTTGCCATGCGAACCCCTCCTGAATGTCAGCCCTTGACGACGATGTTGACGAGTTTCTTCGGCACACAGATGACCTTGACGATCGTCTTGCCGTCCGTGAGTTCCTGCGTGCGCGGCAGTTCCATGGCGATCTTCTTCATGCCCTCGCGATCCGTATCGGCAGGGATCATGAGCTTGTCGCGTACCTTGCCATTGATCTGCAGGACGATCTCGACCTCCGCGAGCTTCGTGGCCTCTTCGTCAAATGCCGGCCACTTCTGCTGATGGACGCTGCCCTGGCCCTCAAACAGGCGGCTCCAGAGCTCTTCCGTGATGTGCGGGGCAAACGGTGCCAGGAGCTTGATGAGATTCTCGGCGACTTCGCGCGCGAGGCCGGCGTTCATCTCCTTGTCCTGGAAGGCGTAAAAGGCATTGACGAGCTCCATGATGGAAGAGACGGCCGTGTTGAACATGAAGCGGTCGCGCACATCTTCCGTGACCTTGCGGATCGTCACGTGCAGGATGCGGCGCAGTTCCTTCTCGTCCTTCGTGAGCTTCGTGACATCGTAGTCCGGCTTGCCCGCCTTGATGGCATCCTCGAAGTGGCCGAGGATGCGCCAGACGCGGTTGAGGAAGCGGTACGAGCCCTCGACGCCCTTGTCGCTCCACTCGAGGTCGCGGTCGACCGGTGCGGCGAACAGGATGAAGAGGCGGGCCGTGTCGGCGCCGTACTTCGCGATGATCTCCTCCGGCGAGACGACGTTGCCCTTCGACTTCGACATCTTCGAACCGTCCTTGAGGACCATGCCCTGCGTCAGGAGGTTCGTGAACGGCTCATCGAAGTCGACGAGGCCGGCGTCGTGCAGGACCTTCGTGAAGAAGCGCGAGTACAGGAGGTGCAGGATGGCGTGCTCGATGCCGCCGATGTACTGGTCGACAGGCGCCCAATAATTGACCTTGTCCTTGGCGAACGGCTCCTTGTCGTTGTGCGGGTCCGTGTAGCGCAGGTAGTACCACGAAGAGCAGATGAAGGTGTCCATCGTGTCCGTCTCGCGCGTCGCATCGGCGCCGCACTTCGGGCACTTGCAGTGGACGAAGCTCTCGCTCGACGCCAGTGGCGACAGCGAGCCCTGGTCAAACGAGACATCCTCTGGCAGCATGACCGGCAGGTCTTTTTCCGGCACGAGGACTTCGCCGCAGTGCGGGCAGTTGATGACCGGGATCGGCGCACCCCAGTAGCGCTGGCGCGAGATGAGCCAGTCGCGCAGGCGGAAGTTGACGCGGCGCTTGCCGAAGCCTTCCTTCTCGGCCTTGTCCATGATGCCCTTCATGGCCTCTTTGATATCGAGGCCCGTGAATTCAGCCGAGTTGACGAGCACACCGTCCTTGTCCGTGTAGGCCTCTGTCATCTCCTCGAGCTTGAGCTCGTGGTCGCGCGGCTGCAGCGTGATGATCTTCGGGATGTCGTACTTCGTCGCGAACATCCAGTCACGCGAATCCTCCGACGGAACGCCGATGACGGCGCCCGTGCCGTAGTCAGCCAGGACGTAGTTCGTGACCCAGATCTGTACCTTGTTGCCGTTGAACGGGTTGATGCAGTAAGCGCCCGTGAAGATACCTTCCTTCTCGGACTCGCTCGACGTGCGCTCGATCTCGCTCTGGTTGCGCGTGCGCTTGACGAAGGCCTGGATCTCCTCGGCCTTCGGATTGTTCTCGCAGATCTTGTCGACGAGCGGATGCTCAGCTGCGAGCGCGAGGAAGGTGATGCCATAGACCGTGTCGGGGCGCGTCGTGTAGGCGGCGATCGACGTGCCGAGCTCCGGCGCCTCGAGATTGAACTCCAAGCCCTCGCTGCGGCCGATCCAGTTGTCCTGCATCGTCTTGACGCGCTCCGGCCAGCCCTTGAGCTTGTCGAGGTCCTTCAGCAGGACATCGGCGTAATCCGTGATCTTGAGGAACCACTGCGAGAGGTCCTTCTTGTGGACCTCGTGGTCGCAGCGCCAGCACTTGCCGTCGATGACCTGCTCGTTCGCGAGGACCGTGCCGCAGGTATCGCACCAGTTGACCGATGCCTTCTTCTTGTAGGCGAGACCGCGCTTGTAGAAGAGCTCGAAGAGCCACTGCGTCCACTTGTAGTACGAAGGATCGCACGTCTTGACCTCGCGGTCCCAGTCGTAGGAGAGGCCGAGCTTCTTCTGCTGCTTCTCCATGTTCTCGATATTGCTGTACGTCCAGTCGGCCGGCTTGACACCGTGCTTGATGGCCGCATTCTCGGCCGGCATGCCAAAGGAGTCGAAGCCCATCGGGTGCAGGACGTTGAAGCCTTCCATCGTCTTGTAGCGCGCCA
This sequence comes from Mitsuokella jalaludinii DSM 13811, assembly GCF_000702905.1. Lineage (GTDB taxonomy): Bacteria > Bacillota > Negativicutes > Selenomonadales > Selenomonadaceae > Mitsuokella > Mitsuokella jalaludinii. Next base: position 81,351 of record NZ_JNKR01000001.1, read on the forward strand.
TGACGTCGCCGATGGCGTAGTTGCGCACGTGGCCCATGTGCAGGTTGCCCGACGGATACGGGAACATCTCGAGTGCGTAGTACTTCGGGCGACTAGCGTCGGCCTCCGTCTTGTAGACCTTGCCCTCTTCCCACTTCTTCTGCCATTTCGACTCGATGTCCTGCGGCGAATATCTTTCCATCTCAATTGCCTCCTAAAACTAAAAAATCCCTGACCGTCATGTGACGATCAGGGACGATGATTCGCGGTACCACCCTGCTTGATGCCAAAGCATCCTCTCGGTGCCGTAACGTGGCAGGCGTCGGCCGTTTCGCTCGAAGGCTCCCCGGCCGCTCCTCCGCAGTGAGTTCAGCGCTTCCCGTCACCGGCTCCCACCTGCCGCCGGCTCTCTTGAGACGTCCTGCACCTACTGCTCTGCATCCTCGGATTTACGTGTTTACATATGCTCCTATTATAGCGGGGATTGCGTGTATCGTCAACTACTTCTCGCGCCTGCCGTGCAGCTGCTCGAACTCGAGCTGCTTCTCGTGCGTCTGCTGCCACTTGCGCCGCGCGTCCTCGTAGCTCTCGCAGGCGAGCGTGAAGCCCTTGCCAGAGACCTCCGACGTATCGGAGACGATCATGAATGCCTGCGGGTCGTGATGGCTGACGATGGTCTTGACGCGGCTGACCTGCGTGAGGCTCACGACGACGAACAGGATGTTCTTCGGTTCCTCCGCAAGGCCGCCGCGGCCGTCGAGGAACGTCGCACCGCGGTGCACGTTCTCCATGATGTCGTTGCAGATGGCCTTGGCCTGCGGCGAGACGATGAGGATGGACTTCTCGCGGTTGAGGCCGGCGGCCACGCGGTTCGTCAGCTCCGCCGTCACGTAAATGGAGACGATACTGAACAGCGCGACCTCGACGCCGAAGAGCGCAACCGAACCCATGATGATCAGGAAGTTCAGCATAAAGACGACCGTGCCGACATCGAGGGAGTAGTACTTCTTGGCCACGGCCGCGATGACGTCGAGGCCGCCCGTGTTCGCGTTGGCGCGGAAGACCATGCCGAAGCCGACGCCAGCGAGCACGCCGCCGAAGATGGAGTTGAGCATCGGGTCGCTGCAGATGCTCCAGTCGACGAGGAAGTGCGTCGCATCGAGGAAGACCGACAGCGCCACCGTGCCGAAGATCGTGTCCGCGGCGTAGAGGCGGCCGAAGACACGGTAGGCGAGGTAGAGGATCGGCAGGTTGTAGACGAGGTTCTGCATGCCGACGGGCAAGCCAATCAGGTAGTAGATGATCAGGGCCACGCCGCTGATGCCGCCCGTCAAGAGATGTGCGGGGATCAGGAAGAGGTTGAAGCCCAGGCAGACGAGCAGGCAGCCGAGCGTGATCTGGAAGTAGCGCATGGCGTGCTTGCGCCAGAGATTCTGATTCATAGTGCAGCCTTTCGCGCAAAAGCGCAGATGTGAGAAACGTATATCAGGCCAGCGAGAAGAAGTCCTTCGACTCGCGGTCGGCGATGACTTCGACCTCGCCTTCGCCGCGCAGCTCTTCGCGCAACCGGCTCACGAGCGTGGCGACGACGGGGAACTCCGTGCCGAAGTGGCCAGCGTCGATGACGTGCATGCCGAGCTCGGCGGCGCGCTGCGCATCGTGGTAGCGCACATCGCCCGTGACGTAGGCATCCGCCCCCATCATCGCGGCCCTATCCACGAATTCCGCACCGGCACCGCTGCAGAGCGCGACCTTGCGCACCGGGCGGTCGCCGGCGTCGACGAAGCGCACATGCTCCGTCGGCAGGGCCTCGCGGACCTGCTTGGCGAAGTCGCGGATCGCCATCGGCTGCGGCAGCGAGCCGATGCGGCCAAGACTCTCGGTCTCTCCGCCCTCGCCCTGCTGCGTGATGACGAAGCTCGAGAGCTTCGAGAGGCCGATGGCCTCCGCGAGCACATCGTTGACGCCGCCGCGGGCGATGTCGAGATTCGTGTGCGCGGCGGCCACGGCGATGTCGTGCTGCAGGAGGACCTGCAGGCGGTGGCCGAGCGGCTCGTCCGTGCGGATCTTCTTGATCGGCTTGAAGAGCAGCGGATGGTGTGCGACGATCATCTCTGCCCCTTCGTGCACGGCCTGGCGCACGACAATGTCGCTGACGTCGAGCGCGACGAGGATGCGGCTGACCTGCCGCTCCGGGCTGCCGACAAGCAGGCCCGGGTTATCCCAATCCTCTGCGAGATGATGCGGCGCGATGCGCTCCAGCGCATCCATGACAACTTGACATTTTACCATGACAGATGCTCCCCCAGTTCCTTGATGTGACGGATGACGGCCTGATACTTCTTCGACTTCTTCGCGGCATCGCTCTTCTCCATGCCCGCTGCGACGCGGCGCTCCTGGAAGAGCAGGGCCTCGATGTGATGGCGCAAGAGAGGCGGCTTCTTCTGCCAGAGGACGGGACCGATCTCGAGCATCAGCTGCTCCGGCATCTTGCGGCGGCCGCGCTTGGCCATGATGATCTCGTAGATGCGCCCATCGTCGAGCGCGAGCGATTCATCCTCGATGTGCCAGTGCTTGCGGTAGATCCAGCGGCGCAACTCCGGCGCCGCGCTCTGCGGCTGCAGGATGAGTGTGTCAAGCGTCTCGACGACATCAGGCGAGCCTTCGAGGATCTCGACCATCAGCGCACCGCCCATGCCGGCGATGCAGACTGTGTCAACCTCGCCGGGCTTGAGTCTCTTGAGGCCGTCCCCGAGGCGCACCGAGATGACGTTGTCCGCCAGTCCATTCTCGCGGACGGTACGCACGGCAGCCTCGTAGGGACCTGTGTTCTTGTCGCTCGCCACGACGAACTTCGCCTTGCCCGACTTCACGAGCTCTACCGCAAGGTAGCCATGGTCCGTGCCGATGTCAGCCACGCGGCTGCCCTGCGGCACGAAGTCGGCCACGGCCTGCAAGCGATCTCCCAGATTCATGAAAATCCCTCCTCATAGACGTCTATACTTCCAGTTTTCCTCTATCTTAGCACAAGCTTAGCACAAGAAAAAGGGTGTAACAAGCGTTACACCCTGGATGTTCAATTGGCTCCTCGAGCAGGATTCGAACCTGCGACAGCCTGATTAACAGTCAGGTGCTCTACCGGCTGAGCTATCGAGGAATATCAACAACAGGTATTATTATAGAGGGTCCCGGCGCCTTTGTCAACACCTTTTTTCATTTTTCCCCTGCGAGCACAAATCTTTTTCCGCAAAAGAAAGACCAGAGCATCATCACTCTGGTCTTCAGCAATCAGTCTAAGAAATCCTTGAGCTTGCGGCTGCGGCTCGGGTGACGCAGCTTGCGCAGGGCCTTGGCTTCGATCTGGCGGATGCGCTCGCGCGTGACGCCGAAGTTCTGGCCGACTTCCTCGAGCGTGCGCGCACGGCCGTCATCGAGGCCAAAGCGCAGGCGCAGGACTTTCTCCTCACGCGGCGTCAATGTGTCGAGGACATCCTCGAGCTGTTCCTTGAGCAGCATGAACGAGGCAGCATCGGCAGGAGCGGGCGCATCCTGGTCCTCGATAAAGTCGCCGAGATGCGAGTCTTCCTCTTCGCCGATAGGCGTTTCGAGGGAGACTGGCTCCTGCGCGATCTTCATGATCTCGCGCACGCGGTCGACGCCGATCTCCATCTCCTTCGCGATCTCCTCCGGGGTCGGTTCGCGGCCGAGCTGCTGCAGCAGCTGGCGCGAGACGCGGATGAGCTTGTTGATCGTCTCTACCATGTGCACCGGGATGCGGATGGTGCGGGCCTGGTCAGCGATCGCGCGCGTGATGGCCTGGCGGATCCACCAGGTCGCGTACGTACTGAACTTGTACCCCTTGTTGTAGTCAAACTTCTCGACCGCCTTGATGAGGCCGAGATTGCCCTCCTGGATGAGGTCGAGGAAGAGCATGCCGCGGCCGACATAGCGCTTCGCGATGCTGACGACGAGGCGCAGGTTTGCCTCAGCCAGGCGCTTCTGTGCCTCTTCATCGCCGGCCTCCATGCGCTTGGCTAGCGCGACCTCTTCTTCTGCCGTCAGCAGGGGCACGCGGCCGATCTCCTTGAGGTACATGCGCACCGGATCATCGATGCTGACACCCTCTGGCACAGAGAGGTCGATCTCGACGTCCTCGTCGGACTTGTCGAGGTCCACATCATCGTCATTCGAATTGTCCTGCGAGTCATCGACGATCTCGATGCCACGCTTGCTGAAGGTATCATACATGGTGTCGATTTCATCGGGAGTGAGGTCCTGCTTCTGCAGCGCATCGATGAGCTCCCCGTATGTCAGAGTACCTCCGTTCTTCTTGCCCTTGGCCAGGAGATTCTCCACTATCTCAGAACTGCGGCTCTTGCCGGCAGCACTTGCTGTCTTTGATTCAGCCATTCGACTGCCTCCTTTCCACACGTTCCATCCATCTTTTACCAAGTGATTCACCATTCATCCATTTCATGTTTGATCTTATTAACCTCATTCAATTCCTGCAGGCAGGCCTCATGCTGGCCGTTCTGCGCATATTCATTCGCCTTGCGGCTGTGCTCCGTGTAGAGGGCATTGAGATATGCCTTGCGGAGCACCCGCAGAGAATCATCGTAAGCTCCTGTCTCATCGCGCCCGCCGAGGTCTTCGACGAGCGAGCGCGAGAGCTCAGCCGCCGCCTCGTCGCTCAGCGACGCGGCACTCATATCATCCACCGGACGTCCCTCCTCGGCAGACTCCTTGAGAAAGGTCAGGATCTCGCGCTGGACCGGGTCGCGTATGCCCGCAAGCGGCACGATCGTCTCGAGATGCGCGATGATGGCGGCATCCTGCCAGGCCATGCGGATGACGAGGCGCCCCGCTTTCCTGAGTGCCGTGTCGGGCTTCGCGATGGCCTGACGGATGGGCTGGCGCGCAGGCGCCTCCTCCGCCTCGGGGCGGTAGTGCCGGAGCTCCTCGCGCACGATGCCCTCATCGAGCATGAGCGCCTGCGCGAGCTTCCGCTCGTACTCGCTGCGCACGGCCGACTCGTGGATGCCCGCGAGCACGGGCATCATCTCATGGAGTGCCTTGACCTTGCCGTCGAGCGTGTCGTAGTTCGTGTGCGAGAGAACGTAGCGCAGCCGGTACTCCACAAGCGGCAGCGCCTGCCGCACGAGCTCCCGGAATGCATCGGCTCCGTGCTTGCGGATGAATTCATCCGGGTCCTTGCCGTCCGGCACGACGATGACGCGGACGCGGGCCCCTGTGTCGCGCACGATGGTGAGCGCGCGTATCGTTGCCTTTTGGCCCGCCTCGTCACTGTCGTAACAGAAGCAGATTTCCGGCGCATAGTGCAGGAGCTTCTTCGCGTGCTCCGGTGTGAACGATGTGCCGAGTGATGCGACGACATTGTGCACACCGGCATCGAACACGGATATCGCATCCATGTAGCCCTCAACGACGATGGCACGGCCCTCCTGCTGGATGGCGCGGTGCGAGCGGTCGAGGCCGAAGAGCAATTTCCTCTTGTTGAAGAGGACCGTCTCCGGCGTGTTGAGGTACTTCGGCGTCGAATCGTCGAGGACGCGGCCGCCGAAGCCGACGACACGGCCGCGCTCATCCGCTATGGGGATGATCACGCGCCCGCGGAAGCGGTCGTAGAGGCCGCTGCCCTGCTTGCGCTCGGCAGACAGGCCGCTTGCCAGCAAAAACTCCTGCTTGATTCCACGTTTGAGAAAAGCCGTGGACAACTTATCCCAGGCAGGCGGTGCATAGCCGAGCTGGAACTCTTCGATCGTCTCCTGACGGATGCCGCGCCCGGCGAAGTAGGCCTTGCCCCGCTCCCCCATGCGCGTCATCGTCAGGCAGTTGTGGAAGAAGTCGCGCGCGAGCTCATTGACCTTGCGCAAGTCCTGTATCTCGCGTTCTCGCGCGATCTCCTGCGGACTCCTCTTCCGCTCCGGCAAGGGGATGCCCAGCTTCTCTGCCTGCAGCTTGATCGCGTCAAAATACGAGATGTTTTCGATAAGCGAAATGAACTTGAACGCATTGCCGCCGGCATGGCAGCCGAAGCAGTAGAAGAAGCCCTTATCGGGTACGACAGAGAAGGATGCCGTCTTCTCGTGATGGAACGGGCAGCACCCCCAGTAGCGATTGCCCCGGCGCTTAAGCGGGACGTAGCTCTGCACGATGCGCACGATGTCTGTGTTCTCGCTCACGCGCTCGACGAAGGCGTCCATCGCCTCATTCCGCATTCGTTCCAATTGATTCCATCCTCCCGTCCTCCGCTGGAGCCTGACGGCACACACCGGAGTGACACTCTAGTATATTCGCTGTCATCTGGAAAAAACCTTCTTCGCGCGGATAAAAAACTCGTCCAGCCCCTTGACAAAGTGACGGGCATGCACTCCACGCAGGTTTTTCAGATATATATTCCGCAAAAACTCCCAATATCCTTTTTCATCCCGAAAATTTCCTGGCACACAGCTGTCATCGGCTGTAGCGGATGACGCGCCCGACGGGCGGGATGAAGATCTCCGAGAAGAGCTGCACGGCGTAGCTGTCCGTGAGCCCCGCGACGTAATCCGTCACGATCTGCTGGCGGCCCCAGCGCGCCTCGCGCTCGCAGAACTCCTGCGGGAGCTCCTCTGGATGCGCGAGGAAGTGCGCGTAGAGCTGGCGCAGCATGAAGCCCGCCTGGCGGCGCTCATGCGCGAGCGCGTCGGACAGATAGATGTGCTCGAACATGAAACTCCTGAAGAGGTCCATCGTCTCGCGCACCTCATCCGACTGGCGGATGTCCGTGAGGTCTGCCGAGCTCTCGATCATGTCTGAAACCATGCTCGTAATCATCGAAGAGGTGTCCCGGCCAAAGCGCTCGTAGACGGCTGCGGGCAGGTCTCCTTCCCTCAGCAGGCCCGCGCGCAGGCTGTCATCGTAGTCGTGCGTCAGGTAGGCGATGCGGTCGGCCGTGCGCACGATGCGCCCCTCCAAGGTCTTCGGCAGGTGAGGCCCCGTGTGATTGACGATGCCATCCTTGACCTCGTAGGTCAGGTTCAGCCCCTTGCCGCCCTTCTCGAGGAACTCGACGACGCGCAGGCTCTGCTCGTTGTGGGCGAAGTGGCCCGCGAGCTCCGCCATCACCGACTCGCCCGCATGTCCAAAAGGCGTGTGGCCGACATCGTGGCCGATGGCGATGGCCTCGACGAGGTCCTCGTTGAGGCGCAGTCCGCGCGCAATAGTCCGCGAGATCTGCGCGACTTCCAGGCTGTGCGTCATGCGCGTGCGGTAGTGGTCGCCCGCCACGATGTAGACCTGTGTCTTGTGCTTGAGCCGCCGGAAGGATTTGGAGTGCAGGATGCGGTCGCGGTCGCGCTGGAAGCTCGTGCGCAGCGCGCACTCCTCGCCTTTCTCCTTGCGCCTGGCAGCGCGGCTCTTGGCCGCCTGCGGCGCCAGGTACGCGTACTCAAGTTCTTCTGTCCGTTCCCGGATATTCAAGGCCATTCCCCTCTCCTTCCCCTTCCATGAAGAGAATCGATTGACAAGTGGTGACAAATCCACGCTTTTGTCATATAATTATATATTACGCGCACAGCGCGGAATTTCCTGCTTCCTGCCTCGCTTTTCTTGTGATTTTGCAAAATGTGAATGGCAGGAGTAGAATAGAATCATCGAAATCTTCTACGAGGTGATCCTCTTGCTCAAATCATGCGATATACTCGCCACAGCACTCGGCCTGCTCATCGGCCTGACCGCGCCCGCTGCCGCCGAGGGCACACAGCCTGTCACGAAAGATATGGAAGTTGCTGATGTCACAGAAGTCCATCCCGTCAGTTCCTTCATGCAGGGCGAGCAGCCCGCCATCTCCGCCCGCTCCGTGCAGTACGACGAGAAGACGGGCCGCTACATCTGCCACGGCAGTGTGCAGATCCATCTCGGCGACCGCCTGATCACAGCGGACGAGGCGCAGATCACCAGCGACCTCAGCGCCATCTGGACGCAGGGCACAGCGCGCCTCATCGACGGCGAGAACATCTTCTGCAGCGAGGCGATCTACGCGCGCCCCTTCGAGGGGCAGGCCTACTTCTTCGGCACGCGCTGCAAGCTCAAGCGCCCCGGTCTCGCCATCGACAGCGACTCAATCGAGTACCGCTGGCAGGACAAGATTGGCGTCTTCGACGGCCACGTGCTCTACATCGACAGCGACGGCGAGAAGGCCTTCGTCCACCTCGAGTACGACTTCAACAAGAACAAGATCGCCTGAGCACCGCAGAAAATGCTATCCAGAGAACAAAAAGAAGGGCCTGGCAGCCAGCACCGACTGGCTGTCAGGTCCTTCTTCATTTTTTTACCAGTGTCCCGTTCTGCTCGTTACGCGAGGACGATCTTCGTGAAATCGGCGACGCGGCCTACGATTGCATCGATGCTCTTGAGCAGGCCGAGGCGGTTGTTCTTGATGGCCTCGTCCTTGTCCATGACCATGACGTCTGCAAAGAACGCGTCGATCGGAGCGGCGAGTGCCGCGAGGGCACGGATAGCCTCCGCATATGCCTCAGAAGCGATATCTGCCTCGACAGCTGCAGCTGCCTTCTCGTAGGCGGCGAAGAGCGTGCGCTCTGCATCCGTCTGGAAGAGCTCTGCCGAGACTTCGGCGGACTCCGCCTTCTTGGCGAGGTTGGCCACGCGGACAAATGCCTGGATGCCTGCTGCAGCATCGGCAGATGCCACATAGTCTGCCACGGCCTTTGCGCGCAGCGAGACGGCGTAGATGTCGTCGACATCTGCGAGCACGGCGTCGACGACGTCGTAGCGGATGGACTCGAGGACATTCTTGAGGCGCAGGCGGATGAAGTCTGCCACATCCTGCTGCATCTTCGCGCGTGCCTTCTCATCCTCGATGGCGTAGAGGTCCATGGCCTTCGCGACGATGGATGCGAGGCTCAGGTGATACTTGGCCTCGATGATCATGTTGACGAGGCCGAGTGCCTGGCGGCGCAGTGCAAAAGGATCCTGCGAGCCCGTCGGGATCTTGCCGAGGCTGAACGTGCCGACGATCGTGTCGATCTTGTCGGCCAGGCTCACGATGCGGCCGGCCGTCGTCTGCGGCTGGCTGTCACCGGCAAAGCGCGGCTTGTAGTGCTCGTCGATGGCAATGGCGACCTTCTCGCACTCGCCGTCGAGCTTCGCGTACTCGCGGCCCATGATCCCCTGCAGTTCCGTGAACTCCGTGACCATGCCCGTGACGAGGTCGGCCTTCGAGAGGATGGCGGCGCGCTTGGCGTGCTTGTGGTCCTTCTCGTCGGCGCCGATGGCATCAGCGATGAAAGAAGCGAGCTTCTCGAGGCGCTCCGTCTTCTCGTACATCGTGCCGAGGCCCTGCTGGAAGACGACCGTCTTGAGCTTCTCGCGATGCTCTTCAAGGCTCTTCTTGCGGTCTTCGTCGAAGAAGAACTGCGCATCGGCGAGGCGGGCGCGCAGGACGCGCTCATTGCCGTGCTGGACCGTCTCGAGGTATTCCTTGCCACCGTTGCGGACCGTGATGAAGAGCGGCAGCAGCTTGCCGTCAGCCGTCTTTACCGGGAAGTAGCGCTGATGGTCGCGCATCGGCGTGATGACGGCCTCCGGCGGCAGCTGCAGGTACTTCTCCTCGAAGTTGCCGCAAAGCGCCGTCGGATACTCGACGAGGTAGAGGACCTCTTCTAAGAGGTCTTCCGTGATCTCGGCCTGGCCGCCATTCGCCTTGGCGACGGCCTCGATCTGCTCGCGGATCATCTGCTTGCGCTTGTCCTGGTCGACGATGATGAAGTTCTCCTCGCAGGCCTTCTCGTAGCTCTTCGCATCGGCAATCTCGAAGTCGCCCTGCGAGAGGAAACGGTGGCCGCGCGACGTGCGGCCCGACTTGACGTTTGCGAGCTCGAACGGGATGACATCGGAGCCGTAGAGCGCGACGAACCAGCGGATCGGGCGGATGAACTTGAAGTCGAGGTCGCCCCAGCGCATGTTGTTGGGGAACGAGAGGCCGCAGACGAGCTCTGGCAGCAGCGTTTCGAGGATCTTTGCCGTCGGCTGGCCCTCCTCGTGGACTTCCGCGTAGACATAGCCGTCCTTGACGACGAGGTCTTTCGGGTCAACGTGCTGGCCACGCGCAAAGCCCTGCGCAGCCTTCGTCGGATTGCCGTCCGCATCGAAGGCGATCTTGACGGACGGGCCGCGATTCTCGCTCGCGACATCTTCCTGCTTCTCCGCGACTCCCTCGACAATGAGTGCCGTGCGGTGCGGCGTGCCGAGCGTGCGGATGGCCGTGAAGGCGATGCGGTTCTCGTTCAGTGCCTTCTCGGCGTTCTCCTTGAGCTGGGCGAGTGTGCCCGGCATTACGTGGGCCGGAACTTCTTCCGTGCCGATTTCAAATAACAGATCTTTAGCCATGCTCACTTCTCCCCTCTGTGGAGCATCGGATAGCCGAGCTCCTCACGCTGTTTCAGATAGCACTCTGCGCAGAGACGCGCGAGCTTTCTCACGCGGCCGATGAAAGCGGCACGCTGCGAGACGGAGATGGCACCGCGCGCATCGAGCAGGTTGAACGTATGCGAGCACTTGAGCACGTAGTCGTAGGCCGGATGGACATAGCCCTTGTCGATGACGCGCACAGCCTCTTTCTCGTACTTGTCGAACAGGTCGAAGAGCAGCGCCTCATCCGAGAGGTCGAAGGCGTAGACCGACTGCTCGTACTCGTTCTGGTGGAAGACATCGCCGTACGTGTAGTCATCCGTCCACTGGATGTCGTAGACGTTCTCGACACCCTGGATGTACATCGCGAGGCGCTCGAGGCCGTACGTGATCTCCGAGGCGACCGGCTTGATGTCCTGACTGCCGACCTGCTGGAAGTACGTGAACTGCGTGATCTCCATGCCGTCGAGCCAGACTTCCCAGCCGAGGCCCCAGGCGCCGAGCGTCGGCGACTCCCAGTTGTCCTCGACGAAGCGGATGTCGTGCTGCTTCGGGTCGATGCCGAGGCGCTCGAGGCTCTCGAGGTAGAGCTCCTGGATGTTGTCCGGCGACGGCTTCATGATGACCTGGAACTGGTGGTGCTGATAGAGGCGGTTCGGGTTATCGCCGTAGCGGCCATCGGCCGGGCGGCGCGACGGCTCGACGTAGGCGACGTGCCACGGCTCGGGGCCGAGCACGCGCAGGAACGTCGACGGGTTCATCGTGCCGGCGCCCTTCTCGACATCATACGGTTCTGCCAGGATGCAGCCCTGCTCCGACCAGAATTTCTGCAGGGCCAGGATGATTTCCTGAAATTTCATGGGAACAACTCCTTTTCACCATTTCGAATGTCACAGAAACAAATAAAAATCTCGTTCCTGCAACGTAACGTTACAGGGACGAGACTTGTCTTTCAAGTACCGCGGTTCCACCCTGATTGGCTTCCAGAAGGAAAGCCCGCTCAAATTATGGGATTGCGCTCCGAAGTGCCGTTCATCTCATTGACTGCCTCACACCATCGCCGTCTCGCTGACTGCTGAGATTACTCTTCTTCCTCATTGCTATCTACGAGTCTAGCAAAAGTCACGTGACTTGTCAACTGGTCACTGATCAGCCCTTCTGCCACATGATGATCAGCGGCTTGCCGTACTCCTTCTTGAACTGCTTGCAGTACGACTTCATCTCGAACTCTGCCGCGCTGTGATCTTCGCCCTTCTTGCCGCGCAGCGAGAGCACGACGGCCTCTTCGTCGTCGGCGACGTCGATTCTGCGCACGACGCCCTCGTACGTCACATCGGACGCTTCGGCGAGTGCCAGGAGAAGCGAGAGCCGGCGCACCTTCTTCCAATCCTCCGGCGTCAGCATCATGCCGTATCGGTAAGCCCGCATGATCTTGTTGCTGATGCCGTGGTGGAAGCCCGCGATGAATGCAGCCCGGAGCTGCTCGAGCTGGCGCATGCCGTAGAGTGGCGCATGTGCGATGATGAAGGCCGAGTGGCGCGCGTGGTCGTAGTAGTTGACGACCTTGCCCGAGTCATGCAGCCAGGCTGCGACCTCCAGCAGGCTGCGGTCGCGCCGCGTCCCGCCGTGCGAGCGCTTGAGCTGGTCAAAGAGGCTCAGCGCAAGCGTGCGCACGCGCTCGAGGTGCTCCATGCGGCGGTCGGCGCTCAAGAGGTAATTGTGCACACTCTCCTGCAGCACATCCGGGATGATCGGGCCCTTATAGCCATCGCCGTAGCCATACGTCTCGCCGTAGTACTCGAAAAAGACGCCGTCGCGCAGGCCGCAGCCCGAGACGATGATGTTCTGACCGCCCGTGAACTCCATGAGCGTGTTGATGATGATGGCACCGGCGACAATGAGGTCGGCACGCTCTGACGAGAGTCCCTTCATGCGCTTGCGGCTCGAGAGGTTCGACTTGATGATACTCGTGTACGTCTCCTCGAAGCGGCGGCGCGGGATGATGTAGTTGTGGATGCGCGAGAGCTGGTAGTTCGTCTGCGCCTGGTCCATCTTCGCGAGGTTTCGGACGGTGCCGCCGACGCCGATGACGGGCAGGTTGAGTCCCTCGGCCCACGGGATCATCTCCTCGTATTTTCTCCGCACGAATGCGCAGCAGCGCTCGATGGCCGCAGGCGTCACCTTGTCACCGAGGTTGAAGGCATCCGTGACCGTCACGGCGCCGATTGGCACGGAGACGGACTCGACGATCTTGCGGTCGCGCACGAGCGAGACTTCGATGGAAGCGCCGCCGAGGTCGAACTGCACGTAGTTGCGCTCGTCGATTGTGTTGACGACGCCGAGGTAGCCGAGGTACGCCTCGCGCTCACCCGAGATGACCTCGATCTCGATGCCCGTTTCCTGCTTGATGCGCTCGATGAACGCCTCGCCATCTGAGGCATTGCGCGCGGCCGCCGTCGCGACGGCGATGCACTTCGTGACCTGCATGACTTCCATCATGTGCTTGTAGACGTGCAGGCATGCAAGGGCGCGCTCCACGCCCTCCGGATTGAGCTTGCCCGTCTCCGACATGCCGCGGCCGAGACGGATAGCCTCTTTCTGCTGATATTCGAGGTGATACGACTTGTTGTCCGCCACCTGCATGACGATGAAGCGGATCGAATTCGAGCCCATATCGATGATTGCCACTCTCTCCATAGAAGAACTCCCCTTTTTGATTGCCGTCCGCATTTGCGCGCAATTCCACAGATTCTTACAGTTTCTTCCAGTATAGCAATTCGCGCGCGATGCTTCAAGACGATTCGAAATTTCCCTTCGCATTGCGCCACATAAAAAAAGGAATTAACAAGAATTTCACGAAAAAGTAACGCAGAGCCCTCTCCTGTTTCCTATAATGAATCCAGGCCCCTCTCCAGAGCCGCCCTTCCAGAAAGGATGTTATCTATGAAGAAAACAGCCACATTCGGCATCATTCACATCGGCTCCATCCACACGAGTATGGCCATCGTGAATTATCACTCTCCGACCAACATCGAGATCATCGAATCGGCAAACAAAGAGATCCCTCTCGGTGAGGAAGTCTTCCGCACGCACCACCTCTCCTTTGCCTCCATCCATGAACTCTGCCACATCCTGCAGGGATTCCGTCAACTCCTGCTCGACTACCGCGTCGATGAGGTCTACCCGATCGCCACGACAGTCATCCGCGAGGCCGAGAACCGCCTGGGCATCCTCGACCTCTTATACATGCGCACGGGCTTCCGCTTCCACGTCGCCGACATGACGGAGGAAGTCTACTACAAGTTCTTCGCGCTGCACCACTTCCTGAAAGAGGACGAGCATGTCGGCACGAAGCCGACGCTGCTGCTCGACGTCACCTCGGGCGGCCTCGGCTTCACGGGCTGGCAGGACAGCACGCTGCTCTTCCAGACAAATGTCACGGGCGGGCGCCTCAGCGTCCTCGAGCACTTTACCGAGGAAGAGCGCGTCAGCGTCATGTTCCCCGCGGCCGTGCGCGACTATCTGCACGCCTCGCTGTCCTCGCTCTGGCCCCGCATCGAGCACGCGGACATCCACACACTCGTGCTCACGGGCTTCGAGGCGCGCATCCTCGTCTCGCAGCTCTCCGGAGGTGCACCGGGCACGACGCAGTATCCCGCCGTCATCGATCCCGAGAAATTCCTGGAGATCACGGAGTCGCTGATGCCGCTGACGACCCACAAGCTCATGCAGGCCTTCGAGATCAGCGAGCGGCGCGCCCAGCTGTTGCTGCCTACGCTGCTGCTCTACGAGGAAGTCGTGCGCACGCTCCACATCGACACGATCCTCGTCATGAACACGACCTTCCTCTACGGCTATGCAGCCTGGTGCGGCGCGCAACGCATCAGCCCGAAGGCGATCTCAGAGCAGGCCGACCTGCTCCTGGACCTCGCGCGCAGCACGGCCATGCGCTACAACTGCAACCTGCCGCACATCAGCCGCATCGACGAGTACGCGACGAAGCTCTTCGACGGCCTGCGCCGCGTGCACGGACTCTCGACGCGCCATCGCCTGCTGCTGCGCATGAGCGCGCTCCTGCACGAGACGGGCAAGTTCGTCAACCTGCGCAATTATCCACTGCACTCGTGGCAGATCATCATGGGCACCGACATCTTCGGCATCACCGATGCCGAGAAGGAAGTCATCGCCTGCATCAGCTATTACTACCACCGCGACAATCCCGGCAAGAAGGACATGCACTATCAGCGCCTGACGCAGGAGCAGAAGATTGTCGCCGACAAGTGCTGCGCGATCCTGCGCCTCGCCGATGCCCTCGACCAGGGCCATAGTGGGCGCATCCAGAGCCTCGCCGTGCGCCTCGTCAAGGAAAAATTATACGTCAATTACACCTCAGAGTACGACATCTCTCTGATTCGCTGGAGCTTCGCACAGGCCTCGACGCTCTTCCGCGAAATCTTCGGCATCGAGCCTGTCTTAAGGAGGAAATGATATGGACTTCAATGACCGTCAATACTACCTGAACCGCGAGTGCACCTGGCTGAGCTTCAACCAGCGCGTGCTGCGCGAATCGACGAGCAAGGACAACCCCCTGCTCGAGCGCCTACGCTTCATCGCCATCAGCTGCTCCAACCTCGATGAGTTCTTCATGATCCGCGTCGCCGGACTCAA
Source organism: Mitsuokella jalaludinii DSM 13811 (assembly GCF_000702905.1). Lineage (GTDB taxonomy): Bacteria > Bacillota > Negativicutes > Selenomonadales > Selenomonadaceae > Mitsuokella > Mitsuokella jalaludinii. The sequence continues at coordinate 96,429 of NZ_JNKR01000001.1, forward strand.
GCACCTCATCGAGAGCGGCGTCAAGCACCACGACATCAGCGGCCTGACGCCGCAGGGCCAGATGGACGCCGTCAGCCGCATCGCCCACGAGCAGATGCACGACATCGACCGCTGCCTCAAGGCGACGCTCGCCGAGCTCAAAGAGCACGGCATCCGCTTCGTCCGCCCGGAAGATCTCGATGCACAGCAGGACCGCTGGCTGACGGAATTCTTTGAGCGCGAGATCTTCCCGGTCGTCACGCCGATGGGCATCGACCCGTCGCACCCCTTCCCCTTCCTGACGAGCAAGAGCCTCAACCTCGCCGTCCACCTCAAGCGCCCCGAGGACAAGGAAATCCGCCTCGCCATCCTGCCCGTGCCGGTATCCGTCCTCGGCCGCCTCATCAAGGTACCGGAGCTCCAGCACTACCTCTACCTTGAGGACATCCTGAGCTACTTCGCCGAGCGCTTCTTCACCGGCTACGAGATCCTCGAGACGACGCCGTTCCGCATCACGCGCGACGCCGACCTCGACATCCGCGAGGACGTCGACGACCTGCTGCTCGAAGTCGAGAAATCCCTCGAGAAGCGGCGCAAGGGCGCGGCCGTGCGCCTCGAGATCGCCAAATCGTGCTCGAAGGAGACGCGCAAGACGCTCCAGAAGGAGCTCGAGCTCGACGAGCTCGACATCTACACGATTGACGGGCCGCTCGGCGGCGCCTTCTTCTCGTCGTTCGCCAACCTCAGCGGCTACGATGCGCTGCGCTACGAGCCCTTCGTGCCGCAGCCGTCGGTCGAGCTTGCCGCGCGCAAGACGAAGGACATCTGGAAGGCCATCCGCGAGAAGGACGTGCTCGTCCACCATCCGTACGAGACGTTCGCGACGGTCGAGAACTTCATCCGCACGGCCGCCGATGACGATGCCGTACTCGCCATCAAGCAGACGCTCTACCGCGTCTCGAGCAAGTCGCCAATCATCTCGGCGCTCGCCGACGCTGCCCGCAACGGCAAGCAGGTCACGGTGCTCATGGAGGTCAAGGCGCGCTTCGACGAGGAGAACAACATCATCATGGCGCGCCGCCTCGAGGAAGCCGGCTGCCACGTCATCTACGGCATCCTCGGCCTCAAGACGCACTCCAAGATCACGATGGTCGTGCGCCGCGAGGAAGACGGCATCCGCCGCTACTGCCATCTCGCGACGGGCAACTACAACGGTTCGACAGCCAAGATCTACACGGATATCGGCCTGATGACGGCCGACAACGAGATCGGTGCCGACGGTTCCCGCTTCTTCAACTTCCTCTCCGGCTTCTCTGACCCGCCGGCCTGGAACAAGCTCATCGTCGCACCGCTCAACCTGCGCGAGACGATCATGGCAGAGATCGACCAGGAGATCGAGCACGCCAAGCGCGGCGAGCGCGCCTACATCGCCGCCAAGATGAACTCTCTCCTAGACCGCCTGATCATCGCCAAGCTCTACGAGGCATCGGCCGCCGGCGTCAAGATCGACCTCATCGTCCGCGGCATCTGTGTCCTGCGCCCGGGCCTGCCGGAGGTCAGCGAGAACATCCACGTGCGCAGCATCGTCGGCCGCTTCCTCGAGCACAGCCGCATCCTCTACTGCTACAACGGCGGACGCGAAGATGTCTTCATCTCGTCAGCCGACTGGATGCCGCGCAACCTCAACAACCGCGTCGAGCTCATGATCCCGATCCGCGAGCAGGACCACAAGAACCGCCTGCACGCCATCCTGCAGACATACCTTAAGGACAACACGAAGGCTTACCTCATGCGCTCCGACGGCTCGTACGTCCGCGCCTCGTGCCGCCAGGGCATGACGCCGATCGGCGCCCAGCAGACCTTCATGGAGACAGCGCTTTCCGGCAAGACGCTCGGCTGAGCGGCCATCATACGGCATAAAAAAACGCTCACATCCAAGAGATGTGAGCGTTTTTTTGTTGTCTCATCCTGTCATGCTGAGCTGCTGGATGAAGGCCAGCGACTTCAGTGGCCGGCCTAAGAGGTCCTGCAGGTAAGTGAGCAGGACCTCTTCCGCTGCAACGAGCAGGGACGATGAGAGGCGCAACTCCCCGCCCTGCCAGTCGAAGTCGCGCAGTCCGATGATGAAGCGGCGCAGTTCATCGGGAAAGGGCTTCGCGTCAGGCGTCGCACAGTCCTGGCAGAGCACGCCGCCCTCGCGCATGGAGAAGGCAGCATCTCCCTCGATCTTCCTGCCGCAGTGGACGCAGTTCTCATAGCGCAGCTGGAGGCCCGTGAACTCCATGAGCTGGTAGACAGCCGCTACGGCCGTTATGCGCGGGTTGCGCTGCTCAAAGGCCGCGAGGATGTCGAGCAGTGCCGAGAACATCTGCGGCTCCGGCTGACCCTCCGGCAGGAACTCGCGCAGGAACTCCGCGACGAAGCTGCCGTAGGCCATCACCATGAGGTCTTCGCTGAGCTTCCTGTAATGGCGGCGCAGCAGGCACTGGCGCACCGTGTCGACGCGCCTGCCCTCCGAGAGCTGCAAATCGAGGTGCGAGAACATCTGCATGCCGCCCGCCAAGGGGCTCCTCGGCCTGCGGCAGCCAAAGGCAGCCGCGCGCACGAGGCCGCGCTCCTTCGTGAAGAAGGTCATCATCTTGTCGGCATCGCCCCAGTTCTTCGAGCCGAGCACGACGGCTTCTGTCTGATAGATTGCCATGTCAGCCCTTCTTCTTTTTGGCGAGCTCGGCTGCCGCCTCTGCCGACACATCCGGCTGCATCTCTGCGTCGCTTTCCAAGCGCCGCGGCATGACAGCGCCGGCTGTCAGCATGTACTGCAGGGCCGACTCGCTGCTGATGTCGAGGTAGATGACATCTTGCTTGCGCACGAAGAGGTTTGTACCCGACGTCATGTTGAGGCTCCAGGGCACGAAGACGCAGACGTAATCATCGCCGAGCTTCTCCTTGAGCATCTGCGGCACATCGGCCATGATGAAGCCGAGCGCCTTCGACTGGTGGAACGGCACGAGCACGACGTGGTCGAACATGTTGTTCGACTCAAAGACGGCCGTCGAGAGGTGCTTGACACTGTTGTAGATGAACTTGACGACAGGGATCTTGCCGAGCAGCGCTTCGCCGTAGTGGATCAGGCGGCGCATGATCCAGTACGACGAGATCCAGCCGACGAAGTAGATGACGAGCACCACTGTGATGATGCCGAGCCCCGGGAAGTAGAACGGCAGGTGCTTGCCGAGCACGCCCTCCGTGAAGTGCAGGACCTCGCTGACGACGAGCAGCGTGATGACGACCGGCACGAGCAGTATAAGGCCGTTGACGAAGCGGCGCGAGACGCGCTTCGACAGACAGCTCTTGCGCTCTTTTGCCATTACGATTCCACCCCGAAGCCGAAGTTGTGGAGCACGCCTTCGCGGTTGCGCCAGTCCTTCTTGACCTTGACCCAGAGGTCGAGGAAGACGCGCGAGCCGAGCAGCGCCTCGATGTCCTTGCGCGCCAGAGCGCCGATCTCCTTGAGCATTGCGCCCTTGGCACCGATGATGATGCCCTTCTGCGAATCGCGCTCGACGTAGATCGTCGCGCGGATGTAGACATCGCCATTCGGCCGCGTCGTCATCTCATCCGTCTCGACGGCCACCGCATGCGGCACCTCGTCACGCGTGAGCTGCAGGACCTTCTCGCGGATGAGCTCGGCGACGATGAGGCGCTCCGGCTGGTCCGTGACCATGTCCTCCGGATAGTACTGCGGGCCCTCCGGCAGGTACTTCTTGACCTCCGTCAGCAGGGAGTCGAGATTCGTCTCCGCCTTGGCCGAGATCGGCACGACACCGACGAACGGGTACTTGTCGGCATAGCGCGAGATGATCGGCAGGACCTGCTCCTTCTCGATGAGGTCGAGCTTGTTGACGACGAGGATGACGGGCTTGCGCGTCGCCTGCAGGCGCTCGAGGATGTAGTACTCGCCCGGGCCCATCTTCTCCGTCGCATCGACGACGAAGAGAATGGCGTCGACTTCCTTGAGTGTGCCCTCGGCTGCCTTGACCATGTACTCGCCGAGCTTGTGCTTCGGCTTGTGGATGCCCGGCGTGTCGAGGAAGACAATCTGGGCATCGGGTTCCGTCAGAATGCAGAGGATGCGGTTCTGCGTCGTCTGCGGCTTGTCGCTCATGATGGCGATCTTCTGGCCGATCAGCGTGTTGATGAGCGTCGACTTGCCGACGTTCGGGCGGCCGATGACGGCGATGAAGCCCGATCTATGTTTTGCGTTCTGTTCCATACCTTCACTTCTTTCTATTCGATTGGTCTTTATGCAATGCTTACCGCGTCATTCGCGCGGGATGCCGAGCTTCTCCATGACGAAGCGCTGCTCCCGCTCCATCTCGAGGCGCTCCTCCTCTTCCATGTGGTCGTAGCCCAGGAGATGCAGCATGCCGTGCACCGTCAGGAAGGCCATCTCGCGCTTGACGCTGTGACCGAAGTCCTTGGCCTGCTCCTCGGCGCGCTCCACCGAGATGACGAGGTCGCCGAGCACATTGAGGTCGGCGCCGCCCGTGACTTCCGGCTCCTCGCTCTCATTGAGCGCAAACGAGAGGACATCCGTCGGACGGTCGATGCCGCGGTACTGACGGTTGAGCTCGTGGATGTAATCGTTGTTCGTCAGCGTGATGCTGACCTCGCCGTTCTCGACGCCGTAGATCTCGCCGACCTTCTGGGCCGCCGCCGTCACATTCTCGACGTATTCCTGCGGCACTTCGAGATCCTCTGGATAATTGCTGATGATGACATTCACTTCGCGCGCACCTCCCGCTGCTTATCTCGCTGCTCCTTCTCTTTCTTCTTTTTCTCTTCCCAGGCACCGTACGCCTCGACGATGCGCGTGACGACATCGTGGCGGATGACATCGACAGGCGCCATGCGCACGATGCCGATGCCCTTGACGTCCTTCAAGACCTGGCTCGCCTCGCGCAGGCCCGACGCGACGCCGCGCGGCAGGTCGACCTGGCCGAGGTCGCCCGTGACGACCATGCGCGAGCCGAAGCCGAGGCGCGTCAGGAACATCTTCATCTGCTTGTCCGTCGTGTTCTGTGCCTCGTCGAGAATGACGAAGGCGTCTTCGAGCGTGCGGCCGCGCATGTAGGCGAGCGGCGCAATTTCGATGATGCCCTTGGCCATGAGCTTCTGGTAGCTGTCCTGGCCGAGGATGTCCTGCAGCGCATCGTAGAGCGGGCGCAGGTACGGGTCGACCTTGTCCTGCAGGTCGCCCGGCAGGAAGCCGAGACGCTCACCAGCCTCGACAGCCGGGCGCGTCAGGATGATGCGCCGCACCTCCTTGTTGCGCAGGGCCGCGACAGCCATGACGACAGCCAAGTATGTCTTGCCCGTGCCGGCCGGCCCGATGCCGAACGTGATGGAATTGTGGCGGATCGTGTCGAGATAGAGGCGCTGGCCGAGCGTCTTCGGGCGTACGTGGCGGCCGCGCGCGGTCACGAGGATCGTGTCGCCGAAGAGCGTGTGCAGTGCCTCGCCCTTGCCGCCGCGCACGAGACCGATGCCGTAGCGGACCTCATGCATCGTGATCGTCGTGCCCTGACGGTAGAGATACTGGAGCTCTTCGACGAGCGTTGCTGCCATCTTCACCTCAGCGGCTTCGCCGAGGATCTCGAGCTGCTCGCCGCGGCTGATGAACTGGCAGTCAAAATTCTCGCGGAACACCTGCAAAAACTCATCCCGGTCCCCGAGAAGTGCGTATGCTTCTTTATGGTCTTCAAAGACAATCTGTCTTTTCAATGCCTGCTGCAAAGAAATACTTCACCTGCTTCTTTCCACTATATAGAGATAAAACTTCCAATATAGCTTCATTTTACAACACCTGCCCGATTTGTCAATGAAATACCGCTTTTTGTCAAGCACTCTTATCCTAAAGGTTGACGGTTAACCGATATTATCCTATAATGTTGACCATAATCCCACACCACGACGCACATATGAATCGAGGTCTTATCATGTCCGAATCCAATTGCCTGAAACTCGCCAAAAGCATTATCGCCGGCCGCCGCATCAAGCGTGGAGACGATCTCTCGATCTTCCTCACCGCACCGCTCCCGGAACTGCAGGAAGGCGCCCGCCTGCTGCAGGATCACTTCTGCGGCAATCACATCGACTTCTGCACGATCATCAACGGGCGCAGCGGCCGCTGTGGAGAGAACTGCAAGTACTGTGCACAGGCGGCCTGCCATCACACGGGCATCGAAGAATACGCCTTCCTGCCCAAGGAGACGATCATCGCCTACGCGCGTGCGAACGAGGAAGCCGGCGCCAACCGCTTTGCCATCGTGACCTCCGGCCGGGCGCTCTCAGGACGCGACTTCGACCGGGCCATCGAGACGTATGAGGCCATGCGCGATACACTCCACATCGACCTCTGCGCATCGCACGGCCTGCTGACGCGCGCCCAGCTAAGACGCCTGCGCGAGGCTGGCGTCACGAGCTACCACCACAACATCGAGACGAGCCACCGCTTCTTCCCACAGATCTGCACAACGCACACGTACGACGACCGCATCCGGACCATCAAGATGGCGCAGGAAGAGGGCTTCTGCGTCTGCTCCGGCGGCATCATCGGCATGGGCGAGACATGGGAGGACCGCCTCGACATGGCTCTCTCCCTGGCGGAGCTCGGCATCGAGTCCATCCCCATCAACGCCTTGATGCCGATTCCCGGCACGGGCATGGAAGGCCGCGCGCAGTTGCCGGCAGATGACATCCTGCGCACGATCGCCTTCTTCCGCTACATCAATCCAGCAGCCAACATCCGCCTGGCCGCCGGGCGCAAGCTGCTGCCGAAAAACGGCGCCACCGCCTTTTGCGCCGGTGCCTCGGCTTCAATCACGGGCAACATGCTCACGACCTCCGGCACGACGATCAAGGAAGACATGGCCATGATCGCGAAGCTCGGCCTGACGAACCGCGAGGAAGACTGCCATGCTGTCACAGGAACATGCGGCGCACGCTGACGCAGGAACGCAGGACATAGAAAAGAGGAAGGACCCTCACGTCCTTCCTCTTTTTTCGTGCCTTCCGTCTTCAGACCTCCGTTCTCAGTCCTCGTGGAACTCTGCCTTCCAGAGGCCGTGGAGGTTGCAGTAAGCAAACGCCGCGACCGGCTTTTCGCCGCCGGCCAGCATGAATACTGCCTCCGGCGTCTCACCCGGTTTGAGGTGCTTGATCTGTGCGCCGTTCTCCGTCTCGAGGTGGATCCACTCGATGAAGTGCTCCGGCAGCATCGGATGTGCGACCGTGCCGACCTGTACCGTGACCTCACCGCCCTCGCGGTCCAGCGTGATGACCGGCACGTGCTTCTCAGCAGCCGCATCGACCGTATTGGGGATGAGTTCCTTCATCGGCTGGCCGCAGCAGCTCAGCGGGCCGCCAGCGTCCTTGATGAGCCCGACGATGTTCCCACATTTCTCACATACGAAAAAACGCTTTGCCATAAAAATACCTCCCCTGATGAATCGATCTTTTACAGACTTACACCTTTATTGTAGCGAATCCAAACGCATGTTGCAAGGCGGATCACTTGCGGCGTGCGTTGAATTTCTCGATCATCTTGAATGGCTTGTACGATTCCTTCGCCTTGCGCAGTCCCTCATGGCCCATGTCCTCCTCGCGGTTGATGTAGGTCATCGCGCTCCAGGCGTGCTCGACGAAGCCCTGGTTGATGGCCGGGTACGCGCCGCGGATATTCGGGTCCGCCTTCTCGACATGGATGACGGCCGTATCGGCATTGAGCGCCTCGCCGAACGTGAAGGCGATGATGCGGTCATCGAGGCGGATGGCGCCGCCCTTGAGCTTGAAGTAGTCGAAGTCGTTGAAGATTTCGAGGATAGCCTTGCGCTCCCAGCCGATGAAGGGGTCGTCCGGCTCATCCTGGATGCGCAGCTTGTACCAGTTGTTGAGCTCGATCTTGCAGGCCGTGATGATGTCCTCCGTGATGGGCAGGTACTCAGCCTGCGGGTACATCTTGCGGAAGGCGTTGAGATGGTTCTTCTTGGAGTGGAGCTTGCGGCCCGAGAGACTGATGAGTTTCTCTGCCTCGTAGACGTAATCCCAGTTGTCGCGGTCATCCTCGATCTCAAAAGAGGCACCGTCGTACTGCTCGAGGAACTCTGCGTAGGCCTTCTCGATGCCCGTGAAGAGCACGGGGCGGCCCTGTTCTTCAAAATAAGAGAGAATCTTCGCCGTCGCCTCAGGCCACTTCTCCTCTGCACAGAACGGCTGGATGGCCATGAGCTCGCCTTCCCACTCGCACGTCATGTAGAGCACATCGCCATCCTCTGCCCATCTGACATGGTACGGCTCGCGCCACATGAAGAAGTTCGTGAAATTGAAGTGGGAATTCTCGTAATAGCCGCTGGAAAAATGACGGTCCAGCACCGGCTTGTCTTCTTTCGTCAAATCCTGGAAATCGATGATTCTCATCCTCCCGATGCGCGCCGATGGGTCCCAAACGAAACGGATGCCGAGCGCGCGCGGCATCTGTTACGTATACTCTTACAGCTATACATTATATCAACTTTGTCAAATCGAGTTTGTGACTGACTCACGGCCTGACGATCTTTTCCATATGGCGAGATGATTCCGCCCTGCGCACAACTTCGTCAAGGCCTGCCCCGCTCGCCGCAGCGAGAGCCGCGAGCACGGCGCCCTCGGCGATTGGGCAGTCTACGAGGCGCACGGCCTCGTCGCGGCACTCCTCGACCGCGAGCTCGGCCGTCATGACGGCCGAGCCCATGTCCATGAGCACGACGGCACCATCCGTGCCGCAGACATCCTCGATGGCGACCTTGACGCGCTCGTAGCTCGTGCCGAGCAGTCCTTCATCGAGGCCGCCCGCCGCCTCGATGTGCACGTTGTTTGCCATCATCTCCGCCAGCTCCTTGACGCCCTCCGCCAATTTCTGGCTGTGTGAAACGATTACGATACCAACCAAAGTGATGCCCCCCTGATAGTAAGAATGCGGCCAGTAGGCACTGACCGCATTTGTCAATTATTCTTTATTGTATCACGCCGACGGCGCAGCGTCTACTCATTTGTAGTAGCGGACACCAGCCTCGAAGAGCTGCTGATCCTTGCTGCCCGGGACGTTCTTGGCGACATCTTCGCCAATGCGCTCCGAATGGCCCATCTTGCCGAGCACGCGGCCGTCCGGGCTCGTGATGCCTTCGATGGCATCGACAGAACCGTTCGGGTTGAACGGGATGTCGAGCGACGGATTGCCGGCTGCATCGACGTACTGCGTCGCGATCTGGCCGTTTTCCTGAAGTCTCTTGACCGTCTCGGCGTCAGCCACGAAGCGGCCCTCGCCGTGCGAGATGGCGATCGTGTGGACGTCGCCGACCTTGACGTTGTTGAACCACGGCGAGAGGTTCGAGATGACGCGCGTGTCGACCATGCAGGAAGCATGGCGGCCGATCGTGTTGTGCGTCAGCGTCGGGGAGTTCTCGGAGAGATCGCGGATCTCGCCGTACGGCACGAGGCCGAGCTTGATGAGCGCCTGGAAGCCGTTGCAGATGCCGAGCATCAGGCCGTCGCGCTTCTGAAGGAGTGCCATGACCTCTTCCTTGATGCGCGGGTTGCGGAACATCGCCGCGATGAACTTGCCCGAGCCGTCCGGCTCATCGCCGCCGGAGAAGCCGCCCGGCAGCATGATGATCTGCGAGCGCTTGATGCCATTGACGAGCGCCTCGACCGTCTCCTCGACAGCCGTCGGCGTCAGGTTGCGCACGACGATCGTCTCGGCCGTAGCGCCGGCGCGCTCCCAGGCACGGGCCGAATCGTACTCGCAGTTCGTGCCGGGGAATACCGGGATGATGACATGCGGGCGAGCGATCTTTGTCGCAGCGGTGATGCCGTTGCCCTTCGTGTACGGGGCATACGATACCTCGCCCTTGACCTTCTTCGTCTGCGTCGGGAAGATCTTCTCGAGCGGCGTCGTGTAGGCCTTCTCTGCCTCTTTGATGCTGACGGCGATGCCGTTCACGCGGATTTCCTGCTCTGCCGTCGTCTGGCCGAGCTCATAGGCGCCCGTCTCGGCAAGCGCTGCCGAGACATCGACATCGTCCGCAAGCTCGAGGACGATCGTGCCATAGTCGGCGCAGTAGAGCTGCTCTTCCGTCATCTCCTTCGCGAACGCAAAGCCGATGCGGTTGCCGAGTGCCATCTTTGTGACGGCTGCGGCAATGCCACCGACGCCGATGCTCTGCGCAGCGCGCACCTTGCCCGCTGCCGTGAGCTGGCGGATCTTCTCGAAGTTTGCGCGCAGTTTCGGGAAGACCGGCAGGTCCTGCTCGTCCTTCTCGGCCGGCACGACGTAGACGCGGCTGCCCGCCTGCTTGAACTCCGGCGAGACAGCACGGTCGGCCTTCATGACGTCGACAGCGAAAGCTGCGAGCGTCGGCGGCACGTGGATGTGCTCGAACGTGCCGGACATGGAGTCCTTGCCGCCGATGGCCGCGATGCCGAGCTCATGCTGTGCCCAGAGAGCGCCGATGAGGGCTGCGAACGGATTGCCCCACTTCGCCGGGTCCTTGCCGAGACTCTCGAAGTACTCCTGGAACGTCAGGCGGATCTTCGCGGCGTCACCGCCGAGCGCGACCATCTTGGCCGCTGCTTCGACAACCGAGTAGAGGGCGCCGTGGAACGGGCTCCACTCCGTGAAGGCCGGGTTGAGGCCGAACGTCATGGCCGTCGCCGTCGTCGTCTCTGCGCCGAGCACCGGCAATTTGGCGACCATGCCCTCAGCCGGCGTCAGCTGTGTCTTGCCGCCGAACGGCATGAGGACCGTGTTGCCGCCGATCGTCGAGTCGAAACGCTCAGCGAGGCCCTTCTGGCTGCAGACGTTGAGGTCCTGGAGGTTTGTAAGCCACGCGGCCTTCGCGTCAGAGCCGCAGGCCTTGACGGCTGCCGGGACTTCGGCGAGGTAGCGCTTTGCCGTGTCCGGCTGTGCGATGACGGCCGTGACATGCTGGCGCACGCCGTTCGTGTCGAGGAAGGCGCGGTTCATCTGGACGATCTCGTTGCCGCGCCACTTCATGATGAGGCGAGGCTGCTCCGTGACGACGGCAACAGGCGTTGCCTCGAGGTTCTCATCATCCGAGAACTTCTGGAAGGCCTCGACATCCTTCGGGTCGAGCACGACGGCCATGCGCTCCTGCGATTCAGAGATAGCAAGCTCCGTGCCGTCGAGGCCCTTGTACTTTTTCTTGACGGCATCGAGGTCGATGACGAGGCCGTCGGCGAGCTCGCCGATGGCGACAGCGACGCCGCCCGCACCGAAGTCATTGCAGCGCTTGATCATGCGGGAGACCTTCGGGTTGCGGAACAGGCGCTGGATCTTGCGCTCCGTCGGCGGATTGCCCTTCTGGACCTCTGCGCCGCACGTCGTCAGCGATTCTTCCGTGTGCTCCTTCGACGAACCCGTTGCACCGCCGCAGCCGTCACGGCCCGTGCGGCCGCCGACGAGCACGATGATATCGCCGGCTGCCGGGCGCTCGCGCACGACATTCTCCTTCGGCGCCGCTGCGATGACCGCACCGATCTCCATGCGCTTCGCCATGTAGCCCTCATGGTAGACCTCGCGGACCTGGCCCGTGGCGAGGCCGATCTGGTTGCCGTAGGAGCTGTAGCCGGCAGCAGCGCCGAGCGTGATCTTCTTCTGCGGCAGCTTGCCCGGCAGCGTCTCGCTGAACGGGCGGCGCGGGTCGGCAGCACCCGTCACGCGCATGGCCTGATAGACGTACGAACGGCCCGAGAGCGGATCGCGGATAGCGCCGCCGAGGCACGTCGCCGCGCCGCCGAACGGCTCGATCTCCGTCGGATGGTTGTGCGTCTCGTTCTTGAACATGACGAGCCAGTCTTCCTGCTTGCCGCCGATGTCGGCCTTGACGACGATGCTGCAGGCATTGATTTCCTCGGACTTGTCGAGGTCATCGAGCAGGCCTTCCTTGCGCAGCGCCTTGGCGCCGATGACGGCGATGTCCATGAGCGTGACCGCGCGGTCTGTATCCTCGCCGTAGAGCGTGTCTCTGTCTTCCTTGTACTTGCGGTAAGCTGCCGTCAGTGCCGGAGAGAAGTAGCCGTCCTCGATCGTGATATCGTCGATGGCCGTCGTGAACGTCGTGTGGCGGCAGTGATCCGACCAGTAGGTGTCGATGACGCGCAGCTCCGTGATCGTCGGCGCGCGGTGTTCCGTGTCGCGGAAGTACTCCTGGCAGAACTTGAGGTCCTCAAAGCTCATGGCAAAGCCGCGCGCATCCATGAACGCATGGAGCTCGTCTTCGCTCATCGCGTTGAACGAAGTCAGCACCTCGACATCGGCCGGCTCTTCCGTGACCATGTCGAGCGACTCCGGCTTTTCGAGCGACGCCTCGCGGCTCTCGACGGCATTAATGCAGTAATCCTTGATCTCCTGCAGCGCCTTGTCATCGACTGTTCCCGTCAGCACGATGACGCGTGCCGTAGCGATCTGCGGACGCTCCTTCTGCGTGACGAGCTGAACGCACTGCGCTGCAGAATCCGCCGTCTGGTCGTACTGGCCCGGCAGGTACTCGACGGCAAACATGCGGGAATCCTTGAATGCTGGCAGCGTCTCTTCATAGACTTTGTCAACAGGTGCTTCCGCAAAGACGACAAACTTGACCTTCTCGTACTCCTCATCGCTGAGGCCCTCGATGTCGTAGCGGTTGATGATGCGGACCGCCTCGAGGCCATCGAGATGGAACGTCTCCTTCAGATCGTCGCAGAGCTGCTGAGCCGGGATGTCGAATCCCTGTCTTTTTTCTACGAAAATTCTTCTTACCGTCATGAGTGCTTTTTCCTCCAAACGCAAAACAGATCGGGAACACTTCGTCCAAGGATCGCCACCTCGCGGATGGGACCCCTTCTACGGTTTATTGTACCGAAAGTGAACGGCCATTGCAAGAAGGCTTCCTAATCTTTTCGCAAAGAGACGCTTGACCGCATGCCATTCTCCATTTGTCTCTATCGAGTGGAAGGGATTGTCTCATGATTCATTCTTGCTTTCCCTCATGGTACAGATATGATATAATTATTCTGATTTCTACGAATTGATTTCACACGATGTTTCACTCAGGTTCCAGATAGCAAGGGGGATTTTACATGAAAGAATTGCTGGAGCTCCTCGAGCACGACGCGCGCCGTCCTGTCAACGAGCTGGCCTCGATGCTGCACCGCAGCGAGTACGAAGTCGAGCAGGATATCAAGAAGCTGGAGAAGGACAAGATCATCCTGTCCTACAACACGCTGATCAACTGGGAGAAGTTCGGCACGGACACTGTGACGGCCGTCATCGAGATCAACCTGACGCCGCAGCGCGAGGTCGGCTTCGACGCCATTGCAGAACGCATCTACCGCTTCGATGAGGTCCGCACCGTCTACCTCATGAGCGGCAGCTTCGACCTGCTCGTCATCATCGAGGGCAAATCCCTCAAGGATGTCGCCAACTTCGTCGCGACGCGCCTCGCCACCATTGAGGGCGTCACGCAGACGCGCAGCCACTTCATGCTCAAGCCCTACAAGAAGGACGGCGTCATCATCAACGACGAAGAGCGCGACCGCAGACTGGTGGTGACACCATGATCGAGAAGAGAAACGACTGGCAGGAGCGCCTCTCGCCGCGCGTCAATGCCATCGCCCCGTCGGGCATCCGCAAGTTCTTCGACATCGCCGCGCAGATGGAAGACGTCATCTCACTCGGCGTCGGCGAGCCAGACTTCGTCACGCCCTGGTCCATCCGCGAGAGCTGCGTCTACGGCCTCGAGCAGGGATACACCTCGTATACGGCAAACCGCGGCCTGCCCGAGCTGCGCGAGGAGATTGCCCGCCACTACGCCGACGAGTACGGCTGCTCATACGATGCCGACACCGACATCCTCGTGACGGTCGGTGTCAGCGAAGCGCTCGACCTCGTCATGCGCGCCATCCTCGCGCCAGGCGACGAGGTCCTGATCCCTGAGCCGTGCTACGTCTCCTACCAGGCCTGCACGATCCTCGCGGGCGGCAAGCCCGTCGCCGTGCCGGCCAAGATCGAGAACGAGTTCCGCATCACGCCGGACGAGCTCGAAGAGCACGTGACCCCCAGGACGAAGGCGCTGCTCATCGGCTATCCGAACAACCCGACGGGCGCCATCATGACGCGCAAGGATCTCCTGGCCATCGCGGCCTTTGCCGAGAAGCACGACCTCATCGTCATCTCCGACGAGATTTACGGCGACCTGACGTACGGCGGCGAGAAGCACGTCTGCTTCTCCTCCCTGCCCGGCATGCAGGAGCGCACGATCCTCCTCAACGGCTTCTCGAAGGCCTACGCGATGACGGGCTGGCGCATCGGCTATGCGCTCGGCAACAAGGCCTTCATCAGCGCCATGACGAAGATTCACCAGTACACGATGCTCTGCGCGCCGATCACAGCCCAGATTGCGGCCATCGAGGCGCTGCGCCACGGCGAGAAGTACATGAAGAAGATGGTCGCTGAGTACGACCGCCGCCGCCACCTGATCTACGACGGCTTCACGAAGATGGGCCTGCCGTGCTTCGAGCCGAAGGGCGCCTTCTACATTTTCCCGGACATCACGAGCACGGGCTACACCTCCGACGAGTTCGCCGAAGAACTCCTCAAGGCCGAGCACGTCGCCCTAATCCCGGGCTCCGCCTTCGGTGCCTGCGGCGAGGGCCATGTACGCTGCTCGTACGCGACATCCATCGACAAGATCTCCGAGGCGCTCGCGCGCATCGAGAACTTCCTCAAGAACCACAAGCGGTAATCCGCTGCACCGCGCTCCGTCCGTATTTCTCGTACTGACGGGGCGTTTTTTCTTGCTTGAATTTTCTTCATCGCATTGCTGTAAGATGCACCAAATCCTCCTTGATATTGGCCTGCTCCGTGCTATAATGGAACCATTCTCAAATTGAACATCAATTCGCCATTTCATTTGGGCCGGCGTCTATGGAGCCGGCAGAAAGGAGATCTTATGGACTGGGCAAAAGGCTACATGCTCATCACTCTCGTCGCATTCCTTTGCGAGTACATCCGCCTGCGCGTGGATTATCACATCCTGGAGGTCGTCATCATGGTGGCTGCCATACCGTTCGCCATCTTCGCCGTCTGCGTGCTCCTCTACCTCGTGCTCTCTGTGCTGACAGACCGCGTCTGTGACCTCATCGAAGTGAGCCGCGCCAAGAACCACGGCATGCGCACCGATCCCTGACGCACAGCAGACAAAATTGACAAGCCCGTGCGTTTCATGCTATACTATCTTTTGTTCCCAGTGAACAACATGCGCTCGTAGTCCAGTGGATAGGACGTTGGCCTCCGGAGCCGAAAGCGGCAGTTCGACTCTGCCCGAGCGCACCACTTGAAATCATGCCCGCTCTTTCGAGCGGGTTTTTTGATGCAAAAAGCAGCCTCCCTCGCGGGCAGGCTGCTTTTCTTGTATTAGGACTCCCCGTTCTCGAGGATGTCCTGTATCTTCGTCTTCATGATGTCGAAGGCCACATCGTTGAGGCCGCTGTTGATGACGATGTCGGCGAGATTCTTCGTCGGCTCGACGTAGAGATAGTGCATCGGCTTGACCGTCGTCAAGTACTGGCTGATGATGTTCTCGAGGTCACGGCCGCGCTCGTTCATATCGCGCAGCACGCGGCGCAGGATGCGCTCATCGGCATCGGCCTCGACGAAGATCTTGATGTCGAAGAGATTGCGCAGGCGCTCATCCTGGAAGATCAGGATGCCCTCGACGATGATGACCTGGCTCGGCTCGATGACCTTCGTCTCCTTAGAGCGCGTGTGGCGCGTAAAGTCGTAGACGGGACACTCGATGCTCTTTCCCTCACGCAGCGCCTTGAGATGCGCGACGAGCAGGTCCGTCTCCAAAGAGTCCGGATGGTCGTAGTTGATGTACTGGCGCTGCTCAAACGGAATCTCGTCATGTGCCCTGTAGTAATCATCGTGATAGATGACCGTGACGCGGTCCCCGAAATGCGCCTTGAGCCGGTTCGTGAATGTGGACTTGCCCGAGCCCGTGCCGCCCGCAATGCCGATAATCGTCGTCTTCAATTCTGAAAGCCCCTTCCTGTATCGTATGAACATTACCTATTATCCTATCACAGATTCCGCTCCCTGTCTGCCCCCAGCGGACCGATAATATCCACCTTCAGCAGCTGAAGTACGGCTTCAACAGGAGCGTCAGGAAGAACAGCACCGAGGAGATCACGACGATCGTCGCACCGGCGGCCATGTCGAAGTAGTAGGCGAGCATCAGGCCGAGAAAGCCCGAGAACATCGCGATGAGCACCGAGAAGAGGTGGTACTGCTTGACGTTGTTGGCGATATTGCGCGCGCCGGCCGCCGGCAGAACGAGCATCGCGTTGATGATCAGGATGCCGACCCACTGGATGCTGATGGAGACGACGACGGCGAGCAGCGAGGCAAAGGCGCTCTCGATCCAGAAGGCGGGAATGCCGCGGCTGCGCGCGAATGACGAATTGATGGAGAGCACGAGCAGCTGGTTGAAGAGCAGCCCCCAGGCGATGAGGCCGAGCACGAAGACGACGGCCAGCGCCGAGAGATCGTCCGGCGTGATCGACAGGATGTCGCCAATGAGGAACGAGGAGAACTTGTTGAAGCCGCCGCCGTGGCTCATGATCATGAGGCCGAGCGCGATGGCCGTTGCTGAGAACACGCCGATGATCGTATCCGTCGAAGCCGTGCTCTTGTTCTTGATGTAGGTGATGAAGAGCGCGAAGACGACCGAGAAGACGACGAGCGACAAGAGCGGCGAAACGGAGCCCAGGAGCACGCCGATGGCGATGCCGGTAAACGCGCCGTGGCCGAGTGAATCCGAGAAGAACGCCATGCGGTTCGAGACGACCATCGTGCTGATCAGGCCGAAGAGCGGCGTGACGAGCAGCACGGCCAGGAAGGCATTCTTCATGAAGTTGCTGCCGAGCCATGCAAACGGCAGGACCGCATCCATCAAGCTGTAAATCGTATCCATCATGCATCCGCCCCCCTCGCTTCATCTGCTGTATCCCCAGCCGTGTCCTGCGTGCCCGCAGGGATATCCGCCGCCGCTTCCTGTGCGGATTCACCAGCCAGCATGCCAAAGATCTTCTTGGTGCGCTGGTCGGCAAAGACCTCTTCCGGCGTGCCGCTCATGACGACGCCCTTATTCATCAGGACGACCTGGTCGGCGTGCTTGGCCACCATGTTGAGGTCGTGCGAGATCAAGATGATGGCCATGTCCTCCTTCTCGCGCAAATCTGCAACAATCTCATAGAAGAGTTCGAGGCCGTTCTGGTCGACGCCTGAGACAGGCTCGTCGAGAAGCAGGAGGTCAGGCATCGGGTCGAGCGCGAGCGCCAGGAGCACGCGCTGCAGCTCGCCGCCCGACAGCGCGCCGAGGCGGCGGTCGATGAGGTGCGCGGCGCGCACGCGCTCGAGGCTCCTCAGGACGCGCGGGCGCAGGGATTTGGCCGAGCAGAGCCAGACGGGCCGCCGCGTCAGGCAGGCCATGAAGATGTCCATGACGCTCGTCGGCGAGCTCACATCGAAGCGCAGGTACTGCGGCACATAGCCGATGACGGGATGGCCCGTATGCTTGCCCTTCGCGTCGACGTAATGGAGACTCCCTCCATGCGGCACCTCGCCGAGGATGGCTTTTAAAAGCGTGCTCTTGCCCGCGCCATTCGGCCCGATGAGCGCCGTGAGCTGGCCGCAATGGATGTGGATGTTGACATGGTCGAAGATGGTCAGGCGGCCGATCTTGACCGAGAAATCCTCGATCTTCGTGCAGCAGAGCTTCGTACAATCGCTGCACGACGAGGCGTGATGATGGAGTATGGTCTTGAACAAGATGCAGTTCCTTTCTTTTTATCTATTCGGTCAGCCTGCGGAAGGCACGGCTGCCCCAGAGCCAGCCGCCCGCCGCATAGGCGATCAGTACGAGAATGGAGAGATACGATACCTCCGCGCCGCTGCCGATGCCGCGCAGGAGGTAGCTCGTATGCGTGAGCGGCAGCAGCTCGATGAAATAGCGCACGACCGTCGGCAGCGACTGCGTCGTGAAGAACGTGCCGCAGAGGAAGGACATCGGCAGCAGGATGTAGGTATTGACCTGCGCCATCTCCTCATACGTGCGGATCTTCATCGCCGCGAGGAAGCCGATCTCCGCAAAGACGATGCAGTTGAGCACGAGTACGAGCAGGAAGAGCGGTGTCATCTGGAAATGCGCACCGAAGAGCAGCGCGAGGATGACGATGATGGCCGACGATATGAGTGCGCGCACGACAGCGGCCGCCACCTTACCGATCAGGAAGGCGTCGGGCCAGATTGGCGCGATCATGTACTCCTCGAGGCTCTTGTGGTAGATGCGCTCCGCGTGCACCGGTGTGATGCTGTTGAAGCTGATGTTCATGGAATTGAGCGCGAGGATGCCCGGCACGAGGAAATCGAGGTAGGTGCCAGAGCTGACCTCGATGCTGCGCCCGAGGCCCCAGCCGAACGCGACGAGGTAGAGCATCGGCGCGACCATGCGCGAGAGGATGAACTTCGCCATGCGCCGCTTGAGCACGACCCAGTCGCGCCAGAACACCGTCGCAATGTCAAAGAGATTCTCCTTGATGTTCATACGCGCCCTCCCTTCCCAGCGGCACCGTCCTCCGCCGTCAGCGCGAGGAAGACTTCCTCGAGATTCGGCAGATCCATCTTCTGGCGCAGATTCGCCGGCGTGTCGAGGTCGATGAGATGGCCCTTCGAGAGGATGGCAACACGGTCGCAGAGCGCTTCTGCCTCCTCGATGTAGTGCGTCGTCAAAAAGACCGTCACACCGCCCTTGGCCATATCCTTGACGAGCGCCCAGATGCGCCGGCGGACCTGCGGATCGAGCGCCACCGTCGGCTCGTCGAGGAACAGGATGCGCGGCCGGTGCAGGAGCGCCCGCACGATGAGCAGCCGCCGCTTCATCCCGCCCGAGAGACGCCTGACGCCGTCGTTTATGACATCGGCAAGCTCGACGTAGCGCAGGAGCTCCTCGATGCGCGCGCGGCGCTCTTCTTTTCCCATGTGATGCAGCCGTGCGTGCAGCTCCAGATTCTCGCCGACCGTGAGGTCCTGGTCGAAGTTGACGTGCTGCGGCACGACGCCGATAAGCGATTTGATGCGCCGCGCATCCCGGCGCGTATCGAGCCCATCGTAGAGGATGATGCCGCTCGTCGGCCGCGCCTGCATGGTCATCATGCGGATCGTCGTCGTCTTGCCCGCGCCGTTCGGGCCAAGCAGCCCGAAGATCTCGCCGTTCCCGACGCAGAGCGTCAAGTCATCGACGGCCGTCTTGAAGGCCGCCCGCCCCGCCTTGTCCTTGTGCGGGAATCTCTTCACGAGATGCTGCACTTCTATCATATTCCTGAAATCCTTCCTCTAATAAACAAAAATTCGATGATACTTCCCTATTCTCTCACACTTTTTTGCAGATGAAAAGGGGTTTTGAGAGGATTTCTCTGTTTTACGGCGAATCATTCTCATATGCAATACAAAGGAGGAATATGCATGAACAAATCATTCAAGCGACTGCCCCTCGGCCTGCCCCTGACGGTCAGCGGCATCGCAACCATCGCCACGATCTTCACGGGGAAGAAACTCCATGTCGCCTTCGGCGCAGTCTGGGGCCTGCTCTCCATTCTCCACGGCCTGCAGCACGCCGGGAAACTCGAGCATGATGTCAAGGCGTTTGCGGGAAAGACCGCGCGCAAAGCCGTCGACAAGGCAGAGTCCATCTCCCTGCACGCCTTTCTCGCCGGCACGGATATCGCCAGCTACGCGCCCGGCCGCATCCGCGTCTACAACCTCGCGCTCGCCGGCAATGACAAGCTCGCCGATCAGGTCTCCTCGTTCGTCCGTTCATTCAGCGGCGTCACGGATGCCAAAGTCGCCCTGAACACCGGCAGCCTGCTCATCACCTATGAACCAGACGAGCTCCGCAAGAACCCGCATCTCGCCAACATCGAAACATTCGTCCGCGAGCACGCCAAGATACGCTGACCTGCAAAGCAGGGATCGAACCAGGAAAAGGGGCTGTGACAAAATGTAAAACCATTTTGTCCACAGCCCCTTTTTGTCGTCATGTCGTTTTATGGCGGAAGAGCCAGCCGGCCAGCGGCATGGTCACAGCCGCCACGGCGAGCATCGGCACAAAGTCCCAGGCGATGTCGCAAAGGCCCGCGCCCTCGAGGTAGATGCGGCGCACGGCATCGATGACGAAGCGCATGGGGTCGGCGTACGTGATGATCTGCAGGAACTCCGGCATATTGTGGATTGGCGTCACGAGGCCGGACAGCAGGACCATCGGGATCATGAGCACGAGCAGGTAAACGAGAACCTGCTGCATATTCTTCGCGACGGACGAAATGGAAAGGCCCAGGCCTGTCGTACTGACCATGAAGATGAAGAGGGTCAAGAGCAGCGTGAACAAGTTGCCGGCAAACGGCACCTCAAACCAGAACCGCGCAATGAGGAAGACCATCGCGGCCTGAAACAGGCCGACGATCACCGGCGGTGTCGCCTTGCCGATCAGGATCTCCGTCGGCGAGAACGGCGTGACGAGCAGCTGATCAAATGTACCCTGCTCGCGCTCTTCCGCAATCGAGAGGCCCGCGAGGAACATGACCTGCACAAAGGCAATCATCGCGAGGAATGAAGGCAGGAAGGTCCAGCGCGAAAGCTGATTCGGATTGAACCACGTGCGCGTCTCAATGGAGACCGGCAGTCTGGAAAAGCCCTTCGCCTCACTCCAAGAAGCGGCGATCTCTGTGACGTAGCTCTTGACCATCGAGGCGATCATCGGATTGCGGCCGTCCGTGATGACTTGTACAGGCGCCGGTTCGCCATGTTCCAGTTTTTTCTCGAAGTCTTCGGGCACGATGATGCCGCCGAGGACTTCGCCGGCATCGATGAGTGTGCTGACTTCCTGTACATTGCCACAGACTGCATAGCACGAGAACGTCGGGGCACCGGCGACATGCGCGAGGAAATCGCGCGCCGAAGAGGTCTCCGAACGATCGACGACAGCATACGGCACTTCCTCGATGTTGTAGTTGGCCGCATAGCCGAACAAAAAGCCCTCGATGATGACGGGCATGACGAGCTGGATCCGCATGCGCGGGTCCTTGAAGAGAGAGAGCAACTCCTTCTGGCAGAGGAAATAAAGGTGGCGCAGAAAACGCTGCAGGGAAATGTTCATGGCTCCACCTTCTTTCGCGTCATATGAAAGGCCCAGCCGAGGAAGAAGAGGGCGAAGCCCAGGAGGATGGCCGTATCGCGCGCGATTAGCGGCCAGTAATTGCCCGAAAGGAAGAGCGATTTCATGAGTTCCAGATAGTAGGTCGTCGGGATGAGGCTGCTGACCACGCGGATGGCCGCAGGCTCCGCATGCAGGTCAAACAGGAAGCCCGACAGCACGACCGATGGCAGGAAGCTGATCATCAGCGAGACATGGCAGGCGAGGAACTGGTTCTTGGTCAGCGCCGAGATGACGAGGCCGATGGTTAGCGCCACGATGAGGTAGAGCATCGACTCGCCGAGAATCAACGCGAGCGAGCCGCGCATCGGCAGGTCATAGAGCACTCGGCCGACGATGAGGCAGAGCACCATGCCGAGCATGGCGATGACGAAGTACGGGATCGTCTTAGAAAGGACGAGCTCGAGAATCTTCATCGGCGTGACGAAGAGCGACTCGAACGTGCCGCGCTCCCACTCGCGCGCCATGACAACGGACGTCAGGAAAACACCGCTGATCGTCAGCACGAGCATGAGGATGCCCGGCACGTAGAACCACGTGCTCGTATTCGCATCGTTGAACCAGATGCGCGACTCGATGGCGATACCGCCTGCATGGGCCCCGCGCCTTGCTCCCTCGCCAGCGGCCCATGTAAGGATGCCTGCCTCAAAGTAACCCTGCGCGCTCATGGCCGTCGTCGCCTCCGTGCCATTGAGGATGACCTGCAGTTCTGCCCGGCCCTCGGCAAAGCGCGCCGAGAAGTCCGACGGCACGACGAGCATGGCATCGACTTCATGACGGCGCATCATCGCCTCGCCGTCCGCCAGCGAGGAGACGAATACAGGCGCGAAATACTCCGAGCCCTGCGTGAAGTGCACGGCCTGCCGCGCAAACGGCGAGCTGTCCTCGAGGACAACGGCCGTCGGCACCTGCTTGACATCGAGGCTCATGCCGTACCCGATGATCAGAATCAGCACGAGCGGCAGCACGACGCCGAGCGCCAGGCTGCTGTTGTCGCGCAGGAGTTCGCGCGTCTCCTTGCGCATCAGTGCAAGAAGGCGCCGCCAGAATCCACTTGTCATGATACCGCCCCCTTTGCCTTGCTATCCTTCTCCGCCTCACTGCGCGCCTGCTCGACAATCGCGACAAAGATGTCATCCATGGTCGCATCCGGCAGGCGCATGCGCTGGCGGATCTCTTCGGGACTGCCGAGCACGAGCATCCTGCCGTGATCCTGTATCATGAAGCGATCGCAGTACTCCGCCTCTTCCATGAAATGCGTCGTGATGATGATCGTCGTGCCGCGCTCCGAAAGCGCCGTGATTTTCTGCCAGAATGTGCGGCGGGCCAGCGGGTCAATGCCGCTCGTCGGTTCATCGAGGAACAGGATCTCCGGCTTGTGGATGAGCGCAGCGGCCATCGAAAGGCGCTGCTTGTAGCCGCCCGGCAGGCTGCCGGCCGCATGGTCCGCCACGTCCTGCAGGTGAAATTCCCGCAGGACGGCCTGGATGCGCGCGTAGAGATGTGCGCCATAGAGGCCGTAGGCACCGCCGAAAAACCGCAGGTTCTCATAAACGGAAAGGCTGCTGTAAAGCGAGAATTTCTGCGCAACATAGCCGACCTTCGCACGTGCCTCGATGCGGGCCGTGCGCAGATTGACGCCGGCTACGGAGATCTTGCCGCTCGTCGCCGGCAAAAGGCCGCAGAGCATGCGGAACGTCGTCGTCTTGCCCGCGCCGTTTGGCCCGAGCAGACCGAAGACCTCTCCTCGGTGCACCGAGAATGAGGTGTGCGAGACGGCGGTGAAGTCGCCGAACCTGCGCACGAGGTCGTGCACCTCGATCTCCACAGGCGCAGCCACCCTCGAGCGTTCCGAAAAAGTTCCCATCTGCCCGGACGAAGCCGCGGCAGTCTGCACAGCAGGCCCGCCCTGCTCCTGTACATCCTCCTTGAGGAGCGTCATGAAGCCGTCCTCAAGGCGCGGCTCGATGGCTTCAGCCGTTAACGACAAGCGCGCGAGAGGCTTGAGTTCCACAGGATTACCGCGCGTGATGAAGCGGACGACGCCGCCAGACGGCACGGCATCGATAACACTCTTTTCCGCGAGCAGGCGGCTCTGCAGCGAGCGCAGGGGCATCCCCTCCGGCGGCGTCACCTTGTAGCACATGCCCGCTGCGACCTCACGCAGCTTTGCCGGCGTACCGCCTTTCAAGAAATGGCCGTGATTGAGCACATAGACTTTTTCACAGCGTGCCGCCTCTTCCATGTACGCCGTGCTGACGAGCACGGAAAGGCGCTCCTCGCGCACGAGCTGCTGCAGGATCTGCCAAAGCTCGCGACGCGACAGCGGGTCGACGCCGACCGTCGGTTCATCGAGCAGCAGGAGTCTCGGCGAACGCACGAGCGTGCAGGCGAGGCCGAGCTTCTGCTTCATGCCGCCCGACAGCTTGCCGGCGAGGCGCTCCGTAAAGGGCGCCAGCTCCGTCATCTCGAGAAGATGGCGGAAGCGCTGCTGCCTTGTATCCTGCGTCACACCGTGCAGGTCTGCGTAGAGGTCAAGATTCTCCTGTACGGTCAGGTCCTCGTAGAGGCCGAATTTCTGCGGCATATAGCTGAGCAGATCCTGCACCGCCTGCGGTCGTTGCGTGACATCAAGGCCCGCCACCTGCAGGCTGCCGTCCGTCTTGGTCATGAGCCCGCAGACGAGCCGCATCAGCGTCGTCTTGCCCGCACCGTCCGGGCCCACGAGAGCGGTGAGCTGTCCTTCCGGCACAGATAGGTCAATGCCGCCCAGAGCGGTCACCTGCTTGCCGTCCTTCAGGACAAAGACCTTGCTGAGCCCCTTCGCTTCGATGATCTCCATGCGATCACCCCCTGCTCAAAGTTCGATCTTGACTGTCGCCGGCATGCCGAGGCGCAGGACGTTCTCCGCGTCATCGACGTAGATGCGCACTTCGTAGACGAGCGCTGTGCGCAGCTCGTCTGTCTGCACCGTCTTCGGCGTGAACTCCGCCGTATCCGAGATGTAGCCGACCTGCCCAGCGATTGGCTTGTCCCTCTGGCTGTCGATGAAGACCCTGGCGCTTTGCCCCTCGTAGATGTGGCCGAGGTCACTCTCCTTTACGTAGGCACGGACCCACTTCTTGTCGAGCAAGGATAGCTTGAAGACAGGCGTCGAGGGCGAGGCCATGTCGCCCACTTCTAGCAGCCGCGAGCGGATGACGCCCTTCATCGGGGCGCGCAGCTCGTACTGCGAGAGCAGATACTCTTCGCGCGACTGCTCTTCTTCCAATGCCTGCAGATTGGCCTCAGCCGCCTCGATATCCTCTGAGCGCGGGCCGTTGCGCGCCTCGCGCAGGGCCTCCTTGGCCGCCTCAAGCTCCGCCTGCTTGGCTTCAGCCTGTGAGCGGGCGTTGTCAAGATCCTGCTCGCTCACGCCTTCCACGCTGTCGTAGACGGCCTGGCGGCGCTCGTAGATGCCCTGTGCGTTCGAGGCAGCTGCCTCAGCTGCCTTGTAGCGCTGCTGTGCCTGCGCAATCTCTTCGGCACGCGTGCCGTTGTGGAGCTTCGCGACCGTACTCTGCTGCGCCGCGATCTGAGCCTTCGTCTTGCGCAAGTTGATGTTGAGCTCATCCGTGTCGAGGCGCGCGAGGACCTGCCCCTCTTCGACCGTATCGCCCTCCTCGACCAGGATGTCCTTGACGCGGTCACTCCCGCGGAAGGAGAGCGTCACCTCGCGCACGTCGACATTGCCTGAGAGCGTGAGCTCCCGCGCAGCCGCCTGCTTTGCCGCTTCCTCATGGTGATGATAGGCAAAGATTCCCGCGCCGACGAGCAGCACGAGGATGACTGCCAGAATTCCCTTCTGTCTCCGTTTCATGATAATCCCTCCTATCCTTGCCGAACAATCTGCATGCAGACTTTCCCCGCCGCCACGGGCATGGCATCAGGACTCCATCAGCATGATCTTCTCCGGCGGGAAGTATACCGAAAGCACAGGTGCCTTGATAGCCCTCCACTCTGCCTTCGGCAGTTCCCAGCGGATGCAGCTGGCCTGATGCCCGGCGCTCCGGATCATGACGAGATACGAAAAGGTATCCTCGATGACATCCGCGACTTCCATCGAGAAGATGTTGCGCGCAGGGTCTTCTGCCCCTTCGCGGTATTCGAGGAAGTGCGCCCGCAGTCCCGCATACGCGACGGACTGCGGCTCTCTCGCCGCGACCGTCAGGTCGAGCTGCCAGTCTGCTGCCCGCACACGATGCGCATCGAGACGCTCCGCCTTCGAGACATTCTTGCAGCCCGTCAAGAGCGTCGCCGCGAGCGTCTGCGGATTCTCGAAGAGCGCATCGCGCGTATGCGGCGGCTGCATCTGGCCGCGCTCGATGACAGCGGCACGGCTTGCCAGACGATAGACCTCACCGCGGTCGTGCGAGACGAGCACGGCTGCGCCGCCATACGACTTCAGCACCTCGCGGAGTTCCAGCTCCAATTTCCACTTCAGGTAATGGTCGAGCGCCGAGAACGGCTCGTCGAGCAGCAGGATCTTCGCATCGGACGCGAGGATGCGCGCGAACGCCGCGCGCTGCTGCTGGCCGCCCGAGAGTTCCATCGGGTACGCGTTGCCGAGCTCCGTGAGGTCGAAGCGCGCGAGATTCTCGCGCACGCGTGCCTCGCGCTGCTGCCGCGTGCCCCGCGCGACAAAGCGGATATTCTCGGCAATCGTCATATTGGGAAAAAGGGCAAAGTTCTGAAAGAGATAGCCGACGCGCCGCTCTTGCGGGGACAGGTCGATGCCCTGCTCGCTGTCAAAGAGCACCCGGCCGTCGAGCACGATGCGCCCGCGGTCGGGGCGCTCGAGCCCAGCGATGCACTTGAGGGTCATGCTCTTGCCGCAGCCTGAAGCGCCGAGCAGGGCAAAGACCTCATCGCGCAGCGTAAAATCGGCCCGGAGCGTGAAATTGCGCAGTTTCTTCTCAATCTTGACATCTAACTCCATCTCAAACCTCCCGCCGCTGCGGCGCACCAGTACGTGAAATCAGGATATTCATCAGACTGACAAAGACGAGCGAGAAGATGATGATGACCACCGCCCACTCGAAGGCCAAATCGTAGTCGTTGGCCTGCACCGCGGCGTAAACAGCGGTGCTCATCGTCTGCGTGATCCCGGGGATGTTGCCGGCAAACATGATGGTCGCGCCGAACTCGCCGAGCGCACGCGTAAAAGAGAGCACGAGACCCGCGAGGATACCCGAGCGCGCATTCGGCACAAGGACGTACCAGAAAATGCGCCATTCCGAGACGCCGAGCGTGCGCGCGGCGCCGATGATATTGGGATCAAGCTGTTCAAACGCGCCACGGGCCGTGCGGTACATGAGCGGCAGTGAGACAACGATGGCTGCCATGACCGCGGCCTTCCACGTAAAGACAATCGTGATATCGAACTGCAAGAGGAACCTGCCGATAGCGCTGCGGCGCCCAAAGGCGAGCAGCAGGAAAAAGCCGACGACCGTCGGCGGCAGGACGAGCGGCAACGTAATAACGGCATCGGCCAGCCCTTGGAAACGCCGCATGCGCGCGACGGCCAGAGCCAGGCCAATGCCGAGAAAGAACGTGACCACCGTCGCCACCACAGCTGTCTTTATTGTGAGGAAGAGCGGTGCGTATTCCATTATTTCACCTCAAAGCCATACTTCGCAAAGCGTTCCTTGTTCTTATCATTCGAGACGAAGGCCAGGAAATCCTTTGCCGTATCGAGATGTTTTGTGTCATTCAGGATGGCGGCAGGATAGACGATGTCTTTATGCGTGCCTGCCGGGGCCTTGGCTACGACGCGGACATCCTGCGAGATGGCTGCATCCGTCGCGTAGACGAGCCCCGCATCGGCTTCGCCCGAAGCGACCCAGGCGAGGACCTGGCGGACATCTGAGCCATAGACAGCCTTGGCCTTGACCGCATCGAGGATGCCGAGCTTTGTGAGGATTTCCTCTGAATACTGGCCGACCGGCACGCCTTTCGGCTCGCCGAGGGCGATGTGCTGGAGCTTGTCGCTCGTCAGCTGGTCAAACGAGGTGATGTCCTTATCGCTGTCCTTCGGGACGATCAGCACGACTTCATTCTGAAGGAGATCTTTGCGCGTGCCTTCCTTCAGCAGGCCCTTCTTGTCGAGGGCGTCCATCTGCTTCTGCGCCGCAGAGAAGAACAGGTCCGCCGTGCCGCCATTCTCGATGGCCTGCTGCAGCGCCCCTGAACTGCCGTAGTTGAACACGACCTTGACATCTGGGTGCTCTTCCTCGTACGCCTTGCCGATCTCATTCATGACATCGGTCAGGCTTGCCGCTGCAGAGACGTGGAGTTCCACGGGTTCCTTGGCAGATGTGGTCGATTGGCTTTGGCCTCCGCAGCCGCTCGCGAGTGCGAGCAGGCAGACTGCCATCAGTGTGAGTAGTTTTTTCATGGTGCATAGCTCCTTTTCAAAAACGGAAGGCAGTGCCATTTCCAGCACTGCCCTGTGGGTTTGACCCAGGCTCAGCCTCATAGATGAAAGACATCATCCTTAGAGTGCTTTCGCTCGGAGTTTCGACTTATCCATTATAGCGGAAAATGAAGCTCTCTGCCATGAGAAATATCACGCCTCTCACTTCGCTTCGAGCGCATTCCAGGCATCGTTGGCGCGCTCGAGGTAGAGGGACTGGATGGCCGCATTCTCGCCGATGCCGTGGATGTAGGCGTCGACCTTGTAGCCGGCGGCTTCGAGGATCGACTTGTGCGAGTCGGGCTCAGCGCCTGCCATGTCGTTGTTGGCGTGATCGCCGGCGACCATCATCATCGGCATCAGTGTGACGTGCTTGATGCCGTTCTGCTTGAGCTTCGGCATGACCGTCTCGAGCGAAGGCCAGCCCTCGACCGTGTAGACGAAGACATTCTTGTAGCCGAGCTCGTCAATCTTGGCCTGGATGACGGAGTAATAGGCATTCGAGACTTGCGGCGTGCCGTGCGCCATGATCAGGATGGCATCGTGCTTGCCCTGCTTCGGAAACTGCGTCGCGAGCGCCTTGATGGTCTGCGTCACATCATCGGCCTGGCCCTCCTGGCCCTGCCAGTACATCAGCGACGTGCCGAGCGTCATCTTCTTGAACTGGTCCTTGTAGTTGTGGTAGACGCCGAGGTCGTAGTTGTACTCCATGCCCGGGATGACGTCGAGTGAGACGAGTGCCACGCGGCTGTATCCCTCTGCCTTGAGGGCATCAAGTGCCTCCTCCGGCGTCGGGAACTTGATACCCTCGTTCTTCGCCACGCGGTCGATGATGATGTGCGAGGTGTAGGCCGTCACGACCTTGACACCCGGATGCGCCGCCTCGATGGCCTTGACCGTCGCATCAATCGTCTTGGCGCGCGTATCCTTATACGTCGTGCCAAATGTCATGACGACAATGGCATCTTTATCGGCCATATCCTTGAGTGCCGGATTCTCATACTTGAGCACGCCGATCTCCGATGCCTGTTTCAGGGCCATCGTCGCATGCTTCACCTCCGGATTGAGCTGGTACGCCGCCTCTGTCGCAGTCTGGTTCCAGCCGAGAGCAGCCGTGCACACCAGGCCGGCTGCCAGCATCTTCTGCCAATGTTTCATTGTGTTTCCTCCTTTGACTAAGTCTACTCAAACAAAAAAGGCTCTCCTCGCACGCACGCGAAAAAAGCCTTCCTATCGTAAAAAACCGTGCCACAAAGACACAGCTTTGCTGATAGCAATCGCCTTCCCATCGCTCGCAGGTCGTAACGGTGATTTTCGGACAGGCAGTTCTTCTGGCTCGGTTCATCGCTCCTCTGCGCCTTCCCAGATGTTCATCCAGTGACATATCTATGCAGATTCGCTCCCCTTACAGCGGCGGGACCGCGCCGGCTTTGACCGGCTTCTCTTTTCAGCGCCTTGTGGCGTCACCTGTTCCCTCTTTATGGAATTGTCATGATGGCGAAGTCAGGGCGCGACGTCCTTGCCGCCGTCAGCAGAGCGCAGGCGGCGGTTGATGGACGAGAGTCCCTTGTAGATCGTGTTGATGTCAATCTCATCGCTGCGCGTCTCCATGTACTTCTCAAGCTTGCGCTTGACGCGCTGCAGCGCATTGTCAATGGACTTGACGTGGCGGCCGAGATCTTCGGCAATCTCCTGGTAGGACTTGCCGTCGAGATAGCTCATGAGCACCTTCCACTCCAGGTCGGAGAGGATCTCCTCCATCTTCTTCTCGATGTCGACGAATTCCTCCTGGCTGATGACAAGCTCTTCTGGGTCGGATACCTTGGCCCCTGAGATGATGTCGAGGAGCGTCCGATCCGAATCCTCGTCGTAGATTGGCTTGTTGAGCGAGACATACGAATTGAGCGGGATGTGTTTCTGACGGGTCGCCGTCTTGATTGCTGTGATGATCTGACGCGTCACGCAGAGCTCCGCAAAAGCGCGGAACGACGAGAGCTTGTCGTCGCGGAAGTCGCGGATGGCCTTGTAGAAGCCGATCATGCCCTCCTGGACGATGTCCTCGCGGTCGGCACCGATGAGGAAGTACGAACGCGCCTTTGCCCGAACGAAATTCCGGTACTTGTTGATCAGATAATCCAGTGCGACCTTATTGTTGTGTTCCTTGATATCCAGGAGGATCTCTTCGTCCGTCAGATTCTCGTATCTGCGGTACATGTCCTCCATGATATCCGTGTCTGCTGCTTCTTCCATCGCACTTTTCTCCTTTTACTGTGACAAACACGTAGCCCTTATATAGCCCTTATAGATGAGATTATACGCCCTTTCGCCCAAAAGCTCAAGGCGTCAGCCCTTCTTCTGGAGGCGCTGGCGCATGGATTCGTACATGAGGATGGAGCCAGCCACCGACGCATTGAGCGAATTGATGCGGCCGACCATCGGCATGCTGACGATGAAGTCGCACGCTTCCTTGGTCAACCGGCTCATACCACGGCCCTCGCTGCCGACGACGAGCACGAGCGGGCCCGTGAGGTCCGCCTCATAGTACGCCTTCTCACCGTCCATGTCGGCACCGGCTACCCAGAAGCCTTTCTCCTTGAGCTTCTTGAGCGTCTGTGCGATGTTGCCGATGCGCGCGACCGGCACGTACTCGACGGCGCCGGCCGACGTCTTGGCGACGGTCGCATTGAGGGAGACGCTGCGGCGCTTCGGGATCAGGATGCCGTGCACGCCAGTCGCATCCGCCGTGCGCAAGAGCGCGCCGAGGTTGTGCGGGTCCTCGAGCTCATCGAGAAGGACGAGGAACGGGGCCTCGCCCTTCTCCTCGGCCGCCTTCAGGATGTCGTCGAGCTCGGCATAGGGTACGGGCGCGACGTAGGCGAGCACGCCCTGATGGCGGTGACCGCCCGCGAGCGATTCGATCTTCGCGCGCTCCACGTACTGCACGACGATGCCGCGCTCCTTGGCAAGCGCTGCGATCTCCGCGACAGAGCCCTCGCGGTCGCCGCTCGCAATCCAGAGTTTGTTGATGCCGCGCCCCGACTTCAGCGCCTCGGTCACGGCGTTGCGGCCGACGAGCACATCGTCCGGCAGCTCACGCGGCTCTTCGCGGCGCTTCGGTTCAGCCTCCATCTGCGGCCTCTTGCGGCGCGGGGTCTCCCTCTCGAATTTCCTGCTGCGCCGCTCCTGCGGGCGCGCCTTTTTCTTCTGTTCCATCTCAATCCTTTTCTCTGAGCTTGATCATCTCAGCAAACTTGCCGCAGGTCATCTCTCCCTCCGGGCAGCGGCCCGTGTTGACGCAGCTCGCGCCAGCATTGAAGAAGAGCGTCGGAGCGACCTTCTTGACTTCGGCGAGCATCTTGTAGGCCATCTCGCGGATCTCCCACTGCGCGCGATTGCAGCAGCGCAGGTTGAAAAAATGCATCAGGGAGCGCGCGTTCATCGTCACGAGGATCTTCGTCTCCGTCGCATTGGCGAGGACGTAGCGCGCGTCTTCCTTCGGCACGCCCATCTCCGTGAGCTCGTCGTAAACACTGCGGATCTCTTCCATCAGTGCCTCGTACTTTGCCTTGGCCTCTGGCTTCTCGGCAATGGTCGGCGGCGTGATGTACTGGAAGCCGTGCGCGGCGACGTAGCGCTGCGACTGCTGGTCATACGAGGCGATGCGGTGGCGCACGAGCTGATGCGTCAGGACGCGCGAGACACCCTCGATGCCGAAAGTGAAGGAAGCGTGCTCAAGCGTCGAGCCATGACCGATCTTGACCATCTTGCGGACCATCTCGCGTACCTTCTCCTCGCTCAGGCGCTCTGCTAGCTCCTCCGCACCGGATGCCGAGTAGCAGAGGCGTGCGGCCATGGCCACGACGCGCTCCGGCTCCGGCGTGTAGTCGAGTAATTTGACTTTGATCATTGTTTCTCCGTTCCCTCCGTCGTTTTCCCGTGGATCTCCTCCATCATAGCCTTGCTGATGACAGCGAAGGCCGCCTCGCAGAGCTCCTGCAGGCGCTCGAACTTCTCAGACAGATAGAGCGTCCCGAGGAGCGCCTCAAAGCCGGTGCTCGAGTGGTACTCGGCCACGCTCGAGCTGCGCGGCGCATGGCTCTTGGCGTTGCGGCCACGGCGATAGATGGCCTTCTCCTCGTCGGTCAGCATGGACTCGATGCCGAGGTACGCCTTGTGCTGCCAGACCGCCGAGACGATCTGGGCGCTGAAGGCGTGCAGCGCGTGCACCCTGGCCTGCTCGTACGAGAGCAGGCGCGTGCGCACGAAGAGGTGGAAAAAGGCATCGCCGACGTAGGCGAGCACGAGCGGGTTCATCTGACGGACATCCGTACCGTCATAGCGCGTCTTGATGCCGCCCTGCTCATCCGGCGTGAACATCATGTCGACGAGCAGCTTGAACTGCGAGAATTTCATGCTTTCTTCCACCGTACGCCGTTCGGCGTGTCCTCGAGCACGACGTCGGCATCCTTGAGCGCATCGCGGATCTTGTCGGCGACAGCCCAGTTCTTCTCCTTGCGTGCATCCTGGCGCAGCGTGATGATGATCTCCATGAGCTTGTCCGTCAGGCCGTCATCCTCAGCCTTTTCCTGCTGCTCGAAGATGCCGATGATTTCCGCCATCTCGGCGTAGATAGCCGCGACCGTCTTGAAGCCCGCCGCGTCGAAGGCCTTCGTGCCGTTCGTGACTTCCTGATAGTAGATGTTGATTTCCTTCGAGAGCGCAAACATCTGGCTGATGGCAAGGGCCGTGTTAAAGTCATCGTCCATCGCCTCGTAGAATTCCTTGCGCAGCGCTTCGGCCTTAGATGCAAGCTCTGCTGCTGTATCAGCCGTGCCCTGCTTCGCGCAAAGCTCGTCGACGTAAGCCTTCGTATTCTGCAGGCGTGCAAGGCTCGTCTGCGCTTCCTTGAGGCGCTCGTCCGAGAAGTCGAGCGGGCTGCGGTAATGCGTCTGCAGGATGAAGAAGCGGATGACTTCGCCCGGGTATTCCTTGAGGATGTCCTTGACCGTGAAGAAGTTGTTCTTCGACTTCGACATCTTCTCGTTGTGGATCGTGATGAAGCCGTTGTGCAGCCAGTACTGCGCGAAGCTGTGGTCATCGCCGATGCAGGCCTGCGACTGCGCGATCTCATTCTCGTGATGCGGGAAGATCAGGTCGCTGCCGCCGCCGTGGAAATCGAACTTCTCGCCGAGATACTTCAAAGACATCGTCGAGCACTCGATATGCCAGCCCGGGCGTCCCTTGCCCCACGGGCTGTCCCAGGACGGCTCGCCCGGCTTCGCGGCCTTCCAGAGCGCGAAGTCCATCGGATGGTGCTTGGCCGTGTTGACCTCGATGCGCGCGCCGGCCTGCATGTCGTCGAGACTGCGGCCGCTGAGCTTGCCGTAATGCGAGAACTTCTCGACGCTGTAGTAGACATCGCCGTTGTCGACCACATAGGCGTAGCCCTTCGCGATGAGCTTCTCGACCATCGCGATGATCTCCGGCATCGTCTCACTGACGCGCGGGTAGACATCGGCATGGCGGACGTTCAGCGCATCCATCGCCTCGAAATAGGCCTTGATGTAGCGGTCGGAGATGTCCTTCCACGTCACGCCTTCCTTGTTGGCCGCATTGATGATCTTGTCGTCGACATCCGTGAAGTTCTGGATGTAGTGGACCTTGTAGCCCTTCTTGGCAAAGTAGCGGCGGATGACGTCCCAGGTCACGAAGGGGCGTGCATTGCCGATGTGCGGGTGGTTGTACGGCGTGACGCCGCAGCAGTAGATGCTGACCTCGCCCTTCTTGAGCGGCTTGAACTCCTCCTTGCGGCGGGTCATCGTATTGTAGACTTTAAGCATGTTCTTTATCCTCCAATCTCTTCTCGAGTTCATTGACTTTCTTTTCCAATGCCTGGATCTGGCGCATCATGCACTCGCGCATCTCCTCGTCCGGGTCCGGCAGCATGTCGTGGTCGAGGTCGACGTCGAGCTCGTCCTCGATATCCGTGAGGCTATCGTCCGACTCGACGAGCCGCGTCGCGCGCAGGGCTTGACGGAGCTCTTCCGCCGTATGGACGCGCTTGCCGCCCATGACGACGATGCGCCCTGGGATGCCGACGACCGTCGCATACGGCGGGACCGGCTTCAAGACGACGGAGCCCGCACCGATCTTCGCGTGGTCGCCGACCGTGAAGGAACCGAGCACCTTCGCGCCCGACGCCACGACGACGTTGTTGCCGATGGTCGGATGGCGCTTGCCCTTCTCCTTGCCCGTGCCGCCGAGCGTCACGCCCTGGTAGAGCGTGACGTTGTTGCCGATCTCCGCCGTCTCGCCGATGACGATGCCCGTGCCGTGGTCGATGAACAGGCCCTCACCAATCGTCGCACCCGGATGGATCTCGATGCCCGTCAGGAAGCGGGCAAAATTCGAGATCATGCGCGGGATGAGCACCCAGCCGCGCTTGTAGAGCGCATGCGAGATGCGATGGAACCAGATTGCATGAAGGCCGGAATAACAGAAGAGCACTTCAATCACGCTGCGCGCAGCGGGGTCGCGCTCAAAGACGACGCGGATATCCTTGCGAAGCCGCGAAAAAAAACTCATAGTCCATCCTCCCTGTCCTATACAAAAGGCCCCGCATCTCCTCAGAGACGCGGGGCCGTGGTTCCACTCTGGTTAAGGGCCATGCCCTTCACTCATGAAGATAACGCCTTCCTGCGTCAGGGCCTACTCCATTCTGCCCTGCAGCTCCCGGGTGCATTTCTGGCGGATATCCATAGCCCCTTCACACCACCCGGAGCCTCTCTTGATGGCTGGTCCAACCGTACTTCTCCCGTTCCACGCCTTTTCATATACGGGATTCATTCTATCACAGCTTCTCGATTCCTGCAACCGCATAGGCGGAGATTCCCTGCTCTGCTCCTGTGAAGCCGAGCTTCTCCTCTGTCGTCGCCTTGACATTGACATCGTCAAGCGAGACGCCGAGCACCTGCGCGATGTTCTCGTTCATCTTGGGGATGAAGTCCTTCATCTTCGGCTTCTGGGCGACGATCGTCGCATCGACATTGCCGATGCGGTAGCCCTTCGCCTCCAGCAGGTGGCGGACTTCCGCGAGGAGCTTCATGCTGTCGGCGCCCTCATAGCGCGGGTCGGTATCCGGGAAATGGCGGCCGATGTCGCCGAGCGCCGCCGCGCCGAGCAGGGCGTCAGAGATGGCGTGCAGCAGTACATCGGCATCCGAATGGCCGAGCAGCCCGAGCGCATGCGGGATTTCCACCCCGCCGATGATGAGCTTGCGCCCTTCGACGAGGCGGTGCACATCGTAACCCATGCCAAAACGCGTCATACAATCAATCCTTTCTCTTCTCGCTCTTCGCACTCTTGATGAAGTCGCAGACTTCCGAAGCGGCCCGCCGCACGGTCCCCGTGAAGCTGCCCGACTGGCGCAGGAATGCCTCCGCCACGACGAGGTCTTCAGGTGTCGTGACTTTGATGTTCTGGTAGGAATCCATGACGACATGGACCCTGGCGCCATAGCGTTCCACGAGGCTCGCATCGTCCGTGCCGAGGAAGCCATCGGACTCTGCTTTCTCGTTAGCGGCCATGAGCAGGCTCCTGGAGAAGCCCTGCGGCGTCTGCACGGCCCAGAGCGTCGAGCGGTCGGGGGTCGCCGTGACGACACCGTCCTCGACGACCTTGACCGTGTTCTTCTCCGGCACAGCTGCGACGGCCGCGCCGTGCTCGCGAGCCGCCTCGATGACAGCCTCGATCGTCGCGTGCGAGACGAGCGGGCGCGCTGCATCGTGGACGAGGATGACATCACTCGCTTCCGAGGATGCCTTCAGTCCGTTCCAGACAGAATACTGGCGCTCGCTGCCGCCCGCGACGACCTTGACCGACTTGGCAGCCTCACGAAAGAGCCCGAGGCCCTGCAGGGCGCGGCGCAGCGGCTCGACTTCCTCCGCGCCCGTCACGACGATGATCTCCTGCACCTCCGGCACTGCGGCAAAGACCCGCAGCGTGTGGAACAGGATGGGCTTTCCCATGAGGCGCAGGAATACCTTGTTGACGCCCGCCTGCATGCGCTTGCCGCGCCCTGCTGCGGGCAGGATGACACTGACCATGCTCTACCTCTCCTCTCGCAGCGACCAGCATCAATGCGCTGGTTTCGCGAAGATCATGCGGCCAGCCGCCGTCTGCAGAGCAGACGTGACTTCCACCGTGATGGATTCATTCATGTGACGGTTGCCGTTCTCGACGACGATCATCGTGCCGTCATCGAGATAGGCGACGCCCTGGCCGGGCTCCTTGCCCGACTTGACAATCGTCACGCGCATCGTCTCACCAGGGATGACGACTGGCTTGACGGCATTCGAGAGCTCATTGATGTTGAGCACCTCCACACCGCGCAGCTGCGCGACCTTGTTGAGGTTGTAGTCGTTCGTGATGATCTTGCCGCCGACCTGCTGGCCGAGGCGCACGAGCTTCGAGTCGACCTCCGAGATATCGTCGAAGTCAACATTCGTGATCTCGACCTTGACCTTCGTGCTCTGGCGGATGCGCTGCAGAATGTCGAGCCCGCGGCGGCCGCGCGTGCGCTTGAGCGCATCGGCCGAGTCGGCGATGTGCTGGAGCTCTTCGAGGACAAAGACCGGGATGAGCAGCGTGCCCTCGATGAAGCCCGTGTCGCAGATATCGGCGATGCGGCCATCGATAATGACACTCGTATCGAGCAGCTTGTAGGCGTGCGCATCGGCTGTAGGAGCGGCCTTTGCCGACTCCTCTGGCGCTGCGCCAGGAGCCGCGCGCATCTCCCTCATCTTCGCGAGGTCCTTCATGAAGCGCGGCACGAAGTCAAAGAGCCCCGTGAGTTCCCGGCGCTTCTTGATCGTGATCGTGATGCCGAGATACCCGAAGACAATGCTGAAGATGACCGGGATGTAATCTCCGACAACAGGGATCTTCGCAAATGAATAGCCGAGAAGATTGGCGAGTATGAGTCCGATAGCAAGGCCGACGGCGCCTGCGATGACGTCGTGGATCGGCATTTTGCCGAGCTGCAGCTCCACCCATGCAGAAAACCGCTTGAGGCAGCGGATGAAGTACGGGGAAGCCAAAAAACCAATGATGCCGCCGAGAATTGCGCCGAAGAGGATGCAGAGCAGACTTCCCATGGTGATGCGCACAACGCCCATCTCCATCTTGAGGATCTCCGTGCCGACGTACATCGTCAACACAGGGCTCGCAAGGTCCAGCAGTGCGCCTCCGGCAATCGCTAAGAACAGTGTGATAAAGAAACGCAAGACACGATCTAGCATACATTCACCTCCTTGAACAGAAAAACAAAAAGAAAAGTCCGAACAGAATCAGTATACTCTACTCTGCTTGGACTTGTCAAAACTCAGGTTCGCATGTTCAATGTGCAAACGCATTTTCAGAAAGGACAGAAGTGAGCCAGTTCTCGATCTCCTTCGGCGTCTTATTGCAGGCGTAGACGAGCTCGCTCACGAGGATCTGCTTCGCGAGATCGAGCAAGCGGCGCTCTCCCGATGAGATATGGCGGCGGCGGTCCTGCAGGATGAGATTGCGCGCCACAGCGGCCACATCGCAGATATCGCCGCTCTTCATGCGCTCCAGATTGGCATGGAAGCGCTTATTCCAGCTGCCCTTCGGCTTCTCCGGCTCCTTCTCGAGCACTTCGCGCACCTCATCGACCTTCTGCTGCGGGATGATGTCCCGCAAGCCGATATTTTCGGCATTGTCCGTCGGGATCATGACCTTCATGTTGCCCAACGGCATCTCGAGGACATAGTAGGACTTGCCCTCTCCGAGGACTTCACAATTCTCGATGCCGGATATCACACCAGCACCATGCATCGGATAGACGACCTTATCTCCTATCTGTAACAAGAGCACCCCTCCTCTACACACGAGCCAACCACCAGCTAAGTCAACACATCTACGTTCTCATTGTACCACAAATAATCCAAAAAGTAAAATTTTTATTTTATCACAACAGCTTCGCATCGTCAATAAGCATATGCAAAAAAATCAGGCCCCATGATGGGACCTGACAGATGACGCTTGACTCAGCGGACAAAGACGACATTCGTGCGGTCGAGGAAGCCCGAAGCGCCGTTCTCGATGAGGACGCGGTTGGCATCAGCGACCGAGAGGATCGGGTTGCCGTTGTGGTTGTCAAGGCCGACTGCCTTGACAACGAGCGGGTTCGAACCGGCGCGGGACGCCTTGCTGAGATCCGTCGTGTAGCTGGCCATGCCGTTCGCGATGACCGTAGCCGAGTCGAGGTTCTTGTAGCCGTAAATCGGCTCACCGTTGGCGTTCTTGATGACCGGGGACATGACCGGCTTGAGGCCGAGGCCGCGGCAGTCCACGATCAGGCCTGTGTAGCCGCCAATGGCCTGGCCAGCCGGAGCCGCTGCAGCGGAAGAGCCCTGATGCGACGGCGTCGTGACGGACGGGATCGTCGTTGCAGGCGTCTGCGTCGTACCCGGTGTCACCTGGACGTTGACCTGTACGGAAGACGGCGTGCTGGCCGGCACGGATGCATCGGGAGCCGGGAAGCTCGTCGGCACCGTGTTCGTCGGCAGGACGGCCGTCGCGAGGGAGTTCGAAGCGCCAAAGACAGACATCTCCATCGTGACCGTGTAGCCGCCGCCATCGACGGCCTGCTCCGAGACAATGCGCGCACCCTGGATGAGGGCTGTGACCTTCGTCTTCGTGACATCGCTCGTCACCATCATGTTCTCGACCGTCGTCTCCGAATCAACGTTGACGCCCTTGACCATCTCAGCGAGCTGGCGGTAGGCATCGACGACAGCAGCGCGGCGTGCGAGCATGCGCGCCTGGATGGCATTGACGGCATACGTCGGAGCTACGCCCATGCCCTGTACCGTGATCTTGCTGTCACCGCTCCAGTCCATCCCCGTGCCCGCCGCAAAGGCGCTGGCAGCCGAGACGACCATGAGCGTCATGGCCATCACGCAGGCCATGAGCATCTTGGAAATCTGTCTTCTCATCCTTACTTCCTCCTCTTGGGGCTCTCTTTTGCAATCTACACTGTGAGCTTACACCTGCAATCTTAAGATTTCCCAAAAAACAGTTAAAAATATTATGCTCTATCAACTATTTTCACCGCAGGACCAGATCGTGCCGCCGTCACTCCGATTTCGTCGCGCGCATGAAGAGCTGCATGAGCTGTTCTTTTGGGTCCTTGTGGTCGTGAATGATCGCGTAGACTGTCGCGCAGATCGGCAATTCGACGTGGAACTCACGCGAGAGGTCCATGAGCGCCTCCACTGTGTAGACGCCCTCTGCCAGCTTCGCGAAGGGCTTGCCCGTGATGAGGTCCTCGCCAAAGCGGCGGTTATTGCTGTGTGGCGAGAAGAGCGTCGCCTCGTAGTCGCCGAGATGCGAAAGGCCGTAGACTGTCATGCGGTCACCGCCCATCGCCTCGATGAGGCGCGAGAGCTCGTGCGTGCCGCGTGCCATCAGGGCACCCTTGAGGCTGCTGTAGCCGAAGCCGTCGAGCATGCCAGCGGCCAGGCCGATGACATTCTTCGAGGCCGCGCCGATCTCCGTGCCCAGAAGGTCCTCTCCATAGTAGAAGCGGATCAAAGGGCTCGAGAACGCATCGACGAGCTCGCGCGTGAGCTTCATCTCGCGCGCCGCGATGACCATGCAGTTCGGGATGCCGCGCACGAAATCCTGCACGTGTCCCGGGCCGACCCAGACTGCCACGCGCATCGACGAGCCGAGCTCCTCGTAGAAGACCGTCGTCAAGCGCTTGCCCGTGCCGATCTCGAGCCCTTTCATGCAGAGCACGAAGCGCTTGCCAGAGAGGTCGATGCCAAGTGCCACGAGATCCCTGCAAAAGGAGCGCAGCTGCTGGGAGCTTATAGAGATGACGAGGATGTCTGCTGAAGCGACTGCCCCCGCAAGGTCATCTGTCAGCTGCACCGAATCGGGCAGCGTCAGGTATTCATTCTTGCGCTGTTCCACCAGGGCAGCGAGATGACGGGAGCCCTTGCGCCCCCAGAGCGTCACCGCATGGCCGATGTGATCGGCATACCAGGCATGGAAGGAGCCCCAGCGGCCACAGCCGAGTACGGAAATATTCATGCCGAAACCTCCACTTTCGCCCCCGTGAGGTCGCGCACGACTTCGCCGGCGATGATGAGGCCGACAACAGACGGCACGAACGAGATGCTGCCCGGCGGGCAGATGCAGTTCTTGCCGCAGCCGCTCTGGCGGACACGCAGGGGCTTTTCCTTGGAATAGACGACCTTGAGCTTCTTGACGCGGTTCTCCTTGAGCTTCTTGCGCATGACGCGCGCCAAGGGATCCACGCTCGTCTTGTAGATGTCCGTGACCTCGAATTTCGTCGGGTCCAGCTTGTTGCCGGCGCCCATGCTGCAGATGATCGGGATGTGGCGGTCGCGGCACTGCAGGACGAGGTCGATCTTGCCCGTCACCGTGTCGATGGCATCGACAACGTAGTCGTAAGGCATCGTGAAGAAGCGCTCGGCCTGCTCGGGCAGGTAGAAGTCCTCAATCGTATCGACAACAGCCTTCGGGTTGATGTCGAGGATGCGCTCCTTCATCGTCTCCGTCTTCTTCTTGCCGACCGTCTTCGACGTCGCATGGATCTGGCGGTTGATGTTCGTCAGGCAGATGAGGTCATTGTCGATGAGCACGAGATGGCCGACGCCGGCTCGCGCGAGCCCCTCTGCCACAAACGAGCCGACGCCGCCGACGCCAAAGATGGCCACTGTGCTGTTTGCCAGCTTCTCCATGCCGACCTCGCCGAGCAGTAACTCCGTGCGGGAAAAGCGACCTAATTTACTCAAGATATCTGTTCCTTTCTATTTATTTCTTATTTCTGGTAGTTCTCATTTCTGATCTTTATCGTCAGGCGTCAGGCGGAATGCCGGGAAGGCAAAGGCGCCATTTGACGCGGGCTTCGCGGGCTCCGACTGCTGCCGCATGAAACTCGGCGGCTCCAGCGTGAATGAGTCGCGCTTCGGCGCGGCCTGCTGTACAGGCTGCTGCGCACTCGCCTTGGCGGGCTTCTCCTCTGCCTGCGCGGTGTTCTTGACCATGACGCCGTCCGTGAAGTCCGTCGCGATGATCGTGGCGCGCACATCGCCGCCGAGGGAATTGTCGATGACCGTGCCGAGGATGATGTTGACCTCGGGGTCCGTATGCTCGTAGATGTAGCGCGTCGCCTCATCGACATCGTAGAGGCTCAGCGTCTTGTCGCCCGTCAAGTTCAGGATGATGCCGCGCGCGCCGTCGAGGCTCTTGCTGATCAGCGGGCTGTCAACGGCCTGCTTGACGGCCTCTACCGCGCTGCGCGAGCTGCGCCCGATGCCGAGCAGGGCATCGCTCGACGCACTCTGGCGGAAGATCGTCGTGACATCCGCGAAGTCGACGTTGATGACGCCCGTCGTCAGGATCAGCTCTGCCACGCAGTTGATGGCCTGCTGCAGGATGCCATCGGCGCAGGAGAACGCCTTGACGAGCGTCATGTGGCGGTTCTCCGGCAGTTTCATGAGGTTGTCATTGGCCACGAGGATCAGCGCGTCCATCTGGGCCTGCATCTTCGCGAGGCCCTCATTGGCCAGGCGCTTCTTGCGGCTGCCCTCGAAGCTGAACGGCAGCGTGACGACGCCGACCGAGAGCGTCCCGAGGTCGTGCGCGATCTTGGCGACGACAGGCGCCGCCCCTGTGCCAGTACCACCGCCGAGGCCGGCCGTGACAAAGACGAGATCTGCGCCGTTCATCGCTTCGCGGATCTTATCCTTTGCGTCGAGGGCCGCCTTCTCGCCGAGCGCGATGTTGCCGCCCGTGCCGCGTCCCTTCGTCAGGTCCTCGCCAATCTGCAGCGTCTCGACGCCTTCTTCTGCCACGCGCGCGAGCTGCTTGGCATCGGTATTGATGGCGACCAGATCGATGTCGAGTTCTTTATGATGGCCCATGCGCATCAGGACGCTGTTGCCGCCACCGCCAACACCGAATACCTTGATCTTCACTTTCGGCTTTATGATTAACGTTTCTTCTGCTGCCATGCGCTCCTACTCCTCTCACATCAAAAATCTCTGAGAATTATTTCGCCATCTCAAAAACAATTTCCTGCCCCCGATGAAAATATAGGGCATTTCACCGAAAAGAGCAGGGCCGTCACACGCGGCTCTGCTCCCTTGCTTTTTCTCTATAGCGGATCAATGGAAGAGGAGTACGGCCAGGCAGGCCAGGACGATCTTCAGGCTATCGAGTTTCAAATATAACACTTCCTTATCTTAAATCGTGACACTTCATGACAATAATGATTCCGAGCAGATATGCATCTTCTGCTGATGAATACGATTATACAATGAAGCACCTTGTTTTTCAAGATGCACGGTGACGATCTTCCAGCAACGGACGCACCTGCGTCACGATCATTCCCGCGAGCATCAGGGCGCAGCCGAGAATCTGGACGGCCGTCATGCGCTCCCCGAGCAGCAGCCAGCTCGAGAGCACGCCGAAGACAGCCTCGAAACTCATGATGATGGCCGCCTGCCCCGGCTCCGCGTACTTCTGCCCCAAGATCTGCAGCGTAAAGGCCACGCCCGCCGACATGACGCCGCCGTAGAAGATGGCAAACCAGGCGTTGAGGACAGGCTGCACGGCCACTGTCTCAAAGCCAAGTGCCGCGATGAGGCTGCCCGCTGCGCAGACGCCGACCTGTGTGAGCGAGAGCTCGATGGGATCGACGAGGCTCGCGAAGCGGTCGATGAAGAGGATGTGGCCCGTCCAGAACAGCGCGCTGATGAAGACGAGGCCATCGCCGAAGCTCAGCGAGACGGCTCCGTGTATCGAGAGAAAGTAGAGGCCAAGCAAAGCCATCGCCGCGCCGACCCAGTTCTCCGGATGGATGCGCTTTCCGAGCAGCACCGCGCCGAGCGGCACGAAGATGATGTAGAGCGCCGTGATGAAGGCCGTCTTGCCGGCCGTCGTGTAGAGCATGGCCACCTGCTGCAGCGAGGTGGCGACCATCATGATGCAGCCGGCGCCGAGACCGGCCTTCCAGCCCGGTCGGTACGTGCCGGCGCGCTTTGCGCCCTCGCGCGAACCGCGCCAGGCATACCAGAGCCCCGCGAGGAACAATAGACCTAAGATGTAGCGTGCTGCGGCATAGGTGAACGGACCGAGCCCGTCCATGCCGACCATCTGCGCAACAAACGTCGTGCCCCAGATGAACGCAGCCAGCAGGAGCATGAGATTCCCGCGTAAATGCATGAATAAATCCTCCTATCAATCGTGCAGTCGTGCTATCGCCAAAAAGACGAGAAAAAACAGGCACGCGTATGCATGCCTGTCTCTATTGTATGATGTTTTCCCGCCTCAGGCAAGTCCCGTTACCATGTAGAACAGGATGCAGAGGAATGGGACGAAGAACTTGAGTCCCATGATGACCGCGATATCGAAGTACGAATCGTGATGCGTGAGGCCGCAGATTGCGAGCAGCGTGACGAGCGCGCCGCAGTGCGGGACCGGATCGATGCCGACCGAGGCGATGGCGACGATGCGGTGCAGGACCTCGAGTGGGATGCCAGCGGCCTGTGCCATGGCTGCCCACTGGTCACCGAGCATCGAGAGCGCGATCGTCAGGCCGCCCGAAGCGGAGCCCGTGATGCCAGCCATGATGTTCGTCGTGATGACGGCCGAGAGCAGCGGGCCGAACGAGTCCGCGATGCCGATGAGCGCCTGCGTGACAGGGACAAAGCCCGGCAGGCTCGTGATGACGCAGCCGAAGGCGTAGCCCGATGCGACATTGAGGACAGCTGTCGCCGACGAGATGGCCGCGTAGTTGATCGGTGCCAGGAAGCCGTCCATGACGATGAAGCGCTTGCGGCCGATGAAGGCTGCCGCAATGCTGCTGATGATGAGCGCGACCGTGATGGACCAGATGGCCGATACCTTGCCGACATTCGCCGCCAGCAGGCTGAGCTTGAGCGGCAGGAAGGCCGAGAGCGCCTCAGGATCCCAATGGAAGCCCCATTCCCATTTGAACGGGTTCGAGAGGATGATATTGATCACGATGACCATGACGAGCGGCAGCAGAGCCCAGTACCACGGGATGTGGATCTTCGGGCTCGGCTTGTGGTGCGGGCCGCCTTCGAAGTGGCGGCCATACCCCTCGCCGCGCGCCTTGAGGATTTTCGCACGGCGCGTCACCCAGCCCCAGCCGATCAGCAGGAACAGGAACGAGGCGAAGAGGCCAATGATTGGCGCCGACCACGTACTCGTCGAGAAGTACGAGGACGGGATGATGTTCTGGATCTGCGGGGTGCCTGGCAGGGCGACCATCGCGA
This sequence comes from Mitsuokella jalaludinii DSM 13811, assembly GCF_000702905.1. GTDB lineage: Bacteria > Bacillota > Negativicutes > Selenomonadales > Selenomonadaceae > Mitsuokella > Mitsuokella jalaludinii. Next base: position 140,591 of record NZ_JNKR01000001.1, read on the forward strand.
AGGAGAAGATGCCGACCCAGAGCGTTGCTGGCAGCAGGCGCTTTGGGATGTCTGCCTTGCGGAAGACAACCGCACCAAATGGATACATGACGAAGGCGACGACAAAGACGGAAAGACCGCCGTATGTCAGTGCGCCGCAGCCCAGGAGGACTGCGAGAACAGCGCGCTTCTCGCCGAGCACATCGACGATTTTCGCCGCAACTGAGGAAGCCAGGCCGCCCTTCTCCATCAGGCGCGCAAAGACTGCACCGAACAGGAAGATCGGGTAGTATGACTTCGTGTACTCAGCCATGCGTGTCATGTAGAGCTCACTGTACGTCGGCAGGACGCCGAAAATACTCGCAAGCGCTGCAACACCTGCAAAAATTGGTGCGATCAGGATGATCGACCAGCCGCGGTAAGCAAAATACATGAGACCGATAAGGGCCACCGCAATACAGATTCCTTCTAACACAGACGGATCGTCCCCTTTCTTTCATGTTTTGCACCCCCCCGGTGCAAAACATGGAGAAAGACAGCCGGTCGGCTATTCCGGCTGCCTTTCATTTGTCTTACCCTGCGCCATGCATGATGGGAAGATATTCCTTGCATGATGCGCATTACCTCGTCTATCATAGCATTCCCCTTATTTATTGTCAACTGGTTAACTGTTAATATTTAATAATGACGTAATATTGAGAATATAACTGAAACTTGTCTCTCCGAAAAGTTTCGGTTACAATAAAGGAAATACACAGTCACTCCCCGAAAATGGGAACGGTACAACAAAAGGAATAGGTGATAGTGCATGGCCATCCATGTCATCAATGAGGCACGCCGCTGCCTCCAGTGCAAGAAGCCGCTCTGCCGCCTCAAAGGCTGCCCGGCTCAGACGAATATCCCCGAGATGATCCGGCTCTTCCTCGACGGACAGATCAATGAAGCAGGCGAGATGCTCTTCATCAACAACCCGATGAGCATCGTCTGCTCCCTCGTCTGCGACCACGAGAAGCAGTGCGAAGGCAACTGCATCCAGGGGCGCAAGGGTGCTCCGGTGCAGATCTCGAGCATCGAACATTACATCTCCGACATCTACCTCGACAAGGTCATCATGGAACACGAGCCGCCCAAGGGACAGAATGTCGCCATCATCGGCGCGGGCCCGGCCGGCATCACGGTCAGCGTCAAGCTCGCCCAGCTCGGCTACGATGTGACAATCTTCGAGCGCAAGAGCAAGCTCGGCGGCATGATGCGCTACGGCATCCCGTCCTTCCGCCTGCCGCTCGACATCCTCAACCGCTACCAGAAGAAGCTCGTCGAGCTCGGCATCCACATCCGCCCGAACACGACGATCGGCAGCATCCTGACGCTCGATACCCTGTTCAAAGACGGCTACGATGCTGTCTTCATCGGCTCCGGCGTCTGGCGTCCGCGTGGCCTCGGCGTGCGCGGCGAGAGCCTCGGCAACTGCCACTACGCCGTCGACTACCTGCAGAACCCGGATGTCTACCAGCTCGGCGACCGCGTCGCCGTCATCGGCTCGGGCAATTCCGCGATGGATGCCGCCCGCACAGCCATCCGCAAGGGCAGCCGCTTCGTCACCGTCTACGCGCGCCGCAATGAAGTCCGCGCGAGCATCCGCGAGTACGAGTACGCACAGGCAGACGGCGTCGAGTTTGATCTCTGCAAGGGCGTCGCCGCCATCACGAAGGACGGCCCGATGCTCTACGAGCGCCACTTCGATGCAGACGGCAACCTGCTCAGCGAAGATGAGCCGCAGCTCTACCCCGCCGACAGCACGATCATTGCCGTCAGCCAGGCCCCGAAGGACAAGATCGTCCGTACGACGACGGGCCTCGAGGTCGACAACCGCGGCCTCGTCGAAGTCGACGAGAACGGCGCTACGACACGCGAGGGCGTCTTCTCCGGCGGCGACGTCGTCCTCGGCCCGGCCAACGTCGTCGAAGTCGTCAAGGATGCCAAGCACGTCGCCAAGGCCATGGACGCCTACCTCACGCGCAAGCGCGAAGCAGCCAAAGAAAAGGACACCGCCAGCCAGGACAACTGAACGGGCAACAAAAAAACTTCCCATCCCGGGAAGTTTTTTTGTTGCCCGCTCGCTTCGCTCAAAGGGAGTCGGCATCGCGCGTGAGGTCCACGATCTCCGCCATGTGGATGTGGAAGCCCGGCAGGCCGGCCAGGGTCTTGGCGCGGACGCGCAGGCGCCTGCCGTCCAGCAGGAACGTCTCCGACACCTTGCAGGGACGGTTGCGCGTCACGCGGTCGGCATAGGCGCGCAACCTCTCCTTCCGCGCGTCATCGAGCGAATGGATGATCCAGTTGACGGCGCGCCGCCCCGAGATGCCCACGCCCTTCATGACCTTCCGATAAGCGTCGTTCTCGTAGGCCATGTACAGATTCCGGCCATCGTCGAGGAACAGGGCCACCGGCGAAGCCATGATGACATTGAAGAGGCCTGCCTTCTCATAGATGCGCGCTTCCTCGCGCGTCTCTGCGCGCAGATGACGCTCCTGGCAATGCACGAGCAGCTCGTCATACGGCATCGGGCGCCCGTAATGATAGCCCTGTATCTTCTCGCAGCCGATGCTGCGAAGGAACCTCACCTGCTCCCTCGTCTCGACACCCTCTGCCAATGTGTGGATGCCGATGGCCTTGGCCATCATGACAACCGATGTGATAATCTTGCGACTCGTGTCATTGAAGGCGCGCAGGAACTCCATGTCGATCTTGAGCTCATCGAAATGGTAATCCTTGAGCACATTCAGGGAAGAGTAGCCGCTGCCAAAATCATCGAGCCAAACTGAATAGCCATTGCCGCGGAAGCGGTCAATCATCTTCAAGATCTTGTCGCTGTCCTGCACCATGGCCGTCTCCGTGATCTCGATGCGCAGGTAATCGCGCGGCAGCTCATTCTCCCGGACGACCGCCTCGATCTCTGAAAGGACATCCATGAGCTGGAAATCCATGCGCGACACATTGAACGAGATCGGCACGATGGGCCGATGTGCATCGATCTGCCTGCGGAGCTGGCGCCCACATTCCCGTATGACATAGCGGTCGAGCTTGTCGATGAGGCGCTCCTCCTCGAGCACCGGGATGAACTGATCGGGGCGCAGGAATCCGTAAACCGGGTCACGCCAGCGCGCCAAGGCCTCCATGCCTGCGAGTTTCCCCGTCAACGTGCGCACGACTGGCTGGTAGTAGATCTCGATGTAGCCGTTCTCGACGGCCTCGTCGATGTGGGAGATGACATAGGAGCGAATCTCCAATTCCTGCCGGAGATGCTCTGAGAAGATGCAGTAGGCGCGGCTGCGCTCCTTCTTGATGGAATCACAGGCCGCCTTCGCCTGCTCGCAGGCCATGCTGACCGGCACGCGCTCCTGTGGCGAGAAGTAGCGTATGCCCGCGTGCAGGTACGTGTTCTCCCCCTCGAGCAGGCCATTGACTTCCTGCACGGCCTCCTCAATGCGGCTCTGCGCATCGCCTGCCGGCACCAAGGCCATGAAGATATCCGACGACATGCGGGCCAGTGGCGCATCGGGAAAGGTGTGCCGCAGGACCGCCGCGATCTTGCACAGGAAATCATCGCCGCCCTCCGCACCGTACGTCCATTGTACTGCTTGAAGTTCGTCAGATTGAAGTACGCCAGCGCGTCCCTGCCGTAGACGCCTTCAGCGCGGTCAGCTTCCTCGCGCTCCGACACCTTGGAAAAAAAAGAGGTGCCTGCCCATGAGATTCGTCAGGGCATCGCGCTCCACCGCGAGAAAGCGCGCGTAGACATCGACGAGCAAGAGCGACCAGAGCCATACGCCGCGGTGGCAGACACGGCGTATCGAACCCTCGACCGAGCGGAACCGGCCCGTCTTCGTGCAGATGCAGAAGGAAAGATACGAGTAACTGACCGGCAGGCCCCCCTGCAGAGCACTGCCGTGTTGCATCGCCTTCTCCACCATCATGGCAATGGACTCGTAATGCTCTGGCAAGACCATGCCGCGGAACGATGCCCCCGTCAGCTCAAAGAACTCCCTCTGTGACTGACAGTCATACAGATCTTGCATCGCTTCATTGGCACAAAAAATGCTTTCATCCGCCCGGAACAGAGCCACAGCCCCCGGCATGAGATTGAGCACCTCATCCGATACATTCGTTGATTCCATGCCCTATTGAGCACCTCTTTTCCAAATAGTGTATACAAATGGCATCCAAATGTAACATTTTTCGCAGAAACTACCTCATATGCTACCATATTGTCACAGAGAAGACAATAACCGTGCTAAAAATGATTTTATTCATAAAAACAAGGTCTAGGAAATATTGACAAGAATAATATTTCCTAGACCTGATATAGATATCAACTATTAAAAATCAATCCGCTTCTCACGCATATCCTTCGGTGTCACCATGCGTTGGTCGTAGCCATCTATAAGATAATCTCCGAGCAGCCCGACCTTGAACTTCTTCGGGTCGCCTTCCGGACGTTGATCATTCTTCGTCAGCAGCAAATCAAGTGCATACGGCGTGCGCGTGGCCGTTCCACTCATATGCATAATCATGATGGCGCCGCGGCGCACATCGCCGTTGCGCTTGTGGACGATGTGGTCCATGATGCCCTCAAGTGACTCCATGGAAACAGAGCCATAGTCCTCGGCACTGCCTGAGCCGCTGACCAAGTAAGTGAACCCCTCGTCTAATGCAACGGCACAGCCCGGACGGCTGACTGCCAATTCTGGCGGACGTAGGAGCCGCGTAAGGCCATAGCGGCTGCCCCCCTCAATCTTCATATCACCGATGGTATTGAACAATTTCTCATACGAGGATCGGACGTTCTGGCGATACGTTGCATCGTCTTCCACAATATAGCTTCTTCCCTTCTCATCCACGCGCAGCATTGGCACATGATGGTCGGTATGGCTGCCCACCTCATTGCCGTCTGCCACAATGGCACGAAAAAGTCAACCGATACACATTCCTCAACCCTCTCTCATGATACACGTTCAGATGCAATAGCTACCTTTACAGATGATACTGTCAACTTTAAGCACATTTTGTTTTAATTTATTATACTACACGTTTTTGTAATTATCTACATCTCTTGATGAATGATTCGTCTTTTCTATTTTATTTCTTCCAAAAAAAATAGGCCCGCTAAAGGAGCCAAATTATGCGATTAATCTTTATCTGTCTTTTTTTGCCGCAAAGCCGCCAGCTTGGCTGCCTTCTTTGCCAGGAACCGCTCGCGCATGGCCATCTTGTGCTTCATGCGATCGACAAGATCCTTAGCGTCGGCAATGTCCTGTGCATCGGGATGCGTGGAGGCGAGTTTCCAACGCTCCATGCTCTGGGGACCGCCGTGCGGGTCGTCTGGACCTGCGTTCTTGCGCTTGGCGAGCATCGCAGGGTTGATCTTGCCGCGGCAGCCGAACGTGCCGAGGATCGTGCAGCCGGGGCCGAGATTGTATCCAGCACGCGCGAAGCTCGTGATGGCGTGCTCGCTCGTCGGTGACGTGCCATGCGTCTGGAAGAACACGACCTGTGCATCGCGGACCTTTGGCAGATACTTGAGCATCAGCGGGTCCGGCTGCCCGAGGCGGAGCCAGTAGCCGAGTGCCACCACCTCATAGCTCGAGAGGTCCTCCGGCGCATCCTGCACGCAAAAGACATCGGCGTCTCCTGCCTGCTCTGCGATTGCCTCTGCGATCGTTCTCGTATTGCCCGTAACTGACGAATAAATAACGGCCCATTTTCCCATGTTCGTATCCTCCTCTTTCACTCTCTGTATCGTAGCACAACGCCTTGTATTTCACAGTAACCTTTGTTACAATGAGAGTCGTTGTAAATCGTCTCACATTAATATTAGAAAGAAGTGTTATCATGACTGAACTTCTCGCCTCGCCGACAGCAGGCTTTGCCATGCTCGGCACGCTCGTGCTGATCCTCGGCGGGCTCTACACGCGCCACATCCGCCTGACAACGCGCACGATCATCGACATCGCGCTGATGCTCGCACTGACCATCGTACTCCATCAGATTCGCATCTTCCACATGCCGCAGGGCGGCAGTGTCACGCTCGGTGCCATGGTCCCGCTGCTCCTGCTCTCGTACCGCTATGGGCCCGGCATCGGCGCGCTCGCCGGCTTCCTCTACGGCCTCATCAACATCATCCAGGACCCCTTCATCGTCCATCCAGTGCAGGTGCTCTTCGACTACCCGCTGCCGTACATGGCGATGGGCCTCGCAGGCCTCTGGAGCGGCCATCTCTATCGCGGTACGGCGCTCGCGTTTCTCGCGCGCTTCCTCTGCCATGTGGTGTCCGGCGTCGTCTTCTTCGCCTCGTACGCACCGGAGGGGATGAACCCGCTCGCCTACTCGCTCGTCTTCAACGCGACGTATCTCATCCCGGAGTTCGTGATCTGCTGCATCATCCTGCGCCTGCTGCCCATCAGACGCCTGCTCGCGGCCATGGGCGGGCAGTCCCGTTAAGGAGGTATCTGTATGAAAAAAGACGGCACCTGGCTACTGAGCACAGGCCACTTCCTCAATGATTTCTACTGCAATTTCCTGCCGATCCTGCTGCCGATCATCATGCCGCAACTCGGCATCTCGCTGACGGTCAGCGGCCTTCTTGTCATGGTCCTGTCCATCACGAGCAACATGATGCAGCCCGTCTTCGGCTACGTCATGGACCGCCACAACCTCAGCCGCATCCTCATACCGGTCATCCCGTTCGGCGCCATCTGCATCTGCTCGATTGGCCTGATCTCGACGAAGGCGATGCTCTTCACCATCATTGCCCTCACGGGGCTCTCCGTCTCGGCCTTCCACCCGCTCGGCTCGACGCTCGTCGCCAAGACGGCGCCGTCGGAACGCCAGGGCCGCTCGATGTCGTACTACATCGCGGGCGGCAACCTCGGCTACGCGCTCGCGCCGATCATCGTCATCGCCTTCCTCGACCGCTTCTCGATGGCAGAGCTTCCGTGGCTCATGGTGCCCGCCTTCCTCTTCGCCTTCGTCTGCCTCAAGAGCGGCCTGACGCGCTTCTCGACAGTCGCGGAGCAAGCCAAGGGCAAGGTCTTCCACCTGCGCGAAGTTTTCCACAATGCTGCCATCCTGCGCCTCAACGTCGCAATGGGCCTGCGCTGCTGCACGCATGTCTCGATGTCGACGCTCCTGCCCCTGCTGCTCGTCAGCCACGGCTACTCGGGCATCCTGTCAGGCACGCTCCTGACGTTCTTCCTCGTCGGCTGCACGGTTGGCGGGCTCGTCGGCGGCTACCTCGGCGACCGCATCGCCCACAAGCGCATCATCATCATCGCACTGACCCTCGCAATCTTCCCGACGGTCTACTTCTACCTGCATCCTGGCACGGAGCCGCTGTCACTCATCGCACTCTTCCTCACAGGGGCCCTGCTGCTCGCGCCGCAGCCGAGTTCTCTCGTCTGGGCACAGCGCGCCATGCCCGGCAGTGAGGGCATGGCTTCGGGCATGATGCTCGGCTTCTCGTTCGGCCTCGGCAGCCTCGGCACGGCCATCACCGCCGCCCTCGGCGACCAGATTGGCCTGACGCCGGCGCTGCTCGTCTCCTCGCTGACACTGCCGCTCGCCGCCATCTGCACGGTCTTTGCGCCGTTCCCTCAGAAAAAATGATCTTGTGTATAGAAACGCCATGGATTGCCGCACACAGCAGTCCATGGCGTTTTTCATCTCCTGCAGAGCGTGATGACAGCCTCTTCGAGCATCTCATTGCCGGCCTGTCCCGTCTTGAGCAGATAGTCGGCATCGATGAGCCGCAGCATCGCGCACTTCAAGGTATCCTCCTTGAAGGCAGCGGCCGCCCGCCCGAGTTTCTCGGCGATGAAGGGATTGAGCTCCAGTGGCTTGGCGAGCGCCTTGCCGCGCACGCCCCTCTTCATGAGCACCTTCGCCTGCCAGAGCTGGCGCACGTGGCGCGTCAGCAGGGCCAGCAGCACGGTGAAGTACGTGCCGTCTGCCAATTGACGGTGCAGCAGCATCAGGGCCTTCTTGCTGTCGCGCGCGCTGATGGCATCCATGAGCGCAAAGACCGAGACTTCCGGCAGGCCCGAGAAGACTTCGACGAGCTCCGCCTTCGTGATGCGCCGCCCCTCGCTGAAGAGCGCGAGCTTGTCGAACTCCTTATCGAGGTACGAGAGCGAGATCTGCTGCATCATGCTGACAGCTCCAGCAAAGTAGGCGTAAGCATCGCGGTCCATCTCCTTGTGGATGGCGCGCAGCTTGTCCTGCAGCCAGTCCTGGATGTTCCAGGCGCGCAAGGGCTCCGCCTCGAGCACAAGGCCATTTTTTGACAATGCCTTGTAGAGCTTTCGCCGCTTGTCCGCCTTGTAGGGCGCGACGAAGATCAAGTAGCTGTAGGGCGGCATGTTGCCGAGCTGATGGCAGAGCGCCTCGAGCTCCTTGGTATCAGCAGGCGCCTTGTTCTCCCGGAAGAGATTCGTCCCCGAAAGGGCGATGACATTCTTGTCGGCAAAGAATGGCGCCGCTTCGATGCTCGCGAGCAGGTCTGCGAGCGCCATGTCGCCATTGACCTTCTGCAGCGCATCCTCCATGCCGACGCCGTCCGGGAAGAGCCTCCCGAGCAGGGCCCCCTTCGCCTTATCGATGTAGTACGGCTCCTCGCCGCTCAGCAGGAATACATGCGGCAGCTCCCCCTTGCGGATGGCCGCCATGAACTCGCCGAATTTCACCAGCAACGCCCCTTTCCAAAGTCTTTCTTCCTGATAGCATTATAGCATAAAAGAACGCCGCTCCACCAAAAGATGAAGCGGCGCTTTTGTGCCCGTCCGTATCGGGAAAGCTCTCGGTCAGACAAGCCCCTGAGCCAGCATGACATCGGCGACGCGCACGAAGGCTGTGATATTCGCACCGGCGACAAGGTCGTCGGGGTCTGCGTATTTCTCGGCATTCTTGCGAGCGCTCTCGTAGATGTTCTTCATGATAGCCTTGAGGCGGCCATCGACTTCCTCGAACGTCCACTGCAGGCGCTCCGAGTTCTGCGCCATCTCGAGGGCTGAGACAGCGACACCGCCGGCATTTGCAGCCTTGGCTGGCGCGAAGAGGACCTTTTGCTGCTGGAAGTAGGCGATGGCGTCGAGCGAGGACGGCATGTTCGCGCCCTCGCCGACAGCTGTAACACCGTTGGCGACGAGCGCCTTGGCGCTCGCGAGGTCGATCTCGCCCTGCGTCGCGCACGGCAGCGCGATGTCGCACTTGACCGTCCAGACACCGCGGCAGCCCTCGTGGTACTCAGCCTGCGGATGCTTCTCGACGTACTCCTTGATGCGGCCGCGGCGCACCTGCTTGATCTCCTTGACAGCGGCGAGGTCGATGCCTTCCGGGTCGTAGATGTAGCCGTTCGAGTCGGAGCAAGTGACGACCTTCGCGCCGTACTCCTGCGCCTTCTCGATGGCATACGTCGCGACATTGCCCGAGCCAGAGACGACAATCGTCTTGCCTGCAAGGTCAATGCCCTTGGCATCGAGCATATTCTTGACGAAGTACAGCAGGCCGTAGCCCGTCGCTTCCGTGCGCGCAAGAGAACCCCAGTAATCGACGCGCTTGCCCGTCAGCACGCCGGCGTCGTAGCTGTCGCGGATGCGCTTGTACTGGCCGAAGAGATAGCCGATCTCGCGGCCGCCGACGCCGATGTCCCCGGCCGGCACGTCGACATTCGGGCCAATGTGGCGGCAGAGCTCCGTCATGAAACTCTGGCAGAAGTGCATGACCTCATTGTCGCTGCGCCCGTGCGGGTCAAAGTCCGAGCCACCCTTGGCGCCGCCGATTGGCAGTCCCGTCAGGGCATTCTTGTAGACCTGCTCGAAGGCCAGGAACTTCAGGACATCGAGCGTGACGCTCGGATGGAAGCGCAGGCCGCCCTTGTAGGGGCCCATCGCGCTCGACATCTGGACGCGGTAGCCGCGGTTGACCTGGACCTCGCCCTTGTCGTCCTGCCAGACCACGCGGAAGGAGACGGTGCGCTCTGGCTCGACCATGCGCTCCAGGATCTTGTTCTCCCTGTACTCCGGATGCACTTCCAGGACTGGGACAATGCTCGAGAATACCTCGGATACCGTGTCGTGGAACATCTTCTGCTCTGGATCCTTCTGCTCGATGCTCGCGAGCACATCCTCAACATACTGTTTCATATCAGCCAAAACTAACCCTTCCTTTCCAAATCGAAAATCCCCATTCAGGCTTACAACGTTACAGTCATAGCCATCTAAAAAAATTATACTATACGAGCGCGGCAATGTATATAGTATTTCAAAAAGAAGTATAATTCCAACATCTCACTCATTCTGCACGAACTCGCGCGGCAGGTCGAGCAGGAAACGGCTCATGTGCGTGTAGTGGCCGTATTGCGTCTGGCACCAGGACAGGAAGAGCTGGCGCTTCGGACGCGTGATGGCGACGTAGAAGAGGCGCGCTTCCTCATCGAGGCTGTCGTTCTTCTCTGCCTGGAGTCCCGGGAACGTCCCCTCCTGCAGGCCCGCGACGAAGACGTAGTCGAACTCCGCGCCCTTTGCCTGATGCACGGTGACGATGGGGATCTGCTGCCGCTTCGTCATGGCGTCGAGGTTCGTGTTGGAGAGTGTCACGTAGTTGAGGAAGCGCATCAAGGCGTCGAATGGGCGCGCCTCGCTGTCGTCCATCGCGCGCGCCTGCCGGAAGAGGTCGCGAAGGTTCTCGATACGCTGCGCCTCCCCGCGCCTGCGGTAGTAATCATCGATGCCGATGTCCACGACGATCTTGGCGAGCAGCTGCCAGGGGCGCATCCTCACGGCCTCGCGCCGGATGGAGCTGATGTGTCCCGCGAGCTCGTTGAATACATCCTGCCACTTCTCCATGAATTCCTTGCGCTCTCTGGCATGCGGGCGTATATCCTTCTCGATGGCGTAGACGAGGATCTCGGCCGTCGCGCAGACATCGTCCATTGCATCGTGTGTAGAGCGGTGCGAGACATGACAGAATTCGCCGAGGTACTCGAGCTTGTGGTTCGGCAGGTTCGGGTAGAAGCGGCGAAAGATGTCGAGCGTGTCGTAGTAACGCCGGTACGCGAGTGGCGGCAGGCCGAGCCGCGCGAGCTCGCTGCCGAGGATGCTGAGGTCATACGTGACGTTGTGGCCGACGATGACGCTGCCCGCGGCAAAGGCGCAGAACTCGCGCAGGACTTCCTCCGGCTCCTGGCCTTCCTGCTGCAGTAATGCGTCGCTGATCTTGTGCACCTTGTAGCTGTCTCCAACAGAGCGGCGTGCCTTCAAGAGGCGCTTGAACTCAGCCTTTGCCTTCCCGTCCCGGCCGAGACGCAGGCCGGCAATCTGGATGATCTCATCGCGCGTCGGGTCGACACCCGTCGCCTCGACGTCGAAGACGACGATATCCTCCGCCTCGAACGCCTCTACAAGCACTGCGAACGGGTCGCCCGTGCGCCGCGCATCCTCGTCGAGGTAATCCGTGATGCGGATGCCAGCCCGGCGATACGACTCGTGCGAGATCTTGCGTATTGTGCCCGGGCCGATGCCCCTGCCGAAGCGGTTGAGAATGCGCACGAAGCTCGCCGCATCGTGCGGGTTGACGACGAGCCGCAGGAAGGCCAGCGCGTCCTTGACCTCCTGCCGCCGGAAGAACTTGAGCTCATCGAGTAGCATGAAGGGCAGGCGCTCGCCCTCCGCCAGATGGCAACCAAGGTTGCGGAAGTAGAGCGACAGGTCTTTATTGTAGCGGTTGCTGCGCGTCAGGATGCAGACGCGCCCGTAATCCTCCACCGGCAGCTGTTGGATCTTGTAGTAGATCCACTGTGCTTCCTCCGCGAAGCTCATCGCGCCCTTCAGCACGATGGGCAGGCCGTGCTCAGCGCTGACCGCATGGATGCCCTCGGGGTAGAGCGCCGAGACGCGCTCGGGGAAGCGGTTCTTCAGCCACGCGAAGGACGCGCTCAAGAGGACCTGCGTCGAGCGGTAGTTCTCCGTCAGCACGATGCGGCGCGGATGCCAGTCGCGCTGATAGGCGCGCAGGACGACCTCGGGATGCGAGCCGCGCCACTCGTAGATGGTCTGGAAGTAATCGCCGCAGAGCAGCAGGCGGCTGCTGCCGAAGATGCGCGAGAGGATGCGGTACTCGAGCTCGCTCGTGTCCTGCACCTCGTCGATGTTGATGTAGAGGAAGCGGCGCGCCCACTTGATGGCGATATCCGCCTGAGCAAAGAGCGCTTCGGCCTGCACGATGAGATCCGTGAAGTCGAGGCCGTGCACATCGTGGAGGCGCGCATCGTAACGCGCCGCGATTGTCGGGCCCCAGGCCTGCCACGCTTCGAAGAGCTGGCGGTAGAACTGGTAGTGCTCTGTGACGGCAAGCTTCCGGACAGCAGCGGGGTCTTCTGCCAATAATCTCTGCAGGGCAGCCTTGTAGTCGGCCTCAGCATCATCCGTCTGGAGGCCGTACGCCGTCCGCGCTTCCTTCAAGAGAGCAATCAAGGATTGGACGGAGCGCACGGGCCAATCCTCGGACAGGAGATCTCGGATGATGGCGAGGCAGTCCGCCTCATCGAAGATCGTGAAGTCCGCGAAGATATCCGAGTGGCGCTTGGCCTCCGTCTTGATGACGTCGTAGCAGAAGCCATGGAACGTCCGGACGAGCACGCGCCGCCCGGCCTCGCCGGCGCGCAGGACGATGCGCTCCTTCATCTCACGGCACGCCTTGTTCGTGAAAGTCAGGCAGAGAATCTCCTCCGGCTCGGCCCGCTCTGCCGCCAGTATGTTGGCGATGCGGCAGGCCAGCGTATTCGTCTTGCCCGTACCAGCGGGCGCGAGCAAGAGGATGTTGTCCGACAGGTTCTCCACCGCCTCGCGCTGCGCCGGATTCAGTTCTGCAAATTCCATACGATCACCTCAAGATCTGCCAATACGTCACGACTGCTTGACATGCGTCCTCACCCACATCTTCTCTCCGTCCGTCTCAAAGACGATGGCCCCTGCCTGGTCCGTGCGCAGGATCTCGATGCCCTGCTGCTCATAGCGGCGCAGGACCTCTTCCTTCGGGTGGCCAAAGGAATTCTCGAAGCCCACACAGAAGACACCGTAGCGCGGCTTGACAGTCTGAAGGAATGCCAGCGAGCTCGATGTCGCGGAGCCGTGGTGGCCGGCCTTGAGGACCGCTGCCCGCACGTCTTTGCCCGTCTCCAATAGCTTTGCCTCCTGTTCCTTGACGAGGTCGCCCGTGAAGAGGAACTGCGCCCTGCCGTAGGAAACGCGGTAGACGTTTGAGACTTCATTGCCCGTGCCGCCGCCCTCCGGCGCAGGCGGGGCAAACAGCACCTCCACCTTGACGCCGTCTATGGTCAAAGCATCGCCCTCCTGCGCCCGGCTGAACTTCTGCAGCAAAGGGTCGGCATCGCCTATCCCCATGCTGCGCGCATAGGCGGCCGTGCCCTCGTCCGCCGTGTATACATGGCCGACCGGCATCTTCTGCAGGATGGCACCGCAGCCTTGTGCGTGGTCCTCGTGCGCGTGCGTCAGGAAGACAGCCTCGACCTCCCGGATGCCGTGATGCAGGAGATACGGCACATCGACGCGCGCGCCGATATCGAAGCTGCCATTGCGCGTGCCGCCCGTATCAATGAGCAGAGCCCGCCCCCTCGGCGTCACGACGAGCGCCGCATCGCCCTGTCCCACATCGAGGAAGTGGACCGCGAGGCGCTCCGGCGTGACTGCACGGTAGACTGCGACAGCAGCCGCCAACGCGAGAAACAGCGCGAACGCCGGCCGTCGCCAGGGCACAAGGCGGGTCCGCAGCCATTCCCGCTGCTCTTCTGTCAGCAGCAGAGTGCCCAACGCGAAGTAGTAGAGCACGACAGCAGGCCAGCCCATCGCCGAGAGGTAGAAGATGCCGCCTGGGAGACTCGCGAGTACGTGTGCGAGCTCCGCCGCCAATCCCAGCAGCAAACTCGTCAAAGCGAAGACGATATGGCCGAGAAGCGGCAGCAGGAAGGCCACGAGCCCCGCAAAGAGCCCGAGGATGATGATGAGCTCCAGGATGGGCACGACGAGCAGATTAGCGAGCAGTGCCGAAAGCGACACCTGCCCGAAGTACCAGGCGAGCACAGGAAGCGTCGCGAGCTGCGCTGAAAGGGTGATGGCGAGGCCCATCGCTAGGACATCTGGCATGCCCCTCGCGCGCAGCCATGCCCGGAAAACAGGCGCGAGGAACAAGAGCCCGGCCGTCGCCAGATATGACAGCTCGAAGCTGATGTGGAAGAGCAGCAGCGGGTTCCAGAGCAGCATGAAAATGCCCGTCAGCAGCAGGACACAGCGCGATTCGCGCTCGCGCCCGAGCGCCAGGGCCAGGAAGGCCAGTCCGCCCATGATGGCCGAGCGGATGACAGGCGGCACGCAGCCCGCCAGGATGCTGTAGAGGGCGATGCAGGAGAGCACGAGCGCAGCAGAGACGGTGCGCGGCAGGCGCAGCGCCGCGGCCAGCCAGGCCATGACAGCCGCAATGAGGCTGATGTGCGAGCCCGACACCGAGAGGATGTGCACGATGCCCGTCGCCTGGAAGTCCGCGACGAGGTCCTCAGAGAGCCCTTGATAGCCGCCGAACAGCATGGCAAAGACGGCCGCGGCATCTTCCTTCGGCATGGCGCGCTCCATGCCCGTCCTGTAATGTTCGCGGATCCCGGCAATGAAGCGCCGGAATGCATGGCCTTCGCGTGCCTCGGTCTTCGCGCCGCCCTTGCCCGCCACGACGCTCGCCGTGATGCCGTCGGAGCGCAAGAGGAGAGCTGTGTCAAGCTGGCCGGGATTCTGGTAGCCGCGCGGCAGGCGCACCCTGCCCGAGGCCGTCACAGCATCGCCGATGCGAGCGACCTTATCCGGCATGACGGACGCCCTCGCGTAGAGATAGCACTTCCCTGCGGCCTTCTGCCAGTCGCCGCCCGGGCGCCTGACCTGCTCCACCGCCACGAGATAGCGGACCTTGTAGATGCGGCTGCCATCCGGCAGCACCGCCTGCGTCCAGCGCGGCTCATCGTCGATCGTGCCGCTGACCTTGACCTCTGCGCCCGCCCCCGCGAAATACGAGATGTCCGCCGGCGGCAGAAAGAGCGCCGCCTGCAGCCGGACGATGCCGAGTGCGAAGAAGAGCAGCAGCACCATGATGGCGCAGAGACGGTTCCCGCGCCATAGCAGGAGCAAAGATGCAAGCAGCAAGGCAGCCAGAGCAGCCCCTCCCCAGCGGATGGAGAACGACTGTGCAAGCGACAGCTCAATGCCAAGTGCCAGCACGAGCAGCACAGCGGCGAGGAAGAGTACGGGATACTGTCCTGTCTTCATGATACCCTCCCGATATTAAAGGCAGATCTTGTCCTTCATCTTCTCGAATTTCGCCTCACCGATGCCCTTGACTTTCTTGATGTCCTCGATTGCGGTGAAAGCTCCCTCCGTCTCGCGGTACTCGATGATGCGCTTGGCCATGGCGGGGCCGATGCCAGGCAGCGCATCGAGCTCCTCCGCGCTGGCCGTGTTGATATTGATGGGGCCGTCCGCCTTCGTCTTGACTGCAGAGGAGGCCTTGCCGGTATTTGCCGGCAAAGCAGAGCTCCCCGCCTGCTTCTCCGGCACGCGGACCTGCTGTCCGTCCTTGAGCACCTGCGCCATGTTGACCTTCTCGCCGTCAGCTGTCGGCAGCAGTCCGCCGCAGGCCTTGACCGCATCCGCCATGCGCGCGCCCTCCCTGACGGTCACGACGCCGGGCTTGTTGATGGCCCCCGTCACATACACCGTGATCTCCGCGCGGTCTTCCTGACTGACAGCCTGCGAGGCTGCATCGAGCTGGATGCTCTCCTTCTCCTGCATGTAGCAGCCATAGTAGGTGCCCCCGGCCACTGCCAGGACGATCAGCAGCAGGATCAGCATCGATTTCCGGTACATCGGCAAGATAATCGCCTCCTTTGACTCTGGCAATTGGATTGCAGACGAGTGTATCCCTGTTAAGAACATTCGCCCTCAACGAAAAAAACTCCTGCCTCAGCAGGAGTTTTCGGAATCAAAATGATGGCAAAGGATGGCGGCCGCGCCATGACTCAGGCAATGGCAGCGCGCACGCGGAAGTAATCTTCGAGGTAGCTCGTCCAGCCGATGTCGTAGATCGTCTCTTCCCCGATCTCGTTCTGATAGAGTGCGAGGACGATCATCATGAGTGAATCGGCCACATAGCAGTCATCGGCCATGCCCATCTCCTCGTAGTTCTCGTAAATCGGAACGACGATGCGCGTCAGGCGCTCTTTCGACATGCTCGCAATGATATCGTACATCGCCTCACAGTATTCCATTGTGTCTTTTCGATACGCCATCGGATTCCGTTTTACAGAATCTTCAATATTGCGAATCTGACTCAGTGCAATCAACTTTATTCTCATTACAAGCATATCTTTCATATACATACGTCATTCCTCCATCCGTGGATTTATTATAGCGCAGGTTTACATGTATTGCAAATTGTATGCATGTATACTTTAGATATGTTTCTTTAATAGCGTGATTATTTTATATCTGTATACATGATACAGGATATTGCTGTGTACATTTTTGGGGAAATCAGAGTGGATAGAGGCAGAAAAAACAAATTTGTCCATGCAGAATTGACATTTCTGAGAAAAGCACTTAGAATGGATGAGTCATGCCCATGACAAACACATATACGCATCCCATCAATACGAAAGGAGTCTTTCCTATGTTCAAGCACGGCCTGCAGATTGGGCTCTTGCTCTTCGGCATGTTCTTCGGCGCTGGCAATCTGATTTTCCCGCCATCGCTCGGCTTCATGTCAGGCGGCATGTTCGCACCTGCAATCCTCGGCTTCCTGCTCTCTGGCATCGGCATGCCGGTCATCGCGCTGATCATCGGCACGTTCAACCCCGGCGGCTTCCGCGCCGAGATGAACCGCAAGATCTCACCGCTGTTCTCATTGCTGCTACTCTCCCTCATCTATCTCTCGATTGGCCCGCTCATGGCCATCCCGCGCACGGCGGCCACATCGTTCTCCATCGGCGTCCTGCCGATCACGGGTGACGGCGCCCTGCCGCTCGCCATCTTCACCATCCTCTACTTCGCCTTCGCCTGGTGGCTGGCCATCACGCCGACGAAGCTGCTCGCACGCCTCGGCAAGGTCCTGACGCCGATGTTCGCCGTGCTCATCGTCGTCCTGATGATCACAGGCCTCTTTGCCTACACCTCGACGAGCCTCCCCGCACCTCTCGGCAAGTACAGCGCCTCGGCCTTCGGCACAGGTTTCATCGAGGGATACAACACGATGGACACGCTCGCCTCGTTCGCCTTCTGCATCCTCGCGCTCAACGAGATGCGCCGCATCCACTTCCGCTCCGAACGCGAGCACTACACGAGTGTATGGATGGCCGGCCTCGCCGTCGCCGTCCTCATGGGTTCGCTCTACCTCGGGCTGGCGCTGCTCGGCAATCACTTCCCAATCCCGCCAGAAGTCTACGGCGACTCGCACATCAACCTCGGCGCCTACGTGCTCTCCCAGTCTTCGCTCCAGCTCTTCGGACCGGCTGGCATGTACTTCCTCGCCGTCATGGTCACGCTGACCTGCTTCACGACGACAGTCGGCCTCATTGCCGCCGTCTCGACGTTCTTCTATGAGGAGTTCCCCGTCATGTCGTACCAGCGATACGCGACGCTCGTCAGCCTCGTCAGCCTGCTGCTCGCCAATCTCGGACTCAACCAGATCATCAAAGTCTCACTGCCCATCCTGCTCTTCATCTACCCGATCGCTATCACGATCGTCCTGATGACGATCCTCAACAAATTCGCCGCGCTCTCCCGCTTTGGCATGCGCCTGACGGTCGCTGTGGCCGCCCTGATCTCAGCCCTTGACATCCTGCACCAATTCGCAGGGATTGACTGGGCCGGTGCTATCATAAAGAGCCTGCCGCTCCACGAGAGCAGCCTCGCCTGGCTCCTGCCCGTCCTTGCTGCCCTCATCCTCTCCCTCTTCCTGCCCGGCAAGATCCGCGGCGAGACAGAGCTGGAACTCCACTGAGATAACGTAGAGACAAGAATCATCACGAAATAAAAAAGCCTGTTGCAGATGCAACAGGCTTTCCTTGTCTTCCTATATATAGGGCGCAGGCTCAGATCTCATAGAAGTTGACGAGCTTGGCATCGAAGATGCCGTCGAGCGCCTTGACCGTCTCTAAGAGAGCGGCCGGGATGTCATTGTCGACCGTCAGGACCATGAGGTTCTTGCCCTCTTCTTCCGTCGTGCCGACCTGCATGGCCGAGATGTTGACGCCATTGCCGCCGAGCAGCGTGCCAACCGTGCCGATGACGCCCGGGCGATTGATGTGCGGGCAGATCAGGATGCGCGCATGCGGATCGACATCGACGCGGAAGTCATTGATGCGGACGATGCGGCCCTGCGTGCCGAACAGCGTGCCCTGTACGGAGAGCTTCTGGCCGCCGGCGACGACGTCGACCGTGATGAGGTTGGCGAAGTCCTCAGATGCGCGGTCCTTGCGTTCCGACACCTTGATGCCGCGCTCTTTGGCGAGGCCCGGTGCATTGACGTAGTTGACCTCGTTCTCCATGACAGGATTGAGAAGGCCCTTGATGACGGCCGTCGTCAGGAGGCCCGTGTTGACCTCCGTGATCTCGCCGTTGTAGGTGACTTCAACCGACTCGATCGGACCGTCGGCGAGGCCGACGACCGTGCCGCCGAGGCGCTCGGCCAGCGTGAGGTACGGCGCGATAACGCGCATGACCTGCGGGGAGACAGGCGCCATGTTGACGGCCGTCGCGACGGGTTCACCGTGCAGCGCCGCGATGATGCCCTTGGCGACATCGACCGATACACCGATCTGCGCCTCGACCGTCGAAGCGCCGAGATGCGGCGTCAGCACGATGTTCGGTGCCTCGAGCAAAGGATTGCCCTTCTCGGCAGGCGGCTCGCTCGTGTAGACATCGATGGCAGCTGCTGCGACAATGCCCTGCTTGAGCGCCTCGGCGAGGTCTGCCTCGTCGATGATGCCGCCGCGCGCGCAGTTGACGAGGCGGACACCCGGCTTCATCTTCTTCATCTGCTCCATCGCGATCATGCCCTTCGTGTCCTTCGTCAGCGGCATGTGTACCGTGATGAAATCGGAGTTCTCGATGACCTCATCGAACGTCGCAATCTTGACTCCGAGCGCCTTCGCGCGCTCTTCATTAATATACGGATCGTAGGCGAGCACGTTCATGTCGAAAGCCATCGCGCGCTTGGCCACGCCCGAGCCGATGCGGCCCATGCCGATGACACCGAGCGTCTTGCCGCGCAGCTCGACGCCGACGTACTTCTTGCGGTTCCACTCGCCCTTGTGCATCGTCTCATTCGCAATCGGGATGTTGCGCGACATCGCGAGCATCATGGCCATCGTGTGCTCCGTTGCCGCGATCGTGTTGCCACCCGGGGAGTTGATGACGATGATGCCCTTGGCCGTCGCAGCCGGGATATCGATGTTGTCGACGCCAACACCGGCGCGGCCGATGATCTTGAGCTTCTCGGCGCGCGCGATGACCTCTGCCGTGACCTTCGAGGCCGAGCGCACGATCAGCGCATCAAAGTCCGGGATAATCTCGAGCAGTTCCTCTGCCGGAAGCTTATCCTTGACGACAACCTCGAAGTCCTTCTGCAAGAGCTCAATGCCTTTCGGCGAAATACCATCTGCTGCTAATACCTTCATGATTCTTCTCTCCTTGTCCATCAACAAAAAAAGCGCCCGTCCCGATTTGGGACGAAACGCTCGATTCCGTGGTGCCACCCAAGTGAGGCAAAGCCTCTCTCTCGATGCTGTAACGGGCATGCCCGTCTGACTTTCATCAGCTGCTCCGGGGCGGAACCTCGATGTTCCCTGCTGGCTCGCACCTGCCGCCAGCTCTCTATAAGGGTCTTCATCTCGGCTTCCCCATCTTCGCCTTTTCGTATTGTGCATTTTTCGTGCATAAGTGTATTATAGGCCATCCATTTTCAGCCGTCAAGTGTCTGCTCCGAAAAAACAGTTTTTATTTTTCTGCTTGCTTTTCTGTTTTTTTCGCGCTAGAATATAAAAAACGCCGCTTGTCCACAATGAATGGACAATATGAGGAATCCGGCGCTTCAAAAGCTGGAAAGCAGCGAATCATCCGCCAGGGATATCAAGGAA
The DNA here is from genome assembly GCF_000702905.1 of Mitsuokella jalaludinii DSM 13811. Taxonomy (GTDB): domain Bacteria; phylum Bacillota; class Negativicutes; order Selenomonadales; family Selenomonadaceae; genus Mitsuokella; species Mitsuokella jalaludinii. The sequence continues at coordinate 160,815 of NZ_JNKR01000001.1, forward strand.
TACCAAGATTCTATACGTTTTGGGAGGTTTTTTTCATGGAAGCAGGTCGCGTCTACAATTTCAATCCGGGTCCGGCAACGCTGCCGCTCGAGGTACTCAAGGAAGCACAGGCAGAGTTCCTGAACTTCAACAACAGCGGGATGTCCATCCTGGAGATCAGCCACCGCGCACCGCAGTACGCCGCTGTCCACGAGAAGGCAAAGCAGGACATCAAGGAGCTCATGGGGCTCGGCGATGACTACGAAGTGCTCTTCTGCCAGGGCGGCGCCAGCCAGCAGTTCGCGATGATCCCGCTGAACTTCGCAACGAAAGAGCATCCAGGCAGCTATGTGCTCTCCGGCAGCTTCGCCGAAAAAGCCTACAAAGAGGCCGAGCATCTCGGAGTCGGCGAAATCGTCGCCTCGAGCAAGGAGACGGGCTACCACCATGTGCCGCAGCAGTCTGAGCTCAAGATCGACCGGAACGCTGCCTACGTCCATGTCTGCTACAACAACACGATCTACGGCACAGAGTACCACTACATCCCGGAGACGAACGGCGTGCCGCTCTTCGCCGACATGTCCTCCGACATGCTCTCGCGCCCGATTGACTTCCACAAGTTCGACTTCATCTACGCCGGTGTCCAGAAGAACCTCGGCCCGGCCGGTGTCGTACTCGTCGTCGCCAAGAAGAGCCTGCTCGAAAACAGCCCTGAGTCCCTGCCGACGATGTTCCGTTACAGCACGTTCTACAAGAAGGATTCGCTCTACAACACGCCCCCAGCCTTCTGCATCTACATGGTCGGCAAGGTCGCTGCCTGGATTAAATCGCAGGGCGGCCTCGAGGAAATGGCACGCCGCAACGAGCGCAAGGCCAAGGTCGTCTACGACGCCATCGATAGCTCCAACGGCTTCTACCGCGGTCATGCTGACAAGGATAGCCGTTCCTTCATGAACGTCACCTTCCGCCTGCCGAGTGAGGAACTCGAGAAGAAGTTCATCGCTGAGGCGCTCACGCATCAGCTCAGCGGTGTCAAGGGTCACCGCAGCGTCGGCGGCATGCGCGCTTCGATCTACAACGCGATGCCGTACGAAGGCGCTGTTGCCCTTGCGGATTTCATGGAGAAATTCCGCAAAGAGAACGCCTGATTGCATTGCCTGAAAGAGCTCCCCTTGCCTGCGGCAGGGGGAGTTTTGTGTTGTTGACAAATATTGACGAAAGGAACGAATCTGATGCACCCCCGTCATATGAAACTCCTCGATCTCATCTGCCAGAACGGGCGCCTGGCTGTTACGGAACTCTCCGCAAAGCTCGGTGTATCCGAGGTCACGATACGCAAGGACCTCAACATGCTCGCCCATCAGGGCCTCCTGAAGCGCGAGCACGGCTTTGCCTGCATGGTGGCGAGCGACGACATCGGCCATCATCTCTCCTTCCACTACGAGAACAAGCGCCGCATCGCCGAGCGGGCAGCGCGCTGCGTCCAGCCCGGCGAGACGGTCATGATCGAGTCAGGCAGCTGTTGCACGCTGCTCGCCGAGGAACTCTGTGCGCGCGACTGCCACATCACCATCATCACGAATTCCGCCTTCATCGCGAGCTTCGTGCACAAGATGCGCTCGGCCCGCATCATTCTGCTCGGCGGCAGCTACCAGAATGAAGCGCAGGTCATGGTCGGCCCGCTCGTCGGCCTCTGCGCCCGCAACTTCAAGGTGGACAAGTTCTTCCTCGGCATCGACGGCATGGACGAGCGCGGCGTCAAGAGCAGCGACCACCTGCGCATCGAAGCGGCGCAGGCCATGGCCGCCCAGGCCCGCGGCATCATCGTGCTGACGGAGTCTGTGAAATTCCACCGCGATGCATCCGAGCTGATTTTCCCCTACGAGAACATCCGCGCCATCTACACCGACGCAGATGTCGCGGACAGCGACATCGAGCGCTGCCAGACGCTCGGCCCCGAGATCGTCACGGCCGCAAAGCGCCGCTCTTGAGTGGCACAAAAAAGACCTGCTGGAAGCAAAGCTCCCGGCAGGTCTTTCTTTTATCTCATAGCTCCGCGTCGCATCTCTCACTTCTTGGGGAAGTAGGAGATGTCGACCGGCTCATCCGCCGTGTGGATGATGTCGGACTCGAACATGCGGTTCCATGGGAAACGCACTTCGATGTAGGCGAGCGAGTCGATCGGCGGCAGATTTTCCTCGACGAAGCGCGTGAGCATGCGCTCGGAGCGCGTCGCCACGGCCCCCATCTTCGAGTCGAGGCTGCCGTAGACGCCGTCGCCGCGCAGCCAGGTCAGCTGACGGGCAATCGTATTGCGCACGTTGGCCTGATAGGCCCAATCGTCGAGGTAGCGCGTGAGCAACAGGTCATCGACGGCCTCATCCTTCATGTGCTCGGCCATCATGCCCTCGCCGATGACGAAGCCCGTGCTGTTCGTCGGCGTGTTCCAGCCCGCATAGGCGCGCAGCTTGAAGAGCAGGCCGCGGTCGCGCAGCTCGTCCATCAGAGCATTGTCAGAGCCGTTCGCGTAGGCGATATCGGCAATAGCGACAGGGTAGCCCTTGCCAACGTAGTCGCTGACGATATCGGCGAAGTACTTCGTGCCCTCGCGCGGCGTGCCGTCATTGGCGCGGTCATTGGCCTCGTACGTCTTGCCGTTCGGATTCGTGTTGACCGTCAGCACGAGGTCAGCCTTCTCAGGAGACTTGACCTGCATGCCGCCAGCAGCCGTGATGGCCGCCGCGATTGAATCGCCGATCTTCTCATCGGAGTACGACGGGACCGTGAACTCGCCCTTGCCCCAGTTGTAGCGGACGTAGACGAACGGCACATCGCGGCGCATGTCATTGACGGCACGCGTGAGCAACAGCATGCCGATCTCATCGATGCCCGCCATGGCCTGGAAGCGCGTCTTGCCGAGGTCCTGGCCCGCTGCGGCGAGGTGGCGGCTCTCGAGGTGCGTCTGCGAATACGGCGCATTGTCGTCGCGACCCAGCACGAAGTAGTTGAAGGCATTCTTGCGCGTCAGGTCGATCATCTTCTCGTTGGCCGCAAAGTTCTTCTCGCGGCGACCCATCCAGTCCGCGAGCGATGCCTTTGGAATCAGGCGCTGCAGGAAGTCGTACTCCTTCTTCTCGCGGCGCGTCAGGCCCTCCATCTCCTCCTTGTCCTTGAGGACGGTGTAGCGGAAGATATCCGCGCCGTAATTGCGGTAATAGCCCGGCTCCTCATGGCCGGATGCCTCGCCAGAGCGCGGCGTGCGCATGATCGAACCGAAGACGTAGAGTTCCATCTTCGGGTGCTCCTTGCGGAACGACTGGAAGCGGTCGGCGCGCTCGAGTACCTCTTTCTTGCTGTACTCGTGCTTGCGCGAGCCGACGAGGCTGCCGTAGAGCATCGAGTCCGACGAGATGACGGCAGCATCGGCATCCTGCGCGTTCTGCTTGAGCCAATCCCAGAGCTCATCGGGGTGACCGAGATCCGTGCGGCTGCCGAGCATGTTGTCGGGCGGCACGACGACTTCATAGCCGAGCTTGCTGATGACTTCCGCCGTCTGCTTGTCCGAGATTGGGCGGTTGTCGTGCGGGATGTAGAGGATCTTCTCTACTTTCTGTTCATTCTTGTGGTGCGCCGCGGCCTCTGGCATGCCAGTGAGCGTCACGGCAAGTGTACAGAACACTGCTGCGAGTGCTACAATCTGCTTTCTCAAAGAATCGCTCCCCTCTTATCTCATTCCATCTTTTTTATTCCAGCTGGTCGGCCAGCACGGCCACCAGCGCCTTCTTGACATCGTCGGGGACATTGAGCTTCGTGTCGAACTCGATGCCGCCGTCTTTCGGCTTGGCGCCCTCGATTTCCAGCATGTCCATGAGCTTGTGGCCCTGGTACTCTGTCTTGCCGAAGTCCGACTCGGCGAGCACCTTGCTGTAGTCAACGGTGACCGTATTGTGGCGGATGGATATCGGCAGGTCATCGGAAAGCTCCACATGGCCCACCATGCGTTCTGCCATGGCAAGCGAGACGCGTGAGAAAATCCACGACATCAAGCCGTGCTCCGGGATGTTGCGGCTGCGCACGCGGTACTTCATGTACGACTTGTCGCCCTCGTGGATGAACTCCTGGATCTCGCCCGACAGCTCGACGGGACCGACTCTCTTCGTCTCCGCCCGGATGTCGAGGCGTCCGTTCGCATGCGACTTGATTGTCACGCCTGTGACGGAGCCGCCCTCCGGGATCTTCTTGGCAATGGCTTCATTGATGACCGAATCCGGCACGAAGAGCTTGCCCTGGCTGATCTCGAGCAGGGATTCTTTCGACCAGGTCTGCTGCAGAACCTTGATGGCTGGGCCATAATCCTTGACGGATTCCCGTACTTTCGACCAATCGACGTTCTGGATCTTCTCCATCCAGTTCGCTGGTATATCGATCATGAAAAACACCTCTATTCCTGCAGATATCCAGATTGCTGAAAAACAATACGATACTAGGATACCACAAAAAGATGAAAAACAAAAATGACAGCTCCATCTTTTTCAAGATAGAGCTGTCATTCATCTCATTCCCACAGTGAAGTGGCCAGTCGCTCGATCAGGCGCGGCCCGTGCGAACGGCGAGCGCATGGAGCTTCGCCGCATCGACTTTCTCGAGGTCGCCCGGGCGCATGCACCACTTCCAGTTGCCGTCCGAAGTGCCCGGTGTGTTCATGCGGGCACTGCCGTCGAGCTGCAGGAGGTCCTGCATCGGGATGACGGCGAGGCGCGCATTCGACGCATAGGCAAAGCCGATGAGATGGCGTGCAATCTCCTCCGGCTTGCGCACATCGGCGCGCACGAGATCGGCAATGGCCTTGCGCAGCGACGGTGAGATCTCGTCCTTGAGCCAGCCGACGATCGTGTTGTTGTCGTGCGTGCCCGTATAGACGATGCTGTTCTCCGGCACAACGGTGCTCAAGCGGTGCTGGTGGTTGAGATAGAGCGTGAACTCGAGCACCTTCATGCCCGGGAAGCCGCAGTCATCGCGGAGCTTCTCGACCTCCGGCGTGATGATGCCGAGGTCCTCTGCCACGATGGGCAGGCTGCCGAGCGCGCGGCGCACCTCGTCGAAGAACGGCTTGCCAGGTCCCGGCAGCCAGCGCCCCTGGATGGCGTTCTTCGCCTTGCCGTCGACTTCCCAGTACGACTCAAAGCCGCGGAAGTGATCGATGCGCACGATGTCCACCATCGAGTAGAGCTTGTGGAAGCGCTTCTTCCACCACGTGTAATTCTCCGCCTTCATGGCCTGCCAGTCATACTGCGGGTTGCCCCAGAGCTGCCCCGTCGCGCTGAAGTAATCGGGCGGTACACCGGCGACCGTATGGGCCGTGCCGTCCGGATTGAGGTCGAAGAGCTGCTGGTTGGCCCAGACATCGGCGCTGTCCTGCGCGAGGAAGATCGGCATATCGCCCATGATGCGGATGCCCTTCTCCTTTGCGTAATCGTGCAGGTGCTGCCACTGGCGGTGGAAGATGTACTGCATGAACTTCTGCAGCGCGATGTCTTCCTCCAGGCGGCTCTTCAGCGATGCGATTGCCGCCGGCTCCCGTTTCTTGACGTTCTCCGGCCAGTCCATCCAGCCCTTGTTGTCGTATTCCTTCTTGGCTGCCTCAAAAAGCGCGTAATCATCGAGCCAGTCTGCCTCCTCGCGACAGAAGGCTTCGTAGTCCGGCTGTGCTGCTGCATCGCGCAGGAAAGCTGCATGTGCCTTGCGCAGGCACTTGTTCTTGAAGACGCGCGCCTGCTCGAAGTCGGCCGACGAATCGAAGTCAGCATAGGTGACCTTGGCCTCCTGCTTGCTGAGCCAGCCCCTCTCGATGAGCGCATCGATATCGATGAGCAGCGGGTTGCCCGCAAAGGCTGAAGGCGACTGGTACGGCGAATAGCTGTAACCGACCGGGCCGAGCGGAAGGATCTGCCAGACGTGCTGGCCCGCCTTAGCGAGGAAGTCGACGAAGCGGTAAGCTTCTTTGCCGAAATCGCCGACGCCGTACTTTGACGGCAGCGACGTCGGATGCAGCAGGACACCGGCCTCATGCTTGTAGTGGTGCTCTGGCGGTATGTTCTGCAACAGGAAACCCTTGAGCGGCAGGATATCGACGGTCAGCTGGCCGTTCTCGACTGTGAAGCGCGTCTCCGGATGGAAGGCATCGGCGAAGACGCCGTCCGCAAAGTCGCCGACCTGCAACGTGACCGTCTTCGTCTCCTTGAGACTCCTGTTGAAGAGCGAGATGAAACACTCGTCCTTCGCTGGCTCGCCAAAGACATCGCGGCCGCCGCGCACGAGGCGCGCGAAGGCCATGACATCGTCCTCCGCATAGAGCGGCAACAGCTCGCCCGTCTGCAGGGCCGTGTGCTCGTTGCGCACGCGGATCATGCGCTCATAGCGGCTCCTGACGTACGTGTCGCCATTCGCCCAGTTGTAGGGGCGGCGGTTGTACGGGTCCTTGAAGCCCTGCATCGCGATCTCATCGCCGTAGTAGATGCACGGTACGCCCGGATATGTCATCTGCCAGAGCGCCGCCATGAAGAGGCGCGCCATGCCGAGGTTGTACTGGTCGTCCGACAGGTGCGCGCGCGACTGCTCGATGGCCGGCATGCCGTCGTAGAACGGCTCCTCACCGAGCACCGTGACGGCGCGTTCCACATCGTGGCTGCCGATGAGGTTCATCATCGCATAGAAGTTCTCGCGCGGGTAATTCTCGCGCAGGCTCTCGAAGCGGCGCAGGCTCATCTTCGCGTCTGTGCGGCCGAGCAGGAAGTCAAAGAGGATCTGGCGGAACGGGTAGTTCATCGCCGAATCCATCTCCTGCCCGCAGAGGTATTCGCGCGGCACGCCGTAGGCGACTTTGTGCGACGCATCCTCCCAGACCTCGCCGATCATGACGGCATCGGGATCTGTCTTCTTGAGCTCTGCAAAGAACGACTGCGAGAAGGCCGCCGGCAGCTCGTCGATGACATCGAGGCGCCAGCCAGCAATGCCTTCCTTCATCCAGTGGTGCAGCACGCTGTCCTTGTCGTAGATGATGAAGTCCATGTAGGAAGGCGTCGTCTCCTTGACGTCAGGCAGCGTGGAGAAATTCCACCAGCTCTCGTATTCGTAAGGGAAATTGCGGAAGTTATACCACTCAAAATAAGGGGAATCCGGTGACTGGAAGGCGCCTATCGTGTCGTACTGGCCCTCGCGGTTGAAGTAGCGGCTGTTGCTGCCCGTGTGGCTGAAGACGCCATCGATGATGATGCGGATGTCCTTGTCCTTTGCCACATCGACGAGATGGCGGAAGTCTTCATTCGAGCCGAGGATTGGGTCGATCTTGTGGTAGTCGCCCGTGTCGTAGTGATGGTTGCTCTCCGACTCGAATACCGGGTTCAGGTAGATGACCGAGATGCCAAGGCCCTTGAGGTAGTCGAGTTTCTTCTCGATGCCCTTGAGATTGCCGCCGAAGAAGTCGTAGGCGACGATCTCCTTCGTGTCCGGATCCTTGTAGTAGCACGGATCATCCTGCCAGCTGGCATGGAAGACCGCACCCCTCTTCTCGATGATGGCATTGCCGTCGCGCGAGAAGCGGTCCGGGAAGATCTGGTACATGACAGCGTGCTTGAACCAGTCCGGCGTCTTGGCCCCCTTGTTGAATACCGTGATCTGGAACGATGGCGGCACATGGTCGTAGAGCGTGCCCATGCCGCCGAGTTGTTCTGGATTGTTGCCGTAGTACCAGGTACCGTCCTCCATCGAGATGATGAAGTAATACCAGACGAGGCCTCCCTTTTCTGGCAGCGGCAGCCAACCGCTGTAGAAATGCTCCTCCTGAAACGGGTCGTCCTGCGTCTCCAAGGGAATCAGATGCTCCCCTGTCTGGTCCTGCCAGCAGCGCAGGATGACCTGCCGGATGCCCTCCTTCGTGCGCAGGCGCAGCCCCATCCTGACCTTTGATCCCGCTTCAGCCGCCCCGACGGGCGATCGGTAGTTGATATCCTGAGAATCATGCCAGACTTGATCCTGTGTCAGCATGAAAACTCCTCCTTCCCAACAAGAAAGGCGGCATCATCTGCCGCCCTCCTTCTCACTTACTTGCTCTATTTTCTATTTTCTCTCATGCTTCCGAGCCAGTCAGCTTCTCATAGAGTGCCTTGTATTCGCGAGCCGATTCCTTCCAGCTGTAATCCGAATTCATGGCATTCTCCACGATCTGCTTCCACTCCTCATAGTTCTCGTAGGCGCTCAGGGCGCGCTTGAGGGCATACATCATCTCATGCGCATTGTAGTCGGCGAAGCGGAAGCCATTGCCCTGCTTCGTGTACTTGTCGTACGGGATGATCGTATCCTTGAGACCGCCCGTCTCGCGCACGACCGGCACAGAGCCGTAGCGCAGCGCGATGAGCTGGCCGATGCCGCACGGTTCGTAATTCGACGGCATCAGGAAGATATCCGAGGCCGCGTAAATGCGCTGTGCGAGCTGGTTCGAGAAGTAGATATTGGCCGAAACCTTCGTCGGGAAGCGCCAAGCCAGGCCCTTGAACCAATCCTCATACGCCTTGTCGCCCGTGCCCAGCAGGACGAACTGGATATCCTCATGCTGCAGGATCTCGTCCATCATGCGCACGACGAGGTCGAGGCCCTTCGCAGCGACGAGACGCGTGACCATGGCGACCATCGGCGTGCGGCGGCTGATTGGCAGCCCGAGGTCCTTCTGCAAGAGGACCTTGTTGTCGGCCTTGCGGTCGAGCGTCGTGACATCGTAGCCCTCGTAGAGGTTCTTGTCCTTGCTCGGGTTGTAGACATCATAGTCAATGCCGTTGACAATGCCGAAGAGCGTGTCTTGGCGGCTGCGCAGCAGGCCGTCGAGATGCTCGCCGAAGTACTCGTACTGGATCTCCTTGGCGTACGTCTTGCTGACCGTCGAGATGTAGTCGGCGTAAATCAGGCCACCCTTCATGAAGTTGACGGCATCGTAGAACTCGAGGTCGCCGTTGTTGAAGTACTTCCAGTCAAGGCCGAGTACATCGCTCATGACGTTCTTCGGGAAGACGCCCTGATACTTGAGATTGTGGATCGTGTAGAGCGTGCGGATGTTCTCGTAACGCTCATCGCCCTGGTGCTCGATCTTCAGCAGAACATTGACGAGGCCAGAGTGCCAGTCATTCGTATGGATGACATCCGGCCAAAAGTCCATGGCGGGCAGCAGGTTCAGGACGGCGCGGCAGAAGAACGAGAAGCGCTCTGCATCATCGTCATAGCCGTAGAAGCCCTCGCGCTTGAAGTACTCTTCGTTGTCGACAAAGTAGTACGTAACGCCGTCGTGCTCGAGCTTGTCGAGGCCAACGAACTTGGAACGCCAGGCGACAGGGATCTCCCCGTCGTAGACATGCTCCATCGCATCGCGGAACTTCTCCGGGATCTTGCCGAATTTCGGCATGATGACGCGGACATCGACGCCCTCGGCCTTGAGAGCCTTCGGCAGCGAGCCAGCCACATCGGCAAGGCCGCCCGTCTTGGCAAAAGGCACAGCCTCAGAAGCAACATATAGAACTTTCATTCCAGAATCCCCCTCATAGTGTACATTGCAATATCGATAACAGGAACTGAACAAGATCAGGATTCACCGGCTGCGGCTTTTGCCGTCTTGCTGGCGGTCTTCTTGGCCGTTGTCTTGCGTGTCGTCTTCCTTGCCGTCGTCTTGGCGGCCGTAGAGCGACGGCGTCGCGCCTTCTTCGGCGCAGCCTCGCCCTCTGCTGCGGCCTTGGCGGCCTTTTCGGCCTCTCTCTTGGCCTTGGCGGCAGCCTTCTCTTCCTCCGTCATGCGAGGACGGCCGCGGCGCTTCGGCTTGTCCGCAGGAGCCCCTTCCGAAGGCTCTACTTTCTTCGCAGCCGTACGTCTCTTCACCGTCTTCTTCGGCATTGCTTCGGCGGCTTCTGCCTTGTCGGCAGAACTTTTCTCTTCATGGCCTCTGACCTCGAGCTCCGCCGGAGCCTCGTCAAAAGAATTCCGGCCAGATGCCACTTGTCCCTTGTGGCGCAGGTAGATGGTCGCCATCGGCGGGATGGTCAAGAGGATGGACTGATCGCGGTCATGCCACTTGACATCCTCCGTCTTGATCTCGCCCTCATTCTTGACACCGCTGCCGCCGAAGGCCTCATCATCCGAGTTGAACACCTCGATGTAACTGCCCTTCTCCGGCACGCCGATGCGGTAATCGTGGCGGACCTCCGGCGTGAAGTTGCAGACGGCGACGATGTAGTCGGACGGGTCCTCCGCCTTGCGGATGAAGGAGACGACGCTGTTCTCGTTGTCGTTGCAATCGATCCACTGGAAGCCATTCCAGTCGAAGTCGACCTGCCAGAGCGCCTTGTGGTCGCAGTAGAACTTGTTGAGCGCGCGGCTGTACTCGAGCATCTTCTTGTGCATCGGATACTGCTGCGGCAGATGCCAGTCGAGGCTGTCATCGTAATTCCACTCGATGAACTGGCCGAACTCGCCGCCCATGAACAGCAGCTTCTTGCCTGGATGTGCGATCCAGTACGCGAAGAACGTGCGCAGGCCGGCAAACTTCTGCCAGTAATCGCCAGGCATCTTGCTGATCAGCGAACACTTGCCGTGCACGACCTCATCGTGCGAGAGCGGCAGCACGAAGTTCTCGCTGAACGCATACATGAAGGAAAACGTGACCTTGTCGTGGTTCCACTTGCGGTAGATCGGGTCGAGCGACATGTACTTGAGCATGTCGTTCATCCAGCCCATGTTCCACTTGTAGTTGAAGCCCATGCCACCCATGTAGACAGGCTTCGAGATCAGCGGCCAGGCCGTCGATTCCTCGGCAATCATCAAGGCCTGCGGATGGTACTTGAAGATGCTCTCATTGAGTTTCTTGAGGAAGTCCATGGCCTCGAGGTTGCCCGTGTCGCCGTACTTGTTCGGCGTCCACTCGCCGTCCTTGCGGCCATAGTTGAGGTAGAGCATATTCGCGACTGCATCGATGCGCAGACCGTCGATGTGGAACTCCTCGAACCAGAACATCGCGTTCGAGATCAGGAAGCTCTGGACCTCCGTGCGGCCGTAGTCGAAGTTTGTCGTGCCCCACTCCCAGTTCTCGGCAAGCTGCTCGTTGTCGGACTCGTAGAGCGTCTGGCCATCGAAGTGGCGCAAGCCCTGCTCATCCTTGCAGAAATGGCCCGGGACCCAGTCCATGATGACGGCGATGCCGTTCTCATGCGCCTTGTCCACAAGATAGCGGAAGTCGTCCGGTGTGCCGAAGCGACTCGTCACGGCGTAATAACCCGTGATCTGGTAGCCCCACGAGCCATCGAAGGGATGCTCGCAGAGCGGCATGAACTCGATGTGCGTGTAGTTCATCTTCTTGACGTAGTCGATGAGCTGATCCGCGAGGTCGCGATAGGACAGGTACTCTCCATCCTTCGTGCGGCGCCAGGAGCCTGCATGCACTTCATACGTCAGCATCGGGCGCTCATAGGATGATTCCTTTTTCTTCTGCTCGAACCAGTCGCCGTCCTTCCACTCGTACTTCGAGAGGTCGTAGACGCGCGATGCCGTGTTCGGCTTTTTCTCCGCATAGAAGCCGTACGGGTCGGCCTTCATGATGCGCGGCCCTCCCCACTGCGGCTCGATCGCATACTTGTAGATGGCGCCTTCCTCGATACCTGGGACGAATACCTCCCAGATCTCGCCGTCGCGGCCGCGCGTCATCGGATTGACGCGCGTATCCCACTCATTGAAGTCACCGACGACGCTGATGGACTTCGCATGCGGTGCCCAGACAGCAAAGCGCACGCCCTTCTTGCCGTCGCTCTCGACAAAATGAGCGCCGAGCATCTCATATGCATGATAATTCGTCCCCTGATGGAAGAGATAGAGGTCGAACTCGCTTAATTCTGATGTTTTCACAATAATCCCCCTCTGTGTATCCCCTTGGAATCGGGCAGGGGCATAGCCCCTGCGATTCACAGCTTACGGGATCATGACCGGCTTGACCTGCCAGATTTCATTTGCGTACTCATCGATTGTGCGGTCGGACGAGAAGACGCCCGAGTTCGCGATGTTGATGGCCGAGGACTTCAGCCACTGGAAGCGCTTCTGGTAGCGCTTCATGATCTCGACATGCGCGTCAGCATAGGCATTGAAATCCTTGAGGATGAAGAACTCATCGTTTGCGCGGATCAGGTAGTCCGACAGTGACTGGAAATTGCCGTACGTGCCGTCCGTCAGCTGGTTGACGACGAGGCGCACGTTCTCATTCGTATTGTACTCATCCCAGGCAGAATACGTGCCCGTCGCATAGTAGTTGAGAACTTCCTCTGCCTTGAGGCCGAAGATCACACAGTTCGCGTCGCCACCGACCGCTTCGCGGATCTCGACGTTCGCGCCGTCGAGCGTGCCGAGCGTGATGGCGCCGTTCATCATGAACTTCATGTTGCCCGTGCCCGAAGCTTCCTTCGAAGCCGTGGAGATCTGCTCACTGACATCGGCCGCCGGATAGACGATCTCGCCGATGGAGACGCCGAAGTTCTCGATGAATACGACCTTGATCTTGCCCTTGATGCTCGCATCGTTGTTGACCTTGTCCGCGACGGCATTGATCAGGCGGATCGTCTCCTTCGCGATGTAGTAGCCCGGTGCAGCCTTGCCGCCGAAGAAGTACGTCGTCGGCAGCATGTCGAAGTCCGGATCCGTCTTGAGCTTGTGGTACTGGTACATGATGTGCAGGATGTTCATGAGCTGGCGCTTGTATGAATGGATGCGCTTGACCTGGATGTCGAAGATGCTGTCCGGATCGACATCGATGCCATTGTGCTCTTTGACGTACTTCGCGAGTCCTTCCTTGCGCAGGTGCTTGATGGCGCCGAGCTTCTCGAGGAACGGCTTATCCTCGACGTAGTCGTTGAGCAGGTCGAGCTGCTCCGGATGACGATGCCAGCGGCGGCTGCCGATGGTCGCATCGATGAGGTCCGAGAGCTCCGGGTTTGCGCCCATGAGCCAGCGGCGGTGCGTGATGCCGTTCGTCTTGTTGTTGAACATGCGCGGGTTGTACTCGTAGAAGTCGTGCAGTGTCGTGGACTTGAGGATGTCCGTGTGGATCTTCGCGACACCGTTGACGCTGTGCGAGCCGACAATCGACAGACGGGCCATGTGGACCATGCCGTCCTGGATGATGGAGAGCTCGTGGACTTTCTGCTCGTTGTTCGGATAGCGGTCGCGCACATCGATGAGCCAGCGGCGGTTGATCTCGTCGATGATCATGTAGATTCGCGGCAACAGCGGCTTGAACATGTCGATTGGCCACTTCTCAAGTGCCTCCGGCATGATCGTGTGGTTCGTGTAGGCAATCGTGTTCTTCGTGATAGCCCATGCCTCATTCCACTCGAGGCCCTCCTCATCAACGAGGATGCGCATGAGCTCGGCGACGCAGAGTGCCGGATGCGTGTCGTTGATGTGGATGGCGATCTTCTGGGCGAAGTCATGGATGTCCATGCCGACCTTCTTGTAGTGACGGACGATGCTCTGGACACCAGCCGAGACGAAGAAGTACTCCTGTATAAGGCGCAGGCGACGGCCATCGTAGGTGCTGTCATCCGGATAGAGGTAGCGCGTGATGCTCTCGACGAAGTTGCGGTACTCGTTCTTCTGGCGCATCTGTTCCTGCGTCAGGCGGCCGTAGTCGGAGAAGTCGCGGTTGACCTCTGCATTCCAGAGGCGAAGTGTGTTGACCGTGTTGTTGTGATAACCGACGATCGGCACGTCGTAAGGCACAGCCATGACCGTCATCGGATTCTCGTAGACGAGCTTGAGTCTGCCGTCCGGCATCTTCTTCATGTAGGCATTGCCGTTGAACTTGACATCGATGGCCTTATCCGGCTTGCGGTACTCCCAGGCAAAGCCGTTCTTGAGCCAGTTGTCCGGGATCTCGACCTGGTTGCCCTCGATGATCTTCTGCTCGAACAGGCCGTACTGGTAGCGGATGCTGCAGCCGTGGCCCGGCAGGCGGTGTGCTGCCATCGAGTCGATAAAGCAGGCGGCAAGGCGGCCGAGGCCGCCGTTGCCGAGGCCTGCGTCTGGCTCTTCATCGAACGTCTTGACGAGGCTGAGATCGAAGTCCTCCAGGACTTCCTTGACGGCCTCTTCGATGCCGAGATTGATGAGATTCGACTTGAGCAGGCGGCCGAGCAGGAATTCGATGGAGAAATAGTAGATCTGCTTCTCCTGGCGCTCTGCATACGTCTTGTTTGTCTTGATCCAGTTGTCGGAGATGAACTGCTTTGCGGTAGCAGCCACCGTCTGGTAAACCTCATTCTCCGTGAGGTCCTTGATCTCACGGCCATACATCAGATGTGCCGTGCTGACAAAACGAAGTTTCAGATTCTCCTTGAGCTTGTCAAACTCGCGGCTCTTCTGTTTCTGTTCCTTTGTTTCTCGTGCCAAAAAAAACACTCCCCTTGGCTTTGACTTACTTGATTTATAAAAGAAAAGCCGTCGTAAATGAGGTGCCAGCCCATACCTGCCAGCGCATTTCTATTTACAACGGCTTGTCTCAATCTTAGATCACCACATTTTTCGCAACGATCAGCGGATAGTTCTGAGCTCCCTTGAGCCACTTCTCCTTCGTGATCACTACGTTCTTATCACAGATGACATTTTCGAGCAGGGAATTCTCCTGCACGTCGCACTTCTGCATGATAATAGAATTCTTGACCTTGACACCCTTCTCGATGGTGACGCCGCGGAACAGGATGCTGTTCTCGACTTCACCGCGGATGATGCAGCCATTGGCAATCAGCGAATTCTTGACGACGGCAGTGTCCTTGTACTGCACAGGGACTTCATCCTTGACCTTCGTGTAAATGGAATTCTCGCCCATGAAGAGCTCTTCCCATACAGAAGGATTGAGGATGTCCATGTTTGCCTTGTAGTACGAAGCCGTCGAATCAACATGTGCGACATAGCCATCATGCTCATAAGCATAGATGCTGTACTCGTCCGAACGGCGGATGATGCCGTCGAGCAGCAGGTCCTGGCCGCCATGCTCGTAGCTGTAGCGGATCATCTCGATGAAGATGCGCTTCTCCATGAGGAAGACATTCATCGAGACTTTCGAGCCATCGTAGATGGCCGGCTTCTCGGCGATGTCCTCGACGAGCCCGTTCTCAGCCGTCTCGATGACAGTGCTGCGGCCCGCAGCTTCGTGCGAGGCCGTGTAGTAGACCATCGTGATGTCAGCATTCGTGTTCTGGTGGAAGCGCAGAAGCTCGTTGAAGTTGATGTTGTAGACGAAGCTGCCGCCTGCCAGCAGGACGTATTTCTGCGAGCTGTGCTCGAAGAAGTCGAGATTGTAGTAGAAGTTGCGAAGGTCACCGCGGCGGCGCGATTCCTCGTCATGCGGAGCCGGCAGGTAGAAGAGGCCGTCATGGCGGCGGGCCAGATCCCAATCCTTACCGGAACGCAGATGATCGAGGACGGAACGCGGTTTGTCCGGCAGCATAACGCCGACATTCTGGACGCCCGAGTTCACCATGCTCGACAGTGCAAAATCGATGAGGCGATAGCGGCCGGCAAACGGCAGCGATTCGACGACGCGACGGTCGGTCAGCTCTCGGATGAGGCTATTGTCCTCCTGAAGATTGATGATCCCCATTACTGTTTTCAATTTGATTCACTCCGATCTTCTGGTCTGTGTTCTGTTGTATCTATGAGGTTGAGCTGACAATCTTAGCCGGCCTGCTTGCTGCCTGCCGCTGTTGCGACAATCGTCTCGCCATCTGCGACGACCGTGATGGCACCCTTCTCACCCGTCACCTTTGCTCCTTCGCCGATCTCGCAATTCTGTGCGAGGATCGCATAGTCGACGACAGCATTCTCACGCACGACTGTCGACGGCATGATGACCGAATTGCGCACCTTTGCGCCCTTGCCGATGCGGACGCCTGGGAAGATGACCGAGTTCTCGACATCGCCGAGGATCATCGAGCCCTCGCTGACCATCGAGTTCTTGACCGTGGCATCAGGGCCTACATAATGCGGCGGCATCGAGGGATTCGAGGAATAGATCTTCCAATCGCCATTGAGCTCGAACGGCGGCTAATCCTGCAAGAGGTCCATGTTTGCCTGCCAGAGGCTCTCAATCGTTCCGACATCTTTCCAATAGCCATCGAAAGCGTACGAGTAGAGACGTGCTTTATCGGCAAGCATCTTCGGGATGATGTTCTTGCCGAAGTCATGGCTCGACGTCTCATCCTTCGCATCCTCTTCGAGGTACTTCTTGAGGAAGTCCTTGTTGAAGATGTAGATGCCCATCGAAGCGAGGTTGCTCTTCGGCTTAGCCGGCTTCTCCTCGAATTCCTCGATGCGGCCCGTCTTGTCCGTGTTCATGATGCCGAAGCGCGGGGCCTCATCCCACGGGACTTCGATGACACCGATTGTGGCCTCAGCCTTATTGGCCTTGTGGGCATCGAGCATCCAGGAATAATCCATCGTGTAGATGTGGTCGCCCGAGAGGATCAGGACGTACTCCGGGTCCGCCAAGTCGATGAAGTTCAGGTTCTGGTAGATGGCATCTGCCGTGCCGCGATACCAGTCCGCACCTTTCTCGCGTGCATACGGCGGCAGAATGAAGACACCGCCCTCTTTCTTATCGAGATCCCAGGCACTGCCGGAAGCCAGGTAATTGTGAAGCTCGAGCGGACGGTACTGCGTCAGTACACCGACCTTGTCGATGCCGGAATTGGCGCAGTTACTGAGTGGAAAGTCAATGATGCGGTACTTCCCGCCAAACGGGACGGCCGGCTTTGCGATCTTCTTCGTCAAAGCGCCAAGGCGGCTTCCCTGTCCGCCAGCCAGTATCATTGCTAAGCATTCTGTCTTTCTCATACAAAATCCCCCTTGGATATACTCAGCAAGAACAGCCTCCCCTTACATCAATACGCCGCTCTTGCCGATCGTGCACTGTCAAAAAAAGATGGTGCTCTGTCAGTATACCTCTTTTATCAATGATTGCAATACCATTTTATTTATCAATGAATTACGTAATATTTATGAAACTAATCGCAGTCACCTTGCTTTCTGTGAAAAACCATGAGAAAACCGCAAGTTTTCCGTTAATTCGAGAAAATCCAAGGGAACAGTTGCGCCTGCCGCCCCCTGATTTCCCGATCCATCCAGAAAACTTCTTTGTATATTATGTAGGTTCTATGAAAACGAAAAAAATCCTTCATGTAAATCGCAATTTTTCGCACTTTTTTAGAAAAAAAATAAAAAGACCGTACCAGCCAAAATGGCCAGCAGGTCCTGTCTGCATTTTCCCATCCCGCATGCATCGGTCAGTAGAGTGCCGCTGCTCCGCGAATGATATCGGGCAGCATGTCGTAGAGATTCTGACCGGGGCAGGCCGTCGCATTGAAGTCACGATGGCCGAAAATCGTCGAGCGCGATGGAGCAAAGCCGTAATTGCGGCAGAGCGCAGCGAGCAGCCGCTTCGCGGAGGCCACCTGCGCATCTTCCGGCATGTAATCTTCAAAATTCCCGACGATGTTGACCCCGACTGTGTGTTCGTTCTCCCCGTAGCAGTGCGCACCGACCGTGTCCATCGGCCGCCCCTGCTCGATGGAGCCGTCCTTGCGGATGAGGAAGTGATAGCCGATACCCGCCCAGCCGTTGGCCAGATGCCATTGATGAACCGTCTCAGCCGACACGTCGGCATTCGTGTTGCCAATATGGTGCACGATGATTGCGTCCGTCACACGCCGATTCGTCAGGGATCGAAAAGAAAGATGCGTCTGGCGGATGGCGACGCCCGGCAGTACGTTGCCGCCATCCTGCCAAGCTGCTTCTGCAACCTGTTTGGCGATGACTTCCGGTGCTAGAGCTAGTCCCATCCCCATGATCATCATATTCCGAATAAAATCCCTGCGCTTCATCGACTGTCATGCCCCCTGTAATTTTATTATTTTACTACGGCCATCTGAAAATCAGTAGAAAGCATTGATGCTGGCCCTGCGCACTCTCAACTCCACCTGCAACAAACAATATCACACATGTATTTTGCTTTGTTTTATTGTATTATGCCCAAAAACAACGTATAATAAAGAATAAAGAACAAATAAACCGACATTTGTCCAAATGAGTCCACTCAAAAGGGGGAATTTCATGTTAGGATTAGAACGAAGACAGCGGATCATGGAGAAAATCCGCCTGGATCGGAAAGTATACGTCTCTGACCTCGCGCAGACCTTCAAGGTGACAGAAGAGACCATACGACGCGACCTTGAGAAACTCGAGGGGCAGGATCTCCTGCGGCGCAGCTACGGCGGCGCCGTCATCACGGAGAGCACGAGCGAAGACCTCTCCTACAAGCATCGCAGTGCCATCAACAGCGAGAGCAAGCTCGCCATCGCCGAGAAGGCCGCCCGCCTGATCCAGGACGGCGACACCATCATGATGGATTCCAGCACGACGTGCCAGGCCCTGTTGCAGCGCCTCAAGGGCCAGAAGGACGTCACCGTCATCACCAATTCCATCCGCCTCATGAACGACTTCATGGGCAGCGGCTTCAAGATGATCTGCACGGGCGGCACGATGCGCGAGAGCTCCTGCGCCCTGACTGGCACGATTGCAAGCCAGACGCTCGAGAAATACTACGTCGACTTCACCTTCATCAGCTGCAAAGGCATCGACCGCGAGAAAGGCATCATGGAGTCAAACGACAGCGAGGGGCGCATCAAGAGCGTCATGATACGCCAAGCCCGCAAAGCTGTGCTGCTCATCGACCACTCCAAGTTCGACAGGACCGCCTTTGTCAAATGCGACGACTTCTCCCACATCGACACCCTCGTGACGGACGAAAAACCATCCAGCGAATGGCAGTCGTATCTCGCCGACAACCACATCAACCTGATTTTCTGAACATCATCATATCACACGAATGCATGAAAAACGAGCAACCCTGCTCCTCCAGAATGAAGGAACAGAATTGCTCGTTCTCTCTATATCAGGCTGTGACAGGACGGCACTGCCAGCTGCCGTTGCCTGCCAGATGGAGCTCTTCCTCATGCTGGGCAAAGAGCGTGGAGCGGTGGCCGACGCTGATGATGCCGGTATGTGGCAGTTCCTTGCGCATGAGCTCGTACATTTCCTGCTCGCGCGGCTCGTCGAGTGCCGACGTCGCTTCGTCGAGGAAGACCCAGTCGGGCTTGACGAGGAGGACGCGGGCAAAGGCGAGGCGCTGCTGCTCGCCGAGCGAGAGGATGCGGCTCCAGTCGTCGATATCATCGAGGCGCGGGATAAAGTCCGCCAGGCCGACCTTGCGCAGGACTTCCTTGAGGTTCTCCTCAGGGCCCGAGGCACTCAGCGGGTAGTAAAGGGCACGGCGCAGGCTGCCGAGGGGCAGATATGGGCGCTGCGGCAGGAAGAGGATGCGGCTCTTTTCCGGAATCTCAATCCTGCCTTGGCCATACGGCCAGATACCAGCGAGCGTGCGCAGAAGCGTGCTCTTGCCGCAGCCGGAGGCGCCCGTGATCAAGAGGCGCTCCCCTTCCTTGATGGTCAGGTTGCAGTCAGCAAGCAGCACGCGGCCATCCGGCAGCTTGACGTCAAAGTCGCGCACGACGAGCGCATCCCCGGAAGCCGTCTCACGCTTCACCTCATCCTCGATGTCCGAAGCGCCTTCCATGTGGCGCGTGAAGCCCGAAAGACGGCGGATGACTGCAGCGAGCTGTGCGATCGTATCGTAGACCGAAACGAAGTACGAGAGCGCATCCTGCACGCGGCCGAAGGCCGAGGACGTCTGCATGAGGCCGCCGAGCGTCATGACACCGGCGAAGTACTGCGGCGCCGCCATGACGAGTGGCACGATGATGGCCAGCTGGCCGTAGCCGTTGACATAGAAGTTCAGGAGCTTCGTCCGACGCATGAGCTGCCAGTAATTCTTGATGACCTTCGCGAAGCGCTCCGCGAAGCCGACGGATTCCGGCTGCTCGCCGCGGTAGAAGGCAATGCTCTCGCTGTTCTCGCGCACGCGCATCATATTGAAACGGAAATCTGCCTCATAGCGCTGCTGGTCAAAGTTGAGCCCGATGAGCTTGCGGCCGACGAAGTGGACGCCGATCGTGCCGAGCACCGAGTAGAGCAGCGAGAACCAGAACATATAGCCGTAGATGACGAACTCGTGGCCTCCGATTGGCACGGTGAAGGCGCCTGAGAGATTCCAGAGCACGACGCCGAAAGCGCCGAGCGTCGTGATCTGCTTGAGCATGCCGATGAGCAATTGCAGCGTCAGCGAGACAAACTGGTTGATGTCCTCGCTGATTCGCTGGTCCGGGTTATCCGTATCGCTGCGCAGGACCTGCAGGCGGTAGTAGACCTGGCCCTTCATCCAGTCGTCGAGGTAACGGTTCGTCATCCAGGTCCTCCACTTGATCTGGAGCATCTGGCGCAGATAGATTGCGTAGACCGCGAGGATGATGTAGAGGAAGGCAAGCCCCGTGAACTCCCCGATGAGCGGCCAGAAAGATTCCGCCTGATACTGCTGCAGTGCGTTATAAAAGACATTATACCAACTATTGAGGCGGACGAGCAGATAGACCGACGCGAAATTCAGGCCAATGACGAAGGCCAGGAGCCCCCTCGCTTTCCACTTCTCCTCTGAATTCCAGTATCCGCGGAAGAGATGCCAGAAATTCTTCCAAAACTTTTGCTTCAAATTATCACATCCTTAACGAATCTCAGTATAACGCGTTCCCTGCTTCCCTGCAAGGCCGCGCCATTGTCTTTCCGGCAAGCATTTGCTAGAATAGCATTATGTGCAGTATAAGACAAAAATCTGAATTTCCGGAGGTGGGAACATGCTCATCTACATAGGCGCGGCCATCGCAGTCGTGCTGCTCGCACTGCTCTACCACTACATCCCCAGCCGCAAGATCTTCTTCGCCTTCTTCTTCGTGCTCTGCGCGGCCAGTGCCATCGTCTTCTTCGCTTGGCCTTCGCCGCACCGCAATGGCGATGCCGTCATCAGTCAGGAGATGCGCGAGGAGCGCCAACAGCAGCAGCAGATCTTCGCCGGATGGTACAAGGATTATCAGAAGGACATCGAGGACCTCGACCGCAACTGGCAGCGCTACCACAAGATCCTTGCGGACTTCAAGGCAGACATCATCAGCATCCAGACGGCCTACCTGCGCCTCTCGCAGCTCGAGAAGGACAGCCAAGCGCTCGATACGCGCATCGCGAGCCGAACGCCGCCGCTCGCCCTCAATGATACCTGCTACGACCAATCCATCGAACTCGTGCGCAAGGCACACGCCTATGCCGAAGCCCAGCACCGCGCCATTGCGCTGACGCGTGCAGCCGCCGACCCGGCCAACCTGCGGACCGATGACCAGGAAGAACAGAGCCGCATGCTGCAGGCCGTCATGATCCGCGAATCGCCGCCCGCCCTCTTCATCGCCGACGAGATCGCGGCCATCCGCAACTACCTCGCTCTGCCTGAAGAAAACGTCGCGGCAGATATCGCAGAAGACGCCGCAGCAGAACCACAGTGAACCCTTGCACGGTTGGTGCAGACAGAGAAGCCCCCGGCTCACGAAAGACGTGAGCCGGGGGCTTCTTGCAGGAATCAACAAAAACAATCAAGAGCGTGCGCTTCAGAACCCATTCTGTGCAGCGACTTCGCGGAACCAGCGGCCGGACTTCTTGATGGTCTTCATCTCATCTGCCGTCGCATCCCAGAGCACGCCGTCGCGCGCCAGGACCTCGACGAACTTCTCGGGGAAGACACCCTTGACAGCGGGGTCGAGGAAGGACTTATAAATAAAAAGAGCAGCCCTCTCGGCTGCTCTCTTCTGCTTGTTCAGGCTGCGTTCAGCGAATGCTGACGACCCGGAATACCTGTTTGTCTCCGCGATGGTGTGCCTTGGAGTACTCAAAGGCACGTCCATCGTCGAGGAATGCAATCTGCTCGACCTCCAATATCGGCATCGTTCCATGATCGATACGAAGCAGTTCCTCTTCCTCAGGCGTTGGCAGAAGGGCGCGGATGAAGCGGTGTGCTGACTGGATCTTGAAATGAAGCTGCTCCTCGATATAGCGGTAAATCGAGTGTTCGAGCACCTCGCGCTTGATGCCTGGGATCAGCTCGATGGGCATATTCGTGTACTCGATGACGACGGGATCCCCGTCCACCTGGCGCAGGCGCACGATATCGTAGACGAAGTCATCCGTCGTGATGTTGAGCTTCTCCGCGACCTCTGCCGTCGGATGGATGATGTCAAAGCGCACGACCTTCGTCGCAATTTCATGCCCTTCGAAGACCTTCGAGAAACCTGAGAACTGGTTGGCCATGCTGATATCGTGGACATCCTCACTCGCAAGGCTCTTGACAAAGGTGCCCGATCCGCGCCGCTTGACAACAAGGCCATCCTTGACGAGCTGGTCAACAGCCTTCTTGATCGTAATGCGGCTGACGCCGTACTGCTCACACATCTCACGCTCCAACGCAAGCTGTTCCCCTGCCTTATAGACACCCTCCTGAATCTGATTGCGCAACTCATTTGCTATTTCCTGGTATTTTACCATAACACACATTCCTCTACAATAAATCATATCTTTTATTTTTTATTATATAACATATTTATTATTTTATCAAGAAAAAGATATAAAACAGCGGCCCCTCAAAATGAGGAGCCGCTATGGGACATCCACCCCCCTAAGGTCATTTCGTCTGCAGGAAGTGGCGCACCGCGCCGATGAGATTCGCATCGTTGCCAAACTCAGCCGTGCGGACGTCGGGGCGGATTCTGGCGACCTTAACGCGTTCCAAGATCGCATCGATTGCTTCCTGGATGGCAGGAACGAAGTCCTCACGGGCACTGATGCCGCCGCCGATGACGAAGCATTCCGGGTCGTACGAGTACTGGATGTTGTAGATGGCGCGTGCCAGAGACTCTATCATCTGCTTGACGGCCTTTGCCGCCTCCGCATCACCCTCTCCGGCCAGTGCAAAGACCTTGCGCCCATCGAGGCTGTGGTCTGGAAGACCTTTCAGTCGCTCGCAGAGACGCGCGATATTCTCTGTCGAGCCAGCGGTGCTGAGGATTGTGGCACCATCGTCGCCGACCATGTAGCCGAATTCACCGCCGTGGAGATGCGCGCCGTGGTGAACGCGGCCATCCTTGACGATGGCGCCGCCGACGCCACTGCCGATGACGAAAAACGCGACATCCTTGCAGTCCTTGGCGATGCCAATCCAAGTCTCGCCGAGCGCCGCGCAGTTCGCATCGTTCTCCATCGCGACGGGCAATCCGAGCACATCTGCCATCGCTGACTTGATGTCAAAGTCATGGATGTACGGGATAGCGCTCGAACCACCGATGACGCCACGGGCATCGTCCACTGCACCGGGCATGGAGAAGGCTGCGCCGCTGAAAGCATGCCCCTTTTTGAGTTTCGCCTTCGTCTGCCTGAGCCCCTCGTAGAATCCCTCGAGGTCAGATGGCGTCTTGAACGAGCCCTTATCCTCAACCGTTCCATCTTCCTGCACGACAGCGTACTTCACGCTGCTGCCACCGACGTCAAAAGCTAGAATTGCCATACTCAACATCCTCTCAATAAACATTTTTTCTATTTCATCGTATTTATTATTATAATAAAGCATCTAACTAATGTCAACTATAAAATATATCTTTTGTATTTATAACAAATTATATAAAAGACACCTTTTCACTGCGGAAAAAGTGTCCCAAAAGCAAATCCTATTTTATATCTTGCTGAGGACCAGGCGTGCCTTGCCCATCAGCGTGTAGGCACCGAGGCCAGCAGGCAGGAAAGAAGTCTCCCCCTTCTTGAAGGTCAGCTCCACATCACCGGCCTGCAGCTGCACGCTGCCGTCGAGCACCGTGAAGCTCTGGAACGAATCCTCGCCAGCCGTCAGATGGCTCGTGCCGTCAATCTCGAGCTCATAGACGGTGAAGTACTCGCACGATGCGAGCAGACGGGCCTGGGTATCCACAAAGATATCGATGGGTGCATCGAGACGCGGGCACTCCTTGACGGGCTCGAGGTTCGTGACGTCGATGGCCTTCTTGACGTGGAGCTCACGCGGCTTGCCGTCCTTGCCGAGGCGGCCATAGTCATAGACGCGGTACGTCGTGTTGGAATTCTGCTGGATCTCGCAGATGATGATGCCCTTGCCGATGGCGTGCAGTGTGCCCGAGGCGATGAAAAAGACATCCCCCTTGTGAACGGGTACCTGGTTGCAGACCTCGAGCAGCGTGTTATCGGCGATGCGCTTCTCGAATTCCTCCTTCGAGATGGCGTGCTTGAAGCCATAGATCAGCGTGGCGCCCGGCTCGCAGTCGACGATGTACCACATCTCCGTCTTGCCGTACTCGCCTTCGACACGCATGGCGTAATCGTTGTCCGGATGGACCTGCACCGAGAGGTTGTCCTTCGCATCGATGAGCTTGATGAGCAGCGGGAAGTACGGGAACTTCTTCGCGTGCTCGCCGAGGACAGCGGGGCCCGCCTCATCGAGATACGACTTGAGCGTGCGGCCCGCCTCCGGACCATTCTCGATGATGCTCATGCCATCCTTGTGGCAGGCGAGTTCCCACGACTCCGAGACCTTCTCGAGGTCCGTCTTCTTGCCGTAATCCGTCTTGAGCTTCGTGCCGCCCCAGATGTAATCCTTGAGCGGTGCCTGTAATTTCATTGGATACAAATCATCAACCCCCCTATGATGTCGAGCAAACAAGCCATTCTTCATGACTCCGATGCAACTATGCCTCTATTATACGGAATTGCAATTGCCACGTCAATAAAAGATTATGTCTTTTTATATATTAAAAAATATCCTATTCATGCGCGTACCTTTTGCACGCAAAGAAGACTCCGCTCAACTCCAAGCGGAGTCAGGCGAAGTCTTCTTTATCTCACTTCAGCTCTGCTGCAAGATGGTGTAGTTCTCTGGATGCATGCCGGGCTTGACGGTGACTTTGATGTCGGTGCCGAACTCGGCGGCGAGGTTCATCATGAGCTGGTTTGCCTGGAGCTCTTCGGCGACGGTCTCGTGGACTTCGATCTCGTAGCCCTCGCGCGCGTGGGATTTGCGCTCCATGCGGCGGATGTCGCGGCTGATGCGGATGGCGACGGTCTCGGGCGACTCGATGCGGCCGCGGCCGTGGCAGATGGGACACTCGCTGTAGACGATGCTGTCGATGTTCTGGCGCGTCTTCTTGCGCGTGATCTCGACGAGCCCGAGGCTCGTGATATCGACAATATTCGTCTTCGTGCGGTCATGCTTGACCTGCCCGCGCATGTAGGCGAGCAGCTCTTCTTTCTGCGACTCTTTCTCCATGTCGATGAAGTCGACGATGATGATGCCTCCGATGTCGCGCAGGCGAATCTGCTTGAGGATCTCGGCAGCGGCCTCGAGGTTTGTCTGGTAGACAGTGTCGCCGAGATTCGTCTTGCCGACGTACTTGCCCGTGTTGACGTCAATGACGGTCAGAGCTTCTGTCTTATCGATGACGAGGAAGCCGCCCGATTTGAGCTCGACCTCGCGGGCACCGAGCTTATCGATCTCCTCCTCGATGTGGTACGCCTTGAATATCGGCGTCTTCGCCTCGTAATAGCGGATGCGGCCGACGAGCTCCGGCGAGATAGCCTCGACGAGGCTGCAGACGCGCTGGTAGGCCTCTTTGTCGTCGATGACGAGCTCATCGACATCTGCGCTGAAGCGGTCGCGCACAAGGCGTATGAGGAGGTCAGCGTCGCGGTAGAGGAGCGCGGAGCCCTTCGACTTGAGCCTGTAGCGCGCGAGGATGGACTCCCAGAGCCGCACGAGGTAGCGCACGTCAGCGGCGAGGTTCTCCTCGCTCTGGCCCGCGGCGACCGTGCGGATGATGAGCCCCATGCCCTTGGGGCAGATGCGCTCAGCGATCGCGTGCAGGCGCGCACGCTCCGCCTCGTCCTCAATGCGCCGCGACATGCCGATGTAGGCGGCTGTCGGCATCAGGACGACGTTGCGCCCCGGCAAGGAGATGTGCATCGTCGCGCGCGGCCCCTTCGTGCCGATGGCGTCCTTGACAATCTGGATGGGCAGGCTCTGCCCGATGTGGATGCGCGCGTTCTGCGGCATGGACTCGATTGTCTCGTGTGGCAGGCCGTCGCCGATGTACAGGAAGGCGTTCTTCCCGGTGCCGATGTCGACAAAGGCGGCCTGCATGCCCGGCAGGACGTTCTGCACGCGCCCCTTGTAGATGTTGCCGACGAGATGCGAATGCGAGGAACGCTCCATCTCCACCGCCTGCAGCTCGCCGTCCTCGAGGATGGCCATGCAAGTCTCCTCTGGCACCATATTCACGATGATGGATCTCATAACGTCACCTCACTCCAATCCTTGATGTTTCGATTCCCAGATGTGAATGCCTGTGCTCAGGCAAGGTCAATGAGCTTCTTGCCGTGGCCGAAAATGCCCTGGCGCTCAATGCGGGCCGCAGCCGGATTTACGGCGAGCTCGAAGTCCTTGGCGATCAGCGAGAGGACTTCGAGCGGCTTGACGCTGCCCGACTGCGTGATGACGATGTCCATCGTCATCTGCAGCTCGCCGTCTGCCACGGCAAAGGCGACCGGCTCCTTCATGTACTGCTTCGTCTCGATGTCGCGCGTCTTTTTCGGCGTCACGCGATGCCAGACGGCCTCCGCCGCCTTATTGTAGGCATCGATGCTCGCCCTTGCCTGCGCCTCTGTGCCAGCAAACGGCACGCGCAAGATGTAGATGGCCTCGTCGGCCTCCGACATCAGGGCCTTGTGCTTGCCGCGGATCTCGCGAAGCTTCAAGAGCTTGGCGCCCGGCGGCAGTTCCTTCTGCAGGCGGTCAAAGATCTCGGGCTGACACAAGGGCTTCGTGAGCTCAAAGTCCATGTACTCCGAAGCGCTCGTGACACCGAGCGAGAGCGCCGAGGCGAAGGCCACCTTCATGTGCGGGTTGAAGCCCTCAGAATAGGCCATCGGCAGCTTGGCGCGGTCAAATGCGCGCAGGAAGAGGTTCGCATAGTCGAGATGCGAGACGTAACGGAGCTCCTCTCCCTTCGTGATCTCGGCGCGCCATGCGTAGAGCGTGCGCGGGCGGCCGGGGCCCTTCGGGTCATGCGCGGGAACCTGCTTGCTCTCCTGTTTCGCTGCGTCAGCCCTCTTTTCCTGCTCGCTCTGCGCTTCCTGATTTTCCTGTTCGAGGCGCGCGTCTTCCTGCTTCTTGTAGTCGATGACGTGCACGCCGAGGTTCGGGCAGATGCCGCAGGCCGTGCAGCGGCCGCGGCGACAGTCTTCCGTCAGGCTCGCGTTCATCGCGTGATGCCACTCGCGCAGCAGGAACTCCTGGTTGACGCCTGGCGAGGTGACGAGCCACGGCAGCGGCTCGTTGAAGTTGCGCGTGCGCATGTTGTAGTAACCCATGTCGACACCGCACTTGCGGAAGGCCTCATGCCAGACATCATCGCGGTAGAGGTCCGACCAGCCGTCGAACTTCGCGCCATCCTGCCAAGCCTGATGAAGCACCTTGGCGAGACGGCGGTCGCCGCGCGCGAAGACACCCTCGATGACGGAGAGGCGTGCGTCGTGGTAGTTGAAGGTGATGGCGCGGTCCGTGATGTGCTCCTTGAGGAGTTGCTGGCGGCGCTGGAACTCCTCGATGGGCAGCTGGCCGAACCACTGGAACGGCGTGTACGGCTTCGGCACGAAGCAGGCGACGGAGATCGTGACCTTGCAGCCGCGCTTGCCCTTGATCTCGGTGTAGAGGTCGACGACCTTCTTGGCGAGCTCGGCAATGCCGATGACATCCTCGTCCGTCTCCGTCGGCAGGCCCATCATGAAGTAGAGCTTGACCTGCTTCCAGCCCTGACGGAAGGCAGCGCCGCAGGCCTTCATGAGATTCTCTTCCGTCACGCCCTTGTTGATGACGTCGCGCAGGCGCTGCGTGCCCGCTTCCGGCGCGAAGGTCAGGCCAGACTTCCTCACCTGCTGCATCTTGTGGGCGAGGTCGATGGAGAAGCTGTCGATGCGCAGGGACGGCAGCGAGAAGCTGACCTTCTCGTCGCGGAAGTCCGCCATGAGGTCATCGACGAGTCGGCCGAGGCAGGAGTAGTCGGCCGACGACAGCGAGGTCAGGCTCATCTCGTCGTAGCCCGTCGCATCGACGAGGCCGCGGGCCATCTTGCGCAGGTTCTCCTCCGTGCGCTCGCGGGCCGGGCGATAGCAGATGCCGGCCTGGCAGAAGCGGCAGCCGCGCGAGCAGCCACGGAAGAGCTCGAGCATGATGCGGTTGTGCACGATGTCCATGTACGGAACGACGGGATGCTCGACCGAGATGGCATCGTCCATATCACGGATGACGCGCTTGTAGATGACGGGCTTGGCCGCCTCAACAAGCGGGCGCAGGGCCCGGTAGTTTCCCTCTTCGTCGTACTCCGGCTCGTAGAAAGACGGCACGTAGATGCCCGGGACATCGAGCAGGCGCTGCAAAAAGCCCTTGCGGCCGCCCGGACGCCCCTCTCTCTTCCAGGCCATGAAAGCGTCCGACACTTCGACGATTGCCTCTTCGCCCTCGCCGACGATGAAGAAGTCGAAGAAGTCGGCAATCGGCTCGACGTTGTAGACGCACGGGCCGCCGCCGACGACAAACGGCATCGCTTCGCCGCGGTCCTTCGCGAAGAGCGGGATGCCCGCAAGATCGAGCATGTTGAGCACATTCGTGTAGATCATCTCGTACTGGAGCGAGAAGCCGAAGAAGTCGAAGGCTGAGATCTCCGTCTTCGTCTCGAGCGAAAAGAGCGGCATCTTGCGCTTGCGCATCTCTTCTTCCATGTCCGTCCAGGGCGCGTAGACGCGCTCTGCCGCGATGTCCTCGCGGCGGTTGAGCACTTCGTACAGGATGGCAAGGCCGAGGTTGCTCATGCCGACCTCGTAGACATCCGGCAGGGCCAGCGCCCAGGTGCAGTCCACAGCCGCGTGGTCTTTGATGACGGCATTCCATTCGCCGCCCGTGTAGCGCGCCGGCTTCAGGACGGACTGCAGCACTTCGTGTTCGAGTCGTACCATTGATTGATTTCCTCCGTATCTCAAAAAAAGCCTCCCCTCTCTCGGGACCGAAACAGGGAAGGCCGGGCCTTCTGGCCCATCTAAAAGACAAGTTTTTGTTTGCGCCGCTCGATGTTGAGCAGGATGGCGATGGACATGATGTTCGTCGTCAGCGAGCTGACACCGTAGCTCATGAGCGGGAGCGGGATGCCCGTGACCGGCATGATGCCCATCGTCATGCCGACGTTGACGAGCACGTGGAAAGCCAGCATCGAGGTGATGCCCGTGGCCAGCAGGCGACCGAACGTGTCGCCCGCATCGCGCGCCGTCACGACACCGCGCCAGAGCACGATGAGGTATAAGAGCAGCAGGAACGTCACGCCAATGAAGCCGAGCTCCTCGCCGACGACGGCAAAGATGAAGTCCGTGTGGTTCTCCGGCAGGAAGTTCAGCTGGCTCTGCGTGCCGCCGAAGAGTCCCTTGCCGAACAGCATGCCCGAGCCGATGGCAATCTTGGACTGGATGATGTGGTAGCCAGAGCCCAAGGGGTCGACGTTCGGGTTCATGAAGACCGTCAGGCGCATCTTCTGGTAATCCTTGAGGAAGTGCCAGAAGATTGGGAAGGCCGCGATGCCCGCAGCGAAGATGCCCAGGAGCAGCTTCCTGTTGATGCCGGCGACGTAGACCATGCCGAAGAAGATGGCCATGAATACGAGCGAGGTTCCGAGGTCTGGCTGCTTGAGGACCAAGAGGAACGGCACGCCGACGTAGGCCGCGACGGGCAGGAGATCGTGTATCGTGTTGAGGTGGCCGACCTTATTGTCGAGCATCGTCGCGATCGAGATGATCATGATGAGCTTCGAGAACTCAGACGGCTGGATGCTGATTGGGCCGATCGTGATCCAGCGCTGGGCGCCAAGAGCCGACTGTCCGACAAGCATGACGGCCACGAGCAGGACCAGGTTGAAGATGTAGAGCTTGTTGCCGTACCCTTCGAGGACCTTGTAGTCAAAATTCATGAGGAAGGCCGCCAGTGCGACGTTCACGAGCGCAAAGATGCCCTGACGCTGGACAAACCAGTAGCGTTCCTCACTCGGTGTATTGATGTGCGTCGCACTGCCGATGATGACGAGGCTCATGACGATGATGGCCGCCGTCGCAGCAATGAGGATGTAATCCGTCCGGCGCAGATAACGTTTGTTCATCATTCCGTACGTCTTCTCACTTCTTCCCCGCATCATGCTTCATGCGGTTGACCGGGATATTCGCGACAAGGGCGACGGAGTTGTCGTCGTTCTCAAGCGAGATATCCATATCCTTCTGATTGATATCCATGTAATTCGAGATGACCTTGATGATGTCATTCTTGAGGTTGTCCATGACTTCTGGCGAGACATTGGCGCGGTCATGGATCAGCACGACCTTGAGGCGGTCATGCGCGATCTGCCCCGATCTCTCTTTCTTGCCAAAAATCTTCTTGACCAAATCCAACATGCCTTTCCCTCCTTATGCTCCAAATACGCGGCGCTTGAGCCTCTGGAAGAAGCCCTCCTTCGGGAATTCCATGAAGGGGATGTCCTCGCCGCAGATGCGGCCAACGATGTTGCGGTAGGCCTGTCCTGCAAGCGAGTGCTCCATCGTGATGCAGGGCTCGCCCTTATTGGTGCTCGTGACGACCATCTCGTCATCCGGCACCTGACCGATACAGTCGATCGAGAGGATGTCATTGATATCGTTCATGTCGAGCATGTCACCGCTCTCAACCATCTGCGGGCGGATGCGGTTGACGATGAGCTTGATGTCCTCCTTGTCGGCGCGCGAGAGCTCACCGATGATCTTGTCGGCATCGCGGACAGCCGAGATTTCCGGCATCGTCACGACGATGGCCGTGTCAGCGGCGGCGATGGCCGTCTTGAAGCCCTGCTCGATACCGGCGGGGCAGTCGATGAGGATGAAGTCGAACTCCTTGCGCAGGTCCTCGCAGAGCTTGACGAGCTGCTCTGGGTTGACACTCGTCTTGTCCTTGACCTGGGAGGTCGGCAGCAGGAAGAGGCTCTCATACTTCTTGTGGCGCACGAGGGCCTTCTTGCAGGGCACGCGGCCTTCTGCCACATCGATGAGGTCGTACATGATGCGGTTCTCGAGGCCGAGGAGCAGATCGAGATTGCGCAGGCCCGTATCCGTGTCGACGAGAACGACTTTCTTGCCGCGCATGGCGAGGCCGACGCCGAGGTTTGCCGTCGTCGTCGTCTTGCCGACACCGCCCTTGCCCGAAGTGATTACATAAACTTTGCTCATACCCTTATTCCTACCTTTCTATCGGTTCGATGACAATCTGCCCATCTTTTATCGAAGCGCGCTCGGCACGCTCCGTCATCTCCATGTGGTCCGGCGAGCGCGCGATGAGATTCGCGATGCGGATCTGCGTCGGCATCAGGTGATCGGCGATGATGAAGGAATCCGTATCGCCTGACGCGCCAGCATGCACGAGGCCGCGGCACGTGCCGCGGATGTCGATGCTGCCGCCTGCGATGATCTGCGCGCCGGGATTGACGTTGCCGCAGACGAGCACGGAGCTCTCCGTGCGGATCTCCTGGCCGCCGCGCAGCGTGCGGTTGACCACGACCATCTCCTGCACATGCGGGTCCTTCTTGCGGGCAGCAGGTGAAGCGGCCTTCTGCTTCTTGGCGGCCGGAGCTGCTGGCTCTTCCTCAGGCTCTTCCCCCATCGTCCTGCAGATCAGACCATGCTCGTGGAAGAGCTTCTGGAGCTTTACGAACTCCTCCTTGAGGAAGCGCTCACGCGGCACGAGCACGAGTGTGCCGCGCAGGAAAAAGCCGGAGCCAGACTCGAGCTTCTGCTCGATGTGCTTCCAGATGTCATCAAAAGAGGCGCCCTCTGCAAAACTCAGCTGCAGCCCTTTTCTCCCGCCCTTGATCTTCACAATCTCATCATGCATAATGACTGCCGATTCTCCTCTCTATCTTACGACCTTCATGACCTTACGACCGCTCATCACTTCTTATCGCCGCCGTCCTGGTTGAAGCCAAAGGCTGCCTCGAGGATCTTGCGCCCGATCGGCACGGCCGACTGGGAACCGTAGCCGCCGTTCTCGACGATGACGGCCACGACGACATTCGGATTGTCGAACGGGCCGTAGGCGACGAACCAGCCGTGATCGCGTCCCTGTGAGTTCTCGGCCGTACCCGTCTTGCCGGCGATGTCGACCGTGAAGCCACGGAAGCTCGAAGCTGCCGTGCCGTACTTCGTGACATCGTGCAGGCCGTCCTGGACGAGCTTGATGTCCTCTTCCGGAACGTCGAGCTGCGACAGGAGTTCCGGCTGGAAGTCCTTGACGACACTGCCGTCCGGCGCGATGATGCGGTTGACGACATGCGGCTTGTAGCGCTTGCCGTCAGCTGCGATCTCGCCCATGACCATGGCCGCCTGCAGCGGCGTCACAAGGTTGAAGCCCTGGCCGATGGCCGCATCAAATGTCTCCGACAGATACCATTCGCCGTCATCGAAGTTCTTCTCCTTGTAGCGGCGGTTGGCGACGAGACCCGATGCCTCGTACGGCAGGTCGATGCCCGTCTTCGCGCCCAGACCGAACATGCGCGCGTACTTTTCGAGGCGGTCGATGCCGAGGCGGTTGCCCATCTCGTAGAAGTAGACGTTATCCGAGTGCGCGAGGGCCGAGCGGAAATTCAGCCAGCCGAGCGCCTCGCCGTCGGCGTTGCCCTTCGGGATGATCCAGTGGTGGCCAGAGTCGAAGATCTGCTCGTCCGGCGTGACGACGCCCTCCGTCAGGGCAGCCGTACCCGTGACAATCTTGAAAGTCGAGCCCGGCGGATACTCACCCGTGATGGTCTTGTTGTCCATCGGGTGATACGGATTGTTGTTGAGCTGATTCCATTCCTTCGACGAGATGCCGTGCGCAAAGAGGTTCGGGTCGAAGGCCGGGCGGCTGACCATCGCGAGAATCTCGCCCGTCTGCGGATTCATGACGACGGCGGCCGCTGCATGGGCGCCGATCTGCGTGAGCTGTTCGTCAACGGCCTTCTCGGCCGCCTGCTGCAGTTTGATGTCGATCGTGAGCTCGAGGTCATCGCCCGGCACCGGCTCCTTGCGGCCGAGAATCTGCACGGGCTTGCCCGACACGTCGACCTCGACCTGCTGGCCACCGTTCTCGCCGCGCAGCTCCTTGTCGTAGATCTTCTCGATGCCGAATTTGCCGATGATGTCGCCGGACTTGTAGCCCTCGTCCTTCATCTTCTCGAGCTCGGTGTCGTTGATCTCACTGACGTAGCCAAAGGTGTGCGCGCCTTCCTGCTTGAGGATGTAGTCGCGGATTGGCGTGACCTCGATGACGACACCAGGGTACTGGCTCTTCTGCTCCTCGATGATCGAGACGATGTCCGGCGTGACATCCGTCTTGATGCGGATGGGGTTGAAGCCGCTGTGACCGGCAATCTTCGTCTTGATCTCGTCCGTCGGCACCTTCAGGAGATCTGAGAGACGCGCGATGACATCGTCCGAGATCGGCGCTGTCAGCGGCAGGAGCGAAACGGAAAAGCCCGGGCGATTCGTGACGAGCAACTCGCCGTTGCGGTCGTAGAACGTGCCGCGCGGCGCCATCGACGGCACGATGCGGATGCGGTTGCCGTCCGCGAGGCCCGCGTAGTACTCCCCCTGGTAGATCTGCAGGTAGGCAGCCCGCCCGATGAGAACGGCAATGACCAGGACCGATATGATCATCAATGTCCGTAATCTGCTGTTGATTTCATCATTATCCAAAATCGAATCTCTCCCATAACGAAAGGCACCCCGCAAGGTGCCTTAATCATTGCCAAAACGTCTGCTGCCCCAGAGAGGCTGCTGTCATGCTTTCTTCCCGTACCGCTTGTCGAGCTCGTAGGCCAGATGATGGACCGGGTAAGCGAATGCCAGCTGATAGATGAGCATCGGCAGCAGCGTGTACTGCATGTGGCCCATCAGATTAAAGCGATACCCTAATAATATCATAAGTAACGCCAAAATAAAATAGTTCACTGTCGTCACCAGCAAAGACGCGAATACCGGCAGGAAGACCTGCTCCTTGAAGACCTGGTCGGAGAACTTGCCGACGCAGAAGCCGATGAGGACGCGCGTGAACGCATTCACGCCCAAGAACGTCCCACTCGCGATGTCCTGCAGCACGCCGACGGCAAAGCCCGAGAGCGCGCCGACGCGCGCCCCCTTGAGGAACGCCGTCGAGGTGACGAAGAGCAGCATGAGATCAGCCGTCACGCCGTGGTAAGCGATGAGCGGCAAGATGGAAGTCTGGAGCGCGTAGAGGATGATGACGAGTAGCGCGGTTGCGCCTGCATTCTTCATTGTGCGCTCCCCTCCCCGCTGTCCGCGCTGCCATCCGAGCTAGACGAGCTGGAAGAATCAGACGAGCTGTCCGCATCGCCATTTGCAGCAGCGGCCTGTTCCGCCGCCTGGGCTGCCGGATCCGTCTCCGTGCCCGGCGTCTGCATCGGCGTCTTTAAAGGCTCGGGCGGAGCCTCGCGGGAAGCCGTGATGACCATGACATCCTCGAGTTTCTGGAAGTCGACGGCCGGTTCGAGCACAGCGATCTTCAGGAGGCCGCCCTCATCGTTGCGCATCTCTGCGACAGTGCCGACGTTGAGCCCCTTCGGGTAGATCCCGCCGAAGCCGGAGGTCACGACGACATCGCCCTCATCGACATCAGACGTCTTCGGGATGTTGACCATGCGCGGCATGGTCGGGTTGTCCATATCACCCTCGACAATGCCGGCGACGCGGGAGTCGGCGCGCTGGACAAGCGTGCCGACCGACGAGCGCGGGTCGAGCAGGAGCTGGACCTTTGCTGACGTCGGGCCGGCCTCGATGACATGGCCGACGAGCCCTTTCTCCGTCACGACGGCCATGTCGACGTCAACGCCGTCACGCGTGCCGCGATTGATCTCGATGACGCTCGACCAAGTGGCCGACTCGCGGCCGATGACCCTGGCGGCGACGAGGTCGAACTGCGTCGCCGTCTGCTTGTAGCCGAGCAGTGCGCGCAGGCGCTGGTTCTCCGCATCGTACTCACTCGCGTGGAGGTTCTGGATGCGCAGCTGCTCGACTTCATTGCGCAACATCTTGTTCTGCTCGTGCATCGTGGCGAGCTCCCAGATGTTGCTCGTCACGTAGTTGAGCTGGCTGCCGACCCATGAGATCGCACCCTGGAACGGCGTGAGCACAACGGACACGACCTGCTGGGCGACGGGGACCTTGAAGCGCCCGCGCGCCGCGAAGAAGATGATGCAGAAGAGGCTGATGAGCACGAAGATCAGGATCAGGATCTTCTTGCCCGTCCCCTTGTTGTTGTTCCTTCTGTACTTTCCACTCATCACTGTCTCAGCTTCTTTGAAGTCATGACGACGCGCTTGAGGAGCTCGATGTTCTCAAGCGACTTGCCCGTGCCTTCACCGACACAGGACAGGGGATCTTCGGCCACGAGGACCGGCATGCCCGTCTCATGGGCAAGCAGCTGGTCGAGGTTCTTGAGGAGTGCGCCGCCACCCGTCATCATGATGCCGTGATCCATGACATCGGCTGCGAGTTCTGGCGGCGTCTTCTCGAGCGTCGCCTTGACGGCATCGACGATCTTGTAGATTGGCTCGCCGAGAGCCTCGCGGATTTCCTTGGCCTGGATCGTGATCGTCTTCGGCAGGCCGCTGACGAGGTCACGGCCGCGGATGTCCATCGACGTGTCCGTCTCCGGCGTCACAATGGCTGTGCCGATGTTGATCTTGATCTCCTCAGCCGTGCGCTCGCCAATCATGAGGTTGTACATGCGCTTGATGTACTGGACGATGGCCGAATCCATCTCATCGCCGCCGATGCGGATGGAGCGGCTCGTGACGATGCCGCCGAGCGAGATGACGGCGATCTCCGTCGTACCGCCGCCGATATCGACGACCATGTTGCCCGTCGCCTCTTCGACCGGAAGGCCAGCACCGATGGCAGCAGCCATCGGCTCCTCGATGAGGTATGCTTCGCGCGCACCGGCCTGCTGTGCCGCGTCGATGACAGCACGCTTCTCGACTTCCGTCACACCGGAAGGAACGCCTACGACGACGCGCGGGCGCACGAACGACTTCGTGTTCATCGCCTTGCGGATGAAATACTTGAGCATGGCCTGCGTCACATCGAAGTCCGCGATGACGCCGTCCTTCATCGGACGGATCGCGACGATGTTGCCCGGCGTGCGGCCAATCATCTGCTTGGCCTCATCACCGACAGCCAAGACGTCTCCCGTATCACTCTTTATGGCGACAACAGAAGGCTCGCGCAGGACAATCCCCCTGCCTTTCACATGGACGAGCGTATTGGCCGTGCCGAGGTCAATACCCATATCGTGAGATAAACCACCAAAAAGACTCCACATTTTACTGATAAACTCCCTTCAGAATTTCCTTATCGAAACAATACATATCATTGTACCACATCTCATACTGGATTGTAACGGCAAAATAGAGGAACGTCAAGAATTATTCAGGAAATCATGCCTTTTTCCTTCAGACTCAGGAAGCGATTGTCCCCGAGGATGATGTGGTCGAGGACAGGAATGTCGAGAATCCGCCCCGCCTTGACGAGCCTGTCTGTGATAGCGATGTCCTCGCGGCTCGGATTCGGGTCCCCGCTCGGATGGTTGTGCACCAAGATCATCGAGGCGGCCGCGTAGCGGATGGCCATCGCGAATACCTCGCGCGGGTGCACGACGGAAGCCGACAGACTGCCTATCGAGACATCGCGCAGGCCGAGGATGTGGTTCTTCGTGTTGAGCAACAGCACGGCAAAGTGCTCCTTCTGCTCATAGCAGAGGTGCGGCATGGCAAAGTGCGCCGCATCCTCGGGGCCATGGACAATGTGGACCTTCTCAGCCGCCTTCTTCGCGAGACGCCGGCCGAGCTCGACAGCAGCCAGGATGCTCGCGGCCTTTGACGGGCCGATGCCGTGGATGCCCGCGAGGTCAGCCACCGTCGTGTGCACGATGGACGTGATGCCCCGCTCCTTGAATTTGCCGAGCACGGATTCCGCGAGGTGCAGGACCGACTGCTCCCGCGTCCCCGTGTGCAGCAGCACAGCGAGAAGTTCCGCATTGCTCAGTGACTCCGGCCCGTAGGCGATGAGCTTCTCACGCGGTCGCTCCTCCATCGGTAGATCTCGAACCATGATTGTCATAGAGATTCACGCCTGCCTTTCCGGCAAGCCGGCAGACTGCGTAGAGGGGAAGCCCCACGACGTTGGAGAACGAGCCCTCAATCGACTCGATGAACTGCGCCGCCCGGCCCTGGATGGCATAGGCACCCGCCTTGTCGAGCGGCTCTCCTGTCTTCACGTACGCATCGATTGCTTCCTCCGTCAGCGGGGCAAAGAAGACGCGCGTCGTCTCGACATCCGTGAAGACCTCGCCCGCATGGACCCAGGCGATGCCCGTCGCGACCTCATGCTCCCTGCCAGCCAGCGCCCGCAGCATCGCCTTTGCCTCTTCGCCGTCCTTCGGCTTGCCATACACTCTGCCGTCTAGGAAGACGATGGTGTCGGCCCCGAGCACGGCATCCCCCGGGAAAGCCTCTGCCACAGCCTTTGCCTTGCGGACGGCATTTTCCACTACGATCTCAGCAGGTGCCAGATTGCCGCCAGTCACTTCTTCCACGGAACTGACCTTCACTTCAAAGCTGGCGTCGATCTGCTGCAGGAGTTCCCTGCGGCGCGGCGACGCAGATGCCAGAATGAACATGGTATCCTTCCTTTCTCAAATCATCTCAATGCGATCTCAGTAGCGGCGGTAGAGAGCGATGGCCACGACGATGCCGAGCATGCTCATGAGATTGGGCATGAAGGCGAGGCCGACCGTCAGCCGGATCACGTAGAGGTCGATTGTCACAGGTGCCATATCGAAGACCGGGAACGTCGTCACGAGGTAGGGCATGACGCCTTCTAGCGACGGCACATTCTTCAAGAGCTCACCGAGTATGCCGCCGAGGATTGCACCGATGATCACGAACAGGATACACATGCCATATCCACGTCCACCAAACTTAGACAAGAAAACCCCTCCAAACAAAAAAATGTTTACTACTTTATCTATTCTTGCTGCAGTCCAGAAATCCTGCCAGCTGCCAAAACTTCCCTGCATGCAAAAGTCGGCCCCCGAGAGGGCCGGCTCATATGCCGTATCTGTATCCGTTCCCGCTCCGATACCGGTCAGAGCAGATAGCGCAGGTAGACGTAGATTGTCGAGATCGCAATCGTCATGATCATGATCGGGAAGCTGATCTTGAAGTAGTTCAGGAACGAGATCTTGACGCCGCGGTCCGCCGCCATGCCAGCGACGATGAGGTTTGCCGAAGCACCGACGAGCGTACCGTTGCCGCCGAGGCAGGCGCCAAGAGAGAGGCTCCACCAGACCGGCTCGAGATTGTCTACCCCCATCGCGCCCATGTTCTGGATCAAGGGGATCATCGTCGCGACGAACGGGATGTTGTCGAGGACCGAGGAGACGAGTGCCGAGAGCCAGAGAACGAGCAGCGACGTCTTCGTCACATCGCCTTCCGTGAGTGCCACGGCCTTCGTCGCGAGGTCGCGGATAACGCCCGTCTCGCTGAGGCCGCCGACTGCGACGAAGAGGCCGATGAAGAAGAAGATCGTCGCCCACTCGACCTTGCGCATCGAGAAATCGACGGCGTGCTGACTGCCGCCCTCGAGGAACAGCAGCAGGAAGGCGCCGAAGAGAGCGACGACAGACGACTCGATATGCGTGAAGGAATGCGTGAAAAAGCCGAGGATCGTCAGGCCGAGCACGAAGAGCGAGCGCGCGAGCAGCTTGCGGTCCTTCAGAGATTTCGTCTCATCCATCTGCATGATCTCCGCCTGCAGCTCCGGCTTCGTGACCATCTGCTTGCGGTAGAGGACGTTCATGACGAAGAGGACTGCCACCATGCAGAGGATGACGACCGGCGTGAGGTTCTCGATGAAGGCGACAAAGGTCAGTTCCTTGACGGCACTGCCGATCATGATGTTCGGCGGGTCGCCGATCAGCGTGGCCGTGCCGCCGACATTCGAGGCGAGGATCTGCGTGAGCAGGAACGGCACGACAGGGATGTGCAGCTTATTGGTGATGGCGAAGGTGACGGGGACCATCAAGAGGACCGTCGTCACATTGTCGAGGAAAGCCGAGAAGACAGCCGTGATGATGCCGAGGTAGATGAGCAGGCGGCGCGGCTGCGCCTTCGCGGCCTTCGCCGTCTTGATGGCAACGTAATCGAAGAGCCCCGTCTTGGCCGTGACGCTGACGAGGATCATCATGCCGATGAGCAGGCCGAGCGTGTTGAAGTCGATGTGATGCAGGGCCGTGTCCACCGGCATGATGCCTGCAATGATCATGATGATGGCGCCCATCATGGCGACGATCGTGCGATGGACCTTCTCTGAGACGATCAGCATGTACATCAGCACAAAGATAATGGCAGCTAGTGTTTCCATAAAGTTCCTCCTTGATGAATGGCGTTCTTCCTTCTTCCCCATGTGCCTGCAATAAAATAGACGGAGCCTCTATTTGAACAGACTCCGCCTAAAATTCCCCTATACAATTCACATATGTCTAGTATAACACAGATAATCCCCGATAGCAAGACAAACTTCACGCTCAGGTGGAAAAGCCCAACAAAAAAGCTCCGGCGAACCGGAGCATCTCTCTCAAATGGTGCGTCTGGCAAGATTCGAACCCGCGACCCACGGCTTAGAAGGCCGTTGCTCTATCCAGCTGAGCTACAGACGCATATGGATGGTCGGGATGACAGGATTCGAACCTGCGACATCCTGCTCCCAAAGCAGGCGCGCTACCAAACTGCGCTACATCCCGTTATTACGTACTTTACTATTATAATGACTTATCGCTGCCTTGTCAACGCATCCGCCAAAAATTTTGGAGGCATTGCGTCAGGAGGGCGGAAGAGACGTTGACAACTTTACAATTGGATGCTAACGTTAGTCATGCCGAATCTTTTATCATCACGCTATCATACGAATCATTGCCTACAGGAGGGTTTCCTATGATCAAAGAAGCCATTGAGAAGATCGTCAGCAAACAGGATCTCACTTACGACGAAGCCTACACCGTCATGAATGAGATCATGAACGGCGAGACGACACAGGTCCAGAATGCCGCCTACCTCGCGGCGCTCTCGACGAAGAGCACGAAGGCAGAGACAATCGATGAGATATCGGGCTCGGCCATGGCCATGCGCGACCATGCGCTCAAGGTCGAGCATGCGATGGATGTGCTCGACATCGTCGGCACGGGCGGCGACCACGCGCACAGCATCAACATCTCGACGACTGCGGCCATGATCATCGCCGCAGCAGGCGTCAAAGTCGCCAAGCACGGCAACCGCGCCGCTTCCTCGAAGTGCGGTGCCGCCGACTGCCTCGAAGCGCTCGGCGTCAACCTCGACCAGCCGCCCGCTAAAGTCGTCGAGGAGCTCAAGAAGATTGGCATCTGCTTCATGTTCGCCCAGAAGTATCACGCCTCGATGAAGTACGTCGGCGCCATCCGCAAGGAACTCGGCATCCGCACCGTCTTCAACATCCTCGGCCCTCTGACGAACCCGGCACATCCGACGCGCATGATCCTCGGCGTCTACGATGAGTACCTGCTCGAGCCGCTCGCCAATGTCCTCCTGACGCTCGGCGTCAAGAGCGGCATGGTCATCTACGGCCAGGACTGCCTCGACGAGTTCTCGATGAGCGCTCCGACGAGCGTCTGCGAATTCAAGGACGGCTGGTATCGCCGCTACACGCTGAAGCCGGAGGACTTTGGCTTCACGCGCTGCACGAAGGACGACATCCGCGGCGGTGATCCGGCTGAGAACGCAGCCGTCACGCTCGCCATCCTCAAGGGTGCCCAGGGACCGAAGACCGACATCGTCCTGCTCAATGCCGGTGCCGCGATCTACGTGGGCGGCAAGGCGAAAGACATCGCCGAGGGCATCGAGGTTGCCCGCCAGATGATCGCGTCGGGCGCCGCCCTCAAGAAGCTCGAGGCATTCAAGCAGCTCTCGAATGCCTGAACATCCTCAGGCAACGAAAAAGAGGAACCCAGGCGGGTTCCTCTTTTTCGTTGCCTATCGCATGTGTGTTCACTCGTTGCGGAGCTTCTGGACCTCGTCGAGCAGGTACTCATTGAGGACCTTGATGTAGGTGCCCTTCATGCCGAGCGACTTCGACGAGATGACGCCGGCCGACTCGAACTTGCGCAGGGCATTGACGATGACCGAGCGCGTGATCTTGACCTGGTCCGCGATCTTCGAGGCGACGAGCAGGCCTTCCGTGCTGTCGAGTGCCGAGAGAATGGCA
This sequence comes from Mitsuokella jalaludinii DSM 13811, assembly GCF_000702905.1. Classification (GTDB taxonomy): domain Bacteria; phylum Bacillota; class Negativicutes; order Selenomonadales; family Selenomonadaceae; genus Mitsuokella; species Mitsuokella jalaludinii. The sequence goes on from NZ_JNKR01000001.1 coordinate 202,308, forward strand.
TAAGCAGCCTTGCGTTCCGAGAAGGACAGCGTGTTGATGGCAATCTGGACCGTCGCTTTCTTGCGCGCCTCAATCTCAATCTTCTCGGCGTGGTCGCGCAGCATCTCCATGCCGACGACCGTCGCGCCGTACTCGCAGAGCAGCAGGTCATCGTCATCGAACTCTTCGTCATACTTGGCGACGATCAGCGTGCCGATGCGCTCGCCGACGCCGTAGATCGGCACAACCGTCGTGTTCTTGCCGTTGAAGAGGCACTTCGTATTCTCTTCATAGGCGCACATGCCCGTCTTCGAGCGCAGGTTGGCACACGTCTCATCCATGCGCATGAGCCAGTTGACATAGTGCTTCGGGAACTCGCCCTGGTCGATGACCTTGTCGATCATGAGATCGCATTCAAAATCGTCGACAAAGGCATAGCCGTAAATCTTGCCCTTCTTGTTGGTGATATAGACATTTGCATTCAGGACATTGCTGAGGACACGCGAGATGCCATCATATTCTACATTTTCAGAACGCTGAAGCAGACGATTGATCTTGCGGGTTTTTTCTAGTAAAGATGCCATGGTATACGCTCCTTTGATCTCTTGACGAATGAATTCCGAAAGTTTTATCTTTGAACACCTTTAGTTTATCATACTTTTCAAAATAGTCAAAGAGAATCTGCTGATTTTTTTATTTTTTTCGCGAATTCTGGCCAATGAGATGCGCACCGCAATAAAAAGCAAGCAGGATACAGGCAATCCTGTACCCTGCTTACCTGACGGACCTGTATCAGAGGATGAACTGCGAGAGGTCGCGGTTGATCACGATGTCGGCCAGGCGCTCGTTGACGTAGTCGGCGTCGATGACGACATCCTTGTCGGTGAGCTCCGGCGCGCGGAAGCTGATGTCCTCGAGGACTTTCTCGAGCAGCGTGTGCAGGCGGCGGGCGCCGATATCTTCGGCCTGCTCATTGACGTCGCAGGCGAGCTCGGCGATGCGGCTGATGGCATCCGGCTTGAAGGATAGCGCGAGCCCCTCCGTCGCAAGCAGCGCTTCGTACTGCTTGATAAGGGCGTTCTGCGGCTCCGTCAGGATGCGCTCGAAATCCTCCTTGCGCAGCGACTTGAGCTCGACGCGGATTGGGAAGCGGCCCTGGAGCTCCGGGATGAGGTCCGAAGGCTTCGCCATGTGGAAGGCGCCGGCTGCGATGAAGAGGATGTGGTCCGTGCGGACCGGGCCGTACTTCGTCGAGACCTGCGAGCCTTCGACGATTGGCAGGATGTCGCGCTGCACGCCTTCGCGCGAGACGTCAGCACCCGAGCTGTTGCCCTTGACCGCGACTTTATCAATCTCATCGAGGAAGACGATGCCGCTGTACTCCGTGACCTTGACAGCCTCTTCCGCAACAGCTTCCATATCGATGAGCTTGCCGGCCTCTTCCTGCGTGAAGATCTTGCGGGCCTGCGCGACCGTGACTTTGCGCTTCTTGTGGCGCTTCGGCATGATGTTGCCGATCATATCCTGCAGGTTGTCGCCCATGCCTTCGAGGCTCGAGCCCGAGAACATGCCGACCATCGGACGGCGCGACTCCTCGACATCGATCTCGATGAGCTCGTCTTCGAGCTCGCCCTTCTCCAGGCGCTTGCGGACCCATTCGCGGCCGGCCTGATACTTCTTCGGCTCGTCCGCCGGCTTGTCCTTCTCTTCCTCGTCATCGCCGCCGAAGAGGCGGCCGAGCGGGTTCTGTGATTTCTTCGGCTCTGGCACAAAGACATCGAGGATGCGCTCTTCTGCCTGCTCTTTCGCCTTGTCCTGCACGTCTTCGAGGCGCTCCTGGCGGATCATGCGCACAGCGGCCTCGGTCAGGTCACGGATGATCGATTCGACATCGCGGCCGACGTAGCCGACCTCCGTGAACTTCGTCGCCTCGACCTTGATGAACGGTGCGCGGACGAGCTTCGCGAGGCGGCGGGCGATCTCCGTCTTGCCGACGCCCGTCGAGCCGATCATCATGATGTTCTTCGGGATGACCTCTTCCTTCATGGCTCCCGTGAGCTGACGGCTGCGCCAGCGGTTGCGCAGGGCGATGGCCACAGAGCGCTTCGCCTCATCCTGTCCGACGATATAGCGGTCAAGCTCTTCTACGATCTCGCGCGGCGTCTGTTCGTTGACGCCGATACTTTCGATACGGTTCTCCATCAGTCAAGTTCCTCCACTCTGATATTGTGATTCGTGTAGACGCAGATATCGGCTGCGATCGACAGCGCCTCCTTCGCGATGTCCTTCGCCTCCATGTCGGTGTGCTTGACGAGGGCGCGCGCTGCCGAGAGGGCGAAGAAGCCGCCCGAGCCGATGGCAGCGACATCGCCGTCCGGCTCGATGACCTCGCCGTTGCCGGATAGCATCAGGAGCGTGCTCTTGTCGGCCACGAGCAGCAGGGCCTCGAGCTTGCCCATCATCTTGTCGGTGCGCCACTCCTTAGCAAGCTCGACAGCCGCACGCTGCAAGTTGCCGTTATAGGTCTCGAGCTTGGCCTCGAATTTCTCGAACAGCGTGAACGCATCGGCAACGGAGCCGGCAAAGCCGGCCAGCACGCGGCCGTGGTAGATGCGGCGGACCTTACGGGCCGTCGACTTCATGATCGTGTTCTGGCCGAACGTCACCTGGCCGTCGCCTGCGATGGCCGTCTTGCCATCCTTGCGCACGGCACAGATGGTCGTCGCATGGAACTGTAATTCTGTACTCATATATAATCCCTCATTTCTGGGTAATCGCTTTTATCAGCAGCCAAAGATCTGCGGCTTGAACGCCTCGATCGCTGCCAGAGCTTTCTCGGCTAGCAGCTGTTTCTTCTGTTTCTTGTCGCGGATGCGGCGCCCATTGGCATCGCGCATCTCAACGGGCGGCAGGATGCCGAAGTTGACATTCATCGGCTGGAAGTGCTTGGCCTCGCTCGTCGTGATGTAGTGGCAGAGCGCGCCGTGGCAGCTCTCCTCCGGGAAGACGAGCGGCTGCTCGCCGCGCGCGATGCGCGCCGCATTGACGCCGGCGACAAGGCCCGACGAGGCCGACTCGATGTAGCCCTCAACGCCCGTCATCTGACCGGCAAAGAGCAGATGGTCCTCGCCTCGAAGCTGCAGCGTCGGGCGCATGTGGCGCGGCGAGTTCAGGAAGGTGTTGCGGTGCATGACGCCGTAGCGCAGGAACTCCGCGTGCTCGAGGCCGGGGATCATGCCGAAGACGCGGCGCTGTTCCGGCCACTTGAGATGCGTCTGGAAGCCGACGATGTTGTAGAGCGTCGCGCCCGCATTGTCCTGGCGCAGCTGCACGACGGCATAGGGGCGCACCCCCGTCACGGGGTGCTCGAGTCCGACGGGCTTCAGCGGGCCGTAGAGCAGCGTGTCGATGCCGCGGCTCGCCATGACCTCGACCGGCATGCAGCCCTCGAAGAACTTCTCCTTCTCGAAGTCCTTCGTCGGCGCCTTCTCCGCCGTCACGAGCTCGTGCCAGAACGCCTCGTACTCCTCCTTCGTCATCGGGCAGTTGATGTAGGCTGCCTCACCCTTGCCGTAGCGCGAGGCGCGGTACGCCTTTGTCATGTCGACGGACTCGAGGCTGACGATTGGGGCGGCCGCATCGTAGAAGTACAGCGAATCGTTGCCCGTGCGCGCTGCGATGTCCTCCGCCAGGCTGCCGGCCGTCAGCGGGCCGCTCGCCACGACGGTCACTGCATCTTCCTCCATCGGGATCTTCGGCACTTCTTCGTGCACCACGGTGATGTGCGGGTGATTCGTGACTTTTTCCGTCACGTAGTCACTGAAGCCATGGCGGTCGACAGCGAGCGCACCGCCGGCAGGGACGCGCGTCGCATCGGCTGCCTCCATGATGATGGAACCGAGGCGGCGCATCTCTTCCTTGAGCACGCCGACCGCATTCTCCAGGCCGGCACCGCGCAGCGAATTGCTGCAGACGAGCTCGGCAAAGCCGGCCGTCTTATGCGCCGGCGTCGACTTTTCGGGACGCATCTCGTAGAGCGTGACTTCCGCGCCCTGCTTGGCCGCCTGCCAGGCGGCCTCGCTGCCAGCCAGGCCAGCGCCGACTATGATGACTTTCTTCATGGATTCTCCTTCTTCTCGGCCTCTGCCGCCATCTTCTCCGCTTCGCGCTTCCGCTTGGCTTCGGCGCGCTCGCGCATCTTCTCGAGTTCCTTGTTGATCGGGTGGTTGATGCGCGTCTCGCAAGCATCATTGCTGCAGTAGAGCATGCCGCGTCCGTTCTTGAAGTGATGCTTCAAGAGGAAGGCACCGCATTTCTCGCACTTCTGCTGTTGCGGCGTATCCCAAGTCGTGTAATCACAGTCCGGATAGTTCTCGCAGCCATAGAATGTGCGCCCGCGGCGCGTGCGGCGCTCGACGATCTTGCCGCCGCACTTCGGACACTTGACACCTGTATCTTTCAAGAGCGGCTTCGTGTTGCGGCATTCCGGGAAGCCCGGGCAGGCGAGGAACTTGCCGTAGCGTCCCTGCTTGATGACCATCAGGCGGCCGCAGTGCTCGCAGCGGACGTCCGACACCTCGACGGGCAGTTCGACGTGGCCGATGGCCTCGTCGGCCTTCTCGAGCGTCTGCTCGAACGGACCGTAGAACTCCCGCAGCAGCTGGTTCTTGTGGACCTTGCCCTCGGCGATCTCATCGAGCTCGTTCTCGAGATTGGCCGTGAACTTGACATCGACGATGTCCTTGAAGTACTCCTCGAGCATGTCGACGACGACGAAGCCGAGCTCCGTCGGCTGGAAGTGCTTGTCGATGCGCTGGACGTAACCGCGCGCCTGGATCGTCTCGATGATCGGCGCGTACGTGCTCGGGCGGCCGATCTCCTTCTCCTCGAGCGTCTTGACGAGCGAGGCATCGTTATAGCGCGGCGGCGGCTCTGTGAAGTGCTGCTGCGGCAGCGTCTTGGCGATGTTCAGGACATCGCCTTCTTCAAGCTCCGGCAAGAGGACGTCTTTTTCCTTCTTCGTCGTCTCAGCACCGGCGTAGACTTTCGTGAAACCGGCGAACTTGAGGCGGGAACCGTTGGCGCGCAGGTCATAGCGGTCGCCGGCCTTGATGGCGATTGCCATCGTGTCGTAGATGGCCGGCGTCATCTGGCTGGCGGCAAAGCGCTGCCAGACGAGCGTGTAAAGCTTGAGCTGGTCCTTGTTGAGGTACTTCTCGAGGCTCTCCGGCGTGTGGACGAGGCTCGTCGGGCGGATGGCCTCATGCGCATCCTGCGCTTTCTTGCCCGTCACGTAGACGTTGGCCTTCTCTGGCACGAATTCCGGGCCGAACGCTTCGAGCAGGAACGACTTCGCCTCCTGCTGCGCGAGCTCCGAGATGCGCGTCGAGTCCGTGCGCATGTAGGTGATGAGACCGGTCGAGCCGTGGCGACCGAGCTCAATGCCCTCGTAGAGCTGCTGCGCGAGCATCATCGTCTTGCGCGAGGTGAAGCCGAGCTTGCGCGCGGCATCCTGCTGCAAGGAGCTCGTCGTAAACGGCGCCGCGGGCTTGCGCCTGCGCTCACTGCGCCGCACGGATGCAACCGTCAGCGCTTGCTTGGCGAGGTCTTCCGTGACGGCCATCGCTTCGCTCTCATTGTGCAGGGCAATCTTCTTGCCCTCCTCATCGGTGACAGCGAGGCGCTTGCCGTCGATCTGCACGAGGTCGGCCTGGAACATCGCCGATCTCTCCTTGCGCAACTTGAGCCCGACCGTCCAATACTCATCCGAATGGAACGCCTGGATCTCCTTCTCGCGGTCGCAAATCAGTCGGACTGTCACCGACTGCACGCGGCCGGCCGACAGGCCCTTGCGCACCTTGCGCCACAGAAGAGGCGACAGCTTGTAGCCGACGATGCGGTCGAGCATGCGGCGCGCCTGCTGCGCGTCGACCTGATCGAGGTTGATGGCGCGCGGGTGCTTGACGGCCTCCTGGATGGCCGGCTTCGTGATCTCGTTGAAGACGATGCGGCAATCCGATGACGGGTCAAGTCCTAGGATGAACGCCAGATGCCAGGCGATTGCCTCTCCTTCGCGGTCCGGATCGCTTGCCAGATAAATCTTGTCGGCATGCTTCGCGTCCTTCTTGAGCGCCTTGATGAGATCGCCCTTGCCGCGTATGTTGATGTACTTCGGCGCGAAGTCATTCTCGATGTCGATGCCGAACTGGCTCTTCGGCAGATCGCGCAGATGACCCATGGAAGCGCGCACCATGTACTTCTTTCCCAGATATTTCTCGATGGTCTTGGCCTTGGCCGGAGACTCGACAACGACGAGCGTTCTCTTTGTCTTCGTCTTGGTTCTTGTCTTTGCTTTTGGTGCCGTACTTGCTTTTGTTGCAGCCAAACCGTCACTCCCTCTCAGCACGCCTGTAGGCATGCAGTTCATTTTCTATGATCAGTCCCTTGAGCTCCATCTGCAGGAGCGTGAAGGACAGATTCGGCATCTCTCCATCCGGCAGGCTCATGAGGATCTCGTCGGCGCTCAGCGCGCGGTCGAAGGACAGGACCTGATAGACCCTGCGCTCGTCCGGCGTCATGCTCTTCTGCTTCTTGGCCGTGACCTTCTGCACGAGCCCCATGTCCTCGAGGATATCGCCAGGCTTCGTCACAAGCCTCGCTCCCTGCTGGATCAGGTGGTGGCAGCCCTCACTCATCTTAGAGAAGACGCTGCCCGGCAGTGCATAGACCTCGCGCCCTTCGCTAAGGGCGAGTTCCGCTGTAATCAGCGAGCCGCTCCTCGCGGCCGCCTCGACGACGAGCGTCCCCTCAGACAGACCGCTGATGATGCGGTTGCGCGCGGGAAAGAAGGCCGGCAGCGGCTGGACGCCCGGCGCGTACTCCGAGATGACCGCGCCGCTCTCCGCAATCTGCGCGAGCAGACGGCGATTTTCAGCCGGATACGCCACATCGATGCCGCAGCCGAGCACGGCGACCGTGCGGCCTGTCTTGAGCGCACCGCGATGCGACCTCGTATCGATGCCGCGCGCTGCACCGCTGACGACCGTCAGGCCCGCAGCGGCCAGCTGCTCGCCGAACTCGAGCGCCAGCGCCTCACCGTAAGGGCTCAGGCGCCTCGAGCCGACGATCGCGACGCGGCGCTCCTTTGGCATGAGCGTCCCGCGGCAGTAGAGCACGGGCGGCGGCGAAAAGATTTCCTTCAATAAATACGGGTAATCCTCATCCTGCAGCGTGCAGAGATGGACGCCGCGCTGCTCACAGATATCCGCCAGCGCTTCCGGCATATCGGGATGGTCCCTGCGGAATGCGTCAATCGTGCTGACGAGCCCCTGCGGCATCTTGACGAGCCTGCTCATCTCAAGAGCCGGCATCTGCCAGAGGCTCACGGCATCCAGGCCTGTCTGTAACAACGGGCCGAGCCTGCGGCTGCCGAGTCCCGGGCACTGCGCGAGTGCCGCCAGATAGAAATCCTGCCTTGCATCCATAGCATCGCCTTCTTCCTGGTCTATACGTTATATCATCTTACCCAAAAATCGGATAATATGCAACCTCTCGGCGTAAAGTTTCAGAAAAAATACACACTGATGTGATGACAAGAAAGGCCATCTGCCCAAGCAGACGGCCCGTTGTCATTCCGTGAAAAGTTCATCCCAGTAAGCAAAGGCAAACATCAGGATGATCAGGAACAGAAGAAAGAGATCCCCCATGGTTCCACCCCTTCGGTAAAATCCGTAAAATCCGGTAAAAACGTAAAAAAAAGGGAGAGAGACGCTTGCCCCTCTCCGAAAAGATTACATGACGCGACGGGCACCGATATAGCAGGAACCCCAATAGGAACTGTACAGGGATGCAACTGATACACCCTGGCTCGACGATGCGTTGATGAAATCACCATCGCCAAGATAGATGCCGACGTGCGACGGACCCGGCTCATACGTCGAGAAGAAGACGAGGTCGCCCGGCACGAGCTCGCTCGTGGAAACCGAGTAGCCGACCTCATACTGTGCATCAGCCGTGCGCGGCAGGTAGACACCGGCATTGGCGAATACATAGCGGACGTAACCCGAGCAGTCGAAACCGTTCGGCGTCGTGCCGCCGAAGACGTACGGGACACCAAGGTAGTTCATGGAATCCGATACGACGCGGCGTGCGATGGAGTTCGTCGTGGAGCTGACTGCCGGCATCGATTTGCCGAGCAGAGCGGCATACGTGGAAGGACCGACAAGTCCGTCTGCGTTGATGCCCTGCGTCATCTGGAAGCTCTTGACTGCCTCGACCGTGGCGGGGCCATAGGCACCGTCTGCCGTGACGTCGTAGCCCAGATTGGCCAGCTGGCCCTGGATTTCTGCTACATCGCTGCCCTGATCTCCGACGCGAAAAGCTGAAGCCCCCGCCACCGAAAACCAGCACATAAGGATCATGGATACTGCGAAAATGATACGCATTGCTTTACTCAAAAAGCCACTCCTCTCTCTCTTCGCTTACGAGGTTAGCTGCCGGGTTAGGGTAGAGAAGACCACCCTCGCCTATTTCACCATGAAGACCGCTCGGCCTGACACCGTGAGCCAGACGTTCACCCCAAAAAACTTGGTTCCCCCGCTCCTGGGCTGGACTCAGCTTATTCTTTTTGCGCCCATTTGATTTATAATCATACGACAGGAGTCGTCGTACTTCGAGAAGTTAAATCATAAAAAGTGCTTCCTTCTGTTTTCAAGCTCGTTCGTTCTCATTTCTTTCAGGTTCTTTTCAGATTAACCTCAGATATGAAAACAGGCTGCCAGAAGGGGCAGCCTCATTGCTTGCAGATGTTATAAGTCGTCAATAAGCCGAGTTCTGTTCCGCTCACGCGGTGACAATCATTTATCTAGGCACGGCAGTTGCCTGCCGGCTCAAGCGACTCAACCCGGAAGGTTCCGCGGGCCGCATCATCCCTTCCCTATTTGGTCTTGCTCCATGTGGGGTTTACCGAAGCCAGCCAGTCACCTGACTGCTGGTGCGCTCTTACCGCACCTTTCCACCCTTACCTGACGAGTCAGGCGGTCTAAATCTCTATGGCACTTTCCCTGAGGTCACCCTCGCTGGACGTTATCCAGCACACTGCCCTGTGGAGCCCGGACTTTCCTCATCAGCCTCGAGGGCTGCCGCGATTGTCCTGACAACTTATATCAACACAGCGAATTATAGCACTTTAGCACGTATCTGTCAAATCAGCTCCTAATCTATCCCGAAAATACGTGTTTTCTCACGTTTTCCCCGCAAGCCTGGACATTTGGCCTTTTCTTTTCCCGCGCATTTCACTATAATGTACGTATACGATTTAAAATCTTCAGAAAAGAAATCACGTTGTCCATCATCAAGAAAGAAAGAGGGAAACACCATGAGCACACCACATATCGCTGCCGAGAAGGGCGAGATCGCTGAGCGCATCCTGCTGCCGGGCGACCCGCTGCGCGCCAAGTTCATCGCCGAGAACTTCCTCGACAATCCGAAGCAGTACACCTCTGTCCGCAACATCCTCGGCTTCACGGGCACCTACAAGGGCGTTCCCGTATCGGTCCAGGGCACGGGCATGGGCATCCCGTCCATCTCCATCTACGTGCACGAGCTCATCCATGAATTCGGCTGCAAGAAGCTCTTCCGCGTCGGCACCTGCGGTGCCATGCACCCAGATGTCCACCTGCGCGACGTGCTAATCGCACAGGCAGCCAGCACGGACTCCTCGATCATCCGCAATATCTTCGGCGGCTCGATCAACTTCTGCCCGATTGCCGACTACGACCTGCTCTCGAAGGCAGTCGCCAACACGAAGAAGCTCGACCTCAAGGCTACCGTCGGCAACATCATCTCGGTCGACCGTTTCTACGACGAGGAGATTGACAACGACAAACTCCGCAAGTACGGCATCCTCGCCGTCGAGATGGAAGCAGCTGCCCTCTACACGCTCGCAGCTGAGGCACATGTCCAGGCACTCGCCCTCTTCACGGTCAGCGACCATCTGCTGACGGGTGAAGGCTGCACGACGGAAGAGCGCCAGACGTCGTTCAACGACATGATCAAGATCGCACTCGAAACGGCAATCGAAGACTGAGCATCAAGCTGACTTCTCTTTCTCAACATATATTTTCCATTCTTTTTCTTCTTTCCAATCTTCATGTCCAAGAAAAACGACCACATCAGACGATGTGGTCGTTTTGTCGTTTCTGTGTTCAATTCTCCTGCGGGAAGGCTCACGCCTCTGCCAGGAAGGCCATGTAGCCCTTCTTCGTCTCGTAGATGTCGACCTTGCTCGTCGCTTCCCACGGGGCGTGCATCGAGAGGACGCCGACGCCGCTGTCGATGACCTGCATGCCGTAGAGGCTCATGATGTAGGCAATCGTGCCGCCGCCGCCGAGATCGACGCGGCCGAGCTCAGCGAGCTGGAAGTGGACATCGTGCTTCTCGAGCATGCGGCGGATCTCGCCGAGGTATTCGGCATTGGCATCGTTGGAGCCCGACTTGCCGCGCGCCCCCGTGAACTTGTTGAAGACCATGCCGCGCCCGAGGTAGGCGACGTTCTTCTTGTCGTAAGCGCTGGCGTAGAGTGCATCGTAGGCACTGGAGACATCAGATGAGAGCATCTTCGAATTGGCGAGGCAGCGGCGCAGGCCGAGCTCACTGTACTGGCCGCAGGCGTTCATGAGCTCGGCGAGGATGTTCTCGAAGAAATGCGACTGCATGCCCGTCGCGCCGACACTGCCAATCTCTTCCTTGTCGACGAGCAGGCAGCAGGAGGTGCGCTTGCGCGGAGCACTGCTCTCAAGCATGGCCACGAGGCTCGTGTAGGCGCAGACGCGGTCGTCCTGTCCGTAGGCTAGGATCATGCTGCGGTCGAAGCCGAGGTCGCGCGCACGGCCGGCTGGCACGAGGACGAGCTCAGCCGAGAGGAAATCCTCTTCTTCGATGCCGTACTGCTCCTCGATGAGCTTCAGCACGCCGGCCTTGACCGACTCCTTCTCGCCATCCTTGAGCGGGTAATTGCCGACGAGGATGTCGAGGTCTTCGCCCTCGATGACCTTGGCCGCGTTCTTCTTCATCTGTTCCTGCGAGAGATGGATCAGGAGGTCCGTCACGCAGAAGACGGGGGCGCCCTCTTCCTCGCCGATGCGGATCTCGACGACCGTGCCATCTTTCTTGACGACGACGCCGTGCAGAGCGAGCGGCAGCGTGACCCACTGGTACTTCTTGATGCCGCCGTAGTAATGCGTGTCGAGGTAAGCGAGGCCGCCGTCTTCGTAGAGCGGGTTCTGCTTGACGTCGAGGCGGCACGTATCGATGTGCGCGCCGAGGATGGCAAGGCCCTTCTCAAGCGGGTCTTCACCGATCTGGAACAGCACGATGCTCTTCTTCATGTTGACAGCGTAGACCTTGTCGCCGGCCTTGAGCTTCTCCCCCGCCTGCAGTACATCGCAAAGGTCGCGGTAGCCTGCGGCCTTTGCCTGGCGCACAGCCTCCACGACGCTCTCGCGCTCTGTCTTGCAGGTGGAGAGGAAGTCGCGGTATCCTGCAGCCAGTTTCTCAAGCGCCTCTCTATCGGCCTCGGTATACGAGGACCAGACGGACGCCTTTTCTTCTCTTGCCATATGCAATCCTTCCTTTCAAGTTCAATTCAAGTTCAACGGAAGTATTCATCGAGGATTTCCGCAAAATCCTCGCGCGTCACCGCCTTGTTGAAGCGGTCGCGCAGGACGGCGCCGTGCACGATGCCGCGCGTGTACCAGGTCGCATGCTTGCGCATCTCGCGCGGGCCGACGTAGTCGCCCTTGTACTTGAGCAGCAGATCGAGATGGCGCATGATGACTGCTGCGCGCTCCTGCATCGTCGGCCCCGGCAGGCGCTCGCCCGTCTCAAGGTAATGCGTGAACTGGCGGAAGATCCAGGGATTCCCCTGCGCAGCGCGGCCGATCATGACGCCGTCGCAGCCCGTGACCTCGCGGATCCTGTCGAGGTCATCAAAGGTGCGCACATCGCCATTGGCGATGACGGGCACCTTGACGGCGCGCTTGACGGCGCCGATGATCTCCCAGTCTGCACGGCCCGTATAGAACTGCTCGCGCGTGCGGCCGTGCACAGCGATAGCATCGACGCCAGCTGCTTCCGCGAGCTTCGCTATCTCGACGACATTGACTGAGCTGTCATCCCAGCCCTTGCGCATCTTGACGGTCACGGGCATCTTGACGGCCTTGCGGATGGCCGAGAGGATCGCGTAGGCCTTCTCGGGGTCACGCATCAGGGCCGAGCCCTCCCCGTTCTTGACAATCTTCGGTGCAGGACAGCCCATGTTGAAGTCGAGGATGTCGGCCGTGCCGAGCGATTCGACGAAGGCAGCCGCCTCCGCCGCCATCTCCGGCGTATTGGCGAAGATCTGCATGGCCAGCGGGCGTTCCTCCGGCTCCGACTGCAGCATGGCGAGCGTGCGCTCATTGCGGAAGTGGATGCCCTGCGACGACACCATCTCAGCAAAGCAGAGCGGGCAGCCCATATCGTGCGCGATGATACGGTAGGCCGTATCCGTCACGCCGGCCATCGGCGCGAGGAATACCGGCGCCTTGAAGCTGTACTCACCGATCTTCATGGGGATGTCCTTTCTGGTTGCGCTCGTAGAGGACGCGCAGACCCGTGAGCGTCAGGAAGTGGTCGATCTTGTCGATCGTGGCAGATTCCTTCGAGATCATGCGCGCGAGCCCGCCCGTCGCGATGACCTTGACCTCTTCCTCCACGCCGTTCTCGCGCATCTCCCGCTTGATGCGGCGCGCGATCTCGTCAATCTGGCCGACGTAGCCGAAGATGATGCCCGCCTGCATGCCCTGGATCGTATTGCGGCAGATGATATTCTTCGGCGGCACGAGCTCGATGCGCGGCAGCTGGGCTGCGCGCTGGAAGAGCGCCTCCGAGCTCGTGCCGATGCCCGGCGCGATGACGCCGCCCAGGAAGTCGCCGTTCTTCGCCACGACATCGAAGGTCGTCGCCGTGCCGATGTCGATGACAATCAGCGGGCCACCGTACTGCTCGTAGGCGCCGACGACATTGACGATGCGGTCCGCGCCGATGGAGCGCGGGTTCTCGTAGTGGAGGCGGATGCCCGTCTTGATGCCGGGCCCGACGATCAGCGGGCGCAGGTGGAAATAGCGCTCGCACATCTTGATGAATGGCACGACGAGCGGCGGCACGACAGATGAGATGATGATGGCATGGATGTCGGCCATCTCGATGCCCTGATAGTGGAACAGGCTGTTGATGAGCATGCCGTACTCGTCGCCCGTCTTCTGGCGGTCCGTCGAGATGCGCCAGTGTTTCTGGAGCTCCTTGCCCTCATAGGTACCCATGGCAATATTCGTGTTGCCGATATCTAGAACTAATAACAAATATAATCCTCCTGTTGTAAAAGCCTGTCTCAGTCCTGCTGCGGGCGGATGGAGACGTCGCCCGCGAGGACGCGTCGGCGTCCTTCTGCCGTATCGACGAGCAGAGCGCCGTCCTCGTCGATATCAACAGCCCTGCCCGTAAAGGCATCCTTGCCGCCGCGCGCATCGATGACGCGCACCATCTGCCCCAGCGTGATGCTGTAACGGCGCCACATGGAGAAAACCTCAGCGAAGCCCTCGCGCAGGATGGAGTCGTAGAGCGCATCCATGTGCTCCAGGACGGCGCGGAAGAACGCCACGCGCGGAATCTCCTCGCCCTTCAACTGCGAGAGCGAAGTCGCCTTGTCGCGCAGGTCCTCGGGGAAATCCTCTTCGGCGATGTTGACGTTGATGCCCGTGCCGATGATGACGTAGTGGATGCGCTCCATCTCGGCGCTCATCTCGGTCAGGATGCCCACGAGCTTCCTGCCATCTGCAAGCACATCGTTCGGCCACTTGATGCCGACCTTCATGCCGAAATCCTCTGCGGCCTGCGCGACAGCGACGGCCGACAGCAGCGTACATTTCGGCGCTTCCTGCGGCAGGAAGTCGGGGCGCAGGATGACCGAGAACCAGATTCCTTTGCCCGCCGGTGAGAAGAACGAGCGCTCGAGGCGGCCGCGCCCCTTGCCCTGTTCCTCAGCGACGACGATGAGGCCGTCCGGCGCGCCCTGCTGTGCGAGCCGCTTCGCCTCGAGGTTTGTCGAATCGACGGTCGGATAGAAGCGGATCTCCCTGCCGATGCGCCTCGTGCGGAGGCCATTCTTGATTTCTTCCGGGCGAAGCGTGTCCGGCGCACTCTGCAGGGAATAGCCGCTGCGCGAGTGGCTGACGATGTCATAGCCATCGCGGCGCAGCTCCTGGATGTGCTTCCAGACCGCCGTGCGCGAAACGCCCAGGCGCTTCGCCATCTCCTCACCAGAAAGGTAGGAATCGCCTGCTTCTCTGAGCAAGTCTAATATCTTTGAGCGCAAAAACGCCACCTCCTCATTGTAACACCACTATATTATACACCGTAGCGGGGTATAAAAAAAGCAGGGATTCTCTTGCGAGAACAGCCCTGCTTTTGCTGCATCTTCTTATTTGTCGTAATGCGTGACGTTGAATTTCGGTTCGGCTTCCTTCTCGTGTTCCTCTTCCGATTCCTTCTCCGTCTCTTTTGCCACTGCCTCAGGCTTCTCTGCCTGCTCTACGGGCAGCGGCGTCACGGCCGGCGTGCCGGACTGCGGCTTGTCGTCCTCGTCCTTGTCGTCCGGATCGGTGATGCTTCCCGTCGTCAGGAGCTCTTCGAGTTCCTTGGCCGTCAGTGTCTCGCGCTCCATAAGCGCCTGCGCGATGAGCTCGAGCTTGTCGCGGTTCTCCGTGATGATCTTGCGGCAAGCTTCGTACGCCTCTTCCATGTACTTGCGGACTTCCTTGTCGATCTCGCTGGCCACTTCTTCCGAGTAGTTGCGCTGATGGTTGATGTCACGGCCGAGGAATACCTGATGGTTCTGGCTCTCGCCGTAGGCGACAGGTCCGAGCACATCGCTCATGCCGTACTGCATGATCATGCTGCGCACGATGCGCGATGCCTGCTGGATATCCTGCGAAGCGCCCGTGGAGATCTCCTTGAGCACGACTTCTTCCGCGACGCGGCCGCCCATCGCGACCTTGAGGCGGTCGAGGAGCTCGGAGCGCGTTGCGTAGTTGCGGTCTTCCTTCGGCAGCATCAGCGTGTAGCCGCCTGCGCGGCCGCGCGGGATGATCGTGACCTTGTGGACAGGATCGGCGTGCTTGAGCATCATGCCGACGAGCGTATGGCCGCCCTCATGGTATGCCGTCAGGCGCTTCTCTTCTTCGCTCATGACGTGCGACTTGCGCTCCGGACCTGCGATGACGCGCTCGATGGCTTCTTCCATCTCCGTCATGCCGACCTTGTGCTTTTCGCGGCGGGCGGCGAGCAGTGCCGCCTCATTGACGAGGTTCGAGAGGTCCGCACCCGTAAAGCCCGGCGTGCGGCGCGCGATGATATCGAGGTCGACATCCTTTGCCATCGGCTTGCCCTTCGTGTGGACCTTGAGGATGGCCAGACGGCCGCGCACATCGGGCTTATCGACGACAATCTGGCGGTCGAAGCGGCCCGGGCGCAGGAGCGCCGGGTCGAGGATATCCGGGCGGTTCGTCGCCGCGATGATGATGATGCCCTCGTTGGCCGCAAAGCCGTCCATCTCGACGAGCAGCTGATTGAGCGTCTGCTCGCGCTCATCGTGGCCGCCACCGACGCCAGCGCCGCGCTGGCGTCCAACTGCATCGATCTCATCGATGAAGACGATGCACGGCGCATTCTTCTTCGCCTGCTCGAAGAGGTCGCGGACACGCGAAGCGCCGACACCGACGAACATCTCGACGAAGTCCGAGCCCGAAATCGAGAAGAACGGTACACCCGCCTCGCCTGCGACAGCGCGTGCAAGCAGCGTCTTACCGGTGCCCGGAGGGCCGAAGAGCAGGACGCCCTTCGGGATGCGGGCGCCAAGCTCGTTGAACTTCTTCGGGTGCTTGAGGAACTCGACGACTTCTTCGAGCTCCTGCTTCGCCTCATCCGCACCGGCGACATCGCGGAACGTGACCTTGATCTTGTCGGCGCCGCTCATGCGCGCGCGGCTCTTGCCGAACGACATGACGCGTCCGCCACCGCCCTGCGTCTGCTGCATGATGAAGAACCAGACGCCGATGAGCAGCAGGATGGGGATGACAGACGAGAACATCTGCGACCACCAGGGCGGCTCCGGCGGATTCTCCGCCGCGATGTCGATCCCCTTCGCCGAGAGCTTCTGGTAGAGGTCCGGGTCATTATTCGGGGCATCCGGCGTGATGGTCGTGAACTCCGTGCCATCTGCGAGCGTGCCGTGGATCGTGTTCTGGATGATCACGACCTTCGACACATCGCCCTTGTCTACCTGCTGCAGGAACTGCGTGTACTCCACTTCCTGGCGGTTCGTGTTCTTCGTCGAGAAGTAGTCGATGACGGAGATTGCCACCAGGATGATGAGCAGATAGAACCCTACATTGCGTAGAAACTTATTCAATCCATTGTCCTCCTTTGTCTCAGAGCTTTTGCTCCAGGAGCAGCTGGCCCTTATTCGTAGATCTCAGGCTTGAGCACACCGATGTACGGCAGATTGCGGTATTTCTCCGCATAATCGAGGCCATAGCCTACGAGGAATTCGTCGGGGACCGTATAACCGCAGTAGTCGATGTTCACATCGACCGTGCGGCGCGACGGCTTCGAGAGCAGCGAGCAGAGCTTGACGCTCTTCGGCTTGCGCTCGCGGAAATACTTCATGAGGTAATTCATCGTCGTGCCCGAATCGATGATATCTTCGATGATGATCAGGTGTTTTCCTTCTACATCGTAATCGAGATCCTTGAGGATCTTCACCGAGCCGCTCGACTCCGTGCCGTTGCCGTAGCTCGAAGCGATCATGAAGTCGAAATGGACCGGCAGATTGATGTTGCGCACGAGGTCCGTGTAGAAGACGACGGCGCCCTTGAGGATGCCGACGCAGTAGATCGTCTCCTTCACGTCCTTGTAATCTTCCGTGATCTCTTTGCCGAGCTCTGCGATGCGCTTCTTGAGCTCCTCTTCCGAGAAGACGACTTTCTCGATATCCGCATTCATGTCTTTAGTCATTTGTGTGCCTCTTTTCTTTTATTTGGAAATACAGGATTCTCTTTGTTCGGTCGTTGACCGGGTAATGGCTCGTGCGCCGCCTGCCTGCGATCCAGAGGATCTCCTGGCCGTTCGCCAGCAGCAGCAGCCGGCTGCGCTCTTCGCGCGGGACCTTGTCGTCGATGAGGACGTCCTTGAGTTTCTTGCGCCCAGCAGGAAGCTCGATGAAGTCGCCGGGCCGCCGGTAGCGGAAGACGAGCGGGCCGCGCGCGAGGACGTCGGCATCGAGGTAGAAGGCGCCGGGCCCGGCAGGTACAGGCCGCTCCCGGCAGAACTCCGCCTCGATGACGAGGCTGCCCGCTTCGGTCACGCCCGGTATCTCCGGCCGGACGGCAAGGTCCGCCGGCGTCTCCGAGACCTCCTCGGAGGATTGCCGCAGGAAGAGCCTGTCGTACGAGAAGCAGGCCCGATACCCGCCGGAAAGTGCCAGCACCTTGCCGGTCGGCCGCTCAGAGATCGCCAGCTGGCGCAGCTCTTCCACATGGATGAAGCTGAGGTCCCTGCCGCTCCCCGCCGCCTCCCGATAGAGGCGGCGCAGCGCGCGGCGCTGCATGGCCGGATGCTGGCGGCGCAGCGAGGCGAGCACGATCTTGCGCTGTCCCTCTTCCTCGCGCGTCAGATAGGGCCAGATTGCATCGAGTTGCTGCTCGAGGTAATCGCAGTCGGCGCGTGCGAGCTCAGCGAGCTGGCAGAGCGCACGCGCGACTTCTGGATTGCATGACTGCTGCAGGTACGGTAGCACCTTGAGGCGCAACACGTTGCGCGTGCAATCAGGGAGATCGTTCGTCGCATCGTGGCGCGGCTCAAGGCCGCGCGCCCCGCAGTAAGCGAGGATCTCCGCGCGCCGCGCAAAGAGCAGCGGGCGGATCTTCTTTCCCTCGCGCGGCTTCATGGCAGAGAGGCCGTCGAGCCCCGTGCCGCGCAGGATGCGCATGAGCACCGTCTCGGCCTGGTCATCGGCGTGATGAGCCGTCGCGAGGACATCCGCGCCGACGCGCGCCATCGTCTGCCAAAAGAACGCGTAGCGCAGTTCGCGCGCCGCAAGCTCGAGCGACTTGCCCTGTGCGCGCGCAGCAGAGGGCACATCACCGTGCCCGATGAAGCAGGGCACGCCGCGCTCCTTGCAGAACGCGGCGACAAATGATGCATCGCCTTCCGATGAGGCGCCGCGTATGCCGTGCTCGAAGTGCGCCACAGTCAGGGCGAGGCGAAGACGCCCGCGCAGCCGCAGCAAGATGTCGAGCAGGGCCAGGGAGTCCGGCCCGCCGGAGCAGGCCACGAGCACGTGCATGCCGCGGTGCAGGAGTCCCTGCGCCCTGGCGTAGCGCAATGCTTCTTCAATCATAAAGCCCATAGAGCCATCTGCCTTCAACATAAAGAACAAAAGCACCCCGTCAAGAGTGCTTGTATCATTCCGATTTCAGATGATCAATCCGAGCGGCGGGAGCCACGGCCTCCGCGCTTCGAATCCGTCTTGCGGCGCAGGTCCGTCAGGCGCTCGTCACTGTCCTTGAGGAACTTCGAGAGCTTGTCTTCAAACGAGGCCGTGGAATTGCTGTAGCGGCCACCGCGGCGGAAATCCCGCGGTCCGCGGCTCTGGCGCTGCGGGCGGAAGGAAGAATTCCCTGCCGGAGCCTGTGCTTCTGGCTTCTTCTCCTGAAGCTGCTTGATGGAAAGGGCAATCTTGCCGCGATCATCGATGCTCAATACCTTAACCTTCACCTTGTCATGTTCGGAGAGGAAATCGTGGACATCCTTGACATAGACATCCGCTACCTCAGAGATATGGATGAGACCCGTCTTGCCTTCCGGCAATTCTACGAAAGCACCGAAATTCGTGATGCCCGTGACAACACCCTCAACTACATTGCCAACTTCAATGGACAAATTAATTCTTCCTCCTTAAGTCGTGATGGAAAATACACGCTTTATTATAACCTTGCGCGCTCAGCAGTGTCAAGGAAAGAACGCGATTTCAGTCAGCGCGAGCCTACGGATTTCCCTGAGCTGTACGGCAGTTCTCCCCTGCGCGTCATGCCGAGCTCCTCGCGCGCGATCTTCTCGATGTAATCAAGGCGGTTGAGGTCATCCTTCTCCTTGACGAGGCGCTCGTGCTCAGCCCTTGCCGTCGCGAGGCGCTCCTCTGCCGCAGCCTGATCGGCGCTGACCTGGTTCAGGTAGATCTGCTGCTTGACGAGGATCACGGCAAAATAACCGATGATGATGACTAAGAGGATCGTGAACCAGTTGAAGAGACCCTTCCTCTGCTTTATCCTTTGCTTCATGAAATCAACTCCTTCTCAACAGCAAATCCTTCAGATCTTCGGCAATGGACGGCGCGGCATCGGGGCGCGCACAAGAAACGGCGGCCCGGCTCATCGCAGCGAGTGAATCGCCGTCCAGGAGTTTCCGGACAGACCGCGCGAGGTCCTCGCGCGGATGGAGCCAGACAGCCGCCCCGTGCTGCGTCGCATAGATGGCGTTCTCCGTCTCAGGCCCCGGGATGGGATCGTGCAGCAGCATCGGCAGGCCGAGCACGAACGCCTCGCTGATGGTCAGCGCCCCAGGCTTCGTGATCAAGAGGTCAGCCGCCCGCATGAGGAAGTGTACCTGATCCGTGTAACCCCAGACGAGCACCTGATGATGCGAGGCGTCCGCCATGTCCTGCACGCGCTCCATCAGACGTTGATTGCGCCCGGCCACGACGAGGATGGTCAGGCGCGCTTCGATCTCCTCGAGGTCGCGCAAGTTCGACTCGATGCCGCCGAGGCCGAGGCCGCCGCCCATCAAGAGGACGGCTGGCTGCCCCTCCGGTATAGCCAGCGCGCGCCGCACAGTGGCTTTGTCCTTCATCTCCTGCAGGACACTCGCGACAGGGATGCCGGGCACCTCGAGCGTATTGACGGCAAAGCCATGGCTGATCATGCCCATGCGCATCTCCTCCGTCGCCATGTAGTAGCGATCAACGGCCGGATAGAGCCAGATCTGGTGCAGGGAATAGTCCGTCATGACTGTCGCGAGCCGGTATGATTCCTGCTGGCGGCGGCGCAGGAGAGAAGCCGCTCCCTCAGGGAACGGGTGCGTGCAGAGCACGAGGTCCGGCTCGTAGCGGCGCACGAGCCGCTTCATGACCGGCATCATAATCCAGGCAAAGGCGTTCTGGACGAGCGTGCCGCCCGAGGAACCGCCCGAGAGCTTGTAGAAAACGTCGTAGAGGTTCGGCACGAAGGCCAGCATCGCCAGGTAGAATTCCTTCATGAACCAGTGGATGCGCGAGATGCGGCGCGCCATGAAGTCGACCGTCGTGATCTCGGCATCGGGCAGCAGGCGGCGCAGTTCCGTCTCGATGGCCTCGGCCGCCTTGATGTGCCCCGAACCAATCGAGGCCGTGAGTATCAGTATCTTATGCATCAGGCAGTCAGGCCTCCGTCAATCCCGTAGATGGCGCCCGTCACGAAAGACGCGCGCGCCGAGGCGAGGAAGACGATGAGTGAAGCCGCTTCCTGCGCCGTGCCGATGCGGCCGAGCGGATAGACAGCAGCCATCTCCCTGAGGTTCGCTTCACGCCTTTCCCCCGTACCGAGCTGCGCCTCTGTCAGAGGCGTCATGATGTCGCCCGGTGCGATGGCATTGACGCGCACGCCGAAGGCGGCCACCTCGAGTGCGAGCGCGCGCGTGAAGAGCACGACAGCGCCTTTGCTCGCGCAGTAAGCCGTACAGAAGTAGTTGCCGTGGACACCTGCGTCAGACGACACGTTGACGACAGCGCCGCGAGCGGCCTTGAGCGCAGGCAGAGCGGCCTTCGTCATGTGGAAGACGCCCTTGACATTGCAGGCGAGGATATCGTCGAGTTCCTCTTCCCCGAGGTCTTCAAGCGCCCCTTCCCGATAGATGCCCGCCGAATTGACGAGCACATCGAGGCGGCCAAAGTGCGCCACCGTCCCTTTGACCACGCGGCCGCAGTCCTCGACGCTCTTCACATCCCCCTGCAGGAAGCAGATTCGCTCTGCCCCGGCCTCCTGCGCGAGGCGTGCCGCTGCCTCACGGCCGCGCTCCTCGGAGCGCCCCATCAGGCAGACACTGGCACCTTCCTGCAGGAATTCACGCGCCGCTTCCAGTCCGATGCCGGAAGTGCCGCCCGTGAGCAGGACAACCTTTGACGATAAACCGAGATCCAAGCCTATCCCTCCAATACAAGAAGAAGCCGGGCTCCCGAAGGAACCCAGCCTCTCGTACACAAGCCAGATTATGCGTTAACCGCATCTTTCAGGGCCTTGCCAGCCTTGAACACCGGATTCTTCGAAGCCGGGATCTGGATCGTCTCGTTCGTGCGCGGGTTGCGGCCTGCGCGAGCAGAACGCTCCTTGACTTCAAACGTACCGAAGCCAATCACCTGTACTTTATCGCCCTCAACCATAGCCTGCTGGATGCTATCGAAGATAGCGACCACAGCCTTCTCTGCGTCTTTCTTCGTCAGACCTGCTTTTTCAGCAACGCTAGCTATCAATTCAGCTTTATTCACGATTGTAGCCTCCTTAAATAATGGTTTTGCTTATGTGACAGATATTCGCGGCCTGCCGCGAATATCCTGCCTGCTTATCAAAATTTAGCAGAAAACCCTTGAAAAATCAAGGGTTTTCGGAAAAATAACCGCGAACAGGCGCGTTTCGGCTCATTGTGCTGGCACAAAGAGACTCGTCAGATGGTCGACATCCTTCTGGCGGTCGAGCTCGTAGAGCGGAATCTTCCGGATGGATTCGTCGGGCAGGGCGAGATTGTGGATGTAGGTGACCTCGTACTCGTCGGGATAGAACTCCATGAGCATGAGCTTCGTGTCCGAGGCGATGATGGGATCGTAGACCTGCGTGATGACGAGCGACTGGGCCGGGCGCTCCTTGAGCGTGCTGACATCCTCTGCATCGAGGATCGTCAGACCCTCGATGGGGTCGATGCCGAGGCGCGTGTACATGACCTCGACAAAGCTCATGCCGGGCAGGATGTCGACTGCGGTATCCGTCTCCTTCGCGAGTTCGCGCAGCAGCACGACGGTGCGCTCGGCGACGAGCGGGCTGCCGGGCACGGCGTAGACGAGGTCGCCCTGCTCAGTTGCGCGCCGCAGCAGATCTTCAGCGATATGGCGGTAGAGCGTCTCAAAATCCGGCGCTTCTTCGTAGAAGCCGTCGTATGACGAGAACGTCAGGCCGCGCTTCTCGATCTCTGCGACAGTCGGATGGATGCGCGTGCGCAGTACAAGATGCGCTGCCGCCTGCATAGTCTGCCAGGATTCCAATGTGATGAGGCCGAAGCGGCCCGGGCCAAGTCCGACTACGGTGATCTTTGGCTGTTTCATTCTGTCTCTCTTTCCTTTCCCTTCTGACTCTTCTTGATGGCGCTGGCCTTTTCCCTTGCCTTTGCCTCGAGCGCCTCATCGTCACCGGCAGCGATCATGAGCACGCGCGTGACGAAATTCGTGATGTTCTTCTTGTAGCGGTCACTGAGCGCAAAGCGCAGCCCGTTCTTTTCAGGCAGGCTCCGCATGCGCTTGCCGAAGAGGTTGGCAAGTGCGAGCATCCCCTTGGCCGGCATGCGCTTTTCTGGCAGGAAGTAGAGGTCGAGCGCCAGCGGCAATTCCTTGATAGCGCGGATGCCGAGCTCGCGCGCGTAGTTCTTGATGCGCGCGACCTCCAAGAGGTGCATGACCGGCTTCGTCGGGTCGCCGAAGCGGTCGATGAGCTCATCGAGCAGGCTCCGCAGCTCCTCATTGCTGCGGACGGCCGCGATGCGCTGGTAGATCTCGATCTTGTGCATGGCGTCTGTGATGAAGCCGCCATCGATGTAGGCTTCCGTCTGCAGGTCGATGACAGGCTCCGGCGGTGCTTCCTCAGGCGCCTTGCCGCTCTGCAATCTCTCTACGGCCTCTTCGAGGAGCTTACAGTACATCTCGAAGCCGACGCTGGCAATGTGACCGTGCTGCTGGGCACCGAGCAGATTGCCCGCACCGCGGATCTCGAGATCGCGCATGGCGATCTTGAAGCCCGCGCCGAGCTCGGCGAACTCCTTCATGGCTTGCAGGCGCTTCTCGGCCGTCTCGGTCAGGATCTTGTCCGCCTGATAGACAAAGTACGCAAAGGCCATGTGATGCGAGCGGCCGACGCGCCCGCGCATCTGATAGAGCTGCGACAGGCCGAAGTGGTCGGCGTTGTAGACGATGATCGTGTTGGCATTGGCAACGTCGAGGCCGTTCTCGACGATGCTCGTCGCGAGCAGGATGTCGTAATCGCCCTCGTAGAAGTCCATCATGACGTGCTCGAGCAGTTCCTCGGGCATCTGGCCATGTGCCGTCTGGATCCGCGCCTCGGGCACGAGCGATTCGATGTGGTCGCGCATGCGGTCGATGGTGTCGACGCGGTTGTAGATGAAGTAGACCTGCCCGCCGCGCCTCATCTCACGCTTGATGGCGTTCGCGAGGATCGTATCGTTGTTCTCGACAACGTACGTCTGCACGGGGAAGCGCTCGGCCGGCGGCGTCTCGATGATGCTCATATCGCGCGCGCCGACGAGCGACATGTGGAGCGTGCGCGGTATCGGCGTTGCCGAGAGCGTCAGGACGTCGATGCCGGCGGCGAGCTTGCGGATCTTGTCCTTCTGCTTGACGCCGAAGCGCTGTTCCTCGTCGACGATCAAGAGACCAAGGTCCTTCCACTTGACCTTGTTCTGGTTGAGGATGGCATGCGTGCCGATGAGGATGTCCACCTGGCCGAGGCGCACCTTCTCGATGGTCTCCTTCTGCTGCTTCGCCGTGCGGAAGCGGCAGATGACATCGATGACCGGCGCAAAGCCGTTGAAGCGCGTCGTAAACGTCTGGTAATGCTGCTGCGCGAGGACGGTCGTCGGCACGAGCACGGCCACCTGCTTGCCGTCCATGGCCGCCTTGTAAGCCGCGCGTATGGCGACTTCCGTCTTGCCGAAGCCGACGTCGCCGCAGAGCAAGCGGTCCATGGGCTTCTCTTTCTCCATGTCCGCCTTGATCTCCGCGATGGCGCGCAGCTGGTCTTCCGTCTCCTCGTAGGGGAATGCGTCCTCGAACTCGCGCTGGCTCACATCGTCCGGCGGGAAGGCATGGCCTTTGGCCTCCTTGCGCTTCGCGTAGATCTCAATGAGCTTCTGCGCAATGTCCTCGACCGACTTCTTGGCGCGCGCCTTGGCCTTGACCCACTCCGTGCCGCCCATGCGGTGCAGGCGCGGCACATCGCCCTCCGAGCCGATGTACTTCTGCAAGAGGCCGACCTGGTCCGTCGGCACGAAGAGCTTGTCGTCGCCCGCGTACTGGATGTGCAGGTAGTCCTTGTGGATGCCGCCGACATCGAGCGTCTCGACGCCGAGGTACTTGCCGATACCGTGGCTCTCGTGCACGACGTAGTCGCCCGGCTTGATGTCGCGGAAATGCGAGATCTTCTCGCCGTAGTCGCTGTGCTTGCGGACAGCCGTGTGGCGCTTGTGGCGGCCGAAGATGTCCTTCTCCGTCACGACGACGAGGCGCGCGGACGCCATCTCGAAGCCCGTGAGCAGGGCCCCGCGGCGGATGTTAATGGCATTGTCATGGAGAGGCTCTGCTGCGCCCTCGATGAGAGACGGGATGCGGCGGTGCGCGAAGAACTCACGCAGGCTGTTCGCCTTCTCCCTATCGCCGAGCAGCACGAGCACGCGCTGCTTCTGCGCGAGCCAGCGATTGGCCTCGTTCTCCAAGAGGTCCATCTGGCGGCGGAACGGCGTCATCGTCGTTGCCGTCACGCCAATCGTCTCAACGGGCACAGCGCCCGGCACCTGCTGCAAGAGGAGTGCCAGGTAGACGACGCGGTTGGCGCGCGCGGCTTCCAAGAGTTCCTCCCAGCTGAAGATCTTGCCCTTGATGTCCGGGTTCTCGCGCACCATCGTGCGGATCGTGTCGCGGACGCGCGTCGGCTCATCAAAGAGGACAGTCCCCTTCCCCTCGAGGTACGAGAGGAAGAGTTCCGGCCGGCCCGAATCGTCCGTCTGTGCCAGCGGCATGATGGTCGCCGCGCCGATGTTCTTGGTCGAGCGCTTCGAGTCGAGGTCGAATTCACGCAGCGAGTCGATCTCGTCGTCGAAGTACTCGACGCGCACCGGCTCAGCCGCATTGATGGCAAAGATGTCGACGATGCCGCCGCGCACGCTGAACTGTCCGACGCGCTCGACCTCCTCCGCGTGCTCGTAGCCAAGGTCGACGAGGCGCTCCAAGAGGTCCTCGCGCGGCAGGACGTCGCCCATGCGCAGCGAGAGCGAGAGCCGCATGAATTCATTGCGGCCCATGCCCTTCTGCACGGCTGCTTCCGTGCGCGTGAGCACGATGACATGCTCGCCGCGCACGAGGCGGCCGAGCACCTCCATGCGCCTGGCGGCCCGCTCCTGGCTCTTGGCCGCCGCCTTGACGTCAAACGTATCGACCTCCGGCAGTTCGACGATGGGGACCTTCGGGAGCAGCAGCCTGAGGTCCTCCTTCCAATCGGAGAGCGTCTCCGACGAGTGGCAGATGATGGCCATCATCTGCGGCATTGAAGCGTAGCAGGCAGCGACAGCGGCGTGCTTCTGTGAGCCGCCGAGCCCGTAGATCAGGGCTTCGCGCGGCTCGCCCTGCGTGTTCTCCCGCAGGCGCTGCAGGGCTCCGTCCTGCAGCATCGCGGTAAATAATGCATTCATACAATCATCCTTCATGTCATTCGGTGCATCATGCCATTCCATGCGATTCACGTCAAAAAGACCCGGCAATGCGGGTCTTCTCTATCGTCATGCTGTTTTACTGAGCAAGAGCGGCCTTGAGGAAGTCGCGGAACAGCGGATGCGGGTTGTTCGGGCGCGACTTGAGTTCCGGATGCGCCTGCGTGGCGACGAACCACGGGTGGTCCTTGACCTCGATCATCTCGACCAGGCTGTCATCCGGCAGCGTGCCGGCGATGACCATGCCCTTTTCCTGCAGGGCGCCGCGGAATTCATTGTTGAACTCGAAACGATGGCGATGACGCTCATGGATGAGGTTCGTGCCGTACGCTTCCTTTGCATGCGTGCCATTGGCGAGCGTGCAGGGATACGAACCGAGGCGCATCGTGCCGCCCTTCTTCTCGATGCCCTGCTGCGATTCCATCAGCGAGATGACAGGATGCGTCGTCTCCGGATCGAACTCCGTCGAATGAGCGTCCTCCATGCCGCAGACGTGGCGGGCGAACTCGATGACGGCGCACTGCATGCCAAGGCAGAGCCCGAGGAACGGGATCTTGTGCTCACGCGCGTACTGGATGGCCTTGATCTTGCCCTCGACGCCGCGGCTGCCAAAGCCGCCCGGCACGAGGATGCCCTTGCAGCCGACGAAGACCTCGTCGAGATCCATGTCCGGATTCTCCTCGATCTCCTCTGCATTGACCCAGTTGATCTTGACCTGCGCATCGTTGGCAATGCCGCCGTGATGGAGCGCCTCGGTCACGGAGATATAGGCATCCGGCAGCTCGACGTACTTGCCGACGACCGCGATCTTGACGCGCTTCTGCGGGTGGTTGATCTTATAGACCATCTTCTCCCACTCGCTCATGTCAGCCGGACCGTAGTCCATGTTGAGCTTCTTGAGCGCGATCTTGTCGAGACCTTCCTTCTGCATCATCAACGGGACTTCGTAGATTGTCGACGCGGTGCGGTTCTCGATGACAGCTTCCGGCTGCACGTCGCAGAACATGGCAATCTTTTCCTTCATCTCCTTGGAGATCGTCTTCTCCGTGCGGCAGACGAGGATGTCCGGCTGGATGCCGATGGCGCGCAGCTCCTTGACGCTGTGCTGCGTCGGCTTCGTCTTGAGCTCGCCAGCTGCCGAGATGTACGGCAGGAGCGTGACATGGATGTAGAGCGTATCGTTCGGGCCGACTTCCTTCTTGACCTGGCGGATGGCTTCGAGGAACGGCTGGCTCTCGATATCGCCGACCGTGCCGCCGATCTCCGTGATGACGACATCAGCGCCGTCAGCCTTTGCCACGTCGTAGACCTTCTGCTTGATCTCATTCGTGATGTGCGGGATGACCTGAACGGTCGAGCCGAGGTACTCGCCCTTGCGCTCCTTGTTGAGGACCGACCAATAGACCTTGCCCGTCGTGATGTTGGAGTTCTTCGTCAGGTTGATGTCGATGAAGCGCTCGTAGTGGCCGAGATCGAGATCCGTCTCCGCACCGTCATCCGTGACAAAGACCTCACCGTGCTGGTAAGGACTCATCGTGCCCGGATCGATGTTGATATACGGATCGAACTTCTGGATCGTGACCTTGATTCCCCGGCTCTTGAGAAGACGGCCGAGCGATGCAGCCGTGATGCCCTTGCCCAGGGAAGAAACAACGCCACCGGTAACGAAAATATACTTTGCCATGGAACTGCCTCCTGCTTGTTCTTTGAAACACATGTTGACTATTCTACCCCGAATCGCATGGGGATGTCAATCCATCGATTATTCCTGGATGCTTTCGAGTTTCTTCTTGCGGTTGCTGCTGGCCTTGGCTGCGGCCTTGCTCGAGCCAGACGTCGAGCGGCTGGAATGGGAGCGCTTGACCTCTGGCGGATTCCATTCCGTCAGCCCCCACTGGCCTTCGCCTTCATAGTGGAAGCGGCTGTCCATATTGATGAGCGTGTAGACTTCCGAGATGGCAGCCGACAGCGACTGCACCGGCTTGTGCGTCTTCTCGATAACGTCGAGGACGAGATCCTTGTAGTACATCTTCTCCCCCGACTGCGTCAAGATGTAGTACGCTACATCAACTTCCGAGCTTTTCAGAAAATCCATTTCTATATCTCCCTTCGCAAAATGCGTAATCAATCCAAACTCACATGTGTTCCGGTGCCGATACGCCGAGGATGCCGAGGCTGTGGCGGATGACATGCGCCGTGACCGTGACGAGCGCGAGGCGCGCCTCCGCGAGGTCGTGGTCGACGCCCATGATGCGGCACTTGTTGTAGAAGCTGTGGAACAGCGCCGCAAGGTCGTAGCTGTAGCGCGCGATGCGCTGCGGCGCGTAGTCGTCAGCAGCCTTCTTGACCTCTTCCGGATACTCCTCAATCTTCTTGATCAGGGCAACTTCACTCTCATCCGTCAGGAGGTCGAGCTTCGGTGCCTTGCCGAGCGCGAGCTTTGTCTCCTGCGCCTGGCGGAAGATGCTGCAGATGCGGGCGTGCGCATACTGGATGTAGTAGACCGGGTTGTCGTTCGACTTCTTCTTGGCGAGGTCGAGGTCAAAGTCGAGCTGGCTGTCGAGCGAGCGCATGAGGAAGAAATAGCGTGCGGCGTCTGTGCCGACTTCTTCCATGAGCTCATTCAAGGTGACGCTCTGGCCCGTGCGCTTGCTCATCTTGACGAGCTCGCCGCCGCGGTAGAGGCTGACCATCTGCAAGAGCAGCACGGTGAGTTTCTCCGGATCATGGCCGAGCGCCTGCATGGCGGCCTTGACGCGGCAGACGTAGCCGTGATGGTCGGCGCCCCAGATGTTGATGAGGCGGTCAAAGCCGCGCTCGTACTTGTTGTGGTGGTAGGCAATATCGGCCGCGAGGTACGTCGGCACGCCGTTGTCGCGGATGACGACACGGTCCTTGTCGTCGCCGTACGCCGTCGACTTAAGCCAGAGGGCACCGTCCTTCTCGTAGATATCGCCCTTCTCCTTGAGAATCTCGACAACCTTGCGCACCGCATCCGGGTGGAGCGTGCGCTCGCTGAACCACTTGTCGAACGTCACGTGGAAGCGCTCGAGGTCCTCCTTGAGGATGGCCAGCTTCTCGTGGTAAGCGAGGTCCTTGAAGATATCGAGGCGATCTTCCTCACTGAGCGCGAGGTACTTGTCGCCGTCGCGGTCGATGATGCGCTGCGCCGTGTCGATGATGTCCTGGCCGTGGTAGCCGTCCTCCGGGAACGTGACCTCCTGGCCGAGCAGCTCGAGGTAGCGCGCATTGACGGAGCGCGCGAGGTTGTTCATCTGGTTGCCGGCATCGTTGATGTAGTACTCGCTCTCGACCGGATAGCCCGCTGCGCGCAACAGGTTGACGAGAGCCGAGCCGGCAGCCGCGCCGCGGCCGTGGCCGACGTGCAGCAGGCCCGTCGGGTTGGCGCTGACGTACTCGACCTGGATCTTCGGATGGTCAAGCTTTGGCAGATTGCCGAAGGACTCCCCGGCCTCCAGGATCTTCTGGAAGGAATCGTAGAGCACATTGCCCTTGAGGTAGAAGTTCAGGAAGCCCGGCCCTGCGATCTGCGTGTGATCGAGCCAGTCTCCCTTGATGCGCTTGGCGAGTTCTTCGGCAATCTGGCGCGGATTCCGATGGAAGACGCGGGCCGACTGCATGGCGAAGTTTGTCGCAAAGTCGCCGAACTCTTTCGTTGGCGGCACCTCCAGGACGATCTGAGGCAGCTGGCCTTCCGGCAGAGCGCCTTCCTGGATGGCATCTTTAGCGGCCTGTTCAATGGCCCCTGTCAATATGTCTTTGATTTCCAAAAGTGTTCCTCCTATTCCTGCGCGCACATCCGGCACGCCAACAGTCCGGCCAAAGTCCCCGAGAAGCTCAGAGGCCATGGTCTTCTTCGATCTCGATATGCAGGCGGTTCTGGCTCTGGAAGGCTCCGTTGACCCAGAGACCGTAACGGATGTCGATGCGCCCTGCCACTTCGCCGTAATCGACGGACAGCGCCTCCGTGCGGACAGAGAGGTCGATGTTGCCGTACGGCGTGCGGTAGATGCTCGTATGCTCGCACCCCTTCTCGAAGCGCTGCTCCTGTTCAAGAGCGCCCTTGCGCAAGAGCGTCATCGTACCGCCGCCGATCTTGAGGACGGTCGAGACTCTCGAGCTTTCCGAACCGTCTTTGCCGTCTTGCACAGCATCATCTTCATAGATCACGTAGTGCTTGCCGCGATGGAAATAATGATGGCCCTTCGCAATGGTGCGGACGCTGTCCTTCTGCCCCTGCGCATCCTGCCAGGAGCCCCTGACCTTCACGATGACCGGTTTCTTCTCACTCATCCGCCTGCCCCTTTCTATACATTGTATACATTATAGACCAAACCGTCGAGCCTTGCCAACTAAAAATTTTATGCCAGGAGGCGCCTGCAGAGCGCCTTCCTGGCATATCCCATCTTGCGTCACATGCGCGCGAGGATCTGGCGCGCCACGTAGACACCGCTGGCGCCGGCCTGCGAGAGGCCGCGCGTGACGCCGGCGCCGTCGCCCGTCGCGAAGACATTGCGCAGCTTCGTCTCGAGCTGGTTTGTCAGGACGACGCGGGCGCTGTAGAACTTGACCTCGACGCCGTAGAGCAGCGTGTCATCGTTCGTCATGCCCGGCGCCACGTAGTTGAGCGCCTGGATCATCTCGATGATGTTGTCGAGGTGACGCTTCGGCAGCACGAGCGAGAGATCGCCCGGCGTCGCCGCGAGCGTCGGCTTCGTGAAGCTCTTGCTCAGTCGGTGCGCATTCGTGCGGCGGCCTTTGATGAGATCGCCGTAGCGCTGCACGATGATGCCGCCGCCGAGCATGTTCGAGAACGACGCGATGCGCTTGCCGTACTGATGCGGCGCCTTGAAGGGCTCCGTGAAGTGGTTCGAGACGAGCAGCGCGAAATTCGTGTTGTGGCTCTGGAGCTTCGGGTCGCTGTAGGAATGGCCATTGACCGTCACGATGCCGTCCGTGTTCTCCATGACGACGTGGCCGTGCGGATTCATGCAGAACGTGCGCACAAAGTCGCCGTACTGCTTCGTACGGTAGAGCAGCTTTGCCTCGTAGACCTGGCTCGTGATATCGTTCCATACCTCATCCGGCACCTCGACGCGCACGCCGACGTCGACGCGATTGTTCTCCTGCTCGATGCCGAGACGGTTGCACTCATTGGAGAACCACTCCGCTCCGGCGCGGCCCGGCGCGATGACGAGGAAGTCCGCCTCGATTTTCTCGCCATTTGCGAGCTCGAGCATGTTGTCGCCCTGGCCGTTCGACTCGATGTGGGCGACGGGACACTCAAAGCGGAACTCCACCTTCTCCTTCAGGTACTCGTACGTCTGCTCGAGCATGCGCAGATTGTTCTCTGTGCCGAGATGGCGCACGCTGGCGCTCAGGAGATGCAGGTCGTGCTGCAGGGCCAGGCGGCCGATGTCGGAGTTCTTCGTCGAGAAGACCTGCGATGGCGCGCCGTGCTTCATGTTGATCTTGTCGACGTAGTCGATGAGCTCCATGACCTCCTCGTCCGGCAGATACTCGTTGAGCCAGCCGCCGAACTTCGTCGTGAAGTTGTACTTGCCGTCCGAGAACGCACCGGCACCGCCGAAGCCGCGCATGATGCTGCACGGCTTGCAGCCGATGCAGCTCTTGACCTTGCCCGCCGAGATTGGGCAGACGCGGTGGTAGATGTCCTTGCCGCTCTCGAAGACGATGACGTGGAGTCCCGGCTTCTTCTCCACCAGTTCATAAGCTGCCATGACGCCGGCGGGGCCGCCGCCGACAATCGCCACATCGTATTTCTTCATGGAAATGCCCCCCATATGGATTCATCCGATATCTCAACTCATTCAACAAAATCTGTGCACAGCAAAAGAGCGCAGTTGACCTTGGCCCCGCCTTGCGCACGTCCGGGCCACCACCTGCGTTCAAACCTTATGTATTATACGGGATATACCATGCGATTGCAAGCGTTTTTATCGATTTTCGCAAAAAAACGCACACAATGTCTTATTTTTATACCTTCTATACAAATAAGTATTGCAATACCCCGCCGTCTTCCCATATAATTGAACTATTCTTGTAAACTTAATTCCACGAAAAAGGAAATGGGGGATTCATTTTGACTCATGATCTTGCCATCATCAACACGTTTGTGCTCTACATCGGTTTCATGATGGCCATCGGCGTGTATTACTACCGCCGCACACGCAACATGAGTGACTACTTCCTCGGCAACCGCAAGCTCGGTGCCTGGGTCACGTCACTCTCCGCCGAAGCCTCAGATATGAGCGGCTGGATGCTCATGGGTGTACCGGGCTACGCTTATCTCGCCGGCCTCAACGCCGGCTGGATTGCCATCGGCATCGCCATCGGCACCTGGGCCAACTGGCACTTCGTCGCCGCGCGCCTGCGCAAGTACACGGAGCTCGCCAACAACTCCCTGACGCTGCCGGAGTTCCTGCAGAACCGCTTCCACGACAAGAGCGGCCTGCTGCGCATCGTGCCGGCCATCTTCATCCTGATCTTCTTCGTCATCTACACCTCGTCGGGCTTCGTCTCGGCGGGCCGCCTCTTCGAGACGGTCTTCGGCATCCCCTATGAGTACGCCATCTTCATCGGTGCCGGCTCCGTCGTCTTCTACACGCTCGTCGGCGGCTTCCTCGCCGTCTCGCGCACGGACTTCATCCAGGGCGTCATGATGTTCTTCGCCATCCTCGTCGTGCCGATCTGCGCTGCGATGCAGTGCGGCGGCTTCGAGTCGACCGTCACGGCCATCCAGCACGTGCAGAGCACGATGCTCGAGCCGCTGACGAAGCCGGACGGCTCCACGATGAACGCCATCGAGCTCATCTCGCTGCTCGCCTGGGGCATCGGCTACTTTGGCCAGCCGCACATCCTCGTGCGCTTCATGGCCATCCGTACCTCGAAGGAAGTCAAGCAGGCCACGCACATCGCCATGACCTGGGTCATCCTCTCGCTCGCTGCGGCTGTCGCCGTCGGCATGGTCGGTCGCGTCTACCTGACGACGCCGCTCGAGGGAACGGCATCTGAGACGGTCTTCCTCGTCATGACAAACGAGCTCTTCCCGCCAATCGCCACGGGCCTCATCCTCTCGGCCGTCCTCGCGGCCATCATGAGCACGGCCTCTTCGCAGCTCCTCGTCGCGGCCTCTGCCTTCGCACAGGACTTCTACCGCACGCTGCTGCGCAAGGACGCCGAGCAGAAGGAGCTCGTCTGGATCTCTCGCGCGAGCGTCCTCGTCATCGCGAGCCTCGCGATTTTCCTTGGGCTCAACCCGAACAACTTCATCCTCGACATGGTGTCCTACGCCTGGGCCGGCTTCGGCGCCGCCTTCGGCCCGGCTCTCCTGATGAGCCTCTTCTGGCGCCACACGACAAAGTACGGCGTGCTCGTCGGCATCATCGTCGGCGGTGTCACCGTCCTCGTCTGGAAGCAGTACGCACTCTTCGGTCTCTACGAGATCGTGCCGGGCTTCCTGTTCTCCACGATCGCCATCTGGGCCGTCAGCTGGCTTGACCGTGTGCCGGAAGCCTCGATCCTCGAGACGTTCGACAAGGTCGGCAAGAGCAAGATCTGATCCATCACACCAATGCAAAGAATCCCCATCATCCACAGAGGATGATGGGGATTTTGTGTATAACTCAGCAAAGATCAGAGCAGATAGCGGATCCAGACGTAGACGCTCGAGATCGCGATCGTCATGATCATGATCGGGAAGGCGATCTTCATGAAGCCCAGGAAGGAAATCTGCTTGCCGCGCTGTGCCGCCATCGAAGCGACGACGACATTTGCGCTCGCACCGATCAGCGTGCCGTTGCCGCCGAGGCAGGCACCGAGGGCCAGCGACCACCACATCGGGTCGAGGTTCGAGAGCCCCATCTGACCCATATCCTGGATCAGCGGGATCAGCGTCGCAACGAACGGGATGTTGTCGATGAAGGCCGAGGCAAAGGCGCTCATCCAGAGAATCAGCATAGCCGTCGCATTGACACTGCCATTCGTCAGCTTGATGGCCTCAGCGGCGAGCACCTTGATGACGCCCGTCTCGACGAGAGCGCCGACGAGGACGAAGAGGCCAGCGAAGAAGAAGATGGCCGTCCACTCAATCTTCGAGAGAACCTTCGTGATCATGCCCTCATTGCGCGTGTAAGTGATGAGGAGCAGGAGGCCGGCGCCCGAGAGCGCAGCCGTTGCCGTCTGCAAGCCGAGATAGCCGTGCACGACGAAGAGACCGATGGTCAGCGCGATGACGAAGAGACATTTCTTCAACAGCTTCGGATTGGCGATCTGGCTCTTGGCATTGAGGCGCATGACCTTCTCCTGGAGATCCGGCTGCGTGTGGAGCTCCTTGCCATAGATCGCGATGAGCACGAGTTCTACGAGGATGAAGATCAAGACCGCGATGCCCGAGAGGTTCGCGAGGAAGTCCACGAAGTTCAGGCCGACAGCGCTGCCGATCATGATATTCGGCGGATCGCCGATCAGCGTCGCCGTGCCGCCGATATTCGAAGACAGGATCTGCGAGATCAGGTACGGCTTGACGTCAACCTTGAGCTGCGCCGTGATGCTGAACGTGATTGGCACGGTCAGAAGGACCGTCGTGACGTTGTCGAGGAATGCCGAGCAGACCATCGTCAGCGCTGAGAGCGCGACGAGCAGAGCAATCGGGCGCGCCTTGACCTTCTTGGCCGACCAGATGGCCAGGAAGTTGAAGAGTCCCGTCTCACTCGTGATGTTGACGATGATCATCATGCCCATGAGTAGGCCCAGTGTGTTGAAATCAATGTGACGGATGGCCGTCTCCTGATCGAGCACACCAAACAGGATCATGAGCATGGCGCCGACGATGCCGACAATCGTGCGATGAACCTTTTCCGAAATGATCAACGCGTAAGCAGCCACGAAGATGACGATGGCTGCTGTCGTTGTGCTAACCAATAGAATCCACTTCTTTCCCTAAAAAACTTCCCTCTTATTTCTTATACTTCGGGATCAGCACGATTTTCTCCCCATCGCGCTTGATCTGGAAGGTATAATTCTTGACATCCTCGCGGTAGAGCTCCATCTTGAGCTGCAAGAGCGCCCGGGCAAGTTCCTCCGTGAGCTGCGGCGTGAAGCCGGCGCGCAGGAAGTCGGCAGGTGCTTCCACCGACTCCTTCGCCTTCTTCTCCGCTTTCTTCTCGGCCGCGCGGAAGCGGTCTTCTATCGATGTATCTTCTACATAATCTTTGAACATGTCCTTGTCGGACAGATTCTTGGGTATCTTTGACATGTGTTCACCTTCTGCAGAATACAGGATTACTTGTTGACTTTTGCCCAGCTGTCGCGCAGGCCGACGACGCGGTTGAACACGAGGTGGTCAGGCGTCGTATCCGGGTCGACGACGAAGTAGCCGACGCGCAGGAACTGGTAGTGCGTGCCAGCAGCCGTGAGCTTCACGGACGGCTCGATCCACGCATTGTCGATGACTTCGAGCGAATCCTTGTTGAGCGCCGCGATGAAGTCCTTCGGTACATTGCCGTTCTCATCCGTCTCGATGAGATAGTCATAGAGGCGCACTTCTGCCGGAAGGGCCGTCTTCTCGGCCACCCAGTGGATCGTGCCCTTGACCTTGCGGCCGGCCGTCTTGCCGCCCGTCTTGGAGTCAAGGTCTGCCGTGCAGTGGAGCTCGACGACATTGCCCTCTGCGTCCTTGACGACTTCCTCGCACTTGATGATGTAGGCGTGCTTGAGGCGTACCTCTCCACCCGGCTTGAGGCGGAAGTACTTCTTGGGCGGCTCTTCCATGAAGTCCTCCTGCTCGATGTAGAGCGTGCGGGAAAACGGCACGAAACGATGGCCACCATGAACCGGATTGTTGTCGGCAAGCAGCCACTCTTCCTTGTCCTCCGGATAATTCGTGATGACGACTTTCAGCGGGTGGAGCACCGCCATGACGCGGTCTGCATTCTCATTGAGGTCCGCACGCACTTCGTGCTCGAGCATGGAGACATCGACGATGCTGTCGGCCTTTGCCACACCGATCTCCTTGCAGAAGTTGCGGATGGCGGCCGGCGTGTAGCCGCGGCGGCGCAGACCAGAGATGGTCGGCATGCGCGGGTCATCCCAACCGCGCACATAGCCCTCTTCGACGAGCTGGCGGAGCTTCCTCTTGCTCGTCACCGTGTTCGTGAGATTGAGGCGCGCGAACTCGATCTGGCGCGGACGCGTGTTCGGATCAAAGTCCAGGGAGTCGAGCAGCCAGTCGTAGAACGGGCGGTGCTCCTCAAATTCCAGCGTGCAGACGGAGTGCGTGATGCCCTCGATGGCATCGGAAAGCGGATGGGCAAAGTCGTACATCGGGTAGATGCACCACTTGTCTCCCGTACGGTGATGCTTGACGTGTGCGATGCGGTAGATGACCGTGTCGCGCATGACGAGGTTCGGCGACGCCATGTCGATCTTCGCGCGCAGCACTTTCGTGCCGTCGGCAAATTCGCCCGCCTTCATGCGCGCGAAGAGGTCGAGATTCTCCTCGACGCTGCGGTTGCGGTACGGGCTCTCCTTGCCCGGCTCCGTCAGCGTGCCGCGGTACGCCTTGATCTCCTCAGCAGAGAGGTCATCGACGTAGGCGAGCCCCTTCTTGATCAGCGTGACCGCGAAGTCGTAGAGCTTATCGAAGTAGTCCGACGCATAGAACTTGCGGTTGCCCCAGCTGAAGCCGAGCCAGCGGATGTCCTCCTGGATGGAGTCGACGTACTCCGTATCCTCCTTCGTCGGATTCGTGTCATCGAAGCGCAGGTTGCAGAGACCGTGGTTGTACTCTGCCAGGCCGAAGTTCAGGCAGATCGACTTCGCATGGCCGATGTGCAGGTAGCCATTCGGCTCCGGCGGGAAGCGCGTGTGGATGCCCTCCGTGTACTTGCCGTTCTTGAGGTCTTCTTCGATCATGTTCTGAATGAAATTCGGCGTCATCGTGATCTTTTCTGCCATCTGGATCCTCTCCTTATCTCTATCCTTCTCTGCTGAACTCTGCCGAAAAGGAATCTACTACTACCGGTTATCTATGCATGCCTGCTGTGCCATCCTCTATGATATCAGCACTTCACTTCGTCCATCTGCGAACACCGCTTCTCCACATAGGCGCGCAGGCGCGCGATGCCCTCCGCCATGCCCGGCTGGTCCGGCAGGTAGTGGATGATGCGGTCGATGTAGCCGCGCTTGACAATCTCGCGGAGCGTCCAGCTGAAGTTGATGTCATAGACCCAGAGCAGGCGCACGAGCTTGCGATCACCATGCGTGCGCAGCTTGCGGTAATCCGCCTGCCGCCCTTCTTTGAACGCCTCGATGAAATCGGGACTGACGAGCTGACTCGCATCCGAGGCGATGAACTTCGGCGCCTTGTCCGCGCCCTCAGGGCCCAAGAACGGCGAGAGCACGCGGTAGATGTCGAGCTTGTCGGCATCGCGCAGGAGCTTCGCGAAGAGCAGTGCCTTCTCGCTCGGCGCAGGGCCGATCTCCTTCTTGTTGTGGCGGCCGATGGCAAAGCGCACGAGCGCTTCGTCTCCAGGCGCGAGTTTCTTCATGAAATCGAGCTCCGACAAGACCTTGAGGCCGAGGTCGGCATGGTCTTCCGACTCGGCATCGTTGAACGTCTTGTAGAGGCTGTACTGGCGGAAGCGCCCGACATCGTGGAAGAGGCCCATGATCTCAGCAAGCTGGGCATCGTGCTCCGAAAGCTGCAGGTGCTTCGCAAGCTGCACCGCAATCGAGGTCACATATCCCGTGTGAAGCTCCTTGATGCGGATGCCCTGCATGACCTCCTCATCATCGGTATGGAAGGACTTCATGTAGGCATCCATCCAGCTGTGCATTTCCTTGAGCAGTTCCTTCACACCACTCATCTCCTTTATCTCAGGGATTCCCATAAAAATCCCGATAGAATCAATGTTTCTATTATACTACACATCTATCCAGCGTTGCAATTGTTCATCCAAGGATTACAGACCGTATCAGTTCTCTCCTTCATGGTCCGATTCATCGACGAGGATGCCCAGGTCCCTGAGGTCATGCTCGATGGCCTTGAGTGCATCCTCATCGGGCACGCGTATCGTGTGCATGTGGATGCCGCCCGTCACGACGAGCAGGGGATTGGCCTGGCACTTCTGCATCTTCGTCAAGAAACGCCGGACATCGCGGCGGCTCTCGACGAAGAGATCGCCTCGTATCGCGCCGTAGACGGGATGCTCGACGATGACATCGAGCACCGCGCCGCCGTTGTCGACGACGGCCTGCAGCTCTTTCTCCATATCAGCCGCATTGTGGCGGCAGACGATTGTCGCCTTGATATCGTGGTCTTTCGCATCCTCTGGCATGATGTAGCCGCGCGGCGTCGCGAAGATCTGCGCGCCCTCTGCGCGCAAGATGCTGATATCGCCGACGATGATCTGGCGGCTGACGCCGAGTGTGCGCGCGAGCTTCGTGCCCGTCAATGGCTGGCTGGCTTCCCGCAGGCGCTTCATCAACGCTTCGCGCCGTTTCTCCGTGTTCATGATACACCCCCTGCTTTGCTTAACAAAAAAAGCTGCCTTGCGGCAGCTATGTTTCTAAGATGGTGGGCGATAACAGGATCGAACTGCTGACATCTTGCTTGTAAGGCAAGCGCTCTCCCAGCTGAGCTAATCGCCCGAATGGTGACGCCAATGGGATTCGAACCCATGAACCCGCCGTGAAAGGGCGGTGTCTTAACCGCTTGACGATGGCGCCATTGGCTCCTCGAGCAGGATTCGAACCTGCGACAGCCTGATTAACAGTCAGGTGCTCTACCGGCTGAGCTATCGAGGAATGAGGAATAATCGGATACTCACGTATCGACTTGTATTATTATACTGGATGATCTGATAGAATGCAAGCATTTTTTATGCGGTTTCCCACAAAAAAAGACAGCCCGCTAGGAGCTGTCTCTTTATCGTCACAGGAAGCCTGTATCAGAAGAATACATCGACACGGCCGAAGAGCTTCTCGGCATCTTTGTCAGCTGCGATGTCCTTGCCGTTGAAGTACTTGGCGAAGAGCTGTACGTTCTTGAACAGCGTGTAGCCCGTGCCGACCTCCCAGCCCTTCTGGCCGCCATCGACACCATCGCCGTACGTCGACCACGGAGCTGCGTACTGGCCGAGGTTGCGGTAAGCGAGGTACATGCCCCAGCTGCCCTTGTTCTGCTGCTGTGCGCCCTTGTAGTCGTACTCGAAGCTGTAGGCATCGTCGTAGTTGTCAGCCTTCGTGTTCTTCGCGTACTCTGCCTTGAAGAAGCTGTTGTGGTCGAAGCGGTAGCCAGCGTTTGCAAACCAGATGTTGGCCTTGTACTCCTTATCGTTGTCATTCGTGTACGGCTTTACGAGTTTATCCGTGTCGAGCGTTGCACCATCCATATGCTCATAGCCCGTGTTGCCGTAGAACTTGTCCTTGGCGTAGCCGAGGTTGATGGCCTGGAAGTTAACCGTATCATCGTCATCTTTAAAGATGTTATCTTTCCACTGTCCTTTGATATCGCGCCCCATATCAATGAACTGCGTCGCATCAAGGCGGCCAGCTTCAAGCGTGACCTTGAGGTCATTGCCAAACGTCACAGCAGCGCCGGAGTACGGGTCATCCGTCGTGGAGAGCAGGTTGATGGCATTCGGCAGCTTGCCGAGTTTGACATTAAAGTTGTCATAGTGACCTTCAGCCCAGACACGTTTGAGCTCAACCTTACCATCATAGAGGCCACCCTTATCGGAATCAAGCTTGGTATCTGCATCAAGGCGAGCATGAACATCCCAGTTCTTGTTGACCTCAGCTTTTGGCTCGAGACGGAACGTAAGATCGTTGTCATTCAGTTTGCGCTCTTTGTCTGTCGTACCTGCATCGTGGCGCGTGCTCGTATACGTGTACTCGACGAGGCCGTTCCACTTGACCTTGTCG
This sequence comes from Mitsuokella jalaludinii DSM 13811, assembly GCF_000702905.1. GTDB lineage: Bacteria > Bacillota > Negativicutes > Selenomonadales > Selenomonadaceae > Mitsuokella > Mitsuokella jalaludinii. Next base: position 242,142 of record NZ_JNKR01000001.1, read on the forward strand.
GCATTGCGCTCGAGATTTGCCACGCGGACGCCGAGGTTGTTCAGCTCATCGGAAAACTCAGCGGCGAGCTTGTCGATCAAAGCCTTGTCGGCAGCGGAGACATCGCTCTTGGCCATGGCCTTCGCGACCATCTGAGCCATCTCGTAGCGCGTGATGTTCTGGTTGCCGCGGAACGTCGTGTCGCCGTAACCTTCGATGATGCCGTCAGCTGCGAGCTGCGATACTGCATCGTATGCCCAGTGGTCTGCCGGGACATCCGAGAACGGATTGGCAGCTGCGAACGTCGTGCTTGCAGCGCCGACAACGAGTGCCGTAGTGAGTGCGGATACCAGAGTCTTCTTCATATTGAACTCCCCCTAAAAGTGATTGTTTCGCATCGCTCTTTTATGAGTGTCCATGTTTCCTCATATTCCCCCGCGATGCCTTCTTCTTGTTTCATATTGAAACTGTTTTTAGCATAACATGTGGCAACGGTTTCTGCAAGCGTTTACATTTATTTTCTTTATAAAATCATATTTTCTAACAATCAAACAAATCAAAAAGCGCCATCTGACCTGCCAATAAGCAGGCCAGATGGCGCTGATCCGTGACCCTAGCGGTCATCGACAGTCAATCCCGGATGGAATCGCGTCGGATGTCTTCTTCAATCAATTGCTGCAGCCGCGCCTCGGTCATGTCGAACTCCGAGTAGACGGTCAGCCCGTGCTGGCGCAGCAGCTCTGTCGCCACACCGGCGCCGCGTATCTTCCGGCCTGAGAAACTGCCATCGTAGATGCGATGGACGCCACAGGACGGGCTGCCATCCTTGAGGATGGCCACCTCTGCGCGATACGCCTCGGCAATCCGCAGGATCTTCTGGGCGCCGAGCAGCAGGGAGGAAGTCAGGTCACGGCCCGTCGCGTCGACAGCCCGCGCCCTGCCCTCAAGGAGCTTGCGCCCCGTGCCGTACTGGATCTCCATTGGCGGACGCGGCACGGGCAGCATCGCAAAGCACTCCGGACAGACTGCGACAAAGCGTCCACGCGCACTACAGGCCTGCAGCAGCGCGTCATCGTTGCTGCCGCCGTTGTACTTGACCTTGTGCCCTAAAAGGCATGCACTGACAAGGATCATCGAACTCCCTCCTCTATCCTCCAGTATATCGACACACCGTCAGCCAAAGAGCCCGCCATGAACTGCCTGAGGCGCCTGGAACGGCACAATGCGCACGCCGAGATGGAGCGCGAGCGCCTCCATGCTCGTATCCGCAAGCTCACGCCCCGCGCAGATGGGGATAGCCGCACAGGCCTTGGCATCCTCGAGGGCGTCGTGGTGGCGGAAGTGCAGGTTGAGGTATGCGCCGACCGTGCCGAGCTTGTGGTTGGCCAAGTTTGGCCAGGCCCGGCGCGCAATCGCGACGGTATCGCAGTACGAGAACACCGGAGCCTGCAGACCGTGATGCGTGAGGCAGGCGCGCAGGACGCCCATGTCAAACTTCGCGTTGTGCGCGACGACGAGCTGCCCTGCAAGATGCGCCTCGAGTTCCGGCCAGATGCCGGCAAAATCGGCGGCATCTGCCGTATCGGCCTCTGACAGCCCGTGAATCTGCGTGTTGAAGTAGCTGTACCGGTTCTGGGGCGGTTGGATCAAGGTGTAGTATGAATCCACCATCACGCCCGCGCGGATGGTCACGACAGCCACACTGCAGGCAGAATCCCGCGCACCCGTGGCCGTCTCAAAGTCTATTGCCGTGAAGTCCATCATTTTCTCTTGCTCTTGAGGTATTCGTCGATGGCGGCAGCAGCCTTGCGGCCGGCACCCATCGCGAGGATGACCGTCGCTGCGCCCGTGACGATGTCGCCGCCGGCAAAGACGCCTTCCTTCGACGTCGCGCACGTCTCTTCGTCGGCCTCGATGTTGCCGCGCTTCGTCGTCTTGAGCCCAGGTGTCGTGTGTGCGATGATCGGGTTCGGTCCCGTGCCGATGGCGATGATGACCGTATCCATCTCCATGTCAAACTCCGAGCCCTCGATGGGGATCGGGCGGCGTCGGCCCGAAGCGTCGGGCTCACCGAGTTCCATGCGGATGCAGCGCAGGCCCTTGACCCAGCCGTTCTCATCGCCGAGCACTTCGACAGGGTTCGTCAGCAGCTGGAAGTCGATGCCCTCTTCCTTGGCGTGCTCAACTTCTTCCGCGCGCGCCGGAATCTCCGCCTCACTGCGGCGGTAGATGATGGAGACCTTCTCCGCGCCGAGGCGCAGCGCCGTGCGGGCAGCATCCATCGCGACATTGCCGCCGCCGACGACGGCAACATGGCGGCCAACCTGGATCGGCGTCGCGTATTCCGGGAACTTGTAGGCCTTCATGAGATTGCAGCGCGTGAGGAATTCATTGGCCGAGTAGACGCCGTTGAAGCTCTCGCCCGGAATGCCCTGGAAGCGCGGCAGGCCGGCGCCCGTGCCGATGAAGACGGCGTCAAAGCCCTCTTCCTGCATGAGCTCATCGACCGTGTAGAGGCGGCCGGCTACCGAGTCAAGCTCGATCTTGACGCCGAGCTTCTCGATGTTCTCGATCTCCTTCTTGACGACCGTATCCTTCGGCAGGCGGAACTCAGGGATACCGTACGACAGCACGCCGCCCGCCTTGTGCAGGGCCTCGAAGATCGTCACATCGTAGCCTTTCTTTGCAAGGTCGCCGGCGCACGAGAGGCCGGACGGGCCGGCACCGATGACGGCGACTTTCTGCGCATCGGCTGCGCGCTCGACTGGCTTGACCTCTTTATCGGCAGCGAGCTCGCGGTCAGCCACGAAGCGTTCAAGGCGGCCGATGGCGACGGACTCCCCGCGCTTCGCGAGGATGCAGTGCTTCTCGCACTGATTTTCCTGTGGGCAGACGCGGCCGCAGATGGCCGGCAGGGCATTCGACTCCTTGATCGTCGCGATGGCGCCGTCGAAGTCGCGCTCCTTGATCTTGCCGATGAAGGTCGGGATGTCGATGGAGACAGGGCAGCCCTTGCGGCACTGTGGTACCTTGCAGTGCAGGCAGCGCTCTGCCTCGGCCACTGCCGTCTCCTCGTCGTAGCCGAGAGCGACTTCCTCAAAGTTATGGGCACGAACTTCCGGGTCCTGTACCGGCATCTTGTGTTTCTCGAGAATCAGTGCCATTATTTATCTCCTCCCAGTCCGATGTGACAGACGTGATCTTTCTCGACCGCTTCTTTGTCGCGATACATGCGCTGGCGGCTCATGAGCCCCTTGAAGTCGACAAGATGGCCGTCGAATTCCGGGCCGTCGACGCAGGCGAACTTCGTCTCCTCGCCGACCGTCACGCGGCAGCCGCCGCACATGCCCGTGCCGTCGACCATGATCGGATTGAGCGAGACGACCGTGTGGATGCCGAGGTCGCGTGTCGCATCGGCGACGCTCTTCATCATGATGACCGGGCCGATAGCCGTGATCTGCGCAATCTTCTCGCCGCGGTCGACGAGCGCCTGCACGGCGTTCGTGACGAACCCCTTGATGCCGTACGAGCCGTCATCTGTCGTCACGAGGACCTCGTCCGTCACGGCCTTCATCTCATCCTCCATGATCAGGATGTCCTTCGTCTTCGCGCCCATGATCGCGATGACCTTGTTGCCGGCTTCCTTCATCGCGCGCGCGATCGGATATGTCGGCGCGACGCCGATGCCGCCGCCGACGACGACCATCGTGCCGTCGAGCTTTGCGATTTCCGACGGACGGCCGAGCGGCCCGACGAAATCGAGGATGGTGTCACCCGCCTCGAGGGCGGCGAGCTCCATCGTCGAGGCGCCGATGGCCTGGAACACGATGAGGATCTTGCCCGTCTCACGGTCATAATCCGCAATCGTCAAGGGGATGCGCTCACCTTCCTCATTGACGCGCAGGACGATGAACTGCCCTGCCTGTGCTTTCTTCGCCACGCGCGGTGCTTCGATGTCCATCGCATAGACATTCGGCGACCATTCCTCTTTTCTCAAGATCTTGAACATAACAACTCTCCTATCTATAAATCAGGCAAGAACGCCCGCGAGGTACGCCTCGAGGTTCGTCTTGATCGGCATCAGGTAGACATTGGCGTCCTCGCGCTCGGCGAAGTCCATGACTTCTTTCGCAAAGCCGATGCTCCAGTCGAGTGTCGGCTCGAAGGCATGCGGGAAGACGACGTGATTCTTGCGCTCCCAGTAGCTCTGCGAGCGCGCGCTCATGACGGGCGATATACCCCAGTAGACCTCGAGGCCCTGCAGCATGTCGGCGTAGACCGAGAGATACCGTATGTCGAAGAACGGCTGTGTGAAGAAGCCAGCGGCACCTGCCTGCAGCTTGCGCTTGATGCGATAGAGCTCCTGCGCCATGGAGCCGCGGTACTGATCGATGCCGGCGTAGACCTTGACCTCCGGCATCTCCTTGCGGAACTTCCAGATGACGTCGACGCTGTTCGTCGGGTAGATCTCATGCATCATGTCCTGCGGCGGGTCGCCCTCGATGACGAGGACCTCGCGGATATCGTGTGCGCGCAAATAGTCCTTCATCGCGAGCTCCTTGTCGAGGTCGATATCCATTGCGCGGATGTGCGGCATCGAAGCGGGGAAATACTCCTTGGCGACAGCGGCGCCCTGCCAGCTCCGTATCGGGAAGCGCAGGAGGTCGGGGATGTTGATGACATCGACCTTGTCCTGGAACTTGCCGAGCAAGGCGAGCTCCTGGCGCAAAGCGTCCTCGTCACGTGGAACGAGTTCTACTGAGATACGTTTCATATATGTCCTCCGAAGTGTATTTTTCAAAAAAAGCACCATATATCAATCATATTGTAAAGTCTTTGCCAGTATTTTGCAAGTATGCCGACACGCAAAAAGGCCGCCGCAAAGCGGCAGCCTTCAAAAACGAACAGATCGCACCTCAGAGGACGAGGCCGAGCCATTTCCAATACGTATTCGTCAAGAGCAGGATGGTCAGGTAAGCGAAAATCGTCAGCGGGATGCCCGTCTTGATGAAGTCCTTGACCTCAAACGTATCTGTGCTGTAGGCGATCATGTTCTGCGGCGCATTGACCGGCAGGATAAAGCCGAAGCAGATCGTGTACTGCAGGATCATGACCATGCCGACGACATTGAGCGTCATGTTCTCCGAGGCCCCCTGCAGGACAGAGATGCAGATCGGGATCATCGCGGACGACAGTGCCGTCGCGCTGGCAAAGCCGAGATGGATGAGGATGAGGAAGAGCGCGAGGATGGCGATGATGAACGTCGCCGTCGCATCGTAGAGGCCAAAGTACTCGACGATGACATGGGCGATCCACTCACCCGCCTTCGTCGAGAGGATGGCCGAGCCGAGGCTGATGCCGACGCCGAAGAGCAGCAGCGTGCCCCAGTTGATGCGCTCCTGGACTTCCTTCCAGGTCATGATGCCGATGCCCGGCATCATCATCAAGGTGACGGCGACGATCGTCGTCGAGGAGGTGTCAAACGGGTGCACGATCTTCTCCGTCGCCCAGAAGAAGAGCAGGACGACGGAGATGAACATGAGCTTCTTCTCATCCGCCTTCATCGGGCCGAGCGCCGCGAGCTCCTGTGCGATCTTCTCCTTGCCGCCCGGCACTTCATCCATCTCCGGCGGCATGAGCTTCAGGAGGACGAAGTAGAGGATGACGCTCATGATGATGGCGAACGGTGCGGCAGCGATGAACCAGTCGAGCCAGCTGATTGTCGTGCCGAGCTGCTTCTCGATGAAGCCGAGCGCGACCATGTTCTGTGCGGCAGCCGTCTTGATACCGACGTTCCAGATGCTGTCGGCCTGTGCGACGGCGATCAGCATGATGGCGGCGAACTTGCTCTTGCGCGGCACGCCGAAGACGGCGATGATGCCCATGACGATCGGCACCATGCACGAGACACGGGCCGTCGTGCTCGGCACGAAGAAGCTCAGGACGAAGCCGACGCAAATGACCCCCGCCAGCACGTGATGCGTCTTCGCGCCGATCTTCGAGAGCACGAAGAGCGCGATGCGCTTGTCGAGCCCCGTCTTCATCATCGCCGCTGCAATCAGCAGCGCCGCACCGACGAGCGCCAGCGCCGTGCTCGAAAAGCCGCTCAGGGCCATCTTGAGCGCACCAGACGTGCCGAGCATCTTCGACGGGTTGACCATATTAGGGGCAGTGCCGAGCAGGAAGGCCATGAGCGACATGATAATGCCCGCTGAGACCGGATAGGCGACAGCCTCCGTCATCCAGATGATGACGGAGAACACGAGGATGGCCAGCATGCGGTGGCCTGCCGTCGAGAGTTCCGGCGGTGTCGGTATCAATAGCAGCAGGATGAGCACGAGGAAGCCTACGGGCAGCCCCATGCGGCTCAAATTCTTTTTCATGATGATTCCTCCCTTTACAAGATGATGGCAGCATACAAGACCATATAAAAAGGCAGACCTCTGACAGGTCTGCCCTTGTCACGACGCGTGCGCCATTGCACTTATATCGCATATTCATATGTACTATACTGAATCTGTATGGATATCATACCGCAAGCTCGCACGGTTGTCAAGTTGTAAACATCATGCAAAAGAATAATCCTCATCACAGAAGAGAACCTTGTAACAGAAAAGCCACTGCATCGCGAAAATGCAGTGGCTCTTATCCATGACAGCAGCTGTGGCGTCATGATCCAATCATCAGAACAGTCCTGTGATCTTGCCGTTGACGTCGATGTCCATGTTCTCGGCAGCCGGATGCTTCGGCAGGCCCGGCATCGTCAGGATGTTGCCCGTCAGGGCGACGATGAAGCCGGCGCCGGCGCTGATGCGCAGTTCCTTGACCGTGATGCGGAAGCCAGTCGGACGGCCGATCTTCGTCGCATCGTCCGAGAGCGAGTACTGCGTCTTGGCCATGCAGACCGGCATCTTGTCGAAGCCGAGCTCCTCGATCTCCTTGAGTTGTTTCTTGGCAGCCGGCGTGAAGTCGACGCCATCGCCGCCGTAGATCTCCTTCGTGATCTTCTCGATCTTTTCAGGGATGCTCTCATTGACATCGTAGATGAAGTGGAAGTCGTTCGGTTTCTCTGTCGCCGCGATGACCTTGTCGGCAAGCTCCAGGCCGCCTTCGCCGCCCTTAGCCCAGACCTCCGACAGCGCGACTTCGGCACCGAGTTCATTGCACTTCTTCTCGACGAAGTCGAGCTCTTCCTTCGTGTCCGTCGGGAAGGCATTGATGGCGACGACAGCCGACAGGCCGAACTTATGGATGTTCTCGATGTGCTTCGTGAGGTTGGCAATGCCCTTCTCGAGCGCTGCCATGTCGACCTTGCCGAGTTCCTTCTTGTCGAGGCCGCCGTGCATCTTGAGCGCGCGGACCGTCGCGACGATGACGACGGCATCCGGTTTCAGGCCGGCAAAGCGGCACTTGATGTCGAGGAATTTCTCGGCACCGAGGTCCGCGCCGAAGCCTGCCTCCGTGACGACGTAATCGGCGAATTTCAGCGCGAACTTCGTCGCCATGACGCTGTTGCAGCCATGTGCGATATTCGCGAACGGGCCGCCGTGGATGAAGGCTGGCGTGCCCTCGAGCGTCTGCACGAGGTTCGGCTTGATGGCATCCTTGAAGAGCAGCGTCAGCGCGCCCGTGACATTGAGTTCTTTCGCGCGGATGGCGCGGCCTTCGCGGCTGTAGCCGATGACGATCTCGCCGAGGCGCTGCTTCATGTCCTCGAGGTCTTTCGCGAGGCAGAGGATGGCCATCATCTCCGAAGCGACCGTGATGTCGAACCCCGTCTCGCGCGGCGTGCCGTGGGCCTTGCCGCCGAGGCCGATGACGACGTGGCGCAGCGCGCGGTCATTGAGGTCAAGCACGCGCTTCCAGGTGATGCGTCGCACATCGATGTCGAGCGCATTGCCCTGCTGGATGTGGTTGTCGATGACAGCGGCGAGCAGGTTGTGGGCCGTCGTGATGGCGTGGAAATCGCCCGTGAAGTGCAGATTGATGTCCTCCATCGGCACGACCTGCGCGTAGCCGCCGCCGGCAGCGCCGCCTTTAAGGCCGAAGCACGGGCCGAGCGACGGCTCACGCAGTGCGACGGCGACCTTCCGGCCCTGGCGGTGGAAGGCGTCCGCAAGGCCGACACTCGTCGTCGTCTTGCCCTCGCCTGCCGGCGTCGGGTTGATGGCCGTCACGAGGATGAGCTTGCCGTTCGGCTGCTCCTTGACGCGCTCCCAGGCAGAGAGCGCGACTTTTGCCTTGTACTTGCCGTAAAGTTCCAGTTCATCATCGGAAATGCCAAGCTTTTCCGCGATCTCCTGGATGGGGCGCATCTCGGCTTCCTGTGCAATCTCAACATCGGTTTTCATTTCTGTACCTCCTGCATTCTCTGAGAAACACTTTCTATATTCATGTTATGCCTGAAGCTGCATTTCTGCGGCGCGGACAACATTTTCCATGAGCATGGCGACGGTCAAGAGTCCGACGCCGCCCGGCACCGGCGTGATGGCGCCGGCGACTTCCTTGACGGATTCGAAGTCGACGTCGCCGACGAGCTTCTTCGGCGCGATGCGGTTGATGCCGACATCGATGACTGTCGCGCCCGGCTTGACCATGTCAGCCGTGACGAACTTCGGGCGGCCGACGGCTGCGACGAGGATGTCGGCCTCGCGCGTGATGGCCGGCAGGTCCTTCGTGTGACTGTGGCAGATCGTGACCGTCGCATTCTTGCCGAGCAGCAGATGGAGCATCGGCTTGCCGACGATGTTGCTGCGGCCGATGATGACGGCGCGCTGACCGTCAATCGGGATGCCGGCGAGCTCGAGCATGCGCAGGCAGCCGAACGGCGTGCAGGGCACGAGTCCCGGCTCTCCCGTCACGAGGCGGCCGACGTTGACGGGATGGAAGCCGTCGACGTCCTTCTCCGGGCGGATGCGCTCGAGGATCTCCGACTCGTGCGCGGCAATCTGCTCGGGCAGCGGCAGCTGCACGAGGATGCCGTGGATCTTCACGTCCGCGTTGAGCGCATCAATCTTCGCGATGAGCTCGTCTTTTGTCGTCGTCTCGGGCATCTCAATGACTTCGGAGTAGATGCCGAGCGCCTCGCACGACTTGTGCTTGTTGCGCACGTAGACCTGCGAGGCAGGATTCGAGCCGACGATGATGACGGCAAGGCCCGGCTGCACGCCGTACTTCTCCTGCAGAGCGGCTGCCTTCTTCTGCGCGTCCTCGCGGAATGCCTGGGCAAAGACCTTGCCCTCCAAAATACGAGCTGTCATAGAATCACCTTTCCTATCTCTCTATCTCTGAAAAAACAACGTCAAGACTATCGGTCAGATATAGAAACTCAGCCAGGTACAGGCAAAGATGGCCACCGAGACGATGCCATTGCGCATGAAGTACCGCTGCGTCACGCGGGAAAAATCAGTTGGGCTCACGATGCGATGCTGGTAACAGAGCGTCGCAGCGGCGATGAATACACCAACGAAGTAGAGCGCCGAGAGGTGCATCATGAAGCCGACCGCCGCGAAGCAGGCGATGCAGATGATATGCGCGGCGACGGCGATGCGGAAGGCCCCGGCTGCGCCGTAGCTGACGGCCAGCGAGTGGAGCCCCTGGCTGCGGTCGAATTCCTCATCCTGCGCACCGTACATCGCATCAAACGCCCCGATCCAGAGCGCGACGGCCAGACAGAGCACGATGAGCGGCGCCGTGACCGTGCCGCTGACGCCGACCCAGCCGCCCGCCGGCGCCATGGCGATGGCGAGGCCAAGGAACATGTGGACCCAGCCCGTCACGCGCTTCATGAACGGGTAGATGATGAACGGGATGGCCGCCACGGGCAGCAGGTAGATGCAGATCGGCTGCAGCTGCAGGACTGAGAGCACCATGAGCACAAGGCAGATGACGATGAAGACGAGCGCCTCGCGCTTCGAGATGCGTCCTGCAACCATCGCGCGGTAGGCCATGCGCGGCTGCTGCTTGTCGTACTTGAGGTCGGCGAGATTGTCGATGGCCATCGCCGCGGCGCGGCCCGTCGTGATGGCCATCGCGATCCAGAAGAGGTCGATGAGACGCGGATGGCCGCCCGCAGCGAGCACCGCCCCCATGAAGGCGAACGGCAGGTCGAAGATCGTGTGGTGCAGGGCGACGTTGTTGATGTGTGCTTTGATAGAGATCACTCGAGTCCAAGCTCCTTCCACTTCGCATCGACCTTCGCCTTGATGTCCTCCGACATCGCGATCTCATCCGGCCATTCGCGGCTGTGCCCCTCTTCCGGCCAGGTCTTCGTCGCATCGACGCCGAGCTTCGCGCCCCACTTCGCCATCGGCGAGGAGTGGTCGAGCACGTCGAGAGGGCCCTCGACGATCTCGAGATCGTGCTTCGCGTCGATGTTGTTGAAGACGCGCCAGGCCACTTCGCTGATGTCCTGGACATCGACATGTGCGTCGACGACGATGATCATCTTGACGTTCATCATCTGACCCATGCCCCAGAGCGCATGCATGACCTTGCGCGCCTGCATCGGGTACGACTTCTTGATGGAGACGATGCAGCAGTCGTGGAAGACGCCCTCGAGCGGCATGTTGATGTCGATGATCTCCGGCTGCATCTGCTGCAGGAGCGGCAGGAAGATGCGCTCCGTCGCCTTGGCGAGGAAGCAGTCCTCCATCGGCGGCTTGCCGACGACGGTTGCCGAGTAGATGGCATCCTTGCGGTGCGTGATGGCCGTGACGTGGAAGACTGGGTAGTCGTCGGCGAGGGAGTAGTAGCCCGTGTGGTCGCCGAACGGGCCCTCGCGGCGCATCTCATCCGTGCGGACGTAGCCCTCGAGGATGATCTCTGCCGTGGCCGGCACCTCGATGTCAACCGTCTTGCACTTGACCATCTCGACCGACTTGTGGCGCAGGAAGCCCGCGAAGACCATCTCATCGATGTCGCGCGGCAGCGGTGCTGTCGCCGCGTACGTCACGACAGGGTCTGTGCCGATGGCGACAGCCGCCTCGATGCACGCGCCGCCCTGCGCCTTCATGTCGCGGAAGTTCTCCGCGCCGTTCTTATGGATGTGCCAGTGCATGCCCGTCGTCTTGCTGTCGTACTTCTGTAAGCGATACATGCCGACGTTGCGCTTGCCCGTATTCGGGTTCTTGGTGAAGACGAGCGGCAAGGTGACGAACGGGCCGCCGTCATCCGGCCAGCACTTGAGGATGGGGATCTCGTCGAGATCCGGGTTCTCCGTCTCGACGACTTCCTGGCACGGCGCATGCTTGACGTACTTCGGGAAGTTGATGGCCCGCTTGATCATCGGAATCATCGTGACGACGCTCATCTTGTTCTGCAACGAGACGTACGGCAGCTTCATCATCTCGCGGAGCTCATCCGCGACATCGTCGAGCTTCTCGACGCCGAGGGCCATGGCCATGCGCTCGTAGCTGCCGAAGGCGTTCATGAGCACCGGCATCTTCGAACCCTTGACGTTCTCGAAGAGCAGGGCGACATTCTTCTCGCCCTTCATCTTGGACACGCGGTCCGTGATCTCCGTGATCTCGAGATCCGGGTCCACCTCTGTCTTGATGCGCTTCAAGAGGCCCTTGCTCTCGAGGGCCTCGATGAATTCGCGCAGATCTCTGTAAGCCAAAAAAATCTCTCCTTCTCTATCGTATCAATCTAAGCAGACTGAGTTGACTCTGCTGACTCCGCCTCCATATTCACCGGCGCAGGATGAAGCGCACGATGAAGTAGCCGACCTCGTAGAGGACAATCATCGGCAGCGCGATCATCGACTGCGTGAAGACATCCGGCGTCGGCGTGATGATGGCGCCGGCGACGAAGGACAGGAAGATGACGATGCGCTGATACTTCTTGAGCATAGCCGAAGTCAATATGCCCATCTTGCCGAGGATCGTTATGACGAGCGGCAGCTCGAACACGAAGCCAAACGGCAGGACGAACGTGATGACGAAATCAAAATACTTGTTGACGGAAAAGAGCGCCTCGAGCTCCGCATTGCCGAAGCCCATGAAGAAGCGGATGCCCGCCGGCAAGACCAGGAAGAACGAGAAGGCCAGTCCCGAGAAAAACAGGACGACCGACGTCGGCACGACGATGCCGAGCACCATGCGCTCCTTGGCCGTCAGGGCCGGCAGGAAGAACCGCCATACCTGGTAAAAGACGATGGGCAGTGCCATGAGGAAGCCGGCGACGACAGCCACCTTGAGGTACGTGAAGAACGCCTCAGACGGCTGCATATAGTAGAGCTTGCCCGCAGGCAGCGTCAGATAATGCATGATCTCCTCGATGAAGTAATATCCAACGCAGCTGCCCAGGCCGACAGCGATGAGACATTTGATGAGTCGGCTGCGCAGTTCCGTCAGATGTGCGATGAGCGACATCGTACCGTCATCGTCCGACTGCACTTCCTGCACCGTCTCTGCCGCTTCGCTCGTCTGCTGCGGCGCTTCTATTTCTTCATATTGTCTTTCTTCTGCCATTTCTGCCATGGGTACCTCTTATCCTGCTCACTTCTGCTCATCTTTCTTGACAGGCGTCTCTTTCGTCTCCGCCGTCACATTGATCATCTTGTCGTCTTTCTTCCCATCCTCGTCATTGCTGGCCGACTTGAACTCGCGGATGCTCTTGCCGAGCGCCTTGCCGACATCCGGCAGTTTTCCCGGGCCAAAGATGACAAGGCCGATGATCAAGATGAGTACGAGTTCCGGTACACCTAATCCAAACATGATATTTCCTCCCCAAATACGAAAGACTGATGAGCCTGCACACGGCTCCACACTATGCTTCTATTATACATGCTGCCCGAGCGGCTGGCCAGTCTGTTTCCCAATAGACACTATAGGCTTGGCTTATGCTTCCATAACCTTGAAATAAAAACGGGCGCAAAAAGTTGCGCCCTGCTTCAGACTGATTGTTTCTCTTTGCCCGCGGCTTCCTTCTTCGCCTGCGTCTCAGCGATCTGCTGGCGCACGCTCTCCTGTGTCGGTGCCTCATAGGCAGGCGCTTTCGGTGCGGTCTGCTGCGGCGCTTCTGCCTGTGCCTTCGCTGCTTCTGCAGCAGGCGCCTGTGCTGCGCTCTGCTGTGCCTGTGCCTGCGGTGTGGGCTGCGGCTGTGGCTTTGGCTGAGCCTGCGGCGGGGGTTCCGGTGCGTTCATCGCCTGCGTCAGCGCATTCGATGCCTTGCGGAATTCACGGATTCCCTTGCCAAGCGTACGCCCCATCTCCGGCAGCTTGCCGGGGCCAAAGACGATGAGCCCGATGATCAGGATGAGCACGAGCTCCGGTACACCAATTCCAAACATATTGTCCCTCCATTTACCGTTTCACGATAGCACGATATCCATGCGGTCAAAAATCGCGGTCGCCGATAAAGTCGGCTACCATCTCATACGCTTCGCGGATGGCGTCGGGCAGTCCTTCCGGCAATGCTGCCTTGGCGCGCGCAAGGTACTCGTCCGCCTTCGCCTTGGCGAAGTCCACGCCGTCCGTCGCCTTGACTATCTCTAATGCGCGCTCGACCATCTCGTCCGTCATCTCCATGTCCGTGACGATGCGCTCGAGTTCCTCGGCATCGGGGCTCGTCTCGAGTGCCCGGATGACGGGCAGGGTCACGATCCCCTGACGGATGTCATTGCCGGCCGGCTTGCCGATTGTCTCAGCCGTCTGCTCGATGTCGAGGAGGTCATCCGTGATCTGGAAGGCCATGCCGATGCAGTGGCCATACTCCGCGAGCTTCTTCATCTCCTCGCGGTCCATGCCGCCGACCATGGCGCCGAGCTCACAGCAGATCTCGAGGAAATCGGCCGTCTTTTTCTGGATGCGCTCGTAGTAGTCGGCCACGCCGCGCGAAGCCTGGTAAACAGCGTGGTCCTGGATGATCTCGCCGACACTGAGGTTGCAGACGAGATCGGCCAGGCGCTTCGAGACGTACGGATCATAGCCCTCCTCTGCAATCAGTGTGAAAGCTCTCGCGAAGATGTAGTCGCCCGAGAGGATGGCCACCTGGTTGTTCCAGCGCGCATTGGCCGTCGCCGCACCGCGGCGCGTATCCGCCTCATCGATGACATCGTCATGGACCAGCGATGCCGTGTGGATGAGCTCAAGCGCCTCTGCCAGCGGCAGGACATGCGGCAGGTCAAAGGCTCTGCCGCCGCGAGCCGACAGCAGGCAGAGCGCCGGACGGATGCGCTTCCCGCCCGATGTCACGATGTGCATGCCGACTTCCGTCACCAGGTCATTCGTGGAAGTCACGGCCTCCTGCAGGCCCTGCTCCAGTACTTCAAGATCGCCCTTTATGACATCAAACATCTGGTTTGACAAATTCATCACCTACAAAATCTTACTCTTATTTATGACGCATAACACATTCTATAATTATAACCCAGCCAGAAACAGCCGTCAATCACAGTTATCACACGTTCAAAGCGTTCTGAACAGGGCATTTTGAAGGTCTTTTTCCATTTTTTGTTACCATTCTGTTACCGCTGGCCCTGTTCATCGTGTTACCGCTGTTACCACGCAGAAGCCCTGTTGTATCGCCCTCCAGCACCAACAACCACAGATATGAAAACAGGCCGCTGACTTCTACCAGTCCGCCGGGCTCCAATTGCCCATGGAGGGTAGAAGGTTCAACGACCTCTAAAGAGAACCTCGCCGATGTCCGATGTCACGAGCCCCGAACCAAACGTCCGAAACGACTCAGCGAAGAAGCTTCCCGCTTGATTTATAGCAGCCAGGGCTTAGGTGCTGCCACACAGTCCAACGCTGGTGCGGTGTCCCACGACAGCCATATTGTTGGAGCCGTAAACCGTGGGGGTAGCCCTACATCCGATAAATCAAGCGGTCCTCTCACCATCATTGTACCACAGCCGCCCGCGCAATGCCAGACTGTTTCTGCACTGCTACGTTCCATTCATCACACAACATTTCCAGCTGTTCCTGCTCGTACCGCCTGCAAGTAGACTCACAGCGATGAACGCGCCGTGCAATCTCAGGCCAGCGCAGACCATAGAAGTAGTGCAACCGGACAACGTTGCACCAGTCCCAACACTCCAGCGTGTCCAAGAAAGCAAGCTCCCGCCGCATCCTGAGGACTTCCTGCATCAGGCGGGCGGCCTTGCTTCTTTGCTTCTCTGCCAGCGTGACAGCAGACTCCACCGCCGAAGCTCCCGCACCGCCACGCGCTCCCGACACGTGCCACCCTGAGTAATGTGGCAGCACATCGCCGACAAGATCCTGAATCTCCTGCGTCAAGCTGGCAATCCTAGCAGCGTACTGCCCAGCCGCCCGCATGTAGTCCCGCATGGAATCCACCGTCATAATCTCCTGCATCGTCAGCACCCCTTTCGACAAAGAACACCTGCTTTCATTGTCCGCCCCTGCCAGCCACTTGTCAACGGGAACCTGCAACCAGCCTGCCGTTCTCGTCTGCTTTTATGGGCATGAAGAAACTCACCTTTTAGGGACTCGGAAAACTCGCCATATTCCCTGCCGCCCGCATCGACTTGCAGGGACTCGCCAATATGCCGACCCCGTCCCGCCGACACCGCCGCCCGCCATTTGCGTTTATTTTCGTCTGGCCTGTTCTCCGTGCCTGCTTCCTGCCCGTCGAATCCTCCGCCCCTATACACTACCATAGGCCAGCGCATGGACAGCCCTTGTAGCGCGTCCTAGCGCGTCTGAGAGGATAATCCTGCCCGCTACTGCCTGCTGTCCTCGCGTACAGACAAAAAAAGACGGGCCACATCTGCCCGTCGCAATCTTAGGATTTCTTAGCTGTTAGCATTTGTTAGTGCCCGCGTTCGTCTCCTGCTTCCACACAGGGATGACAGGCCCTTGCAATGGCTCAGTTGCTGGAACGAACCGCCAGCCGTTTGCGTCCGTGTCCTTGCCGCGCTTCTTCCGCCGTGCCTGCCGCGCTTCTTCCAGCCGCGCCCGCTCGTCCAGCAGCCACGCTTCGGCATCAGCCCGCGAATAGAAGCCACGGTAACGGGCGGCTAACCCGTAATCTTGCACGCTTGCCGCACATGTCGCCCACTTGTCGAAAACGCCAACGGCCCTGCCACGGCTCACCGCATAGCATGTGAATGGTTTCTTCATAGCCGTCACTCCTTCCAGCCATCGATCTTGCGCATCCACTTCGGGCGGCGCGGCTTTGCTTTCAGGCCCAGCACCTCGCCATCTGCAACAAGATAGACGCGCCCCTGCTTGTCCCTTGCTTCGGTTACATGCTTCGGAAGAAAGCACGGCTCCCCCGTCTGCTGCTCAACGAAAGACTCTATCAAGGATTGCTTGCCCTCGCGCTCCCGCATCTCGTCCATGACATGCATACCAGCAAGACAGCACAATCGAATATCCCAATTCGTCATCTCCATCAAGAAATCCAGCACCTCGCGCGTCCCCTTGAACCGCTTCCAGCCGCCCGCCGCTTCGACTGCCTGCCGTGCCGTGTAGTAGTCCTGCCATTCATATCTCGCGCCGTCGTACCACTTCTCAGGCGGGAACAGCTGTGCAACCTTCTCAGCCGATAGCAGCGACCCTAGCAGCAGCATAGAATGGAATACGTTCCCCAAGTCTTTCAGGCCCGTGTTCGTCTCGTCGTCCAGCTCCTCGTTCTCTAGGTAGGCAAAGTACCGCACAAGACCGACGAAAGCAGGAACAACGTCCTTCTCGTCTGCCCACTCGATCGTGCCGCCCGCTACAATTCGCTCCATGTGTTTGGTGCTTTGTGTCAGATACCGGCACGCCTTCCGCGCTCTCAGCAGCTCCTCGGCCTTCTGCCGCTCGTCCCGCTTGCCAGCAATCCGTTTCATCTTCATGTTCGTCACTCCTATCATTTCATTCTATCCTCGTTGCTGCCGACCTGAACGTTTGTGTCTCACCATACCAAATAAGCGGGATGACCTTTAACTCTGAGTCCTTGGCCTTCAGTGTCCCTAGCTCCACATGCCTGTCTGTCTTGTCCCTCGTGTAGTAGGCAGGACGATACAGCCCCAGAACTATGTCTGCATCCTGTTCAATGTCGCCCGTTTCTCGCAGATCAGAAAGCAAAGGCCGCTTATCCTCTCTCGTTTCCGATGCTCGTGAAAGCTGAGACAAGGCAAGCACTGGCACATCCAGCCGTGTTGCAAGGTCTTTCAGGCCATGCACAATCTCGCCGACTTCATGAACCCTGTCACGGTAACGCCCATCACCACGTGTAAGCTGGATATGATCGACCACTACCAAGTCAAGGCCGTTGAACTTCGCTTTGGTAAGCTGTGCCCGTGCCTTCATTTCCGCCACACTCACGCGCCTGTCAAAAATATCCAGCTGGAACTCCTTAAGGGATTCGCATAGCTTGATAACCTTGTTGGCCCCTTTTTCGTTTAAGCGGCCTTCTCTCAACAGCTTGTAGTCTATATCCCCGATACTGGAAATCAGGCGATCATAGACCTTGTTCTTAGGCGTTTCTTCTGAGACGAACAGCACCTTTCCGCCCTGCTTGCATACGTTTGCCATGATATTCAAGGCAAGGGCCGTCTTGCCCATAGAAGGACGAGCTGCCAATATAACAAGCTCTCCACGCCCAAGCCCGACGATTGCCCTATCAAGGTCAACGAAGCCAGTCTTTAATGCCGTGTCTAGGCCGCACTGCCTGTTGTTGAAGTATTCTAGATAGTCGATCATCCTGTCTGTCATTCTCTGCCAGCCCGCGCCATCATCTGCCGTCGTCAAGGCTGTCAGGCGTTCTTGCACACTACCAGAAATGGCAACAACCGCTTTCCCCATGTCCTGAGAATCAGCCAGCAGGCAACGCGCAACTTGCTGCATCTCGCGCCGTGCTGAGTAGTCCTTGATCGTGCGTGCATATTCCTGTATCTGCTGTTCGTACGTATCGGAAGGTCCTGCCTGTTCCAATAGCTGAGACAGGAACAACGGGGTAATCTCGCCGGCAAGCCCAACTTTCTGTAGATGTATCATGACCGTTTTTATGTCAATGTGCATCCCGTCATCTGCCATCTGTAAGAAGGAATGATATAAGGCTCGATTGACCTGCTTGTAAAAGTCATCCTCTTTCAGGCCCGTCAGCCGCACCTTGTCAATGCAATCAGCCGCGCTATAGAGAATAGCCCCTAAGATTGCTTGTTCTGCTGTATCGTCAAACAGCTTTGTTTTTTCGCTCATATCGTCGCCGCCTTTCACCTATCGGCCTGATCCTGCATTTTCATTTCTCGAATCGATGCTTCAACTCTGGCCTGCCGTTCTTCTTCTGTCTCGTCTGACACCATGGGAATACCACCCCACGCCGAAGAAGCGGACGCGGGCGGCTGTACCTGTGTTGCCAGCTCGTCCTCCCATCTCTCGTCATTCAGCCACGTTGAAGGATATGGGATGTACTTGCCGCCATCCTTCTTCCAGTCTGCCGACAACTTCTGCTGCTCTAGCCCTTTCATCAGCTGAGGGAACACGTCAGGCAGGTTCTTGATCTTGAAGAATGACTTCCGTGCCTTCGCCTTGTCTCGCTTCTTCGGATATGCCTGATAGAACTCGCTGAACATCGTCTCCGTCTTATCCTGCTGATAGGATGCACGCTTGCGCAAATCCGCATTTGCGCTCTTATTCATCTTGTTGTTATTATGTTGCCAATTCTGACATGGGGTGGGCGACAAATCTGTCATGCCCCCTACGTCACTCATGACACCCCCCACGTCAAATTTGACATGCCCCATGACTAACTTGACATGCTTTGTAGGTATGATGTTTCGATGGCTGTTCCCTTCATCGTCGACATAAACCTTGACCTGTACATAGCCTTTCGTTCTCAGTCCGTCTATGATACGCTGCATAGTACGAATTGACTTTCCTCGTATCGCCCCTAAGTTACGATTCGACATAAAGCAATAGCCTTTTGTGTAGGATAGCATGACTATCATGATGTAATACACCAGCTCAGGCTCCGTCAAATCCTTGCTATAGAACAGCTCTTTAGGCGGATCTATATATGGTTTTGCAGATTCATCCATGTTGGTTTTCTTGTTGTCTGACATACCGTCACCACCTTTCATATTCAGACAAAAGAGAGCCGCACACATCTCCGGCTCTCCACAATTTCATTCTGTTGTATACTGCCGTCGCTTCACGGAAACGACTTCCAACTGCTGGCCCGTCGCTTCACCGTACAGGCGGCACAATGTTTTCGCCACCAGCATCACAATTTTCTGGGCGGCTTCCTCGTTTTGTGGTAAAATGGATATGGACGAAGTGTCGGTCAAAACAACTTGTCCTTCTGCCGCTGTTGGTGTTCCCGCACCTGCAACGGCTTTTTTGTTTGCGCTCATTCGTGTCACAACCTTTCCAGCTTAATCTCAAGCAGGCCGCCGTCATCAGGCCATGTTTTGAGAACCAGCCTGTCATACATCAGCAGCGCGCCCTCGGAATCAGCAATCACATCACCGTCTGCATCCAGCAAGGCCAGCTCCAACGCATTGCCCACGCGGATGTGACGCACGCCACGAATCGCCATCCCTTCCCATGCCACCGCCGACACGCCAGCAAGGGCCTGATTGATTGCGTTCTCGATGTGTCGCCGCGCACCTTCGTATTCCTCGGCATGATGTTTCGCCACCGACTCCCAGAACACTGAGAGGTCAACAATCTGTTTTTTCATAGTCATTCATCCTTTCTGCATCAACAGATGCCGAGTGTTTCGAAAAACGCCTGACGATTGCAACGCCCGCGCATCGTGTAGCAGCCCTTCTTCTTCAAACGCTCGTTCGTCAGATGGATAGCCCGACTAGCTGCTGGACGCGAGCAGCACATGATTTTCATGGCTTCTTTCGTCGTGACAAATCGAACCGTCTCGGTGTCGATTTTCTCGTTCACTTCTTGTTTCATTGTTGTCATCCTTTCATTGCCTGTAACTTGCTGATCAGTGCACGCCAGCCGCCACGCTCGAAGAACACGTTGAGTTCACCATGCCGCCCGCCAGTCTCGGCCTTGCCGACAATCACGAGCACTCGGCCCTGCTGGTTCTCCATGCCCGCCGTGAAGTGGTCGTTGTCTCGGCACGTCTCTTGCACCGCATAGCCAGCCGACTCAAGGGCCGCCATGCGCTCCTGCATGAAGCTAGGAAGTGCCGCCCTTTGTACCTGTTCCATCATGCCCACCTCGCTCTTACTTCAAGCTGATAACAAGCAGCTTCCCGACGCCAACCTGCTCACTGTTGTGAAACTCAAGGTGTAATTCGCTACCTACTGCATCCACAAGCCACAAGGCAAGCTCTCGATCATCTGCGTCTCGGAAAGACAGGCCCACCGTACAACGGCCTCCTTCATCCCTCTGATGATACTCATAGGCATCGACGGAAACATGGTCTGTGTAGCTCAGGTTGACACTGTTGATTGCAATCGTCGTGTCCTCGTCGATGTACCGATTCATGATCTTCGCAATTGCGTCCGCACGCATCATGGCCAGCTCGCCATCGTCCTGTTCTTCCTCTGCCATCGCAATAGACAGGTCACACAGGTCAATCGTGACCTCGTGCTTCACATCTACTTTCGGTTCAATAGTTGCGTTCATATCGTTCATCCTTTCTGTACAGCCTACGAGCGGCCCTTCTATTGTCGCCCCTAGGTAAGTGTACCCGTATGTCTTTGGATTTTACTCCTTCTTGTAGCTACAAGGGGAAATGACTTTAAAATCGAAATTAGACCCCTGCTTGACTGGCCTTTTCTCGCCCTGCTTTCAATCTCGCTACCATCTCCGCCCGCTGTTCGTCTGACAAGGTACGCTTGACACGCCTTGACCGATAAGACAGCAGGTTCTTGTCCACGACGTACTCCACAGCAACGACCTCGCCAGCCTGCTTGTGTTCTTTATGTCGCTGGTAAATCTTATCAAGGCGTGTGATCTGCGTTGAATCCGTTGTGTAGACGGTCATCGTCTCGCCGTTGCGGTCATACTGGACGACCGTCTCTTGCTCACTCGTCGGAATACTCATAGCGTTACCTCTCTTTCTGTACTGCCGCCCACGGGCGGCTTTTCTTGTGCCGTCACATGTCCATCAGCTCAGACGGACGCACGCCAAGTACACGGGCAATCTTGCCGAGCGTTACAATCGTTGGCGTGCGGCCTTTCTTCATCATGCCCCAGACAGCCGTCCGCGACACGCCAGCCTTATTCGCCAGCCCCGCCTGTGTCAGGCCCTTCTCAGCCATCAGATCAAGCAGTTTTGCCTTGTCCATACGGTTCACTCCCTTCAATGTTTCATGTGAAACAACAATAGTTTTAATACGCAAACTTTGTTGTTTCTTATTCCCATTATATCCAACATGTGTTAGAATGTCAACATGATAATGAAACAGTTGTTGGAAGGAGCCAAACCCATTGATTCAATTCACGAAAAAGCTCAAGCAATTACGAGAAGCGCATGGTCTCAGCCGCCAAGAACTTGCCGATATGTCCAACATCTCCAGTGCGGCAATCGGTTACTACGAAACAGGGAAAAGAGAACCGCAAGCAAGCACGCTCGTTTCCATCGCCACCGCGCTGCATGTCTCCGTAGACGATTTGCTCGGCTACCATGTTGACCTCTACGAACGCGCAGAGTACATGTTGCAGAGCGTCGGCATAACTACAACGCACGATACAGACAGCATCAATCTGCATATTCCTGCTGATGCATACGAACGCTTAAGCAAGGACTTGTTCATCGAAAATCTCATACTACACGCAACAGCAGGTCAGAAACAAACCCTCGACATTGTGATGCCAACTGACACTTTTCGCGCTTTCGTAGATAAAGCCAACGAAGAAGCGCATACAAGTGCCGATAAAGCGTTCATTTCCGTACTTCTCATGGGCGTGCAACAATACCAACACTACAAGGACATGTTGTTGGCCTACCAAAAAGGCCGCCCGCTCACGCCGTTCCTAGGACATGACCCTTTCCCTACCAGTAAGGAACCAGACAAAGCTGACAGCCCACTCGCTGATCAGACAAAAGAAAAAGCCGCCGACCCGAAGGCCAACGGCAAACACAAGAAAGACTAAATGCTATTTATTATATCACACTGAAAGGACGAAACGCGACCATGACCGACTTCGACTACAAGGCCCTTGACCGACTCAAGGCCGACATGTCCCGCATCGCCAGCACACTGCCGCCTGACGTGCTCGACAACTACAACCGCGACTTCGACGTGACGTATGCCCACGACTCCACGCAAATCGAAGGCAACACGCTTTCCCTTGTGGAAACGAAAGTGCTGCTCGAGGACGGCATTTCCATTGGCGGCAAGAAACTCCGCGAGGTGTACGAGGTCACGAACCACGACCGTGCCTTCACCTATGTACGCCAGCTCATCCGAGAAGGCCGCCCTCTGGATGAAGAACTCGTGAAGGACATCCATGAAATCCTGATGCAAAACATCATGCAAGGCGGCATCTACCGTTCCCATGCCGTGCGCATCATTGGCGCATCGCACCGCCCGCCCGAGCCATATGACATGCTCCAGCAAATCAAGTTCTTCTTCGCGGACATGCCCACCAACAGGGACAGGATGCACCCCGTAGAGTTTGCCGCATGGACGCACGCCGAGTTTGTGCGCATCCATCCATTCGCCGACGGCAACGGCAGAACATCCCGCATGATCATGAACTACCAGCTCATGGCGGGCGGCTTCCTGCCTGTCTCCATCAAGGCCGAGAATCAGGCTCCCTACTACACGGCCCTTGACCAGTACGCCACGGAACGGAACCTTGTGCCCTTCCTGACACAGGTCTACGACCACGAGAAAGCGGCCCTGCTCGACTTCATCGCCAGCTATGGGGAAGGTGCTGCACATGTCACACATTGAGAAACGCACCTTGCAGGACGGCAAGACAAGCTGGCTCATCATGTTCCGTTACACCGACTGGCAGGGCAAGAGACGGCAGAAGAAGGCGTCCGGCTTTCCCACCAAGCGGGAAGCACTTGCCTACGAACGGGACTTCATCGAGCGAGAAGCAGGCTCCCCCAGCATGACGTTCGGCAACCTATGGGCGGTCTACAAGAAGGACTTCAAGCACCGCGTCAAAGAATCATCCGTGCACTCTGTTATCCCGAACGTAGAACGGCGCGTGCTGCCATACTTCAAGGACATGCCAATCAACCAGATCACGCCCGCCATCGTCAGGCGATGGGAAACCGAGCTGCACGATTCCACGGAACTCTCGGACAGGTTCATCCAGTATCTACACGGGCGGCTTTCTTCCGTCCTGTCTTTCGCGTGCAAGTATTACAGCCTTCCACGCAACCCCGCCAAGATAGCTGGCACGACGGTCAAGAGCGCACCCGCCCAACAGACGATACAGTTCTGGACAGTAGAACAGTTCAAGGCGTTCGACCGTGCCGCCGAAGGAGAAGAACCCTATAGGACTCTCTTCCGCCTGCTGTTCTGGTCTGGTCTTCGTGTCGGTGAAGCGTTCGCCCTCACCGTCCAAGACATTGACCTGCAAGCTGGCTCGATCTCCGTGTCCAAGACATACCACCGCTACGACGCCAAGGACAAGATCACCACGCCAAAGACGGCGCACAGCAACCGCACGGTATCCATACCGCCCCAGCTATGCCAAGCCCTGAGTGAACATATCCAAGCGATACCGAACCCCACGCCACACACGCGCCTGTTCGAGTCTCTGCCGTTCAACTACAACCTGACAAGGCACTTCCACAAGATAGCCGAGAAGGCGGGCCTGCCGCTCATCAAGATTCATGATCTCCGGCACTCCCATGCGTCCATGCTCATCCAGAAGAACGTGCCGCCCATCGTCATACGTGACCGCCTAGGCCACAAATCCATCCAGACCACACTGGACATTTACAGCCACCTATACCCCGTCAAAGGGCAGGAAGTAGCCGATATTCTCGCTAATATCTGGTAAAAGTGTTACCTTTCTGTTACCTTTCAGCAAATAAAAAGGCAGAGAACCCTTTATTTACAAGGGACTCTGCCTTTCTTGTTGCAAATTCTATAATTCTACTACAGAATCGCGGATTTGTCATGAAAAAACTCACAAGAAAAGCCTTCCCTGAAAATCTGAGAAGGCTTCTCCTGTACGGCCTGGCCGCCTAGCGCCGACGATATGGGGAATGATGGCGGTATGCCTTTGGTCTTCCCAGTATCTCGGCCATAACGACAGCCTGCTGCACCTGATCCGGCGTGAATTGCGGCAGGATGGCAGCGCGGCGTGCAGTCTTCTTCTTTGCAAGGCCTGCCTGCTGCGCGTAGCCGGCCTCTTCCTCGGCGCGGATGGCGGCTTCTTCGGCGCGGCGCTGCGCTTCGTACGCTGCGGCGCGCGCCTTGTCGGCCATCTCCTCGCGGTAGGCTTCAAGCATGTCCTGCATCTTCGTGCCGGGCTCACGATAGATGCCGCCTTCGTCCGTCATGCCCTGCGGCAGCGGGGCCCCCTTGATATCAGGAATCTCAAAGGGTACGTTCTTTTCCCCGCGCTCCGCCTTTCCCCATGGTTCCGGCATGGGGGGCGGCAGCGTGCGGTCCACATCGCGCGGCGGGAACGGCGGCATTTTCTTGGACGGCTTCTTCTTGCCGAGCTTATCGCTGAGAATCGCCATGATGGCGAACAAGACGATGACCCATATGGATGAATCCATCCTGATCTCCCCTCTCTCAATCCTTCTGGCCGCGCATCTTCACGCAGCTCGCCGCACTCATTTCACTGGCTGCGTCGGACGCATCTTGTCGTCCGTGCCGGCCGTGCTGATGGCATTGCGCATATCGGTGTCCGCCTGCACGTTGTTGAGGTTGTAGTAGTCCATGACGCCGAGGCGGCCTTCGCGCAGTGCCTCTGCCATGGCATGCGGAACATCGGCCTGCGCCTCGACGACCTTTGCCTCCATCTCCTGCGTGTAGGCCTTCATCTCCTGTTCCTTGGCCACGGCCATCGCGCGGCGCTCCTCTGCCTTGGCCTGCGCGATGCGCTTATCGGCCTCGGCCTGATCGGTCTGGAGCTCAGCGCCGATGTTGCGGCCGACGTCGACGTCGGCGATATCGATGGAGAGGATCTCGAAGGCCGTGCCGGCATCGAGTCCCTTGCCGAGCACCGTCTTGCTGATGTCGTCCGGATTGGCGAGCACGTCGTTGTGGCTCTCCGACGAGCCGACTGTCGTGACGATGCCCTCGCCGACACGCGCGATGATGGTCGGCTCGCCGGCACCGCCGACGAGCCGGTCGATGTTGGCGCGCACGGTGACGCGCGCCTTGATCTTGAGCTCGATGCCGTTGCGCGCGACGGCCGAGACGACCGGAGTCTCGATGACCTTCGGGTTGACGCTCATCTGCACGGCTTCCAGCACGTCGCGGCCGGCGAGATCGATGGCAGCCGAGCGCTCGAACGGCAGAGGGATCTGCGCGCGGTGCGCCGCGATCAGCGCGTCGACGACCTTGTCGACGTTGCCGCCCGCGAGGTAATGCGCCTCGAGCTGATTGACCTGCACATTGAGCCCCGCCTTATTGGCCTTGATGAGCGGCAGGATGATCTTGGCCGGCGGCACGCGGCGCATGCGCATACCGACGAGTGTGATGATGCTGACGTGGACGTCGGCTGCCAGTGCCGAGATCCAGAGCCCAAGCGGCACGAAGTGCAGGAACACCATGATAGCCGCTACGATGAGCACGAGAATGAACGCGGATGTGATCAGTGTTGCCATAAGAACGCCTCCAGTATTGTATCGATCTTGTTATTTCGCTGCTTCCTTCGGGAGCTTTTCCACGCGGCGCACGACGACGCGGCTGCCCTGGACCGAGATGACCCGGACGAGCTCGCCCTTTGCGATGAAAGCTCCCTCCGAGACGACGTCGACGGGATGGCCCTCGAGAAGCGCCGAGCCAGAGGGGCGCAGTTCCGTCAGGACAGGCCCCTGCTCGCCGACGAGCCCCGCTTCCTCCACCGCGCTGACGTAGCCGCGCTTGGCCGTCGACTGGTCCTTGAGCACGAAACGCTTCCAGAGACGGCTCGAGGGCAGCTGGTTGACGATCAGCGCAAAGACGCCGACAGCGGCCACCAACGCAAAAATCAGCACGGCCACTGCGGCGAGATTGCCGCCGAGCGCCATCACGAGGCTGTAGAGCATGGCCGCCACGCCGACGCCGGCCAGGAGTCCGACAGTCGGCAGCAGCATCTCGACGACGATGCAGAGGATGCCGCCGAGAAAGAGCCCAATCTGGAAGAGGTCGGCCGCCCCTTTGACGTACTGGCTGCCCCAGAAGACGACGGCCGCGACGAGTCCGAACATGATGCCTGCACCCGTGCCGCCCGTCTTGACCTCGACGAGTATCGCCAGGAACATGATGGCCAGCAGCAGGACCTGCAGGACCGGCATGGTGATGCTATCCATAAAGAATCCTCCCTTCTATGATGAAGATGATGATCGTGATGATGCAATCGTGTTCTCTTTTTATGATTCGACGCGCCTTGCCAAAAACCTTTTCCATACACAGATTGCCTTATTTTCGCATCGAAAAAGGCTGCCACTCGTGTGGCAGCCCCTCTCTTCTGCAAATCAGCCCTGCAGCATGCTGCGGACAATCGTGTTGACCATCTTACCGTCGGCGCGTCCCTTGACCTTCGGCATCAGCATGCCCATGACCTTGCCCATGTCCTTCGGCGACGAAGCGCCCGTCTTCTCGACGGCTTCCTTGACAAGAGCGCGGATCTCGTCCTCGGAAAGCTGTGCCGGCAGATACGGCATGAGCACGTCGATCTCGGCCTGCGTCTTCGCGACGAGGTCCTCGCGGCCGCCCTTCTTGAACTCCTCGATGGAGTCCTTGCGCATTTTGACTTCCTTGCTGATGACGCCGATGACGTCCTCATCGCTGAGCTCTTTGTGGCCGCCATCGATCTCGGCCTGACGGATGGCACCGCGCACGAAGCGGATGACCGACAGGCGGTCCTTATCGTGGCTCTTCATGGCTTCTTTCATATCAGCTGTAAGCTGTTCCTTGATCGACATGATTGATCTTCCTCTCTTCTCATATAAAAAGGCACCCGCGAATCTCTCAACTCGCAGGCGCCTGGCGCAAATGACGGATTAACCTCTGTACTTGCGTTTACGAGCTGCCTCAGACTTCTTCTTGCGGCGAACGCTCGGTTTCTCGTAATGTTCACGTTTTCTCACTTCAGCAAGCGTGCCAGCCTTCTGGGACATACGCTTGAAGCGGCGGAGAGCACTATCGATCGATTCGTTTTTACCAACTTTGATTTCGTTTGCCATCTATTTTCCCCCCCTCCACTTAACATGGGAGTTTGTGTCGTTAGAATTACACCACACCATTATACAGCAGGGCGCAAGTCACTGTCAACACTCTCCAAAAGTTTTAGAGAACTGCGCGCAGCCTCAGCCTGGGGGCCATTGCATGGAGCGGCCGCCAAGGAGGTGGAAATGCAGATGCTTCACGGTCTGACCGCCTTCCTCGCCCGTGTTCGCCACGACACGGAAGCCCTTCTCGGCAATGCCGAGCTTCTGGGCAAGCTGCGGGATGACATCGACGAGGATGTGCGAGACGAGAGCCTTGTCCTCTTCCTCGAGTGCCAGCAGGCTCTCGACGTGCTTCTTCGGGATCACGAGAACGTGCTGCGGTGCCTGTGGCTCCAGGTCACGGAACGCCACGACCGTGTCATCTTCATAGACCAGTTTGGAAGGGATCTCCTTCTGTGCAATCTTGCAAAAGATACAATCTGCCATCTTCATTCACCTCCTTTTGCCACGAATGGCATCAATGGCACGAAACGGGCGCTTAACGCCCATCTATAACAATAATATTCGCCGCCATGAGCGGAAAACCTTCTTCCCGACGGAAAAAAGCAAAAATATTTACCAGCGACTCAGCGCACGCAGTGCGCCCAGACGCCATCGCGCCAGAGCTTGTCGATCTTCACGGTGTAGATCTCGCCGCAATCGACGGTATCGTCGGTGTAGACGCGGATGTAGTTGTCCGTCAGGCCATCCGTGATGCCGTCTTTTTCCGTCTCGAACAGCACGCGCATCTCGCGGCCGATGAAGCTCTTGTGGAACTCCTCTGCCTTGCGGTCGGCGAGCGCCTGCATGCGGTGCACGCGCTCCTTCTTGACGGCTTCCTCTACCTGGTCGCGGCGCGCGGCGGCTGGTGTGCCCGTGCGGCGCGAATACGGGAAGACGTGCATGCGGGCGAAGTTCATCTTCTCGACGAAGTCGAGCCCTTGCTGGAAGTCCTCCTCTGTCTCGCCAGGGAACCCGACGATGATGTCCGTCGAGATGGCGACGCCTGGCACCTCCTGCTCGACGTGCTCGATGAGGCGCGCGAACTCCGCCGTGTCATAATGGCGGTTCATGTCCTTGAGCACCTTGTCAGAGCCGGCCTGCAGCGGCAGGTGGAGGTGCGCGCAGAAGCGCTCGTCCTCGCGGATCAGTGCGAAGAGCTCCGGCGAGAGCTCGATGGACTCGAGCGAGCCGAGGCGCAGGCGCTTGAGGCCCAGCACGGAGAGCACCTCACGGCAGGCATCGGCCAGCGTGATGCTGCCGGGGAGGTCGCGGCCGTAGGCGCCGAGGTGGATGCCCGTCAGCACAATCTCCTTGAAGCCCATCGAGACGAGTTTCTCCGCCTCGCGGCGCACGTGCTCCGGCAGGCGCGACTTCACGGGCCCTCTCGCATACGGGATGATGCAGTACGAGCAGAAGTTCTGACAACCATCCTCGATCTTGAGGAAGGCGCGCGTGCGCTCCGGGCTGTCGTAGAGCGGGATGTCCTCGAACGTCTTTGCCTGCATAATGTCCGTGATCGTGCCCTGGATGCCGTCCTCATGCATGGCCTTCTCGACGTAGTCAACGATGTGGGCGCGCTCCTTCGTGCCGAGCACGACGCGCACGCCCTCGATGGCCCGGATCTCATCTGGCGCGACCTGTGCGTAGCAGCCGCAGACGGCCACGATGGCCTGCGGGTTCTCGCGGTGTGCGCGGCGGATGATCTGGCGGCTCTTGCGGTCGCCAAGGCTCGTGACCGAGCACGTGTTAATGACGTAGACGTCAGCACATGCGTCAAACGGCACGACTTCATAGCCGTGCTGCTTGAAGAGGCCTTCCATCGTCTCTGTCTCGAACTGATTGACCTTACAGCCAAGTGTGGTCAAAGCAACTTTCAACTTCCTAAATCTCCTTTTTCAAACTGTACAATGCTGAGGCCCGCAATGGCCGCCGTCTCGGCGCGCAGGATGCGCGGCCCGAGCGTGACGCTCTGCCCGCCGGCCTTGATGACAGCCTCTGCCTCTTCGAGCGTGAAGCCGCCCTCAGGGCCGATGAGCAGCAGGTAGCGCTCCGACGTCGTGCGCTGCAGGCACTCCCGCACCGATACATTCTGCTCGTTCTCGTAGCAGAACAGGAACTCCGAATCCATGTCGTCCTCATACCAGGCATGGCAGAGGAATTTCTGGAGCGGCTCGATGGGCCGCACCTCGACGAGCGCGGTGCGCCCGCACTGCTTGGCCGCCTCGTCGGCAATCTTCTGCCAGCGCTGCTGGCGCTGGGCGGCCTTCTTGCTGTCGTAGCGCACGACGCAGTTGTGGCTTGCGACTGGCACGATGCAGTTAACGCCGAGCTCGACAGCCTTCTGCACGACGAAGTCCATCTTGTCGGCCTTCAGGAGGCAGACGGCTAGGACGAGCCGGATGGGTGACTCTGTATCCGCATCGAGGCGCTCCACGAGCTTCATCGTCACCGTGTCGGACGTAAAAGCGGTCATCTCCATGCGCGCGACCTGGTTCTCATCGTCGACGACGATGACTTCCTGGCCAGGCTTCGCGCGCATGACGTGCATGAGATGGTGTGCATCCGCGCCGCCGATCTCGATGGTATCCGCGAGGATGCCCTTGTAGAAAAGTCGTCTCACTGTGCATCCCCCCGGCTGATGACCATCGCAGCCCAGCCGCTCTCCTCGATGACCTTGTCGATGGCAAAGCCGTGCGAAAGAGCCGCTTCCGTCACATCGGCCACGCGCTCATCGATGATGCCCGAGGCCAGCAGATGGCCGCCCTCGGCCAGATGCGCATCGAGTTCGTCGAAGAGGCGGATGACGATGTCCGCGATGATGTTGGCGATGATGAGATCCGCCTTGCCGGTAAAAGACTGCAGGAGATCAGAGACGCCAGTCGTCACGCGGTCCTCGACGTGGTTGCGCTCCACATTCTCCTGCGCGACGTGGGCCGCCGTGCGGTCGTAATCCATCGCGATGACCTCGCCGGCTCCGAGCTTGGCAGCAGTCACAGCCAGCACGCCGGAGCCCGTGCCGACATCGAAGACGCGCATGCCGCCTTTGACGGCCGACTCGAGCTCGCGGATGCACATGGCCGTCGTCGGATGCGTGCCCGTGCCGAAGGCCGCGCCGGGGTCGAGGTCGATGACGATGTCGTCGGGGCTCGCCTCGTAATCCTCCCAGGCCGGCTTGATGACGATGAGGCCGCCGACTTTCTCCGTGTGGAAGTAGGCCTTCCAGTTGTCGGCCCAGTCCTCATCCTGGACCGTATGCCATTCGATTGGGCACGATCCCGCGTCGAAGCCGTCGACTTTCGCGAGGTCCCGGACGCGCTGCTCGAACGTGCGCAGGCGGTCGTCAAGCTCTTCATCGACAGGCAGATACGCCTTGATCGTCACGATATTCGTCTGCTCAGCCTTCGGCAGATTGGAGTAGTCGAAAAGTCCACTGTCGATATAACTGTTGAATTCCTCTGGATCTTCAATGACCACGCCGGATGCACCGACGTCGTGGAAAATCTCCGCGATGAGTTCCGTCTCCTCATGTGATGTCCGGATACTGACTTCAGCCCATTTCAAAGCGCATCGTCCTTTCTTGTTCTAGGTCTTTCCATTATAGGGGATATGTCTGTAAAAAACAAGGTTATCCGTCACTCGGTGCGGACGGCATTGCCGATGCGCTCGCAGAGCTTCTCGATGTAGCGGCCGGCATAGCGGCTAAGCTTGATGTGCGCATGTGTCAGGTAGCCGATCTCCATGAAGTCGTCGACGAGCAGCGGCCGCGCGATGATCTCCTCGCCGTTGAGCTCTTCGTTGATGATGCCGCTCGAGATGGTGTAACCGTCGAGGCCGATGAGCAGGTTGAAGAGTGTCGCGCGGTCCGTGACGACGATGTCCTTGCGCACGGGCAGCGTACTCTGGATCTCCTCGGCGTAGTAGAAGGCGTTGTGCGCCCCCTGCTCGTACGAGAGGCGCGGGTAGTCCGCGAGGTCCTCTAAGCGGACAGCCTCCTTTTCTGCAAGCGGATTCCTCTTGCTGATGAAGACATGCGGCTGCGCGCGGTAGAGCGGCGTGAAGCGCAGGCTGTGGTCGAGTATGGCCCGGCGGACGATTGTCTCATTGGCCGGATTGAGGTAGAGCACGCCGACCTCACTGCGCAGCGCGCCGACATCCTCGAGTATCTTGTAGGTCTCCGTCTCGCGCATGTGGAATTCGTATTCTCTCCCCCTGTACTCGCGCAAAAGGTCGACGAACGCTTCGACGGCGAACGAGTAATGCTGTGACGAGACGCAGAAGAGCTGCTTCTTCTTGCGCTTCTTGCCGTAGCGCTCGCGGATCATCGCCTCCTGCTCGAGCATCTGGCGCGCGTAGGCAAGGAATTCCTCGCCCTTGACCGTCAGCGTGATGCCTTTGTTTGTGCGCCGGAAAATCGTGATACCGAGTTCCTCCTCCAGGGCGTGTATGGCCGCTGTCAGGCTCGGCTGCGTGATGAAGAGGCGCTGTGCCGCTTCCGTGATGGAGCCAGACGAAGCCGCCTCGACGACGTAGCGCAGTTGATTGAGTGTCATGCCCATCCCCCTTTTCTCTTACCATCATACCACGCATGCCACGGCAGGCGCAATCTTGCCATAGAGTGAATCTATGGCAAAGCGCCCGTTTTAAGTATTTTCCATCGCGCGCCTTTTGCGGTAAAGTAGAGCCATCAACCGATTCGGTCCACAAGAACAGAAGAGAACAAACAAGTTATCCGAGAGTCATCTCGTCAATCTATCAGGAGGCAATCATATGAGCAAGCATCTTTCCACACCATTCCGCTTCGATTACGTCGGCAGTTTCCTGCGCCCCGCAGCGCTCAAAGAAGCGCGCCAGGAGTTCTCTGAGCACGCCATCTCGAGAGAGGCGCTCAAAGACGTCGAAGACACGTGCATCCGCGAGCTCGTCGCCAAGCAGAAGGCGGCCGGCTACCACGTCATCACGGACGGCGAGTTCCGCCGCGCGACCTGGCACCTCGACTTCATGTGGGGCTTCCAGGGTATCGCTCATCAGAAGACCGACAAGGGCGTCTGCTTCCACGGCGAGCCGGCTCTCATCGATGACACTTGGCTGACGGGCCCGCTCTCTGCCGAGAACCATCCGTTTGTCGAGCATTTCCGTTTCGTACAGGCGCTCACAGACGAGAACACAGTCGCCAAGCAGACCATCCCGGCACCGGCTCAGTTCTTCCAGCAGATGATCCTGCCCGACAACATCGAGCGCACGCGCAAGGTCTACGCGACAGATGAAGCGCTCATCGAGGCGATTGCTGCAGGCTACCGCACCGTCATCCGCGACCTCTATGCGGCCGGCTGCCGCAACCTGCAGTTCGACGACTGCACCTGGGGCGTACTCGCCGCCGGTGGCAAGAAGGGCGGCAAATTCGCCTACGTCGAAGGTTCTGACCTCAAGAAGCTCGCCGAGCAGTTCGTGACGGTCAACAACCTGGCTATCGAAGGAAGCCCCGACGGCCTCGTCATCAACACGCATGTCTGCCGCGGCAACTACCACTCCGTCTACTTCGCCAGCGGCGCCTACGACCCGGTTGCCGACCCGCTCTTCACGCGCGAGAACGTCAATGCCTACTACCTCGAGTTCGACGACGAGCGCTCCGGCGGATTCGAATGCCTCAAGGAAGTCACCCCTGGCAAGAAAGTAGTGCTCGGCCTCATCACAACGAAGCGCCCGGAGCTCGAAGACAAGGCTGCCATCATCGCGCGCATCCACGAGGCGGCCAAGTACGTGCCGCTCGAGGATCTCTGCCTGAGCCCGCAGTGTGGCTTTGCCTCCTGCGAGATTGGCAACAAGCTCACCGAGGAAGAGCAGTGGGCCAAGCTCGCCCTTGTCAAAGAGATTGCCGAAGAAGTCTGGGCATGACCGAGAAATAAAAAATACGGCTTTGCGATGTATTTCGCAAAGCCGTATTTTTATTTCTTGAAGAAGCGCTTGAGGTCGTCGAGGAAGCTCTTCTGCTCCGGATTGACCTTGTCGCCGCTGATCTCGCCGAACTCGCGCAGGAGCTCTTTCTGGCGCCCCGAGAGGTTCTGCGGCGTCAGTACCTTGATGTGGACGAGCTCGTCGCCGCGGCCCGAACCGCGCAGGAACGGGATGCCGCGTCCCTTGATGCGCAGGACCTTGCCCGACTGGATGCCAGCCGGGATCTTGAGGTCGACGGGACCGTCGAGCGTCGGCACCTGTACCGAGCCACCGAGAGCGGCCTGCACGAAGGTGATCGGCACTTCGACGATGACGTCATTGCCCTGGCGCGTGTAGAGCTTGTGCGGCTTGACAAAGATGTAGACGTAGAGGTCGCCGTAGCCGCCGCCATTGCGGCCCGCTTCGCCGGCACCCGACAGGCGGACGCGCGACCCCTGGTCGACGCCCTTCGGGATATTGACCGTGACCTTCGACGTCTCGCGCTTGCGGCCCGTGCCATGGCAGTCCTTGCACGGCGTCTTGACAATCTTGCCCGTGCCGTGGCAGTGCTGGCACGTCTGCGTGCTCATCATGCGGCCGAAGGCCGTGTTGCGCACGACCTGCTGCTGGCCCGTGCCGTGGCAGTGCGGGCACGTCTCCGGGCTCGTCCCCGCCGCGGCACCAGAGCCGTGGCACGTCGGGCACTCGACCGTGCGCGGCACCTCGAGCTCCACCTTCTTGCCGAAAGCAGCGTCTTCGAAGCTGATGGAGAGATCGTAGCGCAGGTCATTGCCGCGCTCCGGACCCGGCTGACGCGCATGGCGGGCACCGGCACCGCCGAAGAACATGTCGAAGATATCGTTGAAGCCGCCTTCGCCACCGCCGCCGAAGCCGCCGAAATCACTAAAGCCGCCGAAGCCGCCGGCTCCAGCGCCACTGAAGCCGCCCGTGCCGTCAAAGGCGCCGGCGCCAAACTGGTCGTACTGCGCGCGTTTCTTCGGGTCCTTCAGGACATCGTAGGCTTCATTGATCTCCTTGAACTTCTCCTCTGCCTCTTTCGGGTTGTCCGGATTGAGGTCTGGATGATACTTGCGGGCCAGCTTCTTATAGGCACGCTTGATCTCCTTTTCATCCGCGCTCTTGTCAACGCCCAGCACTTCATAATAATCGCGTTTTTCGCTCACGTTGCACCATCCTTACAGAAAAATTGGGAGTCCAGAGGGAACCGCGTCAAGCGTCCCCCATAACTCCCAACCTTCAAACAATCATCTGCTTATTTCTTGTCGTCTTTGACTTCCGTGTAGTCCGCATCGACGACATCATCGTCATCTTTCTTCTGCTGCTGAGCGCCCTGGGCATTCTCAGCACCAGCCTGAGCACCCTGCTGTGCACCAGAAGCCTGTGCCTGCTGGTAAGCAGCAGCGCTGAGCTCATAGAGCGGCTTCTGCAGCTCTTCGGTTGCCTTCTTGATGGCTTCCGTATCGTTGCTCTTGATGGCCTCTTTGACCTTCTCGCAAGCAGCCTTGACTTCCGATACCTTGCCGGCATCTGCCTTGTCGCCGAGCTCCTTGATCGTCTTCTCTGCCTGATAGACGAGGTTGTCGGCGTTGTTCTTGGCGTCGATGGCTTCCTTCTGCTTCTTGTCCTCAGCCTCATGAGCTTTGGCTTCGTTGACCATGCGGTCGATGTCTTCCTTGCTCATGCCGCTGTCCGACTGGATCGTGATCTTCTGCTCTTTGCCCGTGCCGAGGTCCTTAGCGGAGACGTGCACGATGCCGTTCGCATCGATATCGAAAGAAACCTCGATCTTAGGTACTCCACGCGGAGCTGGCGGAATATCCGTGAGCTCGAAGCGGCCGAGCGTCTTGTTGCCGGCAGCCATCTCGCGCTCGCCCTGCAGGACGTGGATATCGACAGACGGCTGGTTATCGGCAGCCGTCGAGAAAATCTGGCTCTTGTGGGTCGGAATCGTCGTGTTGCGCTCGATGATCTTCGTGCAAACACCGCCGAGCGTCTCGATACCGAGGGAAAGCGGCGTGACATCGAGGAGCAGGACGTCCTTGACTTCACCGACGAGGACACCGCCCTGGATGGCAGCACCGACGGATACGCACTCATCCGGGTTGACGCCCTTCGACGGCTCTTTGTGCAGGATATTGCGGATGGCATCCTGGACAGCCGGGATACGGGAAGAACCACCGACGAGGATGATCTTGTCGATATCGTCAGCCGTGAGGTCTGCATCAGCCATGGCCTTGCGCGTCGGGCCCATCGTGCGCTCAACGAGGTCACTCGTGAGCTCATTGAACTTTGCGCGCGTCAGCGTGAGGTCGAGGTGCTTCGGGCCCGAAGCATCGGCCGTGATGAACGGCAGGTTGATGTTCGTCTGCGTCATGCTCGAGAGCTCGATCTTTGCCTTCTCGGCAGCTTCCTTGAGGCGCTGAGCAGCCATCTTGTCCTGCGAGAGGTCGATGCCGTTCTCCTGTTTGAACTCGCCGACCATCCAGTCGATGATCTTCTGGTCGAAGTCATCGCCGCCGAGGTGCGTATCGCCGTTCGTAGCCTGTACTTCAAACGTGCCTTCCGAGAGCTCGAGGATCGAGACATCGAACGTACCGCCGCCGAGGTCGAAGACGAGAATCGTCTCATCCTTGTCCTTGTCGAGGCCATAGGCAAGTGCTGCAGCCGTCGGCTCGTTGACGATGCGCAGGACATCGAGGCCTGCAATCTTGCCGGCGTCCTTCGTCGCCTGGCGCTGGCTGTCGTTGAAGTAAGCCGGGACCGTGATGACGGCCTGCGTGACCGTCTCACCGAGGTATGCCTCTGCATCGCCCTTGAGCTTCTGCAGGATCATGGCCGAGATCTCCTGCG
Source organism: Mitsuokella jalaludinii DSM 13811 (assembly GCF_000702905.1). Taxonomy (GTDB): domain Bacteria; phylum Bacillota; class Negativicutes; order Selenomonadales; family Selenomonadaceae; genus Mitsuokella; species Mitsuokella jalaludinii. The sequence continues at coordinate 278,196 of NZ_JNKR01000001.1, forward strand.
GCGTGTAATCCTTGCCGTCGATCGTGACCTTGTAGTTCGGGTCGCCCATATGGCGCTTGATGGACGAGATCGTGCGGTCCGGGTTCGACACAGCCTGGCGCTTTGCCAGCTGGCCGACGAGGCGCTGGCCATCTTTCGTGAAACCGACAACAGACGGCGTGATGCGGCTGCCTTCCGGATTCGTGATGACGGTCGGCTCGCCGCCTTCCATGACGGATACGACAGAGTTCGTCGTACCTAAGTCGATACCAATTACTTTAGACATGGTAACATCCTCCTAAACTTTATGTAAAACTTGAATCATCTGGTTTATGCGATCAGGACGCTCAGTTGGAGACGACCTGGACCATGCTCGGTCGGATGACGCGGCCCTTGACCATGTAGCCCTTCTGGAGCTCCTGGGCAACCGTGTCGTCCTCTTTCTCGGGGTCTTCGACCCGCATGACGGCCTGATGGAAGTTCGGGTCGAACTTCTGGCCGACGGCCTCGATGTGCTCAAGGCCGTTCTTCTTGAGGATTTCCTGGAACTGCGTGAAGATCATCTCGACGCCCTTCTGGAAGGCCTCCACATCCTTTGTCTCGGCCGCCATCGCGCGCTCGAAGTTGTCGAGCAGCGGCAGCATGTCCTTGCAGAAATTCTGCGTGACGACAGCGGAAATCTCTTCGCGTTCCTTCGCCGAGCGGCGGCGGAAGTTGTCGAAATCGGCCTGGAGGCGCAGCAGGCGGTCTTTCTTCTCCTGAAGGTCTTTGTTCAGGCCGTCGACCTGGCCCTTGAGGGCCTCAATCTCTTCCTGCATCGCCGCATCTGCTGCAGCAGCCTCTTCCGGAGCTTCTTCCTCGGAGCCCTCTGCAGCATCTTCCTGCGCGGCTTCCGCCTCGTCGATCTCCTGCTGCATCTCCTCCAGCTTCTGCTCATCCTTCTTCTTCATTTCATCTTTGATAAATGATGGCAAAACTATCACCTCTTCACTCTATTCCGGGAAACCTGCGGCCCTACCAGTGGAACCGCTTGATGACTTCTGTCAGATTGGAATTCATGTATTCGAGCAGGCTCATGGCCTTCGCGTATTCCATGCGCGTCGGTCCGAGCACTGCGATCGTGCCCAAGAGCTCACCATCGAGATGGTACGTCGCGGTGATGATGCTGCTGTCCTTGAAGTGGCTGTCCTCGTTCTCCTGGCCGATCGTGACCTCGAGACCGTCGCCCATATGGGCGTGCAGCACATCCTTCATGAGCTCTTCCTTCTCGAGCACGAGGAGGGTCTCCTTGACCTTCTCCACATCGTGGAACTCCGGCTGCTCGAGCATCTGCGTCGTGCCGCCGAGGTAGAGGCGCTCCCGCTTGCCCGAATCGAGCGCCCTGTTGATGACCTCGAGGGCTGATTCGTAGAGCGGCTCATCCTGGATCTCATCGCGGATCTTCGCGAGCGCTGGATGGTCGATGGTCGAGAGCGTGTGGCCGGCGAGATTCTTGTTGATGACACCGGCCATGCGCTGGAAGTCCTCGAAGCTCGAGCCATTCGGCATCTCGAGAATCTTGTTCTCGATGAAGCCCGCATCCGTCATGAGCACGGTGATAACGCGCCTGTCGTCGAGCGGCAGGAACTGCAGGCAACGGAAAGCCGCCTGCGTCATCTGCGGCGCGAGGACAAGAGAGACATTCTTCGTCACCTGCGAGATGATGCGCGCTGTCTCCTGGAACACCTCGTCGATGCGCTTGACGCGCGCCCTGTACCAGCGATTGATGAGCTCTTTCTCCTCGTCACTCACGGGCTTCGGGGGGATCAGGCCGTCTACATAGAAGCGATATCCCTTCGACGATGGGATGCGTCCAGAGGAGGTATGCAGCTGCTCGAGGTAACCTAGCATCTCGAGATCTGCCATCTCATTGCGGATGGTCGCCGGACTCACGCCGAGGTCGTACTTCCTCGCCAGTGTTCGCGAGCCGACCGGCTCGGCTGACTCGATGTAATCATCGACGATTGCCTGCAGCACGCGTTTCTTGCGCGCGTCGAGTTCATCCTTCATCTGCATGCCCCCTTCCTTCTGTTTTCATCCTCTGTTAGCACTCTATCTATCCGAGTGCTAACTTTGAATCTATAAAGAATATACACCGAAAAAAACAAAAAGTCAACACCTAAAAGTCAAAAAGTCAAAATTATTTTCGACTTTTTTCTCGCGCACGAAAAAAAGACTGCCGCACGCGCGGCAGTCTCATCTTCCATCATCTTTCAGTGGATATCCGTCAGTCACTTGGCCTGTTCAAAGGCATCTACGACGGCAGCCTTGATCGTATCATAGTCCTGGCCCGGCTGTGCCTCGTACACCTTGTGCCCCTCAATGAAGAGGCTCGGCACGTAGTAGTAGTCCTTGGCATACGCCTTGGCGAGCTCCGGCTGCTCGTTCTCGTCGATGATCTCGATCTCGACACCTGCATAGGCCGGCTGCTCAGCGCGCAGCTCCTCCACGGCCTGCGCGGCCTTGGCGCAGTACGGGCAGCCCTGCATCTTGATCATAGTGATTTTCTTCATGGGAATCGTCCTTTCTATCGCTATCCTTGCTCACGCACCGCCTTCGGCGCCGCTCTTCTGGCGCAGCCAGGCTGCGAGCACCTGCGCGTGGTTCTCCTGCTGGTTCTTCGCGGCATAGAGCAGCGTCACATCCTGCGTCTCGAGCCACTTGCGGCAGCGCTCGGCAAAGGCCGCAGCGCCTTCGCTCGCCTCCAGTTCTTCGGCATAGCCCTCGCGGAATCCTGCAAAGGGCATCTCGCCGCGATGGTAGAGTTTGCGCAGCTCCGGAGACGGCGTGATCTCCTTCGGCCAGGCATCGTAGGGCAAGTCGGCCTTGCGGATGCCGCGCGGCCAGAGGCGGTCGACGAGCACGCGCACGCCATCATCGGGCGATGGCACTTCGTAGACGCGCTTGAGACGGATTTCATGCATGAGCATTCGCTTCCTTTCATTACCTCTACCTTACCATCTGGCAGAGAAAGATTCCGTGACTCGAATCACAGAAGTCAGAGCAGGAATTCCTCAAAGGCCACGTTGCCGTACTTCATGCCCAGCTCTGTCAGCCGGACGCCTGCTGTATCCTCTGCGAGCAGCCCCTGGCGCTTGAGCTTGGCAATGGCATCTGCATAGATGGCGTCGAGCGGCACGCCGAATCTCTGCTCGAAGTGCCTGCGGTCGATGCCCCTTGCTGTGCGCAGAGCGAGGAAAGCGAATTCTTCCATGGCAATCTCGCGCGTCATCGCCTCTTCCTGCCGCCGCACGCCGCTCCCGCTGCGGATGCCCTCGATATAAGCGGGAATCTCTCGCACATTCTCGTAGCGCTGCCCCTCGAGATAGGAATGCGCCGCCGCGCCGATGCCAAGATACGGCACATCTTGCCAATACGAAAGGTTGTGGCGGCTCTCAAAGCCAGGCTTGGCAAAATTTGAGATCTCATAGCGCGCATAGCCGTGCTGCGGCAGGAACGATGTCATCGCATCGTACATCGCTTCGACCGTGTCGTCATCTGGAAGAGACAGTTTCCCCATCTCCTGCATCCGGGCAAAGGCCGTGCCCTCCTCAAGCTGCAGTCCGTAGATCGAGATGTGCTCCGGCTGCAGGGAAACCATCGTCTCGAGGTCATGCACGAGCATCGCCTGCGTTTCGCCCGGCAGTCCGTAGATGAGATCCATGCTGACATTGCGGAAACCCGCTGCGCGCGCGAGTTCCATGGCCTCTCTCGCCTGCGCGCCCGTGTGGATGCGGCCGATGCGTTTCAGGAGTGCATCGTCAAAAGTCTGCACGCCAAAGGACAGGCGGTTGACGCCGCCCGCGCGCAGGAGAGCGAGCTTCGCTTCATCGATGGTCCCCGGATTGCACTCCACCGTGAATTCCGGCCTCTCCGCCTCGTTAATGCCTTTCCAGGCAAATGTTTCAGAAATGGCCTGCAAGATCTGCTCAAGCAGAGCCACATCGAGCACGCTCGGCGTGCCGCCGCCCATGTAGATGGTCTGCGGCCTGCCCCACTTCTCCCGATAAAGGACGCCCTGCTCCGCGAGCTCGCGGCACAGGGCGTCCGTGTAATCTGCCTCATAGCGCTCCCGCCCGGCAAAGGACGGGAAGTCGCAGTAAAAGCACTTCTGGCGGCAGAACGGGATGTGGATGTAGAGGCCCCATCGCTGTTTCCTCATCGTGTTCTCCATCAGTCGATCTTCAAGATGGCCATGAAGGCTTCCTGTGGCACTTCGACGCTGCCGACAGCCTTCATGCGCTTCTTGCCTTCCTTCTGCTTCTCGAGCAGCTTGCGCTTGCGCGAGATATCGCCGCCGTAGCACTTCGCGAGCACATCCTTGCGGCGGGCGCGCACGTTCTCGCGCGCGATGACCTTCGAGCCGATGGCCGCCTGGATCGGAATCTCGAACATCTGCTGCGGGATGATCTCCTTGAGCTTGGCGGCGAGCTGGCGGCCGCGAGATGCCGCCCGATCTTTGTGGACAATGGTCGAGAGCGCATCGACAGGATCGCCGTTCAAGAGGATGTCGACCTTGACGAGCTTCGACTCCTTGTAGTCCGCGAGCTCGTAGTCAAGCGAAGCGTAGCCGCGCGTCGCCGATTTCAAACGGTCGAAGTAGTCGAAAATGATCTCGTTGAGCGGGATGTGGTACGTGATCATAACGCGGTTCGTGTCAAGGTAGTCCATGCCCTTGAACTCGCCGCGCTTGTCCTGCGAGATCTCCATGACGGCACCGACGAAATCGTTCGGCACGATGACCGTCGCCTTGACGTACGGCTCCTCGATGTGCTCGATCTCCGTCTGCGGCGGCAGTTCGGCCGGATTGCTGACCTTGATCATCGTGCCGTCCGTCTTGTAGACGTGATAGATGACGGACGGTGCCGTCGTGATGAGCTTGAGGTTGTACTCGCGCTCGAGGCGCTCCTGGATGACATCCATGTGCAAGAGGCCGAGGAAGCCGCAGCGGAAACCGAAGCCGAGTGCAACAGACGTCTCCGGCTCAAAGACGAGCGCCGCATCGTTGATCTGCATCTTCTCGAGCGCGTCCTTGAGGTTGTCGTAGTCCGAGCTCTCGACAGGGTAAAGGCCGCAGTAGACCATCGGGTTGACGCCGCGATAGCCCGGCAGCGGCTCAGCAGCAGGGTTCTCCGCATACGTGATCGTGTCGCCGACGCGCACGTCGCGCACATCCTTGAGGGAGCCCGCGACAAAGCCGACTTCGCCGACATCGAGATGGCCGAGGTCGACGGGCTGCGGCTTGAAGCAGCCGACATCGGTGACCTCGAAGACCTTGCCCGAGTTCATGAGCTTGAGCTTCATGCCCTTCTTGATGTGGCCCTGCACGACGCGGATGTGGGCGATGACGCCCTTGTAGGAGTCAAAGAACGAATCGAAGATCAGGGCCTGCAGCGGCGCATTCTCATCGCCTTCCGGCGCGGGGATGTAGTCGACGATCGAGTCGAGGATCTCCTCGATGCCAATGCCCGTCTTAGCCGAAGCCAGTACGGCATTTGACGTGTCGAGTCCAATGACGTCTTCAATCTCTTTTTTGACGCGTTCCGGATCGGCACTCGGCAGGTCGATTTTGTTGATGACGGGGATGATCTCGAGGTCGTGCTCGAGCGCCATGTATACGTTGGCGAGCGTCTGCGCCTCGACACCCTGCGCCGCATCGACGACGAGCAGTGCGCCCTCGCAAGCCGCGAGGCTGCGCGAAACCTCATACGTAAAGTCGACATGGCCCGGCGTGTCGATGAGGTTGAGCTCGTACTCCTCACCGTCCTTGCCCTTGTAGTTCAGGCGCACTGTCTGCGACTTGATGGTGATGCCGCGCTCGCGCTCGATGTCCATGTTGTCGAGGACCTGCGCCTCCATCTCGCGCTTCGAAAGTGTCCCCGTATATTCAATCAGACGGTCCGCAATCGTCGATTTTCCATGGTCAATATGGGCAATGATGGAAAAGTTGCGGATGTTCTTGTTCTGCATGTTCATTTTCCTTTCAATATTCACGTCGTGCTAATCGAAAATATTATACCATTCCCAAGGCTTCTCCTGCAAGAAAAGCAAAGAAATGGTTGCTTTTTCATTTGACCCATGATATTATACTTAGGTAACGACATTAATTAAGGGGGTGAACTACTTGCCGAATATCAAAGCATCTATCCTGAGTGTGAAATCCGACGCTAAGCGCCATGCAAAGAACGCTGCCGAGAAGTCCCGTGTACGCACTGCTTCCCGCCGTGTCCTCGATGCTGTTGAGGCTGGAAACGCTGATGAAGCGAAATCCCTCCTTACGGTTGCATGCAAGACGATCGACCAGGCCGCTGCAAACAAGGTTTATCACAAGAACGCTGCTGCCCGCAAAAAGTCCCGTCTGGCTCGCAAGGTCAACGCACTGGCTAAATAATCTTTGCAGATAAGATAGAAAAGACCCGCTCCGAGGAGCGGGTCTTTTTCGTGTCTCAAGATATGTCTCAGATCATCGCGATGGCCGAGCGCACGACTTCTGGCAGCGGCAGCACAAAGTGGAACACCGTGTAGAAGTGGATGGCACTGCCGCCCATGACGAAGAGATGCCAGATGACATGGCTGTACGGCAGGCGGCGCGCCAGGTAGAAGATCGCACCGACCGAGTAGCAGAGGCCGCCCGCGACGAGCCACCAGATGGCCTCCAGCGGCAGCGTCTCCAAGAGCGGCTTGACCATGAAGACGGCAAACCAGCCCATGGCGAGGTAGCAGATCGTGCGCACGATGCGGAAGCGCTTCGCGGCAAAGCACTGGAAGACGATGCCGACGAGCGCCATGCCCCAGACGAGGCCGAAGATGGTCCAGCCGAAGCTGCCGCGCAGCGGGATCAGCGCAAACGGCGTGTAGTTGCCCGCAATCAGCACGAAGATGGCCGCATGGTCGATGACCTTGAAGACCGACTTGACCTTGCGGTTCGTGAAACTGTGGTAGAGCGTCGAAGCGAGATACAAGAGGATCAAGGAGATGCCGTAGACGAGGCAGCTCGTCGTGTGCCAGACGCCATCGCCGGCATAGTAGACCAGCATGCCGATGAGTGCCGCTACCGCGAGTGCCGCGCCCACGCCATGCGTGACCGCATTGAGTATCTCTTCTAGTGTGACAGGTGCCTTGAGTGCAGCTGTTTGTTTCATTGTATAAGCCTCCCCTCTCATGCGAGGATAATATGATTCGACTCTCCCATTATCCGTCATTTCCTGTCTGTTGTAAACCTGCAGGAGAGGCTCTGCGGAAGCGCATGGCGACGCATCAAGCCGCTACTGGCCAGTGGATTGCGCGCGCTCCTTCTGGGACGATGACTGCTGCATTGTAGGCCAGGCTCAGGCGCGTCGCCTCCTCGACCTCCTCGGCGGAAGAAGCCGGATTGCGGCGGATCTCATAGACCGCATGCGAGGCCTGCTTGACCGCAAACGACTGCGGCGTGTGGAACTGGAGCTCGACGCGCACGCCGGAGGGGCTCACGAGATGGACATTGACACCCTGATAGAATTTTCCGCCCCAGGCATTGCGGAACTTCTCGACGCGATAGCCCTTTTCGGTAAGGGAAGCCATGGCCTGCGGCACCATCACGCTGTAATCCTCATCGGAGCAGGTCAGCGTGTAGCGCAGGACATCGCTGATGCCGGCGGCAGCAGCCGAAAGGCTCACCTGGTCTTCATCGGCATCGCTCACGATCTTGCGCACCAGACTGTCCATGCTCTTGAGGCGGTAATCAAGGCCCTGCAGCTTGGCCGATGAACGCTCCAGCGTCCGCATGTCCGCTGTGACATCCGGCTCTGCCGCAGCAGCACGGCGCAAGAGCGCCAGGGCAAGCAGGCGGCTTTTCTCCCGGCGCGTGAGCTTCTTGTCACCGCGCAGCTGACGAAGATCTGCCGCATCCGAGGCCGTCACTGCCGAGGCCAGGCTCTCTTCCGGATCGATTGGCGCCGCATACGTCGGCAGCGTATGGATGGGCGCCAGCACAGCCATGACCATCATGACTGCGGCCGTCAGGCTGCGCATCCACTTGCCTGCCCCCATGGTGCGGTATGAGAGATGCTCGGGCTTGAATTTGCGGAACGACCGCGTGAGATGGCGCGCCTTCTTTCCAGCCTGCGCCAAAGTTCCTGTATGTACTTCCGTCAGCTCTTGTCCTGCTTTCATTTGCATTCCCTCCAGACGACGTGATAGACTCTTTCTTTTCTCTTACACATCTATCCTATCACGGGAAACTTGAAAACAACTGATTGCCTCTGAAAACTATATGAAAATAGAAAAAACCGGCCAGAAATTGGCCGGTTTCTTATTGTTGCGCTTCGAGGCAGCGCCGCTGCACCATGCGCAGACGCACAGACAGGAAGATGGCGCCGAAGGCAATGCCGATGATCAGGCCGCACCAGTAACCATACGGGCCGAGCGCGGTGAAGTTGGCGATGGCCCAGCCGGCGGGCAGGCCGATGACCCAGTACGAGATGACCGCGAGCAAGAATGTCACGTGGACATCCTTGTAGCCGCGCAGCGCTCCCTGCAGAGGAGAATCGACACTGTCGGTCAGCTGCAGGAAGACGGCGAAGACGAGGAAGACGACCAAGAGCTCCTGCACCTCCGGGCTCGATGTGTAGAGCGCTGCAATCGTCTCGCGAAACTGGACGAGCAGGATGGCCAGACTGCCCTCGAACAAGAAGGTCAAAAGCCGTCCGAGGCGGATGTAGGCGGCCGCTTCCCCGCTGCGCCCTGCACCGATCTCAAAGCCCACGAGGATGGTCAGCGTCATGCTGGCCGAGAGCGGGATCATGTAGACGAGCGTCGTGAAGTTCATGGCAGCCTGATGGGCTGCGACGACCGTCGTGCCGTAAACCGTCATGAAGAGGCCGACAGCACTGAAGATGCTCATCTCACAGAACATCGTGCTGCCGATTGGGATGCCGAGTGCGAGCGCGCGCTTCCACTCCGCAAGGTCAGGCCGCGGCAGGCTGCGGAAGACATGGTAGCTGCGGAACGGCTCAATGGTCAGGACCACGAGCACATTGATCAGGAAGTTCAGCGAGAAAGCAATGGCCGAGCCGATGCCCGCACCGATGCCGCCGAAGGCGGGGATTCCCCAGGCACCGTAGATGAAGATATAGTTGGCCAGGACGTTTATGGGTACCGTCACAAGCGTGATGATCATCGTCAGGCGCGTGCAGCCATGTGCATCGATGAGGTTGCGCAGGACACCTGCGAGGAAGATCGGCACGATGCCGACGGCAATGGCAAGGAGATAACCCGCGGCGACCTGCCTGACCTTCGGCTCCAGTGCGAGAACGTCCAGGATGGCGGGCACAAAGAAGATGCCGAGCAACAGGAAAACACCCGCCAGGCCCAACGACCAGTAAAAGCCCTGGCGCACGACAAAGTCGATGCGCTCGCGCTTGCCCGCCCCGTGGAGCTGTGCGACAATGGGCGTCAGGACCGAGATGATGCCGAGAAATGAGCCGAAGAACGGCATGAAGAGATTCGAGCCGACTGCAACGCCCGCGAGGTCCTGCTCACTGACATGGCCCGACATGACCGTGTCGAAGAAGCCCGTTGCCGTCAGGGCGATCTGCGTGACGAAGATCGGCAGCAGGACCGAGAAGAAGCGCTTTGCCTTCGTCCGATAGGACGGATAGGCCCGGTTTGTCAGACTGTCCCTCATTGCTCATCCTTGCGCAGGCAGCAGTTCTTGTATTTCTTGCCGCTGCCGCACGGGCACGGGCCATTGCGGCCGACCTTGGCCTTGTGCACCTGATTGAACGGGATGACGCGCCCCTCGCCCGTCATGGCCATGAGTTCTTCCGGCGTGTGGCCCTTGAGCTGCCAGAGGCGCGTCGCATTGTTGAGTGCGGCCAGAGGCGCGAGGATGGCCTCTGCCTTGTCCTCGTCCTGCATGAGACGAAGGTCCTCCAGGTATTCGACAGCCTCCTGCATCGTGCCGCCGTTCTGGAGCAGGATGATGATCTCACCAGTGATGTCGGCCGCTTTCATGACATCGCAGCCGTGTTCCTGCATGAAGAACTGGATAAGAGCCCGGCAGGCAGGCGTGTCCGGCGTGTAGGAATCCGCACCGGCAGCCCATGCCTCTGCGCGCGTGAGTGCGGCAAAATCGAGATCCGAGCGGCGCAGCTGCTCATCCTCGAGCGCGTCCTCATCGATCAGCGTGTAGTACTTGACGCCCTGCGGCAGCGCCACGACCGTGTTCTTCCAGCAGGAAGCGTTGAGCATGATGCCGACAAAGTCCATGAAGGAGAGCGCCTGTGCCCGCTCCGCCTCGAGGTACGAGACGACGCGCTCGAAGAGCTGCTCGTAATTGAGATAGCCGCAGGCGTAGAGGATGCCGGCCGCAAAGCGCGCCACCTCCGTGTTCAGCAGCACTCTGTCATGGAAGCCCTGCGTGTCCATCTGCCCAAAGACCGCAAGCACCTCTTCCGGCATATACCAGACGAGCTTCTCGCCCGACTTGCCGCAGGAGAGGAAGCCGAGGCCGCGCAGGTAGTCGAGGCGGTCGTCTTCATCGCTGAGCGACTCGGACTGGCCGCCATTTGCAGCAAAGTCGCGGAAGAGATCGTACTCCTCCTCCAGGAGCGACATCATCCAGCGCTCGGCAAAAGACGTGATGGCCGGGCAAAGGCGCTCAGCGAGCTCCGCCTTCTTCAGCGAGCTCACCCCCGTCACATTGAGGTTGAAGCGAATGTCGTCGAGCTCCGCCTTCGTCATCGCCGTCAGCATGGCCGTCAGCGTCCTCTCTTCTGGGAGCTTGTGGCGGTACAGCTGCTTCCTGCGCGCCTCCGCGCCCTCTTGCATCATCTGCTCCAGGCTCTCCTCCGGCTCCACAGCCGTCTGTCTCATATCGTGTTCCAAAAAAGATCCTCCTCTGTTCTCTCGATTCTCTCTGTTTTCTCTGTTCTTTCAAGCCAAAAGGACAGGGATGCCTTGAATCCCTGTCCAAAATCGTTATCCGGCCGCTGCTTTGGCAGCTGCCAGTCATCAGCCAAAGTAGTCGGCAATGCCGTCGGCGATGCCCTGCGCGGCCTTCTGGATGCCCTCTTCGCTGTTGAGCAGCTGCTCTTCCTGCGGATTCGAGATGAAGGCCACCTCGACGAGCGTCGCCGGCATGTCTGTGTGCTTGACGACGTAGAAGTTACTGCTCTGCGTGCCGCGGCTCTGCGTGCCAATCTGGTCGATGACACCCTGGCGCACCTTGTCCGCGAGGTCGCGCGAGCGCTGAGAGCCAAGCGAGTAGTAATAGCCCGTCGTGCCCTTGGCCGCGCTGCTCGAGAACGAATCCATGTGGATGGAGACGAAGATGTCGGACTTCGTGTTGTTCGCGACATCACAGCGCGCCTGCAGTTCCTCGATATCCGAGGCATTCGCGCCCTTCGGCGAGACTTCCGTATCTGTCGTGCGCGTCATGTAGACCGTCGCCCCCTCTGCCACGAGCAGGCGCCTCAGCTCATTGGCGATGCGCAGCGTCACGCTCTTCTCCATGACACCCGTCGGGCCGATAGCGCCGGAATCATTGCCGCCATGGCCAGGATCGATCGTGATCTTGCGGCCCTTGAGCCCCGTCAGGGCGGCGATGTCGGCATCCGTGTCATCTGTGATGACTGGCTGCGCATTGCTTTGATTGCTGCTGCCTGTGTCCTTGCCCGCATCCGCCGTCGGGGTGCCCGTGCCAGCAGCATCCTTGGCCGGGCCGTCGATATCTTCGCCAGCCGAAGGCTTTGCGGCCGGCTTCGACTCAGGCTTTGTTGCCGGTTTTGCTGCCGGAGCACTTGTTGTGTTCGAGCTGCTCGGAGAGTCGGACGGCTTCACCGAAGGCTGCGTCACAGGAGATGTCGTTCCCTGCGTGCTGGGCGTCGGCTTCTTCTGCACATCCGGCACAGCGATCACAGCCTTCGAGCTGTCACTCAGGTTGCCGAAATCGAGCACGACGCGGCCCGGCACCGTGCCGCCCTTCAGTGGAAATATCTTGTAGTTGCTGCTGCCGACCTTATTCTCGACGACGAGGCGCACCGTGTTCTTGTTGAACTGGCCGATGCGGATATCGTTGACAAAGCGGCTGCTCACCGAAATCTCCCGCTTGACCTTTGCAGAGAGCCAAGCTCCCTGTATGTCGACGATGACGCGGTCGGGGTTCTTCAGCGTCATCGTCGTGTAGCGGACCGGCTTGCTCGCATCGACGACGATGCGTATCTTATCCGAGCCGCTGTTGACGCGTACCGCCGTAATCTCAGCCATACCGCTCACGCGCTCGCTGAAATCAGACGCAGCCGCCGAAACGCCTGCCATCGGCAGCACCATGACAGCGATGACAGACAACAAGAACAGTATGCGCTTCATAAGATTCCTCCCCATTCCATGCACGTGCCGCGGTCCATGCGAACCGAGCGCCATGCAGACATTCTACGTTTTATTATCGCCGCTAATCCTGAAAAAATCAAGAAAATGTCTGCAGCCCCACGCAAAAAAGGAGCGATTGCTCGCTCCCCATGGATTTTGCTGCTCAAAGCATGTTCTGCAGGAATGCCTTCGTGCGCTCCTCCTTCGGATGCGCAAAGAACGATTCCGGCTCGCCCTGCTCGACGATCGTGCCGTCGGCCATGAAGATGACCTGGCTGGCTGCCTCGCGGGCAAACGCCATCTCGTGCGTGACGACGACCATCGTCATGCGCTCCTCTGCGAGCTCCCGCATCGTCTTCAAGACCTCGCCCGTGAGCTCCGGATCGAGCGCCGAGGTCGGCTCGTCGAAGAGCATGATGTCGGGCTTCATGCAGAGGGCGCGCGCAATGGCCACGCGCTGCTGCTGGCCACCCGAGAGCTGCGACGGATAGTAATCCGCGCGGTCCGCGAGGCCGACCTTCTCCAGAAGTTCCTTGGCATACGGCAAAATCTCCGCCTTCTTCATGCCCTTGACCTGGATGGGCGCCTCGATGAGATTCTCGAGCACCGTCATGTGCGGGAAGAGGTTGAACTGCTGGAAGACCATGCCCGTGTGCGAGAGGATCTCCCGCGTCTTGGCGGCATCGGCGTACTCTGCCGCGCCGTGCTCATCCGTATCGGCCAGGAACTCGCCCTCGATCTCGATGGAGCCCGAGTCAATCGTCTCGAGCTTGTTGATGCAGCGCAGGAGCGTGCTCTTGCCCGAGCCGGACGGCCCGATGATCGCGAGGACCTCGCCGCAGCGGACCTCCACATCGATGCCCTTGAGCACAGCGAGGTCGCCGAACGACTTGTGGATATCGTGCATGCGCAGCATGACCTGCGCTTCATTACTTATCGTATTTGCCATAGTAGGCCTCCAATCTCTTGAACATCCAGGTCAGGACAAACGTCATCGCGAGATAGAAGATACCGGCGATGAGGAACGGCGTCATGTCAAATTCGCGCTGCACGATCGTGCGGGCAACGCGCAGCAAGTCGTTCATCGCGAGGATGTAGATGAGCGACGTATCCTTGACGAGGTTGATCGTCTCATTCGAGACAGGCGGCAGGACGATGCGGATGACCTGCGGCAGGATGATGCGACGCATCGTCTGCGTGTAGTTCATGCCGAGCGTCTTCGCGGCCTCGTACTGCCCCTTCGGCACCGACTGGATACCCGCGCGGAAGATCTCCGCGAAGTACGCCGCGTAGTTCAGCGTGAAAGCCAAGAGGGCCGCCGCGATGTCCGGCAGGCGGATGCCGATCATAGGCAGCGCAAAGTAGACGAAGAGCAGTTGCAGCATCAGCGGCGTGCCACGCATGAGCCAGATGTAGAACTCCATGAAGGCGCTGAGCGGCCGCAGCTTCGAGAGCCTCCCCAGTGCGGCCAGCATGCCGAGCGGCAATGCGATGACCAATGTGATGAAGAAGATCTCGAGCGTGATCTCGGAGCCCTCCAACATCTGTAATATCGTATTGAGCAGATTATCCATCGTTTAATTCTCCCTTGCGGATGTTCCTTTAGTCTGGCAAAGTATTAACATATTCTCCATTGTACAAAAAAAGGCTTGACGAATCAAGCCTTTTTAGAGAGAGAGCTGTATTATTTCGTGATGTCCTTGCCGAACCACTTCTCGGAAATCTTCGCGATCGTGCCGTCGGCCTTCATCTCGTTGAGGACCTTCTGGACATCGTCGCGCAGCGCCGTGTTGTCCTTGGCGAAGGCGATGCCGAACTCGCTGACCGGGCCGACTGCGACATCGACGGCATCGATGGTGTCCGGATGCTTGCTCATGTAGTAGCGGCCGACAATCTCATCGCCGACGACGGCATCCACACGGCCATTCTCGAGGTCCATGAAGGCCGTTACGAAATCCGAGTACTTCTTGACTTCCTTGACATCCTTCTTGAAGAATTCCGTCTTGTCCATGTACTCCTCAGCCGTCGAAGCGCTCTGCGTACCGACGACCTTGCCGGCCAGGCTCTTCTCATCTGTGATGTCCGTGCGGCCCTTCTTCACGAAGATGATCTGGCGGTTGTCCATGTACGGGTCGGAGAACAGCATGTTCTCTTTGCGCTTCTCGGTGATGTCGAGGCCATTCCAGAGGACGTTGACGCGGCCGCTCTTGAGCTCTGCTTCCTTGCTCGACCAGTCGATGGCCTTAAACTCGACCTCGCGGCCCAGGCGCTTCGACGCTTCCTTTGCAAGATCGACATCGAAGCCCGTGATCTCGTTGTTCTCGTCCTTGAAGCCCATCGGCGGGAAATTGTCGTCAAGGCCGACGATGATCTTACCCTTGTCGCCGGAGCCCGAACCGCTGTCCGCTGCCTTCTGGCCGCCGCAGCCCGTCACAAAAGCAGCCGTCATGACTGCCGCCATTCCCAATGCCAGTAACTTCTTCCACTTCATATGTCATCTCTCCTCATTCAGTTCTTTATCTTGCTAAAGTGTTAACATGATGTTATTATACGGAATCCCCCTCTGCTTGTCAAGCATTTCCTGATTTTTATCGTCAATAACAGCGATTTTGAATACATGATACGTTATATTTATCTTAAAATACATGAAAACTATTGCTTATTTTCTCAACTTGACGTATGATAGGGGCAAGCAAAGGAGCTGACCGGACTCGTTCCGGTTTTGCTTTTATTCACATTTGTGAAAAAAATAACGTTGATAGTCAAATGAGCGCTCAGTTGACGATAGGTTGTCAACTTTCCCGCTCGACAACAGGAAAACCACGCGCTTCATTTGCATGATATGACTTTATGACGTCTGAGGAGGATCTATATGAAGAACATTCGCAAGATCTTGGTGCCGAACCGCGGCGAGATTGCCATCCGCATTTTCCGCGCCTGCCACGAGATGGGCATCCGCACGGTCGCGGTCTACTCGAAAGAAGATGTCCTGTCGCTGCATCGCAGCCGCGCCGATGAAGCGTATCTCGTCGGCAAGGGCAAGAAGCCAGTCGATGCCTACCTCGACATCGAGGACATCATCCGTATCTGCAAGGAGCACGATGTCGATGCCATCCATCCGGGCTACGGCTTCCTCTCCGAGAACGCACAGCTGGCCAAGCGCTGCGAGGATGAGGGCATCATCTTCATCGGCCCGAAAGTTGAGCACCTGCAGATGTTCGGCGACAAGGTCAACGCGCGCATCCAGGCAGAGCGCGCCGACATCCCGATGATCCCGGGCACGAACGGTGCCGTCAAGGATTTCGCTGAGGTCAAGGCCTTCGCTGAGCGCGTCGGCCTGCCGGTCATGATCAAGGCCATCAACGGCGGCGGCGGGCGCGGCATGCGCCGCGTCGATCGCATGGAAGACCTCAAAGAGGCGTACGATGAGGCGCGCTCGGAGGCCAAGCGTGCCTTCGGCGATGAGGATGTCTACGTCGAGAAGTGCATCCTAAACCCGAAGCACATCGAAGTGCAGATCATGGGCGATGAACACGGCAATGTCATCCACCTCAATGAGCGCGACTGCTCCATCCAGCGCCGCCACCAGAAAGTCATCGAGATGGCACCGGCATGGTCGCTGCCGAAGAAGCTGCGCCAGAATATCTGCGCTGCTGCGCTGAAGATCATGAAGAATGTCCACTACGTCAACGCCGGCACGGTCGAATTCCTCGCCGACCAGGATGAGGAGCACTTCTACTTCATCGAAGTCAACCCGCGCGTCCAGGTCGAGCACACGGTCACCGAGGCCATCACGGACATCGACATCGTCAAGACGCAGATCCTCGTCGCCGAGGGCCATGCGCTCTCCGACCCAGAGATCGGCATCAAGAGCCAAGAAGACATCCCCTGCAACGGCGTGGCCATCCAGTGCCGCATCACGACGGAGGACCCGCAGAACAACTTCATGCCGGACACCGGCAAGATCAACGACTACCGCAGCGGCGGCGGCCCTGGCATCCGCCTCGATGCCGGCACGGCCTACACGGGCGCCGTCATCACGCCGTACTACGACTCCCTGCTCGTCAAGGTCACGGCGCATGCCAACAACGCCCCGGAGACAATCTACCGCATGCTGCGCTGCCTCGATGAATTCCGCATCGGCGGCGTCAAGACGAACATCTACTTCCTCAAGAACATGCTGCTCGACAAGAACTTCCAGGCTGGCAGCTGCAACGTCAACTACATCGACCACCATCCGGACCTGCTCAACGCCCCGCAGGTCATCGATGAGCCGGCAGCCGGCCTGCTCGCCTACATCGGCGAGGTCACGGTCAACGGCTTCCACGGCAACGGCTCAAACCCGAAGCCGCGCTTCGATACGCCGGTGAAGCTCAATGCCGCTGACGAAGCCTGCCCGTCCGGCACGCGCCAGCTCCTAGAGGAGCTCGGCCCCGAGAAGTTCTCCAAGTGGATCCAGGACCAGAAGCAGGTCCTGCTGATGGACACGACGTACCGCGATGCCCATCAGTCCCTGCTCGCCACGCGCATCCGCACGCGCGACATCATGCAGGCCATCCACTACACGGCCTGCAAGGTCCCGCAGATCTACGCCTTTGAGGACTGGGGCGGCGCGACGTTCGATGTCGCCTACCGTTTCCTCGACGAGGACCCGTGGGAGCGCCTGCGCAAGATGCGCGAGGCTGCGCCGAACATCCTGTTCCAGATGTTGACGCGCGGCGCCAACACCGTCGGCTACACGAACTATCCGCCTGAAGTCGTGCGCCAGTTCCTCGCCCTCGCGGCCAAGAACGGCGTCGATGTCTTCCGCATCTTCGACTGCCTGAACCAGCTCGACCACATGACGCTGTCGATTGACGAAGTCCGCAAGCAGGGCAAACTCGCGGAGACGGCCTTCTGCTACACGGGCGATATCCTTGACGACGGCCGCCAGAAGTACACGCTGAAGTACTACACGAATCTCGCCAAGGAGATGGAAAAGGCCGGTGCCAACATCATCGCCATCAAGGATATGGCCGGCCTCCTGAAGCCAGAAGCGGCCTACACCCTGATCTCGGCCCTCAAGGATGCCGTCGACCTGCCGATTCACCTGCACAGCCACGAGGGTGGCGGCTGCACGCTCTACACCTACGCCAAGGCGGCAGAGGCCGGCGTCGACATCGTCGATGTCGCCACGAGCGCCCTCTCCAACGGCACGAGCCAGCCGTCCATGACGGCCTTCATCCAGGCGCTCTCCAACAACCCGCGCCAACCACAGATGGACATCGAGGAACTCGAGACGATTGACCGCTACTGGCAGGTCGTCCGCGCCTACTACGCGGGTGTCGACGGCAAGATGACGAGCCCGAACACGACGGTCTTCCAGCACGAGATGCCTGGCGGCCAGTACACGAACCTGCGCCAGCAGGCGAAGGGCGTCGGCCTCGGCGACAGATGGCCGGAAGTCTGCCGCATGTACGCCAAGGTCAACGAGATGTTCGGCGATGTCATCAAGGTCACGCCGTCCTCGAAAGTCGTCGGCGACATGACGCTCTTCATGGTCCAGAACAACCTGACCGAGAAAGATATCTACGAACGCGGCGAGACGATGGACTTCCCGAAATCCGTCGTCGACTTCTTCGACGGCAAGCTCGGCGTCCCCTACGGCGGCTTCCCCGAGAAGCTCCAGAAGATCATCCTCAGGGGCGAGCAGCCACACCTCGAGACGCCGCCCGCCCCGATCGACCAGGAGAAGGTCACGCAGGACATGAAGGCCCTGCGCATGCCGGAGACGGAAGAGGCGCGCTCGAGCTACTGCATCTACCCGAAGGTCTACAAGGACTACATCCAGCGCTACCATCAGTACGGCGACCTTTCCATCCTCGACACGCCGACGTACTTCTTCGGCATGAAGCCGGGCGAGGAGAGCTGGCTGCGCATCGGCGGCAAGATGGTCCTCATCCGCATGAACTACATCACGCCGCCGTCGGATGATGGCTTCCGCGAGATCCAGTTCGAGGTCAACGGCATGCCGCGCGAGATCCGCATGCGCGATAAGGCCGCTTCGGAAGGCGCGGCGATCATCCGCCAGGCCGACCCGACTGTCCCGGGCGAAGTAGCCGCTACGCTCTCTGGCTCTGTCCTGCGCCTCATCGCAGCCAAGGGCGATGTCGTCAAGAAAGGCGACCCGCTGATGGTCACGGAGGCCATGAAGATGGAGACGACGATCACCGCGCCGATTGCCGGCATCGTCAAGGAGGTCTGTGTCGCGGCAGGCAGCCGCATCACCTCCGGCGACCTCCTCGCTGTCATCGAATAAGGCAAATCGCTCTTTCATACAGGCATATCAAAAGCCCCGCACAGAAACGTGCGGGGCTTTTCGCGCACCCATTTATTCTTATATTCGTAGCAAAGATGCATCACTCGTAGCGCAGTGCCTCGATCGGGTCGAGACGCGCGGCTTTGCGCGCGGGGTAGATACCGAAAAAGAGGCCGATGCCGACGGCAAACGAGAATGACAGCAGGATCGGCGCCAGCGTGATTGTCGTCTGGACTGCCCCCGTGCTCGCGATGGCGTACGAGGCAGCGCAGCCCACGACGATGCCGATGAGGCCGCCGACGATGCCGAGCACCATCGACTCGATCATGAACTGCATCATGATGTTCTGGAACGTCGCGCCGAGCGCCTTGCGGATGCCGATCTCGCGCGTGCGCTCTGTCACCGACACCATCATGATGTTCATGATACCGATGCCGCCGACGAGCAGCGAGATGCTGGCGATGGCGCCCAAGAGAACCGTCATCATGCCCGTCGACTGATTGACCGACTCGATGATGCTGGCCGTGCTCTGCACATGGAAGTCGTCTTCCTTGTCGCCCGTCAGGCGATGGCGCTGGCGCAGGAGTGTCGTGATCTCTTCCTGCACCTGGTCGATCTTCTGCGTGTCCGCCGCCTGCAGGCTGATGGACTGCACGTAGGTGATGCCCATCATGCGCTCCTGGGCCGTCGTCAGCGGGATGTAGATGACATCGTCCTGGTCCTGGCCGAAGCCGGAACTTCCCTTCGATGCCAGGATGCCGATGACCTTGAACGGCTGGTTCTTGATGCGAATGTTCTTGCCGACCGGGTTCTCCGTGCCGAACAGGTTCTCCGCGACCGTCGCGCCGATGACAGCCACGCGCGTGCGCTTCGTCATGTCGTCCTTGCTGATGAACGAGCCGTTGCTGACAGTCAGCGAGCGGATCTGCATGAGTTCCGGCGTCACGCCCGTGACGGACGTATTCCAGTTCTGGTTGCCGTTGACGACCTGGTACGAGGAGCTGACTGTCGGCGACACGTAGCGGACATCCTTGATCTTCGACGCAATGGCCTTGGCGTCATCGTACTTGAGCGTCTGCATCGAGCCGGCCGCACCGCGCGGGCCGCCGCGGTTCGAGGAGCCCGGCATGATCGTGATGGTGTTGGCGCCGAGGCTCTCGAAGTTCGCGGTGATGCCCGTGCGCACGCCCATGCCAACGGAGACGAGCGCGATGACGGCGGCGACGCCGATGATGACGCCGAGCATCGTCAGGAGCGAGCGCATCTTGTTCGCAAGGAGCGCATGGATGGCCATGACAAAGCATTCCTTAAACAACATCCATGACCACTCCCTTCCCTTCATCGCGCGTGATCTGGCCGTCGCGCACGAGCAGCTGGCGGCTCGCGCAGGCGGCAATCTCCGGCTCGTGCGTGACGAGGATGATCGTGCGCCCCTTCTCGTGCATCGACTCGAAGATCTCCATGATCTCCTTCGTCGACTTCGTGTCGAGGTTGCCCGTCGGCTCGTCGGCCATGATGATGTGCGGGTCGTTGACGAGCGCCCGCGCGATGGCGACGCGCTGGCGCTGGCCGCCCGAGAGCTCATTTGGCAGGTGGTCGGCGCGGTCCTTGAGGCCGACGGCCTCGAGGAAGTGCATGGCGCGCTCCGTGCGCTCTCTGTGGCCGACGCCTGCGTAGATGAGCGGCAGGGCGACGTTCTCGAGCGCCGAGATGCGCGAGAGCAGGTTGAAGTTCTGGAAGACGAACCCGATTTTCTTGTTGCGCGTCCTCGCGAGGGCATCGTCATCGAGGCCGGCGACCTCCTCCCCGTCAAGCTTGTAGGAGCCCTCCGTCGGGCGGTCGAGGCAGCCGAGGATGTTCATGAGCGTCGACTTGCCCGAGCCGGACGGCCCCATCAGAGCGGCGAACTCGCCCTGGTAGATATTCGTCGTGATGCCGTTGAGCGCGGCGAGCTCCTCGCCGCCGATGTGATAGATTTTCTTGATGCCGTTGAGCTGTATTGTCGCATACCGCTCTTCTGTCTTTTTCTCTCCTGTCATCGAACCACCTCAGAACATGGGGCCGCCGCGCCTGCTGCCGGAAGAAGAGCTCGAGCTCTTCTTCTTCGCAGTGTACGTGCTGACGATGTCCTCGCCCTCCTCGAGCCCCGAGAGGATCTCGACGTACTCATCGCTGTAGATGCCCGTCGTCACATAGCGGTTCTCCTGTGAGCCGTCCGCGTTGCGCACGACGACGTACGAGCCGTTGGCATCCGTCTTGAGGACTGAGATCGGCACGGCCAGCGCATCCGGCGTGTCGGCCGTGTTGATCTCCACGCGGGCCGTCATGGCCGGCAGCAGCAGATCTTCGGGGTCATCGACATCGAGCGTGACGTAGTAGTAGATGACGCTTGCCGAAGAAGAAGAGGACGAGCTCGAACTCGAGCTGCTCGTATCCCAGGAATTGCTCGTGTCCGTCTGCGAGATCTTCGTGACGCGAGCTGTGAACGTCTTGTCGGTGTACGTGTCGACGGTGAACGTAGCCTGCTGTCCGACTTTGACATTGCCGATATCCGTCTCATCGACCTTCGCCTTGATCTGCTTGCGCGAAAGGTCGGCGATGCGCATGATGACCGTCGGGTTGTCCGACGTCGCGACAGCCATCGTGCCGACTGTCTTGGGCTCGCCGACGACGGTGCCGTCAATCGGCGCGATGATGCTCGTCTCCGATGCGTCCGACTCCGCCTGTGCGAGGGCCGAGACAGCCGTGTCGTAATTCATCTGCGCGTCCTCGAGCTGCTTCTGCGTGTCGGCGCCAATACTGTAGAGATAGCTGATGCGATCGTACTCAGCCTGCGTATTCGTGACTTTATACTGGGCCTGGTCGCGCTTGGCCTCATAATCCTTGGCGTCGAGCGTCGCGACGGTCTGGCCGGCCGTGACCTTGTCGTTCTCCTTGACGAGCACGCTCTTGAGGCGCGCCGTGATCTTGGAGCTGACCTCGACCGAGTCGACCGGCTGGATTGTGCCTGTCGCCGAGACGGTCGACTTCATGTCCATGCGGACGGCCTTCGTCGTCTCAACCGCTGCCGTCTGCTTCGCCGCCTGCTGTCCCTCGTAGTAGTGGTAGCCGCCGAAGGCGCAGCCCGCGAGGACGAGCGCTGCGATGGCGAGCTTGACTTTCCCGTTTATCTTCACTTCGTAATCTCTCCTTCTGCCAGGTCATGGATGACCTCGGCGGACGCATCGCTGGCCGCGGCTGCAGCTGCTTTCCTCTTGTCTGCCTTCTTGGCAAGCCCCTTCGTCTCTTTATCTACCCTGGCCTTGGCGTTCTCCGGCACGACGGGCTCCTGCAGCACGGCGCGCTCCGCCTGCTCAGCCGGCACCGCCGTCGCCGTCATCTTGGCCGCAGCCTCTTTCTCCCCATCCGTCAGGCCGATGCCCATGGCATTCTCGACCGTCGCCTTGTAGCGCGCGTAGTCGTACTCCGCGCTGATGTAGTTGAGGCGTGCCGTCGAGAGGGCTTCCTGTGCGTCGATGATGTCGAGCATCAGGCCCTCGCCGGCGCGGTACTTCTCGCGCGCGATGAAGTAGTCCTCCTCGGCCTGCTTGACGGCATCGCCCGTGGAGTTCAGCCGCTTCTCCGCCTCGCGCATGTTGTAGTAGGCCTGGCGCAGCGAGAGGTCGATGTCCTCCTGATCCTTCGTCAAAGTGAGCTTCGCCTTGTCGCGACTCGCTTCCGCCTGCTGGACCTTGGCGCGCGTCAGCCCGTTGTCCCAGAAGTTCCACGAGAGCGTCGCGCCCGCCGTGATGTCCGAATCAGAGCTCGTCGACGGCTTGAACGTATGCGACCAGCTCGGGCCGGCGCTCAGCGTCACGCTCGGGCCGAAGTCCGCCTTGGCCGCCTTGATGTCGTTCTCCGCCTGCTGGTACTTGTAGAGATCAATGAGGAGGTCCTTGCGATTCCGGTAGGCGTAGTCGATGCAGGCGTCCATGTCGATGTTGAACTGGTCGTAGGAGAAGTCCGACGTCAGGTTCAACGGCTCGCTGCGGTCGACGTTGAGGTAATTGCGCAGTGTGGCGAGGTTGACCTCGTAGCTGTTCTGCGCCTTGATGAGGTTCTGCGCCGCATTGCTGAGCTCGACGGACGAGCGGATGACATCGATGCGCGCCTTGGAGCCCGCCGCGTAGAGCTGGCTGACATTCGTGTAGTGGTCCTGGTACTTGTCGACCGTCTCCTGGCGCACATCGACCGTGCGGCGCGCCTCGAGCGCATCGTAATACGCCTTGATGACGTCGAGCTTGAGATTCTCGCGGCTGCGCTCCGTCGAGAGCTCCGCTGCCTTGAGGCCGAGCTCGCTGCTGTCGATTGCAGCCTCTGCCTTGCCGCTCGTGTAGATCGGGTACGATGCCGTGACGCCGATGCCATTCTCCGATTTCGTGTGGGACGAGCGGTGCAGCGTCGTATCGAGCGATTCATTTCCTGTGATCTTCAGGCCATTGTCGATCTTGGCCTGCTTGAGCGCCGCCTTTGCCACATCCTCATCCTTCTGCGTGATGCGCAGCCCCGTGTTCTGTGCAAGGGCCAGGTCGATGGCATCCTGCAGCGAGAGATCCGCGCAGGATGCCGTCGGCAGCCCGATGAGCATGGCAAAGGCGAGCAATGCGGCTCCCCTGCCGCACGATGTTCTCTTCATGTCTGTCCTCCCGTACTTCCCGATCTTATCTTTTATATCGATATCAAACAAATATAACAAATATATGGTAGAATAGAATTGCTATCATTATCCTATATATCGATTAAATGTCAATTAAGAAAGGAACTTGCCATCATGAACCCGTATCTTGACCAGGCACGCGAACTCCTCAGCCGCTTCTACGGCTACCGCGATTTCCGGCCTGCTCAGGTCCCCGTGATCGAGAGCCTGCTCGCCGGGCACGATGCGCTCGCCATCATGCCGACAGGCGCAGGCAAATCCATCTGCTTCCAGATCCCCGCGCTGATCTTCCCGGGACTCACGCTCGTCATCTCGCCACTGATCTCCCTGATGAAGGACCAGGTCGACGCGCTCGCCGAGCAGGGCATCCCCGCGACCTACATCAACAGCTCGCTCTCCCTCGCCGAATCCGACGCGCGTCTCTCTGCCATCGCCCAGGGACGCTACAAGCTCGTCTACGTCGCACCGGAGCGCCTCAGCACGAGCTACTTCCAGTACATCATCGACAAGCAGACCATCTCGATGGTCGCCGTCGACGAGGCCCACTGCCTCTCGCAGTGGGGTCACGACTTCCGGCCGAGCTACCAGGAGATCGCGCCGTTCATCGAGGCGCTGCCGTGCCGCCCGCTCGTCGCGGCCTTCACGGCGACGGCGACGCCAGAGGTGCGCGCGGACATCGTGCGCCTGCTCGGCCTGCAAGAACCGCGCGTCCACGTCACGGGCTTCGACCGGCCCAACCTCTACTTCGAGGTGCGCCGCGGCGAGAACAAGAAGGCCTTCATCGAGCGCTACCTAAAGGGTCACCCAGGTGACGCCGGCATCATCTACGCCGCGACGCGCAAGGATGTCGATGCGCTCTACAGCCTGCTCTTACGCAAGCACTTCGCCGTGGGCCGCTACCACGCGGGACTCAGTGACGAGGAGCGCGCGCGGGTGCAGGACGACTTCCTCTACGACAACTTGCAGGTCATCGTCGCGACGAACGCCTTCGGCATGGGCATCGACAAGAGCAATGTGCGCTTCGTCATCCACTACAGCATGCCCAAGAACATCGAGGCCTACTACCAGGAAGCGGGGCGCGCCGGGCGCGACGGCGAGCCAGGCGAGTGCATCCTGCTGTTCTCGCCGCAGGACACGCAGACGCAGAAGTACCTCATCGACATCTCGACCGAAGACGAGGCGCGCAAGCGCCACAACCTCGGGCGCCTGCAGAAGATGGTCGACTACTGCCACACGCCTGAGTGCCTGCGCCACTTCATCATCCAGTACTTCGGCGAGGAAGGTGCGCCATCATCGTGCGGAAATTGCAGCAACTGCAAGGCGGACCTGCAGGAGATCGACGTGACGGTCGACGCCCAGAAGGTCTTCTCCTGCGTCTACCGCATGCGCGAACGCTTCGGCCTGACACTCGTCGCCCAGGTCCTCAAAGGCTCGACCGACAAGCGCATCCTCTCGCTCCACCTCGACTCACTCTCCACCTACGGCCTCATGAAAGAGCGCAGTCTCGCTGACATCAAGCTGCTCATCCAGCGCTTCGTCGCGACGGACTACCTCGCCCTGACCGAGAGCAAGTACCCCGTCCTGACGCTGCAGCCTGCCGCCTACCCCGTCCTGCGCGGCCAGGCCAAGGTGATGCAGGCCGTGCCGAAGGAGGTCACGCGGCAGGCCGCGGCACCGGAACTCTTCGACCATCTGCGTGCGCTGCGCAAGGAGATTGCGCTGCGCGACCGCATCCCGCCCTACGTCGTCTTCTCAGACGCGACGCTCAAGGACATGTGCGCCGTCCTGCCGAAGACGCGCGAGGAGATGCTCACCGTCAAGGGCGTCGGCGAGCACAAGATGAAGAAGTACGGCGAATCATTCCTTCGCTGCATCGAAGAGCATCGTTCGAAAGACTGACCGGAAAGCGACAAGAGAAATAAAAAGCGCAATGCCACGATTGGCATTGCGCTTTTTTGATGCGATATATGAGGTGCGATGACATCACTGGAGTTTTTCCTTCAGGACTTCCTTGGCCTTCTCGAGCTGTACGTCCGTCGTCGCGCCCTCGGGCAGCTCCACTTCGACATCCGGCTCGATACCTGTGCCGTCGATGCAGCGGCCGCTCGGCGTGTAGTACTTCGCGATGGTCAGCTTGAGGCCGTCGTCATGAAGCATCGGCACGACGACCTGCACCGAGCCCTTGCCGTACGACTTCGTGCCGACGAGCGTCGCCGCGCCCGTGTCCTGCAGGGCGCCCGCGAGGATTTCCGAAGCGCTCGCGCTGTTGCCGTCAATCAAGACGACGATCGGGTACTTGCTCTCCTCGAGCTTCGACTCATGGACTTCCTTCGAGCCGTCGCGCTCGACAACCGAGACGATGGGTCCCTTCGGCACGACAAGGTTCGCAACCTCGACGCAGCTCGTGACGAGGCCGCCCGGGTTCTCGCGCAGATCGATGATGAGTCCCTTCATGCCCTGTTCAGCAAGCGATTCGTAGGCGGCCTTGAACTCCTTGCCCGTGTTCTCCGAGAACGAAGCGATGCGGATGTAGCCCATGCCGTCCTCGAGCATCGTGCCCTTGGCTGTATCGATCTTGATGGTCGCGCGCTCTATCGTGTAGTCCTTCGTCTCGTCGCCGCGCTTTATCGTCAGGACGACATCCGTGCCGACTTCGCCGCGGATATGCATCGCAACTTCCTCCGGCTGCATCTCCGAGACAGGCGTGCCGTCGACGGCCATGATCTCGTCGCCGGCCTCGAGGCCGGCGTTCTGCCCCGGCGTATCGTCGAGGACGGAGATGATCGTGACCTTGCTGTCCTTGAAGCCCATCGTCACGCCGATGCCGCCGAACTCGCCCTCCGTGTGCTCCTTGAGCTGCTCAAACTTGTCGGCATTCATGTAGATCGAGTGCGGGTCTCCGAGGGACTGCACCATGCCGGAGATGGCGCCGTCCATGAGCTTCGTCTCGTCGACATCCGACACGTAGCGCGTCTCGATGAAGCGTTTGACGCCGAGGAAGCGGACGATGTCCGCGACCTCACTGCTGTGGATGCCGAAGGCGAAGCTGAGGCCGGCAATCGTCAGGAAGGACGAGAGGACGGCCGTCACGATGACGCCGATGATGATTTTTTTCTTGCTCATGTTTACATCCTCTTAGAGATAGGAATACGGGCTGACGGGCTCGCCGTTCTGCCGCACTTCGAAATGACAGTGCGGCCCCGTGGAGTTGCCCGTCGAACCGCAGTAGGAAATGACCTGGCCCTGGCTCACGCTCTGCCCGGCACTGACCGCTAGGGACTGATTGTGCCCGTAGAGCGTCGTGATGCCGCCGCCGTGATTGATGATGACAGTGTTGCCATAGCCGGAAACCCAGCCCGCGTACTCAACCGTGCCACTCTGCGCCGCATGGATGGGCACGCCGTAATCGGCCCCGATGTCGACGCCGCTGTGGAACTTCTGCGTGCCCGTGATCGGGTGGACGCGCCAGCCGAATTCACTCGTCACGCTGCCGGACACCGGCCAGATCATCGCGCCGCTGCCCGAGGGTGCCGCACTGCCCATGCCGCGCTCCCGTATCATCTCGCCGACCTGCCGCGAGGCGCGCATGAGCTCCTCGTACTGCTGGTCGATGAGATCCTTATCGGTGCGCAGCCGCTCGATGAGCGCCTCGCGCCGCTTGACTTTCTCCTCCATGTCGGCGCGCGCGCGATGCGCCCGCTCCTCCTGCTCGGCCTGCGTCATCCGCTCCTTTGAGAGTTCGGCCTGCCGGAGCTCGATGCTGTCTTTCACCTCCTGCACGCCGTGCACGAGCGCGTAGTCCTGGCGGATGATGCGCTTCAGGAGGTCCATGCGCGTGAGGAAGTCCTGGAAGTCATGCGCGCCGAACAGCACGTCGAGATACGAGACCTGCCCGTTGATGTAGATGTCGCGCACGCGCCGACCTAGCTGCACCTGCTTCGCCTCGTAGTCCTGCTGCAGTGAGGCGAGCTCCGCCTCATTCTGCTTGAGGCGCGCGTCCGTCTCGTCGAGCTCCGCTTTGCGCGCCTCGTGCTCCTTGATGGCGGCATCGGCTGCCTCGTCGAGCACGCGCTTCTCGTCCGAGATGCTGTCGATCTTGCTCTGCAGCTCGTTGCTCTGCTTCAGCTTGGCCGCCGCCTGGCTCTCATAGCCGCCCTTGTCATCGGAAAGGGCCGCCGCCAGACTGACCGGCTCGAGCAGCAGAGAGAATGCGAGCATCAGGGATGCGGCTCTGCTGTATCGTTCCTTCATGCCATACACTCCTTCCTCATACCCGCAGGAAGCGTTTGAGCGAGATGACGGAGCCGATCGCGCCGATGACAATGCCCGCCAAGAGAATGGCCAGCGTCACATAGTTCATGAACGGGTACTGCGGCATCAGCGGGAAGAAGGCCAGTGTGCTGTAGATCTTGGCCGCCATCGCCGCGTAGAAGCTGCGCAGGGCGACGGCCGCGATACAGCCGCCGATGCAGCCGAGAACGACGCCCTCCAAGAGGAACGGCCAGCGGATGAACCAGTCCGTCGCGCCGACGTACTTCATGATGGCGATCTCCCTGCGCCGTGCAAAGACGGTCAGGCGGATCGTATTCGAGATGATGAAGAGCGTCGCGCCGCCCAGGAGTCCCATGAGGACGAAACCGAAGATACGCATGAGCCGCGTGATGTCGAAGAGGTGCTCGACGACATCCTGGCCGTACTTCGCTTCCTCCACGCCCTGCAGCGAGTCGATGGCCTCCGCCGCCGACTCGACGACAGATGGCGTCGTGACCGTCACCTCAAAGGCGTCGGGCAGCGGGTTGTCCTCTGAAAGCGCGTCGAGCAGGTACTTCTGGTCGCCGAGACGCTCCGCCAGGCGCGCCTTGGCCTCTTCGCGGTCGACATAAGTCACTGTGTCGATGCCCTGCAGCGACTCGATGTCGTAGCCGATTTGGCGCTTCTCGCGGTCCGTCAGATGGTCCTCGAGGTAGACGCTGATCTGCACCTGCGACTCGAGCATGCCGGCCAGGCGATTCATGTTGAGCACGAGGATCAGGAAGACACCGAGGACGAAGAGCGAGACGGCGACCGTGCCGATGGAGGCAAACGTCATCCAGTTGTTGCGCCGCAGCGAGTGGAATACCTCCTGGATGAAGTACTCTCCCGTCTTAAGCCTCATAGCCGTAGCCTCCTTTCGCCTCATCGCGCACGATGTGGCCGTCCTCGATGGCGATGACGCGGCGCTGCATCGTGTCGACGATGGTCTTGTCGTGCGTGGCCATCACGATGGTCGTCCCGGCGAGATTGATGCGGTTGAAGATGTCCATGATGTCCCAGCTCGTCTCCGGGTCGAGATTTCCCGTCGGCTCGTCGGCGATGACAATGGCCGGATCGTTGACGATGGCGCGGGCGATCGCGACGCGCTGCTGCTCGCCGCCTGAGAGCTGCGAGGGGAAGCAGCGGAACTTGTCGCGCAGGCCGACGACATCGAGCACGGCATTGACATTGCGCTGCATGAGGCGACGCGGCGCCTCGATGACCTGCATCGCAAAGGCGACGTTCTCGAAGACTGTCTTGTCGGGCAGCAGCCGGTAGTCCTGGAAGATGACGCCGAGGCCGCGGCGCAGGTACGGCACCTCGCTGCGCTTCATGTGGACGACGTCGCGCCCATTGACGAAGAGGCTGCCACTCGTCGGCAGCTCCTCGCGAAACAGCATCTTGATGAACGTCGACTTGCCGGCGCCGCTGGCACCGACGATGAATACGAAATCCCCCGCCTCGATATCGACGTTCACATGGTCGAGAGCCACCGCTCCATTTTCGTAGATTTTCGAGACGTCGCGCATATGGATCATGAGCTTCTCCTTCTTGTCGTGTATATCGTGGTGTGAAAAAGAGGACTCAGCGAGGAGTCCCCTTCTCTCAATGTCCTATGAGCTGCAGAGCGAGCTCTGCATTGCGTGCCGCCAGATCGCGGAGTTTGCCCAGAAGCTCTGCATTGCGCTTGCGGAACACCGCCTTGTCGTTCCACTTGCGGCGGATCTCGGCCATGAGCTCGTCAGCCGTGACGGTGTCGAGGCTGCCGACCGGCTTCTCCCCGATTGAGGAGAGGAAGCGGTCAATCTTCGGGTCATATGAGACGCCGATCATCGGCACGCCCATGACGCCGGCGAATATCAATGCGTGCAGGCGGATGGCCAGCATGAGGTCCATGTTGCCGACGAGCGAGAGGAACTCGCTCGTCGTGTACTCATCCTTGAGCACTGTGCAGGGCTCATGTGTGCGCTCCGCGATGGATTCCGCCGCATGAACATCCTCGGGGAACTGCATGGGAAGGAAGACGACGCGGGCCGAGAGCTCGCGCACGATGCGGTCCGCGACCTCCGCCATGACATCCTTGAAGCGCGTCTCGTGCTGCCAGTTGCGCACGGAGATGCCGACGACAGGTTCCGCGCCATCGGCGTGGTAGCGCCGGAAGATGGCGCGTCCTGCCTCCTTGTCGACCGGATGGATGGCAAGGACCGGGTCCGCCGTGCACTCGATCTTCGGCTTCGTGATGCCGAGCCGCGCGAGCTCTGCAAGAGAGCCCTGGTCGCGCACCGTGATGAGATCGACGCGGTTGCCGATCACGCGCATCGCAAACTCCGCGAGGCCGCCGATGATCGGGCCGATGCCCTGTGCGTAGAGCATGACCTTCTTGCGCATGATGACGGCCAGGAAGATGATGGCGAGATAGTAGTATAGGCTCCGGCGGCTCGTGACATTCTGCAGCAGGCTGCCGCCGCCGCTGATGAGCAGGTCGGCGCGCCAGAGCGCTTTGACGATAGAAGGAAGGCTGAGCCATGAGACGGATTCGACGCCATGGCGCGCACTCGTATCAGCAGGGCTTGCCGAGATCACCGTGATATGAAGTTTTGGGTCGAGATCACCGAGGACCTCCAGCATCGCGGCCAGCATCGCTTCATCGCCAGCATTCTTGGAGCCGTAGTAGCCCGATACGACAATCCTTCTCTCCATCAGTCTGCCTTACTCTCCTTTTTACCGGCCCTGGCCATGATAGCCTGCCAGAGCTCCACCAAAATCATCGCGACAGCGCCGATGCCGGCGCCGAGGACAATGCCCCCGATGCCGCGCATGAACGACATGTAGACCGGCGTGCGCATGTGCGCGAACGTCTCGACCATCGAGCCCTGCCCGATGGTCGCCACGAGTACGAGTGCGAAGAACACCATCGTCGGCCATTTGCGCAGCGCCGCCATCGCGGCGAGCATGAAGGCCGGATGGCCGATCATGAGCTCCTTCGTGCGCGGGCGCGCGTAGAAGGCCTGCTCAAGGAAAGCGCGGAAGCGCAGCTCCGTCTGCGAGACAGGCATGCCCGACGTATGGCCGCTGCGCGCGACGAAGACGACGCCGGCCACGAGCACGACGAGCATGACGAGCAACGTCTTGACCTTGACCGGCATGTCGAGGATGCGTCTGAGCTGCTCGACGACACCCTCCGTGTCATCCATGCGCCCATCGAAGATGTCGAAGCGCTGCAGGAAGGCAATGCCGACGAGGATGAGCGGCAGGACAAACGTCAGCTTGATGCCGCGGAAGATGTTGAATTCCAGGAAGTACTGGGTATCGGCGAGCGATGCCGAGAGGTACGCCGCGCCGATGTACGAGAGCGCACCCGTCACAAAGAGCGCGATGACCGCCGTCACGATGAGGCGCGGCAGCACGATGCGCTCCTTCTCTTTGTAGGCGCGCACGCGGTCGAGCTGGAAGATGACCGCGATGGCCGGGAAGACATTCGCGCTGGCGAGCGCCGCGACGACGCGGATCTTCGAGCCGTTGCCCATGAGGACCGGCACAGCCGCGAGGAGACCGAAGACGACGAAGAGGATGTACTGATAGCGCGTGCGCGCGTTGAGGCGCGGGATCACGAGCGAGAGATAGAGCACGACGGCTGCCGCGACGCCGAGCATGACGAGCGCGCGCAGGACCTTCGAGGCATCGTAGACCGCAAAGGTGCCGGCCTTGCCGATCGTATAGCCATGTGCCACGAGCTTGTCATGCGTCTCCTGGAAGTACTTCATGTTCGTTTCCATGAGGCTCATGTTCGGCGACGGCTTGTCGTAGATGCGCAACAGGTCGATGCGGATGTTGCGCTCCTCGTCCGTATTGGACCAGCGCTCGACAGCCGTGTCGATCTTGAGCTTCGGCTGCTCATCCTTCGGGATGGAGTAGAGGCGGGCGACGTGGTCGTAGCCGAGCCCCTTCGCGAGCTCCTCCATGCCATCCTGCTTGTAGAACTGCAGCTGGGTGACGGCCTCGATGAGGCCGAGGTTGATGCCGCGCGCCTTCATCTCGTCGATCGTCGTCTGCAGGGCCTTCGGCGCACCGAGCGTCTGCTGGCCGGAGAAGACGATCTCCGACACATCGAAGCCATCGAGGCGCGCGAAGACAGCCTTGACGTCGTCCGGTGTGCAGTCCTCGTAGTTGCTCGGGCGCGCGAGGACGTGGAAGCCCGCATCGTTGACGGCCTTCATCTCGTCAGTCGGCATGCCGAGGTTCATCTTGAGGAAGGAATCGTAGTGCGCCTTTACGGCGAGGACTTCCTCCCCGCCGACCTGCAGGGCCGTCACGCGGTCGCTGCCGAGGCGGCGCAAGAGATCTTCCTTGACTTCTCGATAGGTCTGTGGATCGTGACCGACGACGTAGACTTCCTTGCCGTCAATCTTGCCAGAGGCCACGAGCTGGCGCCAGGCAGGGTCCTCGAGCGTCCCAGCATGGTAACTCTCGAGGATCTTGCTGCCGTCGATTGCCGCAGCCTTGCCGTTGTCGTTGAGCTTCTTGAAGGTTGTCTCGTAGACAGCCAGCGAAGTGATGCCCGCCTCTTTCGCCTTCTCGAGCACGACGCGCTCCGGCAGTCCCTCGCGCTGCGCAAGCTCCTGCAGTCCCTCGTAATCGATGG
The DNA here is from genome assembly GCF_000702905.1 of Mitsuokella jalaludinii DSM 13811. GTDB lineage: Bacteria > Bacillota > Negativicutes > Selenomonadales > Selenomonadaceae > Mitsuokella > Mitsuokella jalaludinii. Next base: position 310,491 of record NZ_JNKR01000001.1, read on the forward strand.
CGAGGTCGACCTGGCGGTTCGCGCGCTCCACAGCATGGCGCTGGAAGCCGATGGCCAGTGCCGCCAGGAGGCCGATCACGATGACCAGCACGAGCCAGCGATTGTACTTGAATCCCTTCATCTAATCCACCTTATCTCAAAAACCATTATTCTTCACCAGCACGGACGATGACACTGCCCTCCTGCTGGTCCACCGAGACGACGCGCATCTTGAGCGGCAGCTGCTCCGGCTTCACGAGCGCGATGCGCCCGAGACTATCACCGAGGCGCGCCGTGCCGAAAGGCGAGTTCTGTATGTCGAACTGGTCCGTGTCGAAGTACAGCGTCCCGTCATCCGCCACGATGTGGCCGACGAGCGAGAGCTGCGCCTTGTGCCCCAAGAGGTTCGTATCAGCCGTCACGAGGACGTTGTCATCCGTGATGTGCACCTCGACATTGTCCGCTTTGTTGATCTTGCGGGCCAGCGCTTCGCGCAGGCCGTTCTCGTCAAACATGGCCGTCAGGTCGAGTGCCTCGGCCTGCTCGAGCGCGAGCCGTCCCGCCGTGAAGGAGCTCATGTCGAGCACGGCCTTGCGGCCGGAAAGCGCCATCTCGTGGACGCGCAGCTGGCCGACCTGGCCATCCTTGACCGTGACCGAGAGGCTGTCCGTCCGCCCGAGCAGCAGCATGAGCCGCGGCGAGGCGGAGAGCTCCACATCGACATGCGGCGTCGAGAACTTCTGGGAGAGCCTGCTCTCTAGGGCGCTCTCGACGACCGTCGGCAGCAAGAGCTCTCCGAGCACGATTAATATTATGAAGAACAAGCCCGTAATAGTCAAGGCTTTTCGCAATTTCATCACCTGCCAATGGAACAAGGAGTCAGAAGCACTGCTCCTGACTCCTCTGCAAACAAGACTCAGATTTCATGATTCGCTTTCGCTGCGAGGAAGGCGCGGATGAACATATCGATATCGCCATCCATGACGGCCTGGACATTGCCCGTCTCGACGTTCGTGCGGTGGTCCTTGACCATCGTGTACGGCTGGAAGACGTAGGAGCGAATCTGGCTGCCCCACTCGATCTTCTGCTGGTCGCCCTCGAGCTTCGCGAGCTCAGCTTCCTTCTTCTCCATCTCGAGCTCAAAGAGCTTCGCGCGCAGCATCTTGAGGCACTGCTCGCGGTTCTGGAGCTGGGAGCGCTCATTCTGGCACTGCACGACGATGCCCGTCGGCTCGTGCGTCATGCGGACGGCCGACGACGTTTTGTTGATGTGCTGGCCGCCAGCGCCCGACGCGCGGTACGTGTCGACGCGGACATCCGACATGTTGATGTTGACCTCGACATTGTCATCGATCTCCGGCATGATGTCGCAGGCCGCGAACGACGTGTGGCGGCGCGCCTGCGCGTCAAACGGAGAGATGCGCACGAGGCGATGGATGCCCTTCTCCGACTTGAGGAAGCCGTAGGCATTATGGCCCTTGATGAAGAGCGTTGCGCTCTTGACGCCGGCCTCATCGCCCGGCAGCAGGTCAGCCGTCTCGACCGTGAAGCCGTGGCGCTCCGCCCAGCGGCCGTACATGCGCAGGAGCATCTGCGTCCAGTCCTGTGCTTCCGTTCCGCCCGCACCAGCGTGCAGCGTCAGAATGGCATTGTTGGCATCGTACGGGCCGGAGAGCAGGACCTCAAGCTGCAGAGCCTCGAGGCCTTCAGCAACAGATGCGAGCTCCGCCTTGACGTCATCTTCCATGCTCTCATCCTGCTCTTCCATGCCCATCTCCCAGAGTGTCTGGGCATCCTCGAACTTGCTGACGAGGTTCTTGTACTTGTCGACGCTGATCTTGACGTCATTGAGTTCCTGGTTGATCTTCTGGGCCTTCTCTGCATCGTCCCAGAACGTCGGTTCACCCATCTTGTATTCGAGCTCGGCAATCTTCTCTTCCTTCGCCGGGACCTCGAGCGATTCGCCCATCTGGTCCAGCTTCGTCTTGAGTTCGCCAAGCTGCGGTTTGATATCTTCGAGCATAATATCCTTTCCTCTTCGTGATCTATATCCATCGCGATGCGCTGCATTCGCTGCATTGCATCATTCCCCTATCATTTATCGTCATTCATCTTTGCCGCAGCAGTTCTTGTACTTCTTGCCGCTGCCGCACGGGCACGGGTCGTTGCGTCCGACCTTCTTGCCGTCCTTCGTCACAGGCTTCTTCTTGACTTCAGCCGCGCTGACCTCATCACCATGCGAAGCCTGTGCGTTCTGCAGGTGATCCTGCAGCTGCGACTTCTGCTTCTTGATGATCGCTTCCATCTTGGCCTTGTCCTGCTCCGAAGCGGGAGCTTCCTGTGCAGCAGGCTGCTGTGCTGCGGCCTGCTTTGCGGTGGCTTCCTGCTGCTGCTCCGGCGTGATGATGCTCACATGGTACATCAGCGAAGCGATCTGGTCCTGGATGTCGGCTTCCATCTCCTCGAACATGTCGAGCGCCTCGATCTTGTACTCGACGAGCGGGTTGCGCTGACCGTAAGCGCGTAGGTTGATGCCGTCGCGCAGCATATCCATGTGGTCGAGGTGCTCCATCCACTTCTTGTCGACGACGCGCAGCATGACGACCTTCTCGAGCTCGCGCATGTTCTCCTCGCCAAAGAGCAGCTCGCGGTTGTGGTAGCCCTCCTCGGCGAGCTTCTCGAGGCATTCCTGGAGCTCGTCGCGGCTCATCGCCGCAAGCTCTTCCTTCTTGAGGCGGCCCTGCGGCGCGTAGATCTTCTCCGCGTCCTCGATGAGCCCATCGAGCTGCCACTCCTCCGGGTAGAGCTGCGCGTTCGCGTACTGGTCCATCTCCGCGCGGATGATGTGCTTGACCATGCCCATGATGTTCTCGCGCAGGTTCTCGCCGAAGAGGATCTTGCGGCGCTCGCCGTACATGACCTCGCGCTGCTGGTTCATGACGTCATCGTACTCGAGGACGTGCTTGCGGATGTCGAAGTTGCGCGCCTCGACCTTCTTCTGCGCGTGCTCGATAGAGTTCGTGATGAGCTTGTGCTCGATCGGTTCGTCCTCGTCCATGCCGAGCTTGTCCATGATGCCCGAGATGCGGTCCGAGGCGAAGAGCCGCAGCAGGTCATCCTCGAGCGACAGGTAGAAGCGCGAAGCGCCCGGGTCGCCCTGACGGCCGGCGCGGCCGCGCAGCTGGTTGTCGATGCGGCGTGACTCATGGCGCTCTGTGCCGATGATGAAGAGGCCGCCGAGTTCCGGCACGCCCTCGCCGAGCTTGATATCCGTACCGCGGCCTGCCATGTTCGTCGCAATCGTCACGGCGCCCTTCTGGCCGGCGCCTGCAATGATCTCGGCTTCCTTCTCGTGGAATTTCGCGTTGAGCACGTTGTGCGGGATGCCGTTCTTCTTGAGGATGGCGCTGAGCTCTTCCGACTGCGTGATCGACGTCGTGCCGATGAGTACCGGCTGCCCCTTCGCGTGCAGCGAGGTGACGGCGCGTCCTACAGCTTTGTACTTCGCGCGCTTCGTCTTGAAGATGAGGTCCGGGTAGTCCTTGCGGATGACCGGCTTGTTCGTCGGCACGACGATGACCGGCAGATTGTAGATCTTGAGGAACTCGTCTTCCTCCGTCTTGGCCGTGCCCGTCATGCCGCCGAGCTTGTCGTACATGCGGAAGTAGTTCTGGAATGTGATCGTCGCGAGCGTCTGGCTCTCGCGCTGGATCTTCACACCTTCCTTCGCCTCAATGGCCTGGTGCAGGCCGTCCGAGTAGCGGCGGCCCTCCATGAGGCGGCCCGTGAATTCATCGACGATGATGATCTCGCCGTTGCGCACGACGTAGTCGCGGTCGCGCTTCATCAGGGCCTTGGCGCGCAGCGCTGCCGTGAAGCAATGCGAGAGCTCGATGTTCTCCGGAGCGTAGAGGTTGTTGATGCCGAGGATCTTCTCGACCTTCGGGATCGTGTTGTCGGCCGGCGCGACCGTCTTCTGCTTCTCGTCGACCGTGTAGTCGATGCCTTCCTTGAGGCCGGCGACAGCCTTGGCCATGACGGCATACATGTCCGTCGACTTGGCGCCAGGGCCCGAGATAATGAGAGGCGTGCGCGCCTCGTCGATGAGGATCGAGTCGACCTCATCGACGATGGCGTAGTGGAGCTTGCGCTGGACCATCTGCTCCGGGTAGATGACCATGTTGTCGCGCAGGTAGTCGAAGCCGAACTCGTTGTTCGTGCCGAAGGTGACATCGCGGCTATACGCGAACTTGCGCTCCGGGAAGTCCATGTCGTGCACGACGAGGCCGACCGTCAGTCCGAGGTAGCGGTAGAGGCGGCCCATGTCCTCACTGTCGCGGCGGGCCAGGTAGTCGTTGACCGTGACCATGTGGACACCCTCGCCCGTCAGGGCGTTGAGGTAGACCGGCAGCGTCGCGACGAGCGTCTTGCCTTCGCCCGTGCGCATCTCAGCGATCTTGCCCTCGTGCAGGCACATGCCGCCGATGAGCTGAACGTCGAAGTGGCGCATGCCGAGCACGCGGCGCGAACCCTCGCGGACGACAGCAAAAGCTTCGGGCAGGATATCGTCAAGCGTCTCACCATTCGCGAGGCGCTCACGGAACTTGTTGGTGTATCCCGTCAGCTTGTCATCCGTGAGAGCCTGCATCTGCGGCTCCAGTGCATTAATCTTCTCGACCACCTTGCGATAGCGGGCAATCTCTTTATCGTTATTGTCACCTAAGAATCTCTTGATGAATCCCAGCAACCAAATCACTCCTTACTGCGTATAGGAACGCCTCTTGCGCGCCCAGTCCCCGATAGTTAACCTACCTTACAATATTATCAGACTGACCTTTAGAAGTCAATTTCCCCTTTGCGCCGCCGCGCCTTTGAGATGACGGAAGTTGACTGGCTCGATCTCTTCTTCCCGCAAGGCCGCCATGACGCGCGGCGAGGTGATGGCGCGCAGCTCTTCTTCAAAGTCATGCTGCCATCCGCTGTCTTCCTGCAGCACTTCATTGCAGGTGCCCGGATGCATCATGACCTCCGTCGTGCCCTGCGGCAGATGCGCGATGAGCTTGAGTAGCTCCGCCTCACTGACGGCCTCGCCCGCCACGATGCCCGCAAAGTGCTCCGTCACCGCGAGCCCCCGGCGATGCGCCTTAACGGCGGCGAGCTGTGCCAGCGTGCTGAGCCCGAGCCGTCCGACAAGCTGCCCGAGGCCGCCGAACGCACCGGCAAAGAGCGGCGTGCGCGGCGCGCGCACCGCCCCGATGCGCGCGCTTACCGCGAGGTCCAGCACGATGTCGATGATGCCGGGCAGCGTGTGCATATGCTGATGGCTGTCCACATGCGAGATGGGCACGCCCGTCGCCTCGACCTTCCGAAGCTGTGCAGCGAGTTCCCGGCGCACCTCTTCGAGGTTGACGCCGCCCTTCAGGTAGCGCCTCAAAAGCGCTGTGTGGTCGGGCAGGAAGCGGCCATCCTCTGCCACGAGCGAAGGGATCTCTGACGGCGGCAGGATGGGATTGCCGTCTACGAGCGTGAAGTGCACACCGAGCCCGAGCGCTTCGTGGCGGCGCGCGATGTCGATGGCCCCCGCAAAGGCGGCGCCGCCCGGCATGACGGTCGCCGAGCGCAGGCAGCCATGCACAAGCCCCTGCTCCACCGCCCGGTTGATCTCCGCATGGCGGCCAAAGTCGTCGGCATTGATGATGATGTATCGCAAGACAGGCACCTCTTTCTTGTACATTCGTCCTTATCTCTCTGTGAATGGCATGGAAAAAGGAGCCTGTGAACAGGCTCCTCTCGTTTCAGTCTCGCTGCATGCAATCAGTTATTCGACTCAATGAGGCCGTAATTGCCATCATTGCGGCGGTAGACAACATTGACAGCCTCTGTCTCCGAATCGCGGAAAACGAAGAAATTGTGGTTCAGGAGGTTCATCTCCATGATGGCTTCCTGGACATCCATCGGCTTGACGATGAAGTGTTTCGTCTTAACGACCTTATAGGTATCGCTCTCATCGTGTACATCCGGCAGCGGGCTCGACTTGAGCTCCTCCGTCTTAAACTGACCGGAACGCAGGCGGCGCGAGAGTTTCGTCTTCTGTTTATGGATCTGACGCTCGAGTTTCTCGACGACAAGGTCGATGGACGTGTACATATCCATCGTCGACTCCTCGCCGCGCAGCAGGATGCCACCGGGGATCGGGACAGTGACTTCTACGATGTGACGCCCCTTCGAAACGGTCAGCAGAACCTTGATGTCGCCGACGGACTCAAAGTATTTCGTGACTTTGCCAACGCGTTTCTCCACGTACTCACGCAGGGAAGGAGTGATCTCGATGTTCTTGCCTCTTACAGTGAATGTTGCCATACGACACATCCCCTTTCTTATTTCTATGCCGACGAACGGCACAAGTGATCGAGTAAAGCAGAGCGCTGGATGTTACACTTTCTTCAGATAATCCATTCATCCTGACGTCTTCTGTTTATATTGATAGTATTCGCCAAAGCCGCAGGAAACCCTTCTTCCAAATCAGGAAAATCGAATTATTTTATTGAGGATCTGGCCGCAAGGGAAGGCGAACATGCCAGGATACAAGAAAAGCCAGGTCCTTTACCGGGACCTGGCTCCTTTTCATCCGTTCTTATGCCGTCTTGATGACGTTGGCAGCCTGCGGGCCACGCGCACCTTCGACAATCTCGAACTCGACATCCTGACCCTCATTGAGCGTCTTGAACCCTTCGTCCTGGATTGCAGAGAAGTGAACGAAAACATCATCCCCGCCTTCGCGAGCGATGAAGCCGTAGCCTTTCTCAGGACTGAACCATTTTACCTTGCCAACCATAATGATTCCTCCTAGCGTAACGAAAACCTATCAGGTTGCTAAAACATCCTGACTCACTCTCGATTATACTGAGTCGCTACGAGGTTGTCAATGAGATTGTTCCCTGTTAACACAACTGTACTGGGAGAAGACTATCATCCCTCCAACTTGATGGGACGGGGTTGCCAAAGGCCATCGCACACCATAGGAATCCGAGATCAGAGGACTTTCGAGAGGAAGAGGCGCGTGCGTTCCTCCTGCGGATGCTCGAAGACTTCCTTCGGATCGCCCTGCTCGATGATGCGTCCATCATCGACGAAGAGCAGGCGGTCGCCGACTTCGCGGGCAAAGCCCATCTCGTGCGTGACGATGACCATCGTCATGCCCTCTTCGGCGAGCTTGCGCATGACGTCGAGTACCTCGCCGACCATCTCCGGGTCGAGAGCCGACGTCGGCTCATCGAACAGCATGACCTTCGGCTTCATCGCCAGAGCGCGTGCGATGGCGACGCGCTGCTGCTGGCCGCCTGAGAGCTGGCTCGGGTATGCATCCGCCTTGTCGGCCAGGCCGACGCGCGCGAGCAGCTTGCGCGCCGTGTCCTCGGCCTCCGCCTTCGTGATGTGGCGCACCTTGATTGGCGCCAGCATGATGTTGTCGAGGACCGTCATGTGCGGGAAGAGGTTGAAGCGCTGGAAGACCATGCCAACTTCCTCGCGCACCTTGTTGATGTTGGCCTCGCCGTCAAGCACGATGCCATCGACGCTGACCTTGCCGGACGTCGGCTCCTCGAGGTAGTTCATGCAGCGCAGCAGCGTGCTCTTGCCCGAACCGGACGGGCCGATGATGACGACGACTTCCTTCTCCTTGATCGTGAGGTCGATGCCCTTGAGCACCTCGACGTCGCCAAATGATTTTCTCAGATTCTCAATGTCGATCATCCGTCTTGTATCTCCTCTCCAGATATGCTACGAAGCGGGAAATCGTCAGCGTCATGGCCAGGTAGATGACCGCAACGCTGATCCAGATCTCCAGCGAACCATACGTCTTAGCGATGATCAGCTGGCCGCGGCGCGTGAGTTCCTCGAAGCCGATGACGGAGACGAGGGACGAGTCCTTCAACAGGGCGATGAACTCATTGCCGAGCGGCGGGATGACGCGCTTGAAAGCCTGCGGCACGATGATGTAGCGCATCGTCTGCACCCAGGTCATGCCGAGGGAGCGGCCGGCCTCCATCTGGCCCTTGTCAATCGACTGAATGCCAGCGCGGAAGATCTCCGCCACGTAAGCACCCGAGTTGATGCCGCAGGAGCCGATGGCCGCGACGAACGGGTCGACACGCTGGCCCGTGATGACCGGCAGCGCGAAGTAGACCAGGAAGATCTGCACGAGGAGCGGCGTGCCGCGGAAGAAATCGACGTAGATTGCCGCGAGGACGCGCAGGATCTTGATGCGCGAGATGCGCGCGATGCCGACAAAGAGGCCGATGACCACACCGAGGGCTACCGAGAGGGCTGTGATCTTGATCGTGACGCCCGCGCCCACGAGCAGGAGCGGGAAGGAATTCACGACCAAATCGAAGTTAAACTGCATTTGCTTTCACCTTACCATTGGGATTCATAATTATTCATCATCATCAATTGGAAAAACCTGTCTACTATTATATTTCCTGCCCCTGTTCCTGTCAACGGATTGTCGGTGCATTGTCAGCAGGAAAGCAAAACACCACGCCGAAAGCGTGGTGTTTCTTTATGCAGGTTCCGTGATTATTTCTGACCACCGAACCATTTTGCGTAGATCTTGTCGTACTCGCCGTTCTCTTTGAGCTTCTTGAGTGCTTCGTTGATCTTGGACTGCAGTTCCGTGTTGTCCTTCGCCATGGCGATGCCGTAATCCTCAGCCGTCAGCTTCTCTTCGAGTGCCTTGACACCCGTCTCGCCGCTCTTCGTGATGTAGTAGTCATTGACCGGGCGGTCGTTGACGACGGCATCGACACCGTTGCCCTTGAGCTCCATGAAGCAGTCAGCCGGCGTGTTGAGTTCCTTAACCTCTACGCCGCCGAGCTTCTTGACAGCCTCAGCGCTCGTCGTGCCAATCTGGACAGCGACCTTGTGGCCCTTGAGGTCCTGGAAGCTCTTGATGGCCTGCTCATCCGAGCGGACGACCATCGTCAGGCCGGACTGGTAGTACGGGTCAGAGAAGAGCACATTTTCCTTGCGCTCGTCGTTGATCGTCATGCCCGAGATGATGACATCGATGTTCTTGGCCTGCATAGCCGGGATCAGGCCATCAAAGCCGATGTTCTGGATCTCGACCTCATAGCCCATCTCCTTGCCGATGGCACGGATCAGGTCCATATCGAAGCCCTGGTATTCCTTCTGGCCTTCATCCTGGAACTCGAACGGCGCAAAGTCGATGGACGAACCGACCTTGAGCACCTTGGCACTCGAGCCGCTGCCCGACGATGCCGAGTTGCTGCCGCCGCAGCCAGCCAGTGCAAACGTCGCAAAGACGCAGGCTGCCAGAAGGACGAATAACTTCTTGAATTTCATAAAGATTCCTCTCCCTCCATAGCTTTTCAAGCTTTTCATAACTCTTCATGGATTCTTTCAGAGAATGAGGCCCGGAAATGGATCCGGGCCTCGTCGCTCTCACGCGATTCATTATACCATAATCGCGTATATCATGCCAGTCTCACGAAAAAATTTCGACCGACTGCCTCTCAGTGCTGTGCCTTTCTCTTGCTGAAGCAATCGCGGCAGTACACCGGGCGGTCGTTCTTCGGTTCGAACGGAACTTCCGTCTCTTTACCGCACTCTGCACAGACGACCTTGTACATCTGGCGCTGCTCGCCGCCCTCGCGGCTGCGGCGGCGCTTGTCGCGACAATCACGGCAGCGAGCCGGTTCGTTCTCGAAGCCCTTCTCAGCGTAGAATTCCTGTTCACCGGCGGTGAAGATGAACTCCTTGCCACATTCTTTGCACGTGAGTGTCTTGTCCTGGAAAGCCATAAGATAATCCCCTTACTGAAAAATAGAATAACGCATCAGATGTCCGGTTCCCTCAATGCAGTCAATGCAGATATACGAAGAAAATAGAACGTCTATAAGATAGTATATAGGCAAAGTCCGTAAAGTGCAAGTAATTTTTATTTCAAGAGTTTTCTGCCAGTATCGCGCAACAAAAAAGCTGGGGAATCCCAGCTTTTTGTCAGGCAGCCCTGCGGCGCAGCCGGCTCTTTCTCTGCGGACGCAGGATCCGGCAGCTGTTGAGCACAACGGCCAGGGTTGCCGTGTTGTGGATGACAGCCGCCCAGAGCGGATTGATCTTGCCAAGCGCACCGAGCAGCATGGCGCCGCTGTTGACGAGGATCGTCGCCATGAAGTTCTGCTGGACGAGATCCATCGTGCGGCGGCCGAGCTGCAGCGCCTCCATGAGGCGCGACGGATCTTCCGAGTGGATCGTGACGGCCGACGATTCCGCCGCGATATCCGTCTGGCGCCCGCCCAGCGACACGCCGACATCCGCAAAGGCCAGCGCCGGCGCATCGTTGATGCCGTCGCCGACCATCATGACCGTGCCGCGCTGCTTGAGCTTATTGACGTAGCTCGACTTGTCCTCCGGCAGGATCTCCGCATGGTACGAGTCGATATCCATGCTGCGCGCGACTTCCTGTGCCACGGCCTTGCTATCGCCCGTCAGCATGACGATCTCGTCGATGCCATAACGGCGCATCTGGTTGAGTGTCTTCTTCATCTTCGGGCGGATTGGGTCCTCAATGCCGATGACGCCGATGAGCTTCTCGTCGCGGGCGACGTAGAGGAGGTTCTTGCCGAGCAGTCCCGCATCGAGCTGCGCATCATCCGCGATGCCGTTCTCCCGCAGGAATTTCTTGCTGCCGACGCGGATGACGCCTCCCGGGAAGCCGTCAAAATCAGGGACTTCCGCCTGCATGCCGCGCGCCACGATGGTCTTGGAGCTTTTGTGGTGCGGCGTCTGCCAATCGTGCTCCTTGACGTACTTCTGGATGGCGACAGCCAGCGGGTGGACCGAGTGCAGTTCCGCCGAAGCGGCGAGCAACACCGTTTCCTTCTCCGTCACGCCGCCCGCCGTCTTGACGAAAGCGATCTGCGGCACGCCGACCGTCAGTGTGCCCGTCTTGTCGAGCACGACCGTATCCGTCTCGGCCAGGGCTTCAATGTAATTGCCGCCCTTGACCAGGATGCCGCGCTTGGCCGCAGCGCCGATGGCCGCCGAGATGGCCGTCGCCGTCGAGAGCTTGAGGCCGCAGGAGAAGTCGATGAACAGGAGGTTCAGCACACGCTGCCAGTCTCTCGTCGCGCCGTAGACGATGGCCGCACCTAGGAATGAGATTGGCACGAGAAAGTTCGCCATCTGGTCGGCGAAGTTCTGCACGGGTGCCTTGCGCGTCTGTGCCTCCTCGACGAGGTGGACGATATGCGCGAGGCTTGTATCCTTGCCCACCTTCTCGACCGCGATGACGAGCTCGCCCGCCTCAACGACGGAGCCCGCATAGACGGGCATCCCCTTGTGCTTCATGGCCGGATTCGATTCACCCGTGATCGATGACTGGTTGATGGCGGCATCGCCGCGGATAATGCGGCCGTCGATAACGATCTTCTCGCCCGTATGCGCGGCGATGATGTCGCCGGCCTTGACCTGCTCGACCGGCACCTTGCGCTCCACCTCGCCATCGACGAGCCAGACATAGCGCTGGTCGAGGGACAACAAGCCAGAGATCTGCGTGCGGGCGCGCTCGGCCGCATAGCTCGTGAGCATCTCCGCACCATTCGAGATGGCGAGCAGCGTCAGGCTCGATTCCGGCTTGCCGGCGAGCACCGAGGCGATGACGGCCGTAGCCGTCAGTGTGTCGGCATTCGGGCGGTGTTCCTTGACCATGCCCTGCACGCCGTTCTGGATGAACTTGCGCGCGATGGCGAGCACCAGCAGGCTGCGCACGACCTTCATGCTCCAGAAGAGCTGCGGCGACGTGCGCTTCAAGACCTCCATGCCGGCAAAGCTGGCTAGTGAGAAGATCGCATCACGGCGGTATCCCGCCAGGCGTTCCGAAGGCGTCACAGCGGCTTCCTGCACGCGCCGCACTGTCGCGATGGCCAGCTTCTGGATCTCGCGGATGGGCAGTGCCTCCCGATACCATATCTGGACGCGCTTATCCGCAACTGTCACCGCCCGGACCGCGCGGAACCGGCGGATCTTTGCAGCCAGCATCGCGCTCTCTTCGCGCGGCAATGCGGTCTGCAGATGAAGATAACAGCTCCCATACATCATACTGTACGCCATCCTCTCATCAACGACAGAGCCCACCAGAGCATCTGCGCTCCCGATGGGGAAGAATACGTCATGAGCACCTTGCGCAGGCCGCGCAGCGCAAAGAGCAGCGAGACGAGCGAGCTCATGTCGAACCAGCCAGCCGTGTGGCGGTTGATCCAGGCCGAGAACGCGCGGCCGGTATTGCGCACGCTGCGCGTGACCCTGCCGGCATGCGACTCATCCGGCGACGAAGCGGCCTCATCCTCCTCCAAGGCGGAAGAAGCGAAAAGGTGTTCTTTCATCCAGGCAGCCAGGCCATCGACGCGCAAATTGTCTTTCTCATCGAACTCGATGAGGATGCTGCCACTCACCGCATTGACTTTGACGCACTTGACAAAATCCATCGCCGCGAGGCGCTCTTCCAGTAGAGACGCAATCGACGGCGCGATGCGGGCCGCACGGTAGCGGCGGCGCCCCGGCAGCGTCGACACGAGCGCAAAGGACGGCGCGCCTCCAACGGCCGCCGCCTGTCGCGGCAGATTAGCTGCCCTGCCGCGACGTCCCACAGCAGGATTGTCGGATGGAGCTGCAGCGGAAGAGCCGCCGAACATCTGCCGGATGCTCTTGCCGATTGCCGCCCCCATCATGAAACCAGATACGTATGACATTAAGTTACCTCCTTGCATGCGCCATGATATATTCTTCGACCTTGCGCAGGTCGGGATTCCGCCTGAGCGTCTCCGGCTCATAGTGGATGAGGATCGAGCCTGTGACGATGCTCGTCTCCACGCGCGTGAGCTCTGGGAACGCACAAAGCTCACGCTGCACCTGGCGCTCGAGCTCCAGGTTGCCCCGGAGCTTCTGGCTGCGCAGGCGGATGCGCCCAGGCAGATATGAAGCGATCTCGACAGAACGGATGAATAGGTCCAGTTTATTCGTAGGGATCTGCAGACTTCCCATGAGATTCAAGATAGTTCCTCCCTTGACGTATGACAGAATATCATTTACAGAAAGAGACTGCCAAAAGTCTTGGCAGTCTCCCCCCTCATTCTGCAAGAAATCAGTTCTTCTTTGCCTGCTGGGCTGCGATGAGGTCCTCGAGTTCTTCTTTCTGGCGCTGGAGCTCAGCAAGAGGAATCTCGCCTGCCGGTGCAGCCGGCTGCATAGCTGCCATCTGCTGCTCGCGCTCCTGCATGAAGCGGTAGCCAAAGATGCCAGCCACAGCACCTACTGCGAGGCCAATCCAAAAGTCGGTTTTCTGGAACATCGTATCCATCCTCCTTTTCGTTTCTGATAGGCTGTGCTGCCCATCGCTGGAACAAGACAGATGTCTTGCTTTTTTATCTTATCACTAATGGGAATCATTGTCAAAGAATATAAAAATCACGCATGCCTCAGATGAAGCATGCGTGATCTTTATCCTGAATGGCTTTCTCAGCCAATCACATCTTCTTGACAGGGATTGGGCCGCGGGAGAGCGCAATGGCTCCCGTGCGGGCAATCTCGATGATGCCGTACTCCTGCAGGACCTCGCAGAGCGCGTCGATCTTGCTCTGTGCGCCTGTGAGCTCGATGACGATGTCTTCCGGCGTGACATCGACGATGTTCGCGCGGAAGATGTTGACAACGTTGATGATATCGCTGCGCGTCTCGCGCGTTGCCGCGACCTTGATGAGCACGAGCTCGCGCTCGATCGCATCCTCCTCACTGAGGTTGACGATCTTGATGACGTCGATGAGCTTGCTGAGCTGCTGGATGACCTGGTCCAGCTCGCCCTCCGACTCAACAGAGACGACGATGTTGATGCGCGTGACATCCGGCTCTTCCGTATAGCCGGCCGAGATGCTCTCGATATTGAAGGCACGCCGGCTGATGAGGCCCGACACATGCGTCAGGACGCCCGGTTTGTTGTCGACCAGCACGGCAAGCAGGTATTTCTTCATCTTTTTTCCTCCTACACCCAACTACGCGAAATCTCAGAGATAGCCGAGAACCATCTGGTCCAGGCGCTTGCCGCCCGGCACCATCGGCAGGACGTCTTCCTCCTCGGGGATGACGACATCGATGAGCACGGCGCCCTTTTCCGCCAGGATCTCCGGCAGGCGCGTCTCGAGTTCCTCTTTCTTCGTCAGGCGGTAGCCCTTGACGCCCATGGCCTCCGCGAGCTTGACGAGATCCGTCTTGCCCTTGAGCTCCGACTGCGAGTAGTGGTGGTTGTAGAAGAGGCGCTGCCACTGGCCGACCATGCCGAGGATCTCGTTGCGGATGACGACGACCTTGACGTCGATGTCGTTGTCAGCAAGCGTCGCGAATTCCTGGCAGTTCATCATGATGCTGCCGTCGCCCGTGAAGAGGACGACAGGGGAATCCGGACAGCCGATCTTGGCACCCATCGCGGCCGGCAGGCCGTAGCCCATCGTGCCCTGGCCGCCGGACGTCAGGAAGTGGCGCGGCTTGTAGACCTTGAAGAACTGTGCCGCCCACATCTGGTGCTGGCCGACATCCGTCACGCCGATTGCATCGCGGCCCATGAGGCTGCTGACCTTGCTGATGAGTGCGCCCGGCTTGATGGCATCGCCTTCCTCGCGATAGCCGAACGGATGCTTTGCCTCGAGCTCGAGCGCATGCTCGAGCCACGGAGCGAACTTAGAGGCAAAGTCATCCTCGCACGCATTGAGCTTGTCGCGCAGGAGGGGCAGCGACCAGCTGAGGTCGCCGAGCACGCTGTAGTCGGCCTTGACGTTCTTGTTGATCTCAGCGCGGTCAATCTCGAAGTGGACGACCTTCGCGTGCGGCGCGAACTCATCGACCTTGCCCGTCACACGGTCGCTGAAGCGCATGCCGATGCAGAGTAGAAGGTCGCATTCCTGAATGGCCATGTTGGCACCGTACGAGCCGTGCATGCCCGCAAAGCTCAGATAGCCCTTCTCGTCGGCCGGGATGGCGCCAAGGCCGAGCAGCGTTGTCGTGCTCGGCACACCGAGGCGGCGCACGATGTCGCGCATTGGCTCTGAGGTATCCGAGAGGATGATGCCGCCGCCCGCAAAGACGAGCGGCTTCTTGGCCGCGCGGATGGCCTCGACGACAGCGTCAATCTCGCTCTCGTCGCCGATGTTCTCACCGCTGTAGCCGCGCAGGTGCACCGCCTCCGGATACGAGTAGTCGAATTTCGTGTCAAAGACATCCTTGGCCACGTCGACGACGACCGGGCCAGGACGGCCTGTGCGGGCGATGTAGAACGCCTCCTTGAGCACGCGCGGCAGGTCCTCGACCTTCTTGACGAGATAATTGTGCTTCGTGATTGGCGTCGTGATGCCGCAAACATCGGCCTCCTGGAACGAGTCCTTGCCGATATAGGGATTCGCCACCTGTCCCGTGATGCAGACGAGCGGGACCGAATCCGTGTAAGCCGTCGAGATGCCCGTGGCGAGGTTTGTCGCACCAGGGCCGGACGTCGCAAAGACGACACCGACCTTGCCCGTCGCGCGCGCATAGCCGTCCGCCGCATGGACAGCGCCCTGCTCATGGCGCGTCAGGATGTGCGGGAATTTCATTTTATAGACAGCATCGTAGAGCGTGAGCACCGCGCCGCCGGGGTAACCGAATACGACGTCCACGCCTTCATTCTTCAGGCTCGTGAGCACAGCCTCTGCACCATTCATCAACAAGTGAAAGCCCCCTTATATCTTGAATTCAACAAATGACCAATTGAAAATGGGATTCTTTAATTATACAACAGGAGTATACAATATTACAACCGAAATAGCCAAGTTTTCTCAGAATGGAATCCCATGCCACTCAGCGATGGTCGCTGGCAAAGACGAGCGCATCGACGCGCGCAGCCCCGGCTTGGCACAGGACAGCAGCACAGCCAGAGAGCGTCGCGCCCGTCGTCAGGATGTCGTCGAGCAGCAGGATGTGCTTCCCCCGGACGTCTGCGCCTGAGGCCAGAGAGAACGCGCCCTGAAGACTCTTCCTCCGCTCCTGCCGCGCCATCTTGTAGAGTGGCTCCGTCTTGCGCGTGCGCACGAGGGCCTGCTCCATGGTGATGCCGTGTGCGCTGAGCCATTCCCCGAAAATCAGCTCGACCTGATTGAAGCCGCGCTGGCGATAGCGCGCTTCATGCAGCGGCACCGGCACAGCGACGTCGACGCCCTCAGGCAGCACGAAGCTGCTCGCCTGCAGGAACGAAGCAATGCACGGCAGGGCGCTGCGCTTCTTCCTGTACTTGAGCGCATGGATCAGGCTGCGCAGGCCGCCGCGGTAAATGCCGAGCGCCCATACCGCCCCGATGAACCGCTGCGATAGAGCGGGCAGCAGGATGGCATGAGGCTGCTGCGCCTCCTTCATGCAGGCGGGGCACCAGTCGCCGAGCTGCTCGACGTAAGCGCGGCAGACCGGGCAGCGCGGCGGGAAGAGAAAGTCCAGGACAGACTGGATAACACCCTTTCCCATCGCATCATCTCCTCATCTGCTAACCGGCAGGAATCAGTGGCCAAAGAAGCGATGCTTCGGCTTCTCGCTCTCCCAGGCCATGACGGCCTCAAGGACAGAGCCGCCGATGCAGCGCGCCTTGTCCGAGATCGTGTAGCACTCTTCCTGCCCCATCGTCGGGTGGATGTCAGCGATCTTCTGACCGGCCTCGACCTTGCTGCCATCGTAGATGGCGCCGCGCAGGACGCCGTCGATCGTCGCCTTGATCTCGACGGCCTCGCCGTCCTTGACGTGGAGCTGTCCGATGACCTCGCCCTGCTTGACCATCAGTGAGATCGTGCGCAGCATCTCGACGCGTCCGTCGGCCGGGGCAAAGACGAGATGCTCGATGTTCGGGTTCTCTCCGACCGTGCCATTGCCGTGGTCGAGGTCCTTCGAAGAATAGCCTTCGTAGATCAGGCGGCCGAGATTGTGACCGCGTCCCGTCTCCACGACGGTATCGACATCGCGGCCCGCGCAGAAGCCCGGCCCGAGCGCTATCGTGTGCTCAGCCAGGCCCTTCTCCTTGCCGTGGTTCTTGTGGGCGACGATGGCGTCGATGAGCACATCCGGCTTGAGGGCAGCCACGCACTTGGCCTCCGGATCGGCGATCATCATGATCTCCCCCTTCTTCAGTCGCTTCTGCGCATCCTCGATGCTCTTGGCCCGATAGCATTTGACGCGCTCAACCTCCGACTCACCGCGGTACATGGCATCCGAGAACGTGACCTTGCGCCGCGTCGCCGTCGGCTTCTTCTGTTCGAGGATCAGAACGCGGAATCCCGCGCGATGAAGGCAGTGCGCAATGCCGCTGCCCAGTTCGCCGCCGCCGCGGACAATGATCAGGTGTTTCATAGATGGAACCTTCTTTCCCTAAAGTCTTTCCTCTATTATACTATAAATTGACACAATCTACCTGAAATAATTTATTTTTGTCAGCCTTGTGTAAAGCATTGCAATTGTCTGACACACGTGTTATAATATAACTGTAAAGAGGAGATGGACAAGCAAACCACCGCCGAGTAGTCCTGGAGGTCGAAAGATAGAAGGTGCATGTCCTGCCGAAAAAGGCGCTCTTCAAAACCTTACACGAAAGGATGTGGATGGTTATTGAAGATTATGATGAGCAGAACTTCTCTCCATCCTGACTAGCAAGCGCACTGGTGAAGTACAAGAATATCCATAGCGCGGGGAATGCACGTAATGATGGCCAGGGGCCGCCAGTCGTGCTCGATGCCAATGGAAGTCTGGAGCGCAACGTCAGTAACTGGATTGAAGGAACGCAACCCTGGGTAACGGTAAATCATCGAGAATCCATCGAGAAGTAGTCGGTATCTCCTATGTTATCGGTAACGGACCAAGATGAACCAGATGTGCACAACGTGATTTTGAGATCACAACTGTTTCAGCTGAGCATGATGAGATATTTGCAAAGTTCCTGTTCGCGAGGGAAATTTGCTAGATGACAACAGAATATTGAAGAAGGATTACATTATTTATGGTTAACTACGTATAAAGCGGCTTACATTTACGAGAGAAATGTAAGCCGCTTTTGTTGTGCCGATTCGGTTGTATTGCCAGGATATCTGCTCAGGCACTCAAGATCGTAACGACGCCTCAAGAATCTTCATACGGGCGCACGCGCAGCGTCAGGCCGCGTTCCTCGCAGATTTTTCGGCACTTCTCGATCTCCTCCGGCCCCTCGACGTGGTCGACGATCGTCAGGACGACATTCGGCACGTAGGGCTTGCAGTGCTGCGCAAAGGTCAGCATCGCGTCGTACGACTGGACGCCGAACTTCGCGCGCGTGAGCTCGAAGTAGCGCTCAGCGTTCGACGCGTTGAGGCTGATGGAGACTGTGTCGAGGATGCCTTGGAATTCCGAAGCAAACTCGCGGCCGTTCTCCAATTCGCCGAGGCCGTTCGTGTTGAGACGCGTCGGCAGTTCCGGATGATGCTGCTTGACGTAGCGCAGGAGCTCTAAGAGCACATCAAGGCGCATCGTCGGCTCGCCGAAGCCGCAGAAGACGACCTCCTTGATGTAATCCCAGGGAACTGTATCGAGTGCGGCCTTGACCTCCTCGACCGTCGGCTCCTTGCCCTTGAACCACAGCGAGGACTGCTCGGCCATGTGCTTCATCGTGCGCAGGCAGAACGTGCAGGCGCAGTTGCAGTGGTTCGTGATGTTGATGTAAAGGTTGCGCTTGCCTTTCGGCTGCACGCGCAAGGATTCATCGAGCGGCAGGTACTTGCCGCCGGCATGCGTTGCATAGACAATCATGGAAATCCCTCCCAAAAACAAAAGAAAACGCCTCAGCGAAGCTCGGTCAGGTACTCCTCAAACGGCAGGCCGTAATTCCATGGCAAGTCGAGCTCCAGCGCATAGGCGAGACAGCGGCTGATGAAGGAAGCGGCCTTCTGGACGGCTGCCTCCAGCTCCTCGCCGCGGATCAGGCTCGCCGCAACGATGGCGGCGAAGGCATCGCCGCTGCCGCTGCGGTCGCCGCCAATCTTCGGCGCGCGCACGATGGCGATTTTGCCCTCCTCGTAGAGAAAGTTCTTGATGGTGTCACCCTCGTGGAGCCCCGTGATGACGACCTGCTTCGGTCCGCGCGCCGCTAGGGCCTCTGCCATCTCGCAAAGCTCATCGTCCGTGACAATCCCGTCCGTGGGATACGGGATGTCGAGCAGCTGGCAGGCCTCTGTGAGGTTCGGCGTGACGAGGTCCGCTACGCCGAGCAGGCTGCGCATCTTGTCGCACATCTCCTGCGTGTACGACGGGTAGAGCTTGCCGTAGTCGCCCATGACAGGGTCGACCATGACGCGCGTCCCCGCCCCCTTGAAGCGCCGGATGAAGTCGAGCACGATGGCTATCTGCTCGGCCGACCCCAGAAAGCCCGTGCAGATGCCGTCGAATGCGAGCCCATTCTTCTCCCAGCTCGCGATGTACGGCGCCATGCGCTCCGTGTAATCGTCGAGGTAATGGTCGGGAAAGCCCGTGTGGACCGAGAGGATGGCTGTCGGCAAGGGACAGGCCTGTATCTTCATGGCCGATATGAGCGGCAGTTCCACCGTGACAGAACAGCGCCCGAAGCCAGTGATGTCGTTGACGAGCGCAATTCGCTTTTGTCGTTTCATTTCTCTATCTGCGTCCTCCCCTGCCTGTTTCAGCGGTTGTCGACCTTATCCATGGCGACGAGGTCGTGCTCCATGAAGCGGTGCTCCGCCAGCCGCTCGTACTTCGTATCCGGACGGCCATAGTTGGCGTACGGGTCAATCGAGATGCCGCCGCGCGGCAGGAACTTGCCCCAGACCTCGATGTACTTCGGATCCATGAGGCGGATGAGGTCCTTCATGATGACATTGACGACGTCCTCGTGGAAATCGCCGTGGTTGCGGAAACTCACGAGGTAGAGCTTCAGCGACTTGCTCTCGACCATCCGGCGGCCCGGGATGTACGAGATATAGATGGTCGCATAGTCCGGCTGACCCGTGATGGGGCAGAGCGCCGTGAACTCCGGGCAGTTGAACTTGACCCAGTAATCATTGTCCGGATGACGGTTCTCGAACGTCTCGAGGATCTCCGGACAGTAATCGTAGTGGTATTTGACATTTTTCTTGCCGAGGAGCGTGATGTCCTCCTGGGATTTATCGCGTGACAATGAGCGTCCCTCCATATATCCATTGAATCGTAATCAGTAACGTCTGAATCTATAACTCCTATCATAGCGAATCCTAAAAAAATAATCAAGCATGCTCGTCACACCGAGCATACGCCGAGCGTACACCGAGCATACACCGAGCATACAAAGAGCCCCGCACCCAATCCGAGGATCGTGATGCGGGGCTCTCGTTGCTCAGTCTTATCAGGCTCAGTGATTGAAGATATTCTTCAGGGCCTGCTTGTTGACATCGCGGTTGAGCTGTGCGAGATACGTCGTCAGCTTGATGTTCTTCGGGCAAGCTTCGACACAGTTCTGGCTGTTGCCGCAGCTCGTGATGCCGCCCTTCTCCATCAGTGCGTTCAGGCGCTTCGGAGCGTCGAACTTTCCGAGCGGATGGAGGTTGAAAAGGTAAGCCTGTACCGTCGGAGCCGGTCCGATGAAGTCGGACTGCGGGCCGACGTTCGGGCAGGCCTCGAGGCAGCAGCCGCAGGTCATGCAGTGCGAGATCTCGTAGGCCGTCTGTGCCGTGTACGGGTTCTGGATCGGAGCATCCTTGACCTCCCACGTGCCGTCGACTTCGACCCAGCCGTGGATGCGCTTGAGGCTCTCGAACATGACGGAGCGGTCGATGAGCAGGTCGCGGATGACCGGGAACGTGCGGGCCGGCTGCAGGTGGATTGGCTGCTTGAGCGTATCAACGAGCGTGCAGCAAGCCTGGCGAGCCTTGCCGTTGATGACCATCATGCAGGCGCCGCAGACTTTCTCGAGGCAGTTGCATTCCCACGTCACTGGCGGGACTTTCTTGCCGTCGACCGTTACCGGGTTCTTCTGGATTTCCATCAGGGCAGCAACGATGTTGAGGCCCGGACGATAGTCGATCTCGAACTCCTGGTTGTACGGCTTCTCTTTCGGGCCGTCCTGGCGCTCGACGATGATTCTGACTTTTTTCTGTTCTGCCATTTCTATTTGTCCTCCCTCTTACTCTTTCTTAGCTACGGCATAGTTGCGCAGACGCGGCTTGATGAGAGAGTGCTCGAATTCACGGTAGGAAACGACCGGCTCTTCCTTCTCCTGGTCGAAGGTAACGATGGTCGTGCGCATGAACTTCTTATCGTTGCGCTCGAAGAATACGAGGTCGTCGTTGCCGTCATCCGTCGTGCCACGGCCCGTCTCAGCGTCGAAGTGGAACTTGCCGTACTTCTTCGTGAGGGCTTCCTTGAGCTGGTCGTCCATCTTATCGTAATCGGACTTCAGGACGATCTTCGCATGAGCACCGCGGCTCTCGTCACGCTGCAGAGCGGACTGCGTGATGGCCATCGCATAGATGATCATGTTGCGCAGCTGGCGGACGAACATCGCTTCCTGGTTTGCCCAAGTGCCGTGGTCCGTAACGCCGATGTTGTCCCAGCGCTTGAGGATTTCCTTGAGTTCCTTGACGCATTCTTTGAGGCCGTTGTTGTCGCGCTCGATGGAGACGTACTTGTACATGATGTCGCCGAGCTCATGATGGAGCTTATGCGCATTCTCCGTGCCGTTCATGTTGCGGATCTTGTCGAACTCTGCGACGCACTCCTGGCGGGCAGCCTCGAGCTCTTCTGCCGTCAGGGCAGAGCCGAGCTTGCCGCTGCGTGCGAGGCGCAGGGACTCTGGGCCAGAAATCGTGCCCGAGTACGTTGCCGACAGCAGCGAGTTTGCACCGAGGCGGTTTGCGCCGTGGTACTGGTAATCGCACTCGCCGGAAGCGAGGAGGCCCGGGATGTTCGTGTGATGCTCGCGATCGACCCAGATGCCGCCCATCGAGTAGTGGATCGACGGGAAGATCTCCATCGGGACCTTGCGCGGATCCTGGCCCATGAAGTCGCTGTACATCTCAAGGATGCCGCCGAGCTTGCGCTCGAGGTAATCAGCCGGGATGTGCGAGAGGTCGAGGTAGACGCGGTTCGGGTTGTGCATGCCGAGGCCCATGTGGACGACGACCTTGTAGATGGCACGCGATGCAACGTCACGCGGTACGAGGTTGCCGTATGCCGGGTACATATCCTCGAGGAAGTACCAGCGCTCTTTTTCGCCCGTCTGCGGGTTCTTGCGGTAAACCCAGACGCGGCCGCCCTCACCGCGGCAAGCCTCGGACATCAGGCGGTTCTTGTCGGAACCCGGGATAGCCGTCGGATGGATCTGGAGGAACTCCGGGTTGCCGAGCTCAGCGCCCTGCTGGTAAACAGCGGAAACAGCCGAACCGTTGCAGATCGTCGAAGCCGTGCAGCGGCCGTATACCTGGCCAGGGCCGCCCGTTGCGAGGATGACAACGTCAGCCGGGAACGAGACGATCTCATTGGAGTTCATGTTCTGCGCGACGATACCGCGGCAGATGCCCTCTTTGTTCTTGATGATCTTGATGAATTCCCAGAACTCATACTTCTTGACGCCGCCCTTTACTTCCCAACGGCGAACCTGCTCGTCGAGAGCGTAGAGGAGCTGCTGGCCCGTCGTGGAGCCAGCGAAGACCGTGCGCTTGTTCTTCTGGCCGCCGAAGTTACGGAGGTCGAGAACACCTTCAGCCGTGCGCGTGAACGGCACGCCCATGCGGTCGAACATCTTGATGAGCTTCGGTGCAGCTTCGACCATGCCCTTGACAGCGAGCTGGTCAGCGAGGAAGTCGCCGCCGTAGACCGTATCATCGAAATGCTCGTAGATCGAGTCATGCTCACCCTTCGTGTCCATGCAGGCGTTGATGCCGCCCTGTGCACAGAGGGAGTGGGAACGCTTGACCGGGCAGTAAGAGAAGAGGTCAACCTTGCCGCCGCCTTCGCAGATCTTCAGCGTAGCCATGAGGCCCGAGAGGCCGCCGCCTACGACAATAATCTTATTTTCTGGTTTCTTAGCCATTTATATTCTCCTTTTCTTACACAGCGTATCGGGGCTTACATGACAAAGTAGCTTGCCATGAACGCAATCGTGACAAGGCAGAGGAATGCGCAGAGGCACATCGAGAGAACGTTGATGACGTTCTGGATGCGCGGGCCCTTGGCGATGCCCCAGGTCATGCAGAAAGTCGTGATACCATTGCAGAAATGGAAGATAGCTGCGAACATGCCGATCGTGTAGAGCAGCGTCGTGATCGGGCTGCTCGTGAAGAGCGTATGCAGCAGCTCATACGAGATCGGCGTGCCGTTGATGGCCTTCGTGAAGATGCGCAGGTAGAACACATGCCAGATGAGGAAGATGACGAGGAACCATGCCGTCCAGCGCTGCAGAGCGAACTGCCAGTTGCGGACGTAGCCGTAGCGGCCCGGGTTGTTCTTCGCCTGAAGGGCGATGTAGATGCCGTAGATGGCATGGAAGAGGATCGGCAGTGCGACACCGAAGATCTCCAGGCCGAGGAAGATCGGATGCGGGATGAGCTCCATCATGGCCAGAGCACCGTTGAGGGACTCAGCACCGCCGAGTGCACGAGCATTCGTAATGATATGCTCGAAGAGGAAAATGCCGATTGCCAGCAGGCCGACTAACGAGTGCAGACGGCGCAGATAAAAAGTTGTATGGAACATTCTATACCTCCTGTTGATTCTTGAAAAAGAAAGGAAGCCTTCAAGCGAGCCTCCCAAAAGCTTCCCATCTTCTCTCGTTATCAGTAACCCTTCAGGGTACGATACTTCTCCTGGTTGACATCGTAAAGGTTATTGCCTTCGCAGTCGATGACAACAATAGCTGGGAAATCCTCAACGGTCAGGCGGGCAAGTGCCTCCGGGCCGAGTTCTGGGTAAGCGAGAACTTCGTACTTCTTGACGGACTTCGCGATGAGCGCTGCGGCACCGCCGACAGCAGCGAAATACGTAACGCCGTTCTTCTTCATGGAATCGACGACTTCCTTCGAACGGGAGCCCTTGCCGATCATGCCCTTGATGCCCTGCTCGAGCATCGTCGGCGTGTAGGCATCCATGCGGCCAGAAGTCGTCGGGCCGCAGGAGCCGATCGGATCACCCGGTTTTGCCGGAGTCGGTCCGAGGTAATAGACCATCTTGTTGTGCCAGTCGATCGGCAGCTTCTCGCCTTTAGCGAGTGCCTCGCACATCTTCTTGTGCGCAGCATCGCGTGCAGCGTAGATCTCGCCCGTGATGAGAACGCTGTCGCCGATCTTGAGCTTGTGGGAATCTTCTTCCGTGAACGGGGTATGGATGCGAATAGGTTCTGCCATGATTATCTCTCCTCCTGATAGTTTTGCTCAGTCTTTCGACAGATCAAAGAACGCGCTTTGCATGACGGCATGCATGGCAGCAGATCGTCACAGCGACCGGCAGGCCGGCGATGTGCGTCGGGCCCCACTCGATGTTGACACCGAGGCAGGACGTCGTGCCGCCGAGCTGCGGTCCAATACCCGTTTCATTGATGAGCTCGAGGAGATCGTCTTCGAGTTTCGCATATTCTGGCATCGGGTTATGCGAGTCGATCGAACGCGTCAGGGCAATCTTGCTCATGACAGCGGCGCGGTCCATCGTGCCGCCGATACCGATGCCGACGACCATCGGCGGGCACGGGTTCATGCTGGCATGCAGGATGATCTCCATGACAGCCTTCTTGACGCCCTCAAGGCCGTCAGCCGGTACGAGCATCTTGATGCCGCCCTTGTTCTCGGAACCGAAGCCCTTCGGCTCAACCGTGATCTTGAGCTTGTCGCCCGGAACGATCTTCGTGTAGATGACGCCCGGCGTGTTGTTCTGGGTGTTGACGCGGTTGAAGATTGGCTCTGCAACGACCGATTTTCTCAGGTAGCCTTCCGTGTAGCCCTTGGCGATACCGTCGTTGACTGCCTCTTCGAGGTCGCCGCCGACGATGTGGAGGTCCTGGCCTACCTCGAGGAAGACGATCGTCATGCCGGTATCCTGGCAGTACGGGCGATCCTCATCGCGTGCGATTTCCGCATTCTTGATAATCTGGTCGAGTACAGCCTGGCCAACCGGGGACTTCTCCGTCTCGCGGCCCTTCTTGAGGCCCTCATAGACATCTTTCGGCAGGTAATAAGCCGCCTCCTTGCACAGCTGTGCAACGGTTTCCGTGATTTGTTTTGCGTCGAGTTCTCGCAAAGTGATCCCTCCCATAAATACAACTTATCACACATCTGTGGTTCATCATAACACATTTTATAGCGGCTTTCAAGCATTTCTGAAAGCCCGCGAACCCTTGAAAAAAGCGAATCGAGTTCACTTTTTTGCCTCTCTGCGATCAGCCACAATGTGATGCTTGTCACTCAGATTTTATATTAGTGATTCGCCTTTAAAATCCTTCTTTCGCGCAAGAAAAATTTTATTTCGGGAACGATTATCGATAGGATTATGGAATTATTTACTCCATGCATGATGATGTTGCAAAAAAATCATGCAAAGCGGATCAGATGGCAGGCTGGGGCTTTGCCCTGCTCGAGCTCCATGACGAGGAAGGAACCCTGCATCGCATCGCGCGGGCGCGCGACACTGCCCGGATTGAGCACAGTGATGTGCCCCGTCGAGATCTCTGCGACATGCGTGTGGCCGTAGACGGCGATATCACAGCCCGATTCGCCGGCTGCATCGCAGAGCATCTTCGTCGTGAAGCGCACGCCGTACATGTGGCCATGCGTCAGGAAGATGCGGTGGCCGGCCGCCTCCACGACGTCGTCGTAGCGGGCACCGGGCTCCGGCCAGTCGCTGTTGCCCGCAACATAGCGGACCTTGGCCTTCCCTTCCGTCACCATGGCCAGGTACTCTGCATCCGGCGTGATGTCGCCCGCATGGAGCCAGAGCGCCACGCCCTCTGCCGCCGGATGGGAAAGCATCCGGTCGATGGCACGCGTCGAGCCATGACTGTCACTTACGATACCGATCTTCATCTCAAGCGCTCCTCCAACTCCTCGACCATCGCGCGCAGCGCCTTGCCGCGGTGACTGATCGCGTCCTTCTCCTCAAAGCTGATCTCAGCCATCGTGCGGCCCGGGTAGTCTTCGGTGTAGAAGTACGGGTCG
Source organism: Mitsuokella jalaludinii DSM 13811 (assembly GCF_000702905.1). Taxonomy (GTDB): domain Bacteria; phylum Bacillota; class Negativicutes; order Selenomonadales; family Selenomonadaceae; genus Mitsuokella; species Mitsuokella jalaludinii. The sequence continues at coordinate 336,704 of NZ_JNKR01000001.1, forward strand.
TAACCGAATCCGTTCTCCCCCTTTGCCACCATGCGGACTGTGCCGTCGCAGCGACCCTCCGTCACGAGGCTCGTGCCATCCACATCGACGAAAGCGAGCGCGCAGCGGTAGTCAGCAGGCGACGACTCGACACCGGCTTTCCTTAGCTCTGCGAGCAATTTCTCGTTGTTCGTCGCATCGTCGGCATGGAAGCCGGCGAAGCGCGCCGAGAAGATGCCAGGCTTTCCGCCGAGCACCTCGACCTCCAGGCCGGAATCGTCGGCGAGGCAAGCGCAGCCCGTCTGCTGCTGGTAGAACGCCGCCTTGATGCGCGCGTTCTCGGCAAACGTCTTGCCGTCCTCCACGGCATCGGGCAGTGCGCCGAATTCCGCCAGGGATACGACCTCAACGGGCAGATGCGAGAGCGCCTCGCGCATCTCGCGGACCTTGCCCTTGTTCTTCGTTGCAATCACGATCTTCTTCATCTTCTCACCCTCTTTGAATCAGCCTTCCCGGCCGACGAGCCAGACGAGCTCGCCGCCGAGCACATCCTTCTGATACGAGATGAGCTCCCGGCAGCCCTTCTCACCGAGCGCCAAGAGTGCGCCGAGCTCCTCGTGCGTGAACGGACGGCCCTCGCCCGTGCCCTGTACCTCGACAAAGCGCCCTGCGCCCGTCATGACGACATTCATATCGACGATGGCCCGCGAGTCCTCCTCGTAGCAGAGGTCGAGTATCGGCTCGCCCTCGTGGCTGACGCCGACGCTGATGGCCGAGAGGAAGTCCTTGACGGGGAAGATCTTGCCCTTCTCGTAGAACGAAGCGCACGCCTCGACGAGCGCAACAAAAGCGCCCGTGATGGAGGCCGTGCGCGTGCCGCCGTCCGCCTGGATGACATCGCAGTCAATCATGATCGTGCGCTCGCCGAGTGCCTTCGTGTCGACGACGGAGCGCAGGCTTCTGCCAATCAGGCGTTCGATTTCCTGCGTGCGTCCCGACTGCTTGCCGCGCACGGCCTCGCGCTGCGTGCGCGTCTCCGTGGCACTCGGCAAGAGCGAGTACTCCGCCGCGATCCAGCCCTCGCCCGTACCGCGAAGGAAAAACGGCACGCGGTCCTCGATGGAGGCCGCGCAGATGACCTTCGTGTTGCCCATCTCGATGAGCACCGAGCCTGCCGGGTACTTCTGGAAATGACGATGTATCTCATACGGGCGCAGGGCGTCTGCCATGCGCCGATCCGTTCTTGTCATGATGAACCTTCCTCTCTTTCACATCTTGCACTGGAACAAAAAAGAGGTGCCTACCTCGAGTTTTCGCGGTACAACACCTCTCCCGCTGCCGGGCAGCGGTCTTTATTTCTGCGACTCCTGATACTGTCTGTAGTTCTTGATGATGCAGATCGGCGTCTTCTGGCTCGCATTGCCGAACGGGTTGTCGATGAGCAGCTTCGCTGCCATCTGGCCATCAACCTTGTCCGTCACGCCGACGACGCGGGAGCGCTTGAGGTCGTTGACATCCGCGATCATCGCACCGAAGCAGCCGAGACGCTGCTGGATCTTCTTGACGACCTCATTCGGGTCCTTCGGGCCGTAGACGATGCACTTGTCGAACGGCGGCATCGTGCCCGTTACATCATCGATGAGTGCCGTCTGCTCACCGCCCCACTTGTAGAAGAGGCCGCTCTGGCCGACGAGCTTGCCGAGGAAGCCAGCAAACAGCGCAAAGGCCACACGCCACTTGCCCTCGACGTCCATCAAGGACTGCATGCCGTGCGGCGATGCCAGGCTGCCGTAGTCCGGAATGAAGCGGCAGCAGAACTGCGCCACACGCGTGATCTTGAGGTCTTCCGGGCGCACGAAGCGGCCCTGCGTGATGGCGACGACACTCTCTGCCGTGCAGAGCAGGTCATCCGGGCCGATCTTGCCCTTCGTATAGCGTTCAATGCTGTCGACAATATCGTCTTTCTCGGTCAGGATGCGCGTCGGGACCGGGATCAAATCGAGTTTTGCTTCTGCCATGATAATTCCTCCCTCAGTCCTTCACGAGTTCCACACCGGCGAGCTTGGCGATCTCCTCAGCGGAGAGCGTCAGACGGACCTTCGTGTAATGCCACGGCGTGCGGCCCGTCTCCATCCAGATGACATCGAGCGGCAGGTCGACCATGTGCGAGAGCGCTTCCTTGAGCGTCATGCCCTTGCGCGGCGTCAGCTTGACCTTCGCGAAGATGTTGAGCTTGTCCTCGTGGTTCGGGTCGCCGAGCTTCTGGATCAGCACGGCCTCGAAGTAATCGTCCTCGCGCGGTTCACCCTCGCGCTCCGCCTTGCCACGTGCCTCGATGCCATCGTACTGCTCATACGGCAGCTGCGGGCGCACGAGTGCGTCCATGATGGTGGCGCACTGCTTGCCTTCATTGACAAACGTCAGTTTTTTCGAGATCACGATTGCGTCGTCCGTCTGCGATTCCACCACGAAAGGCGCATCCGTCTTGACGACAATCTTCTCCTTGCCTGCGATGCAGAGATACAACTTCGCCACGATGACCGCAGCGACGATCAGGGCAATGATTGCATATAATACCGTCACGTTGATTCCTCCTGATTCTTTCTATCCAAAAATAAAACAAAGTGATGACCGGCTCATTTCCGGCGCGATGCAGTTCCTTGTGCCTCTTTTGCCTGCATTTCCTGCCAGTCGGCCTCGTCAGCCATGGCCTGCTGGAGCTTTGCGTAGTACTTCTCCGGCAGGCGCGTGATCTTGCCGCTCTCGCGATGCGTGAAGACGTTCTGCGTGAAGCCCGTGACCATGAGCTCGCCTGTCGCCTTGTTGAAGACGCGGTACTGGAAGGCCATCTTCGCTTTGGTCAGTGCCTTCGGGCGCGTCTCGATGCAGATGTCGTCGTCAAAGCGGCCCGGCGACACATACTTGGCCCGCACTTCCGTAATCGGGAAGACATAGCCGTCCTCCATCATCTCCCCCAGCGTGATGCCGTACTTGCGCAGATATGCCACGCGTCCCGTCTCGAACCAGCGGATATAATTGGAATGATGCACGACAGCCATCGCATCCGTATCGTAAAAATTCACATGATGCTCGGTAATGATGGGCAAGAGAACCCCTCCTCCAAATCGACTTTGTGATTTCCTTTACAAACACATTCTATAGCCTAGAACAAAAGAGTGGGAAAGTCAAGATTTTCAGAGGAATATTGCCCATTCCGCTAAATCCAGTGAATTCAGTGAATCTCGTAGACGAGGTCGAGCCGCTCCATGTAGCGCGCGATGCGCGCAAGCTCTGCCGCATCCTCGACACGACGGCCGGAGTAATAGTAGTCGACCGTCTGGGGCAGATTCTCGAGCCCATGACGCGCATCGAGCTGGCGCATGAGCTCGCGCACCGTTCCCTCATTGCCGTCGACGAAGTGCATGTTCTCCGGCATGATCTCGCGCATCGTGTCCTTGAAGTAGTTGAAATGCGTGCAGCCGAGCACGAGCGCCGAGTAATCCGCAAGCGGGAAGCGGCCGAGCTCCTGCTCAAGGTACGCACGGACCGCCTCCGAGCGGAACTCCTCGCGCTCCGCGAACTCCACGAGGCGCGGCAGTGGCAGCAGGTCGACGAGATGGTCCTTATCGAAGCGATCGATGAGGATCTGCATCTTCTTGCCGTGCACCGTGATTGGCGTCGCCGCCACGAGCACGCGGTGCTCGCCGTCGAGGTCCAGCGCCTTCTTGGCCGCCGGCTCCATGCCGATGATCGGGATATCATAGCGGTGACGCATCTCGCGGACCGCCACCGACGTCGCCGTATTGCAGGCGACGACAATTGCCTTGACATCGCAGCCGACGAGAAAGTCGAACGCCTGCTGAACAAAACCCATGACCTCTTCCCTCGTCTTGACGCCATACGGCACGTTGTCCTCATCCGCGTAGAAGACGAACTGCTCATTTGGCAGCACGCGCATCGCATGGTGCAGCACCGAAAGCCCGCCAATGCCCGAATCAAAAAACGCAATTTTCATTGCCAACAGCCCCCGAATCGATTATAATAAAGATAAATAAGGTGGCACCGCCTAGCGGCAGCCCTCTATAGTAGGTTTATCTAAAAAACCGCCTACAGCGTCCAACTAGAAGGCGGGTCTTTTTATGCCTCAGTTCATTATAGCAGGTCTAGTTTCGTACTGCAATGGCGGACAGCCCGCTTCGAGTTGACAGACTTGTGCTGTTTTTGCTATAATAGGATTACTGTATATGGAGAGGTGTCCGAGTGGTTTAAGGAGCCGGTCTTGAAAACCGGTGATGCAGCAATGCACCGTGGGTTCGAATCCCACCCTCTCCGCCATATGGAGTGGTACTCAAGAGGCTGAAGAGGACGGTTTGCTAAATCGTTAGACTGGGTAACCGGTGCGGAGGTTCGAATCCTCTCCACTCCGCCACGAAGAAAAATAAGGACTGCCAGATGGCAGTCCTTTTTCTATGCCGGATAGGCCCGGGGCATCCTGCGTGTATGCATCAGATGCCAAAGTACTTCTTGGTGTTCTCGTAGCAGACATCACGGATCAGGCGGCCCAGCGCGTCCTTGTCGGACGGATAGAGCCCCTCCTCGACGAGCGAGGCGAGCACATCGCAGAGAATGCGGCGGTAGTACTCGTGGCGCGGCCAGAACAGGGCGCTGCGCGCATCCGTCGAGAAGCCGATGGCCGTGCCGATGATGCCGAGGCTCGCCATGTAGCCGAGCTGCGCGCGGATGCCGAGCGGCGTCTGGTTGATCCACCACGACGGGCCGAGCTGCAGATGGCCCTCATCCTCCGTCTGGAAGGCACCGAGGATCGAGCCGATGACGACCTGGTCCGACGGGTTCATCGAGCTCACGACGGTCTTCGGCAATGCCTCTTCGCGCGAGAGCAGGTCAAGGAGCAAGGCGAGGCCCTCGCCGTCGCTGCTCGCGCTGATGCAGTCAAAGCCTGCACCGCTGCCGAGCCCTGCCGCCATCTTGCTGTTCATATCGCGCAGGATGCCGTAGTGAAGCTGCATGACCCAACCGCGCTCCGCGTACTTCTTGCCGAGGAAGCGCAGGACAGCCGTCTGGTACTTCTCGACTTCTTCCTGCGTCGGCGCCCCCTTGCTGTTGATGACGCGGCCGACGATGTCATCGAGCTCGTACTCCTCCGCCTCGCGGTAGACAATGCGCGGGAAGGCGTGGTCAGCCGTGCGGCAGCCCATGCTGTCAAAGTAGGCGATGCGCTTCGCGAGCGCCTCGCGCACCTCCGTCATCGTCGAGATCTCGACGCCCGCCGTCTGGCCGAGGTCGTAGAGCATGTAATTGCCCCACTCCGGATTGGCGATGTCGAGCGCCGCATCGGGATGGAATACCGGCAGCACCTTCACGGGGAATCCCTGTTCCCTGATCTGGCGGTGCCACTTGAGGTTGTCTTCCGGATGGTCAGCCGTGAAGACCGCCTCGACATTGCCCTGCTCCAGGAGCGAGCGCACTGTCATCGTGCCATCTGCGAACTTCTCCGAGCAGACCGACCAGACATCGTCTGCCGTCTCTCCGCTGAGCACGTAGTGGCAGTCAAAGACGCGCTTGAGCACGAGATGGACCCACGTGTAGAGCGGATTGCCCGCCGCCCGTGCGAGCGACTCCGCGAAGTACTGGAAGCGCTCGCGCGCCGGTGCCTCGCCGCCCGTGATGAAGCGCTCCTTGACGCCATTGGCGCGCATGAGCCGCCGCGCGACGGGATTGTCGACGAGCACCTCCGTCAGATTGTGGTAGACGCGGTTCTCCGCAATGTCCCGCACGGGGATGTGCGTGTGGTAGTCGAGGATCGGCAGCTTCTCGGCATATTCGTGATACAGGTCTTCCGCAAATTCCGAGTGCAAGAGAAAATCTTCATCCATAAAACGTTTCATGATAGCCAGCCTCGCTTTCCTATATCGTTATCTTGCTAGAATAATTCGCGCTTTGCCCGAAGAATCCCTGCTGAGTGGACAGAAAAGTCGAACAAAAATTTGCATACTGCACAGCTATGACTACCATACCGTTTTCGTCCGACCTCCCATCCCATTCTATGGTATAATGGCATCAGCATCACTTCACCACAAAGAAAGAAGGTCTTTTTCCCACATGGATATCCTCTTGTTCCTGCTGCTCGGCATCGGTGTCGGCACCTTCGGCACGCTCGTCGGCATCGGCGGCGGCCTCATCTGCGTGCCGATCTTCATCCTGTTCCTGTCGGACGGCGGCGTCTACCCCTACTTCCACACGGCGGCCCAGATTGCGGGCACCTCGCTCGTCGTCGTCATGGCCAACGCCATGAGCGGCACGCTTGCCTACATCCGCCAGAAGCGTGTGCTCTTCAGCGCCGCCATCCCGTTCGCCATCGCCACGCTCCCCGGCGCCGTGCTCGGCTCGTGGATCGTCAACAAGTTCAGCACGACGATGCTTGACCTCTACTTCGGCATCTTCCTGCTGCTGATGTCCATCATCATGTACTGGAACTCCACCCATAAGCCAGTCTCCAACGCCATGGATGTGTCGGAAGACTTCCAGTACAACCGCACGCTCGGCATCATCGCCAGCCTCGGCGTCGGCTTCATCTCGAGCATCTTCGGCATCGGCGGTGGCGTCATCCACGTACCGCTGATGATCTACTTGCTCGGTTTCCCCGTCCACGTCGCGACGGCCACGAGCCACTTCGTGCTGGCCTGCTCCTCCGCCTTCGGCGTCGTCAGCCACTTCATGCTCGACCACATCATCTGGATTCCCGCCATCTGCATCTCCATCGGCGCCGCCATCGGCGCCCAGATCGGCGCCAAACTCTCCAAGAAGACAAAGTCGAAAGTCATCCTCATGCTGCTCTCGCTCGCCATGTTCGCGCTCGGCATCCGCCTGATCCTCCTCGGCAGCGCCCACTGAGTTCCACAATCTTACACCCATATACACAAAAAAGGAAGTGCTCATCAGCCCTTCCTTTTTGTTTACCATTTCTCCATAGCTTTGACCAAACCGCGCGCCTTCTCGAGGTCCATGTCCTTGAGCGTCGACGATACGACCGGCGCGCCGAAGATGGAGCAGGCGTACTCGAAGGCGTCCTGCCCGATGTGCAGCGGGAAGTCACGGCTGCTGCCGATGCTCGTGCCGGTGATGCCGGTAAGCTCGCCGATGAGGCGGTAGCCCTCCGGCGCCTTATGCGACTGGCCCAGATGGTACATGTCGAGGTAGAGGCGGTCGTAGCGCGTGCCGTCGACGCTGACAAGCTCGAAGATGTCCACCATCGCGTCGAGCACCTGGGACGTTGTCGAGCCGAGGCGGTGGAACGCCATGCGGCTCTCCGTGTCCGCCGTCAGCAGCCGTGACAGATACGTGACCTGCCCCGTCGGCCCGTTGACCGGGATAGGATTGTCCGCGCAGCGGCCAAACTCGCCCACCGCGCCCGGTAGCTCATCCGGCGTCTGCGCGCCATCGTCGAACTCCGCGAACATCATCGGCGGGTAGTCCGCATTCTGCAGCTCCACATCATTCAGGATATGGTACGAGCGCGAGAACAGCTTCATCACTGCTTTCGGCGACGGATCCGGCCCCAGAGCCTCAAACTCCTCGACTGTCGGCTTGATGCTCTTCTTCTGCTTCTTCGAGCCAGTGCCCTTCTTGCCTTTAAAAAAGAAATCCTTGATTGTCATATTATCCTCTCCTCTCTGCGCATCTCCATCATAGCAGAGAGTGATGCCCGGATCGTGTCAAAAAACATGTGAAGTTTGCGCCGTCATAGATGCTCGCCGATCCTATACCGTGGCAGGCCAAAATCCGCCGCCATCAGCTCCACCTTGCCATGCCCGATGATCTTCTGTATCAGACTGTCCTCAGTCTAACACAGGAGGGACGCTCAGAGGTCGTTTGGCAGGCGACAATCGCTCTTGCCATCTGCAGGCAGATACTGTATCATAATTCATATAAGAATCATATTTTTTAGATAATAATTTTCAAGACAAGAAAGGATGATTGACATGGAACCATGGCTTTTCTACGCACTGCTCTCCGCCGTCAGCGCGGCATTCGTCTCCATCTTCGGCAAGGTCGGCCTGCAGGGCATCGACAGCAACGTCGCGACAGCCGTGCGCGCCGTCATCATGGCGGTGTTCCTGATTGGTGTCGTCTTCGTGCAGGGTAACTTCTCGCACATGGCAGAGGTGCTGCAGGACAAGAAGGGACTGCTCTTCGTCGCCCTGAGCGGCATCGCCGGTGCAACCTCGTGGCTCTTCTACTTCCTCGCACTCAAGTACGGGCCCGTCTCCAAGGTCGCACCGATCGACAAGCTCAGCGTCGTCTTTGCCGTCATCCTGGCCGTCATCCTGTTCGGCGAGAAAGTCAGCCTTGTCCACGCCTGTGCCATCGCGATGATCGCGGCAGGCGGACTCATCCTGGCCATCTGGTGAGCAACAGCCCTTGAGATGCATCCTGAATCAACAAGGATGCCACCTCAAGGGCTTTAGTATATCACCAACGGCCAGGATAGATGCTCATCCCTGTCCCATCTGCCGAAGGACCTACATGGCCTGTGGTTTTAAAATAGGTCTTCCCATTTCCCTGGGGATCATAATTTCCTTCATCCACATAGATTGTGTGCGGATACTTAGAGTTTTTTTCTCCGTCCTTATTATAGTAGTACCCCGAATTTCTATTATAGGCAGCTTTCAGCTGATCGAAAGTCGTACCTTTATTATCCACAGCTGAATAATAAGTCACCACATAGTGACCATTGGGGTGAATCTTGACATACCAGCCATCCCCATCCTTTGTCTGGATATTGAGCTTCCTGGCTATTTCCCGTCCCTTCTCGCTGTCAGATGAGATTTCTATCTCCTGTCCCTTTTGCTGTGGATCTCCAAGTAAATCGGTCAATTTACCAAATCGTCCATCATGCAGCCTTTCTATAATCTCACTAGAAGACTGCGCAACGGACAGGCTTTCCTTCCCCAGAAGTTCTGCGGTCTGATTGAAAACAGAACGGATGGATTCCGCCAGCCCGCCTTGCCCATTGGAAGAATACAAACAAAGGCCTATGCCTGCCACCATGGCCAGTATCAGCGCATATTCAACGATTCCCTGTCCACTCTGCTTTTTCATCTGTATCACTTCCTTTGTAAAAGGTATAGCAAAAAAACAGGCAATCTGTCACGCTTGTTGGCGTCCCAGGTACTATCGCCCATCTCTGCGCCCGCCAGCTGCTCGTCACCAGGTCAGTGGACCACAACCTGGCACATCTTCATCGCCTGCAACGCATTCTCGTGGCTCTGCGGCATCACGCCAGCACAGCACGACGCGTCGACAGAGACAGGCACCTCCGGGAACGCCGCCTTGAGGATCATCGCATTCGCAACCACACAGATGTCCGTGCAGAGCCCCACAAGCTCAATCGCATCCGGCTCCAGCCCCGCGATGACCTTCGGCAGCTCCAGCGAGCCAAAGGTCGGCTTCTCCACGACAGCCGCCGCCTTCTCCACAAAAGGCTTCAGCGACGGCGCAATCTCCCAACCCTTCTCCGGCTTGATGCAGTGCGGCACCGGCAGGTTCTTCCCCTCCTGCGTCTCAAGGTAGTCCGCGCCGTGCGTGTCCTGCGTAAACACCAGCAGCGCCTCCTCCCGCTCCAACTTCTCCACCAGCCGCGGCAGCATCACCTGCGCCTCCTTCGTCCCCAGCGCTCCATCGATGAAGTCATTCTGCATATCAATCACGACAAGTACCTTGCGCATAACGACCGATCCTTTCAAAAAATCAACTTTTTCTTCATTATCGCACAAGGCAACTGTCTTGACAACGCCAAGTTGCAGATTGAATGCCGTTTATATCGCATAGGCCTATCTTATGATATAATGGAGAAATAGACAACGAACGAACCAAAAGGAGTAACTATGCTGACTTGTGTCGAGATTTGTGCAGGTGCCGGCGGGCAGGCCCTCGGGCTGGCGATGGCGGGATTTGTACATGTAGCATTAGTAGAATACGAAAAAGAATACTGCGATATCTTAAAAGAGAATCGACCAGAGTGGCCTATAATCTGCGCAGATGTCCATGATTTTGACGGCAAGCCATATCACGGCGTCGACCTGTTCGCTGGCGGCGTCCCTTGTCCGCCTTTTTCTGTTGCAGGCAAGCAACTCGGCGCTGATGATGAGCGCGACCTCTTCCCAGAGGCGCTGCGTCTCGTCCGCGAGATTGAGCCCCGAGCCATCATGCTGGAGAACGTACGTGGATTCCTTGACCCGTCATTCCGCGAATACCGCGAATACATACTGCGTTCCATCGCCCACATGGGATACGACGTGCAGATCAAGCTCCTGCAAGCGTCCGACTACGGCGTCTCACAATTGCGGCCGCGGGTTGTCATTGTCGGCATCCGCAATGACGAGCCAGGCCGTTTCACATTTTCATATCCAGCGCCTCATCCTGAACAGACACCGACAGTCGGCGCGCTCCTGCAAGACCTCATGGCAGAAGCTGGCTGGAAAGGTGCCAGGAAATGGGCAAAACAGGCAGACAAGATTGCACCTACCATCGTCGGAGGTTCCAAGAAGCATGGCGGTCCGGACCTGGGGCCTACACGTGCCCGTCGTGCCTGGGCAGAGATGCAGGTCGAAGGCAAGAGCATCGCGGACAAGGCACCTGATCCTGAATTTACCGGCATGCCACGGCTGACTCCGCGCATGATTGCCCGTATCCAGGGTTTTCCCGATACATGGGTATTCGGCAAGACCAAAACACGTGCTTGTCGCATGATTGGCAATGCATTCCCACCCCCTGTCGCAAAGGCAGTAGGAGAAAAGATAAAGGAGGCCCTCTATGCCAGTAAGCAAGGTTTTACTCTCACACGAGAGGAGTATATTTCATAAGCAACTCTTGGACACAATTCTTTCTGTCGATGCAGGTGGCATACCGTCCAACGCAGACCGGAGCAACAAGCTATCCGTACAACTCGCACAAGGAATCCACCAGAGAATCTTGCAGGAAGTTACCCTGCACGCGGACATTGCCCAGGAACAACCTACAACCTATATGAAACGCCAGAAGGCCCAGGGGCAGACAAGCGGCAGCATCTTTGAAGAGAAGACTATGGAATTCTTGCGTTCAACCTTTCCAAAACTGCAACATATCCGTCCAGGCAACTGGCATATCCTGAAACTCGGCAATAAGAACGCCATCAAGACCTCAGACTTTGCACAGTACGAGCACCTGGCCTATCTCAACGCACTAGTCAAGAGAGATTCTCATTTATCTGCCGCTCTCGGCAACGATTACATGGTAGCACCGGACATCATTGTCTATCGTGATCTCTATACAGACGAAGAGCTCAATACACCAGAAGCTATTGTCGATGACCATACAGCAAAGTCTGCCGCCATCCGTAAAATAAATGGAGGCAAGCCAATCTTGCATGCCTCCGTATCCGCAAAATGGACGATGCGAAGCGACCGTGCCCAAAACAGTCGTACCGAAGCCTTGAATCTTATCCGCAATCGCAAGGGCAGCCTTCCTCATATCGTCGTCGTCACGGGCGAGCCAACACCATCCCGCCTTGCCTCCTTAGCGCTCGGTACTGGTGACATCGACTGTCTCTACCACTTCGCACTCTACGAGCTCGTCGATACCGTCAATGAATTAGCCGCCGAGACACCAGCTGCAGAAGATACCCAACAACTCCTTCAAACCCTGATTGAAGGAAAGCGCCTCAAAGACATTTCCGATTTGCCGCTTGACCTAGGCGTTTAATGGTAAACATATAGGTACAGCCCAATAAAAGCGAGCATCCCCACTCACAGGATGCTCGCTTTCTTGTACTTTCTTATGCATTTGTCAAGGTAAAGTACGCAATCTCCGGCGGGCAGCCGAGGCGGAAGGGGAACCAGCTGCCGTTGCCGCTGTGGACGTAGCCGTAGGAATCGCCGAGTTTGACGAGGCCGCGGGTGTATTTGAATACGGGGAAGAGCGGCTGACCGAGGATGCCGAACTGGCTGCCGTGGGTGTGGCCAGTCAGGGTCAGGGCGATGCTATGGGCGGCTCCGTCGTCGATGTATTCGGGGTGATGGGCGAGCAGGATAGAGGGGACGTTTTCGGGCAGATTCTCGATGGCCTGTTGCATGTAATTCTTGCGCTGTGCCTCGAAATGGGGACGGTCCATCGGGTAGTCGACGCCGAGCATGTAGAGGTTCTTGCCGGGCACTTTGCGGCTCTCATTGATGAGGACGTTGATGCGCGTTTTGGCTAGATACTTGCGGATGGTATCGATGCCGCGGAAGTGCTCGTGATTGCCGAACGCAAACCAGATGCCGTCGGGAAATGCATCGGCGTAGCGATCGAGAATCCTGGCAGCTTCTTCGTTCTGCGTCACGTCGTCAAAGAGGTCGCCGGTGACGGTGAGCATATCGGGCTTTTGGGCGGCAATGCGGCGCAGCAGGGAATCGAGTTCGGCGACGGAAAAGAAACTGCCGAGATGGACGTCGCTGATCTGCGCGAGGCGGTACCCCTCCCCCGCTCCGAGCCCTTTGACTGGAATCGTGAAGTTGCGCTCGACAGTCGCCTCACGTTCCCAGAAGCCGCCGTAAATGCTGAGACCAGCGGCCACGGCGGGATAGACGGCTGCATGACGGAGAAGGCGCCTGCGGCTCTCGTCGACGGGCACGGCCATCATGCGGCGCCAGAAGAAGCGGACGATGACTGCTACAAGAACAAAGGCCGTGCAGATGAGCTGCGTCATGAAGCCGACGATGACCGTCTCGATGATGAGGCTCGGCCCTGATATGAGATGGTAGATGATGGCGCGGCCAATGAACCAGCCCATGCCGATGGCGTCGAACAGCAGCATGACGATGCGCACCCGACGCAATGATCTGCCGGAGAAGAGGTAGCGCGTCGTGAAGAGAAGGCAGGCGATGACGGAGACGACCATGACGATCATGATGAGTGTGAACCAGGTCAAAAGATTCCCTCCTAAATGTAACAACAAAAAGCAAATCTTGCAGAAAAAAATAGACCGGATGACCGGTCTTTGCCTCAATTGGCCTGAGGTGGGCGTGCCTCCTGGCACGGGCCTGGCTCAAGCCAAGCCACGAAGGTGAGCGGATTCGGCCTGCCGTTCCCGGTAGTACCAGCGGATGGATTTGCCGATTGCACAGCGCACGGCATCGAGCTCTCCGCGTTTCGCTAGTTTCTTGAGCTGATTGACGTCAAAGCCACTGACGGACAAGTAACTTGCAGAAAGGAAACCTCCTCGTTTCAACATCTTGCGATAGCTCGCACTGTCACGACGGTCCATTTCAATGTTCTTGATTGCCATATTCAATCCCCCCACAATGTTGGTCTTATTTACAAAGACACCTTCGGGCAAGTACATTATACCACAAAATTGTAAGCCGGGCTACACTTCCAAGATACCTTTCCATTTATTTTTGCATAAAAATACGCTATAATGAGGATGTTATCTCTGTGTATTGGTATGTTACCTTTTTGCCTTTTAGGAGGGTTACTATGCTTACTGCCTTGACGAAGGAATATCCTCTGCCGAGTGAGCTGCAGGAGCGCATCGATCTGGTGCTTGAATCCCACGACTGCGACCCGACGCAGATTGTCGGCATCCTGCTCGATGTGCAGGCACTAAACGAGCGCCACTATGTGCCGGAGACGACGGCTTACTACATCGCGGACCGCCTCAAGATGCGCGTGACGAATATCTTTGACTGCCTGAAGTTCTACAGCGAGCTCTCGCCGGTGCCGCGCGCGAAGTATCCGATCCAGGTCTGCTGTTCGCCGGCCTGCCGCGTCAATCGCGTCGATTCGCACCGCCTGATCTCGACACTCGAGCAGCTGCTCGACATCAAACTCGGCGAGACGACGTATGACGGGCGCTTCACGCTCGAGCAGGTCACCTGCATCGGCGCCTGCGACCGCGCACCGGCCGTGCGCATCAACGGGCACGTCTACGACCATCTCGACACGCAGGAAAAGATTGAAGCGCTGTTGCGCTCCCTGCCCTGAGCTGGAGGAGGTTAACACATGCAAGTACATTTTCTGACCAAGAACTTCGGCAAGTACGACACTTCGTCGATCGGTTCCTACATGAATGTCGGCGGCTTCGAGGCGCTGCGCAAGGCGGTGACGATGGACCCGGAGAAAATCACAGACCTCTTGACGAAGGTCAAGATCAAGGGGCGCGGCGGCGCGGAGTACCCGCTCGGCCGCAAGTGGTCGCAGGCGCGCGCCGTCCGCGGCGAACGCAAGGTCGTCATCTGCAATGCCGACGAGGGCGAGACGACGACGTTCAAGGACCGCGAGCTCATCTGCCACGACCCGTTCAATCTCATCGAGGCCATGATCATCGCGGCCTACGTCGTAGGCGCCTCGGACGGCTTCATCTACATGCGCGCGGAGTACGCCTGCTACCGCCCGCTGCTCCTGAACGCAATTCGCCAGGCGAAGAACTACGGCTTCCTCGGCACGAACATCCTCGGCCGCGGCTTTGACTTCGACATCCACCTCTACTCAGGCGCCGGCGCCTACGTCTGCGGCGAGGGCACCGCCCTGATCCGCTCGATTGAGGGCAAGGCGGGCCGCCCGCGCATGAAGCCGCCGTTCATCAAGGTCAGCGGCGTCTTCGCCCGCCCGACCTGCCTCAACAATGTCGAGACGCTGTCGCTCGTGCCGCACCTCTTGCTCGACGATGCGGGCGTCTACGCCTCCTGCGGCAGCGGAGAGTCGATCGGCACGAAGCTCATTAGCGTGGCGGGCAATGTCAACCGCCCGGGCGTCTTTGAGATCCCGTTCGGCACGACGGTGCGCGAGATCCTCTACGACCTCGCCGGCGGCATCCAGCACGACCGCAAGATCCAGCTGATCCAGTTTGGCGGCGCCTCGGGCAAGATTGCGGACGCTTCCATCCTCGACACGCCGTACACCTACGAGGACCTGCGCGCAGCCGGCGTCATGGTCGGCTCAGGAGGCATGCTCGTCATTGACGAGCGCACAAGCGTGCTCGATTTCCTGCGCATGAATCAGGAATTCTTCTGGGAGGAAAGCTGCGGCCAGTGCACGCCGTGCCGTGAGGGCAATCTCCACATCAAGATCATCCTCGACAAGATGGCCGCGGGGACGGCCACGCGCGAGGACATCGCCATCATGATCAAGATTGCCCGCGTCATGAGCATGTCCTCGCTCTGCGGCCTCGGCGAGACGGCACAGAACACGCTGATGTCGGCCATGAAGGTTTTCCCGGATCTCTTTGATATTGGAGGAGCGCGCGCATGAGTACGGAGACTGCAAAAATGACGAATCAAGAACAAGAGATGGTCCACCTGACCATCAACAACATCCCGCTCGCTGTGCCCAAGGGCACGAAGATCATGCAGGCGGCGCAGGAGCTCGGCATCGATATCCCGCATCTCTGCTACCACGAGGACCAGCGCATCAAGGCGCGCTGCCGCCTCTGCTCCGTCGAGGTAGTCGGCAAGCGCCGCTTGCTCGCGGCCTGCTCGACAGAGGTCTGGGAGGGCATGGAAGTCCACACGGACACGCAGATTGTACGCGACACGCAGGTCGCCATCCTGCAGCTCATGCTCGCCAATCACCACAAGGACTGCCTCTCCTGCCCGCGCAACCAGAACTGCGATCTGCAGCGCCTCTGCAGCCGCTTCAACATCCAGCACTCCTCACTGCCGTCCGTCTGCAAGGAGGAGCCGCGCATCGTGACGAATCCCGCCATCGTGCGTGACCCGTCGAAGTGCATCCGCTGCGGCCGCTGCATCCGCGCCTGCAAGGATGTGCAGGGCATCGCGGCGCTGACGTATGCGGGGCGCAGCAGCGACATCATCGTCACGACGGCCTACAACAAGCCGATGGAGACGACGGACTGCATCCTCTGCGGTCAGTGCAGCCTCGTCTGCCCGACGGGCGCGCTCGTCGAGAAAGACGATACGGAAAAAGTGCTCGACGCGCTGCAGGATCCGAAGAAGCACGTCATCGTGCAGGTCGCGCCGTCGGTACGCGTCTCCCTCGGCGATGCCTTCGGCATGGAGCCAGGCGCCATCGTGACAGGCCAGATGGTCACGGCGCTGCACCTCCTCGGCTTTGACAAGGTCTTCGACACGAACTTCGGCGCCGACCTCACGATCATGGAGGAAGGCACGGAATTCCTCGACCGCCTGCAGCATGGCGGGGTGCTGCCGATGATGACCTCGTGCTGCCCGGGCTGGGTCAGCTACGTCGAGAAGCACTACAGCGACTGCCTGCCCCATCTCTCCTCGACGAAATCGCCGATGAGCATCTTCGGCGCCGTCGCCAAGACGTACTACCCGAAAGCGGCCGGCATCGACCCCAAGGACATCGTGACGGTGTCCGTCATGCCGTGCACGGCGAAGAAGTTCGAGGCTGCGCGCCCGGAGATGGGCCGCGAGGGCCGGCAGGATGTCGACATCGTGCTGACGACGCGCGAGCTCATCAAGCTCATCAAATACGTCGGCCTCTCCTTCGGCCAGCTGCCTGAGACGGACTTCGACAGCCCGCTCGGCACGGCCTCGGGCGCCGGCGCGATTTTCGGCACGACGGGCGGCGTCATGGAGGCCGCCCTGCGCACGGTCTGCGACAAGCTGACGGGCAAGACGCTCGAGCGGCTCGACTTCCAGGAGGCGCGCGGCTTCCAGGGCATCAAGGAGTGCACGCTCGAGATTGGCGGCCATACGCTGCACATCGCAATCGCGCACACGCTCAAGAACGCGGAGATTCTCATGGAGCAGGTCCGCAAGGGCATCTCGCCCTATGACTTCATCGAGGTCATGGCCTGCCCCGGCGGCTGCATCGGCGGCGGCGGCCAGCCCGTCGGCACGACGAACGCCGTCAAGAAGAAGCGCATGCAGGCACTCTACGAGATTGACCGGAATCTGCCTGTCCGCAAGTCGCACGAGAATCCCGTTCTGCAGGTGCTCTACCGCGACTTCCTCGGCGAACCGGGCCAGGGCAAGGCACACGAACTCCTGCACACGAGCTATAATGCCGTGCCAAAAGAGTACCGATTCTGATGCGCTTCCATCCGCTTGACAGACAGGGGCCGCAGTGGTATGGTAGAGACAATATGAAACCGTTGAAGCGAGGATAACGTCAGATGAGCGCCTGCAGAGAGTCCGGGGAGCTGCGATCCGGATGGCATGCAGTCTGGCAAATGGGTCGCTGAGGGCGCACTGAACCTCTCGGGAATAGTCCGGGAGCAGTAGGCTGCGACGTCAGGCACGCGTCAGTTGCCGGGAGCATGCCTGTGCTCCGCTAAGTGCATGGCTCGTCCATGAAACAGGGTGGCACCGCGAGAATTTCGTCCCTGGCAGTATAAGAGATACTGTCAGGGATTTTTGTTTTCCTGACAGCTGAGCCGATGAACAGAAAGGAAGCTTCACCATGGAAAACGAAACCAAGAAAATCATCCTCTCCGGCATCCAGCCGACGGGCGTCTTCACGCTCGGCAACTACCTCGGCGCAGTCCGCAGCTGGAAGAAGATGCAGGAGGACTACAACTGCTACTACTTCATCGCCGACCTGCATTCCATGACCATCCACATTGACCCGCAGAAACGCCGCCAGCAGACGCGCGAGGCCTTCGCCCTGCTGCTCGCCTGCGGCATCGACACCGAGAAGAGCCTTGTCTTTGTACAGAGCCACAACAAGTGCCACGCCGAGATGGGCTGGATCATGGACTGCTGCTCGCAGTTCGGCGAGCTCTCGCGCATGACGCAGTTCAAGGACAAGTCGGCCAAGCATCCGGACAACATCAATGCCGGCCTCTTCACGTATCCGGCCCTGATGGCAGGCGACATCCTGCTCTATCAGGCGGATTACGTGCCGGTCGGCGCTGACCAGACACAGCACCTCGAGTTCACGCGCGATGTCGCCACGCGCTTCAACCACACGTACGGCGAGGTCTTCAAGCTGCCGGAGGGTTACTTCCCGAAGGCCGGCGCGCGTGTCATGAGCCTGCAGGATCCGACGAGCAAGATGAGCAAGTCGGACACGAACCCGAAGGCCACGATCTCAATCCTCGATGATGAGAAGACCATCCTCAAGAAATTCAAGAGCGCCGTCACGGACAGCGAGGCCTGCGTGCGCTTTGACCCGGATAAAAAGCCGGGCGTCAGCAACCTCATGACGATCTACTCGGCCATCACGGGCAAGACCATGGAGGAAATCGAATCCGAATTTGCCGGCAAGGGCTACGGTGATTTCAAGGCTGCCGTCGGGCAGGCCGTCGCCGATGAGCTGCGCCCAATCCGCGAGAACTTCGCGCGTCTCATTCAGGACCGCAGCTACCTCGAAGAAGAGATGAAGAAAGGTGCTGAGCGCGCGACCTACATCGCCAACAAGACGCTGACGAAGGTCAAGAAGCGCGTCGGCCTGCTGCTCGCAAAATAATCGTAATATCACACAAAAAGGCATGCCCCGGAATCCGGGGCATGCCTTTTTGTGTGTGATGTTGTTTTATAGGTGTGAGTATAGGTGCGGGATCAGCCGATCTTGAGTTTCTCCTGCGCCGAGACATGGCGGTCGAAGCCGATGTCTTTCTTACTCATGCCGAGCGCCAGGCCGATGAGCTGCTGCAGGTGAAGGATTGGGATCTCGACGGACGACTGGACAGCCTGGCGGCCTTCCGGCTCGTACATGTCGAGCTGCATCTGGCAGAGCGGGCACGGTGTGACGATGAGGTCGGCATGGGCGCGGCCGGCGCTATCGACGATCTGGCCCGTGACCGTCAGCACATCGTGCTCGGCAGCGAGCTGGGCGTGGAAACCGCAGCACTTGCGGTGCGCGTCGAACCAGACCGGCGTGCCGCCGAGACGGCGGACAAGGCGCTCCAGCGACTCTGGGTACTTGCCGTCCTCATGGCTCATGATGTCCTGCGGGCGCAGGATGTGGCAGCCGTAGTAGGCGGCGATCTTCGTGCCCTGCAGGGCGTCCGTGACCTTGCCCTCGAAGAGCTCCGGATGGTCATCGAGTACCCAGAGGAAGTGCGTGATTTCGCTCGTGCCCTTGTACTCGTACGGATGGCCGGCCTCCTTGAGGATGGCATTGACCTTGTCCTTGAGCGCCGCATCGTGGTCGAGGCGGTACTTGGCCGTGCGCAGCTGCAGCGTGCAAGTGTTGCAGACCGTCAGGATGGGCAGGCCCATGTTCTCGGCAATCGAGATATTGCGCGCATTGACAGCGAGCGCCGCGAGGTCATTGACGCCCTGCGCGTGCGAGGCGCCGCAGCACGTCCAGTTCGGGATCTCCTCCAGCTCGATGCCGAGCGCTTCGCATACCTTCTGCATGGAGGTATAGGCTTCGGCTGCAGCCCCCTTGAGGACACAGCCCGGGAAAAATGCAAATTTCATCGCTTACTCCTCCTCTTTCTCTGCCGCCTTGACGATGGCTGCGATGGTCTTGACCTCCGGATTGACCGGATGCGACTCCAGCGGGTTCATCTTGCCGACATGCATGAGGCGCAGAGCCATCGGAGCACGCAGGCCAGCCATGAAGAAGCCCTCCGACTTGATGTTGAGCTTCGACTCGTCGAGCGTGCCCGACTCCTGGATGTCGTCGTAGATTGCCTTGGCGTGGCGCGCGCCGACATTGTCGTCGAGGTGGTACTTGAACGTCGCGGCCTTGAGCTTCTCGATGGCACCGGCCGGGTCGAGATGCTTCGGGCACTTCGCCGTGCATTCCTGGCAGTTGAAGCAGCGCCAGAGGCCGGCGTCGAGGACAGCCTTGAGGTGTTCCTTCGGGTCCTTGTCGCGCGAGTCAGCCGTGATGCGCTCTGCCTTGACGAAGGCAAACGGATCGAGGAAGTCCTTCTGGTTCAGCGTGTTCTTGTTGCACTCCGAGACGCACGAGCCGCAGAGGATGCAGCCGGCGTACTTCTTGTACTTGTCGAAGTCGGCCGGCGACTGGCGGCAGCCATCTTCGGCGCTGAACTCGTCCTTCGGATGGACGACGGGCTTGACTTTCTTAATGCGCGCGTACTTCGGATCCCAGTCGACGATGAGGTCGCGGATGACGCGGAAGTTGCCGAGCGGCTCTACTGTCAGCGTCTCGGTCTGGTAGCGCGCGATGAGGTCAGCGACGAGCTTCTCGCAAGAGAGCTCGGCATTGCCGTTGACGCGCACGGCGCAAGCGCCGCAGATGCTCGAGCGGCAGGAGCATGTGAAGGAAAGGGTCGGATCCTGATGCTCCTTGATGCTGATCAAGGCCTCGAGGACCGTCATGCCCTTCGTGACCTCGACCGTGTAGTCCTGCACCCACTTGCGCCCTTCTACGAAGCGATGGATTCTCAGTGTAGCCATGATCAATACTTCCTTTCCTTCGGCTCATATTTCGTGACGACGACATCCTTGTATTCAAAGCGGTACTTGCCGTCCTCCTTGAATACGAGCGTGTGCTTGAGGAAGTTCTTGTCGTCGCGCTTCGGGAAGTCGCGGCGCGTGTGCGCTCCGCGGCTCTCCTTGCGGGCAATGGCGCCCTGGACGATGGCCTGCGAGATCTGCAGGAGGTTGCCGAGCTCGATGTACTGCTCATAGGCCGTATTGTAGATGTGCGACTGGTCGCCGACGTAGCAGTTCTTGTACTGGTCTTCGAGGACGGAGAGCTCTTTGGCGGCTGCCTCGAGGTCCGGGCCGTTGCGGAAAACGCCGGCCTTGAACCACATCGTCTTGACCATGTCGTCGCGGATTTCCGGCACCGTGCGATTGCCGTCATGCGGGCGCGAGGTGACCTCTTCGAAGGAGTCGAGCCACTTCTTGCTGTCCTTCGTCAGCTGGTCCTGGCTGCCCTCGTACTTGTGCTCCTTGGCGTAGGCTGCGGCGCCGTCGCCGGCCGTGTGGCCGAAAACGAGGACCTCCGAGAGGGAGTTGGCGCCGAGGCGGTTGGCACCGTGGACCGAGACACAGCTGCACTCGCCGGCCGTGTAGATGCCCGGCACGCGCGTCTCGCCCGTGTGGAAGTCGGCCATCTCGAGGCCACCCATCGAGTAGTGGCAGGTCGGGCTGATGAGGACCGGCTCCTTCGTGATGTCAACGCCGGCAAAGCGCTTCGCGAGGTCTGCGACCTGGCCGAGGCGCTGGTGGATGCGCTCGGGTGGGATCTTCGTGAAGTCGAGATAAACGCCGGCCGTGATACCCTCGCCGATGCCGCGGCCCTGCTCGATCTCCGTCGCGATGCCGCGGGCGACGATGTCGCGCGTCGCAAGTTCCATCTTCTCTGGCGCATACTTCTTCATGAAGCGCTCGCCGTCCTTGTTGACGAGCAGCGCGCCCTCAGCACGGCTCGACTCAGAGAGCAGGACGCCGTTGACAGAAAGGCCCGTCGGGTGGAACTGCACCATCTCAGGGTCCTTGAACGGGATGCCGACGTTCATGCCGGCGACGATGCCGTCGCCCGTCGAGCTGTACGGGTTCGACGTGCGGACCCAGTAGGCGCGGCCGTAGCCGCCCGTCGCGATGACGATGGTCTTGGCGGGGATGCCGATGATGTTGCCGCTGCGCATGTCCATGGCGACGACGCCAGCGAGCTTGTCCTTCTTCTCGCCCGCCATCGAGATCTCGAGCATCTGGCACTCGGAGATGAAGTCGATGTCGTGCGCAAGGCACTGCTCAAAGAGCGTGTGGACCATCGCGTGGCCGGCGCGGTCCTCGAAGTAAGCGGCGCGTGCATGGGCGTGGCCGCCCATCTTGCGCTGATGGAAATGGCCGTCATCCTGGCGGTTGTAGGGATAGCCCATGTAGTCCATCTCATAGATGTTCTTGCCGGCGCGCTCGACGAAGTACTCGACGGCATCCTGGTCGCAGAGGTAGTCGCCGCCCTTTATGGTATCGAAGGCATGCGACTCGAAGCTGTCGTTCGGGTCCGTGACGCCCGTGACGCCGTTCATGCCACCCTGTGCCATCGTCGAGGCCGAACGCGTCGGCACGAGCTTCGTCAGCACGGCAACCTTGAGGTCCTTGTTCTCCGCTGCAGCGAGCGCGGCGCGCATGCCGGCACCACCGCTGCCGATGATCAGAACATCGTATGTGACATCACCCTTCTGGACTTTTTCCGGTATGTTCCGGCCATTCCAGGTGAAGTACGATCCCGCTGCCAGGACGACACCGGCTGCCGCTGCGCCCTTGATGAAGGTGCGGCGCGAAATTTCCCTTGACATTGCTGTCCCCTCCCGATTGTTGACGAGTAGTGAATAGGAAGCAGGATTCCTGTTTGCTCCAGTTCCCGATAGATGATTCCATGTATGTATTGGATGTTCCTATTCTACCATTAAATACAGCTATCAAGAAAATACATTCTGCTTATAGTGTCTATTCGAGAAACCTATAGGCTGCTGTCAGTCGGCGCGCAGGAAGTCGATAAAGCGCTGTGCGGCAAGGGAGAGCTGGCGCTGCTTGCTGCAGACGGCGAGCAGCTGGCGGTCCTCCACCTCTTCCTCGAGCTCAAAGAAGAAGGCCTGCTCCTTCCAACGCCAGCTCTGCACGAGCATGTCGGTCACGAGTGTCGCGCCGAGCCCCGCCGCGCAGAGCTCTGACGCCTCGATGATGCTGTTCGCCTCAAAGATCACCTGCGGCTTTGCGCCCGAAGACTCGCAGAGCTTCTCGTAGACCTCCGCCATCTGACGCGTCGGCTGCAGGCGGATGAAGGGCTCGCCCGACATGGCGGCAAACGAGATGCGCGGGAAGCCCGGAGCCTTGTCCTCCGCATGAGCTCTCGCGAGCGGATGCGCCTTCGGCACGGCCAGCATCGTATGCTCGCGGCAGAGCGCGACAGACGTAAAGTCCGGACGAAGGGAGCTGCCGTAGAGCAGAGCGAAGTCGACGGTACCCGAGGCGACGTAGTCCTCGAGCGTACGCACGGGCGCTTCCTTGATGGCCAGCTGGATGCCCGGGTACTGGCGGTGAAAGGCGACGAGCGGATCGATGAGGAAGCAGGCTGTCCGCGTGCGCGAGCTGCCGATCGTCAAGCTGCCCGTGCGCAGCTCCGAGAGGTCTGCGACTTCCTGCACGAGCGACTGCTGGATGCGCAGGATCTCCTTCGCCTGGCGCACGTAGATGGTGCCGGCCGGCGTCAGCGCAAGCGGTGTCTGGCTGCGGTCAAAGAGACGCACGCCGAGCTCCGTCTCGACTTTCTTGATGCACTGCGAGAGCGATGGCTGCGAGATGTAGAGATGCTTAGCAGCAGCCGAGAAAGTCCCGTCTTTGGCGACCTGCAGGACGCTGCGCCATTCGTGTTCATCAATCATGATATCATCCTTCCCTATCGACCCAATCAATTCAATAAATAGAGAACATCGTGCGGATGGAGGCCGTGTCACTCGTCTTCAGCAGAGCGAGCTGCAGCAGGACGCGCGCCTTCGCGGGATTCAGCGTGTCGCTCGCGATGAAGCCATTTGCCTCGTACGATGCCTCGGCCCTCGTCACGCGGCCGGCCGCGCTGCGCGTGCTGCGCACGACGGCGATGCCCTCTGCGGCGGCCTCGGCAAGTGCCGTCTCCACGCGCTCGGGGATGCTGCCGTTGCCCATGCCCGCGTAGACGATGCCCTGACAGCCTGCCTTTTGGGCCGCCGCAACGAGGAAGCCGTCGTCGTCGGCATGCGCGTAGAGTATGGCCACGCGCGGCAGAGCGGTGACGCCTTTGACGGAAAACGCGCTATGGACCGTATGGCGGCGCAGCGGACTCCGGTAAAAGACAGGCTCGCCGTCCTGCACGCTGCCAAGCGCTCCCATCTCCGGCGAGCGGAATGTATCCAGTGACGTCGTATGCGTCTTGACGGCATCGCGAGCACTCTCAATGGTGCCATTAAGCACGATCAGGACGCCCTTGCCCGCCGCTTCATCGTCGGCGGCGACGCGCACGGCCTGCAAGAGGTTCATCGGGCCATCGGCACTCATGGCCGTCGCGGGGCGCATGGCCCCCGTCAGCACGATTGGCTTCTCGCTGTGGACCGTCAGGTGCAAGAAATATGCTGTCTCCTCCATCGTGTCTGTGCCGTGCGTGATGACGATGCCATCGACATCCTCACGCGAGAGCAGCGCATTGCAACGCGCGGCGAGGCGCAGCCAGATCACTTCCCGCATGTCCTTGCTGTCAATGGCGGCAATCTGCTCGCCTTCCACCTCTGCATAGCGGCGGATCTCCGGCACAGCCGCCAAGAGATCTGCAACGCCGATGGCACCGGCCTCATACCCTGTCGTCGCCTCTTCTGACGCTGCTCTGCCGGCAATCGTCCCGCCCGTCGCGAGGATGTAGATGTGTTTCTTGATCATGGTCTCCTGTCCTTTCTCTCTGACGCTTTCTTTATTCTGTCTTAATTATAGCGTACCTGTTACAAAAGAAAAGCTCCCACGTGCGCGCAGCACCATGGGAGCTTTTCCTGACTTCGGTGAATTTATGGGATTATTTACGTTGACTGTGGGGAACAGCAGGTCATTCCTGCGTTGCCGGCTCTTTCTCTTGCTCTTTCGTCATGCGGCTGGCGAGGTAGTTCGCGGCAAGCGAACCAGAGATGTTGTGCCAGACACTGAAGATTGCACCCGGGATTGCTGCTGCTGCGCCGAAGTGCATCATGGCGAGGGAAGTAGCGAGGCCGGAGTTCTGCATGCCGACTTCGATGGAGATGGCCTTGGCCTTGGCCATGTTCATGTGCAGGGCCTTAGCGATGCCGAAGCCGAGTGCATAGCCGAGCAGGTTGTGGAGCATGACGACGAGCATGATGAGAGCGCCCGTCTCCATGATGCGCTGCGAGCTGACCGCGACGACGCCGCCGACGATCAGGACAATAGCGACAACGGAGATCAGCGGCAGGAGCTTGACGTACTTCTGGATGAAGTTGCCGAACAGCGAGTTGACGATGATGCCGCCGACAATCGGTACGATGACGACCTTGACGATCGACATCATCATGGCCGAGAGGGAAATCTCAACCCAGGCACCGGCGAGCCACCAGGTTAAAAGCGGCGTGACGACCGGGGCGAGGATTGTCGTCGTCATCGTCATCGAGACGGACAGCGCGACGTCGCCGCGTGCCAGATACGTCATGACATTCGAAGACGTGCCGCCTGGGCAGGTACCGACGAGGATGACGCCAGCGGCGAGCTCCGGCGGAAGGTTAAAGCCCTTGGCGAGCAGCCAGGCAAGGCCCGGCATGATCGTAAACTGTGCCAGAGCACCGACGAATACGTCGCGCGGACGCTGGAATACCAGGCGGAAATCGCGCAGGCGCAACGTCGTGCCCATGCCGAACATGACGATGCCCAAGAGCATCGCGATATTCGGCGCGGCCCACTTGAACGTCCACGGCTGGAACAGGGCAATGACAGCGACAATGATGACGAAAGCCGCCATGTACTTCGATATGAAATCACTGAGTTTACCTAAGAACTTCATAAGTTCGTCCTCCTTTGAGTATTTTGTATACCGTATGATTCCTTGGTAGATTGTTTACAATCATACAACCATCACTGTCCATTGTCAATGGTTTTTATAAAAAATATCAGTCGTTTGTCCTTTGCAAATGGATTCCTATCGTTTGTTATCTTTTGAGGGATGACGTATAATAGAAGCAGATTAATCGGGAGGAAGGAATCATGGAAGATATACAGACCTGCAATACACCCTTCGATGAGACAGGCGACCTCTGCCTGACGACATTCGGCCATTCTGTGACACATCCCGGCCATACGTACGGCCCGGCCGTGCGTTCCTATTACCTGATCCACTTCATCCTTGCGGGGAAGGGGACGTTCTATGTCAACCAGCACACGTATCACCTGTGTGCCGGACAGGGCTTCCTCATTGAGCCGGATTATCAGACCATCTACAAGAGCGACCAAACGGAGCCGTGGACGTACAGCTGGGTCGCGTTCAGCGGCAGGCGCGCTGCTGAGATGGTCGCATCACTCGGCCTGAGCCAGGATGAGCCCATCTTCTCCTGCACCAAAGAGCAGGGATGGAAGCTCGCCGCCTATGTCCAGGATATGCTGCAGCACAACAGCTTTACGCAATCCGGCCGCTACTACCGCCTGGGTCTGCTGCTGCAGTTCCTGTCCATCCTCTCAGAGGCGCAGCGCGAGCTGCTCCCGCAGACAGACGGCAATGCCTACATTGCACACATGACGAAATTCATCCGCCTGCACATCGAAGAGCCCTTCACCATCCAGGACCTCGCCGATTACATGAACCTTAACCGCAGTTACATGACGACACTCTTCAAGAAACATCTCGGGATCTCCCCGCACGTCTACATCGAGAACTGCCGCATCACCAAGGCAAAGCATCTGCTCGAGACCACCACGTTTTCCATCGAATCCATCGCCTGCTCGTGCGGCTATGCCAAAAGCGACTCCTTCACGCGCGCCTTCTTGCGCAGGGTCGGCATGAGGCCAAAGGAATACCGGCAGCGCCAGCGCCGCTATCTTCCCAAAACGTAAAAGATTCCCCGACAGGATTGTCGGGGAATCTTTTCTCTGTTCATTCTCTCTCTTTTATCAATGAAGGAATCACTTCGCCTCGACGACAAACAAGCGCGACCAGAAGTCCGTGCAGTGCCTGCCCTCCTCACGGCTCTGCTCGCCAGCAGAAAAGTCCGTCGTATCGAGTCCGGCGCGCATGAGCTCGGCACCCGTAAACTGTCCCATCTCCTCGCGGTCGTCAATGCGGACCGTGTAGTCAGCCGCTTCATCGAGGCCGGCAAGCTTCATCCAAGTGTACGGCGTGCACGGGTGTGCGAGCATCTTGTAGTAGCCGACAATTGCCTGACGACGGTCATCCGAGACAACCATCCAGGCTGCGGCATTGCCCGTGAACGGGTCTTTGAGGCGGTAGAACGTGCCCTGCTGGATCAGCTTGCGGTACTTCTTCATGAAGCGGATCTGCTCGCGGACCTCATCGAGCTCCTTTGCTGAGAGCTTGCCGAGGTCGAGCTCATAGCCGAACGTGCCGAAGTAGGCCACGTCGCCGCGCAGTTTGAGGCTCGTATTGCGGAAGATCTGGTGGTTCGGCGCAATCGAGACGTGCGAGCCCATGAAGGACACCGGGTAGGCGTAACTCGTGCCGTACTGGATGCGCAGGCGCTCGCCGCCGTCGGAATCATCGCTCGTCCAGCACTGCGGCGCGTAGTAGAACATGCCCGGGTCAAAACGGCCGCCGCCCGAGGCGCAGGACTCGAACAGGATGTTCGGGAATTCGCTCGTCAGCCGCTCGTAGAGGCTGTAGACGCCGAGGATGTAACGGTGGAAAATCTCGCCCTGATGCTCAGGACCCCAGCCCGAAGAGCCGCACTCCGTGATACTGCGGTTCATGTCCCACTTGATGTAGTCGACCTTAGCCGTGCTCAGGACCTTGTAGATGGAGTCGTGAATGTAGTCGACGACTTCCGGACGCGAGAAGTCGAGCACGTACTGCTTGCGGCCATGCGAAGCGTGGCGGCCTTCCGTGTGCAGGATCCAGTCGGGATGCGCGCGGTAGAGCTCGCTGTCCTTGTTGACCATTTCGAGCTCGACCCAGAGGCCGAACTTCATGCCGAGGCCATTGATGCGCTCCGCGAGGCCCGTGATGCCGTTCGGCAGGCGATCTGTGTTCGGCCACCAGTCGCCAAGGCCGCTCGTCTCGCCGCAGCGCGTGGAGAACCAGCCGTCATCGAGGACGAAGAGTTCCACGCCGACATCGTGCGCCGTCTTGGCGATGCGCACGAGCTTCTCCTCATCGAAATCGAAGTACGTGGCCTCCCAGTTGTTGATGAGGATGGGGCGCACCTTGTCGCGCCAGACACCGCGCGCCAGGCGCGTGCGGTAGAGCTTGTGATAGTTCTGGCTCATGCCGTTGAGGCCATGATCCGACCAGACCATGACAGCCTCCGGCGTCTGGAACGAATCCTCAGGCGCAAGCTGCCAGCAAAATTCCTGCGGATGGATGCCCATCGTCACGCGCGTGACATCGAACGTATCGACCTCTGCCTGCGCGAGGAAATTGCCGCTGTAGACGAGCGAGAAGCCGATGGCCTCGCCCTGCTGCTCATCCGCCTGCGGGCGCTTGAGGATGAAGAACGGGTTGTGGACATGGCCCGACTGGCCGCGCAGGCTGCCGATGGACTGGATGCCAGGGCGCAGATGCGTCGCATTCTTCTGGCGCTCACGGCCCCACCAGCCGGAGAACTGGACGAAGTCGTAGTCCGCATCGGGAAGGTCAATGGCAAGGCTCATCGCGCGCGTGAGCGCCACGGTCTCATTGCCCCTGTTGACGAAACGGGCATTGCGGGCAATCGCATCGAAGTCGCGGAAGATCGTGTACGAGAGCACGAGCTCGACGCCCGTCTTCTCGTCGCGCAGCGTCACCAGCAGCGTATCTGCCTCCTCATCTTCCTCCACATACGTGGCAGGCAGGCCCTGCAGCTTCGGCTTGCCTGCGACAATCTCATGCGAGACGTAGCAAAAATCCGTGATATGGCTGCCGTCCGGCTGCGCAATCTCCACCGCGCCCTCGCGGAAATCCGTCGTACCGTACGACGGGTACTCCTGGCGCAGGTGCTCGCGCGAGAATCCGTACTCGTTGTCAAAGACATAGGCGCTGGTCGGACGGTAGTAATCCGTGTGGACGAAATGCCCGTAGTCGCGGTCTTCCGGCAGGCGCGCGCCGAAGTAGAGCTGGCCGAGATGGCCGTCGCGCAGGACCTTCATGATATAGCTGATCCGATCGTTATAGAGGTGGAATTGCTGATTCGTTGCGTCAAAAGAGATTCCCATCAAAAAACCCTCCTATAATTGTTTCTTAGCGTTTCTACTTGTTACGCTTTAATTATAGGAGGGTTATTCGTTTTGTACCATCCACATCTGTTAGGAATTAGCGGATTTTTGTTGTCACTTAGCCGTCAAACACTCAAAACGCTCGAGCAGCCAGACGATCAGGTCGTCTTCGGCGCGGCAGCCGGTGAAGTCGGCAAGTGCCTTGAGCTCATCGTGCGCGTTGCCCGAGGCGATGCCGATGTCGGCGGCCTCCAATAGTTCCCTGTCGTTGAGGTAGTCGCCGAGCGCGATGATCTTTGTCTGCGAAAATTCGGGCATCTGGCGGATTGCCTCGAACATCGAGCCTTTGGAGACGCCCTTGGCGACGAACTCGTGGTAATTGGCCTCTGAGTAGAAGTGATGCGAGCAGGCGGCCGTGCCGAATGCTTCTGCCTCACGCTCGAGCTCGCAAAGATCCGCGGGATCAGCGCAGACAAAGAACTTGAGCCATGGCGTCTTCCCGACGTCGGCCACCGCCGCGAGATCGCTGTGACAGTAGCGGTAGTGCTCGTGCGGCAGGCGCGGGTCATCGTTTGCAGGATTGCTGATGATGTGGCAATCATCCTGCGTGTAGACCTCGATGCAGGCTTTTGGGAAGCGCTCGAGGCAAAGCGCGGCAAAGCGCGGCCAGAGGTCAGGTTCCCCCTGTGCTGTCAAAGGCTTCGTCACAAGGACGCGCTCGTGCTGCCAGTCGTAGAGCATCGAACCGTTGAAGAAGACACTCGGTGCCGTGATGGCCACGCCGCCGAGATAGCCCGCCGCCGCTTCCGGCGTGCGGCCCGTCGCGATGCCGAAGTGGCCGCCTCCCGCGAGGAACGATTCAATCGCCTGCTTGTTCGCCTCCGACACGCAGCCGCCGTGCGGGATGATTGTGCCGTCGAGGTCGCTGATGATCATGTAGGATTCGTATGGTTTCATGAAGTTTTTTCTCTCTTTCCGGTTCATAATATTACTTGCAACGAAACCATTATACCATACATCTTTCCACGACTCACTTCGCCTTCACACTGCGGTTCGACTGGCGCCAGTGGCGAAAAAAAGCCACGCGCCCCAGGCGCGTCTGCCAGCCCAGCATCATGTGGCGCAAGGTCATCAGCGGGTGATGGAGCAGCATGCGCGGGCCGCCGTAGCGCATGACGGCCTGGATCTCCTGGCGCCGCGCCGGTGCGTAGCAGTGCACGGGGCAGACGCTGCAGAAGCTCTTGACCGCCATGCGCGGGCAGGCGGCGATGCGCGCTTCTGCATAGCGGGCCAGGGATTCGCACTGCGGGCAGAGCCCTTCTCTCCTGCCATGATGAGCCCGGCAGTAGATCGCGATGATCTCCGCCACGGTCTCTTGCTCCTGCTGCCGCTTCTTCTCAACATCCATCTTCAATGTCCATCCCCCGCTTTGCCAGTCGTCGCCTATCGTACTATCATCATATTCTGATGCAATCGTAACAAAAAAAGAGGAGCTACGCGGTGACTTTTGTTACGCGCAGCTCCCTGTGGATAAGTTGCCGATTTCCGCACAACTTATCCACAGCTCACACAGCAATTATCCACGGAATTTGTGGATAACTGCGAACCTGTCAAGGTCAGCCGTCCACTTTTCCAAGAAAAGCCTCACTCGGCCGGTCTTCTCTGGAAAAACGAGAGCACGAGGCCGATGGACGTGCCGCAAAGCGCCGGCACGACCCAGCCCATCGTCAGGCTGTAGAATGGCAGGTATGCCGTCAACAGCTGGTTGAGCAGATGGAAGTGGATGCCCGCGGCGTTGAGGCCGTCAATCAGGGCGAAAATCAGCGTGAGGTTCAGCGCCCAGCGGTAGACGCCCTTGCGCCAGCCAATCATGCGGTCGAACAGCGAGAGGATGACGAAGACGATGACGAGCGGGTAGATCGTCACGAGGAACGGCACAGCCAGCGCGATGATCTGCGTCAGGCCGACGTTCGAGACGGCGAAGCTGAAGAACGTGAAGAAGAGCAGCAGGCGCTCGTACGAGATGCGCTTCTTGAAGAGCTGGTTGAAGAACCAGGCGCCGCCTGAGAGCATGCCGCAGCTCGTCGTCAGGCAGGCCAGGATGATGATGGCCGCCAAGAGGCCGTTGCCCGCCGTGCTGAAGAAGATGCTGACGGCGCTCGCCAGCAGTTGGCCGCCGTTTGGCGAGTGGCCGAGCACCATCGTGCTCGTCGCGCCGAGATACGCGAGCGAGCCGTAGACGCAGGCCATCAGCGAAACCGTGATAAGGCCCGCAATCAGGCAGATGCGCCCGATGGCCCGGTTATCCGTCACGCCGCGCATGCGCACGGCATTGACGACGAGCGTGCCGATGGCCACTGAGGCCAAGAGGTCCATCGTCTGGTAGCCGTCCTGGAAGCCCTGCGTGAACGGCGCGTCGATGTAATTGCCCGTGGGCGGCAGGATCGTGCCCAGCGGCGAGAGGAACGCCTTTGCAAACAGCACGGCCAGCACGACGAGCAGGACAGGCGTCAGCATCTTGCCGACGCGGTCGATGAGCTTGTTGGGATTCAGCGAGAGGTAGTACGAAGCGCCGAAGAACAGAGCCGTGTAGACAGCCTGCCCAATCTTCAGCGAATCCTCCTGCAGGAATGGGCGAATGCCAATCTCAAAAGAGACGGCACCCGTGCGCGGCACGGCGAAGACCGGGCCGATGCAGAGATAGAGCACAACGAGCAGCGCCGTCGCGAACCACGGGTACATCCTGCTGTTGATGAGTTCGAGGTAGCGGCCGCCCTGCAGCGCGATGGCGGTGATGCCCAGAAGCGGCAGGCCGACGCCCGTCGTCAGGAAGCCCAGCATCGCCAGTGGCGTGCTCGTGCCTGCTGCCTGCCCGAGTGCAGGCGGGAAGATCAGGTTGCCTGCACCGAAGAAGATGGAGAACATCATGAAGCCGATGGTGAGCAGTTCGCTCTTCTTGAATGAATTCATGGATTGATTCCTTTTCCTTTTTCTTGATTTCGCTTAGCTTCTAGCCAGCGATACTTATTTTATCACAGGATGTACATCAGTGCAAGACCACGTGTCTCTTTGTAAAGGATAAAGACAAGAACTTCCACCCTGTTCATATGGTATAATAGAGGAAATACAGAGAAAAGGAAGTGTCTCCCATGGCAGAAGAAGCAGAGAACAACGACAAGAATGCCCCCGTGAGCATCAAGAGAGCCCACGGCCAGGAACAGCAGATCAAGATGGATGTCCTCGACATGGTCAACCGCGCGGAGGACCCCTTTGCCATCATCTACCACCTCGTCAAATGGCTCGGCGAGTTCTCCGGCGAGCCAAGCTATGCCAAGTACGTCGAAGACCAGATTCGCGCAGTCTACGGCCTGGCCCTGCAGCACGTCAAGCCCATGCAAGACGAGCTAGATGAGGTCGAGGCGCGCCTCAAGCGCATCGAAGACGCCTACGAGAAGCCTGAGTTCACCGAGGAAGAGCGCATCCGCATCGGCTTCGCGATCCAGCACCACAAGGAGAACATCGAGCGCCTCAAGGTCCTCATCAAGCAGGCCAAGGCCGACCACACGAAGATGGTCATCAAAAAAGACTGACCCCGTGCAGCAGAAATAAAGAGGAGACGGCTCATGAGGAATTCTCATGCGTCGTCTCCTCTTTATTTACGAGATGCGCGATGTATCAATGTGCTGTATGCGCTTTCAGTCGAGGACGTAGACCGTCACATAGCGGCGGCCGAAGTCCATGGCCTGGCCGTAGTCCTCCATGCAGAGGTCGATGCGGTCGCCGACGATGGCGCCGCCCGTGTCCGCGGCGATGGCCTCACCGTAGCCGGGGATGTAGAGCCGCGTCCCGAGCGGGATCACATCCGTATCGACGGCTGCGATGCCGTACTGGGCCGGGAGGCCCGAGGCCGTGATGCCCTCTCCACCGCCGTCCCACGGCAGATAAGCTGTCGCTTCCATCGTGTAGACTGCGCTGTAAGGTGCCATGCCATATGAAGTCTCAACTTGTTCTCTTGCTGGTTCCGGTTCGGCAATCTCCAGCGCTGCTGCGTTGTCCACCACCGATATGTCCATATTGCTGTGAATTTTCGTGTCCATGCCCGGCGATGCTGTCACATCGTCCGGATTGTAGCCCTGTTCAACGAGGGCGTCTTTTACGGTCTGAGTGCTGGTCAGGACCTCTTTTTTCTGTCCCTGATAGTCAATCGTGACAGGGACCGCTCGATAAATCGTGATGTCTGTGCTTCTGTCGTCTAATTTCTGTAACTGGTAGGAATCTTTGGCGCTGAGTTTCACGCCAGCTCGTTCGAGTATTGCTTCTGGATTTCTGTGTATCGTGCTGAGTTCAATCGTGTGTCCATCGACGTGGATCTGTACCTGATGCGCATTGTCGGGTGCGCCTGCGCGCGTGAAGCCCGAAGTCATCATGAGCATGATGACCAGCGTCATGCATACCAGGACCTTCTTTTCTGCTTTGTTGTGTAAGGAAATGAGTCGTCTTATACTCATTCAATCCCCCCTTTTTCTTTGATGGGAACCCTTTGAGAACAAGTTCAGTATAGCATAGCAAAAAGAGCAGTGTCAAACTGCATGGTTTTATTGTCCCACTTAAAGCTGAAATCAACCTGAAAAATGGGAACGAAAAAGTGGTGAGCGGCTCTTTCATCGAGCTGCTCACCACTTTTCTGTTTCATGTATTTTTCACGCTTATAGGCCGTATAACTGGACCGCATTCTCGGTCGTCTTCTCTGCCACTTCGTCGAGCGTCATGCCGCGGAGCTCTGCGACCTTCTCGGCGACGAACCGCACATACGCAGGTTCGTTCCGCTTGCCGCGCATCGGTACGGGGGCCATGTAGGGGGCGTCTGTCTCAACGAGCAGGCGTTCCATCGGCATGGCCTTGACGATCTCCGGCAGCTTGGCTGCGTTCTTAAACGTCAGCGGGCCGTCGACACCGATGTACCACCCCATCTTGATGAGCTCTCTGGCCATCTCATAGCTGCCCGAGTAGCAGTGCAGGACCCCACGGATGCCCTTGCCCTCTTTCTTGAGGATGGCGAGCGTATCGCCGTGGGCATCGCGGTCGTGGATGCAGACAGGCATGTGCAGCTCGCGCGCGAGGTCGAGCTGCCGGATGAAGATGCGGCGCTGCAAGGCGCGACGATCCTCATCCTTCTCCCAGTAATAGTCGAGGCCGATCTCGCCGATGGCAACGACCTTCGGCATGTCCGTCCAGCCCGCAAGGATATCGTCCTCGCGCGAGGTCATCTCAAAGGCCTCCTCCGGGTGGATGCCGACACCGGCGTAGAGGCCCTCATAGGACTCGGCCAGGTTGACAGCCCGCTCCGAGGACTCGAGCGTGTCGCCCATGTTGATCATGCGCGTGACGCCAACGGCTCTGGCTCTCTGCACCGTCTCCTTGACATCCGCCTGGAACTTCGCGTCATTGAGATGCGTGTGCGTGTCGACGAGTTCGATGCTCATCAGCGCACCTCGGTGCCGGCTGGCATGTTGACCTCGAGCACCTTGAGGCCCTTGCCGTCGCTGGCGGCGAGGATCATTCCCTCGGAGACGACGCCGCGGAGTTTGGCCGGCTTGAGGTTGACAACGAGCACGACGTGCTTGCCGACGAGCTCATCCGGCTGGTAGAACTTAGCGATGCCCGAGACGACCTGACGCTGCGGCTGGCCTTCGCCGAGGCTCAGCTGGAGCTTCAGGAGCTTGTCGGCCTTTGGCACCGGCTCTGCCGCCACGACTTCTGCTACGCGCAGTGCGACCTTGCCGAAGTCCTCGATACCGATCACGCCCGGCACTTCTTCTTTCTTCTCTGTTTTCTTCTGCTTGGCAGCTTTCTCCTGCTTTGCCTTCTTGGCAGGCTTCTCCGCCTCTTCCTTCTCTACCTCGATGCGCGGGAAGAGCTGCTCCGGCTCACCGACCTTGAGGCCGGCCGGCACGCCACCCCACGACTCGATATCCTCGATCTGGACGTCCTTGAAGGCCTGCGGCAGGTTGAGCTGCTTCCAGATGCGCTCCGCCGTGACTGGCATGAACGGGGAAATCAGCACGCTGATGACGCGCAGGGATTCTGCCAGGTTGTACATGACATTGGCAAGTTCCTGCTTCTTCTCCGAATCTTTGGCCAGCGCCCACGGCGTCGTCTCGTCGATGTACTTGTTGGCGCGGCTGATGAAGGCCCAGACCTTCTTGATGGTGGCCGAGAGCTGCATATCCTGCATGTTCTTCTTGAAGAAATCCACCGTCTCCTTGGCGTCAGCCTTGAGCGACTTGTCGACTTCACTCTCGCCTTCCGGTGCGAGCAGGACGCCGTCCTGGAACTTGATCGTCATGTTGAGCGTGCGGTGCAGCAGGTTGCCGAGGTCGTTCGCGAGGTCGCTGTTGATGCGCTGGATCAGGGCATCACGCGAGAAGTTGCCGTCCTGGCCGAGGTTGATCTCGCGCAGCAGGAAGTAGCGGATGGCATCGGCGCCGAACTCGTCGATCAGGCCGTTCGGATCGACGACATTGCCCTTGGACTTCGACATCTTGTCGCCGTCGACGATGAGCCAGCCGTGGCCGTAGACCTTCTTCGGCAGCGGCAGGTCGAGCGCCATGAGGATGCACGGCCAGATGATCGTATGGAAGCGCACGATCTCCTTGCCGACGAGATGCAGGTCAGCCGGCCAGTACTTCTGGAACTTCTCCGGATCGTCGAGGAAGCCGATCGGCGTCAGGTAGTTCGTCAGCGCATCAAACCAGACGTAGATGACGTGCTTCGGGTCGATGGGGACCGGGATGCCCCAGTCGAACGACGTGCGCGAGATGCAGAGGTCATCGAGACCCTGCTTGATGAAGTTGATCATCTCGTTGCGGCGCGAGACTGGCTGGATGAAGTCGGGATGATCCTCGATGTACTGCAGCACGCGGTCAGCGTACTTGCTCATCTTGAAGAAGTACGCCTCTTCCGATACTTCCTGTACCGGACGGTGGCAGTCCGGGCAGCAGCCGTTCTCGTCGAGCTGATGCTCCGTCCAGTAACTCTCGCACGGCGTGCAGTAGAGTCCCTTGTAGGAGCCCTTGTAGATATCGCCCTTCGCGTAGATGCGGTTGAAGATCTCCTGCACGACGCGCTCGTGACGCTTCTGTGTCGTGCGGATGAAGTCATCGTTGCTGATATTGAGGCGTTTCCAGAGATTCTGGAAGCCTGCGACGATCTTGTCGACGTACTCGATTGGCGTGACGCCTGCCTCTTCTGCCTTCTGCTGGATCTTCTGGCCGTGCTCGTCGGAGCCCGTCAGGAAGAAGACATCCTCGCCGATGAGGCGATGGAAACGAGCGATCGAGTCCGCGATCGTCGTGCAGTATGCATGACCGATGTGGAGCTTGGCACTCGGATAGTAGATTGGTGTCGTGATGTAGAATGGTTTCTTTTCCGTCATGAGATTTCCTCCCCGTCAGGCGCTAATGGAACGCCTGCGTAAAATTCAGTATCCTTGCGAATCTGTTGTGTCTATTATAGAACAATTTCCCGCAAATGGAAATAAGCGTGAGAATCAGCGCGGCTCACTTGAGGCATGCTTCGAAGATGAACTGGTTGGCCAGCACGTTCATGTTCGCCGAATTGATATCGGCTGCCTCGCCGAGTGCCTGCCATGCCTTGGCGTAGTCCTTCTGCCGGATGTAGGCGACGGCCTGCGCGTTCTTGGCATCGGCCGTCTGCGGCGTCAGGCGCAGCGCCTCCTGGAAGTCGGCGAGCGCTTCTTTCTCTTTCTTCTGGTCCAGGGCGATGAGGCCGCGGTTATACCAGGCCTGCATGAACTCCGGGCTGAGCTTCAGCAATGCATCGTAGCTCTTGAGCGCTGCCTTGTGGTCGCCCTCGCGCTGCTGGGTGATGGCGAGGTTGTAGTGCGCCGCCATCGAGTCCGGCTTTAGGCCTGCTGCCTGCTTGAAATCTGCCTGAGCCTCCTTGTAGGCGGCGCGGTTGAAGTAGACGATGCCGCGGTAGATGTAGGAGCCCGCCTCGTCCGGCATCTGGCGCACCTTCTTCTCGGCGGCGGCCAGCGAGGCATCAGAGCCATCCGGAGCCTGTGCCTGCTGCCAGAGGTAGAGTATCTCCTGGCCGTAGCGCGTGCCCGGCACAGCCCAGACGCCGTTGAGCCCCGTCCACTTCGTGATGTGGCCGTGGATGTCGGGGCGGTTGACGACGACATGCTTGTAGCGCGGGTCGACGATTGCACCGTGCGGCCGCTCCTGCGTGGCATAGGCCATAAGGTGCTGGATGTGGGCGCGCACGCCGAGCTGCGGCGTCGCAAAGCTCGCGCCCGGCTCGCGGTTGCCCGTCGCGCCAAGGCCGCAGAAGTTGTTCTGCTTCGGCGAGACGTCCCCGCCGTAGGCAAAGAAGCCCGTCTCCTTCAAGGCCTGGCACAGGGCGACGTCCGGCCGGATGCCCTCGCGGCCGGCCTCTTCGTAGTAGTAGCGGACAATGTCCTCGACCGAGCAGTTGAGCTTGGGCTGCGGGTTGCGCTTCTCGATGTAGTGGACCATCTGCTCCTCAGACGCCTCTGCCGCGCCCATGATCGTGATGGTATCGGCCGCGGCCTCCGCCTCGAGCATCGGTTCCTCGTAAGCCGGCGCCAAACGCCACTTGACGCTGTCCATCGCGCGGCGGTTGACCTTGCCCGCCATCTTCTCGGGGAACTGGGGGCGCCCCGGTATCGTGCGCACCGCAGCATCGGCCGCCTTCGACGAGGCAGCCGGGGCGGCCTGGGCCATCACCGGCGCGATCAGGGCCGGGATGGGATAGAGCGAGGCCCCGCAGAGCGCGGCCGCCAGCATCACACGCGAAATCTTCATAAAAACCTCCAGGATGTCAATCGAAATGTCAATGTCAATCGTGTCGAATGCTCAAGAGCATCCACCCCATTATACCATATCAAGGCAGTGCCCTCATCCCCGTCGCTTCCCTCGATATTTGCGGATAAAAAAGCTCCCCGCCGCTTATGCAGTGGAGAGCTTCTGTCATGCTTCTGTTTTGCAGGGGCCTGTCGACTCGCGCGTGATCAGGATGTTCTCGAGCGTGATGCGCTTGCTCTGGCCGCCGTGGATCATCTCGACGAGCACGGCGGCGGCGTTGCTGCCGAGCTGGAACATGTTCTGGTCCATCGTCGTGATCTGCGGGTCTACGAGCTTCGAGAGCGTGATGTTGTCGAAGCCGACGACCGAAACGTCCTGCGGCACGCGGAGGCCGAGGCGCTTGCAGGCGCGGATGGCCCCCGTCGCCATGAGGTCATTGCAGCAGAATACTGCTGTCGGAGCGAGCTCCGGCATCACCTTCATGAGCTTGATGCGCGCAGACGTCACCGTATCGATGTTGTTGCCCTCACCGATGTCGACGATGTCTTTCTCATTGAAGAGGCCCTGCTCCGCCATGAAGGCGCGGTACGCCCGCTCCTTGACCGTGTAGGAATCGGAATTCTCACCGCGGACAAAGAGGATGTGCTTGTGGCCGAGCCCTGTCAAGTACTCGAGCGCCTGCCTCGTGCCGAGTGCCTCGTCGTTGGCGACGTACGAGACGTTCGGGATGCGGTGATAGCCATTGATGAAGACGAGCGGCACACGCTTGACGATGCGGCGGTAGAACTCCTCGCGCAGCCCCTCTGTGTTCGGGCTGATGACGATGATGCCGGAGACACTGCGCGAGACGAGCGCATTGATGCACTCCATCTCGAGCTCCGGATCGTTCTGCGCGCAGTTCAGGAGCAAGGAATACCCCTGGCGCCGCATGGACTTCTCGATGCCGTCGATGACCTCTGCGAAGAACATGTTGTAGAGGCCGGGCACCACGACGCCGATCGTCGAGGAATGGCGCGTGTTGAGCTCGCGAGCCTGCACATTCGGCACGTACTGCAGTGCGTTGATGGCAGACTGGACGCGCTCACGCGTCTCCGGCTTGACCGGATAATTCCCGTTGACGACGCGCGACACTGTCGCGACCGAGACGCCAGCCTCTTTGGCGACGTCCACGATGGTGGCTTTCTTCTTCATTTCCATGGTCGTTCCCTGCTTTCTTTGGATGATGAGAGTCCTCAATCCTTAGCAGCAGTTGCAACGAAGCGGTCAAATGCCTCCATGCCCTTCGCGTCGCGCTTGTAGACGCCGGCATGCGTGAGAACTGTCTCGAATACTTTGCCTATTTCCTCCTCGAGGATGCCCGTGACATCCTGCTCCGATACCGTCGGGTACTTCTCGCGGAGCATCTTGTACCAGTCAGCATGGCTGGCAATCTCCGTCATGCCCGAGATATCCGGCGTCCCCTTGACGAGCTCCTCGCCGACGCGAGCCATCTCCTTCTTGAGGCGGGCCGGCAGCACAGCGAGACCCATGACCTCGATGAGACCGATGTTCTCTTTCTTGATGTGATGCACTTCGGCATGCGGATGGAAGAGGCCGAGCGGATGCTCTTTCGTCGTGCGGTTGTTGCGCAGCACGAGGTCGAGCTCGTAGAGATTGCCGCGGCGGCGCGCGATCGGCGTGATCGTGTTGTGCGGCGTGCCATCCGTCTCAGCGAGGATCTCGACGCTCGGGTCGCTGTACTTGCGCCATGCATCGAGAATCTTCTCGGCGAGGTCCGCGAGCTCCTCGCGGTCTTCGCCCTGCAGGCGGATCGTCGACATCGGCCATTTGACGCGGCCTACCTTGATGTCCTCAAAGCCCGGGAAGGTATAGAACTTCTCGATTGGGGCCTTGGCCATCGCGAAGGTGTAGCGGCCACCCTGATAGTGGTCGTGCGAGAGGATGGAGCCGCCGACAATCGGCAGATCTGCATTGGAACCAAGGAAGTAGTGCGGGAAGATCGTCACGAAGTCCAGGAGATTCTCGAAGCTCTTGCGCGAGACTTTCATCGGCACGTGCTTGCGGTTCAGGACAATGCAATGCTCATTATAATACGTATACGGGGAATATTGCAAGAACCAGCGGTGAGCCGAGAGGCGCAGCGGGATCAGGCGGTGCGTCTCGCGAGCCGGATGGCCCGGATGGCCGGCATAGCCTTCGTT
Source organism: Mitsuokella jalaludinii DSM 13811 (assembly GCF_000702905.1). Lineage (GTDB taxonomy): Bacteria > Bacillota > Negativicutes > Selenomonadales > Selenomonadaceae > Mitsuokella > Mitsuokella jalaludinii. The sequence continues at coordinate 376,508 of NZ_JNKR01000001.1, forward strand.
CTCGCGGCAGAGCAGGCACTTCGGATAGCCCGAGGACGGTGCGAGCTTCGCCTTGGCGATGTCGCGCGGGTCCTTCTCCGGCTTCGAGAGGTTGATCGTGATGTCGAGATCACCGTACTCTGTCGCCGTCTTCCAGACGATGTTCTTGTCGATGCGGTCCTTGCGGATGTAGTTCGACGCGATGCTCATCTTGTAGAACTCGTCCGTCGCGGCCTTCGGACTGCGCGCGTAGTCATTCGTGAAGCGGCGCACGACTTCCGACGGGCGCGGCATGACACAGTCCATGATGCGCGTGTCGAAGAGGTCGCGATTCTCGGTCGTATTCTCGATCAGGCCCTTCTCGGCAGCGTAATCGAGCATGTTCTCGAGGATCGGCATGGCCGTCGGCAGCTTCTCGTCGACGAACTCCGGCTCAAAGGCATCGACTTTCAGGACGTCGAGCAGGCGGTTGGCCGCATAATAGTAGTCATCCTCGTTGATCAGCATGTTCTGCTTTGCAAAATTCAACAAGCGATTGATTTCCGTATTGATGGACATGATTTTCCTTCCTTTCACCTTTCGGCTCTTGCAAGACTGCCTATCTTATTTCTCGTAGCCGTTCGGGTGTTTCTGGTGCCAGGTCCAGGCCGTGCCGATGACCTGCTCGACGTTCGTATAGCGCGGCTTCCAGCCGAGGATCTTCTTGGCCTTGTCCGAGGAAGCGATGAGCTGGGCCGGGTCGCCGGCGCGGCGTGCGCCCATCTCGACCTTGATGTCCTTGCCCGTCGCCTTCTTTGCTGCCTCGATCATCTCCTTGACCGAGAAGCCCTTGCCGTTGCCGAGGTTGAAGATATTGCTCTCGCCGCCCTTGCGCAGGTACTCGAGGGCCAGCACATGAGCGTCAGCGAGATCGATGACGTGGATGTAGTCGCGCAGGCACGTGCCGTCCGGCGTCGGATAGTCATCGCCGAAGACCGTGATGTGATCGCGCTTGCCGAGCGGGACCTGCAGGATCAGTGGGATGAGGTGCGTCTCCGGGTTGTGGTCCTCGCCGATGGAGCCATCGTCGAGTGCACCGGCTGCGTTGAAGTAGCGCAGCGAGACGTAGCGGATGCCGTTCGCGCGGCTGACCCACTTCATCATCTTCTCCATCGTGCGCTTCGACTCGCCGTACGGGTTCGTCGGCTCCGTCGGATCGTCTTCCATGATCGGCACGCGCTTCGGCTCGCCGTAGACAGCAGCCGTCGACGAGAAGACGATCTTATCGACGTTGTTGCGTACCATCGCCTCGAGCAGCACCTGCATGCCGTAGACGTTGTTGTTGAAGTACTTCAAGGGTTTCTGGACGCTCTCACCGACGAGGGAGTTCGCTGCGAAGTGGATGACCGCCTCGATGTTGTTCTCCGTGAAAATCTTGTCGAGAATGGCTGCGTCGCGGATGTCGCCCTCGTAGAACTTCGCCTTCGGATTCAGGGCATCGCGATGACCCGTCTGCAGATTGTCGACGATGACAACGTCTTCGCCCTTCGCCACGAGCTGATGGACTGCATGAGAACCGATATAACCAGCGCCGCCACAAACCAGAATAGACATATGTGATCTTCTCCTTTTTTCTTTCATGATACAACAGATTGTATCCGGAAACCTTACCGACTTGTTAAGATTCTGTTATGTCAGCCCTCGATGCGGTGCGTGCCGTCCGAGATGCTGGCGACGACGAAGCTCGGCGCGTAGCCAATCTTCTCCGTGTATGCTTCGCCGACATTCTTCTTGAATGCCTCGATGGCATCGTTCTTGACGAGGCTGACCGTGGAGCCGCCGAAGCCTGCACCCGTCATGCGCGAGCCGATGACACCTTCCTGCTGCCATGCGATCTCTGCGAGCGTGTCAAGCTCCTTGCCCGTCACTTCGTAGTCGTCGCGCAGCGAGAAGTGTGACTCGTTCATCAGGCGGCCGAACTCCGTGACATCATTGTTCTCGAGTGCCTTGACGGCGTCGAGCGTGCGGTTGTTCTCGTAGACGGCATGGCGTGCGCGATGACGCTCGAGGACTTCCTCGATGTGGCCGGCAATCTGATTGAATTCGTCATTGCCGAGCTCGCCGAGTGCCTTGAGCTCCGGCTTGACTTCCTTGAGCTCGTTGAGCGCATGCTCGCACTGTGCGCGGCGGACATTGTAGGCCGAGGAAGCGAGGCTGTGCGGCTTGTTGGTGTTCGTGATGACGATGCTCGCGTCCTCAAGCGCGATCTTGCTGTAGCGATACGAGAGCGTGTTGCAGTCGAGCAGGATAGCGCAGTCCTTCTTGCCCATGCCGACAGCGAACTGGTCCATGATGCCGCAGTTGACGCCGACGAACTGGTTCTCTGCCTTCTGCGAGAGCTTGACCATCTCGATCATGTCGAGTCCGAAGCCGAATGCCTCATTGAGGATGACCGACGTCAGCACCTCGAGCGAAGCCGAAGAAGAAAGGCCAGCGCCTGCCGGCAGTGTGCCGTAGATCAGGATGTCGAAGCCGTGCGTGGCCTTGTGGCCAGCCTTCTCGAATACATCGACGACGCCCATCGGGTAGTTTGCCCAATCCTTGGCAGTGTCATAAGAGAGGCCCGTCATCGGGAACTCGATGATGCCCTTGTCTGCAAGGTTCATCGAGTAGATGCGCGTCGTCATGTCCTTGCGGTCTGCGACGACAGCGTACGTGCCGAGCGAGATGGCGCACGGGAAGACATGACCGCCATTGTAGTCCGTATGCTCGCCAATCAGATTGACGCGGCCTGGGGAGAAGTAGCTGCGCTCCGCTTCCCCGCCGAACTGCTTTGCAAATTCCTGTTTCATCGTCGCTAAGATTTCCATTTTTGTAACCCTCCATCGCCTTAGTTTGACTCTTCGTCTGCTTTGGCTCTGTGCGTCTCCGATCGATATGATTCGGTAAACGTTTTCTTATAGCCCCTAAAAGATGGCGCAAACCTGATTACCCGCCGATTTGCACCTTCTTTTTTCTTGTTGTCTCTAGTTTACCGCGTCTAAGCTGTATTGTCAAGTATTATTGTAAACGTTTTCTGGAATTGTTTCTATCAAAAAGAAAAGACCAGGTCGCAGCCTGGTCTTCCGTACAGATCCAATCGCTCTCACGAATCCGCCTGCAGCAAGGCGTTGTAGACATCGCGGCGCGCAATGCCAAGCGTCTTTGCCGCCTCGCGCATGGCGTCTTTCTTGCCGAGCCCTGCCGCCATGAGCTCGCGGCAGAGCGCGACGGGGTCCTTCTGCTGCGCCTCAGGTTCAGTCTCCTCGCCGGAGAAGCCCTCGACGATCAGGACGTACTCGCCGCGCGGCTCCTGCGCGTCGTAATAGTCTGCGAGTTCCTGCAGCGTGCCGCGGTGGAATTCCTCGAAGCGCTTCGTGAGCTCACGACCGAATGCAGCGCGGCGTGCGCCCCCGAGGACAGCTATGAGCTGGCGCAGTGTCGCGCGCAGGTGGTGTGGCGCCTCGTAGAAGATCAGCGTCTCACGGTGATCTTTGACCTCTGCTAGAACTTCCTTCTGCTTCTTAGCCGTCTTGGGCAGGAAGCCGACGAAAGTGAAACGCGTCGTGTCAAGCCCCGAGCAGATCAGGGCTGAAAGCCCCGCATTGCAGCCCGGAAGTGGCGAGACGCGGATGCCCGCCTCGATGGCGAGCATGGCGAGATGGCTCCCCGGGTCGCAGATGCCTGGCAGGCCCGCGTCGCTGACGCAGATCAGGTCGTGGCCCTGCAGTAGCCATTCCACGAGCTCCGGCCCCTTCGTGAACTTATTGTGCTCGTGATAGCTCGTGAGCTTCGTGTGGATGTCGAAATGCGTGAGAAGCTGGCGCGTGTGACGCGTGTCCTCCGCCGCAATGAGCTCGACCTCGCCGAGCATGCGCACAGCGCGGTACGTCATGTCCTCGAGATTGCCGATCGGCGTCGCGCAGAGGTAGAGGGTGCCTGCGGCAGCGCCCCGCTTCTCTTCCTGTTGTTCCTTCATTTGTTTTCTCCTGCATCCTGCATGCCGTAGATGGCAAGGATCTCCTCCGTATAGCTGCCGTCTTCCCGATGCACGATGAGCGGCGGCATGACCTTGAGCCCTCCAGGGGCCGCGCCGACAACGGCTTCGATGAGCATCATGTTCGGCGCCCGGCCCTCCTTCGGCTGCACCATGCGCAGCCGCTTGGGCTCCATCTGATTCTCGTGCATGGCCACGATGATCTCGCCGAGGCGCTCTGGCAAATGGACCATCGCGAAGCGGCCGCCGAACTTCAGCGCGTAGCGCGCAGCCCGCACGACGTCCACAAGCCGCGCCGTGAACTCATGGCGTGCGCGCGCGACGCCGCTCATCTTGTTGACCTGCCCGTGCGCCACGGGGCGGTACGGCGGATTGGCCAGCACGGTGTCGAAGGATTCGGCGGGATAGAGCGTGCGGATCTCGCGGTAGTCGCCCTGCCGGACCGAGATGCGCGCCTCGAGCTCATTCATGTAGACATTGCGCGCCGCGAGCTCCGCCATGACGGGGCTGATCTCCACGGCTTCGACGTGTGCAACCTCATCGGCGATGAGGAGCGGGATGACGCCCGTGCCCGTGCCGAGCTCCAGCACGCGCTGGCGTGAGCGGTAGTGCGGGAAATGCGCAAGGAGGACCGCGTCGAGCGAGAAACAGAATTCCCGCGTGTCCTGGATGATCTTGCGGCCACTCCTCATGAGGTCATCGAGCCGCTCGTGCTCGCGAAGCACTGCCTCTCTCATGACTTCGCATCCTGACGGGCCTGCTCCTTCGGCTGCCCGCTCTCCTGCTTCTCGCGCGGCGCTCTCGGACGGCGCGCATTGTGCGGCCGACTCTGGCGCTCAGCGCTACGGTTCTCGCGCGGGCGACGGCTGCGGCGGCTGCGCGAGCTGTGCTCTCTTGCCTGCTCGCTGCTTCCGTTGCTGCCATTACCATTGCTGCCGTTACCATTGCTGCCGTTGCGGCCGCTGCGGCTGCCGTGCTCGCGTCCCTCGCGGGGGCGGCGGCTGCCCGTGCGCTCGCGTTTCGATGGGCGGCGTTCTTCGCGCGGCTCCCGCTTGACCTCAGGCGTCTTTTGCTCCGCGCTCTCGACTTCGACTTCCTGCTCGATGACATCTTCCCACGCGGCGACAACCGTGCGGCTATTGTCGAGCAGGATGGTCGCCGTGCGCCGCTGCTGGTTGAGGGAGATGACCTTGCCTTCCCCATCCACCGTGACGACGCGGCCGCCCTGCTGCGGCGGTTGGATTTTCTTCACCTGCTTCGGGCACTGGCCGCAGTAGCAGTCGCTTTCGTATTTGAGGCAGCACATGAGGCGGCCGCAGATGCCCGAGATCTTCGTCGGGTTCAGTGAGAGATTCTGCTCCTTAGCCATGCGGATGGACACAGGCTCGAAATCCCCTAGGAAAGTCGCGCAGCAGAGCGGCCGCCCGCAGCAGCCGATGCCGCCCATCATCTTGGCCTCATCGCGCACGCCGATCTGGCGCAGCTCGATGCGCGTGCGGAAGACAGAGGCAAGGTCCTTGACGAGGTCGCGGAAGTCAATGCGACCGTCCGCCGTGAAGTAAAAGATAATCTTGTTGAGGTCGAACGTGTACTCAACCGAGACGAGTTTCATGGGAAGGCCGTGCTCGCGGATCTTCTTCTTGCAGATGACGCGCGCCTCTTTCTCATGCTTGCGGTTGTCCTCGACGCGCTGCAGGTCGTGCGCATTCGCGATGCGCTGGATGACCTTGAGCGGCGGGGCATCCGGTGCCGGCTCGATTTCCTCGGGACCCGTAACGACGCGCCCGCACTCCATGCCCCTCGCCGTCTCGACGATGACATGCTGTCCCTTGGCAATCGTGAGCTGCCCGGGGCTGAAATGATAGATCTTGCCCGCTGTCCTGAAGCGGACTCCGATGATTGTCTCCAATATGTTCCTCCTAAATATATCAAAGCGTGCGCAACGCGATATCGCGCGCACGGATCAAGAAGCCTTCCATCAGAAGGCGCAGATTGACATTGGCCTGCAGGCGCTTCTGCACCTCGCGCAGCTCTCCGAGCAGCGCGAAGACAATGTCCTCCGGATAGCGCGGCAGGAGCTCCAGGAGCTTCGCGCGGATATCCGCATGGTACAAGAGCGCGCTGCCTCCGTCCTCAGCCAGGACGAGAAGATCGCGCAGCATCATGTTGAGATACAGGAACCATTCCCGCAGCGCCTCGCGGTCGCGCGCGCCCATATCGCTGGCGAGCGACCAGACGCGCTCCATGTCGAAGGACGGCAGCTGCGTCAAGAATTCCAGCACCTCGCCGCGCAGGTGCAGGCCTTCGTGCTCGTGAAGCATCAGGGCTCGCCCGGGGCTGCCATCCGACAGAGCGGCGAGTTCCGCGGCCTCCTGCTCTGGCACGCCGCGGTCCAGCAGCACCGGCTTCATCTCCTGCGGCGTGAGCATGCCGAAGGCCATGGGCATGCAGCGCGAGAGGATTGTGTCGAGCAGGGCACTGCGCGCACTCGTGACCAAGATGAAAGTCACGGGGCCTTCCGGCTCCTCGATCGTCTTCAGCAGACTATTCTGCGCCGCTTCATTCATGCGGTCCGCCTCATCGATGAGGACGACGCGCTGCTTGGCGAGCACGGGATAGCGTGAAACCTGCGTCTGCATGGAGCGGATGGCCTCGATGCGGATCTGGGCCGCCGATTTGCCATTCTGCTCTGGCACGACTTCGAGGTAGTCGGGATGCGAGCCGAGCTGCATCGCCCGGCAGGACTCACAGTGGCCGCAGGGGCCTTCCTGCGAGTCGCAGAGTATGGCCGCAGCGAGCACATGGCCGAGCATGCGCTTGCCGATGCCGTCAGGGCCCGCAAAGAGCAGGGCATGCGGCAGGCGCCCCTCGCGCAGCATCGTGCGCAGAGATGCCTTCTGCCCCGCATGACCCGAAATCGCATCCCATCGCAGTCCCATCTCGATTGCCTCCTTCACACGCTTCTCGGCCTTCTGGTCAAGGTAGAGTCATTCTTCTCATTATATCGTCGCCACGTTTTTTTCGCAATGGCGGAGTTCAAAAGCACATGGCTTTACGCGGCTTCAATGACCGGTGGCAGCCTCACTGCTGTGCAGCTTCTCGTGCACCCTGCCGACGTAGCCGCCTGGCAGGATGTGCATGTCGACGAGGATCTCCTGTACGCGCAAGGCCGCATAGAGATTGAAGCGCACATCGGGGTCACGGAGGTCGAGCATGAGCAGCTGCTCGATCTTCTCGCAGCGGTAGCGCACCGTGTTGGCGTGGATGAAGAGGTCGGCTGCCGTTGCTGAGTAGTTGAAGTTCGTCTCCAAGAGCAGTTTGAGCGTCACTAAGAGATCCGCGTCATTCTCGCCGTCGTAGTCGAGCAGACGCCCGAGCGCCGAGCGGCAGAAGGCAAAAGCTGACTCCACGCCGCCCGAGAAGATATTGCTGATGATGCCGCAGTCCTCGTAGCAGCGGAAAAAGCCGTGCTCATGCTTCGTCCGGCCGTAGGACAGCGCCAGGCGCGCCTCCTGATAGCTCTTCTGGATCTCCGGCAGCACGTGCGGATCGCCGAGCCCGCAGTCGAGCCGGACCTGATGGCGCTTCGAGAAATCCTGCTGCCAGTCATGCAGGAGATCCTGCATGACCTTCGCATGCTCGCAGAGCGCCTGGTCGGCGATGCGGTCGACGTCCGGCATGATGACGAGGCCCCTGCCGTTCCAGGTCAAGGGGCAGAGGATGACATCTGTGTAGCGGTGCGCGAGCTGCGCGAGGCTCCCCTTGAAGTCCACCTCCATCTCCGAGACGGAGCGGTCCTCGAACTCGACGAGCATCACGCGGTACGCCTGGCTCTCATCGAGATGGATGCCGTTCCGACGCAGCAGATTCTCGAGGCGGTACTGTATGCCAGAGAACGCATCCGTCAGTATCCCCTCAATGGCACGCTGTATCTCGTTCCCGAGGTCAATCTGGCTGCGCAGGAAATACGCCAGCGCCAGGCGTGCCGGCCTGACCTTCTGAACGAGCTCATCGATGTCCTCTGCCGCCGTGCGGCTGATGAAGAGGAAGAGGCGCAACTCCTCCTGCGGCAGGCTTTCCTGCAACACGAGCAGGCGCCTGTCATGTATGTAATAATACTGTTCGTCTTGAAAAGATGGCATATGGCAGAGGATCTTGCGGATGGATTCCGCCACGGGAATCCGCTCCGGATAGAACTCCCTGCCATTCCCCGTGACCAGCAGGATTGGCTTGCTCAGAATCTTCTTTAAATATTGGCCGAGTCCGTCCGCGCCCTGAACGATACTCGTCTGCAACAGCTCATATGACTTTTGATCCAAAGTATGTTCACCCTTTTCCAAAACCTTTCCTTTCATTATAGCACAGGATTTCCTCTGAGCAGAATAGGTATCCAGCAAAAAAGCAGTGCAGCCTCGTGGACTGCACTGCTGAAAACAAGATTCATTTTTTCGTTTTGGCCTTGTCCTGATGCGGCAGATAGCGGTCAAACAGCGCAATGATGCGGTCCGATGCCGGTGTCAGGAGCATCCAGCTCAGGACGATGCTGCAGATGGAGCCGGAGCCGACGACGACATCCGTCAGCCAGTGTGCCCCCGACATGATGCGCGGCATCGAGAAGACGATGACGACGAACAGGCTCGCCGCGAAGGCCTTCTTGCCGAAATAGCGCAGCATGTAAAAGGTGAAGATCAAGAGCATCATGCCGTGGTCGCCTGGAAAGCTCGTGCTCGACCAGTCCTTGGCCGGCCAGCCCGTGAGCTCGGAGACACGCAGCACGGGCACCCCCTGCAGGGTGAAGAACTTCGTCGCGCTCGGCCGCTCAAAGCCGAGCATCATGTCGAACTGCTTCGCGATCACAGCCGTCACGAGCATCGTCAGGCCGATGCAGAGCATCCAGCGCCTGCCCTTGGCATCCTGCTGGCGGTAGTAGTGGTAGAAGATTCCCAGCATGAAGAGGAAGGCCACTGCATCGAACGGGCGCAGATTCGTGAAGGCCACCAGATAGAGCAGGGCCTGGCTCTGCCCGATCAAATGATTGAAGAAGAAAAAGACCGAGCTGTCGAGTCCATACCAGAAGCCCGTCTGCCCCGGAAGCAGCCAGCTCGCGAAGAGCAGGATACCGAAAATCGTGAAGCCCAGGACACCGAGCCATCGTTTTGTCGTCAAGAAATCATCCTTCTTTCTCGTAAAACCATCGTATCATCATGTGCCATCACTTGGCATTGCGCTTGCTGCGCACATAGCGCAGCGCGGAGAGACCGGCCTCGGCCCCCTCATGAACGGCCTTGGCCACCTGCAGCAGACCGCCCGTGCAGTCACCTGCCGCAAAGAGGCCCGGCACATTCGTCGCCTGATGCACGTCCACCTTGACATCGGCACCGTCGAGCATGGCACCGATCTTGCGCGCCAGCTCCGAGCTGCCCGCCGTGCCGATGGCGAGGAAGAGCCCGTCGAGCGGCAGCACTTCGCCGTCTGCAAAGCGCACGCGCTCGACGCGCCCCGCGCCTTCCGCGGCTGCGATCTTGCCATCGCATACTGCCACATCATCGGGCACCTCCGCCGTCAGCGGCTCGCCGTTCGTCAGCAGCGTAACCATCTCGGCATGCGGCAGCAAGACCTGTGCTTCATGCACGGCATACTCGCCCGAACCGATGACGGCGACTTTCTTGCCGCGGTAAAAAAAGGCATCGCAGATGGCGCAGTAGCTCACACCCTTGCCCTCGAATTCTGCTATCCCCGGTATCGGCAGCGTGCGGCGCGAAGCACCGGCAGCGAGAACGACGGCCGATGCCTCCCACTCGTGCTGACGGGAGGCAGCCTTGAAGCCGTCGAACGTATCGTTGAAGGAGAGCGCCAAGAGCTCCTCCTCGACGATCTCCACGCCGAGGCGTCTGGCACCTGCCGCGCCGCGGCGCAGGAGCTCCTTGCCGGAGATAGGCTCAGCAAAGCCGTAGTAATTCTCGATTTTCTCCGCCTTAGAGAGGCCGCCCGTCTCAATGCCCTTTGTCACGACCGTCACAGAGAGGCCGCCGCGCCTCGCATAGAGCGCTGCTGAGATGCCCGCAGGGCCTGCGCCAATCACCAAAAGATCTGTCTTCTCCATCGTCATCCAGGAACTTCCTTTCTTGCTTTCTTTCTTGCTTTTCTCAATCTCATTTTTCGGTTCCATCATAGTCCATCGTCCGCCATGCGGACGTTTATCCGTCCAGTATAGCAAGTGTCAGGCGCGAAGTCCGTGAGCCAGTCACAAGCGCGGCTCACTCGGCGCGGATGGCCCAGCGCAACTTCGTCGAGTGCGCGCGGCTGTTGTTGTAGCACTCCTCGCGGCTTGGCCGGATGACATCGCGCGCGATGTCCTGGTAGATGCCCTGCTGGTGGAACGCCTTGAACGCCTTCTTGACGATGCGGTCCTCGCCCGAGTGGAACGTCAGGATGGCGGCGCGCCCGCCCGGTGCCAGCGCGAACGGCAGCTTCTCCATGAACTCGTAGAGGACTTCGTACTCGTGGTTGACATCGATGCGCAGGGCCTGGAAGACGCGGGCACTGCTCTTGCGGATGACGTCGCGTCGATCAGGCTGCCTGCCGTCCGCGCCGCGCTGCAGGCGCACCTTCTCGAGAGCCGCCTCGATCACCGCGTAGAGCTCCCGCGTCGTGCGGATGGGCCGACGCTTCTCTGCGCGGACAATCTGGCGCGCGATCTCCTCGGCATACGGCTCATCGGCGTTCTCCTGCATCATGCCGACGAGCTCAGCCTGCGTCATCTCGCGCAGGCGGTCCGCTGCCGAGATGCCCGCCTGCTGGTTGAGGCGCAGGTCGAGCGGGCCGTCCGACTTGTAGGTGAAGCCGCGCTCCGGATTGTCGATCTGCATGGAGGAGACGCCGAGGTCGGCTAGCACGAAGTCAAAAGGGCCGGCCTCCTCTACTAGCTTGTCGATCTCGCAGAAGTTCATCAGGCGGCGTTCCCAGATCTCAGGTCCATAGCCCTTCGCGCGGATGCGCGCCTCCGTCTTGGCCGACTCGATCGGATCGACATCGCCGCCGTAGAGGTGCCCTCTGCCCTCGAGCTTCTCGAGCATCGCCATCGTGTGGCCGCCGTAGCCGAGCGTCGCGTCAAAGCCGCGCTCACCCGGCTTTATCGCGAGAATCGCGAGGATCTCCTCGACCATGATGGGGATGTGCGTGCCAGCCGGCGTATTCCCCTTGGCGCGCACGTGAGCGATCTCCTCCCCGTACTTCTCCGGGTTGAGCTCCTTGTATTTCTCCGCGAAGTGGCGCGGATAGCGCCCGCTGTAGTGGATGCGCCGCTTGTGCACTTTCTCCTGCTGCTTGTTTTCGTCCTGTCCTTCCATATCATCCGCCTCTCTTTCTATCTTTCTCTTTTCTCTGTCATGTGATACTATGGTCCAGTATAGCAATGACATTTCCACTCTGTCAAAGGCACGATTGCCAAAATGGTGATTTTCACTCTTGACAGGCCGCCGCAATCCATCTATAATGTATCACATATTAATCATATATGCTTTACAAGCACTTAGCCATCATCCACGATTGAATCAACGAAAGAAGGTATATCATGGCAAATCCCAATAAAGATTCCGTCGACCTCGCAAAGGACGAGGCCCTGCGCCAGCGCAAGGGTGGGCAGGCCAAGCAGATGGTCCTCTGGTTCGCCGCTCTGATCGTCGGCGCCATCCTCGGTTGGCTGCAGGTACCTGCGCTCAACGAGCTCTTCAACTTCGTAGCCACGGTCTTCACGCGCCTGTTCCAGTTCATCGCCGTGCCGACCATCGCGCTTGCCGTCATCACGACGCTCTCGGCGCTCGGCGCCAAGAAGGACACGGGCCGCATCTTCGCGCACGCCGTCACCTACACGCTGCTGACGACGATTGCCGCCGCTTCCATCGGCCTCATCCTCTACCTCTGGATTGCACCGGGTAATCTGCCGGCTGACCTCATCGGCGCCGGTACCTCGGACGTCCCGATGCAGAAGCTCGGCTCCCTCTCCTACTACGACCACTTCCTCTCGGTCATCCCGAACAACATGCTGCAGCCGTTCCTCGCCGGCAATGTCCTGTCCGTCATGCTGATTGCCGCGGCCGTCGGCCTCGCGCTCGCCTTCATGCCGAAGACGGAGAACCGCGCCGTGCTCCTCAAAGGCATCCACGGCCTGCAGGAACTCCTCTTCACGCTGATCCGCGCCCTGCTCTGGGCTCTTCCGGCTGGCATCCTCGCCTTTGCCGCACAGCTCTCCTCGCAGATTGAAGCAGGCGTCATCGTCGGTGCACTCGGCAAGTACACGCTCGTCGTACTCGGCGGCAACTTCATCCAGTTCTTCCTCGTCATCCCGCTCTTCCTGCTGGCGCGCGGCCTCAACCCGCTCTACGTCTTCCGCAAGATGGCACCCGCTATCGCGGTCGCCCTCTTCACGAAGAGCTCGGCTGGCACGCTGCCGGTCACGCTCGCTTCCGCAGAAGCGCACCTCAAAGTCAATCCGCGCGTCTCGCGCTTCGTCCTGCCGATCTGCACGACGATCAACATGAACGGCTGCGCAGCCTTCATCCTCGTCACGTCGCTGTTCGTCATGCAGAACGCCGGCTTTGACCTCTCGATCGGCACCATGATCACGTGGCTCTTCGTCGCCGTCCTCGCCGCCATCGGCAACGCCGGCGTCCCGATGGGCTGCTACTTCCTGACGCTCTCGCTCATGAGCTCCCTCGGCGCACCGCTCGGCCTCATGGGTGTCATCTTGCCGATCTACACGATCATCGACATGATCGAGACGGCCGAGAACGTCTGGTCCGACTCCGCCGTCTGCGCGATGACCGACCACGACCTCCAGGGCAAGATCGAAGATTCCCGCGGCGAAGCCGTCGAGGCCTGAGCCCGTAAAAAAAGTCCCATCCATCAGATACTGCTATCTGATGGATGGGATTTTTTCATTTTTCATGCACGCATATCAGCGCGCCTTGAAGAGCCCCGGATTTCCCTCGGGCATCAGCGTCAGGATGAAGTCGCCGGCAGCGTACGGTGCGAGCTCGTAGGCGCTGTAGTAGACGCGGATACCGCCTCCGGGCAACATGATCCAGACCGTGGACTGATCCCAGTCGAGGTACGGGTAGATGGACTCAAGTTGCGCGTCGATCGTGCGCCGGAATGTCTCATCTTCGCGCCCCGGATACTGCGCGCGAAACGCCGCCGCCACAGCCGTCAGGAAGGCCCTTCGGCTCGTGACGATATCGCGAAGCGCGATGGGCTCGCCCGTCCGGAGATCCAAATTCCAGCTCTGATAGGCGTGATTCGGATGCGCGCCGCCCGTATAGGACTCCGTGCGCGTGCAGAAACTCAGCACCGCATCGTCGACGCGTCCCCAGCCCGCGATGGCATGGCCCATGTAATACGGCGCATACATCTGGATGCCGTTCTCCTCGGTGAAGTGCACGGCATTCCTGAGCATCTTCTCGTCGCCTGCCCAGCGCGTGCGCTCCGCATCATTCCAGCGCGCTAGCGACCGGCGCAGCGCATGGCTTGCCCCAGGCTTTGCGGCCAGTTCAAGGTATTTGCCTGTGTGGAGCTCCCTGCCCTGATAGTCCCTGAGTGCCACATTGTGCTGGCGCACTGTCACGAGAGCATTCCCAGCAACCTCTTGGATATGCTCCTGCCTCTCGGCCGCTGCCGATGCTGCCTCAGCGGCCTGCAAGCAATCTGGCACAGCGCTGACCGCCGAGATCACGCTGCCCGCACCGACAAGCAAGGCGATGGCCAGCGTGCGACCAAGTTTTTCCCCCATATCTTTCATGATAATCACCTCTTCTCAACATACATACTTCCTTACTGAGTAATTCGCGCTACTGACAAAAAACTCCTGCCGGCCCCGCAAATGCGGAGCGGCAGGAGTTTTTTGTCAGTAGCGCTGGCGATCCTTGAGCGCGCGCTCGATCTCGCGCTTGGCGGCCTTCTCGTGGAGGTCCTGGCGCTTGTCGTAGTTGTGCTTACCGGAGGCCAGTGCAATCTCCATCTTGGCCCGGCCGTGCTTGAAGTAAATCTTGAGCGGCACGAGCGTGAAGCCCTTCTCGCGGGTCTTAGCGAAGAGCTTCACGATCTCGGCCTTGTGCATCAGGAGCTTCCTGCGGCGCAGGGGATCGTGGTTGAAGATATTGCCCTGGTCGTACGGGCTGATGTGGAGATTCTCGACGAAGAGCTCGCCATCCTGGATGCTCGCATAGCTGTCCTTGAGGTTGGCGCGGCCTGCGCGCAGGGACTTCACTTCTGTTCCCTGCAGCGCGATGCCGGCTTCGTATGTCTCGTGTATGAAGTAATCATGGCGTGCCTTGCGGTTCTCGCAGACCGTCTTGATACCTGCATTCTTTCTTCCCATTTATCTCACCTGAGTGGTTTCATTGGTCTTATTTATTGGACGTCGTGCCGCCCTCTGTCTTGCGGTGCGGGCGCGGGCGGTGCTTCGGGGCGGCCTTCGCCTTCTCGGCGCGCGCCTCCTCGCGCAGCTTGCGCTCATGGTATCCCGGCGGGTCCGGCCAGACGGCGCTGTTGAGGCCCGTCACCGTGACGCGATGGTAGTCGCGCTCCCCGCGGCCGTTCTCGCGGTCACGGCGCTCCTGGCGGTTACCGGAACGCTCCCTGCCCTTGCCGTGATCGCGCTCGCGTTTCTCACGCTTCTCGCGCGGGGCGCGGCCATGGTCCGGGCGCGAGAGCTTCTCGCCCGAGGCGCCGCGGTTCTTCTTGCCGTGGCTGCGCTTCTTCTTCGGCTTCTCCTCGCCCTCTGCTGCTGGCAAATCCGCGATGATGTCGTCGACGGGACGGCGTGCCGGACGCTTCTTGACCTCCTGGCGGCCGCCCTTGTCCGCCTTGCCGTTCTTGTCGTTCTTATCGACCTTGTCGGTCTTCGCCGGCTTCGGCCCCTTATTGCGGCCGCCGCGCACGGCATTCCTCATCGCGAGCGGGTCATAGGCGCCGTTGTCCTTGAGCACGAAGTCGAGATTGCGCTCTTCGACATTCGCGCGCACGAGCAGGACTTCGACCTCATCGCCGAGGCGGTACGCCTTATTCGTGCGCTCGCCGACCATCGCGAACTGCTCTTCGCGGTACTCGTAGTAATCGTTGACCATCGTCGAGACGTGGACGAGTCCCTCGACGCCATTGTCGAGCTCGACAAAGATGCCGAAAGCCGTGACACCGCTGATGATGCCGGTGAACTCCTCGCCGACGAACTGCGCCATGTACTCGATCTTCTTCATGTCCGTCGTCTCGCGCTCCGCTTCGATCGCGATGCGCTCGCGCTCCGAAGCGTGATCGGCGATCTCCGGCAGCATCGTGCGAAGCTTCGCCTGGCGCTCAGCCGGGATGCTGCCCGTCGCGAACGTCTCGCGCAGCAGGCGGTGCACGATGAGATCCGGATAGCGGCGAATCGGCGAGGTGAAGTGCGTGTAGTAACGCGCGGCCAAGCCGAAGTGGCCGAGGCTCATGTCGCTGTAGCGCGCCTGCTGCATCGAGCGCAGGGCCACCGTGCTGATGATGCGCTCCTCCGGCTTGCCCTTGACCTTCTCGAGCACCTGCTGGACGTCCATCGGCTTGATGTCACCCGTCTCCGACTGGTGGACGAAGAGGCCGAAGGCGCCGAGCAGGCTGTTGAGGCGCTCGATCTTCTCATCCGACGGCTGCTCGTGCACGCGGTACATGAACGGCTGCTGCTTCGTGTCCATGTGACGCGCCACCGTCTCATTGGCGATCAGCATGCACTCCTCGATGATGGACTCCGCCAGCGAGCCCTCGCGCTTGATGAGCGCGACGGGATGGCCCTTGTCGTCGAGCTTGACCTTGACCTCCGGCACATCGAAATCAATGGAGCCGCGGCGATGCCGCTTGGCCTTGAGAACATGGCGCAGTGCTTCAAGCGTCTCGAGCATCTCGCGGATGTCCTGGTTGTCCGAGAGGAACGGCTCTGCCTTGTCGACGAGGACCTTGTTGACAATGTTGTAGGTCAGACGGCGGTAGACGTGGATGACAGTCGGCACGATCTCGTAGCTCGTGACCTCGCCCTCCGGCGAGATCTGCATCTCACAGGCCATCGCGAGGCGGTCGACGCCGGCGTTGAGGCTGCAGATGCCATTGCTGAGCTCCTTCGGCAGCATCGGGATGACGCGGTCGACGAGATAGACACTCGTGCCGCGCTCGCGTGCCTCGCGGTCGAGCGGCTGATTCTCACGCACATACCAGCTGACATCGGCGATGTAGACGCCGAGGAAGAAGGAACCGTCCGGATTGCGGCGCGCAAAGACGCCGTCATCGAGGTCCTTCGAATCCTCGCCATCGACCGTGACGATCGGCAGGTCGCGGCGGTCGCGGCGGCCTCTGTACTCCTCCGGCGAGGGCTCCTGCTCCACGTTATCGGCTGCCTCCTGCACGTCCTCGGGGAACGTCTCCGAGAGGTCGTACTGGCGCATGACCGAAAGAACGTCGACGCCCGGGTCGCCGACCTTGCCGAGCACCTCGATGACCTTGCCCTCCGCATTGCGGCGGCGGTCCGGCCACTTCGTGATCTCGACGACGACCTTGCTGCCCGTCTTCGCGCCGCGGAAGGCCTTCTTGGGCACGAAAATATCCTGGCTGAGCTTCGTGTTGTCCGGCGTCACGAAGCCGAACGTCTTGCTGCTCTCGAAGGTGCCGACGATCTTCTCGTTCGCGCGCTCGAGGATGCGGATGATCTCGCCCTCGCGCGAGCGCCCTTCCTCCTGAGCTGGTGTCACGCGGGCGACGACGCGGTCGCCGTGCATGGCTGTATTGAGGTCTGCGCCCGGCACGAAGACATCCGTCTCCTCTTCGGAATCGCGCACATCCGGGATGATGAAGCCAAAGCCCTTGGCCGTCATCGAGAGGCGGCCGACGACGAGGTGCATGCGGCTCGGGATGCCGTAGAGGTCGCTGCGATTCTTGATGATCGCGCCCTCTTTTTCCAATTCTTCAAGCGCTGCATCGAACTGTACGAGGTCCTCCGGCGTCAGCTGCATCCCGTCGGCCAGCTCCTCGGCCGGCAGCGGGCGGTACGCCTCTTCATGCATGTACGCTAAAATTCGTTCTTTTAAATCCATACTCTTTTCTCCAACAATCTGTCTATCCGTTTCTTCTCATCAGGTCTTTGCCTGTTCTATCGATCCGCTTCTGCCCCGCCGCCGGCAAGCGCCCCGATAAAAGCGGCCGACTCCGAGAATACGATATCCCTCTCTTCGCCGAGCGGTATCAGGTGGCCCGACGATTTGAGCCAGACGAGCCTCTTCTGCGCGCTGCCCAGATTCTCCCGGATGTAGATGGCGCTCTCCGCATCCGCCGTCCTGTCGTTGAGGCTGTGCAGGATGAGCGCCGGGAGCTTGAGGCCCGGCAGGGCCGCCTTCGTGCGCTCGATGAGCGCGAGCATCTCGTAGACGCCCTCGAGGGGCATGAAGCGGTACGTGTGGTTGACGGCAGGCGGCACATCCCTGAGGCGCCGTCTCGCCTTGGGGACGAACTTGCCGCGGCAGAGCTCGCGCGGCGGCAGCTGTGCGATGCCGCGCTCTTCTGCGATGTAGATGGGCGCCGCCATCGAGATGACGCCGGCGAGGCCCGTATCCCTGCCAGATTTCTCGGCTGCCAGCAGCAGGGCGAGCAGGCCGCCCATCGAATGACCAGCCACGACGATGCGCTCGCACGAGCCCCTGAGCATGGCATAGCCGTCGCGGACTGAATCGAGCCAGTCCTCCGCCGTCATGCGGCTCATGTCCTCGACTGTCGTACCGTGGCCAGCCAGCCGCACGCCGAGGACGGTGCAACCCCGCTGCTGCAAGTACTCCCCCATCATCGAGAGCTCCGCTGGCAGCCCCGTAAAGCCATGGACGAGCAGGACTCCCGTGCTGCCTCCCGGGAGGAAAAAGGGCTCTGCCCCTTCCATGATCATGGCAAGCACCCCCTATGCAAGAAAATTTCCCCTGCCGGAGAGCAGGGGATGATCATCATCATATCAGTTCGTCATACGTGCAATCACGATGGTGATGACCGCAAACAGAATGGCGAAGACGACCGTCACGCGAGCGAGCAACGCGTCCATGCCGCGCGCCTTGCTCGAGAAGACGGTATCCGCACCGCCGCCCATGCCGCCCATGCCGGCGGATTTGGCTTCCTGTCCGAGGATCGATGCAATCAGGATGATGCAGACAATCGCATCGAGTATCATTAAAATGGTAAGCAAAAGATTGGCCCCCTTAAAAATGCGGAATAAATTACTCCTTTATCATACCATACAATGCATTCCCTCCGCAATAAAAATGGCTGAAACCTTTGCTACACAGAGGTTCCAGCCATCTTCATGCTTGTCGTTGTGCGTCCGTTACTGCATCGTATGCCTCATTCCCTTCCCCGCAGCGTTCAGTTGCCCCGCATCTCTGACGAGTTCTCGCTTTTCTGGCGGGAGAGAGGAATGCCATTATAGCACTTACTTGAATATTTTGCGGAAAAATAAACGGTCTTGTCATCTGCTTCAGCCACGACATACGCGCCATGTACCATGTACATGTAATCATCGCTGCAATGGCGACTGCCACCTGGCTTCGGCGTCATCGTATCCAGCCAACCCATAGATACTCCTCCTTTTATTTATTCCAATTCTTTCTTTATTGTATCACATTGTAACAGTATTCTCAATCGTTTTGTAGAATTTTTTTAAGCTGTACAGCCTATCTCTCCGTAGCGGACACAAAAGGCCACCGGCTCTGCCGGTGGCCTCTTCTCGGTCAACGAGATAGACCAGGATATGCGCTATCCTGCAATCAGATCTTGTAGACGCGGATCATGTTCGTGTTGTTGCCGACGCTCGTCTTGCTCTGGAGCTTGATGCCGGACGTGATGATCGTCGTGTCGCCGCGCTTCACGAAGCCGTCCTTGACAGCTGCGGAAACAGCGTTCGCAATCATCTCGTCGACGTCCTTCCACTGCGTGCCGAGGATCGGGTATACGCCCCAACGGAGGTTGAGCTGGCGGACGACCTTCTCATGCGGCGTGTAGGCAACGATAGCTGCTTTCGGACGGTAACGGGATACGATCTTCGTCGTGTAGCCGCTGTCGGTCGGCGTGATGATAGCCGGGACATCGAGCTCGTAAGCCATCTGTACCGTAGCATGTGCGACGGCGCGCGTGCGGCTCTGGCTGTGCTCGAAGCCGCGCTCAACGAAGAGATTCTTGTACTCGAGGGATTCCTCGATGCGGCAAGCGATGCGGTTCATCGTGGAAACAGCCTCGACCGGGTAATCGCCGGAAGCCGTCTCGCCGGAGAGCATGATGGCATCCGTACCATCGAGGATAGCGTTGCCGACATCGGAGACCTCAGCGCGCGTCGGGCGCGGGTTGCGCTCCATGGAGTCGAGCATCTGCGTAGCGACGATGACCGGCTTGCCAGCCTTGTTGCACTTGCGGATGATCTCTTTCTGGATCAGCGGAACGTCCTCGGCCGGAACCTCAACGCCGAGGTCACCGCGAGCGACCATGATGCCGTCGGAGACTTCGAGAATCGCATCGAAGTTCTTGACGCCTTCGAGGTTCTCGATCTTCGGCATGATCTCCATGTGGCCATTGTGCTCCTCGATGAGCTTGCGGATGGCCAGGACGTCCTCCGGACGCTGGATAAAGGAAGCAGCGACGAAATCGAGGTCCTGCTCGCAGCCGAAGATGATGTCCTTCGCATCCTGCTCCGAGATCGGCGGCAGGCCGAGGGATACGCCCGGAGCAGCGACGCGCTTCTTCGTGCTCATCTTGCCGCTGTTCTGGATCGTCGTGATGATGTCCTTGCCGCGGATCTCATCGACCTTGAGTGCTACGAGGCCATCAGAGAGGAGCAGCGTGTCACCCGGCTTGACTTCCGTGTAGAGTCCTTTGTGGTTGACGGAGACATGCGTCTCATCGCCCGGGATGTCCTCATACGTCAGCGTGAACTGATTGCCCTTCTCGAGCATGACCTTGCCGTCCTTGAACTCGCCGAGGCGCATCTCCGGTCCCTTCGTATCGAGAATCAGGGAAATGACCTTGCCGGCCTTCTTGGCAGCCTCGCGCACCATGTTGATGCGGTTGAGGTGCTCTGCGTGGTCACCATGGGAGAAGTTAAAGCGTGCACAGTTCATGCCGTTTGCAATCAGTGCATCGACTACGCCCGGTCTCTCCGTAGCAGGACCCTGCGTGCAGATAATTTTCGTCTTCTTTAACATGTGATAATCCCCACCTATTCTTTTAGTACCCTACTATCTATTCAGACAGATGCCGCCGCGCACCGAACCGCTGCAGCATCATGTCTCGGCCTGTTTCAAAGGGGTTTTCTTGCCCCTGTCTATCCTTATTCTACACTGTTTAACGGCATAAGTAAAACCATTTCCCTCAAAAACTCCTAAAATAAATTTATTCTGAAAAGTCTCTGTCATAATCAAAATTTATTGCTTGTGTTTGCCGCCCTTTGCGCCGACTTCCGTATCAATCCGAAAGAAAAGCGAAGCTGGCCCGCGCGTCCTCACACAAAAAACTGCCGCAGGATGCGGCAGTTCTGAGAGAAGAGACTACTCAGCCTCTCGGGTTCTTCTTGATGTAGTCGAGGATGAAATCTGCTACATCCTCGAGCGCCATGTTCGAGGTGTTGATCATGAGGTCGTAGTGCTCTGGAGCACCCCAGGTCTGGCCCGTGTAGAACTCATAATACTGCTTGCGGCGTTTCTCTTCCTTGTTGAGCTGGTCAAGCGTCGCCCCATTGTAGTCCGTCTTGGCGCGCTGTGCGCGGAAGTCATCATCTGCATAGATGAAGAACGAATAGCAATTCGGCTTGTCCTTGAGGATGTAATCTGCACAGCGGCCGAGGAAGACAGCGCTCTCCTTCTCCGCCACGCCGAGGATGACCTTGGCCTGCTCGATGTACATGCGGTTATGGCGCGCTACGCGCTCATAGCCGTAATCGCCGAGGTTGCCGAGGCAGTTCGACGGCGTGTTGTACGAAAGTTCGACGGCTTCCTTCGGGTCCATGCCCTCCTCGATGTTGTCGGCAGCCATCTCGACGATCTTCTTGTCGTAACGGCGCACGCCGAGTTTCTTGGCCAGGATTTTCGAGACCTCACGGCCGCCGCTGCCGAACTGGCGCGAAATCGTGATCAGCATATGTTTTTCCATGTTTCAATTCCTCCATAAATCGTTATTCAAAAGTAAACATAAGGATTTCCATTGATTTCTCACTTGCAGTATACTACAACCGCACTAAAATTTCCACTGACTTCTGTCCAAAAGAAAAGGCCCGCCAGCCCTCACGGGCGACGGACCAAAGAAACGATTCTTGGAACAGAGAACAACAGTACAAGTAAAAGGGGAAATGAATTTTCAAGGAGTGGGAAAGAGTAGTCGGGAAATCAGGCGTAGAATGCCGGTTTCTCCTTGGCCGGAGTGATCGTCTCGACCTTGCCGCTCGTCTGAGCGCGTACCAGGGCATCTGCCGTGATAGCTGCGAGATAGCCGTCCCAAGCGTTCGGGCCGCCGATGACGCCTTCAGCTGCCTCGTTGACCCAGTTCTGGACCTCTTCGTCATAGGCGCCGTAGAAGCGGACGAAGCAGTCCGTATCGATCGTCTGCGAGATCTGTGCGTTCTTGCGGTACGTCGGATAGAGCGGCTGCGGCATCTCGATGACGCCATCTTCGCAGACGACCTGGCAGTTGATGTCATAACCGAACTTGCAGTTGACGAAGACTTCGTCCTCGACGACAATGCCGCTCTTCGTCTGCAGGATCATGAGCTGCGGATCAGCGAGTTCCGTGTGCGCATACTTCGTGACCTTCGGCATGATGACCTGTGCCGAGACGAAATCGTCGTTGACGAGCCAATGCGTTACATCGATCTCATGGATGGCCGTATCATGGACAGCCATGGCCGTCGTATAGCTGTCCGGTACTTCCGGATTGCGGTGCGTGCAGTGCAGCAGCAGCGGCGAGCCGTACTCACCGGAATCGAGGGCAGCCTTGACCTCGTTGTAGCCCTTGTCGTAGCGGCGCATGAAGCCGAGCTGGATCAGGTGTTTGCCGGATTTGACTTCTGCATCGATGACTTCGAGGCAATCCTCAGCCGTCGTGCAAAGCGGTTTCTCGCAGAAGATGCGCTTGCCAGCCTTGATGGCCATGAGCAGTGCTTCTTTGTGGGCAAAGCCCGGCGTGACGATGAAGACGGCATCGACGGCCGGATCGTTGATGAGGTCGGCTTCGCTCTTGTACTTCTTGCAGTTCGGGCCGGCGATAGCAGCACCCTTCTCGACGAGTGCGTCCACCATATCCGCAACGGCGACAACCTCTGCACCCTGCGTGCGATTCGTCAGACGATCAATGTGGCTTCTGCCCATACCACCGCAACCAATGACACCTACATGTAACATGATGATTCCTCCTCATATATCTTAAAAATGATACTTCTGAATGACTCAGTGACTCAACGACACAGCTCAGAAATTGCGCTTGATGACCGCTTCGGACTTCTCCTTGCCGATGCGATAGACATCTTCCGGGTCCATCTTGTAGTATTCCGGACGGAAGAGCTCGAGCGAGACGACATCTTCCTGCCAGCCGATCTTCTTGAGCGTCTGGAAGATAGCGTCGAGGTCGATGCAGCCATCGCCAGGCCAGACGCGGTCCTCATCGAGCAGCGAGCCGATCGGGAAGTCCTCCGTATCGTTGAGGTGAACGATGAAGATCTTCTTGCCATCTGCCTTGGCGAGGTCTTCGAGCTTCGAGCCCATGCCATGGAAGTGGAAGCAGTCGAGCGTGATGCCGACGTTGTCCATGTCGACGTCCTCGATGACCGACCAAGCTTCACCGAACGTGTTGATGGAAGCAGCCGGATGGCCGATGAACTCGACCGAGATGCGCATGCCGTATTCTGCGGCGATCTCGCCCATCTCCTTGAGGCACTTGACAGCCGACTTGTGGATTTCCTGGCGCGTGACCTTCTTGAGGTCGACCGTCGGCACCGTGATGATCGTCTTGCAGCCAATCTTCTTGCCCCACTCGCACATCTGGCGCAACTCCTGCAGGACTTTCTGGTAATCCTCCGGCGTGCGGTTGTTGAAGAAGCAGAGCGTATTGAAGGCCAGCGGCTTTACCTTGTGGCTCTTGAACCAAGCGGCGAGTTCATCGATCGTGTGGTTCTTGAGGTAGTTCGGGATGCCGTCCATCGTGCGCGGCTCGATCATGTCGTAGCCGTATTTCTCGCAAAGCTCGAGATCCTTTTCAAGACTGGATTTTTCCAGGCAGGTTGCCTGATTCATGCTGAGTTTCATCGCATTCATGCTCCTTTTCTTTATTCTTCAGGATGTTTTCCTCTCACTTGATGGTTTTAGTATACCTCTGTTTTCAGAATATTACTTTCTCGTTCCTGCTCCCTTTCGCCAAAAAAATAACGTGCAAGTCCGATGACTTGCACGTTTCTGCAAAAACGCTCCTGAAGACTAGCTGTTGAGGTGCGGAACCAGTTTATTGAGGTTCTTGAACTGGCGCTCTCCAACTTTGTATTTGCGGTAACTCTGTGGCGACATTCCTGCAAAGCGCTTGAACTGATTGTTGAAGTAGCTGATGTTGTCGTAGCCCACGCGCACGCTGACCTCCGTGATGGAGAGGTCCGTCGTGATCAGCAAGGTCTGTGCCTGGCCGATGCGCCGCCGGATGATGTACTGGATGGGCGGGAATCCGAAGATCTTCTTGAACTGATGCGCAAAGCCCGAGACACTCATATGCGAGCGCTCTGCCAGCTTCTCCACCGTCAGCTCTTCCGTGAAATGACAGTCGATGTAGTCCTTGCAGTCAATCAGCAGACGTTCCTTCTCCTTGGACGGCGGCTGCTTTTCCCGCGGCAGCTGGTAGAGGATGATCTCGACGAGTGCGCGCAGGACTGCCTGCGTGATCTCATCATTCTTCGGCAGATTGCGATCCACTTCTATATAAAGGAGACGGAACAGAGACTCGATCTCCTCCGACAACTCGCCCGCATGAAGGCGCGGCGAGATGCCCCGCTCGATGAGCACGCCTTCGCTCTGTCCGGGCAGGGAGATCCCCGTCACGCCGCAGTTGTAGAACCACAGGCCCTCCTGCGGGTCCGCGCTCTCATCGTGGAATTTTCCCTGATTGTAGACGAGGATATCCCCCTTCTGCACCTCGTAGAGGCGCCGTCCGATCCGGATGTTGCCGCGTCCGCCGCATATATACTGGAGCTCGAGATTGTTCTCATGACAGTGGACCGCCGTCGGGGTCAAGGTCTCCTTGCTGTCGTTGAAGCTCACGTAGACGAGGCGCATGCCCTCCCACGAGAGATGCGGCTCGAGGATATTCTTATTCTGCTTGTAGTAAACGACACCCATTTTTCCCACCTGCTGTCACGTATCTTAATCTTTATTTATATCTTACCATAGTATTTCTCGATTCGACTTGACATATCCTGCAATAAAAAGCACCCCCTACCCGCCGCCGGAGCGGGGAAAGGGGGGTGCTGTACACGCAATGGATTCAGATGGAACGATCAAGCTTTCTCTTCGCAGTGAACGCTCTTCTCACCGTGATGGCGGAAGTCATGCTCGATCTGCTCGAGCGTGCGGCCACGCGTCTCCGGCACGAACTTGTAGACGAAGGCGAGGCCGAGAAGGCCGATGGCCGCAAAGATGAAGAACGTAGCCGAGAGGCCGAACGAGTAGAGCAGCGACGGGAAGGCCGAGCCGATGCAGAAGTTCGTCAGCCAGAGGCAGAGGACGGCGCAGCCCATGCCCATACCGCGGATGCGCAGCGGGAAGAGCTCCGAGAGCAGCAGCCAGGTGACCGGGGAAAGGAAACCCTGCTGGAAGAACAGGAAGGTGACGGTCAGCGAAAGGACGACGAACGGCAGGATCTCGGTGCCGGCGAGCAGATTCGAGAGAACGCCGATCGCGCAGAGGCAGGCCATCGTGCCGATCTGGCCCGTCATGATGAGCGGACGACGGCCGTGACGCGTCATGAGCCACATGCCAAAGATCGTGGCAGCAACGGAGATCGTGCCGTTGGCGATGTTGCCGATCAGTGCGGCTTCCGTCGAGAAGCCGGCCTGCGTCAAGATCTGCGTGCCGTAATACATGATGGAGTTGACGCCAGAAATCTGCTGGCAGATGGAGACGCCCATGCCGATGAAGACGATGCGGCGGATCCAAGGCGTTGCCAGGTCTTTGTAACCAGCCTTGTCGAGATGCTTCTCCGAATCGATGCTGTCCTGGATCTCGTTGAGCTCTGCGATGGCCATGCGCTCATCGCGGATCTTCTTGAGTACCTGCATCGCATCGCTGACACGGCCCTGCAGCAGCAGCCAGCGCGGGCTCTCCGGCATCACGAGCATGCCGAACCAGAGCACGACAGCCGGGATGGATGCGAGTGCGAGCATGTAGCGCCAGATGTGGCCGACCTCGCCGAACGTGACGCCGAGGATAGCGTTGAGGATGAAGGCGAGCAGCTGGCCCGTGACGATCATGAGCTCATTCTGGGTGACCATGCGGCCGCGCCTGTCGGCCGGTGCCATCTCTGCCAGGTAGGCAGGTACCGTGACCGAAGCACCACCGACTGCCAGGCCGAGGACGAAGCGGCAGGCGATGAGGATGCCAGCCGTCGGTGACAGCGAGCAGCCGATGGCTGCGAAGAAGAAGATGACTGCCAGGCAAAGCAGCATCTTGCGGCGTCCCTCAGCATCCGAAAGACGGCCGCCGAAGAACGAACCGATGGCCGCACCGAAGAGCAGGCCACTGGCCACGAAGCCCTCCACTGCCGGAGTCAGGTTCAACTGATCCGGACGGGCCATGAAGGCAAGGGCGCCGTTGATGACGCCGGTGTCATAACCGAAGAGCAAGCCACCGAACGTCGAGACGACTGTGACACGCTTGAGGTATTTGCGATGAGATGATTCCGCCATGTTACATTTCTCCTCTCAAATTATGTTAGCCGTTCCCACCTCGCAGGAACATCGCTCTTTTTCTTGACAAGTCATATTATAAATGAATTATCAGAAAAATACTTCATTGTTTCTGTCTCGTTTCGTCTTAGAAAACGTTATCTTTCATTGCCTTTTGTATTATTCTGCACGGATATCTGCTGGAATCAAGCGGCCAGTCGATTCTCCTTCAAAAATACACAAAAGCTTGCTAGACTATAGAAAAGACATTGCAGAAAGAAGGTTGTTCCATGGCATTCATCTCGACAAAGTACCGCCCCGTCTTCACAGGCGAGGCCATGCCCCGGCTCACGACGCTCTACCGCGCAGAGACGCTGTACACCTCGATGCCGCGCACGATGCACCGCCATGAGGATGTCGCGGAATTCATCCTGATCACAGAGGGCAGCGGCATCCATATCATCGACGGGCAGCGCTACTACACGCAGAAGGGCGACCTGCTGCTGATCGGTCAGGGCGTCGTGCACGATGAGTCCTCCCCCGCGAATCGCAATCTCTCCATCTACTCTGGAGCCATCCGCAATCTGAGACTGCCTGAGCTGCCCGCCGGGCAGTTCTTGGCGCAGGACGTGCTTCCCGTCCAGAAGACCGAGGAGCTCTTTCCCGCCTTCTGCCATCTGCTCGAGCTCATGTACCGCGGCGCACAGGGCAAGGGCTGCCACCCCGAAGAGAGCATCAATCACCTGCTCTGTGCCCTGCTGCTCCTGACCATGGAAGTGACGAGCCGCAGCATCGTGCTGCCGCCCGAGGAACACAATCTCATGGACGCCGTGCGCAGCCGCCTCGATGCATCGTACGACGAGACCATCACGCTTGCAGCACTCGCCGGAGAATTCCACATCAGCAGCTTCCACCTCGCCCATGCCTTCAAGGCCGCCTACGGCTATGCGCCGCTCCAGTACATCACGCGCCGCCGCATCGGTGAAGCACAGACCCTACTCATCGACACGGCACTGCCCATCACGGAGATCGCCATCCGCACGGGCTACAACAGCTCCAGCTATTTCAACAAGGCCTTCCACAAGATCACCGGCATGTCTCCGCGCGACTACCGCAAGGCATATCGCAAGATATGAGGGCATGCACAAAAAAACCGCTCGAATGAGCGGTTCTTTTTGTTGGGGATATGGCACTTTTATCAGTATTTGACCCAGACAGCACCCTTCTTGGCCGATTCCACGCACTTCTCGACCCACTTGACGCCTTCGGCACCAGCATGGACATCCGGATACCAGAAGTCAGCCTTCTCACCTTTATTGGCCTTCTCCATGGCGATGGCAAAGCGGCGGTAGAGGTTCGACCACGCATCGAAGAGGCCTTCCGTGTGGCCGCCGCTGATGCGGTCCTCCGCACGAGCCGAAGGATAGAGGTAAGCGCCGCCGCGCTCGAGGATGCGGACCGGCTCGCCCTCGATCTCGTACGTCAGCTGGTTTGGGCGCTCGTCGTACCACTCGACAGAAGCCTTCGAGCCGACGATGCGGACTTTCTGGCCGTGCAGGGCGCCGCAGTTGATGGCCGAAGCCCAGCACGTCGCCTGCGCGCCGCCCTTGAGGTTCATGATGACAAACGCGTTGTCTTCAAGCTTGCGCGTCGGGATGAAGGACTTCGTCGTGCACATGAGGCTCTCGATCTCGAAATCAGGAACCATCGTCTCAGCGAGGAAGAGAGGATGCGTGCCGACATCGCCGAGCACGAAGGACGGGCCAGCCTTAGCGGGGTCCATGCGCCAGCGCGCCGCAGCATTCGTCTCTTCGACTGCCGTATTGTAGGCACCGAACGGGAACTGCATCTTGATGAGGCGGATCTCGCCGAGGTCGCCGTGCAGGACCATCTGGCGGGCCTGCTCGATGAGCTGATGGCCGGAATAGCCGTACGTCACACCGACGACGAGCCCTTTGCTGTCAGCCAGATGGACGAGTTCCTCTGCCTGCTCCGTCGTGAAGCAGAGCGGCTTCTCACAGACGGCATGAAAACCGGCTTCGAGCACAGCCTTGCAGACCGCATAATGAAGGCCATTCGGCACGGCAATCGTCACAGCTTCAATGCGGTCCTCAGGGCTGCGCTTTGCCTCTTCCATGAGCATCGTCTTGTAATCCGGGTAGCAGCGTTCCGGCGCTACGCCGAGCTGAATGCCGAAGTCCTTGCCGCGCTCCGGATTGATATCGAAAGCGCCTGCCACGAGTTCAAACGAACGATCGCGCAGGGCGGCGCTCCTGTGGATATAGCCGATCTGGCTGCCGCGGCCGCCGCCGACCATAGCCCAGCGAATCGGGTGATCGAGTACTTTTTCACCATTGATCATGATAAACGCTCCTTTGTCTGAATAAACTCTTGAAATCCATCCCAAAATTCATGATGCCGGCCAGTATCTATAGTTGTCAGGATCATGCGCAGGCCGGCCTGCGTCATCCATCCGATTGGCTCATTCAAAGCCAAGACTGTGCAGGTAGTCGCAGCTGGCCTTGACATCGCGCAGGCTCGTCGCGACGTTGCGCGGATCGCGCTCCTGCTCGACGGTGATGTAGCCATTGTAGTGAATCTCTTCGGTCAACACTTTGTAGATGGCAGGATAGTCGAGCATGCCCGTGCCAATCGGGCACATCGAACCCTTGCCGCAGCCCTCGAAGAAGCGGATGTGCTCCGAAAGGACCTCGTTGTAGACCTTCTCGTCGATATCCTTGAAGTGGATGTAGTCGAGACGGTCTGCGTACTTGCGCAGCCAGGTGACCGGATCCATGCCAGAATACCGCAGATGGCCCGTATCGAGGCAGAGACCTGCAATTTCCTTCGGGATATCGCGTGCGAGCTTGTCGATCTCATCGGCAAATTCGATGTAACCGCCAGCATGCGGATGAACGACGGCCCGGACGCCCCACGAAGCCGCCTTTTCGGCGATGCCCTTGATGTGGCTCATCATGCGGTTCCAGTCTTCATCGCTGAGGCGCGGCGCCCTGTCGCTGTGTCCAGCATTGTAGTCGCGCTCATCGTGGCCCCAGTCCATGACTGTCAGATATGGCGCCGGATAACGCTGCCCCGGCTCCGTCGGCAGCTTGGGCAGTTTCGTGATGATGCCGCAGATATCGTCGACCTGATGAAGGACGTTCTCGTAGTTTCCTTCATCCAACAGGTCATCGAAGATCGTGCCCGCCACGATGCCGATGTTGTTCTTCGCGAGCTCTTCGCTCACGACGTCGATGTCGAGCGGCAGATAGCCGTACGGGCCAAGCTCGATGGCCTTGTAGCCTGCCTGCCCTGCTTCGTAGAGCACCTTCTGCCAAGGTGGCAGATACGGATTCTTGACATCGTCGACGCCCCAGCAGCACGGTGCGCCTGTGATATGGATTGCCATGGATAAATCCTCCCTTTCTTTCCCTGTCGTGTCCCCGGTCGTCTGTTTGACCTTGCACTGTCATTATACGGCGAAACGCCGCCAAATAATTCCACCATGTTGCCTTTGTTGTGGGCAAAAAACTGCCGACTCAGCGCCAAAATAGCACAATCTTGTCTTCTCTCTTATTATCTATCGCTATTGTTTTGACGCGAAAATTTCTTTCAAAAAAATTTTCAAGGTGAAACTTGCACAATCCTGCTGTAGAACTCCGCCTTGTCGAGCGCTCCCCTCCCATAGTTGTACAATCCTGCTAAAACCGCGCCATTACTAGCGTTACGGTGTAGTCGGAACATTCTTGACAACTCGTTTCAGCCATGGTATTTTGTAAGCACAGCAAGAAAACAGCGCAGACCTCCCGCGAGGCTGTGCGGGTCATCCATATTACTTTATCGTGTTTGATGAACTGGAGGGTTTACCATGAAAATCGCATTCGATGTTGATGTACTGTCCAAACAGATGAGCATCAATGACCTCGTCCACCAGGTTGCTGACTGGGGTTACAAATACATTGAGCAGTCCCCGCATCCGCGGATCAATCCCTTCTACAAGCATCCGCTCTTCTCCAAAGAATGTGAAGAGGAATACCGCAAGGCTCTCAAGGAGACGGGCGTCGAGATCTCATCCTTTATCTGCGTCTACCGCTGGTCCGGCCCGACTGAGGAGCAGCGCAAGATGGCCGTCGCCAACTGGAAAAAGATGATTGAGATTGCCGTCAACATGGGTGTCCCCGTCATCAACACGGAGCTCTCCGGCGATCCGAACCAGCAGGAGATCTGCAACGGCATGTGGTTCCGCTCCATGGAAGAGCTGCTGCCGATCATCGAGCGCGAGGGCCTGCGCGTCGAGATCCAGTCGCATCCGTACGATTTCTGCGAACTCAACGATGAGGCCTGCGACATGGTCAAGTCCTTCCGCTCCAAGAACCTCGGCTACGTCTACTCCTCCCCGCACGGCTTCTTCTACGATCAGGGCAAGGGCGATGTACGCCATATGCTCAAGTACGCCGGCGACGAACTCACGCACGTCCTGTTCGCCGATACGTTCAACCAGACGCTCGACTGCCGCTACATCCTCAACCCGCCTTCTCTGAATCAGCGCGGACGCGAGGACGTCAGTGTCCACCAGCACCTCAACCTCGGCATGGGCGATGTCGACTTCGACGGCATCTTCGAGACACTGCGCGAGATGGATTTCGCCAACAAGCAGCTCAAGCCGGACGCTCCGAAAGTCGGCGGCGACAACATCGCCTGCGTCTCCATCTTCGGCTTCCCCGAGAAGATGAACGAGTGGGCTCCAGCAGCACGCGAGCGCATCGAGAATGAACTGCTGAAGAAGTAATAAGGAGGAATTATAAATGGCAAAGACAGAAGATGTGGCATTCGCAATCATCTCGGCGGCCGGTGACGGTCGCGCGAAGGTCGCAGAAGCACTCAAGCAGGCCCGCCGCGGGAACTTCGGTGAGGCAGAGGAATGCCTCAAGGATGCCGACGAGCATCTCCTGAAGGCGCACAAACTCCAGACAGAGGAATTGCTGCAAAAAGAAGCCAGCGGCGAACTCCAGGGTCCGTTCAACGTCCTGATCTCTCATGCACAGGATTACGTCATGACGGGCATGGCCATGAAAGAGATGGCTGTGGAGATCGTCAACCTCTACACGCAGCTGCGCGCCAAGTAATCCCATCTCAGATCTCAGTACAGCGGCATATTCACCCCCGAGAACAAAGCGGACAGGAATTCATCCTGTCCGCTTTTTCTGTACCTCCCCGCCAGAAAGCAGGAATGTCCAGTTTTTACAGCGAATCATTTCAAAGAACACGATAAGACAAGGCTTTGCGGGTTTCACATTTTGCTAGATTGTGAAGGAATTTCTCCAGAAAAACAGGTATGATAGAGTCATCGTTGAGACGTAATCTTTTCTGTGCACCCAGAAGGAGTGTAGCATGATGACATCCCCGCTCATTCTCTATCAGAAGCTCATTGCCGAGGTAAAAAGCAACAGCCAGACCGGTCTTTCCTCCTCTCTGCTGAAGCGTGGTGCGTTCTTTTCCGCAGCAATCAGCTGCATGGCCTGCTCGACCAGTCTGCTGCGCCTGAGCCTTTTCGGCAACGATCCATATTCCTGCATGAACCTCGGCTACAGCCTGCTGACAGGGCTGAGCTTCGGCAGCTGCGTATCGATCTTCAACGTCCTGCTGCTCATCCCGATGCTGACCTGTGGCCGTCGCTACCTGCGCATCGGCACATTCTTATACCTCATCCTGCTGGGGTCCGTATCCGACTTCAGCTACAGCATCTTTGCCCCTGTCCTCGCAGTCCCGGCCAGTGATCTCGCTGCCCGCATCATCCTGTTGCTGAGCGGCATGGCCGTCTCCTGCTTCGGTGTCTCGCTCTACATGTGCCTGAACTTCGGCATGGGACCATACGACGCCTTCAGCTGCATCATCGACGATATGACGCACGGACGCCTGCCCTTCCGCTATGCGCGCATCCTGCTCGACAGCACAGCCGTCATCATCGGCTTCCTGCTCGGCAGTCTCGTGGGCATCGGCACTGTCGTCATGGCACTGGGCATGGGACCTTTGATCAATTTCTTCAACAAGCACATCAACATCCCCATCCTGCGCCGCAACGGCCTCTATTAAGCCCGCCCCCTCCGCTCCCTTGCCCTTTCATGTTTGCATGGGAGCTTTTTTTGCAAGATCAAGACTCTGACAGACCAGAAAGGAGGAAAACATGCCCGTCTCCATCGACATCGATCAGCAGGAAGCATCCCCCTTCCAGCAGGAACCACGCCTCATCGGCTTCTATCATTGGAACCGCAGCGTCCGCACGATGCATCAGCACGAGAACTGCATTGAACTCAACTTCATGCTTTCCGGCAACGGCACGCACATCGTCGGCAACGAGATATGCCATACGCAGCCCGGCGATATCATCGTCTACGACAGTAAAATCATGCACGATGAAAGTCTGATGCTTGATTCACTCACGGATGCCTGCTGCATCGCCGTCACAGGACTCCAGCGCCCCGGCGCGCGCCCCAATGCGCTGCTTCCGCCCGGCACCCATCCCTGCATTCCCTGCCAGTCCATCGCCGAAGAACTCCGCACCCTCTATCACATCATTGAACACAGCCTCGCCAAGCCGCACGGATATCCCGCAGCAAATGCAGCAGCCCAGACCATCGTCCATCTTGTATGGCAACAGATCTCGAAGCGGGCCGTCAAAGCTGCTGAGCCAGAAAACCTCTTGGTTGAACACGCCCGCTCGTACATCGAAGAGCATTATGCCGAAGACCTCTCCATCCGCGACATTGCCCAGCATTTCCACGCCAGCCGCGACTACATCTCCCATGCGTTCAAGCACACGACCAACTACGCCCCGCTTCAATACCTGCGCCGCTGGCGCATCGGCAAAGCCCAGACCCTGCTCATCGATACTGACCTGCCCCTGACCGAGATTGCCCTGCGCGTCGGCTTCGATGACCCCAACTACTTCAGCCGCGT
This sequence comes from Mitsuokella jalaludinii DSM 13811, assembly GCF_000702905.1. GTDB lineage: Bacteria > Bacillota > Negativicutes > Selenomonadales > Selenomonadaceae > Mitsuokella > Mitsuokella jalaludinii. Next base: position 409,402 of record NZ_JNKR01000001.1, read on the forward strand.
CTTCCGCCAGATCATCGGCATGCCGCCAGGCACATTCCGCCGCGCCTGGCGAGCCGCCCAACAGGGCAGGCCAGCAGATTCGCGCGCCAAATAAAAAAGACTGCTTCATGCGAAGCAGTCTTTTTTTGACATCATGTTGCAGCGGTCAAATCCTATGCCGCTTGTACTGGCAGTAGCCGATCCAGAGCACGAGCAGCCAGATTGGCAGGAACAGCACGGCGAGCTGCATGTCGGGGATCTGGGCCATGAAGAAGATGACGCCGGCCAGGAAAATCAGTGCGAGATAGTTCGCCCACGGGTAGAGGATGGCGTGAAATTTCGTCTCCTTATGGTGCAGGCTGCAGTAACGGCGGAACTTCAGGTGTGTGACACAGATGACCACCCAACTGATGACAGCGGCGCACGTCGCAATCATCATGAGGTACATGAAGACATGGCCCTGCAGGAAGTAGTTGAGCGCGACGACGATGAGCGTGATGCCCGACGAGACGAGAATGCCGCGCACGGGCACGCCGCGCGGCGAGAGCTTGCGGAAGAACGAAGGGGCCTCGCCCGTGCCCGCCAAGCCGTAGAGCATGCGGCTGTTGCTGTAGATGGCCGAGTTGTAGACTGAGATGGCTGCCGTCAGCACGACAAAGTTCAGGATGTGCGCGGCGGCCGGGATGCCGACGTTGTTGAAGATCTGGACGAACGGACTCGCCTCCATGCCGACCTTGTTCCACGGCCAGAGGGCCATGAGAACGATCATCGTGCCGACATAGAAGATCAGGATGCGCCAGATGACCTGATTGATGGCACGCGGGATCGTGTGGTCCGGATCTTCGGCCTCACCGGCCGTGATGCCGATGAGCTCGATGCCGCCGAATGAGAACATGACGACAGCAATCGAGAGCGCGAGCCCCCAGAGGCCGTTCGGCAGGAAGCCACCGTTTTCCCAGATATTGCTGAAGTTATCGGGGAACGGCTGGCCGTTCGTGAAGATCAGGCCGAGACCCAAGAGGATCATGCTGACGATGGCCGCGATCTTGATGAGTGCCATCCAGAACTCTGCCTCGCCGTATGCCTTGACATTGACGAGGTTCAGCGCTGTGATGGCCACGAGACAGACGAGTGAAGAAATCCACTGCGGCAGGTCGGGAAACCAGAAGTTCATGTAGATGCCGACAGCCGTGAGCTCTGCCATCGAGACGAGCACGTAGTTAAACCAATAATTCCACCCCGAGAGGAAGCCCGGGAAGCGTCCCCAGTACTTCGTCGCGTAGTGGCTGAAGGAGCCCGACACCGGCTCATCGACGGCCATCTCGCCGAGCATGCGCATGATCAGGAAAATCACGATGCCGCCGATCAGGTACGAGAGCATCACCGCAGGCCCCGCGAGCGCGATGGTCGAGGCAGAGCCGTAAAAGAGACCTGTGCCAATCGCGCCGCCGAGCGCGATCATCTGCAGATGGCGGTTCTTGAGCCCCCGCTTCATCTCTGTATTCTCATGTTCCATATATTCATCTCCTAACAAAAATATGCCTTCATTATACCATCATGCAGGCCAGATGCACAGGTTTACACCGAGAAAAGCGAAAAGCGAAGCCCGGCTGGACTTCGCTTTTCATCTGCAAGAAAAATCACTTGCGGCGGTAGACGATATTGCTGCGCATGAGGTACTCGAACGGCAGGCTCAGGCAGTGCACGAGACGCGTGAACGGGAAGAGGATGGCCGTCATCATCCACATGAACATGTGGAACTGGAAGATGGCGGGGACATCCTTCATGAGGCTGACGTCCGGCGAGAGCATGAGCACGGAGCGGAACCACGGCGAGATGCTCTCGCGGTAATCAAAGCCGGCCGAGATGTTTGAGAGTGTGCCCGCGGTGCCCGAGAGGATGGTCAGGAGCAGTACGAGATAGAGCAGCTTGTCCATCGAGCTCGTGTTGACCTTCATGCGGCTCGTGCCGAAGAAGCGGCGCTTCATGAGCCAGAGGAAACCGCCGAGGAACAGGACGGCAGCCGGGATGCCGCCCGCGAGCGAAATCATGTGATATGTCGCTTCATCCGTCCCCGCTGCCTCCGTGACGAACTTCGGCACGAGGATGCCGATGAAATGGCCGCCAAAGGCCATCAGGAGGCCGAGGTGGAAGACGGGGTTCGCCCACTTGAGGCTCTTCTTGGCGAGAAACTCACTGGACTTCGTCGTCCAGCCCCGCTCAAAGACGGTGTAGCGGACGATCGTGCCGCCGACGAAGATCGTCAGGGCAATGTACGGCAGGACGCCGTAGAAGAATGTATTCATGGCTTAACCTCCAATCCTGCCGTTTCTGTCAAGACGATGTCGAGCAAGAAGGCATGCGGCAGCTTTGCTTCGATGAAGCGCGTGCGCAGGAGCTCGACGCGCGGGCGGATAGATCCGAGGACCTTGCCCGCCTGCTCTGGCGGCAGGGCGGCCGAGAGCTCCAGAAGAGCCGGCAGGTAATCCGGCAGCTGGTTTGGCATGTCGAGGCCGTTTGCGAGGAAGAGCTCCTTGTAGTGGTGCATCTCCTGCGACTGCTTGCCGAAATCCGTGCGCTCCTGCGTCGTCAGATAAAGATTCGTGTTCTGCGAGAAGTCGAAGGACCGCACGTAGAGGTCCTCGTACTCCTTCGCCCCCGTCTCTTCGACGAAATCGAGGAAATCGCCGAAGACTGAAGAGGCCTGAGCATTCTCGATCTCGCGCTGGGCCTTGCGGCAATCCTCTAGGTCTGCCCACCAGGCAGCATCGGGATACTCGAAGAGATGGGCTGCGAGCAGCAGTACTTTCTGGTAATCCTTCATTTCAGCTGCATCAGCCATATCAGCACCCCCCACCCGGGCAGGTGTAGAGGCCGCCGCCCTGCTCCTTGCGCATCTCGGCGTGGCTCTTTCCCTGTATGCCCGCCGGGATGTTGAAGCGGTCCTTGTACTTGGCGATGCCGAGCAGGCGGAACATCTTCTCGTAGACCTCCGGCGCGAACTCGAGGCGAGAAGGCAGGTCGTCGCCCGTCGTCTTGGCGCGCATGACGGCGCGCATGTCCAAGAGGCGCTGCAGGGTGCGCGTCATGACAGACGTGTTGCCCGCAGCGAGGATCTCAGCGAGGTACGCAATGGGGATGCGCATCTCATCGGCTTCCGGCAGGTAGCAGTTTGCCTCCATGCGGCGCGTGATTGGCGAGAGAGGCGGCACGTACCAGACCATCGGCAGCGTGCGGAACTCCGGATGGAGCGGCAGGCCGAGCTGCCATTCCTTGACGATCTTGTAGACGGGCGACTCCTGAGCCGCCTTAATCCACGCTTCCGAGATGCCCTCTCTGCGCGCAGCCTCGATGACCTCGGGGTCATTGGGGTCGGCGATGACATCGAGCACCTGGTGGTAGATCTCGCCCTTATCGCGCGTCGAAGCGGCGGCGACGACCTTGTCCATGTCATAGAGCAGGACGCCCATGTAGCGCAGGCGTCCGACGCACGTGTCGGAGCAGACGGTCGGCAGGCCGTTCTCAAGGCGCGGGAAGCAGAAGATGCACTTCTCGGCCTTGTTCGTCTTCCAATTGAAGTAGACCTTCTTGTAGGGGCAGGCCGGCACGCAGTGGCGCCAGCCGCGGCAGCCATCCTGCGAGACGAGTACGACGCCGTCCTCCTCGCGCTTGTAGATGGCACCCGACGGGCACGCGGCGACACAGGCCGGATTCAGGCAGTGGTTGCAGACGCGCGGCAGGTACTTCATGAAGAGGTCGTGGAACTCGAGCGTGATGTCCTCCGAGATCTTCTTGAGGTTGACGTCCTGGCGGGCCGACTCGCCGTTGGCGAGGTCGTCCTCCCAGTTCGGGCCCCACTTGATCTCCATGCGCTCACCCGTGATGAGCGAGCGCGGGCGGGCAATCGGCTGATGGTTGCGGCGCTTGGAGTGGATGAGCGTCTCGTAGTCGTACGTCCACGGCTCGTAGTAATCGTCCATCTCCGGCTGGTCCGGATGATAGAAGAGCTTCAGCAGGCGCTCCGGCTTCGAGCCGGTGCGCAGCGAGAGCTTGCCATCCTTGCCGAGCTTCCAGCCGCCCTTCCACTTCTCCTGGTCTTCCCAGTTCTTCGGATAGCCGATGCCCGGCTTCGTCTCGACATTGTTGAAATACATGTATTCCGCGCCTTCGCGGTTGGTCCAGACATTCTTGCAAGTGATGGAGCACGTATGGCAGCCAATGCACTTATCAAGATTCATGACCATGGAAATCTGTGCTTTAATCTTCAAGCCAGTCAACCTCCCCCTGCATCTTGCGCGCGACAACGTACATGTCGCGCTGGTTGCCCGTCGGGCCGTAGTAGTTGAAGCCATAGCTGAGCTGGCCATAGCCGCCGATCATGTGCGTCGGCTTCATGTGGATGCGCGTCGGCGTGTTGTGCGTGCCGCTGCGCGTGCCCGTGATCTTCGAGGCCGGCACATTGATGTGGCGGTCCTGGGCATGGTGCATGAATACCGTGCCCTGCGGGATGCGCGGCGAGACGGCCACGCGGGACGTCACGACGCCGTTGTGGTTGTAGAGCTCGATCCAGTCGTTGTCGCGCACGCCGATCTCCTTGGCATCCTTCTCACTCATCCAGACCGTCTGGCCGCCGCGGAACAGCGTCAAGAGCTGCTGGCTGTCGAAGTACATCGAATGCGTCGACCACTTGTTGTGCGGCGTCAGGTACTTGAGCGTGATCTCCTTCGTGCCGCCCAAGAGATTCTTGATGGGGCGGTAGTCGAGGATCGGCTTGAAGGTCGCCATGGCCTCGCCGTACTCGCGCATCATCTCGTGGTCGAGATAGAAGGACTGGCGGCCCGTGACGGTGCGGAACGGCACGAGCTCCTCGATGTTCGTCGTGAATGGCGTGTAGCGGCGCCCCTGGTTGCTGCCCGTGAACGTCGGCGATGTGATCGTCTCCTTCGGCTGCGCAGCGATCTCATCGAACGTGAAGCGCTCGTTCTCGCGGTCCTTGGCCAGATGCTCGAGGCCCTTGAGGCCCGTCTTCTCGTTGAGGCTCTTGAAGGCCTTGACGGCCACCTTGCCGTTCGTCGTCGTCGAGAGGCCCATGACGGCCTCGACGGCCTGGCGTGCGTCGTAGATGGACGGCATGCCGTACGAGACAAAGTCCTTGTTCTCGATGACGCCATTGCGCGTGCGAATCTCCTCGTACTCATCGGAGGAATCCCACGTCATCGTCAGCGATCCCATCTTCTTGGAGACATTCGGTCCGAGCGCGATCCACTTCTCATACGTCTTCGTGTAGTCGCGCTTGACCGGCACGAGATTCGGCATCGTCTTGCCCGGGATGGGCTCGCACTCGCCCTTGCTCCAGTCGCGCACGAGGCCCTCAGGCTGAGCCGTCTCGCCCTCGCTGTCGTGGCCGATCGGCACGGCGACGAGGTCTTCATACGGCTTGAGCTCGGCTTCCTTGGCGACCTTCGAGACGGCCTCTGCGAGCGTGCGGAAGACATCCCAGTCGCTCTTAGCTTCCCAGAGCGGATCGACAGCGGCCTGGAACGGATGGACAAACGGATGCATGTCCGTCGAAGAGATATCGTCCTTCTCGTACCACGTGGCCGTCGGCAGCACGACATCGGAGTAGAGTGCCGTGCCCGCCATGCGGAAGTCGATGTCGATGAGCAGGTCGAGCTTGCCCTCGGCAGCGCCGCCCGGCTTCTGGAGCTCCTCCTGCTCGCGCCACTTGATCTCCGTCGGGCGCGTCGGGCCCTCTTCCTCGGCAAAGACCGTGTGCTCCGTGCCGAGCAGGTACTTGTTGAAGAAGTCGTTGCCCTTGGCAGACGAGCCGAGCAGGTTCGCCGTCCAGACGAAGAGGTTGCGCGGGAAGTTCTCCGGAGCATCCGGGTCCTCTGCCGCGAACTGCAGGCTCTTGTCCTTGAGGGAACGCACGACGTACTTCTTGAGGTCCTCGCCCTTCGCCTTCGCTTCGTCCGTCAGCTGCTGGCCGCCCTTGTTGAACGTCGGGTAAGACGGCAGCCAGCCGAGGCGAGCGGCCATGACGTTGTAGTCGGCCGCATGGCGGTAGCGCGGGCTCGTCAGTGGCGAGACGAGATCCTTCATGTCGACCTCGTCGCTGCGCCACTGGTCCGTCGCGAAGTAGTAGAACGACGTCGAGTTCTGCAGGCGCGGCGGTGCCTGCCAGTCCGTGGCCGTCATGATGCGCGCCCAGCCCTCTGCCGGACGCAGCTTCTCCTGGCCGACGTAATGAGCCCAGCCGCCGCCATTGCGGCCCTCCGAGCCCGTGAAGAGCAGGAGATTGAGGATCGTGCGGTAGACGACGTCGGCGTGGAACCAGTGGTTGATGCCGCCGCCCATGATGACCATCGTCTTGCCCTGCGTCTTGATGGCATTGTCGGCGAATTCGCGGGCCGTGTGGATGCAAGTCTCAGCCGGGACGCCCGTGTACTTCTCCTGCCATTTCGGCGTGTACGGCACATCCTCGTCGTACGAGGAAGCGCACGCGCCGCCGAGGCCGCGGTCGACGGCGTAGTTGGCGAGCGTCAGGTCGTAGACCGTCGTGACGAGGATCTCGCCCGCCTTCGTCTTGACGCGCTTGGCCGGCACCATGCGGCGGATGACGCGCTCCTCGCGCTCATTGCCGAAGTACGGGAACTCGACCTCGACGACCTCGTCGAACTGGCCGAAGACCGAGAGCTGCGGCACGATCTTCGCGCCCGTATCGCGGTCTTCCTCGCGCAGGTTCCACTTCTTCTCGTTGTCCCAGCGGTCGCCCATCGTGCCGTTCGGCACGACGAGCTTGCCCGTGAGCTCGTCGATGACATAGTGCTTGAACTCCGCGTGCTTGTCCGTGCGACCCATGTCCTTGCCGTTGAGGAAACGGCCCGACTCGTAGCTGCCATCGGCACGCTTCTGAAGCTGCACGAGGAACGGGAAGTCCGTGTAATGGCGCGTGTATTCCGTGAAGAACTCGGCCGGCTCACCCCAGTAGTACTCGTTGAGGATAACATGGCCCATCGCCATGGCAAAGGCCGCATCGCTGCCGACCTTCAGCGAGATCCACGTGTCTGCTACAGCCGTCGACTCCGCGTAGTCCGGCGCAATCGAGACGACCTTCGTGCCCTTGTAGCGCGCTTCTACCAAGAAGTGGGCATCCGGCGTGCGCGTCAGCGGCACGTTCGAGCCCCAGGTCATGATGTAGCCGGCATTGAACCAGTCCGAGGACTCCGGCACATCCGTCTGGTCGCCCCAGACCTGCGGGCTTGCAGGCGGCAGGTCGGCATACCAGTCGTAGAACGACAGCGAAGCGCCGCCCATGAGCTGCATGAAGCGCGCGCCGGCCGCGTACGACAGCATGGACTTCGCCGGGATGACGGCGAAGGCGAAGTTGCGGTCCGGGCCGTACTTCATCGCCGTGTGCAGAAGCGACGAGGCGACGAGTTCCGATACTTCATCCCAGCTCGAGCGCACGAAGCCACCCTTGCCGCGCGCTTCCTTATAGCGCTTCGTCTTGGCGGGATCATTGGCGATGCTCTGCCAGGCTTCAAGAGCCGTCTTGTGCTCCTTGCGCGCCTCGCGCCAGAGCGCAGCGAGCTCGCCGCGCAGATACGGATACTTGATGCGGTGCGGATTGTAGAGATACCACGAGAACGTCGCTCCGCGCGGGCAGCCGCGCGGCTCGAAGTCCGGCATGTCCGGGCTCGTCTCCGGATAATTGTGCTCCTGGTTCTCCCAGGCCACGAGCCCGTTCTTGACATAGATGTTCCAGCAGCACGAGCCCGTGCAGTTGACACCGTGCGTCGAGTGAACGCACTTGTCAAAAGACCAACGGTCGCGATAGGTGTCTTCCCATTCACGGCCGCCTTCAAAGAGCTGCTGATGTCCCGTCGCCGATTTCTCAACCGGGATGAGATGCTTCCATTTTGTAAAGATATTGCTCACGTCATCACCCTCCTGTTGTATCTCATTTTATCCGATTTTATCTCCCACTCATGTGATAAACATCACGGCCGCCGTCTTTTGCGCAAAAAAAATCTGCCGAGGCGCATTTCGCGTCTCAGCAGTATGGATTCAGCTCATTCAATGTTGCAGATTTCCCTGCCACAATTCTCACACTGGATGGCTTCTTTGAGGTAGTCGATGTCCTTGATGAAGATCAGATGGCCGCGGTACTCGATGATGTCGCTCTTGCGAAGCTCGCTGAGCATGCGGTTGAGGCTCTCGCGCGCCGTCGCCGAGTAGTTGGCCAGCTCTTGGTTCGTCAGCGGCACCGATATGAGGATGCCGCCATCCATCTCCTTGCCGTAGCTGTTGGCCAGGCGGATGAGCGTCGAGTAGAGCGCGCCCTTCTTGCCGTAGAGCAGGAGGTCGCGGAACTTCGAGTGCTGCTTGCGCATGTGTGCGCCCATGATCTTGAGCAGGCTGACGGCAAGTGCCGGCTTCTTCTCGAGGTAGCTCTGCAGCACGGGGAACTCGATCGCGTAGACCTCCGCGGCGCTCTGCGCCACGGCGTTGAAGATGTAGACCGGCTCCTTCTCGTAAAGCGGCAGCTCGCCGATGATGCTGCCGCGCGAGGCGAGGCGCAGCGAGAGCACGCGCCCCGACATCGCGTACTTCGTGATGAAGATCTGGCCCGAGCGCACGATGTAGAAGTAGCGCGCCATATCCCCTTCGTGGAAGAGATATTCGCCGTCGTGCAGCATGACGACCTTGCCCGGTATCTCATAGAAATGGCGCACGAGCGACTCCATCTGGTCCTGCTGCTTCGTCTTCCGTTCTTCCATAGATCGATTCCCCTTTTCTATCTCAGATAAATCCCTTATCGTTATTGATTCGCGACACGGATGGTGTATTCCTGTTCAGGATACGGGAAAGTTTTTACCTGCGCCGTGATATTTGTTACATATAGCGTGATTTTTTTACAGATTATTTGAGGTATCTCCTCTATAATGTGACAAAGAGTTTATCGTTCCTTATTGCTTAGCAAGGTTTCATACCAAATTCAACGAAAAGGAGAGTCAACGTATGGCAGAATCAGCTGTGACAAAAAAATTGGGGGCAAATCCCACGCGCAAGGAGATCCTAGCGAACTGGACCCCGGAGGATCCCGTCTTCTGGAAGAAGTTCGGCGAGAGGATCGCGAAGCAGAACCTCTACACCTCGACATGGGCCCTCGTGCTCTCCTTCGTCGTCTGGACGCTCTGGGCGACGATTGCCGCCAAGCTCAACATGGCCGGCTTCCACTTCTCCGATGAACAGCTCTTCACGCTCGCTGCACTGCCGGGTCTCGTCGGCGCGACGGGCCGCCTCTTCTACACGTACCTGCCGGGCCTCATCGGCGGCCGCAATTCGGCCTTCATCACGACGGCCCTGCTGCTCTTCCCGCTCTTCGGCCTCGGGCGCGCGCTGCAGGATCCGACGACGTCTTACGACACGTTCGTCCTGCTCGTCTCCTTCATCGGCATCGCCGGCGCAAACTTCTCCGCCTCGATGGCCAACATCGGCTTCTTCTTCCCGAAGGCGCATAAAGGCCTTGCGCTCGGCATCAACGCCGGCATCGGCAACCTCGGCGTCTCGCTGATCTACCTGACGGCGCCTCTGCTGCTCGGCTGGAACCTCTCTTCGTTCTTCGGCCCCGGCGTCGAGACGCCAAGCGGCATGATGTACGTGCAGAACGTCTGCTACTTCTGGACGGTGCCGACAGCCCTGACGCTCGTGCTCATCTGGATGTTCATGGACAATCTGCCGCTGCCGAAGCAGAGCCCGAAGAGCATGCTCTCGATCTTCGGCAATAAGCACACCTGGCTCATGTGCTGGATCTACACCTGCGGCTTCGGCTCCTTCATCGGCTTCTCCGCCGCACTCGGCCTGCTCGTCTCGAAGGAATTCCCGGAAGTCTCCTTCTCGATGGCCGCCTTCCTCGGACCGTTCATCGGCGCCGGCATCCGCCCGGTCGGCGGCTGGCTCGCCGACCGCCTCAACAGCGGCTCCAAAGTCACGCTCGTCTCGCTCTTCATCATGCTCGCTGCGAGCATCGTCGTGCTCTTCGGCATCCAGACGCACGCCTTCGCGCTGTTCTTCGGCGCGTTCCTGCTGCTCTTCCTGACGACGGGCTTCATCAACGGCGCTTCGTTCCGCATGATCCCCTACATCTTCGACAACCCGTTCCACGCCTCGCTCGTCACGGGCTTCACGGCAGCGATTGCCGCCTACGGCGCTTTCCTGATCCCGAAGATCTTCGGCTGGTCGTACACCAACTTCCAGAGCGTCACACCGGCCTTCTACATCATCATCGCCTTCACGGTGCTGACGATCCTCATCACGTACGTCTTCTACGCGAGAAAGGGCTCCGGCATCAAGTGCTGATACACGGATATCGCGATAAAAGTCAGGCTGTCTGCTGATAACGGATAGCCTGACTTCTGCATTTTATGGTAAAATTCTAGACAGCGAATACGCAATGAGAAAGGATGATCTTTTATGGCATACGAGAACGGACTCACACATTTTGACGAGAGCGGACAGGCCATCATGGTCGACGTCAGCGAGAAGAAGGAGACAAGCCGCACGGCCATCGCCTCGGGGCGCATCCGCGTGAACAAGGCGGTCTACGAGGCCATCGAGCAGGGCACGGCCAAGAAGGGCGATGTACTCGGCACGGCCCGCATCGCCGGCATCATGGCGGCCAAGAACACGAGCTCTGTCATCCCGCTCTGCCACCCGCTGCCGATTGCGAAGTGCAGCGTCGACTTCACGATGCTGCCCGAAGAATGCGCCGTCGAGGCGCGCGCCACGGTCAAGGTCACGGGACAGACGGGTGTCGAGATGGAAGCGCTGCACTCCGTCAGCGTCGCACTCCTGACCATCTACGACATGTGCAAGGCGCTCGACAAGGGCATGGAGATTGAGTCCATCCACCTCGACAAGAAGACGGGCGGCAAGAGCGGCACCTACCTGCGCAAAAATATCACAGAGAAGTGACCAACCCAACAAATGGGGGGATTCTTCCAACAAGATTGGCTTGCCCTTTCATTCGAAACGTACTACCATATAAAGCAGATGGATTGAATGAGCTGTAAGGTCAGCTCCCCCCTCATCCATCTCCCCTTATATTTTTCCCTCATTCGAGTCAGCATGCGATGTGCAGGCTCTTTTTTTTTGCGTTTTACAATTTTATTTTTTATTTTTTGCCGCGCGCCGCTTCTCCTGCTGGCTTGCCAGAAAGAGCTTGCGATAATCGGCCGGGCCGATGCCGTACATGCGGCGAAAGATCCGACTCAGCGACTCGCCCTTCTCGTAGCCGCAGGACTCCGCGATGCTCGCGACTGAGAGATGCGTGCTCTCGAGCAGGTACTTGGCCCGCGTCATGCGACAGGTCTGGATGTACTTCTGCAGCGTCATGCCCGTCTTGCTGCGGAACAGGCTGCTGAGGTAGCTGCGGTTGAGGCCCATCGTCGCGGCGATGTCCGCCGTGCTCATGTGTTCGTGCAGGTGATGGCGCACATACGTCATGGCATCTGCAGCGTACGAATTGCCGCGCTCTATCGACCGGTGGTCCTGACGCTCTTCACTGAGGATGGCGATAAAGCGGTAGAGTGTGCTCATGCGATAGTAATGGTCCGTCAAAGTCAGCTGGCGGTGCTCCAGCATGTCGTGGAGGCAGCGGATGAGCCGCTCCCCCTGATGGCACGAGAAGATGGGGTTCGCCTGATTGAGCCCGATGTCATGCATGAGATGCTTCATCTCCTCACCAGATGCACCGACCCAGATGTACCTCCAGGGCTCATCACCATCCGTCTCATAGCGCGTCTCGTAGTCAGGCGCGATGAAGAAGCCCTGCCCCGCCTGCAGGTGGTATGCCATGCCGTTGACAAAGAATCTGCCGCATCCCTTCGTGACGTAGTGCAGCACATAATACGGCCGCACCTTGGGGCCGCAGCTCCCGCCCGGCAGCATCTCCTCTTCGCCGATGGTCGTCAGGTAGAGACGGGCCTCGTGTTCCGTCGGCATCTCCGTGAATTTTATCTTGTCCATTTCCTATCATCTCTAACGTACTTACATTCGATACTTTCTTTTTATTCTATCATAACCAGTCAAATATGCAAAAATAAGAAAGCCAGCTCGCTTCCGAGCTGGCTTTCCCATATGTGATAGGAGTTGTATCCGAGGTATCGCCGTAAGGATCAGAGGCTGCCCTTCATGATGGCGTTCGTCTTCTCGATGCACTGATGTGCCTTGTCGATGGAGAGGCCGAGCGTGCGCATGATCTTGTCCGGATTGTGGAAGCCCATGCCATTTTCAGCGGCGACCCAATCCCAGTACCACTGCGCTTCGCGGACGAGCTGACGCGGCTCTTCGAGCTGTTCATCCGTCGCACCGGCATCCATGGCGGCCTTGATGGTCTTGTGGGCCTGTGCAACCGTCTTGCCAGCGATGCGCTGGAGCTTGAAGGTGTTGTCGCCGATCGTCTGGACGCGCGCCTTGAGCGTCTCAGCGCTCTCGTCGTGGCACTTGAGGCACGACTCTTCCGTCGTCTTCAGCGGGTTCGTCATCCAATGCGAGGTGTACTTCTGGCCGTTCTCTCTCATGTACGGCATATGGCAGTCGACACAGGTGACACCGGCGTCAGCGTGGACGCTCGTCGCCCAAGTCTCGAAGTCCGGATGCTGTGCCTTGAGCATCGGGGCCTTGGAATCTGCATGGATCCAGTCCTGCTTGAAGGCACCAGCCTGACCGGACTGATAGAACTCATACTCCGACTCCGCATCGAGCCCGTTGTCAAACGGATGGTTGACGCGGCCGTCTTCCTTCGTGAAGTAGTACTCATTGTGGCACTGTGCGCAGACGTAAGCGCGCTTGTCGTTGTGCGAAGCGTTGTTGACATCGATGCCGCGGCGGGCCATCGAGTCGATGAAGCCCTGCTGGTAGACGCGCAACTCCATCGTCTCCGGATCGTGGCACGTCGAGCAGCCAAACCACTGGTCGTCCTCAATGGGTGCCATGACTTCGTCGATCGGCTTCGAGGCGTAATCCCAGCCGCTCTGCTTGTAGTAGACATCGTACATGTACGAGCTCTTGCAGGTGATGCAGTTGCCCTTCTGGCCGGGCAGGCGCTTCGTGTTCTTGAAGTCCTCGCCTGCGTACGTGTGACCGCGGTCATCATCATACTGGAGCGCAAACTTGTAGCCCTTGAAGTTCTCGACCATCTCCGGCTGTTCCGTCAGGTGCGAGTTCTCCGCCTGGGCACCGCCGTACCCCGTCGGCGACGGCGAAGTGTCATTGTTCTTCATGAACGAATTGTACTCGAGCGGATAAGCTTCCTTATAGGCTTCCTTGCCGAGCTGTTTGTCCTGGGGAATCTTAGCGAGCTTGACACTCGTGTCGTTCGGTGCCGCGACGATGCGGACGACGACAAAGCCAAAGAATACAACGCAGACAGCTATGATTCCCGCCAATATCTTCTGTAGCTTACTCAACTTTTATCCCCCCTTCGAGATGGTTCGAGCCATGTGCGATACTGCTGTGGCATTTGAGGCAGTCGCCGCCAGTATCCATACTGACACCGACGTCAGCGTGGACACTCCCCATCGTCGTCTGATGGCAGCGCAGGCAGTTGTCGTTAACCGTCTGTCTGCCCTCAGACGAGATCTTTATGTTCGCCGGATAGTCGCGCAGCACTTCATGATACGTGTCGATCATGCCCGTGCGCCCCTTCTCGAACATGTAGTGCACAGCATTGTCGTGTGGCAGGTGGCAGTCCGTGCATTCCAGCGCACGATGCGAAGACATCGCAAAGGTTGCCGCCTCTCCTTTCATCGCATGGCACGACCCGCAGAAGGCCGGCGATCCCGAGAAGGCCATGGCCGCTGAGCCGATGCCGCAGACCGCCACGCCGATGACGAAGCCGCCCGCCAGGCAGGCCAGCGTGTGTTTCTGAAACAATTCCTTGAACTCCACTCTGCTCCCCCTCCTCTCTTCCTGCTTTCTTACTCTGCCTTATTTGCACTCATTATATCATGATGAGAAAAAGCAAGGCGTTGCCCGAGCAACGCCTTGCTAAATATTGTTTATTTTTCTATAACTCACTTTGATGAATGCATGGCGCGCATGGCCAAGAAGCAACCGAGCGAGGCGGCGATGGCACCGATCCAGAGCAGGTAGATGAAGGGCTTCGTGCTGACGGAGGCCGTCACGGCAATCTGCGCTTCTTCCTCAGCCGACGGCAGGATCTCGAGGCGCGCCTGCGAGTCGTTGCCGGAGATGCCCGTCAGGCGGATGCGCTTCTGGCCGCCGAAGACGGGAACAGGCGTCGAGGTGCCGCCGTCGCGTGTCGCGATGATGGTCGGCTGTGCGTGCTCGACCGTCTCACCGTCCGTCACGGCAATCGTGGCCGTCACGAGCATCGTGCCGTCCGGCTGGTTCTCCATCGTGACGTCGTCATAGCGGTAGGCGAAGATGTCGCCCATCTCCATGCGGCCGCGCTTGAGGAGGAGCTCCATGCGGCCCGTGTCCTTCGGCGGTGTCGGCGCGATGTAGATATCGCCCGTGAGCGTGTGGGCGATGGCCGGTTCGCGCGCGGCATCCTCGCCATTCTTGTGGAGCTTCGTCATGGCGCGCGCCTCGCTGCCGTCGACGCGGTAGCAGTAGTACTTCATCGTGCCATCCTCGGCGAAGGCCTGGCCCTCATACGTGACCGTGTGGTCGGCGATCTCTGCGCTCGCGCCGGTCTTGAACTCCTGCGAGAGCGACTGGCTGGCACCGCCAGAGAGCACCATCGCGAAGAGCGCGAGTGCCACGCCGCCGTGCGCAATCACCGCGCCAAAGCGCAGCAGATGGCTGCGCCAGCTGATGAGCGTCTCGCCGAGGAGCAGAATGGAGACAGCTGCGAGCACAAGCAGCCCCGGGGAGCGCACGCCTGCGAGAAACGCAAGTGCAAAGCCCAGCACGGCCAGTACGGCAGGCACGACCTTGCCCTGCGGCTCCGCCGGCTTCCCGTAGCGCAGGCAGGAGCCGACGGCCATGACGAGGCACATAGCGATGGCCAGCGGCATGGTCGTACGCACATAGAAGTCCGTATCGACGGCGGCCGGCTTGCCGATGAGCTGCGTGAAGAGCGGCATCGACATGCCGATGAAGATGATGGCGGCGATGAAGACGAGCACGAGAGCGCCCAGGAGCAGGCAGAACTCACGGCTCGCATAGTCTTCGTAGACCTTGCCCTGCGGCAGCTTGCCCGCCTTGAGCGCGAGCAGCACGAGGCCGCCGATGAGCACGATGGCATTGACGACGGCCAGCGTCATGCCGATGCTCGTGCCGCTGAACGAGTGGACCGAGAAATCGCCGAGGATGCCGCTGCGCGTCAGGAACGTGCCGTAGATGACGAGCGCGAACGTGAAGATGACAGAAAGGTGCAGAACGGACAGCGCCGCAGGCCGCCTTTTGGCGACGTGCAGTACGTGGACAAACGCCCCCGCGAGCAGCCACGGCACGAGCGAGGAGTTCTCGACGGGGTCCCAGCCCCAGTAGCCGCCCCAGCCGAGCACCTTGTAGGCCCAGTAGCCGCCGATGAAGACGCCGGCGCCGAGGAAGCCCCAGGCGAGCAGCGCCCAGCGGCGCGCCGATTCCAACCAATTTCCCTTTGCCTCATCCTTGAGCAGAGCGCCCATCGCATAGGCAAACGGCACGGCCAAGAGCGCGTAGCCGATGAAGATGATCGGCGGGTGCACGGCCATCCACGGGTCCTGCAGCAGAGGATTGAGGCCGACGCCGTCCTGCACGGCCGTCGCCGAGGCCACGAAGGGGCTCTTGGCCAGCACGAGGATGACGAGCAGCGACTCGAGGGCGGAGTAGACCGTGAGCCCCGCCGCCGTCATGCGCTCCCTGCCGCAGAGGTACAGCGAGGCCAGCGCGTGGATGAGCAGCCAAAGGAGCAGCGACCCCTGCTGCCCGGCCCAGAAGGCCGAGATCTTGTACATGAGCGGCAGTTCTCTCGACGAGTAGCTCGCCACATAGGCGATCTCGAAGTGGTCGCCGAGGATCATCGCCCAGAGATAGATAGAGGCGACGACAGCTGCCAGGCACGCGCCCAAGAGCGACCACCGGCCCCAGCGCCGAGCCCTGTCCTGCTCCTCCTCGACCTTCATTGCATAGCCGTAGGCCATCGCGGCCAACAAGGCGAAAAACAGAGATGTTGCCAGAGATATTGTTCCAATCATACGATAAATCCCCCATGGATTGCATTCAGGTTGCATCGAAATTGCCTGCAGGCCGCTTCACTTCTGCTGCTCGTACTTCGACGGGCACTTGATGAGGAGCTTGTCCGAGGAGAATGCCTCGCCCTGCATCTTGCCGATGGCGACGATGTGATGCGCCTCGTCGAACTGGTCGGGCTTCGTGCCGTGGTAGTGCACGAGCAGTTCCTCGCCCGTCTCCTCGTCCTGCAGTGTGAAGACGAAGTCGTTGCCCTCCATGTGCGGAGCCGGTGCATCCTTGGCCAGCAATCCCTTGACCTGGACACTCGAAGATGTAGCCGCCTTCGCCTCCTTGATGCCGACGTACGGCGTGACCGAATCGGCAAAGCTCCAGCCGGCGTAGCCGACGAATGCCAGCAATAGCGCGACGAGCAGGATCTTGCGTTTCATGATGATGCACCTCTTTCAGATTTCACGCGATGACAGAGCAGGGCTATGTAGATGAGCGTCATATCCAGCAATGACGCCAGCAGCACGCGCAGCATGACGGGGTCCATGTCGATGGAGCCGCTGCCGTTGAGGACGGGAGCGGGATGCAGCGAGAAGTAGAACCGCGGGATGATGAAGACGAGGAACGGGACGGTCAGGAACGAGAACAGCGCGTAGATGGCCGAGACGCGCGCGCGGCGCCGCTCGTCCGCGATCACCGAGCGCAGCGTCAGGTATGCCGCGTAGATGAGCAACAGCACGAAGATCGTCGTCTGCCGCGGGTCCCAGTTCCAGTACGCGCCCCAGGTCAGCTTCGAGAAGACGGCGCCGCTGAGCGTCGCGAATACGACGAAGATAATCCCGAGACGCGCGGACACCGCGCTGATGGCGTCGAAGCGCTCTGCCGGCCGCCGCAGGTAGCGCAGAGCATACCAAGCGCTGACGAGAAAGGCGAGCACCGCAACCCAAGCCACGGGGATGTGAAAGAACGCGATGCGCACGAGGTTGCCGAGCCCTTCGGCCGGCGGCACGAGGAAGAACACGGCATACAGAAGGCCTGCCGTCAGCAGCAGGATGAGGGCCCAGAGCCCCTTCTCACACGACTTCATCCAATCAACTCCTTATCGTATATCCGCATGTCAGTCCTCATACCAGAGGAAGTCAAAAAGCAAAGATGCGGCAATCGTCATAATCGCGTCATAGAGGAACATGCCGACGAGGTACGAGCCATTCACATCGCCCGTGAAGCAGCCCGCCGTCAGCACGATGGCCGGCAGCAGGATTGGCAGCAGCACCGGCAGCATCAGGATGGAGAGCAGGCCGTTCTGCGCCCTGGCACCGGCCATCAGCGCCGAGAGCAGCGTGCCCGCCATCGCCATGCCGTACGTCCCGGACAGCAGTGTCAGGAGGAGCAGGCCCCAGGCAAAGACCGCGACATCCATAAGCACGAGGTAGACGGGCACGATGAGCAGCGAGAGCGCAAACAGCAGGACTGCCATGAAGAGCCCCTTGCCGAAGAGGACAGCCTGCGAGCTGCCGTAGACCGAAAGCGCCATCAGCGTCCCCGCCTGCTCCTCATCGGCAAAGCCGCGGCCCGCGCCTGAGAGCAGCGAGAAGAACAGGATGACCCAGAGCATGGCGGCCGCAAGGCGCGGCGAGAGCACATCGCCCTGCATCAGCAGGCTCACGCACGAGAGCGTCGTCAGCGCGAACATCAGGACGACGAGCCACGACGAGCGCGAGCGCAGAGAGATGCGCGCCTCCTTGCGGAAGACCGCCTCAACGGCCCGATAGAGAGATGCATGCATCGGCCTCCGCCTCCTCTTCTCTGTCATTCGTCGCGAGCAGCACGAGCTTGCCCCCATCAGCTGCGAGGCGTGCCTCCCGGCGCACCATCGAGCGGCCCACAGCATCGAGATTGGCACCAGGCTCATCGAGTAGCCAGACATCCGCCTCGGACGCCAGGAGGATCGCGAAATGCAGCCGCTTCTTCATACCCGTCGAGAACTGCTCGACCATCTTGCCATCCACCGCCCCCGGCGCGAGCCCCACGCGCTCCAAGAGCTGCTCGTAGAGCGCGTCCGAGAGGGCCTCTGCGCGGCGAAAGCTCAGGAAGAAATCGAGGTTCTCTCGCGCCGTGAGCTTCGGGTAGGCGTGGAATTCCGGCGTGACGATAGCGAGCCTCGACCGGTACGACGCCTTGCATAGTTCCTGCTCACCGTCCCGGGCCACGATTTTCCCCGCGTCCGGCAGCAAGAGCTTCGCCGCCATCTTCAGGAGCGTCGACTTGCCGCTGCCGTTCGCCCCCGTCACCGCCGTGACCGTGCCGCCCGCAAGCGTGGCCGAAAGGCCTTCGATGACCGTCCGGCCGCCGAAGCGCTTCGTCACATCCGAGAATGTCAGGCTGACCATACACTCACCTCTCCTCGCGAAGCCGCGCCTCGTCGAGCTTCATCCAGTCCGGGCCGCATTCAAGGAGCCCCTTCTCCTTCATCAGGCCGATCTCGCGCGTCAGGGCGCTCCTGTTGCACTCGAGCTCCTTGGCGAGCTGCACGCGGCCCGGCACCTTGACGCAGTCTGCCTGCTGGCGGCTCATCTGCTGCAGCAGGTAGAGGATCAGCCGCTCGCGCAGCGTCTTCTGCGAGAGCACCTCGAGCTTCTGCATCATCAGCACGTTCTTGCGGCAGAAGGCCACGAGCAGGTTGCGCATGACGATGCCGTGGATGCGGCCGAGCCTCGGCCCGGCCACGATGAGCGCCGTGTAGGGCACCCAGAGCACGAGGACATCCGAGACGGCCTCGATGGCCGTCGGGTTCGCGTACTCGGGCAGGATGGCCGTCGTCGAGCCGAACAGCGCCCCGCGGCCCAACCGGTGCCCGACCGACTCATTGCCGAAGCGGTCCTCCGCAATGACGAGCGCTTCGCCCTCCGCGATGATGCCGATGCGGCTGTTCGCCTCGTACGCCTTGAGGATGCGCATCTCCTTGCCGTAGCGCTTGACCTTGGCCCCCGTCGCCTGGATGAACTGGTCCACCTCGTCGGCCTTGAGCCCCTCGAAGAGAGGCAACTCCTGCAAGTCCAGATCGTAGATTCCCATCCCTCTCCCTCCTGAATGTTCTTGATTCCCTCTAAATTATATAAATCATTTCATTTATCTGTATTATAGCAATGAGAAGCGCATAGTGATGTTGCAAGAGCAACATCACTATGTCAAAAACAATACAATGCCGAAAAAAATCAGCAACATCGATACGCAAAAAGAGCTGCCGTATGGCAGCTCTCTGCAGGTGTATGGTGTATATGGATTTGAGAGAATGCTAGGAAATGTCGGGGTGGCTATCAGCCGATCATCGTCTTGATGTCGTCCTCGACCGTCGTGATGCCGCCGATGCCGAAGTTCTCGACGAGAACCTTGGCGACATTCGGGGAGAGGAAAGCCGGCAGCGTCGGTCCAAGGTGGATGTTCTTGACGCCGAGGTGCAGCAGGGCCAGCAGGACGATGACGGCCTTTTGCTCGTACCAAGCGATGTTGAAGACGAGCGGCAGCTTGTTGATATCATCGAGGCCGAAGACTTCCTTGAGCTTGAGCGCGATGAGGGCGAGACTGTAGGAGTCGTTGCACTGGCCGGCATCGAGGACGCGCGGGATGCCGCCGATGTCGCCGAGGTCCATCTTGATGTACTTGTACTTCGCGCAGCCAGCCGTCAGGATGACCGTATCCTTCGGCAGAGCCTTGGCGAACTCTGCGTAGTACTCGCGGCTCTTCATGCGGCCATCGCAGCCAGCCATGACGACGAACTTCTTGATGGCACCGCTCTTGACGGCCTCGACAACCTTGTCGGCCACGGCGAAGACCTGCTCGTGTGCGAAACCGCCGACAATCTGGCCCTTCTCGAGCTCCTTCGGAGCCTGGCACTTCTTGGCCATCTCAATGACAGCGCTGAAGTCCTTCGTGCCGTCAGCCTTTGCCTCGATGTGCGGGCAGCCCGGGAAGCCGACAGCGCCCGTCGTGAAGATGCGGTCCTTGTAGGAATCCTTCGGCGGAACGAGGCAGTTCGTCGTCAGGACGACAGGGCCGTTGAACGCTTCGAACTCTTCCTTCTGCTTCCACCAAGCATTGCCGTAGTTGCCGACGAAGTGCTTGTAGTGCTTGAACTTCGGATAGTAGTGAGCCGGCAGCATCTCGCCGTGCGTGTAGACGTCGACGCCCGTGCCTTCCGTCTGCTCAAGCAGCATCTCGAGGTCGCGCAGATCATGGCCCGAGATCAGGATGCCCGGGTTCTGGCGCACGCCGAGGTCAACCTTCGTGACTTCTGGATTACCGTAAGCCTGCGTGTTCGCCGTATCGAGCAGAGCCATGCCGTCGACGCCGAACTTGCCCGTCTCGAGTGCGAGAGCCGTCAGCTGCTCAGCCGTCTGGCCGTCGTCGAGCAGGCGCGCGAGTGCCGACTGGATGAATGCATCGATGGCCTCGTTCTCCTGATTGAGGACGTTGGCGTGCTTGACATAGGCAGCGAGGCCCTTGAGGCCGTACGTCGTGAGCTCGCGCAGGCTGCGGACATCCTCGTTCTCCGTGGCGAGGACGCCGACCTTCTTGGCCTTCTCGTCAAAGCCGTCGCGGCCGTCGCTGTAGAGCGCTGCTTCCGGCAGGTTCTCACGGCTCGTGAGCGCTGCGAGGCACTCAGCCTTGACCTTCAGCGTCGTCTCGATGGCCTCGATGATGGCCTCGCGGTCGAAGTTCGCGTTCGTGATCGTGATGAAGAGGTTCTTCGTCACGAGGTGGTTGACCTCGCGAGCAACCTGCTTGCCCTCAGCGCGCAGGCGCGTCGTGACAGCGGAGAGGCCTTTCGTCACGTAGATGAGCAGGTCCTGCATCGCTGCGACTTCCGGCTTCTTGCCGCAGACGCCTACCTGCGTGCAGCCCTTGCAGCCAGCCGTTTCCTGACACTGAAAGCAAAACATCTTATTTTCCATGATCAACTCTCCTTATATCAAACACACATTGGTTTTTCGTTTCATTGACCTTATCATAGCAGAAGTCCTGCGCCCTTTTCTGTAACGATTGTTACAATACAAAAATCCCATCCCACTTGTGAGCAGGATGGGATATCGATGACAGGATGGTGCGATTGGTGAGAGTCGAACTCACGACCTGCCGCTTAGGAGGCGGATGCTCTATCCAACTGAGCTACAACCGCATAGTACCTTTATTGTAGCAGAGGTGCCGGAATTATGCAAGACATGCCGCCTCAGTCGCCGCCGCCCTGCTCGACCTTGTGGATGTCCTCCTTCGAGGCGTTCGCGAGGTCGGCGTACTGGAAGGCCTGATTGCTCGGCAGGTCGAGGATGAAGCGGTCTGTCTTGTTGAGCGTCGCCGTGCCGCGCACCATGTCGACATCGAAGACGTGGCCGCCCAAGGTGCGCGCCGCATTGATGAAGTGGAAGTGCCAGCCCGGCGTGTTGACGCCGTCCATGAACGGCGGGAAGTAGAAGCAGACGAGCGAGCCCTCGATGTTCTCGAAGGCAAAGCGGCGCTCATCCGTCTCGAGCACTTTGGCAAACGGCTTGTAGGGCTCGTGCTGATAGAGCTCCGTGCGCGCCGCCACGCGGTTGAAATAGCCGTCGATGCGCACGACGTACATGCTGTTCGGGCCGAGCAGCTCGATGCTGTCATCGAGCGCCTCGCGCAGGGCCTCGGCCGTCGTCATCGCGCCGAACTTGATCGTATGGCCTTCCTCAAGGTAGGCGATACTCGCAAAAGGCGTCGTGTCGAGCGGCTGCGCCTCAAGGACCGAGCCGTCCGCGAGGATGCGGTAGCAGTGACCATCGATGACGATGAGCTCGCCCGCAACGGCGTGAAACGTGCCGATGCCCGTGTCACCGTGCTTCAGCAGGTCTTCGATGTAGAGGCAGCCGTAGTAGTTGCCGAGGATCAGCGATTGCAGTGTCGAGATCTGGTAGACGGGCTCGCGCTTTTCCTTGATGCCGCTGACATCGCGCGGGCGCAGAGAATGTTGTGTCATAAAGATTCCTCACAATACAGAAGTCCAATCAAATGGCAGGATTGGGTATAATTTTTTTTGATTCAGTAAAATTGTTTGCAATTTGTTTTCATTATAGCACAACCTGGCACAGACATGCTATGCGTCGCGTCCACAGGATAAAGATTCCATCAAAAAAGGCTCACAGTCGCCTGTGAGCCGCAAAGGTCCCAATAATCAGCCCTTGATGGCACCGAGGACATCCTCTGCCGTCAGGTTATTCTGTTCCATGTACTCGACAAGCACCTTGTAGTCCTGCTGCGCTTTCTTTGCCTTTACTTCTTCAAGCTGAGCCTTCAGGCCTTTGAGCTCTTCCTGCTTCTTCGCAATCTTTTCCTGCAGGGTTGCAATCTTTTCCTCATAATTTGCTTTTCTTGCCATAATAGAAGCTCTCCTTCCGAAAAATAAGTGAAAATTCCTTTTCTTATTATACGTCAAAGATATGCATTTTCTCAAGAAAAAATTTTATTCCTTTTTCCGCTTCCAGATATTCTGCTTGATGTCGGGAATATCTTCGTTTTTGACTTCATTCCATTTCTGCGCCTGCCGCAGGCAGAACCAGGCTCCACCGAAGCCGATGAGCAGCAGGATTGCCCCTGCGATGAAGTTTCCCTTCGTCAGCAGATAGAAGCCGCCGAAAGCCAGGAAGCCAAAGAAAATCGTATTCCACGACTGGATCATGACATTGAACCACTTCGTGATTCCCCGCATATGAACCCCTCCTATTCCACGAAAAACTCTCTTTATATTATAGCGGATTTCCTTTATTCCTGCACGTAAATCTGCAACGGAATCTCGATAGAACCGCCTTGAGACGATTGCCAAGAAAGCACTTCCTGCTGTAAAATAAATAAAAGATACATCATCGGATTCGATATAATGGAGGAATCATTACCATGAAGAAAATAAAGCGTTCTTATCTCGCTCTGGCCATCGGATTTGCCCTGGCATTCACAGCGCCACAGGCAGCATCTGCTGCTGGCGCCGCCTGCGGGACGGTCACGGGCGCAGTCTACACGCACGGCTCTGAGCGCGGCATGAAGATTGCGTCCTCTCCTGATGCATCGGCCGGTGGCATCAGCTGGGACCTCGCAGCCCCCAAGAACAAGTTCCACGACAAGCAGGCCGATATCTGGCTGATCGGCAAGGATTTCAACTACGATGCGCTCAGCTCGCAGGAAATCGATGACTGGTACCGCTTCGGCAAGATTCCCAAGGATGCGCCGGTCTATCACACGGAGACGGATAAGAAGACCGGCAAGTACAAGTTCGAAGGCATCCCCGAGGGCCAGTACTTCCTCGTCATCCTCGACAGCTACGGCCGTGACGCCGCGCAGAACCTCACGGAGCTCGACGACAAGCAGCAGCTCCAGAAGAAGCTGCCCAACTGGGATGCCTTCGAGCTCTTCAACGTCGGACCGCGCAGCTGCCTCGTGCAGATGGTCACCGTCAAGCGCGGCGAGACCGTCAACATCAAGCCCGGCACCATCGGCTAAAATTTCCCGGCGATTGTATACATTTTTGCTATGTTTTCCGCAATTGATATGGTATAATAGCCCTGCGCTCTTCAAAGCGCAATAATCTAGAACAGAACAATCGTGGAGGAATACGAATACATTGAAGAAAAGATTGTTTCGTTTCTTTGCATCTTTCATCTCCATCCCATTCCTCGTTTGCGGCCTCAGCCTGCAGTTCACAGTATCAAGTGTGCAGGCGAGGCCGCTCCTGCGCGTGGGGATACACCATGTCGGCACGGACATCACACAGGATGCAACCGGCAATTTCTACGGCATGGAGACGGACTTCATGCAGGCGCTCGGCAGCTATGCAGGGCGCGAGGTCGTCTTCGTGCCGGGCACCTGGGAGGAGTGCCAGGATCGCCTGGAGCGCGGCGAGATCGATGTCATCTCCGGCATCGTCAAGACGCCGCAGCGCGAGCAGACCATGCGCTTCTCGCGCCTGATGATGGGGCGCGCCAATGACAGCAGAGACGTCCATGGCACGCTGCTGCCGCACCGCGTCAACCAGCTCTATTTCGCCGTGCGGCGGGATGATGAGGCGCTGATGCAGGAACTCGACCTCGCGGCCGACCAGCTCATCGGCAACCGACCGTACTTCGTCAGCCATCTCTACCAGCTCTACTACGGCCAGCGCGGCTCCGCAGAGCTCCGGCTGACCGAGAGGGAACAGCGCTTCCTCAAGAGCCACCCCGTCATCTCAGCCGTCGTCGTCGCGCGCGAAGCTCCCTTCGCCTACGTCGACAAAGAGGGCAATCTGCAGGGCACGATGAAGAAGCTCGCCGACCGGCTCGAGAGGGATCTCGGCATCAAGCTCGCGCTCGTCATCGAGCAGGATTATGCAGCCGCACAGGAAGACCTCGACAAGGGCCGGGCACAGATCCTTCTCAATGCCGAATGGGACGCCAGCTGGGCCGCCGCCCACAACACGGACCTCTCTGCCGCCTACCTGACATCCTATTACACGACCGTCACGCGGCGCAACGGTGCGCCAAGGGCCCCGCGCATCGCCTGTCTCCAAAAGCGCCTGACAGACCGCGTCCTACTGGAGCGCTACGAGGCGAACCAGATCCATTACTACGCCACGGCAGAGGAGTGCCTGCGTGCCGTCAGCAACGGTCAGGCAGACATCGCCTTCCTGCGGCAGGAGTCCGCGCAGTACAACATCTGGCAGGGAGATTTCCCGGATCTCGTCACAGACGGCATCGTCACCTCCTCGCAGGACATCGCCATCGGCATCTCCGACCAGATGGAGCCGGAGCTGCTCTCCATCCTCGACAAGGAGATCCGCTTCATCGGGCCGAACGGCATTTTCGACTATGCGTCCTTCTACGACCAGGGCCTCGACAAGCGCCGGAGCATCCAGTCTCTCTTCTATGCCTACCCGCAGTACTTCATCACAGGCCTGCTGCTCCTGTTCTTCATCCTGCTGCTGCTGACCTGGCGCCAGTCCCAGATGCGCCGCAGCCACCTGAAGCAGATGCAGCACATCATCGACACGGACCGCTACACGGGACTGTACAACCGGAGCTGGTTCAAGTACGAAGCCAGCAAATACCTCAAAGGACACGAAGCTCAGGGCCATTTCGCCATCGTCGAGATCGGCATCAGCCGCCGCGACATCCTCGTCGAGACGTACGGGCAGGATGTCATCGTGGAACTGTTGCGCCGCATGGAGGCGACGCTTCAGAAGACAGAATGGGCTAAGCTGCCTGCCGTGCACACGAGCACCGGCAGAGTCTTCTTCCTGCTTCACATGGACGCGTTCGACGACAGGACGCAGCTCACGACAGCCCTTACACACCTGATGCATCTGAATGAATACATCAGCATCGGCCATCTGGTCGTACACATCGCGTTCCACATCGGCATCTGCCCGCTCAAACCGGGCCTCTCTGTCGCCGACGCCATGAACCACGCCAACCTCGCCCTGCACGAAGCGAATCCCATCTGCTTCTACAACGCGGAAATGCAGCAGAAAGCCGAGTTCCAGAGCCGCATCGAGAGCCTGCAGCAGGGCGCTCTTTCCCGCAAGGAGTTCGAGGTCTGGTACCAGCCGAAATACGACCTCGCGACGAGAAAGTGCATCGGCGCCGAGGCGCTCGTGCGCTGGCGCAGCCGCGAGCTCGGCTTCCTGATGCCGGGCCAGTTCATCCCGCGCTTCGAGAGCAACGGCTTCATCACACAGCTCGACTTCTATATGCTGACCCACGTCATGGAGACGGTGAAAGAGCGCCGCACCACCGGCCTGCCCATCGTGCCCGTATCCGTCAACCAGTCGCGCCTGCACATGCAGGAGAAGAATTACCTCGCCTACATGCAGCGCCTCAAGACGTACTACGGCGCAGAGGACATCGAGCTCGAACTCACCGAGACAGCCTTTGACTTCGACACGCCTGAGATGCGCGAGCACGCGCTCCACGTCATGCACGAGTTGCACGAGATGGGCTTCCGCCTGTCCATCGATGACTTCGGCAGCGGCTACTCCGATCTCACGATCCTCAATGCCATCCCGCTCGATGTCATGAAAATCGACCGCTCGCTGCTGCTCGCCGCGAACGGTGCCAAGCGCATGCAGGCCGTCCTCGCGCGCATGATCGACCTCGGCCACGCACTCGGCATGACCGTCATCTGTGAGGGAATCGAGACCCGCGAGCAGGAAGAGATGCTGCGCAGCTACGGCTGCGATCACGGCCAGGGCTACCTCTACGGCAAGCCCATGCCCGAGGCAGAATTCAGCAGCTTCTTGGAGCAGCACATCTGAAGCGCGCAGCAGGCTACACAAAAAAAGACCTGAGACAGCGATGTCCCAGGTCTTTTTATTCGCTTGTATCCAACAGAGATCGATTCAGTCTTCTGCGGCCCCCGCTGCCTGCCGCATGGCACAGCTATTCTCCTCGGCATCCTTCTCCGGGTCAAATGCCTTGATGGCCTTGGCCTGCTGCATCTTGTCCTGGCAGAGGACGAGCTCGACGCGGCTGCCGAGCAGGCGCTTAGCCTGGCGGAAGGCCAGGCGGAAATCCCTGCTCCACGACAGCATGACGTAAGAAGAAGCGAGGTCACTGTGCGCCGCATTGACGAGCTCACCGACCGATGGGCAGTTGCTCTCGCCTCCGCTGACGATGATGTGGACGCCAGCCTCCTGCAGCTCGCGCGCCTGCACCTTGTTCTCGGCGACAGCGAGCAGGGCGACGCGCATCAGGGCGCCGTGCGCATTGAGCACGTGCACTTCGCTCATGTTCGTGATGTGGAGGTTCTTGATGGGGCCCCAGCCGATGGCCTGCTCCACAACCTTGCCGACGTGGTCCGTGTGCAGGTGGACCTCGATGCCCTTCTCGTGGCGCTCGACGAGCGCAAAGCTCGAGTATTCGCGCAGGTGACGCTCAAACTCCGGCACGTCGACGCGCGTGTTGCAGACCGTGAAGCGCACGCAGTACGGGCGCACGAGATCCTGACGCGGATCAGGCAGGCCCGGCTGCCCGGCCTCAAGGCCAAGCGAGAGGCTGATGGTCGGCGAGACGAAATTGCCGTCGAGGCCCTTGAGGCAGCCCGTCAGGAATGTAAACATGATGCGCGCACCGGCATCCTCCTGTCCGATCTGCGTCAAGGCCTGTTTGCCCGCCTCGATGGCCGCCTGCAGGATCTCCGAGATTGGCAGGTTGGCACGCACAGCGTGGTAAGCGCCCTTGGCCACGGCCTTGGCCACCGTGATGATCGGCTGCTCCGGCTGCTCCGGCACCGCGCGCTGCGCGTAGAGGATGCCGTACTGGAACGCCTTGCCGAACTCCGACGACGTCGCATTGTACTTGCCCGAGAGCCCCTTGCCGAGCCCGCGGAACATCTGCGCGAGCACGACGCCCGCGCTGCCGCGCGCGCCAAAGACAGCAGCCGTCGCGATGCGGCGGGCCAGCCCGCCGATGCTGTCGTCCTTCGTATGCGAGAGCGGCATGACGGCCGCCCCCATCGTGCGCAGGATGTGCGTGCCCGGCATGTGCCCGGCGCCCTTGAGCGCATTGATCTCCTCATACTCCAGCAGGAACTCGCTGTACGCACCCGATACCATGCGCTTGAAGTCACTGCCCGTGATTACCTCTCTATTTCCTGTCATGTTCATCACACCCGTTTCTTTTTGCTGCCTTGGCCTTGCCAAAACAGGAATGCTACTTTCTATTATAATTCGCGGCGAGAAAGAAAACACCTCTATTTTCACGAAAATATCCGATATCTTTCAAAAAAAGACGGAAAACTCACCTGTCGAAAGAAAAAATCACCGAAAGCGAAAATTTCTCTTGCCATCAGAGAGAAAAACAGCTATCATAGATATATGTGTCAAAATCACATAATTCACGTGAAATGAATCCATCCAGCATCAACCCATTGCATGGATTTCACTGAAGGAACACATACCTCGGAGGTGAAAATCAAATGGCAGTACCAAAGCGCAAGACTTCCAAGGCCCGCCGCGACCAGCGCCGCGCCAACTGGAAGCTCACGGCTCCCGGCTACGTTGCCTGCCCGCAGTGCCACGAGCCGAAGATGCCGCATCACGTTTGCCCGGAATGCGGTTACTACGATGGCAAGGAAGTCGTCAAGGCAGCAGAATAAGGCAGCAAAAAGAACCAGATCATCCCTACGGACGGTCTGGTTCTTTTTATGCCCTGATGCGGGCAACGAAAAAGCCCTTGCAGACTGCAAGGGCTGATTTGCAAATGGCAGAGAGGGTGGGATTCGAACCCACGGTGGCTATTAACCACACTTGATTTCGAGTCAAGCACCTTCGACCACTCGGACACCTCTCCGTGTTCCTCTACGTTCGTTGAAGAACATAAAGTATGATATCACACATTCCCGCAAATGTAAAGCACTTTTTTCAAATGGCAGTCGCTCTCAACTCTTTTCTGGAATCATCCATAAAGAATAACGATTACTCGTTGACAAAACACTAAATAACAGGTAGAATGATCTTACAAATATTTATTATCCATTACTGTACCCTAAAAACAGCTTGACGGGACAGGAATAGAAAGAGATAGGTGATGATATGCTGACTTCTGCTGAATTGACCAGTCGTCTGCGCGAAGCCGGTTTCAAGGTAACGCCGCAGCGCCTTGCCGTCTACAACATGCTTTCCCACACGAAAGCACACCCCAATGCCGATACGATCTACAAAGAACTCCAGCCGCTCTACCCGACGATGAGCCTGGCCACCGTCTACAAAGCGCTCGCCATCCTCTGCGACCTCGGGCTCGCACAGGAACTCAACGTCGGCGAGGAAGCCTTCCGCTACGATGCCGACACGAGCCACCACCCGCATATCCGCTGCACGTGCTGCGGCCGCGTCGACGACGTCCCGGCACTCAACACCGAGGGCGTCTACGAGCAGGTCAAGGACGAGACGGGCTATGCGCTCTCCGACCACCAGCTCTACTTCTTCGGCGTCTGCCCGGAATGCCAGGAAAAGAAAGCCCATGCCGTCCACTGACAACCAATACCTCTTCCCTTCATCAAAAAAGCTGACACATGGTGTCAGCTTTTTTGATGCATATATGGGATTTGAAAGAGAAAGCAATTCAGGCCTGCACGGCGCTCTTGCGACGCTTGAGCTGCAGGAGCAGGATGACGACGAACAGCGCAAAGCCTGCGATGTCCGTCAGGAAGCCTGGCTTGATCATCATGAGGCCACCCGCGATGAGCACGAGGCGCTCCACCGTGCTGCAGTCATCGGCCAGGTAGCCGATGAGGGCCGACGAGAGCGCAACCATGCCGATGAGGGCCGTCAAGGTCGTCAGCAGCAGGTCAAGGGCCGTGCCCTCAATCATCAGCAGCACCGGCGACAGGACGAACATGTACGGGATGATGAAGGCCGCTATGGCAAGCTTCGAGGCGTTGATGCCTGTCCTCAGGGGATTGCCGCCAGAGATGCCTGACCCTGCGAAGGCCGCCAGCGCGACAGGCGGCGTGACATCGGCGATGATGCCGAAGTAGAAGACGAACATGTGCGCACAGAGCACCGGCACGCCCATCTGCACGAGCGCCGGAGCGGCGATTGTCGAGGTTATGACGTAGTTGGCCGTCGTCGGCACGCCCATGCCGAGGATGATGGCCGTGATCATCGTGAAGAACATCGTCGGCAGCAGCAGGCCGCCCGAGAGGTCCAGGAGTCCAGAGGCCAGCTTGAGTCCGACACCCGTCTTCGTCACGACGCCGATGATGATGCCGGCCGAGGCGCAGGCGACGAGGACCGAGAGCACGTTGCGCGCGCCGCGGTCGAGGCCGCGGACGATCTCGATCGGCTTCATGCGCGTCGACTTGCGCAGGGCTGAGCAGAGGATGGACAGCACAATGGCAACGAGCGCTGCGCGCATCGGCGTGTAGCCAGAGACGAGCAGATAGACGATGACGATGAGCGGCAAGGCCAGATGGCCGCGCTCACGGAGGATCGTGCCGATCTTCGGCAGCTGGCTGCGCGGGATGCCCTTGAGGTTGCCGCGCTTCGCCTCGAAGTGGACGCCGAGCCAAATGCCCGCGAAGTAGAGGAAGGCCGGCACGATGGCCGCCTTGACGATATCGATGTAGGGAACGCCGACGAACTCAGCCATGAGGAAGGCCGCAGCGCCCATGACCGGCGGCATGAGCTGGCCGCCCGTCGAGGCAGCCGCCTCAACGGCTCCGGCGAAATCCTTGTGGTAGCCGAGTTTCTTCATCATCGGGATGGTCAGGGAACCCGTGCCGACGACGTTGGCGACGGAGCTGCCGGAAACTGTGCCCATGAGGCCGGACGACAGCACGGCGACTTTCGCCGGGCCGCCGCTGGCCCAGCCGGCGATGGCATTGGCGAGGTCGATGAAGAACTTGCCGAGACCCGTCGACTCCAGGTAAGCGCCGAACAGGATGAACAGGAAGATGAACGTCGACGAGACGCCGAGCGGGATGCCGAAGATGCCCTCTGTCGTGAAGTAGAGGTGGCCGACGAGCTGCTCGATCGTCAGCCCGCGGTGCGCGAGGACGCCCGGCATGTAGGGACCGGCAAAGGCGTAGATCAGGAAGGCCAGCACGACGCAGACCATCGGCAGGCCGACGATGCGGCGCGTCGCCTCGATGACGAGCAGGATGCCCAGCAGGCCGACGATGAGGTCAATGCCCGAGACAGTGCCCGAGCGCAGCACGAGATGCTGATACTCCATCACGATGTAGGCAGGCGTCGCGGCGCCGAGAACGGCGAGCAGCACATCGAAGGGATGCACCTTGTAGCGCGACCACGACTTGCGCGTCGGATACAGCAGGTAGACGAGCGCCAGGCCGAAGCCCAGATGGACGGCTCGCTGCAGTTGCGCGTCGAGCACGCCGAACGTCGCCGTGTAGAGCTGGAAGACGGAGAACGTGATGGCAATGGCCGAGACGATTTTCGCCATGACGCCCTTGTACATCATCGTGTCGGATTCTTTGTCGTATTTCTTTAAGATGTCATCTGCGGATTTTGGATCCAGCTTTTCAGTCATAAAAAACATCCTTTCTGCTTCTCTGCTTCCCTATTCTCGGGAAGGAAAAGTATTCAGCAGCCGAGCAGAGCCCGGTAAAATGGCACAATGGAGAGATCGATGCGCGTGCCGGGCGCATACCGTTCATAGAGGCGGTACTCCCGCCCATTGACCGTCAGCGTGAGTTTCGTGCCCACCCCCGTCCGCAGGGAGAGCGTCCGGAAGTGACGGTCCATGTGATCGAAGATGTAATAATCCCCTTCCTCGCGGAAGTCTCCTTCCTCCGCGAGGAACGGCAGCCCCACGCCGAAGGACTGGTACTTCGTCGAGAGCAAATTGAAGCCATCCTTCTCATCGTTGATCTCGAGATTCTCGAGCACCGGTGTTTTCTGCACCGAATGGATGAAGTGGATGGAAAAGGGCAGTCCCGCCCTCGCCTCGACCATCACCACACGCTCCCCCTGCGCCCGCACGACGAAGCACGGCGTCAGGAATACGGAGAGCACAGCGATGATTGAGCCGAGCACGGTCAGCCACAGACAGATTGGATAACGACGCATAAGACCACCAGACAAAATCAAAAAGGCCTCCTCCATCGCACACCGCACATGCATGAGCTGACGAAAGAGGCCTTTCCTTATATTATATTACGCTTTTACTCGATTACTCTTTGAAGAACTTCTCAGCACCGGCGTTCATCGGCAGAGACATGCCCTTGAGGGCCGTGTCCTTCGTGATGAGCTTGCCGACGGAATGAGCGGCCTGCAGGCGGTCGAGGTTCGTGAAGATGGCCTTCGCGATGTCGTAGCCCATCTTGTCGTCTACCTTGTCCGTCGCGACAAGCATGGCCATGACGGAGATAGTCGGGACGTCCTCGTCGAAGCCAGCATACGTGCCAGCCGGGATCGTCGTCTTCGTGTAGAACGGATACTTCGCGATCAGGGCCTCAGCCTT
Organism: Mitsuokella jalaludinii DSM 13811; assembly: GCF_000702905.1. GTDB lineage: Bacteria > Bacillota > Negativicutes > Selenomonadales > Selenomonadaceae > Mitsuokella > Mitsuokella jalaludinii. Next base: position 441,549 of record NZ_JNKR01000001.1, read on the forward strand.
GTCGGCATCGATTGGCAGCAGGCGTACCTTGTTCTGAGATGCGATATCCTGTACGGACGAGGTCGGATAACCGGCCGTCAGGAAGGCTGCATCGACGTTGCCATCCTTGAGGGCGCTGGCGCCTTCTGCGAAGGACAGGTACTGGACATCGATGTCGTTGTAGGTGATGCCGTAGGCCTCGAGGATCTGGCGGGCATTCGCCTCAGCACCGGATCCGGCTGCACCGACGGCTACGCGCTTGCCCTTGAGCTCCTTGATGCTCTTGATGCCCGACTTGTCGAGCGTGACGAACTGGCACGTCTCCGGATAGAGCGAAGCGATGCCGCGGATGTTGTCGACCTTCTTGTCCTGGAACATCTCCGTTCCATTGACGGCATAGTAGGTGATATCGTTCTGGACGATGGCCAGGTCGACGGAATTGTCCTTGAGCATGTTGATGTTCGCGACCGTCGCACCAGTCGACTGTGCACTCGCATTCATGCCCGGGATTTCCTTGTTGAGGATCTCCGCCATCGCACCGCCGATCGGATAATACGTACCGGCCGTGCCGCCCGTCGCGATGTTGAGGAATTTCTTCTGGCTGCTCTCACTACCACAGCCGGCCAGGAGCGCTGCTGTCATAACCGCTATGAGTCCCACGGTCAGCATTTTGGTCAAGGAATGAAACTTCATATTGAACGCCTCCCACTTTATGCAAAACAAATCATATCATGTATAAAATTATAACATGGTACATATACACTGACAAGACAAAATTCGTCATTTATCTAAAAATCTGTAATGTATATGTGTATACAAGAAACAAAAAGAGTCTTCCCTTCTTGTGGGAAGACTCTTCGTTGAGTCATATCTATCGTATCGAAGTTCAGCCGATGCGGGCCGTGTGGATGATCTCGTAACCCTTTGCCTTGATCTTCTCGGAGATCTCATCGACGTTCGGGATGTTGCCACGCACGACGATCTCGTACTTGCCGTAAGGCTGACGGCAGGTCACGAGGCTGTCGATGGACAGACCGCACTCCGTGAAGATGCCGGCGATATCGTAGACGACGCCGACCTTGTTGTCGACGAGCAGTGTCAGGCGCGTCTTACCCTCCTGCAGGCCCATGACATCGACGAACGTCTTGAAGATATCCGTCTCCGTGATGACGCCGACGACGGCGCCGACGCTCGAGACGACCGGCAAGCCGCCGATCTTGTTGTTGTACATGATGAGCGCCGCTTCCTCGATCGTCGCATCCTCATTGACGGAGATGACCTCCTTGCTCATGATGTCCCTGATCTTGAGCTTGGCGAGCAATGAGCGCGCCTCGTAGCGCGAGAGCGTCGTCGCGGGCGACGGTGCCACGCGCATGATGTCCTTGTCGGACAGGAACCCGACGAGCTTGCCGTTCTCGACGACCGGCAAGCGGCGAAAATGGCCCTTCTTCATGGCGGAGGCCGCCTCATCGACCGGTGTGTCCGGCGTGACGGTCACTGGGTTCTTGGCCATGCGATTTGCTACAAACATTCAGAATCCCCCTCTGCAATTTTCTTGATAAGGATACATTCGCCGCAGAGCTTTGAGTTCCTGCTATGCAGCGAAGGCAAATACAAGGGATAAAGCGTCTCAGCCGCCAAGGTATGCCTTGCGGACATCCTCGCTGGCCGCGAGATCCTGTGCCTTGCCGGAGAGCGTGATGCGCCCCGTCTCGAGGACATAGGCGCGATTTGCGATGGAGAGCGCCATGTTGGCGTTCTGCTCGACGAGCAAGACCGTCGTGCCGCTCTTGTTGATGTCGACGATGATGTTGAAGATCTCCTTGATGAGCAGCGGCGCGAGGCCCATCGAGGGCTCGTCGAGCAGCAGGAGCTTCGGACGACTCATGAGGGCACGGCCCATGGCGAGCATCTGCTGTTCGCCGCCAGAGAGCGTGCCGGCCGACTGGTTCTTGCGCTCCTCGAGGCGCGGGAAGAGCTCAAAGACGTGTTTGAGGTCCTGCTGGATGCCAGCCTTGTCCTTGCGCACGAAGGCGCCGAGGTCGAGGTTCTCCATGACCGTCATCTCCGCGAAGACGCGGCGGCCTTCCGGCACCTGCGAGATGCCCTTCTTGACGATCTCATGGGCGCGGACACCGGCGATGCTCTGCCCCAGGAAGGTGATGCTGCCCGTCTTTGGCTTCAGGAGGCCTGAGATCGTGCGCAGCGTCGTCGACTTGCCGGCACCGTTGGCACCGATGAGCGTGACGATCTCGCCTTCATTGACTTCGAGGCTGATGCCCTTGAGCGCATGGATGGCGCCGTAGTAGACGTCTATATTATCGATTTTCAGCATGGGTTCTGCCATATACATACCTGCTTTCCATACATCTGATTCTGATCATTCGCCGCCGAGATATGCCCGGATGACCTCCGGGTTCTTCTTGATCTCGTCCGGCGTTCCTTGCGCGATGATCTCACCGTATTCCAGCACGTAGATGCGCTCGCAGATGCCCATGACGAGGCTCATGTCGTGCTCGATCAGGAGGATTGTCAGGCCGAACTCCTGCCGGATCCAGCGGATCATGTCCATGAGCTCCTTCGTCTCCTGCGGGTTCATGCCGGCAGCCGGCTCGTCGAGCAGCAGGAGCTTCGGCTTCGCCGCGAGGGCTCGCGCGATCTCCAGACGGCGCTGTGCGCCGTACGGCAGGTTCTTGGCCACCTCATCCGCCTTGTCATCGAGGTGGAAGATCTTCAAGAGACTGTGCGCCTCTTTCTCGATGGCCTCCTCTTCCTTGAAGTAACGGCCGATGCGGAAGACGGACTCCAAGATGCCGTACTTGACATGGTAGTGGAAGGCGATCTTGACGTTCTCGAGGACCGTGAGCTCTGAGAACAGGCGGATGTTCTGGAACGTGCGCGCGATGCCGCGCTGCGTGACCTGGTACGGCTTGAGGCCGACGATGCTCTCGCCCTCAAACGTGATCGTGCCCGTCGTCGGCTGATAGACGCCCGTCAGCATGTTGAAGGCCGTCGTCTTGCCGGCACCGTTCGGGCCGATGAGACCGACGAGTTCCCCGCGGTCCAGATGGATGTTAAAATCCGTGACGGCCTTGAGGCCGCCGAATACCTCCGAGACATTCTCGGTGCGTAAAAGCTCACTCATGAGGCGTCTCCCCTTTCTTGAAAATGCGGCGGAAAATGCCCATATTCGTGATCTCCATGTAGCCGAAGAGGCCCTGCGGACGGTAGAACATCAAGAGGATCAGCGCGATGGCGTAGATGATCATGCGGAACTCCGGCCAGCTTGCGAGCGCGGCCGAGATGAAGGTGACGACGAAGGCGCCGGCAATCGAGCCCGTGATCGAGCCGAGGCCGCCCATGACGACCATGATCAGGTAGTTGAACGTCTGCATGAAGGTGAAGGACGCCGGGCTGATGAGGTAGAAGCAGTGCGCGAAGAGGCCGCCTGCCACACCGGCAAACGCTGCGCCAATCGTGAAGGCCATGACTTTGTACTTCGTCGTGTTGACGCCCATGGACTCCGCCGCGATCTCATTCTCGCGGATGGCCAGGCAGGCGCGGCCATGATTCGAATTGACAAAGTTCTTGATGAAGAACAGCGTGAACAGCATGATGAAGAAGACCCAGGCAAATGTCGTGTGATGCGGGATGCCCTTGAAGCCAGCTGCACCGCCGACGTACTGGATGTTCATGATGACGATGCGGATGATCTCGCCGAGGCCCAGCGTCGCGATGGCGAGGTAGTCGCCGCGCAGGCGCAGCGTCGGGATGCCGACGAGGAAGCCCAAAAAACCGGCCGCGATGCCGCCCGCAATCAGCGCGACGGCGAACGGCATGTGGAAGTTGGCCGTCAGCACGACGCCGACATAGGCGCCGACTGCCATGAACCCGGCATGGCCGAGCGAGAACTGGCCCGTGTAGCCATTGATGAGGTTGAGGCTCGCGGCCAGGATGATGTTGATGCCGATGATTAGGAGGTTGAGCTGCCAGAAGGAACTCAGGACGCGCTCCGTGATCAGGACCTGCAGGACTGCAAACAGGACAACCGAGAAGGCGAGCATGATGCAGTCATTCTTGCGTAAGTATTTCATATGCTCCCCTCCTTAGACCTTTTCCTTCGTGTTCTTGCCAAAGATACCGGCCGGCCGCACGAGCAACACGAGGATCAAGATGGCAAAGGCAGCCGCATCGCGGAACGTCGACGAGATGAAGCCCGAGACGAGCGCCTCGACGACGCCGAGGATCAGGCCGCCGACCACAGCGCCCGGCAGGATGCCGATGCCGCCGAGGACGGCTGCGACGAAGGCCTTGAGGCCCGGCATGATGCCCATGAGCGGATCGATCGAGTTGTAGTAGATGCCGACGAGCACACCGGCGACAGCGGCGAGTGCCGAGCCGATGCCGAACGTGATCGAGATGATGCGGTCCGAATTGATGCCCATGAGTTCCGCCGTCTCCGTGTCAAAGGAGGCAGCGCGCATCGCCTTGCCCGTCTTCGTCTTCTGGACGATATACGTCAGGATGACCATGAGCACGGCCGTGATGCCGAGGATCAGCATCTGCTGGCCGTTGATGACGATGCCGCCGACCGTGACGGCCACGTCACCGAACATCGCCGGGAACGTGCGCGGCGTCGGCGAGACGAAGTACATCGTCGTGTACTCGAGGAAGAACGAGACGCCGATGGCCGTGATGAGCACCGAGATGCGCGGCGCATGGCGCAGCGGCTTGTAGGCGAGACGCTCGACGAGCATGCCCAAGAATCCTGTGACGACGAGCGAGATGAGCAGTGCCGGCACGACAGACAGGTGTGCCTGCGTGATGGCGAAGAAACCGATGTATGCGCCCACCATGTAGATATCGCCATGGGCGAAGTTGATGAGCTTGATGATGCCGTAGATCATCGTATAGCCTAGCGCGATCAGTGCGTAGATACTGCCGAGCGAGATGCCATTGATGAGCTGCTGCAAGACTTGATGCCAGACTTCCATAGAGAGCTCCTTCCATATAGTAAGAGGCCGCATCCCTGCGGCCCCTTCTCTTCTAGCCTATTGTGTACGCTTCTTACTCTTCCGGCATGATCTTCGCGACCATCACGCGATCGCCATCCTTGTTCTGCAGGATGACGGCCTGCTTGATCGGATTGTGGTTCTTGTCCATCGTGATCGTGCCAGTACCGACCTTGAGATCCTTCGTCTCTTCGAGAGCCTTCTGGATCTTCTCCGGGTCTGCGCTGCCTGCGCGCTTGATGGCATCAGCAAGCATCTTGCCGGCATCATAGCCGAGAGCTGCGAAGACGTTCGGCATATGGCCGTACTTCTTCTGGAATGCTTCGACGAACGGCTTTACCGATTCGTCCTTGTCGGAGTAATGCGTGCTGAAGTACGTGTTGTTGAGCGCTTCTGCACCGGCGATATCCGTGACCTTCGAATCATCCCAGCCGTCCGTGCCGAGGATCGGGGCCGTGATGCCGAGCTCGCGGGCCTGCTTGACGATCTTGCCGACTTCTTCATAGTAAGCCGGGACGAAGATGACATCGGCATTAGCCGTCTTGAGCTTCGTCAGCGTTGCCTTGAAGTCCTGGTCCTTGGCGAGGAAGGCTTCTTCCATGAGGACCTTGCCGCCGGCTGCCTCGAACTTCTCCTTGAAGACCTTGCCGAGGCTCTTCGAGTAATCCGTGCTGTTGTCGACGTAGATGACAGCCGTCTTAGCCTTGAGGTTCTCGGAAGCAAACTTCGCCATGACCGTGCCCTGCTGCGGATCGATGAAGCAGCTGCGGAAGACGAACGGCTTGACCTTGCCGTTCTCTACCGTGACGTCCGGGCTCGTGGCATCCGGTGCGATGATGGGGACCTTGTTGTCCGTAGCGACCTGCGACTCAGCAATGACGTTCGCCGTGACAGCCGGGCCGACGAGGACGGATACCTTATCATCCGAGATCAGCTTCGTTGCCGCATTGACGGCCTCTGATGCCTCGGATTTATTGTCGGCCGTGACCAGCGTGATTTTCTTGCCATCGACGCCGCCCGCATCGTTGATCTCATCGATTGCGAGCTTGAGGCCGTCGAGCGTTGCTGCACCGTAGTTGGCAACATTGCCCGTCATCTCGAAGTTCGCACCGACCTTGATCTCGTTGCTGTCAGCCTGGCTGCCGCAGCCTGCGAGTACGCCGCCCATGAGCATCGTGCCCATGAGGACGCTGGCGAGTTTCAGACCTTTCTTGCCGAAATTCATATGAATTCCTCCCTTTTCTCTCCCTAGCAATGTTTGATTGCGATGAACTTATTATAGTTTACACAGTTACAATAGTCAACACTTTTGTGCAAAGAAAAGGAACAAAAACTTGAATTTTGTTTTTCTAAAGGGGACTTTTCTTCCATTCACTCAGGTTTTGTACCATTGAGATGGAATTTCCGGCCAAAACGTTCACACAAGAAAGGTATTGTTTACAGTCTCTGTGTATACAAAAAGAGCGCAGCCAAAGCTGCGCTCTTCCCGAGTCTTAATCGCGTATGTAAATCTCGATGTCCTGGCGGCCGAAGGCCAGCGCCTCGGCTCTTGAGTCGAAGGCCACATCGATGCGGTGGCCGCGGATGGCGCCGCCAACGTCTTCGGCCACGGCCTCGCCGTAGCCCGGGATGTAGACGTGCGTACCGAGCGGGATAATGCTCGGGTCGACGGCGATGATGCCGTGGCGCACATGGGTGCCGAGCGCCGTGTAGGCGGAGTTGCCCGGGTCATCGGCACTGTAGGCCGTCGCATTGACGTACATGACCGTGCCGTCGCTCTCATCCGATGACGGCTGGTATTCCTGGCCGCCAGAGAGCACGGAGTACGTGCCATTGCCGCAGACGCCGTCATCATCGAGCCCATTCGCCTTCTGGAAAGACTTGATGGCCGCGACAGTCTGATTGCCACAGATGCCGTCCGCCGCGCCGGTCAGCCAGCCCTGCTCGATGAGCAGCGTCTGCACCTGCCGCACGGCAGGGCCACGGGAGCCCTGCCGGACGAGGATATTTGAAGCCATTGCCTCCGTTGTGCCGAAGAGCAGGAGAAAGGAGGCCAGAAGAAATACTACAACGCATTGATTTCGCAAACGCACGCACCTCTCTCAAAAGCATCTGTCAAGCTGGATAATCTATACCGCTTATTGTACCACATCGCGCAAGACCCGGTCAAAACAAGACTCACTTGACCAGGCGCAGAGGCGGCGTCCCCTGCGCTCCCCCGCGGCCTTCCCGGATGACGTCCTTGCGGGCGTCCTGCCGCTCATCGTGCTGCAGCTGGAAGCCGTGGCGACAGATGTTCAGCAAGATGCCCATGGACGCCATCGTGACGAGCAGCGAAGAGCCGCCGTAACTGATGAAGGGCAGCGGTACGCCGACGACTGGGAAGGTTCCGCTGACCATGAAGAGGTTGCCGAGGGCCTGGCCGACGACGAGCAGCATGATGCCAATCGTCAGGACCTGACCGTAGATGTCGCGCGCCCGCGCCGAGATGTAGTAGCAGCAGATTGCCAGCATGAAGAACAGGGCGATGACGAGCAGGACGCCGAGGTAGCCGTGCTCCTGCGCGAAGATCGCGAAGGCGAAGTCGGTGTGGGCCTCCGGCAGGTACTCATACTTGCTGACGCCCTCGCCGAGGCCCATGCCCCAGAGGCCGCCCGAGCCGATCGTCGACATCGACTGCACGGCCTGGTAGCCGACGCCCTGCGCGTCACTCCACGGGTCGTACGTCGTCTTCACGCGCAGCAGGCGGTACGGCTGCCAGACGATCAGGCCGACGATGCCCGCTATCCCCGTGAAGAACAGCACCTTCACCTGTTTCCAGGGGATGCCGACGAGGAAGGCCATGAGGAACGGCACACCGAAGACGATGCAGGCCGTCCCCATGTCCGGCTCAAGTTCGACGAGCGCCGCCATGAAGAAGATGACCCAGTACGGCGGCGCCTTGAGCAGGTCGATCTTCTTCTCGCGCTTCATCATCATCGTCAGGAAGCGCGAGGCGATCAGGATGCCCGTGAGCTTGGCAAACTCTGCCGGCTGCACGCTGAAGCCAGCGAACGAGAGCCAGCGCCGCGCGCCGTTGACGACCGTGCCCATGACCAGCACGAGGATCAGAGCGAGGACCGTGGCAATGAGAAGCCACTTCGTGATGCTCTGCCAGCGGTGGTAGTTGATGCGGCTGCAGGCGAAGCAGACGAAGATGCCCAGGACGAGCCAGACGGCATGGCGGATGAGAAAGTAATACGGATTGTTGTAACTCGTCGTCGCGAGGACGAAGCTCGAGCTGAATACGTTGATGGTCCCCAGCAGGAGCAGGACAGCCATGATGACGATGACTGGTTCTGATTCGTTGCGCCACGGCGTCTTCCGGATCAGCATCGAAATGCCCCCTTCATCCCTTACTCGAAAATGACTTCACAGCGGTTGATCTTCTCGCCGAAGCCGCTGAACTTGCGCTCATACTCCGTCATGATGTTGTCCGGGCGGTTCTCGGCGTGCAGGTCGTACGAGACATCCTCGACCTTGAGGCCCGCCTCCGCAAACTGCTCGAGCGAGAAATCGAAGAGCGGGCGATTGTCCGTCTTGAAGTGGAGCTCGCCCGGCTTCTTCAAGAGGCGGCGGTACTTCTCGAGGAAGCCGACGTGAGTGAGGCGGCGCTTCGCATGGCGCTTCTTCGGCCACGGGTCGCAGAAGTTGATGTAGAAGCGGTCGACTTCGCCCTCGCCGAAGATGTCCTCGATGTGGTTGATGTCAAAGACAAGCAGGCGCACATTCTTGAGCTCTTTCTCCGCGATCTTCTTGGCCGCCGAATAGAGCACATCCTGCTGCATCTCGATGCCGATGTAGTTGATGTCCGGGTGGAGCTCAGCCAGCTGGCTGATGAAGTCGCCCTTGCCCGTGCCGAGCTCGACATGAAGAGGCGCCTGGCGGCCAAAGATTTCCGCCCACTTGCCCTTCTTCTCCTCGCCGATCTCCTGGTCACGGCTCACGACAAAATCATCGAATTCGTGGATGGCTTCATCCACCCACGGCTTTCTTCTTAAACGCACGATATATCTCCTTTGTCCTATTTATCTTATTTCTTCTCGAGGTTGTACTTCTTGAGGTAGCGGTAGAGTGTCACGCGGCTGACATTGAGGAGGTTCGCGAGGCGGCTGACATTGCCGCCAGCGGCCTGCCATGCCTTGACGAAGACCTCTTTGTCTTCCTTCCACTTGTTGTCCGGCTTGACATCGCCCATGAGGCTGATGTTCTCCGGTGCAATCGTGTCTTTCGGCGTGTTGAAGAAGGCATATTCAAGCACGCTCTGCAGCTGCTTGATGTTGCCCGGCCAGTCGTAATGCTTGAGAAGCTCATCCGTCTCAGGCAGGATGCGCTTCGGCTTCATCTGATGCTGCTCCGCGAGCTCCGCGACGATGTGATCCGCCAGCTTCGGGATGTCCTCGCGACGGCTGCGCAGAGGCGGTACGCGCACGACGCTCTTCGAGACGATGTCATAGAGCTCCGGCGCGAAGAGGCCGCGCTCCGTCAGGCGCTTGAGGTCGCTGTCGCAGGCGGCGATGATGCGCACGTCGATGTCGCGCTCGACCGTCTCGCCGATGCGGTGCGTCTTGCCTTCCTTGAGTGCTTTCGCCAGCGCGACGGCAATCGAGCGCGGCATCTTCTCGATCTCATCGAGAAAGAGCGTGCCGCCCGAGGCGAGTTCCAGGCGGCCCTGGTGGCTCGCATCCGGCCCCATGACGGTGCCGAAGAGCTCCTGCTCCAGGATCTCAGGCGTCGCATCGCCGCAGCGCAGCGTGATGAGCGGGCCCGCCGCGCGCGGGCTCGCCTGATGGATGCCGTGCGCCATGCGCTGCTTGCCCGTGCCGGCCTCGCCCTGGATCAGCACGTGGTGCTTGTTCTTGGCCACGCGGGCGGCCTTCGCGCGGACGCTCGCAAACGTCGTGCCTTCGCCAACCATCGAGTTGAGGCTGTACTTCGCCGTGTAGCCCGCAGCATGCGCGACGAGCGTGCGCAGGTCCTCGATGGGCATCGAGACGACGACGACCGACTCGACGGCGCGATCGGCATCTCGCTCCAGCGGCACGACCGTCGTGATGTCCTCATACGTCTTCTTCGGCGTGATCCACGTGACTTCTTTATTGTACGAAGGCACGCCGTTGAAGCCCTTGTAGATCGGCGTGTGCTGATAGTTCATGATGACATCGTTGAGGTTCGACGTGTACTTCTTGTCATCCGGCCGCTTGGCGCCGATGCCCTCAAGGCGCGTGTGGCCGAGCTTATTGGCATAGGCGACCTCGCCTCCCGGCATGACGTGATAGACCGCAAACGGTGTCGCGTCGAGGATTGCCTCCTCGGCCTTGATGCGGACCGATTCCGCGAGATGTGCCTCGAGCGCGTTCTTCATCGTCAAGAGCAGCGCGATGATGGCATCCTGCGGCATCGGCACCTGCTCCATCGAGACGAGCGTGATGATGTACTGGAACTCTCCATTGACCTTGATGGGCGCCGAGCAGGCATCGCCGAGCTGGCATTCCTTGACCCACATCTCCGGGCCGAACATCCAGAACGGCGTCTGATGCGCATAAGCCACGCTGATGCTCGACGTGCCGACATCCTCGACGCCGACGCGCACGCCCTCGATCTCGCCCGGCGTCATCTGATAGAACGGCAGCGAATAGCTCTTGAGCACGCGGCATTCCGAATCGATGAGCAGCAGCGACAGATTGTACTCCTGGAAGAATTCGCGGATGTCCTCGCTGATACCGCTGAGGTAGTCGATCGCATCCTGGTTCTTCGCCTGGAGCGCGGCAAACTCCTCCTTTGGCAGTTTGCGCGACACATCCATCTTCTCCGTGCCGATGCCGAGCTCCCGGCTCTTCATCCACGACTCCGCCACCCACGGATGGACATTCGGGTCGAGTATCCCCTCTTCTACGAACTTGCGATAATAGCCCTCGAGCTTCTCCCTGCTGCGATGTTCCCTTATCACGTCAATCCCCCCTAAACATAGAATTTCTCTTATTATGTGATGTACTGCAATGTACCGATTGATGGTTGATATCGATACCTTTACAAGGTTACAATCTTCCACAAAGCAATAAGACTGCACCTTATATTTTAACAATCATCCTTCTCGCCTGCAATTCTTTTTGCAAAAAAGTTTACAAAACGGTATAATATGGCAGAGAATATATGTAAATCACAAAGGCAGGGAATCTCCATGGCAAATCAGTATAAGAAACTGCAGAAGAAGCTCTACGAGAAGAACAAACCCGACGACAAGAAGAAAGAGCCGAAGGTCGGCAAGGACTATCCGATCCTGATCCTCATCGGACTGACCATCTTCGTCTGCTTCCTCGGCTGGGGGAATTTTGATAACATGAACCGCGCGATGTACGTCCTGCTGACGGTCTCCCTGATCCTGACGTACGTGCGCCGCCACGCCAAACTCTCCGAGACGAGAGCCATCTACGTCGAACGCGCCAGCGCCGCGAGCATCGGCCTCGCGATTGCGCTGTTCTTCATCGTCCTCTACTACCAGTTCTTCGGTTGAACCCAAAAAGAAAAAGCTCTGACAATGTCAGAGCTCTTTTTTTATCACGATCTTGCCGATTGACTCAGAGGACGGCCGTGACCTCTACCTCGCAGAGTGCGCCGGCTGGCAGGTCCTTGACCGCCACGCAGCTCCTGGCCGGCTTGGAGATGAAATGCTTGGCGTAGACTTCGTTGAAGGCCTTGAAATCCGCGATCTCCGCGAGGAAGCACGTCGTCTTGACGACGTGGCTCATGTCCGTGCCGGCTTCCTTGAGCACGGCCTCGACATTGCGGCAGCACTGCTCGGCCTGCCCCTCGATCGTCGTGGCGACGATCTTGCCCTCTGCCGGATTGATGGCAATCTGGCCCGAGCAGTAGAGCACACCATTTGCCTCGATGGCCTGGCTGTACGGGCCGACAGCTGCCGGCGCCTGATCCGTGTGAATGACTTTCATGGTGATTCCTCCTCATGGTGAACTACAATCTGTCTCTATTCTACATCATGAGGCGCCGCGTTACAAGTTTACAATCGCGACAGGCAGGATCACTCGCAGCAGCTCGTCTTCATGCGCGGGATGACGATGTGGCCGCGCTCGATTTCCTTGCGGTGGCAGTGCGGGCACTCGTTCTCAATGATGCCCGTGTAGCCGCAGACCGGGTCGCGGTCGACCGGATGGTTGATCGAGAAGTAGCCCATGTCGGCGTCGTGCATGGCGCGGACAACAGCCTCGAAAGCCTTGACATTCTTCGACGGATCGCCGTCCATCTCGATGTAGGCAATGTGGCCGGCATTCTCGAGCGCATGGTACGGCGCCTCGATGCGGATCTTGTCGATGGCCTTGATCGGGTAGTAGACCGGCACGTGGCTGGAGTTCGTCATGTACTCGCGGTCCGTGACACCCGGGATGATGCCGTACTTCTTGCGGTTCGCGCGCTGGAACTGGCCCGCCGTCGACTCAGCCGGCGTGCCGAACGTCGACCAGTTGCGGTGCTCTTCCTCCGTGTAGGCATCCGTGCGCTCGCGCAGGTGACCGACAATCTTGAGGCCGAGCTCCTGCGCCTCCTCGCTCTCGCCGTGATGCTTGCCGACGAGCGCCTTGAGGCACTCCGCGAGGCCGCAGAAGCCGATGGAGTACGAAGCGTGCTTGAGGACTTCCTTGATGGAATCCGTCGGCTTGAGCTTCTCGCTGTCCATCCAGACGCCCTGCCCCATGAGGAACGGGTAGTTGTAGACGTGCTTCTGCTCGATGATCGCGAGGCGCGAGAGCAGGTAGTCGTGGCTGAGTTCAATGTAGTGGTCGTAGAGCTCCCAGAACTTCTTGAGGTCGCCCTTGGCCTCGAGCGCGAGCTTCGGCAGGTTGATCGTCGTGAACGAGAAGTTGCCGCGGCTGCCCGACTCCTCCGGGCCGTTGACATTGCTCATGACGCGCGTGCGGCAGCCCATCGTCGCGACGACGCTGTTGTAGTCGCCTGGCTTGTAGTACTGCAGATTGTACGGCGCGTCGATGTTGACGAAGTTCGGGAACAGCCGCTTGGCGCTGACCTTGCACGCCTTGAGGAAGAGGTCGTAGTTCGCATCGCCGGGGTTGTAGTTGACGCCCGCCTTGAGCTGGAAGACCGAGATCGGGAAGATCGGCGTCTCGCCGTAGCCGAGGCCAGCCCAGATGGCGTTGAGGACCTCGCTGATGACGAGGCGGCCCTCAGGCGACGTGTCCATGCCGTAGTTGATGGACGAGAACGGCACCTGTGCGCCAGCGCGGCTGTGCAGCGTATTGAAGTTGTGGATGAGTGCCTCCATCGCCTGATGCGTCTCCTCGACAACGTCGGCGCAGGCCAGGTGATAGATGTTGACCGCATCGACGACGACATCCGTCGTCGGCTTGTGGTACTCATCCGCAAGCGTTGCCTCGAGTGCTGCGACGAGCGTGTCCATGCTCTCCTTGGCCTTCGGATCGTCATCGCTTTCCGTGAAGTGACAGTGCTCCATGGAAAGGTGTTCCTTGAATACGGCCTTGAAGGCGCCGTAATCGCGGAACGGATCCATGCCGAAGCGATAAATCAGAGCCTTGTGTGCCTCATCGAAGATGGCCTTGCGGAAGGACTTGCGCACGCCCTCTGCCATCGCGTAGTCAAAGGCATTGATGCTCTGGCCGCCGAACATGTCATTCTGGTTCGACTGGATGGCGATGCAGGCAAGCGACGCATAGGCGCGGATCGAGTTCGGCTCGCGCAAAAAGCCGTGGCCCGTCGAGAAGCCGCCGTGGAAGAGCTTCAAGAGGTCGATCTGGCAGCAGTTGAACGTGATCAGCGAGAAGTCCTTGTCGTGGATGTGGATGTAGTTCTCGCGGTCTGCCTCAGCGTACTCCTCGTCGAGCACGTAATTGTCGACGAAGTGCTTCGCGCCCTCGGCGCCGAGCTTGAGCATGATGCCCATCGAGGCATCCGTATTGATGTTCGCATTGTCGCGCTTGAGGTCCGAGTCGACCGAGTCCGCAAAGAAGATGTCGCGGTACGACTCCATGAGGTGCTTCTGCGCCGCGCGGCGCTCCGCATGCTTCTGGCGGTAGGTGATGTACTTCTTCGCGATGTCGTAGAAGTCGTACTTCATGAGCTCCTGCTCGACGATATCCTGGATCTCCTCGACGCTGACGTTGTCGCGGTCCTTGATGTCCCATTCGACCTGGCTCGTCACCTCGTCGATGTCCTTTTCCGACATCGTGTTGCCGCCGTCGGAATTGGCACCGGCGATGGCGTGGTAGATCTTTTCGCGATTATATGGCACGGTGTGGCCAGAACGTTTCGTTACAGTCTTCAGATTCATATGGTTCGTGCGCCGCGAGCTTTCGGCTCATCTTGTGCAGCGCCTCTGCGCCTCCCCTATATATAGTGTTCCGTTTCTTGATGACAGGTATATATTGTATCAGAGAAGCGCCCCTCTGGCAATCACGAAAATCACGCGGACAGACGGAAAACCACTCTCTGATGCTTCTTCCTGCAGATTCCAGCACCGTTTACAGCGCATTCTCAAATTGACGAACGACACGATTTCAGGTAAAATATAGCGGGATTTTTCGACAATCAAGGAACGACTCAATCCGCTATATAGACGGCTGCCCCAGGCAGCCTGGAACCGAGGTAATCGCATGCAACTTTCTACCGAGAGACAGGACCGTCTCATCCGCTGGCTGACGGCATCGGGCATCTACTACATCTGCCTGATCGCCTTCTACATCGACATCGGACAGGACATGGGCGCGGAGTACTTCATCCCCGTCTTCCTGCCCGTCATGCTCGCGCTCGTGCTCGTGCAGTACGGCACGCGCGTTCCGCTCTTCTCGTGGGCTACCCTGCCGAACCTCTTCACAGGGCTCGCCTGGTGCAGCGCCTTCCCGCTGCTCTACACCTGGACGTACCACCAGGACTGGTACATGTCGAAGATCTGCTTCGACTTCCTCGTCGGCACCTCGCTCTTCCTCTTGCTCACCGCGCTTGAAGGAGCGCTCTTCCGGCTCGGGCACGAGAAGATCATCGCCTTCTTCATGGCGCTACTGAATCTCTTCGGCATCGTCATCCCCTTCATCCAGTACGCCTACTACTTCATCGTCTGGCACTGCCTCTCGCCCGCCTCGCTGATGGCGCTCTACCTGACGAACTGGCGCGAGAGCATCGACTTCATCGAGTCGAACGTCGGCGTCGTCCCCGCCTGCTTCATCATCGCGGGGCTCGCGCTCTTCCTCTACGCCTGCTGGCGCGGCCACATGGCCTTTGCGCGCCGCCTCGAGCAGGAAGACTCGACGGCAGGCCGCATGGGCGCGCTCGCACTGCTCGTCATCGGCTCGCTCGTCTCACTCTGGTGGTACGTGCCGCAGACCTCGATTGCCGACCTCTGGAACGACGTCGACACCTACGTCAAGCAGACGCAGACCTACAGCCTCAACTACGAGGAGCGCTTTGCCAGCCTCTCCATCGAGGGAACACAGACACTCGCAGCAAAATCGCCCGGCACGGTCATCGTCGTCATCGGCGAATCAGCCTCGCGCAACTACATGAAGGCCTTCACCAATGACTACGCCTACGACGACACGCCGTGGCAGAGCCAGCAGAAAGCAAATCCTGACTTCCTCTTCTTCCAGAACGCCTACTCCTCGTGGTCGCAGACCGTGCCGGTCCTGCAACGCGCCCTAACGGAGCAGAGCCAGTACAACGACAAGGAGTTCTTCAACTCGGCCTCCATCCTCGACGTCGCCAAGAAGTCGGGCTACGACACCTACTGGTTCAGCAACCAGGGACGCTACGGCCAGTACGACAGCGCCATCACGCTCGTCGCCAAGACGGCCGACCACGCAGAGTGGACCGACGACTCCTACAACTTCTCCGACAAGTACGACGAGACCCTCTTGCCGTACCTGACGCAGGTCGATCCCAACAAGAACAACTTCATCGTCCTGCACATCATGGGCAGCCACATCTACTACAACAACCGCTATCCGGAGAGCTTCAACAAGTTCCAGGGCGAAGAGGGCAGTTCGACAATGACGTCAGAAGCATCGTACGCAAACAGCATACTCTACACCGACTACATCCTCTCGCAGGTCTTCGACTACGCCAAGAAGAACCTCAACCTGCAGGCGATGGTCTACTTCTCCGACCACGGCGAGAACCTGACGATCTCCCACAACCCGGACGTCTTCAGCTTCGACATGGTCCGCATCCCGATGTGGATCTACCTCTCGCCTTCGTACCAGTCGGCCCTGCCGGGACGCACCGCCGCCCTCAGGAGCCACGAGAGCCGCTACTTCACGAATGACATGCTCTACGATACGATCTGCGGCCTCCTCAACGCCCCGTCGGAGCGCTACGACCCCGGCCAGGACTTCACGAGCACGTCTTACCGCTTCAACCGCGACAACTTGACGACCATGCTCGGCCAGTACAAACTCTCCACCGACCCGGACGGCAATCCGGAACAGTGATATACCGACAAGAACAGGCCCTGCCGCAATGCGACAGGGCCTGTTTATGTCAAAAAACCGCCCTTTTAGGACGTTTTTTTGCGTATCGCAGAAAAGCGAGTATACTTTAAATTAAGACAAGATATTCGAAAGGATGTGACTCCATGCTGCATATCGCCATCTGTGATGATCAGCCGGACCAGATTCAATCCATCCGACGCTCATCTGAGACGTATTTCCAAAATAAACACGACACGGTGTCCTATGAAACATTTGACAAATCTTTCTCCTTTGTCGATGCGATCGAACAGGGCGCTGTCTTTGACATTGTCCTGCTCGACGTCTGCATGCCGGGAATCCTCGGCACGGAGGTCGCCCGCGAGCTGCGCAAATACAACCGCGCCACGGAGATCATCTTCCTGACGACGAGCGATGAGTTCGCTGTGGATGCCTTTGCGGTCAAGGCCACGGACTACCTGCTGAAGCCCTTCACGCAGAGCCAGTTCAACAAGGCGATGGACCGGGCCATCTCGTTCATCCGCCAGCGCAACAGCGCCAAGGTCGTGCTGCGGCTCGTGGGCGGCGGCATCTGCATCGAGGAAATCGCGCAGATTCTCTACTTTGAGAGCAACGGCCACATCCTGCAGGTCCACCTGGCAGACGGCACGGTTCTCGAGACGCGCAAGTCCGGCCAGGAGATGAAGGATGCGCTCGACAAGATCGCGCCGGGACAATTCGCCTCGCCGAACAAGGGCTACATCGTCAATCTCGCCGCCGTCCACATGATCAAGTCGGACTACGTGGAGATTGCCGGGCAGGAACTCCCGCTTGGCAAGCGCAAGTATCGGGATTTTCAGGAACTCTATTTCCAATTCATGTTCACGGCAAAGCAGATGTGACCCCCTCATGACGATGCGCGGAGCGGTATCTGGATGTAGGTCGTGAACCAGCCTTCTTTCTGCTGGCAGAAGACGGTGGCGTCGTACTTGTCGCGGAAGCGGGCCAAGGACTTCATGCCGAGGCCATGGCCCTTGACATGCGTCACGGGCAGGTCTTCCTCGTCGAACTCGACCGCCTTGTCAAAGCGGTTCTTGACGAGGAGGTTGATGACGCCGTTCTGGCACATCGTCATGACGACGATTTGGCGCGCCGATGGCGGCTGCTTCTGGCTCGCGATCAGGGCATTCTCTACGAGGTTCGAGAGCACGATGGAGAGGTCACTGCTGCAGAAGAGCTCTTCCGGCAGGTCGATGGTGGCCGTCACGGGGATGGAGAGCTCCTTGGCGCGTGCAAAGTAGACCGTCAGAGCCGCGTTGATCAGGGTGTTCTTGCAGTACTGCGGCAGCTTCGTGCGGCCGAACTGCGCGCCGAGCGACTCGATGTACGCCAGCGCCCCCTCGCGGTCGCGATGGCGCACGAGCGCAATCAGTTGGTCGATGTGCTGCCGCTGCTTCTCGTAGAGAACAGCCATGCGCTGCCGTGACTCCTCTGACAGTTTCACATAATGAGCCGTTGACACGAGCTGCTGCTGCAGCTCGTGTTCTTTTTCGAAGACCCGCAGGTCCCGATAGACCTCGCTCTGGCCGCTGCGGAGGGCGGCCATGAGCAGGAAGATGACGATGAGCAGCATGAGACGGGGCAGCAACAACTCGAAGACCTTCTCCTGCGAGTCGATGAGGCTCAGGTAGAGCGACTCGACGGCGAGCAGCACGGGGATCAGCGTGATGATGCGCCAGTAGCGTCGCGTCGAAGCCACCTCAAAGTGGCGGAAGGTATCGGTGAAGAAGCGCACGAGCAGCGGGAAGAGCAGCAGCGACAGCGCGCCGTAGAGCAGGATCTGCTCGAAGTAGAGGCTCGGCAGCAGCTTGTCCGGGAAGAGGAGCAGCAGGATGGCGCGCGTGACCGTGTAGATGATGCCCGAGAACAGGATGCGGAAGGCCGCGATGAAGATATGGCCCGCCCAGAAGCGGCGCGTGAAGCAGAAGGCCAGCGCGAACTGGGGAATCCAGACGAGGTAGCCGAGCAGCCAGTAGGCGATCTGGCGCGACGGGAAGACAGCTAAAGAGACAATCACCGTGATAAGGCCCGTCTCCAATACGACGAGCAGGCACCAGACGAGGGCGAGCTGCTTTTGCTGCGCGACGGTCAGGAAGCGGCGGAACGGCAAGATCTGCAAGAGCGCGAAGGGCTGCAGGATCAGGACGTAGACCGCGGTGATGCCCACTGTCATCATGTCAAAGCTCATCGTCTCTCCACCTCCTTCCTCATGGCCATCAGCTGCCGCTCAGCCTCATCGCAGTGGCCGCTCTCGATGAGCTCGGCCAGCATGCGCAGCTGATGGCGGCTGTCGTGGCGCATGATGGCGAGCTTCTGCTGCTCCTTTTGCATGGTATCCGCATAGTCGTGAATCTCGCGGAGCTGCTCCTGTATCGCCATACTGCGCTCCTTCGCACGGAGCATGATGCAGACCTGGCGGTAGCCGCTGCGCACCGAGAGGACGAGGACAATCCCGATGATGACAAGGATTATCCGGCTCACCAGCATGTAGAGGTGGATATCCGACAAGTCCTGGATCTGCTGGAGCAAGGTGGCATAGCCCATGCTCCCCTGATAATAGGTGAGGAGCAGCGGCACAAAGCCGAGGTACTTCCAGAAAGCAGCCGTCGGCTTCCCTCTCAGCAGTTGCTCTCGCGTGAAGAGCTTGCCGAGCAGCCATATCATCCCCGGGAAGCTCAGTAGCAGCAGGCCGAGGTAGCATAAGAAGTACAGGCTGGCAAAGTAGGTCGTCTGCATCCAGATCTGCTTCAGGAGCAGGACTGTCACCGTGTGGAGGAAGACCGCGTAGATGCCCTGTATCCCGAGCACGAAGAAATGGCGGAACCAAAACGGGCGTATCGTGAACACCAGCAAAAAGAAGTGCGGCCAGTAGCAGATGAAGTAGAGCTTGTGGAAGGCACTTCCCGCCATCGGCGCCAACCCCGACGCGAAGAGCGCCGTGACGAGCAGGAACTCGATCGCGAAGATGATGAGATGGCCGACGATGAGGATATGCTGCTCGCGCGGCGTCGCGATGACCCGGAACGGATAGTAGCGCAGATAGGCCATCGGCAGGAGTGAGAAGCAAAACAAGAATACGGTGAGCAAAAAGATCCCCCTATCGCAAATTATTCCAAGTCAGGACCGCCAGAGCGGTCTGTCAGC
Organism: Mitsuokella jalaludinii DSM 13811; assembly: GCF_000702905.1. GTDB lineage: Bacteria > Bacillota > Negativicutes > Selenomonadales > Selenomonadaceae > Mitsuokella > Mitsuokella jalaludinii. Next base: position 461,227 of record NZ_JNKR01000001.1, read on the forward strand.
CCTGCTCGACGCCGCTGCCGTCGAAATGCGGCACGAATTTTGTATCGGCCGTGCGGCCCTGCTGCACGTAGCAGTGCGTGATGCCGAGCGTTAGGGCGTGGTCGACGACCGACTGATACTCAAACGTCGTCAGGCGGCGGTTCATGCCCTTGTGCTCTGCCGCCCGGTACATTGGCGTGTACTGGTTCATCAGGGAAATCTGCACCGTATCGCCGAATGTCTTGTAGATCCAGTCGAGAACGCGCATGCTCTCGTGGCGGTGGCCCGGCAGCACGAGATGGCGGATGATGACGCCCTTCTTGAGCTGGCCGTCCGGCGCAAACTGCAGCGGGCCGACCTCATCGTACATGCGCAGGATGGCCTTTGTCGCGACGGCGAAGTAATCGGGCGCGAGCGAGTACTCGCGCGCACTCGCCTCGTCGGCGTACTTCAGGTCCGGCAGGAAGATGTCGACCTGGCCGCGCAGCGCCTCGATCGTCTCCTCTGTCTCATAGGCACCGGAGTTGTAGACGACGGGCAGGTGGAAGCCCTGCTCCCTGGCCATCTCGAGTGCATGCAGGATCTCCGGCACGTAATGCGTCGGCGTCACGAGGTCGAGCGTCGCCGCACCGCGCGCCTGCTGCTCGAGGAAAATCGCCGCGAGCCGCTCATCCGTGACTTCATAGCCGAAGCCCTCATGCGAGATCTCGTGATTCTGACAGAAGCAGCAGCGCAGGTTGCAGTACGAGAAGAATACCGTGCCCGCACCGCGCCCATCGGCGCCTGTGAGACATGGCTCCTCCCACCTGTGCAGCGAGACGAGCGCGATGCGCGCCTTCGCCCCTGCCCCGCAGAAGCCCGCCCGCTGCGTGCGGTCGACGCCGCAGCGGCGCGGGCAGAGCTGGCAGTCTTTCAGTGAAATCATCGTTTTTTCTCCCTTCATCGGCTCAGCGGCGCCCCTCAAGCTTCGTCTCATCGAGAATGGCACCGTACTTCGGGCGCCACCACGAGACGCTGCGGACGCCGTTGATGTAGTCCTCCATCGCCTGCTGGTCGAGCACCGGCTCCGTGCCGTCGACAGACTCCGGCACGAGCGGCACGGTGTCTGCCTTGCCGATGGCATGGCGCGTGATGAAGAAGCCGTAGTTGACGCCCTGACGGTTCGTGCGCGTCAGGCTCGAGCCGACAGCCATGTACGAGAAGCCCTTCGGCGCGATGAGCTCGTAGATGGTCGGCATGATGTCAATCTGGCTACCGGCCGCATCCGGGAGCAGCGTGCCCTTGTGGATGCCCTTGCCCGTGATGATGAACGGGATGCCGTAGCGCTCGTACATCGTCGGCGTCTTGTCGATGTTGTAGCGGTCACCGTGATCGCCGACGATGACGATGAGGCTGTCCGGGCACTTTGCCTTGACCGCCTGGACGAACTTCGCGAGCTCGCGGTCGGCATACCAGTAGTGGCCGAGTTCCTTGAGGAGCTCTTCGTCCTGCTGATGGTCTTCAGGAAGCGCCTCGCGCACCGCCTCCTTGTCGAATCCCTTGGCCGCAAGGTCAAGGTCGTACGGCGAGTGGTTCGAAGCGTTCAAGAGCACATTGAAGCTCGGCGTCGCAGGGTCGAGGCCATCGAGCACCTTCTCGTAGAGGACTTCGTCCTCACAGCCCCAGACGCTGCCCGGCACATCGCCGAAGTCGCCGCGGCTGTAGAAGTGCTCGAAGCCCTGCGCCTGCGTGAAAGCGCCGATGCGCTCCCAGGTCGACGGCCCCGCGTACCAGAAGTTCGTCTCGTAGCCGAGTTTCTCCATCTGCGGCGCACTGGCCGTCGGATACGGCGCGTCAAACGACTCCGGCATCGTCGTCAGATAAAGATTGGCGTCCGCAAAGCCCGTCACGACACCCGTGACGGCCGAAACGGTGCTCGCGCCATTCGGCAGGAACGTCGGACAGTAGTCCGTGTCATCCTCGGCGATGAGGCTGCGCATGCCGTGCGAGATGGGGATATCCTTGTACTTGTCGAGCAGCGGCCAGTTGGCAAAGCTCTCCGACAGGATGACAATGACCTGTGTCGGCCGCTCGATCTGCGGCCCCTGTGCCTCTTTCGTCAGGTAGACATCAAGGTCATCCGTATCGGCCGGCTTGCCCGAGAGCTTGGCCGCCAGGTTGCGGATGTCCTCCGTCGTGAAGTCGAGGCCATTGCAGGCGAGCATGCGCTCATTGAGGTTGTAGGCGCGGTAGATGGCCTGCACATTGTCGAGGATGGCCTCATTGAGGAAGTCGTCCTTCGTGACGCCGGCATTCTCCCAGTTGACGGACGTCTGCCATCCCAGGCTGCCGCCGAAAATGCCGAGCAGTACGACAATGTATGTCAGATAGAGAAAGGCCAGCCGTCCGAGCCAGCGCACGAATGCGGGCAGGCGCATGCCGTCCGTGCAGTTCTCGAGCCACGCGCAGGAAAGCAGCGCGCGCAGCCCGCGCCAAAGGACGCAGGCGAGCAGCAGGGCTCCCGCCAGACGCACCGGCAGGTAGTACTGCTGCACCATCGTGATGAAGAGCGCGTAGATGTCGTCGTTAGCTCCCGTGAAGAGCATCTGGTTGAAATTCGCGTGGAACTGGCGGTAAAACGGGAAGCTCGCGACAAAGAGAATGGAGAGCGCCGAGAGCAGCACGCCGTTCAAGGCGAGCACGAGCCGTCTTCCCCAGCGCGGCTTCCAGAAATGAAGCAGCAGCCCCGGAACAAAGCTCACGAGCGTCAGGGCACCGGCCGTCTGCATCGAGAGGCGGAAGCCGCGCCAGAGCGCGAGGAAGATATCATGAGCCCCTGTGCCCGGGCCCATGTACGGAGCCATCCAGGCGATGAAAAACCCCCGAAAAAGGGAAAGGACTGCGAGGTAAAACGCAAATACCTTCAGTCCTTCCAGGATGCCCGTATATAGAGTTTTCCAATTCAACCGTGACAGCCATGCGGGCATAGAGATCATCATGGCAGGATGATCTCCACGCCGTACGAATCCGCCGCAGCGCGGATGTCCGCCGCCGGCTCCGAATCGGTGATGAGACCCGAGAGCGTGTCGAGCGTCGTGTAGTTGTAGTTGCCGTCCGTGCTGAGCTTGCGCGCCTCTGCGACGACGTATGCCTTCTTGCTGTGGCGGATGATGGCTGCCTTGTTGATGCCATCATCGATATCGTACGTCGAGACGCTGTTCTCCTTGACATCGACGCCGACTGCACCGACGAAGGCGATGTCCGGCTTGAGGCGCGAGATGAAGTCGAGCGTCATACCGCCCCAGAAGCCGTCGCGGCTCTTGTTGATCTTGCCGCCAGCGAAGACGACGCGGATCTTCGGGTTGCGCGCGAGCACAACGAGGATATCAATCATGTTCGTGACGACCGTGACCTCGAGCTCCATCTTGACGAGGAGCTCCGCGATGGCGAGGTTGCTCATCGAGATGTCGAGGAAGACCATGTCCTTCTCGTGGATGAGTTTGACCGCTGCCTGCGCGATGCGCTGCTTCGCCTCGACATCCGTATTGCGGTGTTTGCTGACCTCGACCATGTGGCTGTTCTCGCGGATGCGGACCGCACCGCCGTACGTGCGCTTGAGCTTGCCCTTCTTCTCGAGGGCGCCGAGATCCTTGCGGATGCAGTCTTCCGTGACCTTGAACTTCTCACTGAGGTCGCGCACGCGGACCTTGCCGTCACGTGCCAGCATGCTCAGGATGATGTCTTGACGTTCTTCCAAAAACATATTAACCACTCCTATGAAACACTTGCTTTTATTGTTTGTTCTTGTTGTACGATTATTGTACTAGATAAGAGAAAAATTATCAAGCCTTTCTGCAAAAAACTCTCATATCTCATCACAAACATGGAAGATTATGCAGGATTTTGGCTGTTTTGTCCACATGAAGTCGACTCATCGGTCGGGATGCTCGGCGGCCAGGCCCTGAAGGGCCGCCGTATCATCGGCATCCGTCAGCACAAAGAGCGCATCGCCTGACTGCAGGCGGAGTTCGTCGCGCGGCGCGAGCTCCTGCGGGCCGCGGCGCACATTGACGAGCACGCAGCCAGACGGCCAGCCGGCCTGTGCGACGACAGCGCCATCGAGGGCCGACTTGACGCCGACTGACACCTCGAGGAGGATGCGGCGGTGGCGGATGCGGCGCGCGATCTTATCGCGCACGGCCAGGCTTTTAGAGAGCAGCATGTCGTAAACCGGCTCCCCGCCCGTGAGGTCCGAGACGAGGTAGGCCGTCATCGAGACGATGATCAGCGCGAGCATGTGCTCGAAGGACCCCGTCATCTCCATGATCAGGACACTGCCCGTGATTGGCGACTTGACGACAGCCGAGAAGTACGCCGCCATGCCGAAGACGATGCAGTTGACGGCGAAGAGCTCCGGCATCCAATGGAAGAAGATCGCGATCTTGGCGAAGACAGCGCCGCCAACCGAACCGAGTACGAGCATCGGCAGGAAGATGCCGCCCGGCACGCCCGAGCCAAAGCATATCATCGTGAAGAGGAACTTTGCCAAGAGCAGCAGAGCGAGAAAGGCCAGCGTGTAGTCCGTCACGACGAGCGAATCGACGAGGCGACTGCCACCGCCGAGGATCTCTGGCAGCAAGAAGCCCAGGACGCCTGCGCAGAAGAGCGGCACGAGAGGACGGTAGCGCGCCGGCATCTTCTTGTAGAAGTCCTGTGAGCGCGTGAGCATCGGGTTGAACGCGAGGCCCAAGAGGCCGACGAAGGCGCCGAGCACGATGAGCAGGATGTACATGTGTCCCGTATCGATGACCGGCACGACGCCCATGTGGAAGACAGGCTGCATGCCGAAGAAGTACTGCGTGACCGTCGTCGCCGTGACGGCCGCCGAGATAGCGCCCATGAGCACGAAGGCTGAGAAGTTCTTGGTGAGCTCCTCCAGACAGAAGATCACACCGGCCAGCGGCGCGTTGAAGGCAGCCGCGAGGCCCGCACCTGCGCCGGCCGTCAGCAGGTAATGGCTCTCTGCGTACGAGCGGTGCGTGAGACGGCCGAGGCCCTGGCCGAGACAGGCGCCGAGCTGGACGCTCGGGCCCTCACGGCCGAGCGACATGCCCGCGCCGATGCCGAGCACGGCACCTATGAACTTCAGGATGAGCACGCGCGCCCAGTTCATGTCCATCTCGCCGAGCAGGATGCCCTTGATCTGCGGGATGCCTGACCCTGAGGTCATGCCGTCCCTGCGCACGATGCGGTAGAGGACCCAGCCACAGATGGCCAGCAGCAGGAACCACACGGGAATCCAGGCGATGTGCTCCGGCAGCCAGCGGTAGAGCACGGGCAGGTATTCCTCCGACAGCTCCAGCAGATAGCGGAACAATGCGATAACCATGCCCGTGGCAATGCCGATGATATTGCCTTCAATGAAGAGGCGCAGTTTGAAATGACGTGGATCTGTCATCATGGTCATGGCACTCTCGATGCGCCTATGCATGATGTTCCCCCTTTCCATACGGGATACTCAACAAAAAAAGTGCTGTACCGAGGTACAGCACTTCATCATCTTATTCTGCAGTAAACGGCAGCAGTGCGATACTGCGTGCGCGTTTGATTGCAACCGTCACCTGACGCTGATGCTTAGCGCAGTTGCCGGAGATACGACGCGGTAAAATCTTGCCGCGCTCCGTAACGAAGCGGCGCAGTTTTGCAACGTCTTTATAGTCGATATGATCGACCTTGTCTACGCAGAACGAGCAGACCTTTCTGCGAGGTCTTCTGCCTCTGTCACGTCTCATCAAAGTAATTCCCCTCCAGTCTTAAAATGGGATTTCTTCATCAGGGATAGACGGACCAAACGAGCCAGCATCAGTCGGTTTGGACTGCGGCGGCTGCTGCGGTGCCGGAGCACCACCGAAACCACCCTCGTGCGAAGCCGAGTTTCTCGAATCGAGGAACTCGATCTCATCTGCTACGATTTCGGTCACATAACGCTTCGAACCGTCCTGTGCCTCGTAGTTCCTGACCTGGATGCGGCCTTCCACCGAGATGCGGCGGCCTTTGATCAGGTTGTTACCACAGATCTCAGCAAGCTTGCGCCAGGTCACAATGGGAATGAAATCCGCCGTTGGCTGGCCATCATTGGCATCTCTGCGAGCGAAACGGCGGTCAACAGCCAGTGTGAATGTGCATACAGCCACACCAGACTGCGTATAACGGACCTCAGGATCACGAGTCAGACGTCCAATCAGTATTGCCTTGTTCATGAGGTATGCCTCCCTGACACCCATATGGTGTAGTACATCTTAAAGAAATTGAAGACTTCTACAAGTCTCTCGCTCACTCCTCGTCGGATTTGACGATCATGTGCTTGAGGATCTCGTCCGTAATCTTCATGACGCGGTCGCACTCAGCAACGCATGCCGGCTCACACGTAACGTTGAACAGGCAGTAGAAACCTTCCGTGCAGTCCTTGATCTCATAAGCAAGACGCTTCTTGCCCCAGCGATCTTCTTTATCGATAGTACCACCGTTGTTCTGGATCAGGTTGCTGAACTTCTCGATGACAGCGTTCGTTGCATCCTCTTCCATCGGTTTCACGATAAATATGACTTCGTACTTTCTCACGAAATCACCTCCCTCTTTGGTCTTTGGCTCCCCCACTACGAGGAGCAGAGTTACATCTTCGCATTTCAGCGACTAAATTAGTATACCACGAGCTGCGCTCGAATGCAAGCATTATTCAAGTGCCATCGCATTCAGGCTCCGCCGGGGTGTGAGGCCTTCCCGCTGTCCTGATGACAGCGCGCGAGCTTCTCGGCAGCCGTCGTATTGCCTCCGCGCAGCGCGAGCACGACACCGACTGCGATCAGCGTGAAGCCGATCCAGAAGTAGAGCGTGACTGGCTCAGCGAGCAGCAGCCAGCCGAGGAACGTCCCGACGGTCGGCTGGAAGAACATGAAGAGACCGCCAAGCGAGGCATCCATATAGAGGAGCCCCTTGTTCCAGAGACAGAAACCGGCCGTCGTCGAGATGAAGCCGAGGTAGAGCACCGAGCCCCAGACGGACGGCGCTGACATCGCCGCGTAATCCGCAGAAGTCAGCAGCCAGTAAAGGCCGTACGGCGTCAGCGTCAAGAAGGCGATGAGCACGCTGTAGAACGTCACCGTGATGACGGGATACTCCGAAAGGAATTTCAAGAGGACCGACATGAAGGCCCATGTGACGGCTGCCACGAACAGCGAGAGTCCTCCGAGCGGATTAATCTCAAAGTTATCCGGATCCAGGACGATGAATAGAACGCCGATCGTGGCGAGAACGACGGAGATGATCCGCCCTGCCGTGAGTTTTTCATGGAGAAGGACATAGCCGAAGACGACCATGAACGCGGGCGTGGCAGCCGTGATGACCGAGCCCGTCTGCGCGGAAGTCATCATCGTACCCGTCTCCTGCGTCACGATGGAGAGCACTTGGCCGGAAAGAGCGGACAAGAGCAGCAGCTTGCAATCCTTCTTGTCGATATGCCAGGACGAATGCGTGATGACCATCAGGATGGTCAGGGCCAGCAGCGCCGTCCCGTAGCGCATCCAGACAAGCGGCACCGGCGGGATGACAAAGATTGCGAGCCGCACGGCGATGAACATGCCGCCCCAGATGCTCCCGGCCAGGGACAAGAGACACGATCCAATGACGAGATTACGCACAATACCCTCCTGATTCCCGAGGCCCCATTGCCTCATGCAAAGTATAACACAAGCCCCTCGATTTACAAGCCCTTCCAAACATGCTAGGATTAATGTGATAACGTAATTTATCGATCCGATATCTAGAAAGAAGTGACCACATGGACGCTATGAATCTGCGGTTGATCTTCGTGTTGACCGACCTCATCGCGCCGCTGGCCGTCGGCTACTACCTGCACCAGCGCCATCTCGTCTCTGACGAGTCCATCAACAAGCTCATCCGCTTCAACGTCGTCTGCATCTACACCATCCTCGCCCTGCTGAGTTTCTGGGTCCTGCCGATCTCGTGGAACCTGCTGATCGTCCTGCTCTTCGGCTTCCTGCTGATCCTCGTGCCAGGCGCCATCGGCAGCCTGCTCTTCGCCAGGCATTATGCGAGCTGGCTCGACCGCGGCGCCTACGTCGCGAGTGCCATGCTCTCGAACATCGGCACGCTCGGTGGCGTCTGCGCCTTCATCCTCTATGCCGAGCAGGGCTTCGCCTACACGCAGATCATCGGCACGTGCCAGAACATCATGCTCGTGCTCGTCATCTTCCCGATGGCCCAGTACTGCTACATAAAGCAGACGCACGCCATCCGCAAGACGAACCGCTTCAAGAGCTTCTGCGAGATGTTCTTCTCGCTCAATCAGATGAGCCTGCTCGGCATCGCGGTGGGGCTCTTGTTCAACGCCTTCGGCATCGCTCGCCCGGCCGTGCTCGGCACCATCTTCCAGGGACTCGTCCACATCGCCGCCTGGATTGCCATGCTGCCCGTCGGCTTCCTCATTGACTTTGGGCAAGTGCGCCGCTACGAGCGCCAAGTGCGCTCCTTGACCGCCCTGCGCTTCGTGATCACGCCGGCCATCTTCGGCGTGCTAATTTACCTCTTCGTCAGCGACCCCGTTGTACAGGGCACCCTGCTGATCTGCGCCTTCTGCCCGACGGCCATCAACGCCGTGCTGACCGCGCGCCTCTACCACCTGACGACCGACCTCTCCGTCGCCTCCTTCGTCATCACGACGGCGGCCTTCCTGCCCGTCATCTTCCCCGCGCTCTTCTTCCTGCTGCGCTGAGAAGCGCGCAACAAAAAGCCATCTCCAAGCCGCATGGACTCGGAGATGGCTTTTCTTTCTTTGTGTTTACTCTGCGTCAACGCTTTCCTGCGCGTTTTTTCTCTTCTTATGGCGGATGTAGAGGGCGCCGATGACGATGGCGGCGACCACGACGAAGACAATGCTCGCCTCATGGCCGATCTGCGTGAGGACCTTCCAGCTCTCGCCGAGCATCATGCCGGCGTAGAGGATCAGGGCCGTCCAAGGCAGTGCGCCCGCAAACGTCAGGATGAGGAAGCGCTTCATGTCGACATGCGCAAAGCCTGCCGGCAGCGAGATGAACGTGCGCACGACCGGCAGCATGCGGCTGAAGAAGACAGCCTTGAGGCCGTACTTGTCGAACCAGTTCTGCGCGACATCGACATGCGACTTCTTGATGAAGAAGTAATGGCCGTAGCGGTCGACGAAACTGCGTCCGCCGTAATGGCCGACGAGATAGGCAAAGATCGAGCCGAGCATGCCGCCGACCATGCCCGCCGTCAGGGCGCCTGCAAATGTCAGCTGCCCCGAGAAGATCAGATAACCCGCAAAGCCGAGGATGAGCTCACTGGGAATCGGGATGCAGGCATTCTCCGCAGCCATGAGGATGGCAATCGCGAAGTACCCCCACGAGGCAATGAACTCCAAGAACATCGTCGAAAACTGTTCCATGTTTGCAAGTCTTCCTTTCTTTTTATCGATATCTCAAACTACACTCATTATACATCACAATCTGGAAAATACAAGGAAAACGGTCACGCGAACACGCCCTGGAACGCGCTCTGCAGCAGGCCCAACACACCGAAGAATAGGAAGATCCCAGCCGACAGGTAGCGCATCTTCCTGGCCGGCAATTTACGGTGCAGGAAAGCCCCCGCAAGGATGCCGAGACTGTCAGCGAGCACCATGCCGACCACAGCTCCCAAGAGGACCATTGGCCAAGAATCGTACTGCGCTGCCATCGTCATCGCCGCGAACTGCGTCTTGTCGCCCATCTCACCGACGATGAACGTCATGGCGACCGTCAGCAGCGGACCGAAGCGCGACGTTGCCGCCTCCTCTTCTTCCTCATCGTCACCGCGCAGCGTCCAGACGCCAAAGCCGATGAACAAGCAGGATGCGATGACCGTCATGAGATGGACCGGGATGAGCTGTCCTGCCAGAGAGCCCACAGCTACAGCCAGCGAATGCACGAGGAAGATGCCGATCGTCATGCCGGCAAAGACAGATTGCCAGCGGTACTTGGCCGTGAACGCCATGACAATGAGCTGCGTCTTATCCCCAAGCTCTGCCAGGAAGACCACGAGAAACGAAGCGAGAAGGGCCTCCATTGAATACCTCCGATATATACATACGAAAAAAGCCCGCATAGCGGGCATGATGTCAAGTGGTGCCTCAGAGCGGAATCGAACCACTGACACGGGGATTTTCAGTCCCCTGCTCTACCGACTGAGCTACCGAGGCAAGATGGCGACCCGAATGGGACTTGAACCCATGACCTCCGCCGTGACAGGGCGGCATTCTAACCAACTAAACTACCGGGCCATAATAAGGATTGATGCACATCGTGGATCATCATGAATTGGTGGCTCACCCGGGATTCGAACCCGGGACACCCTGATTAAAAGTCAGGTGCTCTGCCAACTGAGCTAGTGAACCAAACGTGAGCGTCAAAATTCACTGCTGCAATTAAACTATATATCCTGATGTGTCACTCACAGGTCATTATTATACAGAGATTCTCCTGGCCTGTCAAGCACTGGCAAAAAGATTTTTCATCTTTTTCATCTCCTTGCCGTGCAAAAAAGGGCTCCGCCTCAGCGGAGCCCCTGCCTAACCGGCAACTTCCTATCCTCCCAGTCCGTCTCCAGACAAGTACTTTCGGCCTCTGAATGCTTAACTACTGTGTTCGGTATGGGAACAGGTGGAACCATTCAGGCATCATCACCGGATATTCTATTTGAATGATTGCACATTCAAAACTATACAGAAGAAACTACTCTGCGAACACTCCAGTTCTCTAGTTAAGCCCTCGACATATTAGTAGTAGTCAGCTTCATGCCTTGCGGCACTCCCACATCTACCCTATCAACCTTGTCTTCTTCAAGGTGTCTTACTAGCTTGTGCTATGAGATACTTCATCTCGGGACGGGCTTCACGCTTAGATGCTTTCAGC
>NZ_JNKR01000002.1 GCF_000702905.1 Mitsuokella jalaludinii DSM 13811
CAAGGTGATGTGTGAAGCACTCTCGGGGCAGCCGCATCTTTCGGTCACGCCAGATCGCGGAAAGGAATTCTCGAAACATGCTCAACTCAGCAAGGAACTGAAGCGTGTGACGTTCTACTTTCCTGCTCCGCACCATCCATGGGAGCGCGGGACCAACGAGAATACCAATGGGCTTCTGCGGGAGTTCTTCCCGAAAGGCAAGGACATCACGGATACGCCAGAGGATTACATCCAACGGAAGTACCATGAGTTGAACCTGCGCCCTAGGAAGTGCCTTGGCTACAAAACACCATATGAGGTCTATTTCTCAAAGGTGTTGCACTTAGCTTGACAATTCGCCGAAAAAAAAGAATGAGGAAGCATGGGGCGAGGCCATCGGTCTGGGTGCTGTTGATCTTAATGACAGTCGACTGGTCTCCGGCAAAACCATGTATAAGGAGTTGCATTCCGGCATAACTAGTACCACCAATACGATTGATGCCGGTAAGACTGTTGCGTGGAATTTGAATGCACTCGATCAGGCCATCGGCAAAGCGACGGTAAATCTGAGCACCTTGGATACACAGGTCAAATCGAATGCAGATGCAATTCAGAACAACACGTCCAATATTTCGACGAATACCACCAATATTTCGGCAAATACGACGGCGATAGATAATTTGAGAACATCTACGACGACTAACTTAGCCACAAAAGCAGATGTCAATGCATCAAACCTTACGAATCTTTCGGATCCGGATTTGACGGCATGGGGTACCGCATTGGGCAAGGGGACAATTGCCGCAGGCAATGAGAAGCTGGTGACTGGTGGTATGCTGCACAGCGAGCTCCGTCCGGCGACTGATGGTACGTATGTGAAGAATGGTAATACGACCGCAACAAATCTGACGGCCTTGGATACGCAGATCAAGAACGTCATTGATGCCATTGGCCTCGATCCTGATAATACAACGACGAGTTACACCTCGAAGCTGAATAAGTATTTCAAGGTCAATCCGAAAGTAACAACAACCGATACTACGACAACGTATGATCCGGATGCCGTTGCCAACGGCACGAACTCCGTCGCGATTGGCCCGAATGCGAAGACGGCGACGTATACGACTACGGTGACTTCCGACGACAGCACGACGACTACAGAAACAGCCGCGGATCATGCTGTTGCCATCGGTGACGGCGCGACGGTCAATGCTGCTGGTGATCAGGGCATCGCTCTGGGCAAGGGCGCGGTGACTGGCGAAGCGGAGGCTTCCACTCCGGATGGCACCACAACCACGACGACCGATGCCAAGGGCGGCGAAAGCAGCGTGGCCATTGGCGACAGTGCTAGGGCAAACGGCAATCAGGCCCTTGCTTTCGGCAAGGGTGCCAGTGTCTTGAATCCAACTGGCACTGGCGTATCAACGGGCAGCACTGCTATCGGCAGTGGCGCGAAAGTAGACGGCGGCAGTAACTCCATTGCCTTGGGCACGAGTGCCGTGGTCAACACTGTCTCAGATGCCATGGCTCTGGGCAATGGTGCTACCATCAATAAGACAGCAAAAGAAAGTATTGCTATTGGCAAAGGAGCCGTGACCGGTGGTGTAGATAAACCCATTACGCTGACCAATGGCACCACCGGGACTCTGGCTGCAGCGGGCGGCTTGGATTCCATTGCCATCGGCAACGGCGCCGTCAGTGAAGGCAATGAAGCTCTGGCACTTGGCAAAGGGGCTAAGGTGACGAATGGGGCTACCGGCGGCGATTCGGCAGCTGCCATTGTCAAGAACGGTTCAGCCGCCATCGGCGATGGGGCAGAAGTCGCGAACTCCGCAACCTCTATGGCCATCGGCAACGGAGCCAGCATCACAGAAGGTGAAAATACGACCGTCATCGGCAGCGGTGCCAAGGCGACGCAGACGAAACAGGCTTTTGTCGCTGGCTATCAGGCATCCTCGGACAGCAGTGCAGAAAGCTCTGTTGCCATCGGTGACAATGCCAGTACGCACTCGGCTCGAACCACCGCCATTGGCTACAAGGCAGAAGCTCACAATGCAGATTCCATCGCCATCGGCAGTGAAGCGAAGACCGACGATAACGGCGGCGGCATCGCCATCGGTAATAAGACATCCGTTGCTCAGGGCGGCATCGCCATCGGCAATGCGACGCAGGCAAGCAATATAAGCTCCTTAGCGATCGGCAATGGTGCGGTAGCAAATGTCAATCAGTCAATCTCGATAGGTTATAATGCTGGTGTCAACACAACAGAAGATTACAAAGAACGAAACGGTTCGCTCGTTGCCATCGGCACGTCGGCCGGCAATAACGTCAAGGGCATGCAGAACGTAGCCATTGGTGCGTCTGCAGGCAGTGCAGTACTGAGCAGTAACAACATCGCCATCGGTACCAATGCTGGCAATGGCATCAAGAATGTAACGAGTGAGACGGATACAAACCCGCAGAATGGTTACAATATCTCCATCGGTGCGGGGGCAAATTACACAGAAGGCAATACGAATCAGAACATTGTCTCGTCGATTGCCATTGGCCATGCTACTCATGCAGTGAACCGTGCTGTTGCTATAGGCGAAGGAGCATCGGCACAGGGGGACTCAGGCATGGCTTTAGGCAATAGTGCAAAGAGTTCCGGTTCCGGCAGTATTGCCATCGGCAATGCGGCTAGTGCAGCAGATGGCAATATTGCTTTTGGCGCTGGTGCTATTGCGTCAGGATCGCCTTCCGGAAATGCAAAGTGGACAAGCCAAGAGGCACCTAAATATTATATCTCTGTGGGAAATCCGGGCGGCGGCTCTACAGATTCGCCGATGCTGAGAAGAATCTCCAATGTAGCAGATGGTTCCGATGACCATGATGTGGCTACCGTTGCACAGCTCCAGGAAGTATCGAATCAGCTAAAGAACACCATTGTCGGCACGGACAGCGATAATAAGGACGTACAAACCTATTCCACCACCTATATCGATAATAAAGTTACTGAACTCAAGAATAATATTTCTGCATCCAAGACAAAGTATTTCTCTGTGAATCCCAGTTCACAGACAACGAATTCTGGTGGCACCGGTGCTAATACCGACGGCGCGGCCGATGCCATGGCTATCGGCCCTAATGCCAAGGCAAGCAGTGTCAAGGCTTTGGCAATCGGTAACAATGTCTCGGCCAGCGGTACGCTGAGCATCGCTATCGGCACGGCCAGCGATCCATCTACAGATACGACTACGGCTGAAACGCCGCATCCTACCTCGTCGGAAGGCACGAGCAGCGTGGCTATCGGTACGTCGGCCATTGCGCAGACCAATGACTCCATCGCTATCGGTACACGCGCGGCAACCTATACGGCCAATACAACAAGCACTCCAGTCTCGACTGTTGGTGTACAGTCCATTGCCATTGGCTTCTCGGCAGAGACGCGCGACGATAATGCCATCTCTATCGGCACGAAGTCGAAGGCAAACAGTGCGGATGCGGTTGCCATCGGCGATGAGGCAGAGGCGCTGAATACGAATGCGGTCGTCATCGGCAAGGCAAGTACGGCTGAGGGAAGTGATTCCGTTACAATCGGTATGTCGAATGCCAATAATGGAAAGGCAGTCATAACTACTGGTAATTCCAACCGGATCACAAACAGCCAGGGTGTTAAAGATACTGTACAGAACAGTGGTCTATACGGCTCCTCGAATGCAATCAGTTCTGTATCTTCATCGAATACCAGCAATGCTATCACCGATGTGTATGCCGTGGGTAATTCCAACACGCTGAATCAGAATGGTGAAAAGAACGTTTTGACCGATGTATCGATTATGGGCAATAAGAATACCATCGAGAATGGTACGGCTGGTGCCTACACGCAGACCGTGAAGCAGATTGCCGTCGTAGGCAGCGGCAATAAGGTCAAGGGAAATACCCAGATCGATTACAACACCTGGGGAACGGTGCAGAGAGATACAATCCTTGGCTATAAAAACACAGTTGATGCCACCACACAGTGGACACCTGTATCCAATCTCCAGATTCTCGGCAATGATGTGACGGCTACCCTTGGCAACTCTGTCTACCTCGGTACCGGCTCTTCCGCTACGGCGTCCAAGTCTGCCACGACGGAAGCCATCACACTTGCCAAAGAGCAGGGAGATGCAGAAGCAATCGCCTCGGATGAATACAAGAAAGCCACGACAGAAGCAGAACAAACGGCCATCAAGCAGAAATACGAAGCCCAGTATATCCATGCGGCCAACATCGCGGCCATGGATCAGGATGGCATTTCTGCCGGCATAACTAACTACGATAAAGACTACACTTATGGCAACGACAGCGCCTACACCTATGCAGGCAGTCAGGCAACCGGTGTAGTAACGGTGGGCAGCAAAGATGCCACCCGCCGCATCCAGAACGTATCCGCCGGTCTCGTCGGCCCCAATAGCACCGATGCCGTCAACGGCTCCCAGCTCTACGCTCTGACACGCCAGATCCGCTTCGGCGGCGACAACTCCACCTTCGGGAAGACTACGGCAGCCGATGATGTCAACGTGGTAGCCAAAGGTTCCAACGAAAAACTGGCCATCACCGGCGGCGCAGAAGGTGTATCTAACACGACCACCACGGATGGCAAGTCTGTGACCACCGTAGACGGCACCAAGATTGCCGACAAGAACATCGCCGTCATTGCAGAAGATGATGCCCTCCATGTCAAACTGGCAAGCAACCTTAAGAATCTGAACACCGCCCAGCTGGGAAAGACCACCGCCACCACAACAACTACTGACGATGGCACATCCACCACAACCTATAGCTATCAGGAAACCCTGAAGCTGGACGGCACCGGTGATAACGGTGGCACACTTGCACTGAAAGATGCAAAGGGTGAGAATGGCGTTACGCTCCGTACCAGCGGTGCGACAAAAACGGCTGATGTGACCGGCGCAGAAACGAACCGTCTCCTTGTCAACGACAAGACCGTAGCCACCACCGACGACGGCCTGAAATTCGGCGGCGACACAGGGACGGACTCTGCCCTGAAGCTGAACAGTAAGCTCACCGTCAAAGGCGGCGCTACGACCGGCTTATCCGATAATAACAATATCGGCGTCGTTTCCGATGGCAAGGGCACGCTGACGGTGAAACTCAATAAGGATGTCAATCTGGGCGCGGATGGCAGCCTGACTACTGGCACTGTGACGGCAGCTACCGTCACCACCGGTAGTAGCACGCTCAACACCAACGGCCTGACCATCACAGGCGGCCCGAAGTTTACCAGTAACGGCATCAGCGCCAATAGCCAGCAGATTAAAAACGTCTTGGCAGGGACGGATGATACCGATGCTGCCAACTACAGCCAAATCAAGAAAGCAACTACAACGGTTGTCAAGGGAACCAATGTAGACAGCGTATCCGATGACACCACTTCTGCCGATGGACACCATATCTACACAGTGAATGTCAGCAATCTGGGAGTCAAGGTGGCTGATGGACAGAAGACTAGTGTAGCACTCAGTGATGGACTGGTCTTTGGCAACGGTACAAACACCACAGCTTCTGTGGGTCAAAATGGTGCCATTACCTTCAATGTGTCCAATGATGCCATCAAGACCCAGGCCAAGGATGCCATCAATATGTCTGCCGGTTCGAATGTAAAGGTAGATACCGCCACCAGTACGGATGGCTCATCCAAAACCTTCACCATCAGTGCCACCCACAATGCTCTGAAATCAGCTACTTTGACGTCAAAGTCCAATGATGTATCCACGCTGACCATCACCGGCAATGATGGTGATACTGCGTCTGTTGATATCAAGAACACGCATCTTACGGTCACGAAAGACTCCGAAGCCAAGACTGTCACGTTCACCAGCAACGACGGCACCACTCCGGCAACAACTTTGAGCCTTAGTGATTTGGGTGCTGCCAGCACAGCAGACATGAATGCAGCGAAGGCAGCCGCATCGACTGAAGTCAAGGCTGGAACCAATGCATCGTTGGGGACGGTAGAGACCAATCAGACGGATCAGCATAAAATTTATACGGTCAATGTCGACAACCTGGGCTTGAAGCAGAATGGCACGGCGGCTGGTACAGTCACGTTGGCTGATGGCATCGATTTTGCGGATGGAACCAATACGTCGGCCACGGTGTCGGATGGAAAGGTGACGTTTGATCTGAAGAGGGATGTTACCGGTATTGATACCGTTACGGCAAACAACTCCATTCAGGCAGGCAATGTCAAAGTTGGCAAGCAGGGGACGGACAACAAGAACTACGTCACCGGATTGGACAATAAGAATTGGACAGTCGGACAGACCACCTACGAGGCAGGCCGGGCGGCTACAGAAGATCAGCTGAAATCCGTTAGCGATAAAGTCGCAAGCGGTTTCCAGGTAACTGACGGTACGACCTCTGCCAATATCGGTGCCGACAAGAAAGTCACCTTCACGAATGGCAATTATACGACCGCGAAGGTGACCCAGGCCACGGATGGGGCTAATGTTCAGTATGATATCAATACGGCTCAGATTAATGCCGGTGCCAATGGCACGATATCTGCACCGACAACTGACGGCGTAGCGACGGCAGCGAATGTAGCTGAGGCCATCAATAGTGCGGCTTGGAACATCAAAGCCAACGACGGCACAGCTACGGCTATCAAGGCTGGAACGACTGTCGGACTCAAGGCGGGCAACAATCTGACACTTTCCCAGAGTGGCACGGATTTCACCTATAGGCTGAATGATGAGCTGACTGGTATCAAGAGCCTGACGACTGTTGCTCAGGATGGAGTCACTACGACTCTTGCCGCAAGTGGCGTGACAATTGCTTCGTCGGGTACTGGCAATAAGTCGGTCTCCTTGACTGCCAACGGCTTGAACAATGGTGGCAAGCAGATCACTGATGTGGCAAGCGGCGGCGATACAGACACCAATGCGGCCAATATCAGCGATGTCAAGCGTCTGGTGCAGGCTTCGGCTAGTGGTACGACTGAGACAGGCTTCAACGTCAAAGGCGATGATGCAACAGCTCAGAAGGTAAAACTTGGCAAGCAGCTTAATGTGGTAGGCGGCACCAATAAGGCCGAAGAGCTGTCGGACAATAACATTGGTGTTGTGACTACAGCTGATGCTGAAGGCAATGCTACTCTGACAGTGAAACTGAACAAGGATATCACGCTTGATTCTGTAACTGCTGGCAACAGCACGTTGGATACAAATGGCCTGACTATCAAAGAAGGCACAACACCCAAGGTGGTAATTACCAACGGTAATGTTACCATGGGCGGAAATGTCATCCATAATGTGGGTGATGGCGTTGCTCCTACCGATGCCGTCAACAAGGGCCAGCTGGAGGCTCTCCAGAACCAGGTCAGCGGTGGCTGGAACCTTGTCGAAAAGAATTCGGATGGGACTGCCGTGACGGCCAAGATTGGTGCTGGCAAGACCGTGACCTATACGGATGGCACGTATACTAAGTCCGTGATTACAAAGGATGACACCACTGGCAATGCCACGGTGAAGGTGGACGTGACCACCGGCACATTTGGTGCTGGTACCGGTGATAAGGCTGGTACGGTTACTTCCACAGCTAATGGACTGGCAACAACTCAGGATGTGGCCACTGCCGTCAACAATGCGTCTTGGACGATTCAGGATGGAAATCATACGGACAATGCACAGCAGGTCAAGGCTGGTGATACAGTGTCTCTCAAGGCAGGCGATAACCTGAGTCTTGAACAGAATGGTAAGGAGTTCACCTACAAGCTCAATCAGACGCTGACCAACATGAACAGTGTCACCGCTGTAGACGACAAACAGAACACGGCTGTCCTGAACGGGGAAGGCCTGAAAGTCACCGATGCCCAGGGCAACGCGCTGACTCAGCATGCTACAGAAGTCCGCCTCCATGATGCCAACAAGGCAGCTGATGACACAACCACTGATGTGGTCCTGAACAAACAGGGGCTGCAGAACGGCGGCCATACCATTACAGGCGTGGCAGACGGCAAGGTGGTGGCCGGTTCCAATACGGACAGCACTACCAGTATCGGTGCGGACAAGACCGTTTCCTTCGTCAACGGCAAAAACAGCACGGTAACCGTATCTGGTTCTGACTCCGGTGCCACGGTCAAAATGGATGTGGATACGGCCGAACTGGCTGTGAAAGACAACAAAGCCGTTGCCACCGGTTCCGGTGTGGCTGATGCCCAGGAAGTGGCAGAGGCCATCAACAATGCGGCCTGGAATGTCCAGAAGGCAGGGGATACTGCCCAGCAGGTGAAGGCCGGCGATACCGTGACCTTTGCGGCTGGCAACAATATGGTCCTGACCCAGAGCGGCACCAGTTTTACCTATGGCCTGGCTCCGGATGTCAATACGAAGAGTATTCGTCTGGGCGGCAGTAAGGATACCAATGATAGCTGGACAGGCGGCATATTCGTTGGCAAGCAGATTGGCGGCGGCGCAAACCAGAATGAGGGCGATTATATCACCGGACTGGATAACACTGCCTGGGATCTGTCCAAAGTGGTGGAGAACCGGGCGGCTACGGAAGGTCAGCTGAAGGCAGCCATCAACCAGGTAACCATTGCCTCCCAGAGCGGTGGCTTCGGCCTGCGGGATGAAAAAGGCAGTACTGTTTCTCAGATGCTGGGCCAGACGGTAGGCATCATCGGCGATACAGAATATGAAGCCGACGGCAAGACCGTCAAAAAGCAGGGCAATATCACCACGGAAGCTGACAGCACCAATGCAGGGGCTGTGAAAGTCAAACTGAACAAGAATCTGGACCTGACAGAACAGGGTTCCGTCACCATTGGCACCACCAGTCTGACCAGCGGTCAGGCCAAAGTGGGCAAGGTCACGGTGAACGGCACCGACAATACAGTGAGCGGCCTGGCCAATACCTCATGGGATGAAGCAATGGCGAAGAAAGATGGCTATAATGGTTCCACGAAAGCGGCTACGGAAAGCCAGCTGCAGGCTGTCTATACCCAGGCTACCACCACCGCTTCGGCCAATGAACAGCATATCCAGGCAGGTACGTATGATGTCATGACCCAATCCGATGCGAATGGGAAGAAGCAGAACAGCGTCACCATGAATATCGTCGATGGAAGTGGAAATACGAAAGGCCAGGTTGTCATCAACGATGTGGCCAAAGCCTCGGATGTGGGGGATACCGACAGGCTGTCCACGGAAGTCAAAACAAAGAACGGCGGCAACGATCAGAAGACCTCTGTCGTGGAAGCCGTCAATAATCTGAACGACAAGGTGAACAGTCGCGTAGGCGATAATCGGTACAGTGCTGTCACGAGCAAGGATCCGGTACAGGATGGAGATAGTTCGACAACGGCTATTGCCAAACTGAACAATCGCATGACCGATATTTACACTACTTCTACGCAGCACTCTTCTGTATCGGTTGATGAGAATCTGACGCTGGATAGCAGCAGTAAAAATACTTCCGGCGGCACCAATTACCAGATCGGCCTGAATAAGGAGAAAATCGACCTGGGCAATGTGACCATCCAAGGGAACGAGGGCTCCATTACGGCGAAATCCATGAAGGCGGATACCTTTACGGCGGGCGACACGGTCGTCAACAAGGACGGCATAAAAGTCGGCGACAAGTCGGCGCTGACGGGCGACTCGCTCAAAGTTGGCGGCAAGACGTATGTCGATGACAAGGGCATCAATGCCAATGGCAAGGCCATCGGGAATGTCGGCGACGGCAAGAACGACGGCGATGCGGTCAATGTCAAGCAGGTCAACGACCTGGCAGCAAGACAGGGCGAGGCCATCGGCCAGAATGCGGCGCACATCAATCAGCTTGACCGGGCGGTCAACCGTCTCGACTCGCGTATCAACCGCGTCGGCGCTGGAGCGGCTGCTCTGGCGGCGCTGCATCCGGGTGAATACAATCCGGACGACAAGGTCGACTTTGCGGCAGGCTTTGGCAATTACCGTGGGGCGAGTGCGGCAGCTGTCGGCATGTACTACCATCCGGATGAGACGACGACGATGTCGGTCGGCGCAAGCTTTGGCGGCGGCGAGAACATGGTCAACGCCGGCATCACCTGGAAGATGGGCAAGGACTCTGGCCACATGAGCACGCAGGCGGCGACTAAGGCTGTCCCGGTACAGTTCGTAGCGGCCCCGACGCAGACGCAGCAGTCGAGTGGCCAGGCAGAGGGTACGAAGATGCCACAGCCGGTCACGGCGGTGACGACGACGGCCAGCGGCCAGCAGGTGCCGATTGTGGCGGCTTATCTGCCGTCGGTCGACAATTCGACGCGGGCGGAGAACGACGAGCTCAAGGAGCTTCTGGCCCGCCAGACGGCCATTCTCGAGAGGCTCGCCGATCAGAAGACGGCGCCAGCTCAGGCGACTGCTCCTGTCAGCGGCGAGGATCTCTTCCCAGATGTGCCGGAGAACCATTGGGCGTACGACTTTGTCGCGAAGCTCGCGCAGGCCGGCGCGCTCAAGGACTGCCGCGTCGAGGACCCGGCGAACAATCCGATGCTCACGCGCAACGACTTCGCGCAGATTCTCTACACGGCGCTCAAGAACGGTGCGACGAAGAACCCCGCCCTCAACAAGGACGGCGGCCTCAACCACCTCGCCAATGAGTTCCGCGCCGAGCTCAAGAACGTCAAGCGCTGAGCCCTGAACCCTGAACTACACAACAGGATACACGAGATTTCCGGAATCCCGCATGCTGCAAGACACGCGGGATTCTTGCTGTAAAAAGCGAAAAAACTTTCTGTTCAAAAGAGGAATCCGAACGCATGAATGCGAATATTACCAGTAAGAGACAGTAAGAGTAACGTGTATCTAATGGGAAGACAACCAATACAGATGTAGACGTATAAGGGGGCATTTCTATGCGACTCGAATTCTTAGGTGCGGCTCATACAGTCACGGGTTCCTGCTATCTGCTGGAGACGGGGGAGGACCGCTATCTGATTGACTGCGGCATGTTCCAGGGTGCCAAGCGCATCCGCGAGTACAACTACGACGCCTTTTCGTTCAACCCGGCGGACATCGACGGCATGCTCCTGACGCATGCGCACGTCGATCACTGCGGCCTCGTGCCGAAGCTCGTGCGCGAGGGCTTCAAGGGGACGGTCTACGCGACGCAGGCGACGTGTGATCTCGTCCGGATCATGCTGCCCGACTCTGCGCACATCCAAGAGTCGGATGCGGAGCTGATGAACCGCAAGGGGAGGCGGCGCGGCGATGAGCCAATCCAGCCGCTCTACGGCGTCGACGATGCGATGGATGCGCTCAAGCAGTTCGCGCCGGTCCCCTATGACAAGGAGCTGCGCTTGTCGGACAATCTGCGCGTCTTCTTCCGCGATGCGGGCCACATCCTCGGCTCGGCTATCCTCGAGATCTACGTGAAGGAGGGCGACAAGGAGACGAAGCTCGTCTTCTCGGGCGACCTCGGCCAGCCGGACCAGCCGCTCCTGCGCGACCCGACGATCATCCACGGCGCTGACTTTGTCATCACGGAGTCGACGTACGGCGACCGCCTGCACCAGCTCTACGACAAGGAGACGGCGCTCATCGAGATCGTCAACGAGACGATGGACCGCGGCGGCAACCTCATCATCCCGTCGTTTGCCGTCGGCCGCACGCAGACGCTTCTCTACTACTTCTACCGGCTGCACTGTGAGGGAAGGCTCGACCCGGACATCCCGATCATCATCGACAGCCCGCTGGCCATCAACGCGACGCGCGTCTTCCTCAAGAACTTCCGCGACTTTGACGAGGAGTCCCTGAAGGTCTTCGGCAAAGAGGGGAAAGTGCCGAACTTTGCACAGGTCCATCTCTGTGAGACGGCGGCAGAGTCGCGCGCGCTCAACTCGTCGGAGGGCTCGGCCATCATCATCTCGGCTTCCGGCATGGCCGATGCGGGCCGCGTGCTGCATCACCTCAAGCACAACCTCTGGCGCCCGGAGTCGACGATCCTCTTCGTCGGTTACCAGGCAGAGGGGTGCCTTGGCCGTCGCCTCATCGACGGCATCACGCGCGTGCGCGTGCTCGGCGAAGAGATCGCCGTCAAGGCGCAGATCAAGAGCCTCGACGGATTCTCGGCACACGCCGACGCCAACCAGATCATGAGCTGGCTCGGCGAGATCCGTGACCCGAAGCCCGCGAAGATCTTCATCGTCCACGGCGAGGCCCCGGCGCAGGAAGCGCTCAAGAGCCGCATCCAGAAAGAGCTCGGCATCGAGTGCTACATCCCGTTCCGCGGCGACCTCGCGAAGATCTCGGGCCGCGCGTCGGAGATCATCCCGTCGAACATCCCGGCCGTCTCGGTCGAGAAGGAGATGGAGGATGTCCTGCGCGACTTCGATTCCGACTACCGCCAGCTGCGCCGCCGCGTCATGCAGTACGTCGTGCGCCAGCCGAAGATGATGGAGCCGGTCATCAAGGTCATGAGCAAGGCGCGCAACTACATGCGCAAGCTCTTCACGCCGTTTAATATCTGATGGGAAATCTGATGGGAGGGAATTTCTCATCTGCCTTGCGTTTCGGTCTGAGATACGATATAATAGCTACAGTCAGATGACACAGACGAAAAAGGAAAATTGCCTTTTTAAGATGCGTACTGCGATGCGCATAAAGGGAGCCACAAAGTAACGTCATAAGCTTACGTAAAGCCAGGAGCTTTCTTATGCATACGCATAGGGAGCTCCTTTTCTGCATATCAGGGGCTAAAAAGACAATGGACCATTTCTAGCGGATTCTTTAAGGAGTGATCAACTTGGGGAAAACAAATGTATCCTTACGAGGCAAGAACGTCCTCGGACTCGCTGACTTCTCGGCGGAGGAGATCCGTCTCGTACTCGAGACGGCCAAGGAAATGAAGAACATCATCCATCGTGACATCAAGAAAGTCCCGACGCTGCGCGGCAAGTCCATTGTCACGCTGTTCTACGAGCCGTCGACGCGCACGCGCACGTCGTTCGAGCTTGCAGGTAAGTACCTCGGCGCCGATGTCGTCAACATCACGGCGGGCACGTCGAGCATCGTCAAGGGCGAGAGCCTGCGCGACACGCTCTACACAATCGAGGCGATGGGTGTCGACGCCATCGTCATGCGCCACAAGGCAGAGGGCGCGGCGGAGTACGCTGCGCGCGTCGTGAGCCCGGTCATCATCAACGCCGGTGACGGCGCCCACGCGCATCCGTCGCAGGGCCTGCTGAACCTCTTCACGATCGAGCAGCACAAGGGTCATCTCGAGGGCCTCAAGGTCGCCATCCTCGGCGATGTCCTGCACAGCCGCGTCGCGCGCTCCGATATCTACGGCATGCGCAAGATGGGCATGGAAGTCCACATCGCCGGCCCGAAGACGCTCTTGCCGCGCTTCCTTTCGGAGGAGCCGGGCATCGTCGTGCACGAGCGCATCGAGGACGCCATCAAGGACGCGGACGTCATCGAAGTCCTGCGCATCCAGCTCGAGCGCATGAAGGGCGGTCTCTTCCCGACGACGCGCGAGTACGCCCGCATCTTCGGCCTCAACAATGAGCGCCTCGCCCTCGCGAAGGACGATGTGCTCGTCCTCCATCCGGGCCCGATGAATAAAGGATGGGAAATCTCGCCGTTCGTCGCGTACGGCGACAACTCCGCGATTCAGGAAGAAGTCCAGAATGGCGTAGCCGTCCGCATGGCACTCTTTACCTTGGTTCTGACGGGAGGGAAACAGGAATGAAACTGATACTCAAAGGTGGCCGGGTCATCAATCCGGCAGAGCATTTTGACGAAGTCGCTGATGTGCTGATCGAGGATGGCAAGATTGCTGCCATCGGCAAGGACCTCGCAGCTGAAGGTGCGGAAGTCTACGATGCAGCGGGCAAGCTCGTCACGCCAGGCCTCATCGACATGCACACGCACTTCCGCGAGCCAGGCCAGGAGGCCAAGGAGGACTTTGAGTCCGGCTCGAAGGCAGCAGCCGCCGGCGGCTACACGACGGTCGCGACGATGCCGAATACGAAGCCGGTCGTCGATGCGGCTGACATCGTGCGCAGCCTCCAGAAGCGCGCCGAGGACGTCGCCAAGGTCCACATCCGCATCATCGGTGCAGTGACGAAGGGCCAGAAGGGCCAGGAGCTCGCCGAGCTCGGCGACATGGTCGAGGCGGGCGCTGTCGCGTTCTCCGATGACGGCCACTTCGACCCGACGGCCAAGGTCCTCTTGAACGCCTACGACTACCTGCACACGTTCGACAAGGTCATCATCAACCACGAGGAAGAGACGTCGCTCGTCGAGGACGGCGTCATGAATGAGGGCCACCGCAGCGCGATGCTCGGCATGAAGGGCCGCCCGACGGTCGCCGAGGACATCGCCGTCGCCCGCGACATCCTTCTCGCGGAGTACGCCGGCGCGCGCGTCCACGTCGCCCACATCAGCTCGGGCCGCTCTGTCGACCTCGTGCGCCAGGCCAAGAAGCGCGGCGTGCGCGTCACGACGGAGGTCACGCCGCACCACCTGACGATGACGGACGAGTGCGTCAACCTCTACGACAGCTCGACGAAGACGAATCCGCCGCTGCGCACGCAGAGCGATGTCGACGCGATGGTCGAGGGCCTCAAGGACGGCACGATCGACGCCATCGTCACGGACCACTCCCCGCACGCACAGGAGGAGAAGGACCGCGAGTACGTGTACGCTCCGAGCGGCTTCCCCGGCCTTGAGACGGCCATCGGCGTGCTCTTCACGGATCTCTGCAAGACGGGCAAGGTCGACATCCCGACGATCATCGAGAGAATGACGTGGGGCCCTGCAAAGGCCTTCAAGCTCGATGCCGGCACGATCAACGTCGGCGCGAATGCCGATGTCACAGTCATCGACCCTGATCTTGTCTGGACGGTCGACCCGAAGAAGTTCTACACGAGAGGCAGCCATTCGCCGTTCGTCGGCCGCGAGCTCACGGGCAAGCCGGTCCTGACGATTGTCGATGGCAAGGTCGTCATGAAAGACGGCGTGGTTCTCTGATTAGTGAGGTGTTTTGAGTGAAAGGAAAATTGATCCTGGAAGACGGCAGCGTATTCCACGGGGAACTCTTGAATAATATCAAGGCAACGGGTGAAGTTGTCTTCAATACCGGCATGGTCGGCTATCAGGAAAGCCTGACGGACCCGTCCTACTGCCGCCAGATCCTGACGCTGACCTACCCGATGGTCGGCAACTACGGCATCGCTGACATCTTCATGCAGTCGCGCAAGTCGTTCGTCAATGGCTTCGTCATCGGCGAGCTCTGCGAGCACGGCAGCAACTGGCACTATGAGACAAGCCTCGCGGACTTTCTGACAAAACAGGGCGTCCCGTGCCTTTACAACGTCGACACGCGCGCTGTCACGCGCAAGATCCGCAATGCCGGCACGATGAAAGGCATCATTGTCTCCGAGGATGCCGCGCAGACGGAGATCGACGAGCTCTTCGCCGTGCCCATCAAGAAGGACGTCGTCATGGAAGTCACGACGCCTGAGGCCTACACGCTCGAGAGCGAGAAGGAAGACGCGCCGTTTGTCGTCGCGATGGACTTCGGCGTCAAGCAGAACATCATCAAGTCGATGCACGACCTCGGCTTCAAGATCACGGTCGTTCCGGCTCACACGACGGCAGAGGAAGTGCTCGCCATGAACCCGGACGGCGTCTTCCTCTCGAACGGCCCTGGCGACCCGGCTGACGTGCCGGAGATCGTCGAAGAGGTCAAGAAGCTCATCGGTAAGAAGCCGATCTTCGGCATCTGCCTCGGCCATCAGCTCTTGGCGCTCGCGATGGGCGCGAAGACCTACAAGCTCAAGTTCGGCCACCGCGGCACGAACCAGCCGGTCAAGGACCTGCGCACGGGCAATGTCTACATCTCCTCGCAGAACCACGGCTACGCCGTCGACGAAGAATCCCTCAAGGACCTGCCGCTGACGGTCACGCACATCAATGTCAACGACGGCACGGTCGAGGGCATGCGCCACAATACGCTTCCGATCTTCTCCGTGCAGTATCATCCGGAAGCAGCGCCTGGCCCAGACGACAACATGTACCTGTTCGACGAGTTCTGGGCAATGCTGAAGAAAGGGGAATGACTCGTGCCAAAGAAAGCGAATCTCAAGAAAGTAATGGTCATCGGCTCTGGCCCAATCATCATCGGCCAGGCCGCTGAATTCGACTACGCCGGCTCCCAGGCCTGCCGCGCGCTCAAGGAAGAAGGCCTCGAAGTCGTGCTCGTCAACTCGAACCCGGCGACGATCATGACGGATACGCACATCGCGGACCGCGTCTACATCGAGCCGCTGACGCCGGAATTCCTCGAGGAGATCATCTCGAAGGAGCGCCCGGACGGCCTGCTCGCGACGCTCGGCGGCCAGGCTGGCCTGAACCTCGCGGTACAGCTCTCCGAGAAGGGCGTCCTCGAGAAGTACAATGTCGAGCTGCTCGGCACGCCCTTGAAGGCCATCGAGCGAGCAGAGGACCGCGAGCTCTTCAAAGAGACGATGCAGAAGCTCGGCGAGCCGATCCCCGAGAGCACGATCGTCGAGGATGTGCCGTCGGCTGTGGCGTTCGCCAATGAGATCGGGTATCCGGTCATCGTCCGCCCGGCCTACACGATGGGCGGTACCGGCGGCGGCATCGCCGAGAACGAAGAGGAGCTCGTCGAGACGGTCATCAAGGGCCTGACGTACTCCATGATCGGCCAGGTGCTCATCGAGCGCAGCGTCGCCGGCTGGAAAGAGATCGAGTACGAGGTCATGCGCGACGGCCACGACAACTGCATCACCGTCTGCAACATGGAGAACTTCGACCCGGTCGGCGTCCACACGGGCGATTCCATCGTCGTCGCTCCGTCGCAGACGCTGACGGACCACGAGTACCAGATGCTCCGCTCTGCATCGCTCCGCATCATCCGCGAGCTCGGCATCGAAGGCGGCTGCAACGCGCAGTACGCACTCGACCCGAACAGCAACCGCTACTACGTCATCGAGGTCAACCCGCGCGTCAGCCGCTCCTCGGCGCTCGCTTCGAAGGCGACGGGCTACCCAATCGCGAAGGTTTCCGCGAAGATCGCCATCGGCTACACGCTCGATGAGATCACGAACGCCGTCACCCAGAAGACGAAGGCCTGCTTCGAGCCGGCCCTCGACTACTGCGTCGTCAAGTTCCCGCGCTGGCCGTTCGACAAGTTCGTCTACGCTGACCGCACGCTCGGCACGCAGATGAAGGCGACGGGCGAGGTCATGAGCATCGACCGCCACTTCGAGGGCGCCATCCTCAAGGCGGCCCGCTCGCTCGAGATCGGCGTGCACCGCCTGCACATGGACAAGATGGACGCCTGGGACGATGCCCGCGTCAAGAAGAACCTCGCGCGCATCAACGACGAGCGCATCTTCGTCATCGCCGAAGCCCTGCGCCGCGGCATTGCGACAGTCGACGAGATCCACGATATCACGAAGGTCGACAAGTGGTTCCTCTACAAGATCCAGAACATCGCGACCATCGAGAACAAGCTCAAGGATGAAGCCCTGACGCCGAGCCTCATGCTCGAGGCGAAGAACATCGGCCTGGCCGACCGCTCCATCGCCGAGATCACGGGCAAGACGGCAGACGAGGTCCGCACCATCCGCAAGACGATGCACATCCTGCCGAAGTACAAGATGGTCGATACGTGTGCAGCCGAGTTCGAGGCCGCCACGCCGTACTACTACTCGACCTTCCAGGCAGAGGAGGACGAAGTCCGTGTGTCCGACGCCCGCAAGGTCATCGTCCTCGGCTCCGGCCCGATCCGCATCGGCCAGGGCGTCGAGTTCGACTACTGCTCCGTACACTCCGTCTGGGCACTGCGTGAGATGGGCATCGAGGCCATCATCATCAACAACAACCCGGAGACGGTATCGACGGACTTCGACATCTCCGACCGCCTCTACTTTGAGCCGCTGACGGCAGAGGATGTCCTCAACATCATCGACAAGGAAAATCCGGAGGGCGTCATCGTCCAGTTCGGCGGCCAGACGGCCATCAACCTCGCCGCATCCCTGCAGAAGGCAGGCGTCAAGGTCTTCGGCACGTCGGTCGACGACATCGACCGCGCAGAGGACCGCGAGCGCTTCGATGAAGTCCTCACGCAGACGCAGATCCCGCGCCCGCAGGGCATCAGCGTCACGAACCTCGACGATGCCGTCACGGGTGCCGCCAAGATCGGCTACCCGGTCATGGTCCGCCCGTCGTACGTCCTCGGCGGCCGCGCGATGGAGATCGTCTACAACGAGGCGGAGCTGCGCGACTACATGAGCCGCGCCGTCAAGGTCACGCCGGACCACCCGGTTCTCGTCGACCGCTACATGCAGGGCACGGAAGTCGAGGTCGATGGCATCTCCGATGGCGTCGATGTCGTCATCCCGGGCATCATGGAGCACGTCGAGCGCGCCGGTGTCCACTCGGGCGACTCCATCGCCGTCTACCCGCCGCAGACGCTCTCGTCGAAGGTCATCTACACGATCATCGACTACACGAAGCGCCTCGCGCTCTCGCTGCACGTCAAGGGCCTCCTGAACATCCAGTTCGTCGTCGTCGACGGCGAGGTCTATATCATCGAGGTCAACCCGCGCTCCTCGCGCACGGTGCCATTCCTCTCGAAGGTCACGAACGTCGACATGGTCGGCATCGCGACGCGCATCGCCATGGGCCACACCTTGAAGGAGCTCGGCTACAAGTCGGGCCTCGTGCCGCCGAAGCCGTACGTCGCCGTCAAGGCACCGGTCTTCTCCTTCGCGAAGATGACAGACGTCGACATCGCGCTCGGACCTGAGATGAAGTCGACGGGCGAGGTCATGGGCATCGACTACCACTACGCGCGCGCCCTCTACAAGGCCATCATCGGCTCGGGCATCCACGTCCCGACGAAGGGCTGCATCCTCTTCACGGTTGCCGACAAGGACAAGGAAGAGATGAAGCAGCTCGCCAAGGCCTTTGCCGAACTCGGCTTCGAGATCTGCGCGACGGAGGGCACGGCCAAGGCCATCCAGTCGATGGGCATCGATGCAGAAGTCGTCGGCAAGGTCCACGAGCGCAGCTCCGACATCATCCAGATGATCAAGAACGGCAAGATCAACATGGTCATCAACACCTTGACGCAGGGCAAGCACTCGGCCAAGGACGGCTTCAAGATCCGCCGCGCGACGGTCGAGCACGGCATCGCCTGCCTGACGTCTCTCGACACGGCCTGGGAAGTCCTGCGCGTGCTCTCCTTCATGCGTGAGCGCCGCCTTGTCTACTCGCTGGCCATCCAGGACTATGTAGGTGGTGGTGATGACCTTGCCTAATCATCCAGAGAAAATCGTGCGCGACGCGAAGGTCCTCGCACAGCAGGAGCTCGCGACGAACGTCTACTTCCTCGTCGTCGAGTCGCCAGAGATCGCGCGCCGGGCCAAGGCCGGGCAGTTCGTGCAGCTGCGCATCCTCTCGGGTGCGTTCACACTGCGCCGCCCGGTCGGCGTGGCGGCTGTCGACGAGAAGAAGGGCAGCATCGCCTTCATCTACCGCGTCGTCGGCAAGGGCACGAAAGCGCTCGCACAGCTGATGCCGGGGGAGATGGTCAATGTGCTCGGCCCGCTCGGCCACGGCTTCGCGATGGCGTACAAGCACCCGCTGATCGTCGGCGGCGGCATGGGACTCTCGCCGCTGCTCTACTACGCGGCAGCCATGCAGGGCAAAGCCGACGTCCTCATGGGGGGCAAGACGGCCGAAGAGCTCTTCTGGTCGGGCCTCTTTGACGACCTCTGCGGCCATTGCTTCCTGACGACGGATGACGGCTCGCGCGGCACCAAGGGCTTCACGACGACCGTCCTTCCCGAGATCCTCGAGAGGGGCGACTACGATGTCGTCGTGACCTGCGGCCCGGAAGTCATGATGCGCGGCGTCGCCAAGATCGCCAGAGAGCACGGCATCCCGTGCGAAGTCTCGCTCGAGAAGCGCATGGCCTGCGGCCTCGGCGCCTGCCTCTCGTGCTCGATTGACACGACGGACGGCCAGCGCAAGAAGGTCTGCAAGGACGGCCCCGTCTTCCCGGCAGAGGAGGTGTTCGCATGAGTGACGAACGACTCCAGACAAATCTTCTCGGCATCGCCATGAAGACGCCGGTGCTGACGGCCTCGGGCACGTTCGGCTTCGGCGAGGAATTCAAAGACTTCGTCGACCTCTCGCGCCTCGGCGGCGTCATGGTCAAGGGCACGACGCTCCTGCCGCGCCGCGGCAACGACGGCGTGCGCATCACAGAGACGCCGGAGGGCATGCTCAACTGCATCGGCCTCGAGAATCCGGGCGTCGAGCACTTCCTCGATGAGACGCTGCCGCGCATTCAGCAGTACGGCATGAACGTCATCGTCAACATCTCGGGCAGCACGGCAGAGGAGTACGGCAAGCTCGCCGGTCTCCTCGACGTGCCGGGCGTCGCGGCCATCGAGCTCAACGTCTCGTGCCCGAACGTCAAAGAAGGCGGCATCGTCTTCGGCACCGACCCGGAGGCGGCTGCGGCCGTCGTCCGCGAGGCCAAGGCGCACACGAAGAAGCCCGTCATCCTCAAGCTCTCGCCGAACGTCACCGACATCGTCGCGATGGCCAGGGCCGTCGAGGCGGCCGGCGCAGACGCCGTGTCGCTCATCAATACGCTGCTCGGCATGGAGATCGACATCCACAGATTCCGCCCCGTGCTCGGCAACATCACAGGCGGCCTCTCCGGCCCCTGCGTAAAGCCGGTCGCTGTGCGCATGGTCTGGCAGGTCGCGCAGGCCGTCCGCATCCCGATCATCGGCATGGGCGGTATCGCGAGTGCAGAAGATGCCGTCGAATTCTTCCTCGCCGGTGCGAGCGCCGTCGCCGTCGGCACGGCCAACTTCACCGACCCGGAGATCACGATGAAGATCTGCGACGGCCTCGACACGTACCTTGCTGAGCACGGCTTCTCGAGCATCGAGGAGATCGTCGGCAAGGCCAATCCGGGCTTTCTCGGGTTCCGGAACGATGTTCAGAAAGGATGACAGAGATAATGGCAATCCAAGCAGATGACCGCTTGATCGTGGCCCTCGACTTCCACACGATGGAGGACGTCAAGTCCCTCGTCGAGAAGCTCGGGGAAAGCGTCTCATACTATAAAGTCGGCATGGAGCTCTTCTACAGCGTCGGCGGCGAAGTCGTCCGCTGGCTGCGCGGCCAGGGCAAGCACGTCTTCCTCGACCTCAAGCTCCACGACATCCCGAACACCGTGGCCGGCGGGCTCTGCTCGCTCATGGACCTCGGCGCCGACATCCTCAATGTCCACGCGAGCGGCGGCTACACGATGATGAAGACGGCAGCCGACCGGCTGCACGCGGCAGCAGAGGAGAGAGGCATCCCGTGCCCGAAGCTCATCGCCATCACGGTGCTGACGAGCATCAACCAGGAAGACTGGGCGGGCGTCGGCCAGACCCTTCCCATCAAGGACGCCGTCGTGCGCCTCACAAAGCTCGCCAAGTCGGCCGGCCTTGACGGCGTCGTCGCGTCGCCGCAGGAAGCAGCCCTCATCCGCGAAGCGTGCGGCGAGGACTTCCTGATCGTGACGCCGGGCGTGCGCCCTGCAGGCTCGGCCATCAACGACCAGAGCCGCATCGCGACGCCTTCGGCTGCGCTCAAGAGCGGCGCGAGCCACCTCGTCATCGGCCGCCCGATCCGCGCCGCCGAAGACCCGAAGGCCGCAGCCGAGGCTATCTTGAAAGAAATGGAGACCGTACAATGAAAATGACCGAAGAAGAAGTAAAAGACCTGCTCGTCAAGACGAACGCCATCATGAATGGCCACTTCCTGCTGACGTCCGGTCTGCACAGCCCGCACTACGTCGAGAAATTCAACGTGCTGCAGCATCCGAAGTACACGCAGCAGCTCTGCGAGGCGATGGCCGAGAAGTTCAAGGACGCTGACATCGAGACCGTCGTCGGCCCGATGACCGGCGGCATCCTGCTCGCTCACGAGACGGGCAAGGCCCTCGGCACGCGCGCCATCTTCACGGAGCGCGTCGACGGCAAGATGACCTTCCGCCGCGGCTTCCACCTGCATCCGGGTGAGCGCTGCCTGATTGTCGAAGACATCGTCACGACCGGCGGCTCCATCAAGGAAGTCATCGACGTCGTCAAGGCAAACGGCGGCATCCCCGTCGCCGTCAGCATGCTCGTCGACCGCAGCGGCGGCAAAGTCAATTTCGGCGACGTCCCGTGCACGGCACTGCTGCACCTCAACGTCGAGACCTACAAGCCAGAGGACTGCCCGCTCTGCAAACAGGGCATCCCGATGACAAAACGCGGACGGACTGGTCGCTAAGGTTCAAAGGCATACCAGTAATGCGACCGTGTGTGGCAGCACCGGGAAAAATAAGACTGCGTTTTTAAGCGTGAAAAAGCAGCATCGCTCAGGAATTGCCTGACGATGCTGCTTTTTGCTGTCTTATACGCATTTGGCAGGAAAAAACGAACGTGCTGTCGAATCGTTATACTTAGGAAAACTTAAGGAATGATAGACGCAAAAGAGAGGGGATTTCCATTGAGCAAAGTGTACGATGACATGATGAACGGCGAAATCTACTGGCCGGGTGATGAGGAACTGATGAAGCAGCAGCTCGACTGCATGGAAAAGCTCTACGACTACAATGCCACGCGGCCGCATGAGTGGGAGAAGCGGCAGAAGCTGCTCAAAGAGATGCTAGCAGAAGCCGGGGAGGACTGCTACATCGAGCCGCCGCTGCACGCGAACTGGGGCGGCCATCACCTGCACCTCGGCAAGCAGGTCTACGCCAACTACAACCTCACGGCCGTCGACGACGGCGAGATCTTCATCGGCGACTACACGATGATCGGGCCAAACGTCACGCTCGCGACGCCGAACCATCCGCTAGCACCGGAGCTGCGCGAGAAAGGCTATCAGTACAATCTGCCCATCCGCATCGGCAAGAACGTCTGGCTCGGCGCAGGCGTCATCGTCGTGCCCGGCGTCACGATCGGTGACAACACGGTCATCGGCGCGGGCAGCGTCGTGACGCGCGACATCCCCGCAGGCGTGCTGGCCTTTGGCGTGCCGTGCCGCGTGCAGCGCGAGCTCGGCGAACGCGACTGGGAATTCTACCACAAGGGCAGGCGCGTGCCGCAGGAGCTGCTGAAGTACCGCAGGCCCGGCAAAGAGACGGAGGCATGACCACGGTCCAGCTTATGCTGGTCACGGTCAAAGGATCTTGACCGGCTTGAAATCGAGATAGTCGCCTGAGACAAGCCGGTAGGTGATGCCGCGCACGACGCCCTGCAGGCTGTCGTGGAAGCGCTCCTCGCCGTGGCAGTGCGAGTAGATGACCTGCTCGGCGCCGTATTCCTCGGCGATGTCGGTGAAGGGGCTCTTCTGCTCGAGGATGTTCGTCGGCGGATAGTGCAGGAACAGGATGAACTTCTGGAAGCCCGCATCCACCGCCGCATCGAGCGAGCGGCGCAGCCGCGTGCACTCGCGCTCGACGAGCATCTTGGCGTGCGCTTCGCGCTCCTCATCCCAGCCGATGACGCGGCCCTGCCCGTCGAGATAGAACGGCCCCTCAAACGTGAAGCCCTTCGTGCCGACGAGCGCGTAATCTTCGTAGGCAAAGAAATTATTCTGCAGGAAGGACAGCTTCCCCGCAAAGCGGCGATTGAGAGAGGCTGTCCTCTTTGCGTCCCAGAACATGTCGTGGTTGCCGCGCAGCAGGATCTTGCGCCCCGGCAGCGCCTCGATGAATGCGAGATCCTGCTCACACTCCGCGAGCTTTCGCCCCCAGGAGTGGTCGCCCGTGATGACGAGCGTGTCGTGCGGCCCGACGAGCGCCTCGCAGTTCCGCTTGATTTTTTCTTCATGGTGCCGCCACACCGCGCCAAAGACGTCCATCGACTTCTCGGGTGTCTGGAACGAGAGGTGAAAATCACCGATTGCAAAGAGAGCCATATTTACTGCCCCTTTCGTATAACGTGGATGCATGGCTTAATTGACTTTTCTCTATTTTTATGATATGCTTTGCATAGATAAAAAGAGCGAACCTAAGATGGTCGGCTCGGCATATCTGTTGGCTAAAAAATTTCGGCCATACAAACAGCGCTGCAGACGCTGATGGCCACCGTACATCCCGAAGAAGCCGTCCCTGGCAGGACGGCTTTTTCATTTGTGAATGTACGCCGAAGGGTTATTTCCGAATGATGCGGAGCAGTTCCAGCAGGAACGTTCCGTCAATGACTCCGAAGGAAGCCAGCACGATCAAGGCGAGAAAGACCAGCACTGAGAGTGCAGCCAGTCCGCAGACCGTGAGGATAGCAACCTCCGAGGAGAACAGTGCTTCCATGGAAGCAGGCATTCGTCGCGTGACACCAGAGGCATCACGTCCCTTTCTGTCTTGGATTTATGCCAAAGCCAGACGGCTCGACTACCGATGACCATCAATTGCATCGTAGATGACAGCAAGATGCTGTGTTCGCTCTAAGGGGAAATCCCCTCTGCTACAGTATAGCAGGAACGAAGAATGCTAGCAAGGAGTGTTAATCTGGATGAAAATGGAGATGGAAATGGAACGAGGCAGATGTGGGGCAGCCACCAAAAGAAACGGCCGGACGTGGCTGTGTGACGAGTTTCCTGTTGATGTTCCTTCGGGCGCGGAATCAATGCGCGGCATTGTCCTGCATGCGCCAGAGCCACGCGCTTTGCTCGTGCAGCCCGTCGGGCAGGAAGAGATTGTTGCGCGCAAGGGGCTCTTTGAGGAAGTCAGCGCCATTGCCGCTGCTGTTAGCATGCCGCTGGCTGTCGCCTTCCTTGCCGTCGAGGACTGGAACCAGCAGCTTTCCCCGTGGCAGGCGCCCGCCGTCTTCGGCAAGCAGGACTTTGGCGCAGGGGCAGAGGAGACGCTGAAGTCCATCGAGGCCATCCTGCCCGCGCTTAAGAGCCATTGTGCTCTGGCAGAGGATGCGCCCGTCGTACTCGGTGGCTACTCCCTCGCCGCGCTCTTCTCACTCTGGAGCGCCTATGAAAGCACCTCGTTCGACGCCATTGCCGCCGCATCGCCGTCCGTCTGGTTCCCCGGCTGGCTCGACTACGCCAAAGCCCGCGAGCCAAAGGCAGGCATCATCTACCTGAGCCTCGGCGACCGCGAAGACAAGACCCGCAACCCCGTCATGCGCACCGTCAGCACCTGCATCGAGGAGCAGCACGCCCTGCTGCAAGATGCCGGCATCAAGACAACCCTCACCTGGAACCCCGGCAACCACTTCCAGCATCCCGAACAACGCTGTGCCAAAGGCTTCACCTGGTGCCTGGAGCAACTTTTTCGATAAATTGACGTGCTGGATTGGTTCATGCAAGTATCCTGATGAAGAAAATTGCCAATCCGTGCAATAGGGTTTAAAATAGATAAACATAGAGATTCCCAGTGGCAGGCTTCTGCGTGGTTTGCTGCTGCTCAAGAATTTTGGATAGGGTCAATTGGTGCGTAAAGGAAAAGGTGAAAACATGGCAAGACAGTCTTATTTGGAACACAGCGCCGTGACGGTGCGAGATATTGAATGGTCCAAAAATTTTTTTGAGAAAATCCTTGGCATGACAGAAACGCGCCGCAAGGAAAAAGATGGTCATCTCAAGATGGTCTGGCTCAAGGGTGGCGTGCAGCTTGTGGCCGCGCCAGAAGACTATAAAGCGGGACAGGGACATCATCTCGGCATCGTTGTCGAGGATATGCCCGAAGTCCTCAGGGAAATGCTTGCTGTCAAGGGTGTCCATCACATCGAGGGCAAGCCCGAAAAATGGGTGCAGCTGCCCGACGGCCTGACGCTCGAGCTGTTCCAGGAAAAGCCCGGTGCTATCCAAAACGTGCTGAATATCGAGGTAAAATAAAGCGTAGACAGAGCAGCCGTTCTGCAGGCGGCCCTGCTCGTGAATGACGTCTGCGCGCAGAAGGTCTGACGAGGCCGATACTGAAAGCGTTGCAGCATAAATAAGGGGGAGTGAAAAAATGATTTTTCACTCCCCCGGTCAGTGGTCAGTGGCCGAAGGAACCGATTTGCTGTTGGCAAATCGGGTGGAATCGTAGGGGCGGGTCGGCGTGACCCGCCCGGTGCACAGTGGAATAAGCCGAGTAGCCAGCATTTTTAGACTAAAAAATAAGAAAACTTAGCCTTGTCATTTTTTTTTTGCTGGCGTAAAATAAAATAGGCAATGATGGAATCATTTTTGTTTGCATCATAATTGATGATGAGGAGGTTGTTGGTGTATGAAACATTGGGAAAGAGTGGCTTTGACTTGTGTATTGGGGACCGGGATCTTCTTCGGGGTCGGGGGTATGGCCCCCAATTCGTTGGTAACGCTGCAGCCGGTTCCTGTGGCGGAAGCAGCTGCGGATACCTGGCTGGCATCCGATGGCTCCACCCAGTATTACCTGAAGGGTGGCACGCTGCAATATCGGCAGCCCACTAGGGATATGCGTTTATCGGGGGCCTACAGCTTCCGGGCACGGATCGCCATCGTTTATGAGGACGGCAGTGCAGAAGTGCATAATATCCGTATGGCCAGCAAAGGGGCGTTGGGATTGTCCATCGACGGCGGCCCCATGGAACTGGTAGATTCTGATTCTGTGTATGCAGAGATCTACCATACCATTGTGAACCGGTACATCCAGTAAAAGGGAATGCAAAAAAGGGGGGAGTGAAAAATGATTTTCACTCCCCCGGTCGCGAGTCGCGCAGGTCGCGGGTTGCGAGCCTTGTAAGGTGGTATCCGTTAGGTAGTTTTTTGTCAAAACTTGGAATTACCACTACTTTTAGATTATCCGTACAATCTTTCAATCTGCACGAACAAGCCCGCGACTCGCGACAAAAGGGGCTGTGAAATAATAGCTCCATGAAAACGAAAGGGACTTTCGATTCTTGTGAATCGAAAGTCCTTTTTCGTGTTAGAATTTAACTGCTATGAAAAACCTAACTGTGTATTATGGTACTCCCAAACAGGGAATTTTACCAGCATTTTTTTCTGAGTGCCTGGATATCACAGATCCGGTTTTCACATTTGACAGATTTATGGAGGAAATCGATTTACGCAAATATCTGAGCAAACTTCCTGCTCATGAGTTGGGAAGAATCAGATATAATCCCATCAATATGTTGAAAACGGTTCTGTTCGGGTTTATGGATGAAGGATGCATCTCTCTCAGAAAGCTGGAAGACAATTGCAAAGTCAATATCCGCTATAAATACCTTATGGACGGTAAACACCCGTCCTATCGGACTTTCGGATATTTCATCAATACTGTCCTGATGAATCAAGCTGAATCGCTCTTTTATGAAATTACCCAAGAAATCATCACCAAAGAGCATGTGGACCTGGACCACCTCTATATCGATGGCTCCAAATTCGAAGCCAATGCCAACAAGTACTCCTGGGTCTGGAAAAAAGGTACGGAGAAATCGAGATTCCGGCTGTTTGCCAAAATCTCAGCACTCCTGGAAGAAATCAACGAGATGCTGAGCTGTGGTGGACTGAAAGCCGAAATCAATTCAGAATATGCTCCTGAATATCTGGAGCTCATCCTGAGCAAACTTCACGAAATCTGGGAACTGGACGAGGAAAGATTTGCCCATGGCAAAGGACACCATAAGAGTCCGGAACAGCGGAATTACGAAAAACTAAAAGTGTATCTGCAGAAACTTAAGGAATATGGAAAGAAATTGAGTATCTGTGGAGAGAATCGTAATAGCTATTCTAAAACGGATCATTCAGCTACGTTTATGCGGATTAAGAGAGACTACATGGGAAACGACCAGCTGCTGCCGGCATATAACGTCCAAGTTGGCATAGCTGATGAATACATAGCAGTCCTTGACGTAAACCAGTACAGATCAGATATGGACTGCTTCGTTCCCCTTCTGGAAAAGTTTTATGAGCACCATAGGATCTATCCGAAATATCCAGTAGCTGACGCAGGGGATGGTTCATTCAATAACTATCTGTACTGCAGCGAACATGGGATGGAAGCCTGTATGAAATTCTCCATGTTCTTCAAAGAAACGACGGATAAGAAGTATCACGAGGACCCATTCCGTGCGGTTAATTTCAAGACGACGGTTGATGGAGCGTTGCTCTGTCCCAATGGAAAGAAGTTCAAATTCGTCTACAGGAAAAACATTCAAGGCAACCAATATGGCCGTCAGGAAGAAATCTATGAATGTGAGGACTGCAATGGCTGTCCTTATGCAGAACGTTGCAAGAAAACACCTCATAACAGACGGATCAGCCTGAATCGTGAACTTACAAAGGTCTATGCTGACGTCATCGGACGATTGACAGATATCCGCGGATTTCTGCTGAGAAGGAACCGTGCTATCCAGGCAGAAGGTACTTTCGGAGTGATGAAGAACGATCGGGAATATGACCGGATTGTCTGAAGAGGCATGGATTCAGTGAAAATGGAAGTTTTTCTGGTTTCTATTGGCTTCAACCTGTACAAATACCATAGGAAGCAGCAGGTACATATGGATATGGCAGCTTAATTTTAAAAAGCTGAGTTTTGGGGGAAAGGGGGAAGTATACCCTTTTTCTCTTGCTTTTTACTGCCAGGAGTAAAAAGAGACAACAAAAAAGGAGCTGTGAAGAAATGAATCCTCATTTCTTCACAGCCCCTTATTTTCGTTTTCCGGGCCGGACAATGGGGAACTTGCAGCCTGTATTCATCAGGCTGCTGTGGAGGTAGCGGCCTTTTTGGCTGCCGCCTGCGGGAACTGCTCGGGCAGGAAGCGCAGCAGGGGCCGGTAGACCATGAGGAAGAGGCCGACTTCCATGGGATAGCAGAGGAGGTTCTTGATGAGGCGGCTCAGGAAGATGGCCGAGGCGGCTTTGTGGTAGAAGATGGTCAGCCAGAGCGTGTTGAGTCCCAAGTGGATGAAGACCATGACGAGGAAGAAGGGAATGCAGGCGCGCAACAGTGTGACGTGCCGGCGGTAGAAGAACCAACCGTAGATGTAGCCTGTGAGGAAGCCGGAGACGAGGAAGCCCGGGAAGAAGATGCTCGTGCCGAGCAGTGCCGTGCCGATGAAGTCGGCGGCCGCGGCGACGAGGCCGGCCTTCATGGGGCCGTACATCGCACCGTAGATGGCGATTGGCAGGAAGCCGAAGGTGATGCGCACGAAGATCGTCTGGATGGCAAAGACGTAGGAGAAGAGTACCGCCAGGGCCACGGAGACACCGGCGTAGACGAGTGGCTTGACAGAGAATCTGGACATGAAAAAAGACCTTCCTTTCCATTATCATACGCGTACTGTTGCGTACAGATGGGTCGCAGCGTTGCTGCAACAAGGAATGTCTTCCGTGCCTGCAGCAGCGGGATGCAATGCCTGCACCGCAGCCCAAAGGCTTTCGTCCGGCTATCAACTCCCCGTATACCCGGCACTTAACGCGCAAACACCTACTCTGCTTATTTTTTTGCATCGATAGCTGTAGTATAGCGCAGATTGTCCCGCTTGGCAACAGTAGCATCGACAGATGAGTTTTCATTTATCTAGATATATAAGAGCCGTCGACAAATACTGTGATGGTGTCGAAGGCTCTTTTGTGATGCACCCTTATAATTGAGAAATGAGATCAATTAGTGTAATTTTATAATGAATTTGTATAAAAGCAGGATTTTATAGATCAATATCGAATCAAGATCTAAGTAAAAGAATAAGATCGAGAGTAAGAGAGTAAGATCATTTGAATCAGAGTCAATCTTGGTAGCTACTTCATAGGAGAGGAAGTACTTCAAAGTAGTCCATTGATTGCAGGAGGAGGGGATAGATGATGTCATACGAAGATGTCTTGCGGGGACTATTCCTAGACGATGCAACTCCGTCGGGCAGACTGGAGCCAGATCAGATTCGGTCGACGATAGCACAGACTCCTGTATCAGAGATTGTATACTTCTTGCAAAAGCATCAGGATGAATTATCTGATGTCAGTGCCAAAAATATTCCACAATTTAGTAATATCGATGAGGTAGACAAGGTATTGTCAATCATCATTGACTCTGGGCTAGATAAAGTTGATTTTTTATTAATCGGCTCCTATCTTAAACAAGATAGGGCAAAAGATATGGCATATCGTAAATATGGAGAGAATCATTATAAACTCTGTGCTCAGCTTGGGTTTGTACTTAATCCGCCGCAATTTCAGGCTACGAGAAATGGATATGCTTATCATAGAGAAAATGATAAAGCATTAAAAATGATATGGTTTGCCAAAATGATACTACATGTACCAATTGTTCAACAAGCTATTTTTAAAGTGATGAAGGATGATACACCTTTTTCAATACGAGAATATATGGGTGTTTTTTTATCTAAAAGTACGGTTATTCGTCGATTGTCAAATATGAAGAAATTATTTCAGATTTTAAATGAATATAGTGACGAAATAGCACGTGTATGGATTACACGAATCAATTTTTGAGGGAAGAAAAATGGAGTATTCAAAATTATCATATCCAGATATGCTTATAAAATCGAGTTATGATACAATTCAAGATGATTTACTTGTAGATTTCTATATTCCTGTCTTGGAACATGCTAAACGTTATGACCGTATCTCAGGCTTTTTCTCGTCGACTTCTTTAGCTATAGCAGCTCGTGGAATAGCAGGATTAATCCGAAATAAAGGGAAAATGCGTCTCTTGACTTGTCAGAAACTTAGTAAAGATGATATAAATGAAATTCAAAAATATGTACGTCATGCTGATAGTTTAATTGGAGAAAAAATGATCAGTGAGATGGATGATGTTGAAGATACATTTAAAAGAGATCACGTTGTTGCGCTAGGATATATGTTACAACAGGGGTACCTCGAGATGAAAATTGCTGTTCTTTATGATGCAGATACAGAGAGCAGAAGAGTCGGTTCATTAAAGAATGCTATACTACATCAAAAAATCGGTATCCTATATGATTCCAATTTTCATGGTATTTCATTTAGTGGTTCAAACAATGAAAGTGCAACTGGTTGGCTTGAGAATATTGAGGAATTTAAAACATTCAAAAGTTGGAAGGAGGGGCAAAAGGAATATTTCATGGAAGATCGTAACCGTTTCGAACGTCTATGGAATTTAGAAAATGACAAACATACCGGAATGTACGTTATGGATTTGCCTAATGCAGTCAAACAGCATTTTTTAGAAATATCGAATGATTTCAGATTGGATAATATATCCACAAGGGAATATTTAAAGCAAAATAAACAAACATTTTTGATCAAAGAAGGAAATAGTAAAAAAGAACAGCTTTCACTTTATTATTATCAAAAGTGCGCTGTTAATCAGTGGATCGAAAATGGTCATAAACTAATGTTGCAAATGGCTACGGGTACAGGTAAAACACGAACAGCTTTCGGCTGTATGGAATGTGCATGCCGTGATATAGAGTCTGGACTGATAATTGTCGTTGCAACGCCGCAAATTACATTGACGCGCCAATGGATAAAAGACATGGAAAAGCTTCAGTTAGATATCGATGAATACATTGAGGTCGACGGAACGATTCATGATTGGCGTATCAATATGAGAAAAAGTCTACAACGTGTTTATATAGGCCAATACAATCATTTTGTAATTTTTACAACTCATGATACGGCTTCAAACGAAGATTTTATTGATATTTTACAGGCATATGGCCCAGGGTTTACTATCTTCTTCATTGGTGATGAAGTACATGGAATGGGAGCTAATAAAACACGAAATGCATTGCAACCTAAATACAAATATCGCTTAGGATTGAGCGCTACACCAAAACGATGGTTTGATGATGAGGGCAGTCATCTGTTAGAAGAGTATTTTGGAAATAAATCATTCAATTTTGGGCTACGTGAAGCATTAGAAAGTGTCAACCCAAGAACTAATCTTCCTTTTTTAGCTAATTACTATTATTATCCGTGCTTTATTTCCCTGACATATGACGAATTAGAAAAATATAGAGAGTTATCACAAAAAATATCTCGCTTATCGCATAATAAGGATTCTGACCTAAATG
Organism: Mitsuokella jalaludinii DSM 13811; assembly: GCF_000702905.1. GTDB lineage: Bacteria > Bacillota > Negativicutes > Selenomonadales > Selenomonadaceae > Mitsuokella > Mitsuokella jalaludinii. Next base: position 32,045 of record NZ_JNKR01000002.1, read on the forward strand.
AATTGCGAACACGCTTTTTGATGAGACGAGCAGAAATTCTTAAAAATGCAGAAAACAAATACCAGAAACTGCATGATATTTTAGGAAAACTTGGTCCAAGTATTCAGGATACAATAATTTTTGTATCCCCACAACAAATTGATAAAGTTATGATGATTTTACGAGAGCACAACATCTTAGCGCATCGTATCACGGAAAAAGAGTCACAGCATAAATCTAATAAATATAGTGGATTATCTGAGAGGGAATATATCATCAAACAGTTTGAAACAGGATCATATCAAGTTATTGTAGCAATTAAATGTATGGACGAAGGAATTGACATTCCATCTGCACGTTGCGGAATTATTATGGCGAGTAGTACAAACCCTCGAGAGTATGTGCAACGTATTGGTAGGATTATACGCCAAGATGGGCATAAGAGCTTTGCAACACTATATGATATGGTTGTTGAGCCAGGACATGATATTATACAAGATGAAGATTTGAAAAAAATCGAAAAGAGAGTTTATGAAAAGGAGATGACACGAATAAGCGATTTATCAGAAGAAGCAATAAATAGGGCACAAGTAGTTTGTGAAGTCTATCAGCATCGATGAAAGAAGATGAAATAATGAGCGTGACAATAAATAAAAATATTACAGATAAGATAGCTAAAAAAACAACAGAAGATAAAATGATGAAAAAATTTCTCTTGGAAATTTTACAAATAGAAGCTGAGCATAAACAGTTTAAAAAGAATTACCTACCAAAGATTGAAAAATATGCACGTGAATATAAGGGGAAATTGTAATGCGTATTAATTATCTTCAATTAAAGAATTTTCGTCAATATAAAGACATGAAAATCGAATTTAAGAAAAATGATAAAGGTGACCTTCATATTTTTATTGCTAATAATGGCTCAGGAAAAACTAATATCATGAATGCAATAAGTTGGTGCCTATATCAAAGAGATCTTGATGGACATCAGAGAAAAGATAAATTACCTGATTTTAATCTAAGGGCTGCAAAAGAAGCTGAAGAGGCAGGTGAAGATCACATCGATATTTCAGTAGAAGTTCAGATTGAAAGCTGTGGCGAAGTTTATACAATTACACGGATGCAGCACGTTGTTTTACCAAGTGAATTTGCTCAGAAGCCATCTCTTAAAATTATTTATCAAAAAAAAGGAGAAACCAAGATTATTGAAGGTGATAACCAGCAAAAGGAAGCAGATGAAATAATACAGGATATTCTCCCTCAAGCAATTTCTCAATACTCATTTTTTGATGGCGAAACATTGCAGAACTATTTTAACGATAATAAGAATAGCAGTGTAAAAGATGCCATCAATAAAATGGCACAGATTAATGTCGTAAAAGATGCAGAAAATCATTTAGATAATTTAATTAAAGATAAAGAGATAGCTGCTTCAAAATTAGACCCAGACATTGATTATTATAAGAAAAAATTAGACAAAGACATTGAATCGAAAAATCAGTATGATACAATAATAAGTGAGCTTTTAAATAACATATCTTTTGCGGAGAAAAGAAAACGAGAACTTGATCAAGCAATTGCTGGAAATGAACATATTAGTGATATAGATGCAGAGAAAAAACGTACTGAAAATATACTTGAAGATTTAAAAGTTGATGCACAGAAATTCACTGATGAATTGAACGCTTTTTTCCGTAAATCATATATTGAGCTTGCCTTAAAAGATACATTACAGGAAGTAAATAGATATATTAATGAAAAAAGTGAATACCTTCCTGTAAAAGGATTTTCTCAAGAAATGCTGGAAAGATGTCTTGATGATGATGAGTGTCAGTTATGTCACTCTCATTTAACAAAACAAGCTCAAAATATAATTCAACAATTACTGCGACGATATGAACTAGCTCCAGTAGGTACACAGACACTTCTTAAGATTCAACCTCAAATAGAATCTATGTGTCATGATATTAACTTATATTCAGAAAAAGAAAGAGAATTTAATCAAAAGGATATTGATTACGACAAAAAAATTAATAGTCTAGAGGACCAAAAAGCAGAATTAGAGAGTCGTTTAAATCAGGTATCAAATGTTGAAGATATTGAGGCATGGATAAAAGAACGTCGTTTGCATGAAGATAGTATCAAGCATGATAGCGAAAAGAAAGGAGAATATGTTGCACAATTAAACGAGTTAAGAAAAAGTATTGAAAAAGATCAAAAGGATTTAGAAACAGCCGAGAAGGCTAATATTCAGCAAAACACCTTGTACAGTGAACTTAATTTTATGCGTAGAGCAAGAAATGTATTAGGAGATGTCGAGAGGGAAATTGTCGGTGAAATTCGTGACAAAACAACAGCTGAAACAAAAAAATACTTTGACGAACTAGCATATAAGACGCAGACGTTTGGCAATATTTCAATCGATGAGAATTATCAATTAACAGTCTATCATAAACAGACAGATCCAAATGGTAAAATGCGGTCTATGCTCGGAAGCTTAAGTGCAGCAGAAAAGGAATTACTGGCATTAGCATTTACTTTAGCAATCTTGAAGGTGTCTGGATATGACTCCATGCTTGTCATTGATACACCAGTTGGTCGTGTTGATGACAATAATCGTAGAAATTTTGCACATTGCCTTGTCGAGGTAAGTAAGAAAAAACAATTGATTTTGTTCTTTACAAAAACGGAATATGATAGCGAAATTGCTCAAGAATTCGACCCAGTAGCAGCTACAAATAAAAGAATCCAGATGTCATCGAACGAAGAAGAGAGTTTATTGGAGGACTAACGATGAGTAATGATGCTTTTACAGATAAAAATAGTGGACGTATCCCATTATGTGTTGAAGAAGATATAAATCAATTTTTTGATGATCTTGATAAGGTTGCCTTCTTTTCGAAAGTACGGAGATTAGACCTGTTTATATTAGCTGTAGCAATTGGTTATCGTCAAAAAGAAAGGACACCACTTAAAAATTCCCATGGAATTATCCGTGCAGAATATATTCTTGATAATTCCGATGCTTTAGCGATTATTCAGGCAATACATATAGATGAATTACGAAAGAATGCTCAAGAGGATAAAATTGATGACCTTTCTGAAGCGTATCGAATTGCAAACGAATATGCGAATACAGGATTTCATCGCTTAAAAGAAGAACTTGAGTCATCTGCTTTTGATTCAGAATCAATACAGCTTTCTTTTCGTGCAGCTTGCAAAGAAATGTCCATGAAATAAAAGAGCGGCCATTAGGCCGCTCTTTTACTTGATATCAAATCTTAAGGATTAAATTGATCCCAACGTATATCGTAATACTTTTTTGCAATTTCTGGCCAGTCATGCTCAAATTCGCGCATGTAGCGAACTGTAGAACTGTGTTCGCCATTGGCTAGACAATATTCACGATAGCTTTTTTTCTTGAAGAAGGAAGGCTGGTTGCACCAACGTGCTAGATTAATGTAGGTACCACGATACTTACTGTTCTTGTAAAGCTCATGACGCATGATGTAGGGGAGTGCACGGTGTTTCATCAAGACCGTAATTCGCATGAAGGCGCTTTCGATATCATTTTGATCCTGTGAATCCCATCCTACTAAGACATACAACTTTGGTATCTTATCGTTATGACGTCGCCAGCAATCTAATCCTTTTTCAATAGAGGGACGCTCCTCTGGATGATCAAAAGCAAAGATATAATCACCGTAGTAATGAGCTTCGTTGAGCACTTTTGCTTTTTCGTCAGTCATCAAACGGATGTCCATGCCCTGACGAAATTGGAAACGCTTGCCAGTTTCAGCAAGTTCTTCGAAGACCTGCCGCCAGTTACCGTCCGGATGATTTGGATCATGGGTATATGCTAAGATATTATCATCCCAAAGATAAATCATCTTGCGCGTAGGATCAAGCCATTCTGATATATGAGAATGAAAACGAACGCCGCAGCTATTTTCATTCACACAGAATTTACAATGACGGAAACAACCTCTCGTGGCAAAACCAATGCTGAAATCAAGATAATCCTTGTATTTAATTGGCTTGATTCCGCGTGTGATTTCTTTTTCTACATACCGATCATATAAGTGATAATCTGGCATATGATGCTCAATCACATTGGGTAAAGTTCTGATAACACCCCGCCTCTCAATGGTTTCTGCGGGCAGATTACTGCCGCCTGGAGGGAAGGCAATAAAACTATCAGGGAAGCCTGTTCCACCATAGCTGACATTGTGAAGATCAAGAACACCTTCTGGAATTCTAGTGAAGTCGAATACCTTAGCAATAAAAATATGATCATATTCTTTTGCGTGATATAATAAGTCTTCCCAGCTGTCAATTAGTAAAACCGTGTCTCCCTGAGCGCGATACCATCCAGCTAGTTTCAGGCAAACAAGATTGGGGTGCCTAGTGCCGTTATCCAATAAATCGGCATCAACGATACCTATTATCTTCTTCATGACTCTAAAACACCTTTCATTATAATATTATTGTTTTATTATAGATCATATTCATAGGTCGGTCAAGATCATTATAATGTTCCAACTATCGGAATATTGTGCTTTTCACAGACTATACAACATATTGTCACCTGCTCGTGTCTGTAGTACAATGATGCCGACGGAGTGTTTGTTCTGTCATATAGTCGTATACGTGTAGATGATAGGTTTTGTATAAGGGGGCGTTCTTATGGATAAGGAACGGAAGGTAGAGGCTCCGCAGCCGCATACGCAGCTGACGCATGCGATTGGGACGGACCGGGCGATCATCATGGGGGACCCGGCGCGGGTCGATGCGATTGCGAAGCTCATGGACGATCCGCAGCCGTGGGCGTTCAACCGCGAGTACAAGTCGGTCGTCGGCACGTACCGCGGTCAGCGCATCCTGGCGATGTCGACGGGCATCGGGGCGCCGTCGGCCGGCATCGGTGTTGAAGAGCTTCACAATGTCGGCGTGAAGTACGTCATCCGCGTGGGCTCGGCCGGTGCGATGCAAAAGGACATCGCGCTCGGCCGACTCGTGATTGCTGAGGGGGTCGTGCGCGATGACGGCCTCTCGCGCAAGTATGTGCCGGAGATCTATCCAGCTGTACCATCGTACCGCCTCTTGCACCTCGCGCACCGCTATGCGCCGGAAGCAGTCTACGGCATCGTGCGCTCGCACGACGGCTTCTATGTCGACGACAACGCCGAAGTCGAAACTTTCTGGTCGAAGAAGGGCATCAAGGCTGATGACATGGAGTCGGGCATCCTCATGGTCATCGGCAGGCTGCGCGGCATGGAGACGCTGTCCATCCTCAACAATGTCGTGCTCTACCAGGGCGACCTCGCGGAGGGCGTCAACAGCCTCGTCAACAGTGCGGATCTCGTGGCGAAGGGGGAGCGCGACTCGCTCCTGACGGCGCTCAATATCCTGTCCGATGAAGAAATGGAGAAATGACATGACACAGCACAATTGGTTCTACAGCCAGCTCTTCACGAACTGGAAGCGCTTCGAGGTCATCTACGTGACCATCCTGATCCTCCTGCAGCTCGCAGTCTTTGCCATCGTGCCGGACAGCCCGATTGGCATGATCTCTGGTGTCGCAGGTGTCATCTGCCTCGTCTACGGCATGAAGGGGCGCAAGATCTCGTTCATCTTCGGCTTCATCCAGTGCGTCGCGATGACGTACGTCGCATGGATCAGCCATGCGTACGGCTCGTTTGCGATGGACATCGTCTACGTCATCTCGCAGCCGATCGGCTGGTACCTCTGGGGACGCCAGCAGGCGACGCATTCGTTCCAGCCGGGCACGCGCAAGAAGGTCTTTTTCGGCGCGTTCCTCGCCTGGGCTGTCGGCTGGTGGGTGCTCGCCGGCGTCGGCGGCCAGCTGCCGTACTTCGACTCGATCAACTTCGTCATCAGCTTCATCGCGCAGGTCCTCTATGTGCTCAAGTATAACGAGAACTGGTCGCTCTGGATCTTCGTCAACATCGCGAACTTCGTCTACTGGTCAATCCTGTCGGTCCAGATGATGATGGGCGACAACACGATCGGCACGCTCGGCGCGAACCTCTCGCAGGTCGCTCTGCAGGCGGCACTTCTCTTTAACGCTGTCTACGCGCAGAAAGTCTGGAACAGCGGCGAAGCCGACAATGAAGGCGGCGCGGCGTGAGATGCCTGTCCGGCCTGACAAAAAGACATCCTTCGCCTTTGGGATGTCTTTTTTTGTGCATGCGCTTTTGTAACTCTGTAACATCTTTTTTGCGCACAGAAAAGGCTTTGGGAAAGTTTTGGCGAACGTATAAAAATGTAACGTAGAATTACCGTATATGCTTTTATCGATAGAAAGGAGCGTTTTTTCATGAAGATTGCAGTGGTCAATTCCTTTATGAATGATGCACATCGCGAGAAGATATCGGCTGCGGCGGCGCAGCACCATATGGAGGTCGCGTACTACAAGACGAACGATGGGGCGCTGCCGCATCTTTCCGATGTCGACATCATCTACGCGGCGGCGACTGGCGGCGGCTCGAAGCTCGCGGAGGCGGCGCCGCATCTCAAGTGGTTCTGCAGTGTGTCAGCCGGTGTCGACCCGGTACTCAAGCCGGGCGTGCTGCCGGAGGGCTGCCTGCTGTCGAATTCATCGGGTGCGTACGGTGTGACGATTGCGGAGCACCTCGTCATGGTGACGCTGATGCTCTTGCGCCGCTATCCGGAGTATGCGGAGATCATCCGCCGCCACGAGTGGAAGAACAACCTGCCGCTGCGCTCCATCAAGGACAGCCGCGTGACGATCGTCGGCACGGGCGATATCGGTACGCGCTACGCAGAGCGCATCCAGTCGTTCCAGCCGGCCGCCATCGTCGGCGTCAGCCGCACGGGCCGCAAGCGCAGCCCGGTCTACGATGAGGCCGTCAAGCAGGAGGAGCTCGAGGCGTATCTGCCGAAGACGGACATCCTCGTGCTCTGCCTGCCGGGCACGAAGGAGACGACAAACATGATCTCGCGCGAGCGCCTGGCCATGCTGCCGGATGACGCTTTCGTCATCAATGTCGGCCGCGGCAACTCAATCGATCAGGCGGCGCTCGTCGAGGCGCTCAACACGGGTCACCTCGCCGGCGCAGCGCTCGATGTCATGGCCAAGGAGCCGATTCCGGAGGGAGACCCGCTCTGGACGGCGAAGAACGTCATCCTGACGCCGCACTGCTCGGGCAAGATGACGCTGGCGTACACGCGCGACAAGTCGGTCGCGATGTTCTGCGAGGACCTCGAGCACTTCGTCAAGCAGGAGCCGCTCGAGCACGCGGTCAAGCGCGAACTTGGCTATTGATAGAGCGCACTTCCTTCTATTGTATATCGCATCTGGTGGAAGAGCTGCTGTGCAGTGGCACAGCGGCTCTTTTTTCTGCTTTTTGCGGGATACGTTTTGCATCCCCATCATTAAGATGATATAATTGATACCGTATATCCGAATGCCCAGAACACTTCTAGTAAAAAAGCGCGGCCGCAGGGCCGCGACATCAAAGGGGTTGGCTTCATTGACGCAAACACAGTTTGATAAACGCAATATCACGATGATGATGGACTTCTACGAACTGACCATGGCCAATGGTTACTTCGAGGACCACGACAAGGACGTCCAGGTGGCGTTCGATGTCTTCTACCGCCAGAATCCGGATGAGGGTGGCTTTGCCATTTTCGCTGGGCTCGAGCAGGTCATCGAGTATGTGGAGAACATGACGTTCACGGACGAGGATGTCGAGTACTTCCGCCAGCAGCACATGTTCTCGGAGAAGTTCCTCGCTTATCTCAAGGATTTCCGCTTCAAGGGTGATATCTACGCGCTGCCGGAGGGCACGGTCATGTATCCGAATGAGCCGATCCTGACGGTCGTCGCACCGCTCATTGACGCGCAGCTCGTGGAGACGGCCATCCTCGCGCAGATCAACCACCAGTCGCTGATCGCGACGAAGGCGCGCCGCATCTGCAAGGCAGCAGCGGGCCGCGCCGTCTCGGACTTCGGTGCGCGCCGCGCCCACAATATGGATGCGGCGACGTACGGCGCGCGCGCTGCCTACATCGGCGGCGTCGTCGGCACGGCGACGTGCTCGGCCGGCAAGATGTTCGGCATCCCGATCTCGGGCACGATGGCGCACAGCTGGGTCATGTTCTATGGCGACGAGTACGAGGCCTTCAAAAAGTACGCGGTGACGTATCCGGATGCGACGATCCTGCTCGTCGACACGTACGATGTCATCCACTCGGGCATCCCGAATGCCATCCGCATCGCGCATGAGGTGCTTGAGCCGATGGGCAAGCGCCTCATGGGCATCCGCATCGACTCGGGCGATCTCGCGTACCTCTCGAAGCGCGTACGCAAGATGCTCGACGAGGCGGGCCTGCCGGACTGCAAGATTGTCGTCTCGAACAGCCTCGATGAGTTCACCGTCTCGTCGCTCTTGACACAGCAGGGCGCCTGCATCGATGCTTTCGGCATCGGCGAGCGCCTGATCACGGCAAAGTCGGAGCCGGTCTTCGGCGCCGTCTACAAGCTCGCAGCAGTCGGGGAGAACGACCACTTCGCGCCGCGCATCAAGGTCTCGGAGAACGTCGAGAAGATCACGAACCCGGGCCTCAAGGACCTCTACCGTGTCTACGACGAGAACGGCCACGCTGTCGCGGACCTCATCGCCAAGTGCGGCGAGCAGATTGACGGCACGCAGCCGCTGCGCTACATCGACCCGCAGAAACCGTGGAAGAACCGCTCGTTTGAACACTGCACGTTCAAGAATCTCCGCAAGTGCTACGTCCGCCAGGGCAAGCGCACGGAGGAGCTGCCGAAACTCGACGCGATCCGCGACTACGTCAAGAACCAGCTCGACCACGAGATCTGGGAGGAGGAGCAGCGCTTCGAGAATCCGCACCGCCATTACCTCGATATGACGCCGGACTACTACGAGCTCAAGATGGACCTCTTGACGAAGACGCGCCGCGCACACGGCTGACGGCGGGAGGACTTGTGATGATCAAAGGAACGACAAAGAATCTCGGCGTCATGGGCTGGCCGATTGCCCACTCGCTCTCGCCGGTGCTGCAGAATGCGGCCATCGAAAAGGCGGGGCTCGACTACGTCTACATCTCGCTGCCCGTGCCGCCCGATAAGCTCAAGGAGGCGGTGGCGGGACTCAGGGCCATGCAGTTTGCCGGCTGGAACGTCACGATCCCGCACAAGCAGGCCATCATGGCGGAGCTCGACGCTGTCGATGAGGACGCCCGCATCATCGGGGCGGTCAACACGGTTGTCAATCGGGATGGCCACCTGACTGGCTATAACACAGACTGCATCGGCTTCATGCAGCCGCTCGCGCAGCACGGCTTCTCGCCGAAAGGCAGGGAAGTGACGCTGCTGGGCGCCGGCGGCGCAGCGAGAGCCGTCATCTGGGGCCTCCTGCGTGCCAAGGCAGGGCGCATCACGCTCGGCGTGCGCAACCCCGCCAAGGCGGCGCGCCTCGCTGAAGAGTTCTCTGCGTACGGAGAGATTCAGGTCCTTCACTGGGAGGACGGTGCCTTCGCGGACCATCTCGCGGTGACGGACCTGCTCGTCAACACGACGCCGCTCGGCATGTACCCGCACGTCGAGGGCATGCCGCCCGTGAACTGGGCGAAGCTCAAGAAGGCGGCACTCGTCTACGACATCATCTACACACCGGCGCGCACGCGCTTTCTCTCTGAGGCGCAGGAGCATGGCCACGCCATCATCAACGGCGAGGGCATGCTGGCCGGCCAGGGCGCGGCTGCCTTTGCACTCTGGACAGGCGTGACGCCGGACCTTGCGCTGATGAAACACGCTCTGCGCGAGGAGCTTGCCGCACGCCAGGGCTGATGAAACATCTAAATTGAAAGTTGAGGTTTTTATTTGACTGCAATCACATATGAGCTCGTCAAGAAGGACGAGCGCACGGGAGCGCGCGCGGGCATCATCCATACGCCGCACGGCAGTTTCCCGACACCAATCTTCATGCCGGTCGGCACGCAGGCATCCGTCAAGGGCGTCTCGCCGGACGAGCTGCGCGATCTCGGCGCAGGCATCATCTTGTCGAACACGTACCACCTCTTCCTGCGGCCGGGCATGGATCTCATCCGCGAGGCCGGCGGCCTGCACAAGTTCATGCACTGGGACGGCGCGATCCTGACGGACAGCGGCGGGTTTCAGGTCTTCAGCCTCGGCGATCTGCGCAAGATCACGGAGGAGGGCGTGACGTTCCGCTCGCACATCGACGGCTCGAAGAAGTTCCTCTCGCCGGAGGTCTCGATGGAGGTCCAGATGGCACTCGGCTCGGACATCGTCATGGCGTTCGATGAATGTGTGCCGTATCCGGCCGACTACAACTACGCGAAGCAGTCGACGGAGCGCACGATCCGCTGGCTCCAGCGCTGCAAGGAGGCGATGACAGCTCCGAACCAGGGCCTCTTCGGCATCGTGCAGGGCGGTATGCACAAGGAGCTGCGCGAGTGGAGTGCCCGCGAGACGACGGCGATGGACCTGCCGGGCTACGCCGTCGGCGGCCTCTCTGTCGGCGAGCCGAAGGAGCTCATGTACGAGATGCTCGAGTACTCGACGTCTCTTCTGCCGCAGGACAAGCCGCGCTACCTCATGGGCGTCGGCACGCCGGACTGCCTCGTCGAGGGCGTGCAGCGCGGCATCGATATGTTCGACTGCGTCTACCCGACGCGTGTCGCGCGCAACGGCATGGCCATGACATGGACAGGCCGTCTCGTCATGAAGAACGCCCAGTTCACGCACGACCACACGGTCCTCGAAGAGGGCTGCGGCTGCTACGCCTGCCGCAATGGCTACACGCGCGCCTACATCCGCCATCTCGTTCGCGCGAACGAGATCTTCGGCCTGCGCCTCTTGTCGCTGCACAATCTCTACTTCCTGCAGGAATTCATGCGCCGCATGCGCCAGGCCATCCTCGATGACCGCTTCACGGAGTTCCGCAGTGATTTCTTCAACCATTATCAGATGCACGGCAAGCAGTGAGCCTGCCGCCATGACCGATATATGTCCACACATCATTTTTATCTGAAAAGGAGTTGTTCATTATGAGTCCAGAAGCACTTGGAACGTGGGGCCCGATCGTCGTCATGATCGCGATCTTCTACTTCCTGCTCTACCGTCCGCAGAAAAAGCAGCAGAACCGCCGCCGCGCCATGCTCGACAACCTCAAGAAGGGTGACCAGGTCATCACGATTGGCGGCATCTACGGCACAATCGTGGAGCTCGGCGACACGTCGCTGAAGCTCAAGATTGCCGACGGCGTCGTCATCGAGGTCGTGCGCTCGAGCGTCAATGCCAACGTCACGCAGCAGGAGGCTGCCTGATGACGCCGCGCGAGCTGCACGACGTGAAGCTCGCCGAGAAGAAGGCACTGCGCCAGAAGATGCTCGCTTTCCGCAAAGGGCTGACGAAAGAGCAGCACGAAGCGAAGAGCCGGGCCATCCTAGCGCGCCTCTACGATGAGCCGCGCTTCCAGCAGGCAAAGACCATCTTCGCTTACGCCTCGATGCCCGACGAAGTCCAGCTCTACGATCTGCTCGCCCATGCCCTCAGGGAGGGCAAGCGCGTCGGCCTGCCGCTCATCACGGGCAAGGGGCTCATGGAAGCCGTCAACCTGCCGTCGCTTGCGGCGCTCGTGCCGGGCAAGTTCGGCATCCTGACGGTCCGCAAAGAGGAGCAGAGCATCATCCCGGCAGACGAGGTCGACTTTGTCGTCGTGCCCGGTGCGGCATTCTCATCGGCGGGGGAGAGGCTCGGCCTCGGCGGCGGCTACTACGACCGCTACCTCATGGAGAAGGCGCCGCAGGCCTACCGCGCCGCACTGACCTTCGACGGCCAGGTCGTCGCGAGCGTCCCGATGGAAGCGCATGATGCGAAAGTCAATCTGATCCTGACGGAAACGCGTCGGATTGAACCAAATACATAGACCACGTAGAAAGGGTTGTGAAACGTTGAGAAAGAATAGTCTCATCAAACTCATTGTCTGCATCGTGGCAATCGTCGGCTTATTCCTTGCATTCGTCCAGCCTCTGGCCAATTCCATCCGCCAGGGCCTCGACCTGCAGGGCGGCACGCATGTCGTGCTCGAAGCTGAGGACACCGATGTAGCAAAAGTCAACGATGATGCGATGAACCGCGTCGTCACCATCATGGAGAAGCGCGTCAACGCGCTGGGCCTCACGGAGCCGATCATCCAGCGTGAGGGCGAGCGCCGCGTCATCATCGAGCTGCCGGGCGTCAAGGACCCGGATGCGGCCATCAAGACCATCGGCAAGACGGCCATGCTCGAGTTCAAGGACGAGGACGGCAATACGGTGCTGACCGGTACTGACCTCAAGGACGCGCAGGCCGCGACGAACCAGCAGAACGGCCAGAACGTCGTCAACCTTGAGTTCACCGATGAGGGCGCGAAGAAATTCGCAGACCTCACGACGAAGAACGTCGGCCGCACGATCGCCATCCTGCTCGACGGCGAGGTGCTGACGGCACCGAATGTCCGCGAGCCGATTCTCGGCGGCAAGGCTGAGATCTCGGGCCAGAAGACGCTTGAGGAGGCGCAGAACCTCGCCGTCGTCCTCCGCAGCGGCGCGCTGCCGGTCAAGGTCAACATCATCGAGACGCGCACCGTCGGCCCGACGCTCGGCCAGGATTCCAAGGATAAGTCGGAATTCGCCTTTGCCATCGGCCTCGGCGCTGTCCTCCTGTTCATGATCCTCTTCTACCGCATGTCGGGCTTCATCGCCGACATCGCGCTGATGGCCTACACGCTCATGCTGCTCGGTCTTCTCTACCTGCTCGATGCGACGCTGACGCTGCCGGGCGTTGCCGGTATCATCCTGTCCATCGGTATGGCCGTCGACGCGAACGTCCTGATCTTCGAGCACTTCAAGGAGGAGTACCAGATCCAGGGCAAGACGCTGCGCCTCTCGATGGAGTCGGGCTTCAAGCGCGCCTTCACGACGATCTTCGACTCGAACATCACGACGATCATCGCAGCGGCCGTCCTGTTCTTCCTCGGCACGGGCACGATCCGCGGCTTCGCCATCACGCTGGGCCTCGGCACGGTGCTCTCGATGTTCACGGCCATCACGCTGACGCACTACATGCTCAAGCTCATGGTCGATTCGAAGCTCTTCGAGAAGCCGGGTGCCTACGGTGTCACGGGCTTCATGCTCTGGAAAAAAGAGGATTTGCAAAAGGAGGATTTGAAGAAGAATGCTTAAATTCGATATAGCAGGTCATCGGAAAATCTGGTTCCTCATTTCCGCTTTGATCATCATCCCGGGCCTCATCTGCATGGCTGTACGCGGCTTCAACTTCGGCATCGACTTCACCGGCGGTACCATCATCGACCTCAAGTTCAATCAGCCGGTCAGCATCGCAGAAGTCCGCACGAGCCTCGCGAAGTACGACCTCGACGATGCGACCATCCAGCTCTCGGGCACCCAGTCGGACGTCAAGGAGTCGGAGAACGTCATGATCCGCACGCGCGATCTCGAGGAGGACCAGCGCAAGGAAGTCATGGCGACTATCAAGAGCGATGTCGGCGACTACAAGGTGCTGCGTGAGGAGAAAGTCGGCGCGACGATCGGCGGCGAGCTCATCACGAACGCTATCCTGGCCCTCGTCGTCTCGTGGGCACTGATCATCCTCTACGTCGCATACCGCTTCGAGCTGCGCTTCGGCATTGCCGCCGTCCTCGCGCTCATCCACGATATCCTCATCGTGCTCGCGGTCTTCTCGCTGACACAGCGCCAGATCGACTCCTCGTTCATCGCGGCGCTCCTGACGATCGTCGGTTACTCGATCAACGATACCATCGTCATCTTCGACCGCATCCGCGAGAACCTCAAGCTGCACTTCCGCCGCGGCGGCGACATCAACCAGCTCGTCGACCGCAGTATCTACCAGACGCTGACGCGCTCGCTCTACACGGTCTTCACCGTCCTCTTCACGACGGCCGCCCTCTATTTCTTCGGCGGCGACACGACGAAGGACTTCGCGTTCGCCCTGCTCGTCGGCTTCACCGTCGGCTGCTACTCGTCCATCTTCATCGCCAGCCCGCTCTGGGTCGTTTTCCGCAACTGGGGCGAGAAGAAAAAGCACCAGCCGAAACCAGAAGCTGCTGCATAATTGCATACAAGCTCTTGCAAGAGACTGCTGTCACGGCAGTCTCTTTTCTTTGTAATTCGCACGGTTGATTCGCTTTACATCGAGGAAAGGGGAGGGGGCTGTATTTCAGCTTCGTCGCGGCAGGGACGTGCAGCCTCAAGACAGATTGTCGTAGCAGGGAGGGAACCCTTCCGGTTTCGTCACTCTGTTAAATGGGGCGCATGGCACTTCATACCCCTGAAGTCCATTCGCCGCCTGCCACGGCGTTCCTACATCCGTGTCCCAGCAAGTGCGTGGTGCGCCCCATCCCTGCGGGCAATCACGCCGTTCCTGCAAGCGGAAGGGTTCCCTCCCCGCTCAGATACGCCGCGGAATCTCGCCGCACGAAAGCTCGGTGCGCATCCGCAGGTATGAGCTCTGGCCGGGGGGATGTATTTCACCTGCAGGAGCGCAGTGACCACCCGAAGGGCTGGCCCCCAGACGTTCTTTTTAGGTACGACGATGTCAGAACGCCGCGTCAGGCGGCGAAGCAACTTGAGAGGGCGTTGCAGCATGGGGGACATTTAACGGAGCGACGAAGCTGAAATACATCCCCCCGGCCCTTTGCCAATAGTTTCTCGATTAAAGAATGTTGGTACGGTGTATCTTATAAATTTTAGTTGTCATGTTTTTGCTTTTCCTGTATGATAGAGAGAAACATTGTAAACTATGATATAATAGAGGCAACGTAAATCACGTAAATAGATACGGGAAATAAAGAGGGATAGAAGTTGTATAAGAAGTGGAAATTGTATGAGCCGGTGCCAGAGCTTCAGGCGTTTGCGCGCAAGATCGGCCGGGACACGACGGTGGCGGCTCTTTTGTGGCACCGCGGCATCCGCACGCGCGAAGAGGCAAAACTCTTCCTGCATCCGGAGCAGCTGCCTTTTTGCGATCCCTTCCAGATGCGCGACATGGACAAGGCTGTCGCGCGCATCATGCGCGCTCTGGAGCATGGCGAGCACATCACGGTCTACGGCGACTACGACGTCGACGGCATGACGGCGACATCGCTCTTGACGCGGACGCTGCGCAAGGTTGGGGCGAGGGTCGACTTTTACATCCCGGACCGCATGACAGAGGGCTATGGCCTCAACCGCAAGGCGCTCGAGGCGATTGCCGAGCACTCGGACCTCTTGATCACGGTCGACTGCGGCATCGCGTCGGTCGCGGATGTCGCAGCGGTACAGGGGGCGGCCCACCTCGACATCATCATCACGGACCATCATCTGCCAGGCAGTGCGCTGCCGCCCGCCTGTGCAGTGCTCAACCCGCACCGCGCGGACTGCCCGTATCCCGACAAGGATCTCGCCGGTGTCGGCGTGGCTTTCAAGCTCTGCCAGGCTCTCGACGCGAAGCGCCGGGGCGCAGAGTGGGACGGTCAGTCTGTCTTTCTTGATGACCTCGAGCTCGTAGCACTCGGCACGGTGGCAGACATCGTGCCGCTGCGCGGGGAGAACCGCCGCATTGTCAAGCAGGGCATGGCCCGCATGGAGGCGACTTCGCTGCCGGGCATCGCAGCGCTCGTCGAGGTCGCGGGCCTCAAGGACAAGAAGATCACGGCCGGCCATCTGGGCTTCCTGCTCGCGCCGCGACTCAACGCGGCCGGGCGCATCGAGTCGGCGAGGACGGGCGTCGCACTGCTGACGGCAGAGGACCGGCAGACCGCCGACAAGCTCGCGCTCGAGCTCGACATGCTCAACACGGAGCGCCGCGAGATCGAGCACAAGATCTGCGAGACGGCAGAAGAGGAGCTTTCCGGGCTCGACATGGCGGCGGAGAAGGCCATCGTCGTCGCGGGCAGGGGCTGGAATCCCGGCGTCATCGGCATCGCGGCCTCGCGGCTCGTCGACAAGTTCTACAAGCCGACCATCGTGCTCTCCATCCAGGAGGACGGTGTCTGCCGCGGCTCCTGCCGCAGCATCGAGGGGCTCAACATGTACGAGGCGCTCTCTGCCTGTAAGGAGCACTTGCTGCAGTTCGGCGGCCACGCGATGGCGGCTGGCCTCTCGCTGCGCGAAGAGGAGCTGCCTGCCTTCCGCGAGGCATTTGCCGCCTATGCGGGCGCACATCTCTCAGAAGAGGACTACGAGCCGAAAGTCTCGGTCGAGTTCGAGATGATGCCGGAGGAGCTGACACTCGACCTCGTCGAGGAGCTCTCGCTGCTCGAGCCGTACGGCATGGGCAACCCTAAGCCGTACTTCGGCTGCCGCAATGTGCGCGGCCGCGAGGCCATGGCCATCGGCCGCGATCAGAATCATCTGCGCTTCAAGCTCGGCACGGACGAAGCGCCCGTCACGAGCCTGATGTGGAATCGCGCCGATCTCGCGCCTTCTGTGAACCGCGAATCGCTCGACATCGTCTACGCACCGGCCATCAACGAGTGGAACGGCCGCCGCAGCCTGCAGTGCATGGTCGAGGACATGAGCCCGGCAGAGAGCGAGCGCGTCTTCCCCGACAAGGAGCTCCTGCGTGATGTCTACCGCTTCCTCTACGGGCTGCAGAAGATGCAGGGCAGCATCCCCTTTGAGACGGCAGCGCTTGCCGCGCGCTTCTGCCAGTCGTTCCATCATATTTCTCTCTATACGATGGGCGCGGCCTTGCGCATTTTCCAAGAATTGGGTATCCTAAGAGAGAATCTTGATGAAAATCACTATTATTTGCCACCCGTTCAGGGCAAGCAGGGAAAAATGGAACTGGAGGCGTCGCCGACGTATCGGCGCCGCAAGGTCATCTGACAGGGAAAGCAGGGACCTCGCATCGCGCGGCGAGTCTGCGCGATGACGCAAAGGAGTGGGACGTATGAATGACAAAGAGAAAGAACCGGTGACTATCGAGATGATTCTCGACGCCGTGAAATCGTATTCGCCGAAGGCCGACCTCGACCTCATCCGGCGCGCCTATGAACTCGCGA
This sequence comes from Mitsuokella jalaludinii DSM 13811, assembly GCF_000702905.1. GTDB lineage: Bacteria > Bacillota > Negativicutes > Selenomonadales > Selenomonadaceae > Mitsuokella > Mitsuokella jalaludinii. The sequence continues at coordinate 49,131 of NZ_JNKR01000002.1, forward strand.
GGAAGGCCCATGAAGGGCAGACGCGCGTGTCGGGGGAGGCCTACATCATCCACCCGCTGCACGTCGCCCAGATCCTCACGCAGCTGCACCTCGACGATGCGACCATCAGCGCGGCGCTCCTGCACGATGTCGTCGAGGACACGATCTACACGAACGAGCAGATGAAGGAGATGTTCGGCGACGAGGTCGCGATGCTCATCGACGGCGTGACGAAACTCGGCCGCCTGCAGTACAAGTCGAAGGAGGAGGCACAGCTCGAGAGCTACCGCAAGATGTTCCTCGCGATGGCAAAGGACATCCGCGTCATCATGATCAAGCTGGCCGACCGCCTGCACAACATGCGCACGCTCAAGTACATGCGCGAGGACAAGCAGAAGCGCATCGCGCGCGAGACGATCGAGATCTACGCGCCGCTCGCGAACCGCCTCGGCATCTCGAGCATCAAGTGGGAGCTCGAGGACCTCTGCCTGCGCTATCTGGAGCCGGAGATCTACTACGATCTCGTCGAGAATGTCAAGCAGAAGCGCAAGGAGCGCCAGAGCTTCATCGATACGTCCATCGAGCAGATCAAGGAGAAGCTCGCGGAGGCGAATATCAAGGCAGATATCAGCGGCCGCGCGAAGCACTTCTACAGCATCTACAAGAAGATGAAGCGCGACAACAAGGACCTCAGCGAGATCTACGACCTCTCGGCCGTCCGCGTGCTCGTTGACTCGGTCAAGGACTGCTACGGCGTGCTCGGCGTCATCCACGCGATGTGGAAGCCGATCCCGGGCCGCTTCAAGGACTACATCGCCATGCCGAAGTCGAACGGCTACCAGTCGCTGCACACGACGGTCATGACGCGCGGCTATCCGCTCGAGATCCAGATTCGCACGTTTGCGATGCACCAGGTATCGGAGTTCGGCGTTGCGGCACACTGGAAGTACAAGGAGGCGGGCAAGGGCGCGAAGGCGACGGGCGCCGTCGACCAGAAGATGAGCTGGCTGCGCCAGATGGTCAACCTGCAGCAGGAGCTCAGCGACCCGAAGGAGTACTTCGAGGCTTTGAAGGTCGATGTCTTCTCGGACGAAGTCTTCGTCTTCACGCCGAAGGGCGATGTCGTCGACCTGCCGAAGGGCTCCATCCCGATTGACTTCGCCTACCGCATCCACACGGAAGTCGGCCATCACTGCGTCGGCGCGAAGGTCAACGGTAAGCTCGTGCCGCTCGAGTACAAGCTCAAGAACGGCGACATCGTCTCCGTCATCACCAACAAGGCCAACAACGGCCCGAGCCGCGACTGGCTCAACATCGTCGCCTCGTCGGAGACGCGCAGCAAGATCCGCTCGTGGTTCAAGAAGGAGAAGCGCGAGGAGAACATCGAGCAGGGCCTCGAGCTCATCAAGGATGAAGCCAAGCGCCTCGGCTACGCGCCAAAGACGCTCTTGAAGGAAGGGCGCCTGCAGCAGGTGGCCGAAAAGCTCAACAACCTCAGTGAGGACGACTTGCTCGCGGCGCTCGGCTACGGCGGCATCACGCTGCGCAGTGTCATGACGAAGCTCATCGAACTCTACAAGAAGGACCTCAAGGAAGCCACACCGCCCGATGTCTCGAAGATGCTCTCCGAGCTCAAGACGCCGCAGCACAGCAGCAAGCGCAACCGCTCGAGCCACGGCGTGCTCGTCGAGGGCGAGAGCGGCCTGCTCGTCCGCCTCGCGCGCTGCTGCAACCCGATCCCCGGCGACCCGATCACGGGCTTTGTCACGAAAGGCCGCGGCGTCTCGGTGCACCGTTCGGACTGCCCAAATGTCCTGCGCGACAACGACCTCTCACGCATGATCGAGGTCAGCTGGGATATCGGCCTCGATAAGGACTACACCGTCGAGATTGAGATCGTCTGCAACGACAAGAGCGGCGTGCTCGCAGAGCTTTTAGCCGTGCCGTCGGAGATGAAGATCAACATCCACAGCGTCAACGCCAACCCGAACCGCAGCAACAAGACGTCGACCGTCGTCATGGGCCTCGATGTCAAGAATGCGACACAGGTCGCGCAGATCATGACGAAGATGCGCCGCCTCAAGAATGTCTACAGCGTCTCCCGCGCGCTCAGCAGCCATCCAGGGCAGTGAGAGCGCGGGGGCACAGCAAAGGTCTGTCCCAGATTCCTGGATTGTATTTTTCTTACATTCTTGTTATAATATATACATTTGAACGTACGATATCCTGTGCAGGGATTGAGGGCTGACAGGAATCAATAGACGCTAGAAAAGGGGACTACATTATGTCACAGACTTTCACGATGGACGATCTCAGGCGGATGCTGCAGGAGCGCCAGCACAAGATGACGCCGCAGCGCCAGGTCGTGCTCCAGATCTTCCTCGACCATCCGGGCGAGCATCTCTCAGCCGAGGATGTGCACGGCATCCTGCGCGACAACAAATCCGAGATTGGCCTGGCCACGGTCTACCGCAGCCTCGAACTGCTCTCGGAGCTCGGCATCCTGCAGAAAATGGAGTTTGGCGACGGCTGCAGCCGCTACGAAGTCAACAAGACGGACCCGTCAAAGCACCATCACCATCACTTGATCTGCACGAACTGCGGCAAGGTCATCGAGTTCCAGGACGACTTCCTGGAGCCGCTCGAAGAGGACATCAAGAAGAAGCTCGGCTTCACGGTCAGCGACCACCAGGTCAAGTTCTTCGGCCTCTGCAAGGAATGCCAGGAGGCCCAGCAGTGACGCAGGAGAGACGATTGCGCGTCCGGACCTTCACGCTGAGCGACCGCAAGGAGATCATCTCGAAGATCGTGCGCGAGGTGCTCGTGCTCTTCAAGGTGGAGATCGTGGGGCGCAGCGGCGAGGCCGACTATCTGCAGCTCTCCGTCGTCAACCACCGACTGCCCGATACGGCAGACGGGCGCGTCGTCATGGAGTCGAGGCTCATGCTCTTTGACTGCAGCGGCAGGGAGACATCCTTCACGCGCCGCAGCACGGGTGCGCTCGACGAGCGCGAGGGCGCGGCCGTCAACCGCCTGATCAAGCTGAATCTCTACCATATCTTCCGCGAAGAACTCGACATGCCCCAGGCACCCTGGGGCATTCTGCATGGCGTGCGTCCGACGAAGATCGTGCACCGCTGGATCCGCGGCGGCATGGGAGAGGAAGCAATCATCGAGCGGCTGCAGCAAGACTACGCCTGCAGCGAGGGAAAGGCCCGCGTCATCGTGCCGATGGCCTTCCGCCAGCTGCCGTTCCTCGCGCAGTCCGACGAGAAGACGGTCAGCGTCTACATCGGCATCCCGTTCTGCCTGACGCGCTGCCTCTACTGCTCGTTCCCGTCGAACATCCTGCCGGGCAGGAAGCGCATTGCGGAGTTCATGACTGTCCTCGAGAAAGACCTGCTCGCGGCCAAGGAAGCCATCGACCACTACGGCTTCCACGTGCAGAATATCTACGTCGGCGGCGGCACACCGACGAGCCTGCCGGACGAAGCCTTTGCCGAAATGCTCAATATGGTATATAATGCTTTCTATGGGCCCTCTATCGTGGAATTCACGGTGGAGGCGGGCCGTCCGGACAGCATCACGCCGGCAAAGATCGAGACGATGAAGCGCCTTTCCGTCTCGCGCGTCAGCGTCAACCCGCAGACGATGCAGGCAAAGACGCTCCACCGCATCGGCCGCCAGCACACGCCGGAAGACGTCGTCACGATGTTCCACGCACTGCGCGAGGCCGGCATCCCGCACATCAACATGGACCTCATCCTCGGCCTGCCGGGCGAGACGGCCGAAGATGTGCGCGACACGATGGAGAAGGTCACGGCGCTCGGCCCGGACGACATCACGCTGCACGCCCTGGCCCTCAAGCGCGGCTCGCGCCTGCGCCTCCTCATGGAGGACCAGCACGTCGAGCTGCCGTCTGACGAGGAGACGCGCCGCATGTCGGAAGTCGCGATGGCCTATGTCGAGAAGCTCGGCATGCGCCCGTACTACCTCTACCGCCAGGGCTACATGAGCGGCGACCTCGAGAACGTCGGCTGCTGCCGCGCCGGTGCGGAAGGCATGTACAACATCCAGATCATGGAGGAGCACCAGACCATCATCGGCATCGGCGGCGCGGCGACGACGAAGGTCGTCGACTTCCGCAGGAAGCGCATGAAGTCCTCGTTCAACGCGAAGGACCTCGTGACGTACCTGCGCGACATCGATATCTACATCGAAAAGCGCCGCGCGCTTCTCGACGAAGCGTACGGCAATCCATCATAATTCATACAGGGGGAACGATTCATGCTCACCAATGCCCCTCGGGGAACAAAAGACATCCTGCCCGACACCGTCGGCGAATGGAACTACATCGAAGGGAAGATTCGCGAGATCTGCGGCCGTTACGGATTTGAAGAAATCCGCACGCCGCTCTTCGAGCACACGGAGCTCTTCCATCGCGGTATCGGCGAAGGCACCGATGTCGTTGACAAGGAGATGTACACGTTCGAGGATCGCGGCGGACGCAGCATCACGCTGCGCCCGGAGAACACGGCGTCAGTCGTGCGCGCTTACCTGCAGAACAAGCTCTACGGCGACTCCTCGCTCGTCAAGCTCTTCTACATCGGTTCGATGTTCCGCTACGACCGCCCGCAGGCCGGCCGCATGCGCGAATTCCATCAGTTCGGCGTCGAGTCGCTCGGCGAGGAGAACCCGATGGCCGATGCTGAGATCATCATGCTGGCCGTCGACTTCCTGCAGTCGCTCGGACTCAAGGACCTGAAGCTCAGCCTCAACTCGGTCGGCTGCCCGAAGTGCCGTCCTGTCTACCGCAAGGTCCTGCAGGACTACTTCCTCGACAAGCTCGATGACCTCTGCGAGGACTGCCAGGATCGCTTCGAGCGCAGCCCGCTGCGCATCCTCGACTGCAAGGTCGATGCCGACAAGCCTTACATGGCCGATGCGCCGAAGATCACGGACTGCCTCTGCGACGAGTGCCGCGAGCACTTCGAGAAGGTCCAGAGCTACCTGACGAATGCCGGCATTGAATTTGAGCTCGACCCGCGTCTCGTGCGCGGCCTCGACTACTACACGAAGACGGCCTTCGAGATCAAGTACGCGCCGCTCGGCGCCCAGAGCGCTGTGGCAGGCGGCGGACGCTATGACGGTCTCATCGAGGAGATCGGCGGCAAGCCGACACCGGCTGTCGGCTTTGCGACGGGCCTCGAGCGCGTGCTCTTAGCCCTCGAGAAGCAGGGCCTCATCCCGGAGCAGGAGAAGAAGACAGATGCCTTTGTCGTCGCACTCGGTGAGGCGGCCAAGGCCCCGGCCTTCACGCTCCTGACGAAGCTGCGCCGCGCCGGCCTCAAGGCTTCGATGGACTACGCGGGCCGCAGTATGAAGGCCCAGATGAAACAGGCAAACAAGGCGCATGCCCGCTTTGCGCTGATCATCGGTGAAGATGAAGTCAAAGAATCCTGTGTCATGCTCAAGGATATGGAAAAGAGTGAGCAGCAGAAGGTTTCTTTTGATGCAATTATAGAAAAGCTATGTGCTGAGGTGAAAGGTTAATGGAAACATTACAAGGTATGAAGCGCACCCATCATTGCGGTGCCCTTCGCAAGACGGACGTCGGCCAGGAAGTCGTACTCTGCGGCTGGGTCTCCCGCCGTCGTGACCACGGCGGACTGATCTTCGTCGACATGCGCGACCGTTCCGGTTTCGTGCAGATCGTCTTCGATGAAGCTGCCATGAACGAAGGAACGTTCCACAAGGCAGAGTCCCTGCGCAACGAATTCTGCATTGCCGTACGCGGCAAGATCCGTGCGCGCAGCGAAGAGACGATCAACCCGAACATCGATACGGGTGAAGTTGAGGTTGTCTGCGCTGAGCTGCGCATCCTCAATACGTCGAAGACGCCGCCGTTCTACATCCAGGACGGCGTTGATGTGGACGAGATGGTCCGCCTCAAGTACCGTTATCTCGACCTGCGCCGTCCGGAGATGCAGAAGAACATCATCCTGCGTCACCGCGTGACGAAGATCATGCGCGACTTCTTCGACCGCAACGGCTTCCTCGAGATCGAGACGCCGATGCTCTGCAAGAGCACGCCTGAGGGCGCCCGCGACTTCCTCGTCCCGAGCCGCGTCAATCCGGGTGAGTTCTACGCCCTGCCGCAGTCCCCGCAGATCTTCAAGCAGATCCTGCAGGTCGCCGGCTTCGAGAAGTACTTCCAGATCGTCCGCTGCTTCCGCGATGAAGACCTGCGCGCTGACCGCCAGCCGGAATTCACACAGCTCGATATCGAGATGAGCTTCATGAGCCAGGACGACATCCTGACGCTCATGGAAGGCATGATCAAGGAACTCTTCAAGAAGGCCATCGGCGCGGACGTCCCGACGCCGTTCGAGCGCATGGAGTGGGATACGGCCATGGATAAGTACGGCTCCGATAAACCGGATCTCCGCTTCGACATGCCGCTCATGGATATCTCCGAGTACGTCAAGGGCTCGAGCTTCAAGGTCTTCAACTCCGTCATCGAAAATGGCGGCATGGTCAAGTGCATCAAGGTTGACGGCTATGCCGACATCCCGCGCCGCCGCCTCGACGACCTCGTCAAGTTCGTTCAGGTCTACGGTGCCAAAGGCCTTGCCTGGATTCAGTACACGGCAGACGGCATCAAGAGCCCGTTCAAGAAGTTCTATGATGATGAGACGTTCGCCAAGATCGCCGAAGCTACGGGCGCCAAGACGGGCGACCTGCTGCTCGTCGTTGCCGACAAGCGCCTCGTCGTCGATACGGCCCTCGGCCAGCTGCGCCTCGAGATGGGCAAGGAACGAGGCCTCATCGATCCGGACAAGCTCCGCTTCCTCTGGGTTGTCGACTTCCCGATGTACGAGTGGAGCGATGAAGAGCACCGCTTCAAAGCCATGCACCATCCGTTCACGGCTCCGCGCGACGAGGATATTCCTCTGCTGAACACGGACCGCATGGGCGAGGTCAAGGCCAATGCCTACGACATGGTCCTCAACGGCGTCGAAATCGGCGGTGGTTCGCTGCGTATCTACAACGCTGACCTGCAGGAGAAGGTATTCGAGTCCCTCGGCCTCACGCCGGAGCAGGCTCATACGAAGTTCGGCTTCATGATGGATGCCTTCCAGTACGGCACGCCGCCACATGGCGGTCTCGCTTTCGGCCTCGACCGTCTGGTCATGCTCATGGCCAAACGCCCGTCGATCCGCGACGTCATCGCCTTCCCGAAGACGCAGAGTGCACGCGACGTCATGTCGAACGCTCCGTCGCCGGTTGACGAGAAGCAGCTCCGCGAGCTCTCCATCCGCACGGCCGTCAAGAAGAAAGAGAAAAAAGAAGAGAACTGAATGCCTGGACCTCGTTAGAGCTCCAGCGCATCAGGGACCACTGTGAGATCCCGGGCACTTTACTGGTGCCCGGGATTTTTGCGCCGTTGCATCGTTTTGCATCTTGGACCGATTTATGATAGAATCTAACGTATATCATGAAGGGCCGCAGTCTGCGGCTTTGTTTATGGGAGGGTAACGAAGTGCCGAAGAAGATTGATATCCTCGGGGTCAAGGTGGACCCCGTTACGATGGAGGAAGCCGTCGCCCAAGTGGAGACGTATATGGATGAGATGTGCGGCGTGCTCGTCGCCACGGCCAATGCCGAGATGATCATGCGCGCGACGCACGACCATGAGCTCATGAAGATCCTCAACAATGCCGCACTCGTCGTACCGGACGGTGCGGGCACGGTCTGGGCTGCGCATCACCTCGGACACGAGATGCCGGAACGCGTCGCTGGCTACGACCTCGCACAGGAGCTCATGCGCCGCGCTCCGGAGAAGAAGCGCCGCATCTTCTTCTTCGGCTCGGCACCGGGCGTAGCGGAACTCGCCAAGAAGAAGGCCGAGTCGCTCTACCCGGGCATCGAGATTGTCGGCACGCGCAACGGCTTCTTCTCGGAGAAGGACGAGCCGGGCATCATCGAGGAGATCCGCAAGGCGAAGCCGGACCTCTTGCTCGCGGCGCTCGGCGTACCGAAACAGGAGAAGTGGCTCTACGCCCACAAGGACGAACTCGGCGTGCCCGTCTCCATCGGCGTCGGCGGCACGCTCGACGTCATGGCCGGCGTCATGAAGCGCGCGCCGCGTTGGATGCAGAAGGCCAAGCTCGAGTGGCTCTTCCGCGGCATGCTGCAGCCGAAGCGCGCCGGTCGCCTCATGGCGCTGCCGAAGTTCGTACTCAAGGTGCATCACGCCAAGAAGTGATGACCGCCGCCTTTCAGAAAAGTCACAGGCGGGAGCGCCGGAATGGCCATCTCGTATGGACAAAGGCAGGGCAATCCGCTATAATTGTAAATTAGCAGGCAGGCCAGTGGCGAAACTGGCCTGCTCCTTATGCAGAGGGCTATCTGCATGGAGACATATCAAATCGATCAGGAGGTGGAGGTTTGACTCCGATTATTTCAGAGGGATACCCGTTCATCGGGGGATGCTTCGTGCTGACACTGCTCTTCGGCTGGTCGCTGCATCCGCTGGCCGCCGTCGTGCCATTCGTCCTCATGCTCTATTTCTGCTACTTCTTCCGCAACCCGAAGCGCCACATCGAGCAGGACTCGTCTGTCGTGCTCTCGCCGGCTGACGGGACAGTCACGGACATCGTGCCGCTCGAGACGGATGAGGACGGCTTCATCAAGGAGCCGTGCAACAAGATTGTCATCTTCATGTCGGTCTTCAACGTGCACGTCAACCGCAGCCCGATCGAGGGTGAGATCAAGCTGCAGAAGTACTACTGCGGCCGCTTCCGTCCCGCCTACAAGGACACGGTCGGCTTCGAGAACGAACACCACCTGCTCGGCATCGAGAACGGCCGCCTGCGCATCACGGTCAAGCAGATCGCAGGCATCCTGGCCCGCCGTATCGTCTCTTACGTCACGCTCGACGACAAGCTCGAGCAGGGAGAGCTCTACGGCATGATCAAGTTCGGCTCGTGCCTCGAGGTCGTCATGCCGCAGGACGTCGCTGTGACGGTCAAGAAGGGGCAGAAGGTCACGGGTGGCAAAACCATTATCGGGAGGATGAAAGACTGATGGACTATCGCAGGTTAATACCGAATATGTGTACCTCATCGAACCTCGTCTTCGGCATGTGTTCGATCCTTTCCACGTACAGTGGGAACCTCGTCTGGGGTTCGATCTTTATTCTGCTCGCGCTCGTCGCGGATGGCCTTGACGGCCGCACAGCCCGCTTCTTCGGCGTGGCCAGCGAGATGGGCAAGGAGATGGACTCGCTCTGCGACCTCGGCTCCTTCGGCATCGCGCCGGCCTTCCTCGCCTGGGCCTTTGTGCTGCATAACCACGGCTTCCTCGGTGTCGTCGTCGCGATCTTCTTCGCGATCTGCGGCATGTGGCGCCTCGCGCGCTTCAACGTCAACGCCTCGGTCGTGCACGGCTACTTCATGGGCCTCGCCATCCCGGCAGGCGGCAACATCGTCGCGATGACGACGCTGCTCTTCGTCGAGCTCGGCGTCGATCCGATGGCTTTTGGCATCGCGTATCCCATCGTCATGGCCTTCGTCGGCTGGCTCATGGTCAGCCACGTCCACTATCCGAACTTCAAGGGCGATGGGGCAGAGCCCATCTACCTCATCTCGAAGATTGTCGCACTCGTCATGTTCCTCGCCATCCTCTGGCTCGGCCACGCATCGCTCTTAGCGGCTCTCGCTGTCGCTCTGTTCTCGACGTATGCGGTCCTGGGCATCGTCAATTCTCTGCTGGCAAGTTTTGCAAAGAAAGGCTGATTGTTTTTGTTCACACATCCTTTTGACATCATCATGGTGCCAATGCAGATCCTGATCTTCCTCTTCACGCTCTATTTCTTCGTCATCGGCTTCTGCGGCATGTGGCGCAAGAAAGAGGTCAAGATCAAGACGCCGCGCAAGACGTTTGCACTCGTCGTCGCGGCACACAACGAGCACGCCGTCATCGGCCAGCTCGTCGAGAACCTCAAGCAGCTCAACTATCCGAAGGACATGTATGACATCTACGTCATCGCCGACAACTGCACGGACAACACGGCAGAGATTGCCGAGGAGGCAGGGGCGCTCGTCCACGTGCGCACGCATCCGACGAAGAAGAGCAAGGGCTATGCGCTCCAGTGGATGTTCGACCGCCTGTTCAAGATGGACAAGCAGTACGATGCCGTCTGCGTCTTCGATGCCGACAACCTCGTACACCCGCAGTTCCTCATGGAGATGAACAACCGCCTCTGCAAGGGCGACAAGGTCATCCAGGGCTACATGGACGCGAAGAATCCGTACGACACGTGGGTCTCGGGCACGTTTGCCATCGCGTTCTGGGTCATCTGCTACATCTCGCACCTCGCGAAGTCGAACATCGGCCTCTCGGCCTGCCTCGGCGGCACGGGCATGTGCTTTGCTTCGGAGATCCTCAAGAAGCACGGCTGGCAGGCGACCTGCCTGACAGAGGACATGGAGTTCACGATGAAGTGCATGGCCGAGGGCATCAAGACGAGCTGGGCACACGACGCCATCATCTACGACGAGAAGCCGCTGACGTTCAAGCAGTCGTGGAACCAGCGCCGCCGCTGGGCACAGGGCCAGTTCGACGTCGGCAACCGCTTCATCCCGAAGATGCTCAAGGCCGGCTGGAAGCACAAGGACATCCGCATGTGGGATGAGTGCATCTACCTCATGCAGCCGCACTTCCTGATGATCTCGACGATCTTCATCGTCATCAGCTACATCCAGCTCGCCTTCCCGCCGTTCTACACGAATATCTACAACTTCATGCCGTCCCAGCTCATGACGGCCATCATGCTCGGCCAGTACATCCTGCCGATGATCATCCTGATCAAGATCCGCGCGAAGTGGAAGTCCTGGCTCTACATGCTGCTGTATCCGGTCTTCATCTACTCGTGGATCCCGATCATCTTCCTCGGCTTCATCCACCGCAATGAGCACGAGTGGAGCCACACGCAGCACACGCGCGCCATGAGCATGAACGACATCGTCGGCAACGTCAAGAACACGAAGTCGATTGAGAAGTCACTCAAGAAGTAAAGAATCACCTCCCTCTCTATGCAGGGAGGTTTGTTTTTAGGAGGAGTCAATCATGTACACACTCAAAGTCGAAGGTGCCTTTGAAGCGGCACACCGCGTCGTCAACTACCCGGGCAAGTGCGACCGCCTGCACGGCCACAACTGGAAGGTCGAGGCGCTCGTCAAGGGAACGGAGCTCGACGAGCTCGGCATGCTCGTCGATTTCAAGGCCATCAAGGGCGCGCTCAAGGCTGCGCTCGACCGCTTTGACCACCGCTTCCTCAACGAGCTCGAGCCGTTCTCGACGGGCGTCAACCCGACGGCAGAGAACCTCGCGCGCATCATCTTCGAGGAGCTTGAAAAGAGCCCTGTCTTCGTGCGCGACAGCCATCTCGCAGCCATCACAGTCTACGAGACGCCGACGTCGTCTGTCACCTACACGAGGGACTGACGATGAACGCAAACAACGAGAACCTCATCGAGATATTCTCCTCGATACAGGGGGAGGGCAAGTACGTCGGCTGCCGCCAGGTCTTTGTGCGCCTCGAGGGCTGCAATCTCGACTGCAGCTACTGTGACACAGAGAACAAGCCTGGCTCTCATCCCGTCTGCCAGGTCGAGACGGCTGCTGGTTCGCGTACCTTCGAGACCATCAAGAATCCGATGACCGCCTCTGAGACGGCCGCTGTCATCGCCAATCTCCTGCAGGAAGTCCCGCACGAGGCCGTGAGCTTCACCGGCGGCGAGCCGCTGCTGCACGCCGCCTTCATCCGCGCGGTCGTAGAAGCGCTGCACGCGCTCGGCCAGCGGCCGAAGGTCTTCCTCGAGACGAACGGCACGCTCTACCGCGAGCTCGCCTCCATCCTCGACATCACCGACATCATCAGCATGGACATCAAGCTGCCGAGCATCGTGACAAAGCCACAGTGGGAGGCGCATGCGCGCTTCCTCGAGCTCGCGCGCACGAAGGACCTCTACGTCAAGCTCGTCGTCTCGGCTGAGACGACCGACAAGGAGTTCAAGAAGAGCGTCGCCCTGCTCGAAAAGGAGGCTCCTGACGCGCTCTTCATCATCCAGCCCGTCACGCCGTACGGCGGCTGTGAGGCGGCGAGCCCCGAGAAGATCCTCGCCTGTCAGTCGTATGCGCTCAAGCACCTCAGGGATGTCCGCGTCATCCCGCAGACCCACAAGATGATCGGGCAGCTCTGACCATCTTGTGGGCTGAGGATTGAGATAGCCGCATTTTTCTGTTTTGTTTGCTAAGGGAGAATCAGACATGAAACTGTTGGAAGAGAGAATCAAGAAGGACGGCATCGTGCTGCCGGGCAATGTGCTCAAGGTCGACTCGTTCCTCAATCACCAGATTGACCCGGAACTCTCGCAGGCGATGGGCGAGGAGTTCGCGCGCCTCTTCAAGGATGCGGGTATCGACCGCGTCCTGACTGTCGAGGCCTCGGGCATCGCCATCGGCGTCATGACGGCGCTTACGCTCCACGTGCCGCTCGTCTTCGCGCGCAAGAAGAAGTCGGCTCTCATTAACGAGCCCATCTACACGCATCGCGTCTTCTCGTACACCAAAAAGGAGTACTCCGACATCCTCGTGCTGCAGAAGTTCCTGCCAGCCGGCGAGAATGTCCTGATCATCGATGATTTCCTCGCCAACGGCGAGGCGGCACTCGGCCTCGCGAAGCTCGTCGAGGAAGCCGGCTCGAAGGTCGCCGGCATCGGCATCGCCATCGAGAAAGCCTTCCAGCCCGGCCACCAGCGCCTGCTTGACAAGGGATACCACCTCGAAGCGCTCGCGAGCATCGCCTCGCTCGAAGGCGGCACGATTCGCTTCACGGCAGAGGACTGAGGGGGCGGCCATCGTGACTACAACTGCTACCGCCGCTGTCCATCCCGTCGACCAGAAGCTGCCGTGGGGCAGGACGCTCGTCTACGCCTTCCAGCACGTCCTCGCCATGTACGCGGGTGCTGTGGCCGTGCCGCTCGTCCTCGCGGGGGCGGTTCATCTCAGTACGGAAGAGCTCATCTACCTCATCAATGCCGACCTCTTCACCTGCGGCATCGCGACGCTCGTCCAGTCGCTGAGCATTCGTGACTATATCGGCTCCAAGCTGCCGATCGTCCAAGGCTGCACCTTCACCGCCGTTACGCCGATGATCATCATCGCCAACACGCACGGCGGCGGCGCGGCCGGCCTGCAGGTCGTCTACGGCGCGGCCATCTTCGCCGGCGTCGCCTGTTTCGTCATCAGCAACTTCTTCAGCAAGATGCTGCGCTTCTTCCCGCCAGTCGTCACGGGTTCGGTCATCACGGTCATCGGCCTCTCGCTGATGCCGGTCGCCGTCAACTGGATTGCCGGTGCAAACCCGTCTGCGCCCGACTACTGTGAGCCGACCCACATCCTCATGGCCGCCGTCGTGCTCGCCATCATTCTCGTCATCTACCGTGTCTGCCGCGGCTTTTTGCGCCAGATCAGCGTGCTTCTCGGCCTTGTCATCGGCACGCTGATTGCCGATGCGTTCGGCATGGCCGATTTCCACGCCGTAGGGGAGGCGGCAGCGCTCGGCATCACGACGCCGTTCGCCTTCGGCTATCCCGTCTTTGAACCGGTCTCGTGCCTCGCGATGACGCTCGTCATGCTCGTGACGATGGCCGAGACGACAGGTGATATCGTCGCGGTCACCGAGATTGTCGACAAGCCGATGACCGAGAGCATGCTGACGAAGGCGCTGCGTGCCGACGGCTTCTCCACGGCACTCGGCGGCATCTTCAACACCTTCCCGTACACCGCCTTTGCCCAGAACATCGGTCTCATCGGCATGACGGGCGTGCGCAGCCGCTACATCGTCGCCGTCTGCGGCGTCATGCTCATGATCCTCGGCCTCTTTCCGAAGATGGCCGCCGTCGTCGCCAGTGTGCCGACGATGGTCTTAGGAGGCGCCGGCCTCGCGATGTTCGGCATGGTCGCCGCCAGCGGCTTCCAGGCCCTCTCAAAGGCAGAGCTGCACAAGAAGGGCAACATCATGGTCGTCGCCATCAGCGTTGCCGTCGCTCTGATCCCAATCGGCGTGCCGAGCTTCTACAGCAAGTTCCCGACCTGGGTCCAGATCCTCTGCAACAGCGGCATCACGATTGGCAGCATCACGGCCATCATATTAAACCTGTTCCTGCGCGACGCGCCGGACCCGGACGAAGAAAAACCTTTGTTTTCCAAGTCCGCACAGAAATAAAAGACCTTACCTGAATTAATCAGATGGAGAATTGATGATGCGTACAAAAGAAAGAAACAGCGGCATCGCCAAAAAGTTTCGTCACATAGTTCTGCTTGTGCTGTTCTGTCTTTGCCTGTCCTGCAGCATGGGCATGGCCGAATCCCCGGAGCAGCCGGCCTATCTTCATGAGCTTGAGGACTTAGAGCAGCAGTATCAAGCCGTCGTCGGCGTGTATGCCATCGACACCGAAACGGGTAGGACCATCGCGTATCATGAAGACAAGCGCTTCTCCTACTGCTCGACGCACAAGGCTTTGCTGGCCGGAGCCATCCTGCAGCACTTTTCCCTAGCTGACCTGAACGAAGTCATCCACTACAGCGCAGATGACATCCTGTCCTATGCGCCGGTGACGAAAAATCACATCAGCGAAGGCATGACCCTCGGCAGTCTCTGCGAGGCAGCCATACGCGTCAGCGACAATACCGCGGCCAACCTGATGATGCAGAAATTAGGCGGCCCGAAAGTTTTTAAGGACTGCCTGCAGGAAATCGGGGATAAGACCACGAGACCCGTGCGCCTGGAACCGGAGCTTAATACGCGGGACGGCAAAAAGGATACGAGCACCCCGCGTCAGCTCGCCCTCGACCTGCAGGCCTACGCGCTCGGCGACGTCCTGACTGACGAGAAAAAAGCCCTGCTGCTCGATTGGATGCAGGGCAATGCGACCGGCGACAATCTCATCCGCGCCGGCGTCCCTGAGGGCTGGCAAGTCGCGGATAAAAGCGGCAGCGGGGCCTACGGCACGCGCAATGACATCGCCGTCATCTATCCGCCGGACAGAAAGCCCATCGTACTGGCGATTTTGACGACACATAAAGACCGCGATGCCAAAACAGACGATGCCCTGGTGGCGGAGGCTGCGGGCATTATCGTAAAATCGTTACGCGTAAAATAAAATATTTGTGATAGCCCCGATGACTTCCATCAAAAGCGGAATAAAGGTACCATTAAACTTCCATAAAAAGGAAATAATATTTCGAGAGCTGACAGCCGTTCAGCTCTCTTTTTTTGCGCCGCAGAGAATTTTAATTTCAAAAAGTGAATATGGTTCATAATATATTCATTGACAGAGTATATTTGGCATGCTAGAATATGCTTATCATTAATGATAATGAATATCAAATATAAAAATGAGAATCAATAGTCAATAGAATCTATAAAGGAGGATAGAACATGTCTCTGAAAAAATATCTCGAAGACCTCGAACCTGCTAAACGCGAAGTCCTGCTGGGCAGGGAGACAAAAGATGCCCTGCACGAGGCCTTTGCGGCAAAACGCGTTGTCCATGCGGGCCTGCTCGGCACGCCTGTCATGAAGGACGCACAGCAGGAAGCCTGGGCAAAAGTCATGGCGGAGCCGGCCGATGCCAGACGCCAGCATGCCGTCTACATCCACATCCCGTTCTGCCAGACAAAATGCCTTTACTGCAGTTTTTTCCAGAATGCGAGCCGTCAGTCGGTGGAGGACGAGTACATCGATGATTTGCTGACGGAGATGAAGCGCGATGCTCAGCAGAAGCAGCTGCAGACGGCCGTGATTGACAGCGTATTCATCGGCGGCGGTACGCCGACCTCGCTTTCCCCGGCCAATGCGGCGAGACTGCTGCAGGGCATCAAAGAATGCTTCCATCTGGCCGCTGACTGCGAACTGACGCTTGAGGGCCGCATCCACGACCTCGTACCCGAAAAAATCGAAACATGGCTCAAATACGGCGTCAACCGTATTTCGCTCGGCGTGCAGTCCTTTGATACGTCACTGCGGCGCCGTGTCGGCCGCATCGATGCGCGTGAAGAAGTCCTGCGTCGCCTTGAATTGCTGAAATCGTACGATGTGACGGTCATCGTCGACCTCATCTACGGACTGCCGGGTCAGACAAAAGAACTCTGGCTTGAAGATATCAAGACGCTGCTGGCGACGGATGTTGACGGCATGGATCTCTATCAGCTCAACATTTTCCCTGGCGGCGACCTCGACAAGGCCCTGCAGTCGGGGAGAATCCCAGCCTGTGCGGATATTGCCGGTCAGGCTGACCTTTACATGGCCGCACGCGACTTACTGCTCGGTGAGGGCATTGAACGCCTGAGCCTCTGTCACTGGCGCCGCCATAAGAGAGAGCACAGCCGCTACAATACCATGGCCAAGACGGGTGCTGTCGTTTATCCGTTCGGCTGCGGTGCCGGCGGCAACTGCGGCGGCCTGAGCTTCATGCAGCAGCGCGGGCTGAAGTCCTACAGTCAGGCGGTCCGCGCCGGCCAAAAGCCCATCATGATGATGGCCCATCAGGTCGAACAGAAGCTGCAGATGATCAGCGATACGGTTATCGCCAACCTCGAGAAGGGGTTCGTTGATTTCCGTCAGCTCTGCCTTGTAGATTCGCGCTTTGAAGAGCTCGAAGAAGTGCTGGAGCTATGGAAGGAACGCGGCCTGATGACAGAAGACCTTGGCATTTACCGCCTGACGAAGGTCGGTGAATTCTGGTATATCAGCCTGACGCAGAGCCTGATTGAATGCATGCAGGCCATCTGTCAGTCAGAAGATACAGCTTCGTCGCCGACAGAGGAGGGGCAGAGCGAAGATGCTCTTGATGCCTGCCTTGCGGAGATGATGCCGGACTCGACTTTTGCAGAGCGCAGTGCCATGGTCAAAAAAATCCCGATGCCCGTGCGCATGATGCTCAAGCGTTCCTCGAAGGACGCCTTGAAAACCATGCTGGCCGGCCTGCCGCCGACCATGCTCGAACGCATGCTGAGCAAGGCAAGTTCCTGAAGTCAGCAGCTTATATAGAAAATATAGAAGAGAATTGCATACAGACTCTGTTTTGCTGAAAAAGCTTTTTCGTGCCATGGGCAAAACAAGTCTGTATTTCTTTTTTGCTTTTATAAATGATAATGAGTATCATAAATGCCTAAACATTTGAAGGGAGTATAAAAATGGATCTATTCGGAACAGCGGCTCATTGGTTTGGACGCGGTGGTTTTGTCATGTACCTCTTACTTTTGGCTTCGATTGGTGCCGTCAGCATCATCATCGAGCGGGCACGTTATTACCGCCGCAAGCGCCAGCGTTTTCATTTTTTCATACAGCAGTGGCGCAAGGATGCCGCTGTCTATGATGTCTCGGAGCTTGCTGTGCGCTACGGCAAAAGTCACCGTGTCCTGAACCGCTTAGCGGCAGCCGCCTGCCATGCGGCAGAAAATGGCCGCAGCGTCGAGATTGCCATTGAAAGTGCCGCACAGCTCGAAGCGGCCAAGCTCAAACGCGGTCTGCCGCTTCTCGGATGTCTCGTTACATTGGCGCCGATTCTCGGCCTCATGGGCACGGTCATCGGCATGATTCAGTCGTTCAGTGTCTTCAACCTGCAGTCCGGCGGCGCGCCGATGGCCATCACCGGCGGCGTTGGCGAGGCCCTTGTTGCCACGGTCACGGGCCTTGGCGTGGCTACCATCGCCCTGCTCGGTCACAGCTGGTTTGGCTATCGCCTCGATATCATGGTCACGGACATGGAGCAGACCGGCGGCGTCCTGATGGATGATTTAATGATGAGTCAGGAGCATAGGGGGCAGATTCATCAGGAACGGGGGAAATGCAAACATGAAGCTGCGTAATGCAAGAATGGAGCACAGCCCGCAAATCATGATCATCCCGATGATTGACATCATCTTCTTTCTGCTGGTCTTTTTCATGATGAGCACGCTCTACATGACGAATCAGCAGAGCATTCCCGTCAATCTGCCCGTGGCGGCCAGCGCGCAGCAGGACATCGTCAAGAGCTTTCAGGTAACAGTAGCCAAAGACGGCGCGCTTTATCTGGGCACGGACCGCATGGACCTTGCCGCGCTCAAACAGCATCTGCAGGAAGAATCGCGCTCGGCGGAAGTCGCCGTCTCCCTGCGCGCCGATGAGGACGTGGACTACGGCCATTTCATCGAAGTCATGGATGAGCTCAAGACCTCCGGCATCTCGCGCATCAGTCTGGCGGCCAAGAAATGATGAATAGGATGAACAGCGTAAAAGACGTAAAGGATAGGATGAAGAAGATGTTTCTTAGGAAGACAAAGTGCAGAAATGATGAAAAAAGCGGCAGGAGGCGCAAAAAGCTCCTGCTGCGTCCGCTGCCTCTTTCCTGCCTGCTGCACCTTATCGGACTCATCCTTTTGGGACTCGTGCTTCATAATAATGCCGTGCAGTCCGAAGAACAGCCGCCCGAGGCTGAAATCGTCATGGAAACAGCAGAGGCAGAGATGCCGCCAGAAGCTGTACCAGAGGAGCAAAAACAGGATACTTCATCATCTGAGCAGCAGGAAACGCCGAAGCCTGCGTCACCTGAGCCCACGGAATCTCCTGAACCT
This sequence comes from Mitsuokella jalaludinii DSM 13811, assembly GCF_000702905.1. Lineage (GTDB taxonomy): Bacteria > Bacillota > Negativicutes > Selenomonadales > Selenomonadaceae > Mitsuokella > Mitsuokella jalaludinii. Next base: position 67,797 of record NZ_JNKR01000002.1, read on the forward strand.
CAGCAAAGTCCTGAGCAAAGTCAGCCGGCACCGGCCGCGCAGCCTGCAAAAAAGGCAGAATCGGCTAAGGCAGAAAATAAACCGGCCAAGAATGCAGAAGTACCGAAACCTGCTAAAGCTGCCAACACGGCCAAGCCCGCAGCATCATCACCGCTGCCCGTTGACTCGGCGCCGGCGACGGCTGCGCATGTGGAAGGCGGCGTTCCGGTGCAGACAGGGCCGGCCGCTCCTTCAGCCGCGGGCAGTACGGCTCCGTCCGCAGCGGCTGGCACTAGAGAAGGACAGGAGGCAGGTCCTTCCAGCACGGCGGACAGCAGCCGCAGTGACAATGGCTCTGCAGCTGCTGCCGGCAGTTCTTCCGATTCTCCGAATTCTTCTGCTGGCTCCGGCAGTACGGAAAGCGACGCCGACATCGCCTCGCGTTTTGCCGCCCGCGTCGAGGCCAATAAAGAATATCCGTATTCTGCCGTCCGCCTTGGCCAAACAGGCAGCGTGACCATCTGGGCAGATCTTTCCGCCGACGGTGCACTCGAGGGCTGCGGCATATCTTCGTCATCCGGCATCAGCAGCCTCGACCAGAGTGCCCTGAAGGCCGTGCGCGCCTCGTGTCCGTTTCCGCATGGAGCCGGACACAGCATTCATATTGTCGAAACCATTTATTTCAATTTGAATGAATAGATATCGAAAATCATGCATCAGATATCTTGAGAAGGAGGTTTTTATGAAAATCTTACTCGTTTATTCCAGCCGTACCGGCAATACGAAAAAAGTCGCCGAAGCCATCGGCGAGGAATTGGGGATTCCGGCCGTGCCGGTCGAAGAAAAGCCCGCAGCTGCCGACTTTGACCTCGTCATCGCGGGCTTCTGGGTCGACCGCGGCACGGCCGATGCCAAGATGAAGGCTTATCTCGAAAGCCTCAGAGAGGTTCGCGTGGCCATTTTTGCCACGCTTGGCGCCAAGGCGGATTCCGAACATGCTGCCCATTGCCTCGAAGCGGGCACTGCTCTTGTGGGCAAGGGCAGTAAAGTCGTCGGTAAGTTTATCTGTCAGGGAAAAGTCGACCAGAAAGTCGCCGAAGCCATGTTCAAGCAGTTCCCGGCCGGCCATACGCACGCGATGTCTCCTGCCTGGGCAAAACTCTTTCAGGAAGGTGCCACGCATCCCGATGAGCAGGACCTTGCCGCGGCCCGTGATTATTTCAGTAAGCTTGTTCGAGAGCTTTGAACAGCATAATAAGGTCCTTTACAAAATATAGAAATGGAGAAAGTAAGATGAAGAAAAATATTGCCATGAAAAAGAAATCCCTGCTGGCCGCTGCCGTGCTCAGCACGCTTGTCTGTCCTGCTTATATGGGCAGGGCTGCCGCGGCAGACAGCGCGGACGCAGGCACCATCAAGGCAAGGGATGTCGTCGTTACGGCTTCGCGCACGGAGCAAGAAATTCGCCAGACGCCGACGGCCGTCGAGGTCATCACGCAGAAGGACCTCGAACGCACGGGCGCCAATACCCTGACAGAGGCCCTGAAGACGGCCACGGATCTCAACATCACGCAGAGTGCCATGGGCAATAACGTCAGCCTGCGCGGCATGAACAATAACCAGACTTTGATTCTTGTCAATGGCCGCCGCGTCCGCACGGAAGATACGAATGACTCGGCCAATAAATACGAGCTCAACCGCGTCAATATGTCCGACGTCGACCATATCGAAATTGTCCGCGGTGCGGCCAGTGCCCTTTACGGCTCGGATGCCATGGGCGGTGTCATCAATATTATCACGAAAAAGAGCAAAAAACCGGAAATCACGGTCGGCGGCGACTGGACGACGCATGAAAAAGACGGATATGTCCATGCCGCTTCGGGCCAACAGGGGAAATGGGCCTTTGATATGGATGCGCGTTACAGCGATACGCGCAACTGGGGGACTCTTGGCTCGACGGCTCAGGTCATCAGCATGGGACCTGCCAGCACGTACACGATGCTGACGCAGACGACAAATCAGTACGGCAAGCGTTATTTCTTCGACCTCGACGGACGTTATGCCATCGATAAAAACAAGGAATTTGATATCTTTTTTGATTATATGAAGGAAGACCTCAAGGCCCTTTCGACTACCAATCACATTGTCAGTTCACCGACTTTCAACCGCACGGTTCTGAGCGCCGGCTACCGCAATGATTTCGACCATGAACGCTGGACGACGGGCGTGGGCTATAAGGGCAAGGACAGCCGCGGCGATTATGAGATTCGCGCTTACCATACGCAGTTCGATAAGGACCAGAAGATTTATTATACGAGCTATACGGGCAAGCTGCATAAAGCGGGGGACCTCTCGAGCTCGGATGACATGACGTTCAAGTCGACAACGATTGACGGCCGCCGCTCTTATCAGGCCGACGACAAGAACCTTCTGACCTTTGGCGGCAAATACCGCTGGGAAGATTACGATTCCACGCGCCTGACCAGCGATTCGAGCATGCGTTACGCAGCCCTCTATCTGCAGGATGAATATACGCCGCAGCGCAACTGGCTGCTGATTCCGTCCGTACGTTGGGATTATAATGATGTCTTTGGCAGCAAAGTCACGGCCAAAATCGGCACGACGTACAACTTCAGCAAAAATGCGCGCTTCAAGGCCAACTTTGGCAGTGCCTACCGCGCCCCGACGGCCAGCGAGCTCTACATGGACTGGACGCATTCGAGCTACGCCTACATCCAGGGCAACCCGAATCTGCGCCCCGAAACGGCCATCGATTATGACTTTGGCTTTGAGGCAGAGAAGGGCAGAACGTCCGGCAAGGTTTCCTACTTCCACAACCGCGTCAAGGATTTGATTGACTACGAATATCAGGGAGTCAGCCCGACGACGCATCTTTATTCCTATAAATACTACAACGTTGAACATGCCGTCATTCAGGGCATCGAGGCCGAGGCCAAACAGCGCGTAGGCGACAAGCTCACACTCGGTGCATCCTACACGTTCCTCGACGCCGTCAACAGCGAAACGGACGAACGCCTTGCCAACCGTGCCCGCCACAACGCCAAACTCATGCTGACGTACGATGATACGGCTAAGACCGGCCTCAGCGCCACACTCTGGCAGGACTGGCTCATCAACTACCGCTACGAGCTCGGCAATGACAGCGGCATCACGCATCTTTCCACGACGAACTTCGTCATCAACAAGAAATTCCACAGCGGTCTCAGCGCTTACGTCGGCGTTGACAACATCTTCGATGAGCGTAACGTCAACCTCTTTAACGACGGACGCGTCTGGAGAGGCGGCTTGAAGTATACGTTCTAAGTAAAATTAGCGTCTAAGAAGCTGACAGCAGCGAAGGCGAGAGGGGACAGTCCTGCGCTCCGCGGTGACATTCGGCTAAACGGATTTTTTGCCTTATAATTTATCCTTACCAAAGAGCTAAACGCACTTCGTTTGGACGGACGCTCTTTGGCAAGGTTTTTGGCGGGCAAAAAATCCGTTTTTTACGCCGAATGTCAAACGCTCCGCGCCGGCCTGCCCCCTCTCTTTCCCCTCGCAAAAGAGCGCAGCGAATTTTGCGCAACGAAGAAAACAAAGAAGCGTGAAGCCAGTCTGCTGGAAGTAAGGAAAGGGCTGTCACTAAGCGGAGCTTTGGCCGTCTGCGTTAAGAACTTATTTTTTGCCAGCCAGAACCCTTGCAGGGAAGCGTCGTTCAAGCGGAGCGCGTTTAGCTTCCCGCAAGGATGCGTTAAAAGGTAAAAAATAAGTTTAGCAGCCGGCCACGCGGAGCTTAGGGGCAGCCCTTTCCGCCTTCCCATCCCCGCAGCTTCTTCTTTTCTCACTGCCGCCCCCTAGACGCACGCGCAAATATTGATTATAATGATACATAGACTAATTCGTATAAAAACGGGAACTCCCGCTTTCATATTTAGGAGGAAATAGAATATGACGAAAAGCACGAAACCAATCTATGTCATTGGTCATCGCAATCCGGATACGGATTCCATCTGCTCGGCCATCGGCTATGCGCACCTGAAGCAGGCACTTGGCTTCAACGCAGTCCCGGCACGCGCCGGCAAGGTCAATGCGGAGACGAAATACGCGCTCGACTACTTCCACGTCGAGCAGCCGCTGCTGCTTTCGGATCTCTATCCGCGCGTCAAGGATGTCACGCTCGACTGCAAGATCGTCGTCCGCCAGCACGACACGCTGCGCCATCTCGGCGAAGTCATGCGCGGCCATGACCTCAAATCGGTGCCGGTCACGGACAGCAAGGGCATTCTCGTCGGCATCGTCACGGTATCGGACCTCGCGAAGCGCTATTTCCAGGAGCTCAGCATGCAGGATCTATCGGAGATGCGCGTGCGCTATCGCGACATCATCGCAGCAACGGACAGCAAGGTGCTCGTCTCGGGCAATGAGAGCGACTTCATCCACGGCAAGATCCGCATCGCTGCCGGCTCGATCAAGATGATCCAGGACACGGTCGAGAAAAACGACATCGTGCTCGTAGGCGACCGCCACGATGAGACGCTCATCGACATCGTCGATCAGGGCATCTCCTGCCTCATCATCACGGGCAATGGCCGCGTCTCGGCTGATGTCATCGAAGCCGCTGAGGCAAAGCACATCTTCGTCCTCTCGACGCCGTATGACACGTATACGGTAGCCCGCCTGATCAACCAGTGCGTGCCGATCCGCCGCATCATGCATCCGGACCCGGTCTGCTTCAAGCCGCTCGACCTGCTCTCGGACATCAAGGGCACGATGGAGGAGACGAACTACCGCAACTACCCGGTCCTCGAGAACGGCCGCCTTGTCGGCCTCGTCAGCCGCGACAACCTCATGCTGCCGGAGCGCGACCGCGTCATCCTCGTCGACCACAATGAGCGCGGCCAGGCCGTCGAGGGCATCGAGGAAGCCAAGATCCTCGAGATCATCGACCACCATCGCCTCGGCGGCATCCAGACGAGCGAGCCGATCTTCACGCATGCTGAGCCGGTCGGCTGCACGGCCACGATCGTCGCGAACATGCACTGGCAGAATGATGTCGACATCCCGGCATCCATCGCAGGCCTCCTGCTCTCGGCCATCCTCTCGGATACGGTCCTCTTCAAGAGCCCGACCTGCACGCCGTACGACAAGAAGACGGCAGAGCGCCTCGCTGAGATCGCCGGCGTCGATATCCAGGAATACGGCATGGCGATGCTCAAGGCTGGTTCCGGCATCGGCGACATGACGCCGGCTGAGATCGCCAAGAACGACCTCAAGGAGTTCCAGATCGGCGACTACCGCGTCATCGTCAGCCAGATCTCGGTCATGGACCCGAAGGAAGTCATGGATCTCGAGCCGCAGCTCATCGAAGCGATGCAGAACATCTGCGACAAGGAGGGCTTCGACCTCAGCCTCGTCATGGTCACGGACATCCTGCAGGAAGCGACGTACCTGCTCTTCACGGGTTCGCCAAAGACGCTCATCGGCGAGGCCTTCAAGAAGGACGCTAGCGGCACGCACATCTACCTGCCGGGCGTCATGAGCCGCAAGAAACAGGTCATCCCGCCTCTCTCCGAGGCCGTCAAGCGCATCGGCAAGAACTGACTGCCGCGCAGCGCGCATCATGCTTGAAACAAACAGAGCCTTCTCCCCGGTGCGTCCGCACCGGGGGGAAGGCTTTCCTATCGATAGAACAGAAGAACCGATGATACAGATTGGAGGATACTATTGGATATTTTCAGTGGCTTGAACCCCGCACAGAAGAAGGCTGTCGCGCATACGGAAGGACCGCTGCTCATCATGGCAGGTGCCGGCTCGGGCAAGACGAAAGTGCTGACCTGCCGCATCGCAAACCTCTTGGCGCAGGGTGTCGCACCGTACAGCATCCTGGCCATCACCTTCACCAATAAGGCGGCGACAGAGATGCGCGAGCGCGTCGACCGCATGATCGGCGATGCCGCCAAGGATGTCTGGCTCAGCACATTCCACTCGTTCTGCGCGCGCTTCCTGCGCCGCGAGATTGAGGCGACGGACATCTACAAGCGCAATTTCGTCATCTACGATTCGTCCGACAGCCAGACCGTCATCAAGGAATGCCTCAAGGAGATGAATCTCGACGACAAGCAGTTCACGCCCGCGAGCGTCCAGAATGCGATCTCGAACGCCAAGAACCAGCTCATGGGGCCGAAGGCCATGGAGCGCGACGCCGACAACTTCCACCAGAAGAAGATTGCCGAGATCTACCGCCTCTATGCAGCGAAGCTGCGCAACAACAACGCGCTCGACTTCGACGATTTGCTGATGATCTCCGTCGTGCTGCTCGAGGAGAATGAAGACATCCGCGCCAAGTATCAAGGACGCTTCCGCTACATCCTCGTCGATGAGTACCAGGACACGAACGGCGCCCAGTACCAGCTCACGAAGATCCTCGCTGCGCGCCACCACAACCTCTGCGTCGTTGGCGATGCCGACCAGTCCATCTACGGCTGGCGCGGCGCCGACATCCGCAACATCATGGACTTCGAGAAAGACTACCCGGAGGCGACAGTCATCAAGCTCGAGCAGAACTACCGCTCGACGAAGAACATCCTCGCGGCGGCCAATGCCGTCATCGAGCACAATATCAACCGCAAGCCCAAGGAACTCTGGACGGAGAACGCGACGGGCGAGAAGCTGACCTCGTATCAGGCGATGGACGAGCGCGACGAGGCGCAGTTCATCACGACGACCATCACGAAGCAGCGCACGATCTTCAACGCCTCGTACGGCGACATCGCCATCCTCTACCGCACGAACGCCCAGTCGCGCATCATCGAGGAGACATTCATGCGCTCGGGGATCCCGTACACGATGGTCGGCGGCCTCAAGTTCTACGACCGCAAGGAGATCAAGGACATCCTCGCATACCTGCGCGTCATCTACAACCCGCTCGATACCGTGAGCCTCATGCGCATCATCAACGTGCCGAAGCGCGGCCTCGGCGCGACGACGATGGCGAAGCTCACGGCCTTTGCCGAAGAGCAGGAGCTCTCGCTCTTTGACGTCATCTCGAATCCGGAGGTGCTCGACGCCATCCCGGGCATCACGGCGCGCGTCAAGAAGCCCTTGGAGCTCTTCACGACCTTCATCTTCAACTTCATGAACACCCACATGAACATGAAGCTCGACGATCTCATCGACAAGGTGCTCAAGGACTCGGGCTACCTCGCGGAGCTCAAAGCCGACAAGAAGACGGAGAACGAGTCGCGCATCGAGAATCTCAAGGAATTCATCGGCGTCGCGCGCGACTTCGAGAAGTCGGAGGAGAACCCGAACCTCGAGACCTTCCTCTCACAGCTCTCGCTCGTCTCCGACATCGACAACGCCGACATCGAGGACGACCGCGTGACGCTCATGACGCTGCACTCGGCCAAGGGCCTCGAGTTCCCCATTGTCTTCATGATCGGCATGGAGGAGGGCCTCTTCCCGCATTCGCGCACGCTCATGAACCCCGATGAGATCGAGGAAGAGCGCCGCACCTGCTATGTCGGCATCACGCGCGCGCAGCGCAAGCTCTACCTGACGAACGCGCGCCAGCGCACGATCTACGGCAAGACGCAGGCCTTCCCGCCCTCGCGCTTCCTCAAGGAGATCCCGGACGAGTACGTCGAGCGCCTCGTGCCGCGCGCCAATGCCTATGGCTTCGCCAACGCCAACCACTACGGCGCGCAGCAGCGCTCGGGCTTCATGAGCTTCCGACCGAGCGCCAGCCAGATGGGGACGGGCACGCACTTCGCGGGCAAGCCGCAGTCGGCCCTCGAGGCGATGGAGGCCCTGCGCGAGCGCCAGAGCAGTGCGCGCCCCGCAGCCGCCGGCGTCATCCGCCCCGACACGAGCATCAAGTGGAAGGTCGGCGATAAGGCGCGCCACGGCAAGTGGGGCGTCGGTACCGTCGTCTCCGTCAAGGGCAGCGGCGAAGAAGTCGAGCTCAAGATTGCCTTCCCGGGCCAGGGCGTCAAAGGCCTCATGCAGAAGTACGCCCCAATCACCAAGGCATGAGACAGAACGACAGGAAACCAGGGGGAAGGAGTGATCATGATGGCAGATATACCGGAGTCCATCCAGGCGGTCAAGAAGGAGCTCACCGAGCTCCGCAAGGTCATCCGCTACCACAATAACCGCTATTACAATGAGGACAATCCCGAGATCTCGGATTACGAGTACGACCAGCTCATGCTGCGCCTCAAGGCCATCGAGGCGAAATACCCGGAGCTCATCACCAAGAACTCGCCGACGCAGGTCGTCGGCGGCCAGGCGCGCCGCACGGCCGGCGTGCTCGTCCGTCACGATGTGCCGATGCTCTCACTGCAGGATGTCTTCAGCAAAGAAGAGATCTTCGCCTTTGTCGAGAGCCTGCAGCAGGAACTCGACAATCCGGAATTCGTCGTCGAGGAGAAGATCGACGGCCTCTCGATGGCGCTGCGCTACGAGGACGGCGTGCTCGTGCGCGCCATCACACGCGGCGACGGCATCGTGCAGGGCGAGGACGTCACAGAGAACGCCAAGGTCATCCGCGATGTCAAGAAGAAGCTCAAGGATAAATTGCCGTACTTCGAGATCCGCGGCGAAGTCTACATGGAGAAGGCGGCCTTTGCGGCGGTCAACGCACGCCAGGAGCTCCTGGGGCTGAAGCCCTTTGCCAATCCGCGCAACTGTGCCGCGGGAACGCTGCGTCAGCTCGACAGCCGCATCACGAAAGAGCGCCATCTCTCACTCTTCATCTTCAACCTGCAGACGGCCCGCGGCCGTCAGTTCACGACGCACACCGAGGCGTATGCGTTCATGAAGAAGCAGGGCATCAAGGTCATCCACGGCTACAAGGTCTGCCGCACGGCTGAAGAAGTATGGCAGGCCATCACGGCCATCGGCGAGAACCGCGGCAATCTGCCCTACGACATCGACGGTGCCGTCGTCAAGCTCAACAACCTCGCCGACCGCGAGAAGCTCGGTGCGACGGCCAAGGTACCGCGCTGGGCGATTGCCTACAAGTACCCGCCGGAGGAGAAGGAGACGGTCATCCGCAAGATCGAGCTCTCCGTCGGCCGCACGGGGCGCATCACGCCGACGGCCGTCTTCGACCCGATCCGGCTCTGCGGCACGACAGTCGAGCGCGCGACGCTGCACAACCAGGACTTCATCGACAACCTCGATGTGCGCATCGGTGACACGGTGCGCGTCTACAAGTCGGGCGAAATCATCCCGAAGGTCAAGGAAGTCGTCAAGGAGAAGCGTCCAGCTGGCGCAGAGCCCTTTGTCATCGGCACGACTTGCCCCGTCTGCGGCGCGCCCGCCGTGCGCGAGCCGGACACCTCTGACATCAAGTGCCAGAATCCGAGCTGCCCGGCCCAGCTCGAGAGCCACATCCTCAATTTCGTCGGCCGCACGGCCATGGACATCAAAGGCCTCGGCGAGGCGGCCATCCACAGCTTGATCGAAGAAGGCTGCATCACGACGATTGCCGACCTCTATCACCTGGCAGACAGGCGCGAAGAACTCATCGAGAAGGGCATCATCGGCAAGGAGAAGAACACCGACAAGGTCCTCACGGCCATCGAGGCGAGCAAAAAGAATGAGCCGCAGCGCCTGCTGACGGGACTCGGCATCCCGGGCATCGGCCGCACGGCCGCCCGCGAGCTCATGCTGCACTTTGGCTCCATCGATGCGCTGGCCAAGGCCTCCGAAGAGGAGATCCTCGCGGTCCGCGACATGGGCGAGATCAGCGCGAGGGCCATCGTGCAGTATTTCCGCGATCCAGCCAGCCAGAAGATTCTCGAATCCTTCCGCGCCTCGGGCGTCAATTTCACGCTCGAGAACACGGGCCTCGTCGACGAGAAGCTCGCCGGCAAGACCTTCGTCATCACGGGCACGCTGCCGAGCCTGAGTCGCAAAGATGCTGCCGCGCTCATCGAGAGCCACGGCGGGCGCATCGCAGGCTCTGTCTCCAAGAAGACAGACTATCTCGTCGCCGGCGAGGCGGCCGGCAGCAAACTGCAGAAGGCGACCGCCCTCGGCATCGCCATCCTCGATGAAGCAGGCCTTATGGCACTCGTCGGGCAGTCGGACATTTGATTCGCGATTGTTTACAACTGTATTCTTTCGATTCTATCCATATTGCTCTTGATTTTCTGAGCAATCTCTGTTATAGTAAAGACTGTAAGGATTACCGCAATCCTTACAGTCTCCTTTCTTGTTGGGCCTAGATAAGAGGTGGGTCCTAAGGGCGAACGGACCTATCTATGAGAGCGGCAGTGGGAAGCAGTCGGCTGGCACGGAAACATGAGCCGACTGGCGCCGTTCTCTCAACAAAAAGCTCCGCAGCGATACGCATGCTGCGGAGCTTTTTATTGCTTGTTCCTATGAAGATCATGAAGATACAGGACTCAGCCAAAGACCTTGACGCGGGCCTTGATGTCTTCCTTGTCCTTTGCCTGCGGCTCAGCGGCGATGCCACCGAACGGCATCTGGGCGATGAGCTTCCAGGAATCCGGCACCGAGAACATCTTCTTGACCGTCTCGTCGATGACGGGGTTGTAGTGCTGGAGGTTGGCGCCGATGTTGAGCTCGCGCAGTGCCGTCCAGATACTGATCTGCAGCATGCCGTTGGCCTGCTGTGCCCAGATCGGGAAGTTTGCCGCATAGAGCGGGAACTGCTCCTGGAGGCCCTTGACGACGTCCTCGTCGTAGAAGTAGAGCAGCGTGCCGTAGCCCGCCTTGAAGCTATCAATCTTCTCGCGGGCGACCTTGCCGCCGAAAGCCTCGTAGATGGCGTCCCAGAGTTCATCCTGCTTTGCTTTCGTCACGACAATCACGCGGGCACTCTTCATGTTGAACGCATCCGGCACGAGCTCCGTCGTGTTCTCGACGAGCGCGACGACTTCTTCCTCTGCGACCGGCAGTTCCTTGTTGATGTTGTAGTACGTGCGGCGCTTGGCCAGCGATTCCTGGATACCCATGGTGTTTCTCCTCTTTTCTCTTGATTCTTCTTGTGCTGTGATATCGTAGCATTCATACAGACGATATCCTTGATTTATGATTAGTATAGTATAATCATTCTCACTTGTCAATATAAAACTTACAACATGGCGCGAAAGCCTTGCCGCAGTTGAAACGAGCGCAGAGGACTGTTATAATAAAGTATTGCTGATAAGGCCGAAACAGTATCTTGGGAAACGAGAGGGGTGTGCAGATGAAAGAAGAGACAATCGAGAAGGTGCGACAGGAGCTCGACGGCTGGGAATACCTGGAGAAGCTGCCGGACAGCTGGCATGGCTTCGCGCTGCGCCGCATCGAGGAGCCGCTCGGCGACTGCTACGACATCTTCACGTATGAGAGCGAATCGCTGCACAAGAGCGCGACGGCGTATTTCCACGAGGAGACGCACGAGTACAAGCTGCGCATCAAGATCGGGCTCATCGAGCTCTGCCGCATCGAGTTCATCACGGCGGACTTTGCCGTCTTTGAAGCATTGCTCAAAGCGCAGCTCGAGTCCCTGCTCGCGGAACTCGAGACGTTTGACCCGGCCAGCATCTCGAGCATCGTGCGCGCCAAGGAGATCCTCACGTGGAAGACGGGCAATGAACTGCCAGAGACGCTCGAGGGCTTCTCGCTCTTCATCCGGCCCGCCTATCCCGTCAAGATCAACAACGGCTCGTACATCATCATCGACTACGTCGACTTCGCGCTCGAGAGTAGCGTGACGGTCTACTTCAACATCTACCGCGATGAGTTCTTCAGCGAGGCCCGCATCTGGAATATCCCGGACGTCAACTACGACTTCGACTCGAATACCCTGCCGGAGCTCGAGGAGCGCCTGCAGACCTACCTCGTGCCGCGCCTGCAGGAAGTCCGACGCCGCGCCGAGGCAGAAGATGCTGCGAAAAAGGCAAAGGCATCCGCTGAAGGACCGTGCACAGGGGAGGAACAATCATGATTATCATCGAGAAGGCCATCCTTCACATCCTCGACTTCCATTCTGGTGTGACGGTCTATTCGGATGCGGAGCTTCCTGTCAAGGACAGCGTCGAGACGTGGCTCTTGAAGCACGTCGAGCGCGCCTGGGGCAGCCAGGACGCCAAGCCAGGCACTTTCTGCGAGGACAGCGCCTTCCTCAAAGAGCTGCAGGATTACGAGTCGGGAACGCTCGACTTCGTCGCCCTAAGCAAGGCGATTGCCAAGACACTCGACGACGCCCTGACACACGCCGAGGAGATGCCCGCATCCGATGTCATCGTCGCACAGGCGAGCATCGACGAGGTGCCGTACCTCGTCATCCTGCGCAGCAACAGCCACATCGGCTTCACGCACCAGGTCAACCAGACGGAGGACGGCATCCAGAACGAGATCATCAACCACTATTCCATCATGCCGAACCTCTCGCAGAAGATCGACGAGTTCGCCTTCATCAACGGCCGGACGAAGGCCATCAAGACGGCAGCCAAGAAGTACACGCTCGACGGCGACGCCGTCTTCGTGCTGCCGGAAGTCCTGCTCGAGTGCAGTCTGACGCCCTCGCCGAAGGAAGCGATGAAGAACCTCAGCAAGGCGGCCGCCCAGGTCGCCGAGTCGTTCGGCCAGGACAAGGTCATGGCCGAAGCCGCCGTCAAGAGCTACGTGGCCGAGACGATGCAGAAGGGCGCGGAGCTCGACCTGCAGGAGGCGGGCAAGGAGATCTTCCAGGACAATCCCGCCATGCAGCAGGAGCTCGACACGGCCATCCGCGATGCGGGCATCACAGAGCCCGTCCAGATGGACCCGGAGGCGACGCTCAAGAAGGTCAGCCGCCACAAGCTCAAGACCGACACGGGCATCGAGCTGACCATCCCGACGGACTACTTCGACAATACAGAGTTCGTCGAGTTCAACAACAATGAGGACGGCACGCTTTCTATCACGCTCAAGCACATATCGAATATCGTCAACCGCGGTTGACCCATGAGGTGTCCTATGCAGATCAATGGAGAGATCCAGAACATCAAACAGTATATCGTCAAGCGTCTCGAGGCGCTCTACGAGCTGACTGTGCCGATTGGCCAGCTCTCGACGCACGAACTCAATGCAGAGATGCTCGAGGTCACGGAGCTGCTCGGCCGCGAGGTCGCCGTCTACCTGAACCGCCGGGGCAAGGTCCTGCAGGTGTCGGTCGGCGACACCGACACGGTCGACTTGCCGGAGTTCAAGTCGCGCCGCGCCGAGGGCAAGCTCACGGGCATCCGCTGTATCCACACGCATCCGAGCGGCGACACGCGCCTCAGTGAGCCCGACTTCTCGTCGCTGCGCCGCCTGCGCTTCGACTGCATGGCAGCCATCGGCTTTCGCGCAGACAAGGCGGGGGAGATTGTCGGCTCGCTCGGCTTCTTCACCGGCGACTGCGCTGAGGACGGCACGGAGCAGCTCAGCAGCGTCGGCCCGCTGCCGGAGCGCGCCCTGCACACAATCAACCTGACGTATCTCATCACGACGATCAACAAGAAGCTCAGCGCGCGCAGCACGAAGTCGACCGAAGATGAGGAAGAGCGCGCCCTGCTCGCCGGACTCGACTGCGGCAGGACGCTCTGGCCCGTCGACGAGTCGATGGCCGAGCTCGCGCGCCTCGCCGACACGGCGGGCGCCACCATCGTCGGCACCTTCATCCAGCGCCGCGAGAAGCCCGACGCCGCCTTCTTCCTCGGGCGCGGCAAGGTCGCCGAGATCGCCATGGAAGTCCAGAACCGCGACGCGACACTCCTGATCCTCGACGACGAGCTCACTCCGTCACAACAGCACAACCTCGAGCAGATGCTCGGCATCAAGGTCATCGACCGCACGGCGCTGATCCTCGACATCTTCGCGCAGCGCGCCCGCACGAAAGAGGGCAAGCTGCAGGTCGAGCTCGCACAGCTCCAGTACAACCTGCCGCGCCTCGGCGGCCAGGGCCTCGTGCTCTCGCGCCTCGGAGGCGGCATCGGCACGCGCGGCCCCGGCGAGACGAAGCTCGAAGTCGACCGACGCCGCATCTACGCGCGCATCCACGACCTCGAGTCCCAGATCGATGCCGTGCAGAAGAACCGCCACCTGCACCGTCGCCGCCGCAAGCTCTCGCGCATCCCGCTCGTCGCCCTCGTCGGCTACACTAACGCGGGCAAGTCGACACTCTTGAACCGACTCACGGGCTCGGAAGTCTTTGCCGAGGACAAGCTCTTCGCGACACTCGACCCGACGACGCGCCACCTCATCCTGCCCGAGAAGCAGGAAATCCTCCTGACCGACACCGTCGGCTTCATCCAGAAGCTGCCGCACACGCTCGTCAAGGCCTTCCGCGCGACACTCGAGGAGGTGCAGGAAGCCGACCTCCTGCTGCACGTCGTCGACTGCAGCAACGAGAACTACGAGCAGCAGATCGAGTCAGTCGTCGAGGTTCTCAAGGAGCTCGATGCCGTCTCAAAGCCGACGCTCTACGTCTTCAACAAGGCCGACCGCCTCAAAGCGTCCGGCACCGAGACGGACGAGCGGGCAGGGGAGGGACTGACGCCAGCGCAGGAGGCCATGATGCTGCACGGCCGCGAGGGCATCTGCGTCTCCGCTCAGACGGGCGCCAACCTCGACGAGCTCCAGCGGCTCATCGAACGATTCTTCTCTGAGCAGCAAGTCCGGATGGAACTCCTGATTCCCTTTGCCAAAGGACGGCTGCTGACGGAGCTGCACGATCTCCACGCCGTCCGCGAGACAGACTACACGGAAGCGGGCACACTCGTCAAGGTCAGCCTGCCCGCCTCGAAGCGGGCGCGCTTCGAGCCCTATGAAGTCCACCCCGACAATGAATAACTGTAATAGACTGTGAGGTAAGTATTTCCATGTCATTTTCCAAGAAAATCACGGATCTCAAGCGCGAGGTCCTCAAGGAATCCGAACCGCTCTTTGCGCACATCGAGGATGTGGCCGAGGCCAACACGCTGAAGGTACTCGATGCCATGCGCGAGTGCCGCGTCTCCGACGCCCACTTCAACACGACGACGGGCTATGCCTACGACGACATCGGCCGCGGCAAGCTCGAAGAGCTCTACGCGAAGATCTTCGGCGCAGAGCGCGCGCTCGTGCGCACGCAGTTCGTCTCGGGCACGCACGCGCTAGCGACGGTGCTCTTCGGCATCCTGCGCCCCGGCGACGAGCTCGTCTCGCTGACGGGCAAGCCGTACGACACGATGCAGACGGTCATCGGCTACGACAACCCGAGCCCCGGCTCCCTCAAGGAATTCGGTGTGCTCTACAACGAGCTGCCGATGGTCGCGGGCAAAGTCGACATGGCGCACATCAAGGACGTCATCACCGACAAGACGAAGATGGTCGAGATCCAGCGCTCGCGCGGCTACAGCATGCGCAGCCCGCTCTCCATCGAGGACATCCGCGCCATCACAACGGAAGTCCACCGCATCAAGCCCGACTGCATCTGCTTCGTCGACAACTGCTACGGCGAGTTCGTCGACTACGAAGAGCCGACGCAGGCAGGGGCCGACATCATGGCGGGCTCCCTCATCAAGAATCCAGGAGGCGGCATCGCGCCGACCGGCGGCTACATCGTCGGCCGCGACGACCTCGTCGAGCTCGCCTCGTACCGCCTGACGGCACCGGGCATGGGCGACGAGCTCGGCGCGAGCCTCTCGAACAACCGCCTGCTGTTCCAGGGCCTCTTCCTCGCGCCGCACGTCGTCTCACAGGCCATCAAGGGCGCGATCTTCGCAGCGGGCATGTTCGCCAAGCTCGGCTACAAGACGCTGCCGCTGCCGACGGACGTGCGCGGCGACATCATCCAGGCCATCGAGCTCGGCAGCGCCGACAAGCTCATCGCCTTCTGCGGCGGCATCCAGAAGTACTCGCCGGTCGACTCCTTCGCCGCCCCGGAGCCGTGGGACATGCCGGGCTACGCCGACAAGATCATCATGGCGGCAGGCACCTTCGTGCAGGGCGCTTCCATCGAGTTCAGTGCCGACGGCCCGCTGCGCGCACCCTACAACGTCTACCTGCAGGGTGGCCTGACCTTCGAGCACGCCATCATCGGCATCATGGGCGCCGCACAGGCCGTCCTTGACCTCGACGAAACGGATTGACACAGAGATACGATACGGCAATATCAAACGGCGTCTGCCCGAGAACATACACGCTCGGACAGACGCCGTTTTTTGTTGTCATGTTGTTATATTGTTATCGTTATTTTTGTCTGCCTGTTCGTCCCGCACTGCAGAGCAATCCTGATTCAGATCTTATGGTAGACACTGATCACGCGGGCGAGGACCGTGACCACGCTTGGGCACGGCTCTGCCTCTTCCTCGCGGCTCTTCAGGAGGTAGGTCCCTTTCTGGTCCTGGCGGAAGTAGCGCACGGTTGAGCGCCTGTCCACTTCTGCGACGACAAGGTCGAAGTCATTGGCAAATTCCTGCGGCGTGATGAAGAGAAAGTCACCCTCTGCGATGCCCGCTTCCCGCAGGCCATCATCCGGCATGCGCACGAGGTACGTCTTCTTGTGGGTAGCGAGCAGTTCCTGCGGGAAGGAGTAGACGTCGCTGAAATTCTTCTCGTCAAAGAGTGCCGCACCCTTGTGGATGCCGATGAGCATCGGCACCGGCACATTCTGGCGCCACGGGCGCTCGTCGAGGATATCGATAGCGCGCGGCTTCGTCGGGTCGCGCTTGATCATGCCATTGGCCTCGAGGCGCGACAAGTAACTGTGGACCGTTGAGCTCGACTTGAGCCCGACAGCCTCGCCGATTTCCCTTACGGAAGGCGGATAGCCCTTCTCGAGCAGGAAAGCCTTGATGAACTGGAAAATCTCTTTCTGGCGGTCACTTGATTTGCTCGTCTTGCGCATAATACATCCCCCTTATCTATCCGATTGCGTCATCAGTCCATTTGTTTCGTTCTGTTCTCTATTATAGCATATGTATGTTCGAAAAAAAAGAGTTTTATGAATATTAGCGGAAATCGAGGAGCCAGCCGCATGGGTGAGTCATCCTGAGAGCCATGAATGCGAAGGGGTCGGAAAGTCTTCAAAATGTCTTCAAAGGGATTGGGAAAAATTTGACGATGCCAGACGATGAAGCTATAATGCAGGAAGAGTCCCTGGCGGCATCTTGCCTGGAATTGCCGAAAGAGGGGGACGGATTGGAGCATGAACATCTTGAAATCTTGTAAACGAATCTATACCGCACTGCTGAGCCTCGTGCTGCTGCTCGTCTGGTCGGCCGTTGCCATGGCCGCGGCGCCGGACATCACGGCAGACGCCGCCATCGTCATCGACGAGGCGACGGGGCAGGTGCTCTATGAGAAGAACGCTGACAAGCGCGAATACCCGGCCAGCATGACGAAGATGATGACCTGCATCCTCGCGCTTGAGACGAGCAGTCCCGACCAGCTCGTCACCGTCAGCCGCTATGCAGCCGATGTCGAGTGCACGCGCCTCTATCCGGGCTACACCCTGCGCATGGCCGACATCCTGCAGCAGATGATGATGATCTCTGACAACGGCGCAGCGACGGCCGTCGGGGAGGCAGTCGGCGGAGATGAAGCCACCTTCGCCGCGATGATGAATGAGAAGGCGCAGGCAATCGGTGCCGTCAACACGCATTTCGTCAACATGAACGGCATGCCGGACGCCAACCACTACTCGACAGCGCGCGACATGGCCAAGATTGCCGCCTACGCCATGCACAACGACGCCTTCCGCCAGATTGTCGGCACGAAGGCAAAGAACATCTACTACATCGCGCCGCAGGGCCACAAGACATATTGTCGCAACACGAATGAGCTGCTCGAATCGTATCCGGGCTGCACGGGCATCAAGACGGGCTGGACAAGCGCCGCACGCGGCTGCCTGAGCGCCGCGGCCAAGCGCGGTGACAAAGAGCTCATCGCCGTCGTCATGCATTCCGACGACGACGAGACGCGCTTCAGTGAAGCCGCCGCTCTGCTCGACTACGGCTTCGAGCAGGAAGAAGAGGCCGCAAAAGCAGTAGCTGACAGCGAGACAACAGCTGACCCTGCGCTTTCGCAGGCCACTGCCGCAGTTCACTGATGCAACGGATATACCATGAAATCGAGCCGACTGTAAAGCCGGAGAGAGGAACACCCATGACAGAAGAAACTTTTGCCAAGAAGCGCGATGAAGTTCTGCAGGCGATGATCACCTTTGACGCCGGTGATGCCAAGCGCATCCAGCACTTCCTCAAAGTCTACACCTATGCCGCCCTGCTCGGCCGCCAGGAAGGACTGCGCGCAGAGGTCCAGCAGACGCTCGAGCTCGCCGCCATCCTGCACGACATCGGCATCCATGCCGCTGAGGCGAAGTACAGGAGCGCTGCAGGCATCTACCAGGAAAAAGAGGGGCCAGCACCTGCGCGCAAGCTGCTCGAAGAAGTCTCTGGCATTCCGGACGCCATGATCGAGCGCATCTGCTACCTCATCGGCCATCATCACACCTATAAAGATGTCGATGGGGCAGACTACCAACTGCTGCTCGAAGCCGACTTCCTCGTCAACGCCTACGAGGATGAACTTTCCGCCAAAGCATGCAAAACCTTCCGCGAGAAAGTCTTCCGCACGACGAGCGGTACGGCCATGCTCAATGCAGTCTACGGCCTTGACTGAGCGCCATCTGCTGAAGCGGGCAACAAACAACAGAAAGGAGAGTCTCCCATGATCTTGCAGGCAACTGTCACGAAGTACATCCCGACCAACGCCTACATCTACGCCGACAATGAGACGAAGCACGGCTTCCTCATAGACCCCGGCGCACAGGCGGGTAAACTGCTCGAGCTCATCCGCGAGAAGGACCTGACCATTGAGGCCATCCTGCTGACGCATGGCCATTTCGACCACATCGGCGCCGTCAACGAACTGCAGGCGGTACTCCAGATCCCCGTGTATATGGGCGAGAAGGGGATGCTCTACGCCGAGAACCCCGTCTGGAACCTCTCTTCTCAGACCGAGGACCCCATCGTGCTCAAGGATGTCACGTATCTCGCAGACCATGCTGTCATCGCGCTCAAAGAGAAGCCGTCCTTCCAGCTGGAGCTTCTCGACCTGCCAGGCCACACAGCAGACGGCGTCATCTATTACACGAAAGAGGATGGGGCCGCCTTTGTCGGCGATTCCATCTTCCAGGGCAGCTACGGCCGCACCGACATGTACGGCGGCGATGAAGAGGCACTGCTGCGCGGCATCCGCGAGCGCATCCTGACACTGCCCGACGACACCTTGCTGCTCTCGGGCCACTCAGCGCCGACGACACCGGCAGAAGAGCGCGGGCGCAGCTGGTATCTGGTATAACGTCAGCCCTGACACACATTTTACGCGAGGGACTCGGGCATCCGCATGCGTCATGTACGCGCACCGGACAACGCAGAGCCTCAGGATAGGGCACAGAGCTACAGTGTCACAGAAAGGAATCCCCATGATCCAGGATATTGCACCAAAGAAACTCGACAACCAGTACAAGCCGTCGGCTGAGCCGATGGATGACAGCGTCGTATTCGTCTTCGACGCGCGCACGGTACTTGTGCGCCAGGATGAAGGAAAGCTCTTCCCGACGTTTGCCCAGCTCGGCCGCCCTGACGGCTGCGTCTACCTCTTCACGATCGGCAAGAAGGCATTCTTCCTGCTGCTCAGCGAAAAAAGACCAGTCATCCCGGCAGATTTTGCCTTCGAGCCCATCAAGAACATCCGTCAGAACAAGGAGGCAAAGCTGCCGAGCTTCTACGCCTTCTACACGGCCCTGCACCTCTACGGCTGGTACCACACGAACCGCTTCTGCGGCGTCTGCGGCCAGCCGACCGTCCTCGACACAAAAGAGCGCGCCCTGCGCTGCTCCAAGTGCAACCATGTCATCTATCCGCGCATCAACCCGGCCATCATCGTCGGCGTCCTGCACAATGGAAAGATCCTTTTGACGCGCTACGCTGCAAGCCACAGCGACACAACCGTCTACGCGCTCATAGCAGGCTTCACCGAGATCGGCGAGACATTCGAAGAGACGGTCGAGCGTGAAGTCGCCGAAGAAGTCGGCCTCAAGGTCAAGAACATCCGCTATTACAAATCCCAGCCGTGGGGCAGCGCCGCCGACATCCTCGCCGGATTCTACTGCGACCTCGACGGCGACGACACCATCCAGATGGACCGCGAAGAGCTCAGCCGCGCCTTCTGGGCAAAGCCAGAAGACGTCATCCTGCAGCCAGACGACTGGAGCCTCACAAACGAGATGATGGCCCGCTTCAAAGCAGGAGAACCGTGCTGATAAAAGCACGATTCCTGCAGCAAGTGAGAAGATGGCACTGCCGATGCAATCGCATACGATAACATGCTATAAACAGATAGCATTATCGTCATTACATCAAGAGCAGGCCGCCAGGCCGCCAGACAGCTGCCGCACAAAAGAAACTCCGGATTATCCGGACAACAGTCCTAAATCAAACCCCGCATGACCGAATACCATCGATCCTGCGGGGCTTTCTTGTATCGAAAACCGCCTACGAGAAAGCACCGAGCAATCATATTCGCTCAAGCGGCAGGGGAAATCATTTTTTTAATACTTAAGTATTGCCATACATACCTAAGTATTACAAAGTATTTATGGTAATATATATGGTATTACTTAAGGTGATGCGGATAGATTTCCGCCGGTTTTTCCCAGGATTTTAGGTTAAAATAAAACTTCCGATAATTTATACTTATCGGAAGTAATGTGTAAGTAATCTCGTGTATGGCTGAACATTCGATGATAATCCTTACGGTTATTTTGTGTGACTAACGTGATTTTATGTTGCCGACTTCCTTGCAGGCTATCATGATTCCATCCGTCACTTGAAACGATAAAACAAAAAGGAAGTTGCTACAGAAGCAACTTCCTTTTTATTAAGTTCATTTTAGTGTAGTTGAGGCAGATCGCATTGCCAGATAAACCAGTTGTCGTTATAATGTGTGTTACCTTTCCTGTGCAGCCGACATGGAAGAAGCCTTTCGAAATGCAAAAATAAATGAAATTCCTGCCGAAGTATCCTCGACGTTTTACCCTTGATCGTCTTTACTGCTTTGTGGATACCGAACTGCGGGTCAACCTCCAGCAGCAGGTGTACATTCACTGCGTTTTAGTCCATCGTGGTTTTCCAGTCCGGCGTACGATGTGCGGCAAAGCAGCGGTGAATCTGGTCGAGGCTGTTTTTCTCGAGGGCGATGTTTTGCGGCAGTTCCTGCTCGGAAAAATACGCCGCTTCGGTGGTCTCGATATTGGGATGGAACGAGCCGCCTAGGACCTTGCAGAGGGAGAAAATCTTGATAATCCCGTAGGGATTGTTGCATCGGTTGTGTCTGCGCCAGTCGTCGATGGCAATGACGCGGGTGATGGCGACATCGAGGCCAGCCTCTTCCTTGACTTCTTTGATGGTATTATCCGCGACCGACTGATCGACATCACACCAGCCGCCTGGCAGAGACCATTTTCCCGTGCTTTCATGAACGAGCAAGATCTTGTCCTCCTGGAAAATGGCCGCGCGCGTATCGATCTTGGGCGTCTGATAGCCCGTCTCATTGCAGAAGAGATCTTTGACTTTTGCGAGCGGCAGATCTGCCTGCGCTGCCATCATTGCGGCGGCAATATCGCGCAGTTCCTGATAGCGCTCAAGGTCAAACCGGTCCCGCCCATAGTGCAGGCCGGCTTGTGCAAGGCTCTGGATTTTCACGGTCCAGTCAAGCCACCGCTGCTTTGAAGATGGTTCCTGCCCTGCCGCCTCCCCAGACACAGGCTTGTCTGCTGCCGTCTGGATGACATCGAGCTTCCCGGTGCGGGGATGGATCATCAGGCCGTGTACCTTAATGTTCTTCGGGATATACGGGTTGCCGGCTATCTTGGCCACAGCATCCTTGACATTCTCGACAGGATCGCGGAACGCGTTGGCCCACGTCTCGAGTTCGCCATGAATCTTGGCAATAGCGCCCTCACTCACGCCATGCGCGCGCATCGCAGCGGCGAGGCTGTCTGCCGTTGTCTTGGCCATGCCGCACTCGTAATGCCCGACGACAAAGATCTCCTCGACGCCGAGTTCATAGATAGCCACCATCAGGCTGCGGATGACCGCATCAAATTCGCCGGTGAGGTAGTTGCCGACCGTGCGGATGATTTTGGCATCGCCGCGCTGGATGCCCATGGCCGGCTCAAGGATCTCCGTCAGCCTCGTGTCCATGCAGGTGAAAATCGCCATTTTCTTCTTCGGCAGCTTGCTCGCGGCAATATCCTCTTCTGTATAGTCATGCTTGCCATTGGCCACAAATGCCTTGTTGGCAGCCAGGATTTCTTCTAAACGGTCCATTTCTCTTCCTCCTTGTGTCACGATGAACGGCTCTCCTTGTCATTATAGCAAAAATTCCCTCGCAACGGCCAGACAGTAAATGCCTTTTGTTGCGAGGGAATTTTATGGATATGAGATGTCTCTCGACGCGCTCACATCTTCTGATGGGCGCGGCGGGAGATGACGTCGAGCTGCTGCTGACGGGTTAGGTCGATAAACTTGACGGCGTAGCCCGAAACGCGGATGGTGAAGTTCGCGTATTCCGGCTTTTCGGGGTGCTCCATGCAGTCGATAAGCTTGTCAACGCCGAAGACGTTGACGTTCAGGTGATGGGCGCCCTGTTTGAAATAGCCGTCCATCACGCGTACGAGCGTGTCCACGCGATCTGATTCGGTATGGCCAAGCGTTTCCGGCGCGATGGTCTGCGTGTTCGAGATGCCGTCGAGTGCGTACTCGTACGGGAGCTTCGCAACGGAGTTCAGGGAGGCCAGCAGGCCGTTCTGCTCCGCACCGTACGACGGATTTGCGCCCGGCGCGAACGGCGCGCCGGCCTTGCGTCCGTCCGGCAGTGCGCCCGTGGCGCTGCCGTACACGACGTTGGACGTGATGGTCAGGATGGACGTCGTGGCTTCAGAGTTGCGGTACGTGTGATGCTTGCGCAGTTTCGTCATGAAGGTCTTGAGGAGCCAGACGGCAATCTCGTCGGCGCGCGGATCGTCGTTGCCGTATTTCGGGAAGTCGCCTTCGACCTTGTAGTCGACGACCAGGCCGGATTCGTCGCGAATCGTGGAGACCTTGGCGTACTTGATCGCACAGAGGGAATCGACGACATGGGAGAACCCGGCAATGCCCGTGGCGAAGGTCCGGCGCACGTCCGTGTCGATCAGGGCCATCTCGGCTGCCTCATAGTAGTATTTGTCGTGCATGTACTGGATGAGGTTCAGGATATTCACGTAGAGTCCGGCCAGCCAGTCCATCATCTGATCGAAGCGATGCAGAACCTCATCGTAGTCAAGCACGTCTGACGTGATGGGCATGTACTCCGGCCCCACCTGCATGTGTTTGCCGTCCTTTGTCAGGAATTTTTCGTCCTTGCCGCCATTGATGGCGTAGAGCAGGCATTTGGCAAGGTTAGCGCGCGCTCCGAAGAACTGCATCTCCTTGCCCGTCTGCGTGGCCGAAACGCAGCAGCAGATGCTGTAGTCGTCGCCCCAGACCGGCTTCATGACATCGTCGTTCTCGTACTGGATTGAGGATGTCTCAATGGAGATGCGGGCGGCATACTTCTTGAAGGCTGCGGGCAGGGCAGGCGAATAGAGCACCGTCAGATTCGGCTCCGGGGACGGGCCCATGTTCTCGAGCGTGTGCAGGAAGCGATAGTCCGTGCGCGTGACCATGTGACGGCCATCCATGCCGACGCCGGCCATCTCAAGCGTCGCCCAGACCGGGTCGCCGGAGAACAGCTGGTTGTACGACGGGATGCGGGCAAACTTCACCATGCG
Source organism: Mitsuokella jalaludinii DSM 13811 (assembly GCF_000702905.1). Lineage (GTDB taxonomy): Bacteria > Bacillota > Negativicutes > Selenomonadales > Selenomonadaceae > Mitsuokella > Mitsuokella jalaludinii. The sequence goes on from NZ_JNKR01000002.1 coordinate 91,618, forward strand.
GAATTTCAGCGTCAGGTGATCGATGAGCTCCTGTGCCTGCGTCTCTGTCAGCGTTCCCTCCGCGAGGTCGCGGCTGATGTAGATGTCGAGGAACGTGGAGATGCGGCCGACACTCATGGCGGCGCCATTCTGCGTCTTGATGGCTGCCAGGTAGCCGAAGTAGAGCCACTGGACGGCCTCTTTGGCATTCTTGGCCGGATTCGAGATGTCGTAGCCGTAGGCCTTGGCCATCTCCTTCATCTGCTTCAAGGCCCGGATCTGTTCGGCGAGCTCCTCGCGCTGGCGGATGATGTCGTCCGTCATGACACCGCAGCCGCAGTTTGCGAGGTCCTCACTCTTCTTCTCGATGAGGAAATCGATGCCGTAGAGCGCCACGCGGCGGTAATCGCCGACGATGCGGCCGCGTCCGTACGTATCCGGCAGGCCCGTGACGATATGGCTGTGGCGCGCCCTGCGCATCTCCGGCGTGTAGGCATCGAAGACCGCCTGGTTGTGGGTCTTGTGGTACTCCGTAAAGATCTTGTGGAATTTGGGATTGACCTCGTAGCCGTACGTCTTGGCGGCTTCTTCCGCCATCCGGATGCCGCCGAATGGCATGAACGCGCGCTTCAGGGGCTTGTCCGTCTGCAGGCCGACGACCTGCTCGAGATTCTTCAGCGATTCATCGATATAGCCCGGGCCGTACGCCGTGATCCCCGAGACGACTTCCGTCTCGCAGTCCAGGACACCGCCCCGTTTCCGCTCTTCCTTCTGCAGCTCCTGCACTTTGCCCCAGAGCTTGTCCGTCGCCTCCGTAGGGCCAACGAGGAAGTTCTCGTCACCGTCATAAGGCGTGTAGTTATTCTGGATGAAATCTCGTACATTGACATCATCTGTCCACTTTACACCCTTGAAGCTTCTCCATGCAGCATCTCGATTCATGCCGTTCATCGCATTTCCTCCTTCTTCCAGACCTCTATGCACGTGTGCGTCTATGCATATTTTTGTTTCTCGCTGATTTATATCATACCGTTTTTTGCGCGGCCCGTCCTTGATTCCAATCAAAGAATCATGCCAAGCATCACATTTTCTCCAGAACTTCTACTTCAGACAGCACCGAGGATGGCCCGCGCCTGCTGCACGTCCTCCTCCGAAGGCGGCTGCACATCGCGGAGCTGATTGGGAATGCCGAGCTCGTCCCATTTATAGAGGCCCATGTTGTGATACGGCAGCACCTCGATGCGCTCCACATTCGTCAGCGTATCGAGGAACGACCGCGTGCGCCGGAGTGAATCGGGCGCATCCGTCCATCCCGGCACCAGCACCTGACGGACCCAGATGGGCTTGTGGATGGCGGACAGATAGCTAAACATGTCCCGGATATTGTCGTTGGGACAGCCAGTGAGTTTCTGGTGCGCATCCGCATCGATGTGCTTAATATCCACGAGCAGGAGGTCGGTCACCTCCATGAGCGCCTGGAACTTGCCGAAAAAAGGCTCCCGGCGCGTAAAGGGCTGCCCGGCCGTATCGATGCAGGTGTGCATGCCGCGCGCCTTTGCCTTTCGGAAGAGATCCAGCAGGAAATCCATCTGCAGCAGGGGCTCGCCGCCGCTCACTGTGATGCCCCCCTCGTCTCCCCAATAAGGCCGATAGCGCTCCGCCTGGTCCAGCAGCTCATCTGCTGTCCGCAGTTCACCGCCCCGCTGCCCGTTCCACGTATCCACGTTATGGCAGTACAGGCAGCGCATCGCACAGCCCTGCAGGAAGATGATGAAGCGCGTCCCCGGTCCATCCACTGAGCCAAACGTTTCGATGGAATGAATGCGTCCCTGAATCATGATATCTCCTCACAAAAAAGACCCAGCAAGGAATCTGTATCCTCAAGGTCATCATACAAGGTATTGCTGAAAATTTCCTTGACTGACATCAAAGACATGCCAAAATCAGATTGGCCGGGGCTCAATCGCTCACCCGCTCCATGAGTCAGCAGTCCCACTGGCAGGAACGGGCACACGGAGCGTCATGCCTCTTCTCCCGAGGATCCCGGACGAGCCAGCAAGCCCTCGAGCCGGTGGTAGTGCAGGAAATCCCCGCGCTCCCCCAGCGCACCGATCTCCTGCGGGCTGGCCAGGCGAAACGCCTCGACTTCATCGTCCTGGATCCGGACATCCGCCTGCGTAAAATCGCCCCAGAATTCATAGATGTCCACGAAATAATTGTTCTGCTCGGCCGGGCTGTCGCTGCGGTACGTGTGGATGCAGCGGCCCTGCTCCATCGTGAAGTGAAGACCTGTTTCCTCGGCCACCTCCCGGAGCACCGCCTCCTCCGAACGCTCCCCGGCCCGGACGCCGCCGGGAATCTCCCATTTCAGCGGAGCCCATTCCTTATCCGCCTTGCGCTGCGTGATGAGGATGCGCCCTGCCCGATCGCGGATCAGCGCCAGAACCGTCAGATGATAGTCCCCCGGCTTCATGTGCCAGTCATTGCGGATCATCCTGCGCCCCGTCACGTGCTTCTCCCTGTCATAAATATCCCAGTATTCCATGCCTGCACCTCTCTTGTGATTTATTATGATTATTATACCACCAGAAATATCGTATTACCAGTTATGCCTCAGAAAAAAACGCGCGCGGAGCGCGCAAAAAAACAAGCTCTTTACAACAGAGCTTGTTCCCTTTATCATGCATTCAGTTTTTGATGACTTCCAGCACTTTGTCGGCAGAGATGTCGTGTTCGCTCATGTAATCGAGGAGTTCCTTGTAATCGGCCTGAGCCTTCTTTGCTCTGACCTCCTCGAGCTCAGCTTTGAGCTTTTTGATCTCGTCTTTTTTCTTCTGGATCTTCGCCTCGATGGTTTCGATCTTCGCTTCGTAATTTACCGTTCTAGCCATTCTTTTACACCTGTCCTTTATCCAGCAGTTTACAGCTTTTGAGACATAATAAAATCACGTAGCCCCTGCTGGTGTATAATAGATTCACCACAAACCAAACACGAGAGGTGCTACGTGGTGTCTCAATTATACACCAGTCAGTCAACAGTTGACAAACTCTTGACGATTTTTTCTTCCTTGTTTCTCGCTGCAACGAGACCGACGCGCCATTTGCTGGCGTGGCTTCTCATTGCTCAGCTGGCTCTGGAGTCGGCTTCGTCGGTGCGCTGCCTGTTCCGGCAGTTCCTGTCGAAGCAGACGGACACATCGCTCAACAGCTATTACCGTGCCCTTGGCAACGGCCTCGTCACGGATGCATCCATTCGCCAGGCCTTGGCGCTGCGGGCGCTTGCCATAGTGCCAGAGGCACTGCGGCAGGAGCCTATCCTGCTCAGCGTGGACGACACGTCCATTGCCAAGTGGGGCAAGCACTTCGACGGTGTGGGCATTCTGTACGACCATGCCAAGCACGATGGCAAGTCCTATTTCAATGGCCATGCATTTGTCAGCTTGACGATGAGCGTGCCGGTCCTCCATGAGAACGCAGGCAAGCAGCAGATCCGTTATATCGCGGTGCCGATTGGCTACGTCATGAGCAACGGCGAAGCCTCGAAGCTGACGCTTGCCTGCCAGCTTCTCGATGAAGTCATGCCAATCCTTGAAAAGCGCCAGGTCATCCTGCTCTTCGACAGCTGGTATGCCAAGCGTGAGCTGCTCGCGCATGCACTCCGCTACCCGAATCTCAGCGTGATCTGCAATGCACGTCATGATACGGCGATGTTCGAACTGCCGGGTCCGACGGCAGGCCGCCGAGGTCGTCCGCCGAAGTACGGCAAGCGACTGATGCTGGATGAGATTGCCGATGATCTCAAAAATTATCTTTGTCGGATGGACGACTATTTTGTCGCCCACCGTCTGGTGAAGACACGCATCTTCGGTGACCGCACCGTTCATGCCTATGTGACGCTGAGCAAGAGCGGCTCGTACCGTCTCTTTTTCAGCACCGTAGATCCGATGGCCCTGCACATGAGCATTGCCTGGCAGGAGAACAAGACGCTCCGCAACACCAGCTCCAAGCATATGGCGATTTACCCGCTTAAGCTCTACAAACTCCGCTGGGGCATTGAGACGAACTACTACGAGCAGAAGATGTTCTGGGAGCTCGGCAGCTACAAAGTTCGCACGAAGACTGCGATTGAGCACCTGCTAAACCTGACGAATGCCGGGCACGCTCTCATGAAGATCCTGCCATACGAGGACGAGAAGCTGAGCGCCTACCGGGACAAGAGCCCGCAGGAGCTGCGGCACGCGCTGAGTCAGCAGATCCACAAGGAAGCATTTTTCGCCACTTTGGTGTCCAAAGCCCAAAGTAGCATAAATTCAAGCGCTCTGCTCAAAGCCTTGCAAGCCTTGGCTTGGGGCGATGGGCAAGCGGCTTAAAAGCTGTAAACTGCTGCTTTATCGTATAATAAATAATTGAAATTTTCCCTATTATAACACTATCCCGGCCCAGAAAAAAGTCTTTTATTCCATTTTTTTGTCAAAAATTTCGCATGAGCAACGCGATTTCCCCGCACAAGAATAACTCCTTTTTTCACAGTATACATCTTAGCAGACTGCACAGGACGCTGCGGATTGGCATAGAAAAAGAGACGCTGGAATGCGTCTCTTTTGATTCGATATGCCGTATGGATCAGGCTTCGTGTTCTTCGTGGAGATGGCGGTTCTGCGTCTCTTTCATGAGCAGGGCAACGATGAAGAGGCAGGCCTCGAAGGCGACGACGATGATGTCGAGGGCGGCGACGTGGCCGAGCGTCGTGGTCAGGAAGCCCATGAGCGGGCCTGAGAAGAACGAGAGGAAGTAACTCGAAGCGCCGACGATGCCGGTGGCCAGACCGATCTGGCTCGTGCTGACGCCATCCTGGGCAATCGTGTAGCCGAGCACGTAGATGGCGTGGAGGCCGATGCCCATGAGGCCGCCGACGATGTAGAGCACCGCGGAACTCTGCGGGATGACGTGGAAGATCAGGAACGCGCAGAGTGCGTTGAGTCCGGACAGGCAGATGATGGTCGGCTTGCGGCCGAAGCGGTCGGCGAAAAAGCCGAGCACGACGCCGCTGAGGCCGCCGATACCGTAGATGGCTCCGAAGAAGGAGCCGGCCTCTGTCGGGCTGAATCCCTTATACGTCATGAAGAGATACGGGCCCATCGAAGCAAAGCCCCAGTACGGGATGATGTTGAGGATCTGGATCAGGACGCCGAGCCAGACGACTTTGTTGAAGCCGACCGTGCGGATTGCCTCAATCAGATGAATGCGCTTGATGTCCGTCGAGGTATCCGTGTATTTTCTCTTGAAGCCGAAGATCAGCAGCAGGCCGAAGATGACGGTGGCGATACCCATGTGCGTCAGGCCGACGCTCCAGTCCCCCGTGCGCTCCAGGCTCCAGCCGTAATACGTCGGGCCGACATACGCGCCGATGGAGTAGAACGTACATTTTGCGAGATATGGCGAATGAGTGCGATAAAATAGGGATAAAAACACGCGAAGAAGCGCGAAATGTGCACAGACATGAAAAAGGCTCTCTGCCTCCGGCACAGCCGGCAGACAGAAAGCCTCTCGTTCTGGAATGGGAATGGATATGGGTATGGACTCAGGCCCGGCTCGCTTCCATCAGGTCGAGCAGCTGCGCAGCCGTCTTCTTGCCGAAGTGAGGGCCGTCCTCATTGATGAGGAAACACGGCACGCTCATGACCTGATACGCTTCGCGCAGCGCGGGATAGAGGTTGAGGTCGTAGACATCCGTCGTAATCCTGGGATTCAGGGTCGCGAGGCGCTGGGCTGCTGTGACGAGCTCCGGGCAGAGCGTGCAGGACAGGCTGACGAAGATGCGCAGATGACAGGGCGTATCCCAGTCGAGCAGACGCTGACGCAGCGATTCGTCCAGGGCCTGTCCCGGCCCTGCTGCATTGTAAAGTCCCAGCACAAAGGAAGTGAATTCATGGCCGCCCGGCACGCCGTGAAACGCGATGCCGGCAGGCTCGCCGCCGCAAAAGACGCGGACGCAGGGGCGCTCGCCTTCGGCAGCCGCCTCCTCCGCCGGCACGCGCACGACCTGGAGCTTATCCGTCAGGCGCGCGAGCTCGTCCACATACGATGCGAGCTCGCCGCTCTTGGCCGAATCATCCAGGTAAAGGCGCAGTTCCAGGCTGCGGTCCATGCGGGCAAAGACCGTCTGCAGCTGCTTGACGATCTCCGGCTGGAAGATCTGGCTGGAAGCGGCTTCTGCCGCAGGTTCCTCCGGCACGGCAGCAGCAGGGCGCAGCGGGCGGATGCCCGTCTTCTTCTGCATCTGCAGTGCGTAGCGCTCAAGCTCTGTCGCAGCCAGCGCTCCGTCGCCGGCCGCCGTGATGCACTGGCGCAGCGGCTTGATGCGGATGTCGCCAGCCGCGTAGAGGCCATCACAAGATGTCTTCATCGACGCGTCCGTGATCACATATCCCTTCGGATCGAGGTCTGCAATGCCCCGGACCAGTTCGGTCGCCGGTTCATAGCCGGCAAAGACGAAGACGCCAAATGTGTCCTTCCCCGCATCATACGTCTTGACCTCCCCTGTCTCAGTATCCCGGCAGGTCAGACGGCGCAGCAGGCCATCTCCCTCGACAGACTCCACGACGGTGTGCGTCCGCACGGTGATGTCCGGATGATTGCGCGCTTCATCGGCCGTAGCCTTGGCACAACTGAAATCATCGCCGCGCACCAGGCAGGTGACATGTGACGCGTACTTCGTCAGGAACACGCTCTCCTCAGCCGCCGCATAGCCGCCGCCGATGACAAAGACCTGTTTGCCGCGAAAGAATTCGCCGTCACACGTCGCACAGTAGGCGACACCGCGGCCGCGGAAGGTTTCCTCCCCGGCAAAACCTGCAGAGCGCGGGCGCGCTCCGGCAGCGAGCAGGACGCCGAAGCAGGAGAGCAGGCCCTGTGTGGTGTGCACGGTCTTGATCTCGCCGCTCATGTCGAGAGCAGTGACCTCGGCCAGCTTGAATTCTGCGCCAAAAGCTTCGGCTTGCTGGCGCATGTTCTCCGTCAGGGCCGCTCCGCTGATGGAAGCAATGCCCGGATAGTTGACGACGCGGTCGGTGATGGTGATCTGGCCACCGAAGTGTTCCTTTTCAATCACCAGGACGCGGTAGCAGGCCCGCGCCAGATAGATGGCTGCCGTAAGGCCTGCCGGACCGCCGCCAATCACGATGACGTCGTAAAGCTCCCGTGCAGGAGCTTTGACGGATGCTTCCGCCATCAGAGCGCTCCCACGAGGTCAAGGCTCGGCTTCAGCGTCTCTGCACCCGGCTGCCATTTTGCCGGGCAGACCTCATCCCCATGCTCGTGAACGAACTGGCATGCCTGCACCTTGCGCAGCAGCTCATCGGCATTGCGGCCGACATTGCCCGCATTGACCTCATAAGCGACAATCTTCCCCTCCGGATTGATGATGAAGGTTCCGCGCTCTGCAAGACCGGCCGACTCGATGAGCACCTCGAAGTCGCGCGCCAGGGCGTGCGTCGGATCGGCTACCATCGGATACGTGATCTTGGCGATGCGCTCCGAATGATCGTGCCATGCCTTGTGGACGAACTCCGTGTCGCACGAGACGGAATAGATCTCACAGCCGAGTTTCTGGAAGGCATCGTAGTGATTCTCCAGATCCTCAAGCTCCGTCGGACAGACGAACGTAAAATCGGCAGGATAGAAGAAGAATACACTCCACTGGCCAAGAAGATTGTCCTTCGTAATGGTGCGGAATTCATGATTCTGGTACGCTTTCACCGAGAACTCGCTGACTTCTTTGTTGATCAATGACATAAGATACTCCTCCTTTTGATGCCCGTAACGGGCCATTAATTTACTGTTTTTAGCTTTAACTAATGATAATTAATATCGTTTACAGGGATATCATACCATGTGACCACAAAAAAAGCAAGCATATTTTTGAAAATATGCTTGCTCCATATGGCTGCTCACACTCGACCGTTTGTCATTCCTCTTCCGGATAACGCATGCCCCAGTCCTGGCGGGCTTTCGTCATCAGGGCCATGACGTCGACGGTGTAGTCGAGATGCATGAAATCCCGCTGCCCCGCGACGGTGCGCTCCATATCCTCGATCTCGTAGCAGAGCGCATTGGCTGTCTCCCCTGCGACGATCTCCTCCTTGCGGCCGTCCTCCGTCCAGGTGATCACCGCCTTGTCGCCGCGCGGGTACTCCATGAGCTCGACATACGCCTTGTCGAAGGAGAGCATGCCGCGCTTCGGCTGCTTGGCGTGCAGCGACAGCATGACGGTCGCCATCTCCCCCTGCTCGTTCTTCAAGAGCATGCTGGCCTGCTCGTCGACACCGGTCGGCGCATAGAGAACCTGGGTGGCGATTTCCTGCGGGCAGGAGCTCATGAACCAGCGCGCGAAGGACAGCGCATAGACGCCGATGTCGAGCATGGCGCCGCCCGCGAGGCTGCGGTTGAAGAAGCGGTTTTTCATGTCATACGGCTTGTAACTGCCGAAATTCAGCGTCATGAGGCGCAGCGGGCCAAAGTCGCCGCGGTCGATGCGCTCGCGCAACACGCGGTAGATCGGCATGTGGTAGATGGTCTGAGCCTCAGCGAGCACGAGGTGATGCTCCATCGCGAGCTTGACCGCCTCTTCGAGCTCGTAGTAGTTGAGCGTGATGGACTTCTCGCAGAGCACGTGCTTGCCGGCAGCGAGTGCCTGGCGCAGGTACTTGATATGCGTGTTGTGCGGCGTCGAGATGTAGATGATGTCGACGTCCGGATCCTGGAACATGTCTTCGATCTTGTCGTAAACCTTGCCGATGCCGTACTGCTCGGCAAACTGAACGGCCTTCGCGTGCGTGCGGTTGCCGACGGCGTAGAGATTGCCGCCGAGCCTCTGCATCGCCTCAGCGAGCTGATGACCGATGACGCCGCAGCCGAGCGTAGCCCATCTGTACTGTACTGCCATGATACCCCTCCACTCTTTCTTGACAAAACAATACTGCAGATTCAGCAGATTCACTTGTAGGATAGCAGGGATGCGCGCCAAAAGCAAGATGCTGCACGGATTTGCCTTTGTGCCCACTATCCGCTACAATAAAGAGAACAAACAAATTGAAACGAACTCCGATGATACCGGTCGAAAGGATGAACAGACATGACAAAGGATGAGATGATGCAGCAGAAAAAGATCACGACGGCGGGCAATCCAGCAAAGCCGACAGGGGAAGCCGGCGAAAAGATGCTCGCACGCATGAACGAGAGCCACGCCGAGCTCACGGCCTGGGGCCTCTCCTTCTTCCACTGGCAGGGCAACGAAGATGTCCTCGACATCGGCTGCGGCGGCGGGGCCAACCTGCACCGCATGAGCGGCCACATCGAGAGCGGCCATCTGACGGGCGTCGACTACGCCAGGACGTCGGTCGAGACATCACGCCAGACGAATGCTGACGACATCGCCGCCGGCAAGATGACGGTCTGCGAGGGCTCGGTCGAAGCACTGCCGTTTGCTGACGATGCGTTCGACAAGATCACGACGGTCGAGAGCTTCTACTTCTGGCCCGATCCGCCCGAAAACCTCAAGGAAGTCCGCCGCGTCCTCAAGAAGGGCGGCACCTTCCTGCTCATCTCCGAGATCTACGACCATCCGGGCCTCAGCGCCGAAGTCCAGGAGAACATCAAGAACTATCACCTCTACAATCCGACGCCAGAGACCTTCAAGGCCATCTTCCGCGCCGCAGGCTTCCGCTCCGTCGCCGTCCACATCGAAGAAGAGCATGGATGGATCTGCATCGAGGGAACAAAGTAAAGCGCCTTTTCCATGCAAATGATAGAAGAGGCGCCAGCACCGATGTCAACAGAAAGCAGCATAATCCTGCCAGAATGATGGAGACAGCAGGGAATGGCTGGGCGCAACGTTGCCCGGCCATTCCCTGCTGTCCTGCACGACCAAAAAGTAATGCCTGCCTCATCGCCACATCCCTGCGCTCCGCTAAAGCCGACGGCTACGCGAGGAAAAACACATCGCGTACAATATCGCGTATCATGGTCAACTACCCCCACCTAACGCCTTCGGCGTTTGAGGTGGGAGCTTGTAAGTCGGAACTGCATAGGTACTAACGAAATCGAAAAGATGTCTTCCTAAATCCGCCTACATCATCGGGTGGCTGACAACACCCGCTTTGCTAAGGAGTTTACTCCGAAGCAGTTGTTATCCTTTCGTAACGAGGATGGTTATCTCCGGAAATCCACATAGTTCCGAGGAGCTGAATATTCATAGCTCCGATACGGTCATCATTAGATCTGTAACCACACTGGCAACGATATAAGTGTTTGTGATGGTCACGATTTTCTTTGTGGATAGTGCCGCATTTGGGACAACGTTGAGAGGTATACTTAGCAGATACCTTCAGAACTTCGGAACGATTTTCATGAGCCTTATAGGTCAGGAATTGCTCCAACTGATAGAACGCCCAGCTGCGCAGGTCGTAATTTTGTTTCGCAGTTTTGGAAAGATTGGACGCTTCGAAGCTAACACCGGTCAGATCTTCAAGCACAAACAGCGTATCTTTGCCGTATTTTTCAACGAGTGTCTTAGAAATCTGATGGTTTACATCAGACATCCAACGGTTCTCTCGTCCCAGCAAAATGTTCGCCCTCAAAAGTGCATTTGGTTCTTTTTCCGAGTGTGTTGATCGATAGGATTTGACCATCATCAACGAAACTGTAATCTCGGTTACGAACCAAATCAGCTTGCGGACGAGTAAAGAATATCGGCTTCCAAAGCCATTCCAATGTCTTGGCGATGCGTTGCCAGTTGCCATTCTCATCCTTATATCTGTAGGGATTTTGGAAGAGCTGTTGTTTTACCGTCTTATATCTGGCAATCGTCGTCTTGATAGAAGACTGGGCCAGCTGCGATTTCAGACCGAACTGGCTGCGCAGGTCACTGTACAGTTCTCTGTTGAGACTTTGGTAGACCATGTTAAATCGGTTGTCGAAGATGTACTGCGACACGAAGTTACAAGCCTGACGGTATTGTTCAGTCATCTGACGGAACAGAGTCTCTTGTTCGGGAGTAACATGTATACGAAGTTTTATCGTTTTAGTTAGGTTAGACATTTTTTCACCTGCCTTTCTAAAATCTATATTACTTCATCGAAAATTATTATATCATATTTTTGCTGAAAGTCTATTATTTATTATTGAAGGGAGGAAGCGGGCATTCTTCACCAACCTAAGAGGTCGGGGTCTCCTGCCCACGATATGATGAAATCCCCTTCCTCTTCTTCGCCTGCTCAATCAGAGCAGCGGCCTCCTCAAACGCGTGCGGCAGGTAGTCCTCCTCCCACTCGCGCCCCTTCTTCTCCTGCGCCTTGATCTCCTTCCAGCCCGTCAGCGGCTTGCCCGCATCGTCGAGCATCGGCTCGTGGAAGACATGCGGATGGCGGCGCACCATCTTGTCCGCCGCGGCCTGCGCGACATCCTCCAGCGAGAAAAGGCCTTCCTCCTGCGCCAGCTGCGCATGGAAGACCACCTGCAACAGAAGGTCGCCGAGCTCTTCCTTGAGATTCTCCGCCCGGCCCGTCTCCCGCAGGATATCGATCCCGCCGAGCACTTCCGCCGCCTCCTCGATGCAGGCAGGCTTCAGGCTCTCATGCGTCTGCGCCCCATCCCAAGGACATCCCCCCGGCCCCCTGAGCCGCGCCACAATATCACAAAGCCGCCCGACCGACGCCAATCGATTCTTTTCCTCATCCATAAAAGTCTTTCCTTTCATTTTACCTTTTTAACGACACGAAAACGTACCGAGGCAAGGCTCACATCTCACCGTCTCATTTTGCCATTCAAAAGCATCTTCCAATACACAAGCCCAAGGACAGGAAGTCCCCATGCCTATAAGCGAAGCTTCAGCCTGCTGCGCGTAGCGTTAGGCATGGGGACTTTCTGTCCGCCTCGATTTACAGCAACACGAAAGCTCCTTCTAGCACACGAGCCCAAGGTCAGGCTATAAGCGAAGCTTCAGCCCGCTGCGCGCAGCGTTAGACAGGCTGACTCCTGACCGCCTCGCTTTGCCAGACTCATCTCCCCCGCAAACTCTCCGCCACCGTAAACAGCACGATTGCCGCCCAGACGAAACCGAGCGCGCTGATCTGCGCCATCCCGAACGACTCGTGGAAGAAGAAAATTCCGAGCAGCAATCCAATCGTCGGACTGATGTACTGGAAGAAACCGAGCACATTGAGCGGCAGGAGATTGGCCCCGTACGAGAACAGCACGAGCGGCACAGCCGTCACGACACCGGTTCCCATCAGGAGCAGTGCGAGATTCGGCGTCGCCAGCGTGAAGTGGCTCTCAGGAGACGCCATGAGCATGCCGATGTACGGCACGGCAAACGGCATCATCAGCAGCGTCTCGAGCGTGATGCTCGAGAATGGGTTGAGGTGCAGCTCTTTCTTGAGCGCACCGTAGATCGAGAACGACACGGCCAGCACGACAGCCACCCAGGGCAGTTTGCCGAGCTGGTACGTCATGAGCACGATGCCGATGGCCGCAAGCAGGAGACTGATCTTCTTGAGCCCCGAGATGCGCTCGCGAAAGAACACGATGCCGAACAGCACGCTCATGAGCGGATTGATGTAGTAGCCGATGCTCGTATCGATGACATGGTCGTGATTGACTGCCCAGATATACGTCAGCCAGTTCAGGCTGATGATGAAAGCCGCCAGCAGGAGGATCAGGCTGCGCTTCTTGTCCTGCCAGAGCGCGCGGCAGTCCTCTTTAAAACTCTGCCAGCGCCTCGTCACGACGAGCACGATGACCATGAAGAAGAACGACCAGACAATGCGGTGCGCCAAGATCTCGTTGGCCCCCGCCCGCGCGAGCAGGTTCCAGTAGAGCGGCAAGATACCCCATATGATATACGTTGACAGAGCCGCTATCATACCCGTGCGGCGCGCGTGATCCATATGTATTCCTCCATTCGGACTGTTCAGTAGTCGATAATCCAAAACACATACCTATCAGTATAGCACAAAAGTCAGCCCGCGGCGCGGAGAACCGCACCGGGCTGACTTTCTACTGCTATTTCGATGGATTTCGATATGGAGGCGACGGGATCACTTGACTGCGCGCTTGGCCATCGCGTAGAGGAAGATGCAGAGCACGAAGTAAGCGACGATACCCGCAAACGTCGCGGCAGGCGAAGCGGCCCAGGCCTTGGCAAACCAGTCGATGCCCGCGATGTGCAGGACCGCGCTGATGAGGCTGCCGATGGCGCCGCCCGCGACGAAGCCCGAGGCGACCGTGTTGCCCTCGCTGAGGCGCTTGGCGTTGACCTTTGCGTCATCGCTGCTGTGCGAGACAAAGTACGAGATCAGGCCGCCGACGAGGACCGGCGTATTGATGCCCATCGGCAGGTACGAGCCGAGCGCAAAGGCGAGCGGCGGAATCTTCATCATCCAGAGCAGGACCGCGAAGAATGCGCCTGCCATGTAGAGCGGCCACGGCGCGTCGCCGCCGTCCATCATCGGCTTGACGATGGCTGCCATCGCATTGGCCTGCGGCGCCGCCAGCGCCCCCTCGCCCGTGAAGCCGTAGGCGTGGTGCATGAGGAAGACGACGCCGACCGAGACAACGCCCGCGAGCACGATGGAGACGAGCTGCCACTGCTGCATCTTCTTCGGCGTCGCGCCCGTGATGTAGGCGACCTTGAGCTCCGACATGAAGTTGCCCGAGACGGCGAGCGTCGCGCAGAGGAAGGCCGCCATCATGAGGATTGCGATGATGCCCGTCTTGCCCGCCATGCCCGCGCCGCCCATGACGACAGCCGAGACGATGATCATGAAGATCGTCATGCCGGAGACCGGCTCATTGCCCGTGAAGGCAATCGAGCTGATGCCGACAACCGAGAGCATCAGCGCAAAGAGCATGACGAGCACAAACGCGATGGCGGTCTGCGTCAGGCTCTCGGCGCACATCACATGGAAGAAGACGGCAAACAGGATGGTCATGAGCAGGCTGCCGAAGACGATCTGCGTCATCGGCAGATCCTGCTGCGTGCGCAGCAGCATGCCCGAGGAAGAAGCGCCCTTCGAGAAGAGGTCTGCGACAGCGCGCTTGACGACGCGGACGACGACGCCCGACATCGAGAGCAGTCCGATGATGCCCGACATCGCGAGCATGCCGATGCCGATGTGGCGGACGTACTGCGAGAAGACCGCGTCGACCGGTGCATTGGCGAGCAGCATCGTCTCACCGCCGACGACCATCGTGTGGTCGCCGCCGAGATAATAGGCGACCGGGATGCAGACGAGCCACGAGAAGAACGAGCCAGCCGCGATGATGGCCGCATAGCGCAGGCCCGTGAAGTAGCCGATACCGAGCAGCGCCGCGTCGTTGTCGAGGCTGAAGACGAGCTTGTACTTGTCCGCGAGCACCTGGCCCCAGTGGAACGTCGTCGTCGTCAGGAGTTCCTGCCACCAGCCGAGTGAGTTGAGCACGAAGTCATAGACGAGCGCGACCGCACCGCTCACGAGCATGATGTGCGCCTTCGAACCCTCATCCGACTCGAGCACCTCCGCCGCCGCACTGCCCGACGGGAACGGGTAGACACCGTCCATCTCCTCGCAGAAGTAGCGGCGGAAGACCGTCGCCAAAAAGACGCCGAGCACACCGCCGAGCACGATCGGGATGGCCATCTCGAGGAACGAGACATCTTCGATGTTCAGGATGTAGAGCGCCGGCAGGATGAACATCGCGCCGCCGATGATATTCGTACCGGCACTCGCGATGGCCTGGATGTGGACCGTCTCCGGGAAGGCGTTCCTGCGGTGAAAGAGTACCGCCATGCCCATGGCCAGCACCGACACCGGTGCAAAGGCATCGACCGTCTGCCCGATCTTCAGGCAGAGATAGCCGACCGCCAGAGCAAAGAGCACCGAGAAAAATAATCCCCAGAACACGACGTACGAGTTGATTTCCTCGTACGTCTGATGGGGCGACATCCGTGGTGCATACGGACGCCGCGTCTTGTTTTCATCTGACATACAAATCCCCCTAATCAGCACTGTCCACTCGTCATGGATAACAGCACTACTACAGTTTACGTCAGGGCGGGATGTCTGTCAAGAATGTAAAACGCCGGATTCGCATGTATACAAGGTGATACAGCCTATATCACCGGTAAAATAGTTGCAACTGTCTTTTTTATGTGTACAGATATTGTCTCTTACAAATGGACAATATCGATCTCAAAACGAGACATAGCAGGAAAACGCACGCCCCTGTCGAATAAAAAATCAAAAAGAACGCAAAATAAGTGGACAGAAAATAGAAAGAAGATGTACCTATGTTCCATTCCAAGATTACAAGGCGCCTCGTCACTTCATTTTTACTCATCGTGCTCGTCTCCCTCTCACTGCTCGGCATCCTGCTGCTCAACTACTTCCGCGACTACACGATGCAGCAGGAGAAGAACGCCCTGATCCTCAACGCAAAGATCATCGAGACATCACTGGAGGACCAGCTCTACAGCAGGGACGTATCTGGGCTCCACACGACGCTGCAGGAGCTCCACGAGAAGACCGACCTGCGCGTGACCGTCATCGACGCCGATGGCGCCGTCCTCAGCGACACGGCCGACCCAAACCAGGCCATGAACAACCACCTCGACCGCGAGGAAGTCCAGCAGGCCATGACGGAGCCCTATGGGTTCGCCATCCGGCAGAGCGAGACACTGAAAGAGAACCTCATGTACGTCGCGGTCCCGGTCTACCGGGGCGGCCAGCTCATCGGCATCATCCGCACCTCCTCCTCACTCGTCTCGATGGAACAGTCGTACCACACGGGCCTGCGCGTCATCCTCTCCGCCCTCTTCTTCGCGCTGCTCGCCGCGCTCATCATCGCCATCTGGCTCGCGCACCGGCAGGTCCAGCCCATCCGCTGCCTGAGCCTCGACGCCATGGAGATCGCCAGCGGCAACCTCCACAAGCGCCTGCAGTGGCAGAGCGGCGATGAGTTCGACACACTCGTGCAGACCATCAACCAGCTGACGCGCAACCTCTCCGCCAAGATACAGGAGTCACAGGCCGAGGCCGAGAAGATGAGCCTGATCCTCAACCACACCGACAACGCCATCATGCTCATCGACGAACGCGGCCTCATCGTCGACACGAACCGGCAGGCTGAAGAGGACTTCCAGCTGCAGGGAAATGCCCTGCACCGCCACAGCATCCACGTCATCGGCAGCGCAGAGCTCTCCGAGACCGCGCAGGAAGTCTGCCGCCAGGGCAAAGCGCAGACCATCACGCTGACCATCCGCAGCAAGACATACCAGGTCTTCCTCGCGCCCTTCTACGACGGCCCCGACGAACTCGTGCTCGCCGTCTTCCACGACATCTCTCTGCTGAGGGAAATCCACCAGCGCCAATCCGAGTTCGTCAGCAACGCCGCCCACGAGCTCGCCACCCCGCTGACCTCCATCTCCGGCTTCGCCGAGACCCTTTTAGACGACGATTTCAAAGACCCCGAGGCCAGCCGCCACTTCATCGGCATCATCTACCGCGAGGCCCAGCGCATGAACAGTCTGATGAAAGGCCTACTCGAGCTCGCCCGCCTCGACAGCACCCACGGCAAGACCAAGATCAAGCGCATCCCCGTCGAGGTCAACACCATCCTGCACCAGACCGCTGAGCAGCTGCAGGCCAAGGCAAAGAGCAAGGGGCAGACCCTCATCGAAGAGCCCGCCCCCATCCCCCTCTACGTCCTCGCCGCCCCCGAGCTCTTCGGGCAGATCCTCTACAACCTGACTGAGAACGCCATCAAGTACACCCCAGAGGGCGGCACCATCCACCTGAAGAGTCGGCAGGTCGCCGACCATCTCGAGCTCACCGTCGCCGACAACGGCATCGGCATCGGCCCCGCCGACCTCCCCCGCATCTTTGACCGCTTCTACCGCGTCGACAAAGCCCGAGCCCGCAAATCCGGCGGCAACGGCATCGGCCTCTCCCTCGTCAAATTCCTCGTCGAACTATTTGGCGGCACCATCGACGTCAAGAGCCAGATTGGCCAAGGCACCACCTTCACCCTGACCTTCCCCCTCACGACAAAATCCTAACAGGCACACAAAAAGGCTTCCATCGAATCACCTACGATGGAAGCCTTTTCCATTCTCACTAGAAACGTATAACGCTGCTCGGTTGCAAAAGCAAGGCGACCGCCCAAAGGGCCAGTCGCCGCGCGTCCCACTAAGACCGGAGAACACTTTGCGATAACGTACCTCAGGGCGAGGGGATATCTGTCGCCTGCAGGAGCGCAGTGACCGCCCGCAGGGCTGGTCCCCAAGCAGGCCGTGTCAAGGCTCTGCGATGTCAAAGCGCCGCGGCAGGCGGCGAACCGCCAATGCCCCGCGCACTCACATGGGGACCATTCAACGGAGCGACGAAGCCGACAGATATCCCCTCGCCCCGTCGTAGCCCCACTCATTTCCTGCAGACAAATCCTGCAAACGATCCCGTCCGCGTGACCATGACCTCCCGGTACATGCTGCGCAGCCGCTCCTCGAGACTCTCCGCCGTATCAAAAGGCGGCGTGAAGAACCCCATCGGCACGCAGAACGCCCGGACAAAGAGATCCGTGACCCGGTTCTGCCCCTTGATGTAGCAGCATCCCGTGAACGTGCCGCCCTTCTTCAGCACGCGATGCGTCTCACAAAAGGCAGCCATCTTGTTCGGGAACGCGTGCAGCCCATTGAGCGAGAGCACGCAGTCAAATGAGCTGTCGAGATACGGCAGATTGCCGACATCACCGCGCGCAAACTCCACCTGATGCAGGCCGCGCGCCGCAGGCGACGCCATCGCCTGCGCGAGCATCTGCTCCGAGTAGTCGAGGCAGACGATTCGCGCCGACTTCATCCTGCGGTAATGCGGCAGCGAGAGCACGCCCGTGCCGACTGGCACCTCGAGCAGCGTGCCCGAAAAGTCCTCCGGCAGCCCCTGGAACGCCTGCCGGACGAACGACTCGTAGCGCGGCCCGCGAAGCTGCCAGAAAAAGCGGTTGGCAAGCCTGCCGAGCAGGCTCTCATTCTTCATCATGCCGTCGTATCCCTTGCTGAGCTGTCCGACGACTGCATACGCATTGTGCACGATCTCTCTGCGCTCCATCTCATCCCTCACCTTTCCGCTGCCTGTATCGCTTCTCATATTACCTACTATACTATCACGCAGGCGGGCGGCTGGATATGGGATTTGTCACAGATGGGATGGAAATGGTATTGGATTGTCCTGTTTTCGAGCGTCTTATTTCCGCAACGTCTCGCGGTCGATCTCCGTGCCGTCCGGCAGGAAGCAGGCAATCTCCACGCTCGCATCCTTGACGCAGAGCGTCAGGTAATTGTCCGTCTCCGGCTGCGGCGCGATGACCTTGTCGAGCGCATGGTCGACCCAGAGCCCCGGATAGCGCACATTGCCCGCGACGCCCGTCAAGACGTAGAGCGGGCCGCTTGCATCACGCTGGAAGTCCTTGATATGGCCGCGGTTGCGGTACGTGTGCAGGTGCGCCGAGAAGACGACATCGATGCCCGCCTCATCGAAGAGCGGCATCCAGGCACGGCCCTCGTCCGAGAAACCCTCCTTGCGGTCTGGCCGGTTCGTGATGCGGTACTGCAGCGGGTCCTTGTGCATCAGCACGATCTTCCACGTCTTGTCGGTCTTCTTGACATCCTCGCGGAACCACGCCTGCTGCGCTTCAAGCAGGCCCTGATGGAAATCCGCTGCCTCCTCCGTCTGCGTGTCGAGCACGATGAAGTGCGCCGGGCCGTAGTCGAACGAGTAGTAGCGTCCCGCAAACTCCTCGCTGCCGTTTGCAGGCAGTGCGAATTCGTGCAGGTACGCCACAGGCTCGCGGACCTTCCAGTCCTCGTTGTAGGTCTCGTGATTGCCCATCAAGGGGGCCACGGGGATACGGTCGATGATGCCCGCGACCGCGTCGAACCACGCCTCCCATTGGCGGTGGTCCTCGCCGTTGTCGACGAGATCTCCCATATTGATGAAGAAGTCTGCTCCTTCATTGCGCTCTGCCGCCCCCTGCGCGAGATGCTTCCAGTCCGTGTAGTCATTCGACTGCGAGTCCGGGAACATCAGCGCCGAGAATGCGCCGCCGTCATCCGTCTGCAGCGCGTGCCAGTCATCACACTGGCCGTCCGCCTTGATGCGGTACTCATACGGCTGACCCGCCTCCAGTCCGCAGAGCCTTGCCGTGTAGAGCTCGACCGTCACGCCGTCGTCCGTGAACGACTCGCGCGCAGCCGGGCTCGATTCGATGGCCTTCTCGCCCTTCAGGCGGTACTCGACGACCGCATCTGTCCATTTCACATCCGCCTGCCACATGATCGTGCGCGCATGGGCATTGTCCGATGCGATGACCTGGCGCAGATCGCGCAGGACGGGCTTGCCCTGCGCTGCACCGAGCGCATGCTTGGCCAGCCGTCCCGCCAGCTCCGTGCGCGAGAGCGCCCAGCCGCCGCCTGCCAGCACCACAGCACCCGCGCAGATGGCCAGGAACCTGCGCCGCGACATCGTCCTGCCCTGCGCCTCATTCTCCTGGCGGCCATGATCTTGTCTATCGTGATCGTTATCCATGATAATTCCCTTCCTGATTCAAAACGAGCAAGCTAACTCACTGTATTTATTCTAGCAAGTCTTTGTAAAATTCACCTGAAAATCCTGCCTGCCTCTATCATACAAAAAAACTGCCGCTTTGCGAAATGCTTATCGCGAAGCAGCAGTCATAGAGCCGAGGCATGGCTCAGGGGGACAGCGACAGGGGGATGTGCTGCAATCAGACGTAGCGGCAGACGTGATCGACTGCGATGTCTGAGAAGCCGAATGCCTCAGCCTTCGTCAGGCGGCCATTGGCAATGGATGCAATCTCCTTGACGAGCGCGCGGCCCATCTCCGGGACGGACTTCTCACCGCGCACGATGGGGCTGAGGTCAGCATCCATATTGTCCTCCATGCAGCGGTACGTCCGCTCATTGGCCGTGACTTTGCAGACCGGCACGATGGCATTGCCCGTCGGCGTGCCGCGGCCCGTCGTGAAGATGATGACCTGGCAGCCCGCCGCGGCCATCGAGGTCACCGACGAGATGTCGTAGCCCGCCGTATCCATGACGAGCGCACCGCGCTTCGTCGGGCGCTCCGCCTGCTCGAGGACCTCGACGATCGGACGCGTGCCGCCCTTGCGGATGCAGCCGAGGCTCTTTTCGTCGAGCGTCGAGAGGCCGCCCGCCTTGTTGCCAGGCGTCGGCTGGCCGGCGCGGCAATCCTGGCCTGCCGCACCGAGATGCGCCTCATACGCCTCGCAGACGCGGATGATCTGGCGCTGGATCTCAGGCGTCGCCGCACGCTTGGCGAGGATGTGCTCGCCGCCGATCCATTCGATGGACTCGCTCATCATAGCAGAAGCGCCCATGTCGACGAGGATGTCGCTGAGCTCGCCGACAGCCGGATTGCAGGCGATGCCCGACGTCGCATCCGAACCGCCGCACTCGATGCCGAGCAGGAGCTCCGACGCAGGGAACAGCTCCTTCTGCTGCATGCCGGCCTGCTGCGCCATGTCGCGCGCGGCGCGCACGGCCTTCTCAATTGTCTTGAGCGTGCCGCCCTCCTCCTGGATGCCGAACGAAGCGACAGGCTTGCTCGTCATCTTCTGGATCTTCTCGCGCAGCGCCGCATGCGGAACCGTCTCACAGCCGAGACCGATGATGACGACGCCGTAGACATTCGGGTTGCAGGCAAAGCCCGTCAGCACCTTCTGGCTCATGGCCGTATTGGCCGCCACATCCGAGCAGCCCGTGTTGAAGACGATGTTGACCGCGCCGCGCACCTGGCTCGCGACGATGCGGCAGCACTCACTGCCACAGGCGCACGTCGGCAGGATCAGGATGTGATTGCGCACGCCCGGACGTCCCTCCGCGCGGCGGTAGCCCCAGAACGAGAACGGCGCGAGGTCCGGCGCGCCGGCTGACTGCTTGGCCTGCATCACGAAGTCATCGCCTGCAAGCTCGCTCTCATAGTCGCGCGGCACGCTCTTTAAGTTCTGGTCGTTGACCCAATGGCCCTTCTTAACCGGATCGACGAGTTTGCCGAGGCTCTCGCCGTACTTGAAGATCTCCGCCCCCTCTGCGAGATCTTCAAGCGCAATCTTGTGGCAGTACGGGATATCCTCCTCCGCCACGAGCGTCCGGAGCTCTGCGCCGTCCTGATAGGCGACGCTCTGTCCGCGCTTCACTTCCTTGACACACGTCACGACATTATCGTGTTCGTCCATCAGCAATGCATTGATGCTCTGTTCCATGTTCATTCCTCCGCTCTTCTCGATTCCGTGAATCCAAAGTCTTCGTCTTTCGTCATTACCCAAAGCATACCGCATTTTCCCTATTTATTCCAATTTATAGATTTTACATCCGGATAAATACAGGATTATAATAGAGACAGATTCCCTGCAGCGCTACGACAGCAGAAAGAAGGAATGCATATGCAGCAGGACATGCGCTACGTCTATGAAGTCTACAAGCAGAAGAGCTTTTCCAAGGCCGCGCAGGCGCTCTTCATCACCCAGCCGGCCCTGAGCATCGCGATTGGCAAGCTCGAAGACAAGATCGGCATGCCCATCTTCGACCGCAGCACGCGCCCCATCAGCCTGACCACCGCCGGGCGCGTCTACCTCCGGGCCATCGAGCAGACGCGGGCGCTCGAACAGGACCTTCGCCATCAACTCGATGACATCCGCGAGCTAAAGCGCGGCGAGATCACGATCGGCAGTAGCCATTTCATCAACGCCTACATCCTGCCCCGCATCCTCACCGCGTTCAACCAGGCCTTCCCGCAGATCCGCCTGAACCTGCTCGAAGGCAGTTCCCACGCGATGGCCCACATGCTGGAGCAGGGCGAGATCGACCTGACCTTCAGCTGTGACGACTGCGTCATAAAGAACTTCGCGAGCACGCCCGCCTTCACCGACACCATCCTGCTGGCCATCCCCGGGGACGGTCCCCGCCACGCGCAGCGCGAGCGCCTGACGGCAGCAGACATCCTCGCCGGGCGGCACCTCGACCCCGGCTGCCCGAGCGTCGACCTCACGGACTTTGCCGCAGAGCCCTTCATCCTGCTGCGCAGCGGCAACAACCTGCACGACCGCGCCATGCGCTTCTTCCACCGGGCAGGCATCGAGCCCGCGGTCAAGATGGAGCTCTCTCAGATGGCCACCGCCTACCGCCTCGCCGAAGCAGGCTTCGCCGCCACCTTCCTGAGCGACCGCCTCATCGTCCACAAGAACAGCCGTCTCTCATTCTACCGCCTCGCCGCCCCCGAGAGCCGGCGCAGCTTCTACGCCCTGACGAATCCCAAGCGCTACACGTCAGAAGCCGTCCAGCAGTTCATCGGCCTCATGCCGCAGGCCAGCGCAATCTGACACAAAAAATCGCATCGCCTCCGGATAGTACATCCAGATGGCGATGCGATTGTGTCCGGCACATCATTGACATAGACCCGTTTGAGCGCGCCGGGCGACGTGCCCTGCGTCAGATCCTGCTCGCGAAGCGTCATGCCGTAGTCCTCAATGGCAAACGTGCTCGCATCGACCGCCGCAGCCGGTATCGGCCGATCATACGAGAGCACGATGGCCTTGAGCTTCGAGCCATCCGTATCGACAACCCCCACCGTCCGGACATCCCGGATGGCCTGGTCGGCCGTCGTGACAAAGTCCGGCTCCTGCTGCTGCACTTGCGGCGCAGACGGCACCTCTGCCGCCCAGACAGGAGCCGCCGTGCCCAAAGAAAGCATCACCGCCAACGATAGGATTGCCCTGGTTTTCCGATTCATACACAAACCCTCAATTCCAACAAAACACGAAACCCTGTCCGCATTTTACACCTTTCCGGCCAGACAAAAAAGAGGATATCCATTAGAATCCGTACGGCACTCAACAGGATAAGCAAAGGGTGCGCTCAAGAAAGTAACTTTCTTGAGCGCACCCTTGCATTATATTGCAATCACGTAGACTTTCTTGTCGCAAAAGGCTATCCCATACCTCCATACATTCTGTATGCCTCGCTTTTGGAATTCTGTCTCATGTGGTTGAGGATTTCTGTCGCATAGATGTCGCGGATTTCTTTATTGGGGATGCGCAGGGCATAGCGGTTGCGGCGGGTGGCGACTGATGTGGTGGTGGTCAGATAGCCGGTCAGCAGGAGAATCGTATACAGGGCACTCTTGTCGCGCCCGATATCTTCATAGATGACGCGCTCGTTCAGCGTAACCTGTATCGTGTCGCCATCCAGGAGCGTCTGCAGTGCCTCGATCCGCTGCGCATCCGCCTTTTCGAGCAGTGCGCGCAGGATGCCATTGCCAGAGGTATTGACCCAGTAATCGCCAAAGCGGTCATTGCGGAAGAAATTGATGACTGACCACGGGTTGTAAATCTCCACTTCACCAAAATGGTAGCCGTCGTACCATCTTCGGATTTCAGGCAGGCGGTCCTCGCGTCCCAGATCATGCGCCATCTCGGTGACTTCCTCCGACGTGAAGCCGATGACGTCGTCATAGCGCGTGCTCAAGACAGAGCAGACATCGAGGTTGTTGAGGTCGCTGAAAATGCTTTCCTTAGCCACACGCAGGACGCCAGTCAGCACAGCAAATGCCAGATTGTCATTGCTCTTGAGCGCACTGCCGAGCAACTGCTTCAGGAAGGCAATGCATTCCCGATAAAAACCATTCTCCCAAGCCTGTTGGACAGGTGCATCATATTCATCAATGAGCAGGATGACCTGCCGCCCATAATGCTGACGCAGCATCTCCATCAAGAGAGCCAGCGCCGCAGAAAGGCGCGCTTCATCCGCTTCCATCTCTACAATCTGCTGGAAGCGCTTCTTCAACGGATCCTGCACGCGCGGGCTGTCGAGCAGATAGGTGTACCGGAGAAATAGCATGCTGATGTAACTGGAAAACAGCCCCTGCATCATCTCCCAGCTCAGACCATTCGTATCCTTGAACGTCAGGAACACCACCGGATACTGCCCGCACGCCCCCATATACGACGCCCCAGCCCGCTCGATGTCCAGCCCCACGAAGAGTTCACGGCTCTTGTCTGCCTTATCAATGGAAAAGAACCAGTCGAGCATGCTCATCGTCAGCGTCTTGCCGAACCGCCTCGGTCTCGTCAAGAGCGTCACTTTGCTATGCTCATCCAGCAGTTGCCGAATGAACCGCGTCTTGTCGACAAAATAATACCCCTTCCGCAATTCGCAGAAGTCTTCCACGCCGATTGGCATTGCCTTGTGCATACTGTCACCACCTTTTACTTATTGCCGTTTTTTTCATTATAGCACATCCGAAGGGTGCCGCGCCTCTGGTAATGCGTCTATGGTGTGCCAGAGTGCCGGGGACTCTGACGACACATCTTTTGGTATGATATAAGAAGAAAATGAGGTGTTCGACATGGTCAACTTCAAATGGAATCAGAAACGCGCGCTCGAAGTCGCGAAGGAAGACGGCATTTCTATTGGTGAGGCACGTGGCGAAGCGCGTGGAGAGGCACGTGGAGAGGTGCGTGGTAAGCTGATTGGCGAACGCAATGCCATGATGAAAGTCGCGCTGTCGCTCTTGAAGAAGGGACTTCCTGTAGGTGTCATCACCGATTCGACCAACCTCTCACTCGAGGAAGTCCGCAAGATTGCCAAGGATAATGGACTGGCTTTCTGACAGCGCGCAACGGTGAACAACGAATGCATAAAAAATCAAGAGGCATAGGAGTCGTAGCTCTTATGCCTCTTGTTGTCTTTGTGATGAACTCCCCCAAGGGGATGGTTGCGGTATTGCCCATCGCGCGGCGCTCAGAACTGCCAGTTGATGCCGACGTTGCCCTGCCATTTTTTATGCCAGTCGCTGCCAAAGGAGCGCTGGAAATTGTTGACGATGCACAATCTGGGATCTAGCAACATTCTAGGGGTTGACATTATGAGATATATCTCATAAAATATAAACAGGAGGAGTATATGAGATTTGAAGTCAAATTTTATGAAACAACAGACGGCAAGAAACCCGTAGAAGATTTTTTATTGAGTCTAGAGAACAAAATGCAGGCTAAGATGGTGCAGATGATGGAACTCTTGGAAGAAAAGGGGACCGACTTGCGTGAACCTTACACAAAGCCTTTGGGCGATGGTATTTTTGAGCTGAGATGTAAGCAATCTAGCAACATCTCTCGTGCTCTTTTCTTCTTCTTTCTCGGTGGTAAAATCATTATAACAAATGGATTCATCAAAAAGACCAACAAGACACCACCAAAGGAAATCCGCTTAGCAAAAGAGCGGCGTGCAGACTACATACAGCAACAGGAGGATTTATGATGAAAAGCTTACAAGAATTTAAAGCCGAGCGAATGAAGGACCCAGCATTTGCAAAAGCATACGCTGAATCGGAGCCTGAGATCAACATCATCCGCGCAATTGTCGAGGCTCGCAACCGGCAGAACCTTACGCAAAAGGAATTGGCCGAAAAGACGGGTATTGCACAGACTGAGATCAGCCGCATTGAGAGCGGTGCCCGCAACCCATCCTTGAAGATCCTGCAACGGTTAGCAGATGGCATGGGAATGGTTCTCAAGGTTTCGTTCGAGCCAAAGAGGGAGATACATGCATAATGTTCGACATGGTCAACTTCAAATGGGATCAGAAACGCGCACTCGAAGTCGCGAAGGAAGACGGTATTTCTATCGGCGAGGCACGCGGAGAAGCACGTGGAGAGGCACGTGGTGAACGCAATGACATGATGAAAGTCGCACTGTCACTCTTGAAGAAAGGGCTTCCTGTAGGTGTCATCACCGATTCGACCAACCTCTCACTCGAAGAAGTCCGCAAGATTGCCAAGGATAACGGGCTGGCTTTCTGACGGAGCGCGACGGTGAATAACAATTGCATAAAAAAACAAGAGGCATAGGAGCCGTGGCCCCTATGCCTCTTGCTGTACCCGCTTGCAGCAAGGTATGCGATGTTATTTGGTTGCTGCTTTCTTGTCCTGCGCGGCGAGGAGCTGCTGGACCATGGCCTTGAGTTCCTTGATCTCGCTGTCCTGCTTCTTGAGCTGATCGTCCTGACGGGCGACGGTTGCGCGCAGCTCCGTGATCTCCTGCGTGGAGCCCGGGCGGATCTGGGATTTGCCCTTCGGGCCGAACTTGAAGCTGACGCCTGCATTGATCATGTTCTCGCCATTGCCGAAATTCGTGCCGAGGCTGAACATCGTGTCCTCATCCGGGCGGTAGAACGCGCCGACAGCCGCACTGTTGGCATCGCGGTAGTTGCCGTAGCCAACAGCGAAGTCCCACTTGTCATCCGGGTCGAAATCAAGAGGATGCAGCGCCGCCAGAGCCGCCGCACCGGCACCGACCTTGTTGATCTTGCTGTCGAGGTTGTTCACACGGCCATTGATGTTCGTGATGCTCGAAGCATTCGAAGCCACCTGGCTGTCGAGCGCCGAGATGTTCTCACCAGCCGTGTTGGACGATTTCACGTACGTGCCATCCTTCTGGACGCGCGTCTCGTTGTAGACCGTGCCTGCATTGACGGCAGCCTTTGAGCCTTTCTCGATGGAAGCATCTTCATTGACCGTAAGATGATCTGTCGTGATGTTCTTAGCCGTTGCATTATTGACTTGGATACCTTTGTTCAGAGATACCTGGTAATTTGCCGGTTTTGTCGGATCTGTCTCTGTATTTGTCACAGTGATATTCGAGCCATCGCCCTTGACAGTACCTACGCCACCATCTTTGCCATCCTTACCATTTTTACCAGCAGGCCCTTGTGCACCGGTATCACCTTTATCACCCTTCGGACCTTGGGCTCCAGTTGCACCGGTATCACCTTTGTCGCCCTTGTCTCCTTTCGGGCCTTGTTCACCAGTTGCACCGGTATCACCTTTGTCGCCCTTGTCTCCTTTCGGGCCTTGTTCACCAGTTGCACCGGTATCACCTTTATCACCCTTGTCTCCTTTCGGGCCTTGTTCGCCAGTTGCACCGGTATCACCTTTGTCGCCCTTGTCTCCTTTCAGGCCTTGTTCACCAGTTGCACCGGTATCGCCTTTGTCTCCCTTGTCTCCTTTCGGGCCTTTGAAGTCCGGATCATCTTTCAGAGCATCTTTATCCAACGTAACCAATACTCGTTTGTCGCCTTCACTGCCGACTTCCCGTGCTAACAAGCCATCGCCAAAGTCAAACTGCAGATTGCTGATCGTCATATCCTTTGCAATCTGGTTTCCGCCTGTATACACACCACTGGCAACTTTACCGCCGGTATAGATCTGAACAGGCAGATTCATCACGGCCTTCAGCTGTGCCACGTTAACTGCATCCGTATCGTTGAAGCCAGCAGCTAAGTTGGTAATCTGACGGGTAATAGCCGGGGTAGTTACGTTATCGTCTTTATCCTTTTCTTCTGCACGACCGACCGAAACTGCAGCCGCCGTCGATTTCCAGGTAGAAGACGTATCAGTCGATGCCTTCTTTGTAGCGGGATCATAACCAACTGCATCCTTATCGATAGCAGCTACAGAACCGGCACCGATGGCTACACCGCCTGTTTTTTCGACGTTGGCATTATGGCCGAGAATCGTTGCATCAGTTACCGATGTCGTCATCTTGCTGTCAGCCGAGCCGATGATGACAGAGCCATTTGCGCCTGTCACTTCACGGTTATCACCGAGGAGCTGGATGTTATCTGTCGTCTTGACGACGTTCCTGGAACCCAGTACGGATACGCCATGAGACGAATCAACGGTATTGCCGATACCGGAAACCACAACAGCTCCCTTGGCATCCTGCTGAAGTTTCCCCTTCAATGTATCCTGAAGCGCTTTGGCCGAATCGCCGCCTTCCGTCGGAGCCTCGATATCGGTCAGCGAATTGGTGACTTCATTGCCCGCACCGAGAATGGTCGTATTGTTGGAGTTGGCAATCCGGTTGGCCGTACCGACGATGCTGCTAGCCACGCCCGAATTATCAGCTGCGTCCTTATCCTGATATTTATACGATTCAATGCTGTTCAGCGAACCATCTACGGTAGCTGCGAAGTTCTGAATCTTCTTCTTGGCCGTCGTAGCGGAATAAGCACCCGTTACAGTAGCGAACGTGCCGTTGTTGAAGCTATTCGTGCCAAGGGTCGTCATATTGATGTTATTGAAGTTATCGCGCAGTTTCTGAGAATCTGTACCATCTACGTCTATATCGGCAATGGCCCCTTTATACATATGAGAACCGACCATCAGACTGCCTGTACGAGCAAAGCTGTTACGGCCAATGGCAATACCACCGGCTTCATTTCCCGGTGTAAGCGGAATGTTATTGTCATCAAACTTAGTCTGGCCAAAGGCCCAGTTCTTCTCGGTATTGCCGTACATATTTTCAACACGTGCATTCTGGCCAAGGGCAATGCTGCCACCCTGATTAACATAGGAATCAACATGGGAATCCTGGCCGATGGCTACATCACCGCCGTTGGCATTCGGTTTGCCGTCGCTGGAACGAATCCAGGAGCCAGTACCAATAGCGACACCGTTAGCACTGCCTGCATAAGCCGTATCGCCGATGGCAACG
Source organism: Mitsuokella jalaludinii DSM 13811 (assembly GCF_000702905.1). GTDB lineage: Bacteria > Bacillota > Negativicutes > Selenomonadales > Selenomonadaceae > Mitsuokella > Mitsuokella jalaludinii. Next base: position 120,214 of record NZ_JNKR01000002.1, read on the forward strand.
GCACTCGCCTTATCTGCGTTTGCTCCAACACCTGCCGCCAGAGCATTAGTTCCGGTAGCGCCATCATTCTTGTAATTCTTTGCAGTAGAATCCGTGGAATTTACACTGTAGAAATGCGTCTGAGCCGCTTTCAACTGAGCCACATTGACGGCATCCGTATCCTGCGTGCCAGCTGCGACGTTAGTAATCTGGCGGGTAATGTTCTTAGAAGCATCGCCGACGGAAACGGCAGCCGCCGTCGATTTCCAAATGCCGCTTGTATCTTTATTGCGGTCAGTTCCAGACGGATCATAACCAACTGCATCCTTATCAACAGAAGCTACCGAACCTGCACCAAGGGCCACACCGCCATCGACCTTAGCATTGGCATTATGACCGACGATGACAGTGTCTTTATTTGAGGTTGTGATTGGCGTCTTTTCGTCGGCATTGCCGATAATCACGTTATGGGTCTGGCCTTCTGCTACGGTGCGATAATCGCCGATGACCGTATTGGAATCAGCGCCCTTATTGATCGTAACACTCTGACCCAGTACCTTTACATGGCTGGCATCGGTAATGGAACTGTTGAACCCATCCAGATAGTTGTACTGTACTTTCTTGTAAGTCGTCGATTTCATGGAGTTCCCCACGCCCATGATTTGTGAATTCTGGGTCTTTTCAGCGCTGTTGCCACCGCCGATGACCAGGGTAGCACCGCCTGCACTGCTGGCAACACCATCCATCAGAGCTTTCTGCATATCGGCAGCAGATTTGAACAATGAACTGTAAGCAGACGTATCAAATGAAGCGATGGAGTCTTTGACGCTATTGCCTGCGCCCATAACGATGGCCCCATTGCTGTTGGTCACTTTGTTGGCCGTACCGGAAATCATATTGGCTACACCACTAGTAGAGTCATAACTTGATAAAGACTCATTAGAATTAAAGGTGCCGATAACTGTAGCAAAAGCATTTTTTGTAGCATTGCCCGTATCAGAAAGACCGGCCGCTTCATACTGATTAGTCTGTACATTATAGCTGCCAATGGTAGTAGCAAAACCGCCGCCGGTATAGGAATTGGTCCCCAAAGTAGTGGAAGCTACACCAAACTGACGCAGTTGGTCTGCTGTGGTATCACCGATGGAAATCTTATTTTCTGCCAGTGTATGAGCACCGATTTCGATGGAGCCTGTACGGGCATACGAATTCGTTCCTATTGCAATAGCCTCGGGTAAATTCTTTTTAGCATGTTCATTCGAGTGAATATTCCAGCCCGTCTGGACTAAGCCATGCCACATAGTGGGGTCTGCTTTTTCTCCAAACGAAAGCATAGATTCCTGTGTCCCGCCGCCGATAAAGACCTTGGCATTCTTGCCGATGGCAATATTGGTCCCATCGTTGACCGGACTGATGTCGTAAGCAATGGGCTGGGCCCCTTTGTCCACAATATCCTTGTCCGCGGCCCAGCTGATGCCTGGCGTGCATCCCCACGTCAGGGCACCGGCGGTGAGAGCCATGGCGATGATGCGGGCCGGGGCTGGGGTGCTATGGTCGATAGACGGTTGACTGCTCTTGTGGTTCCGCTTAGCAAGTTCGGACACGACGATGTAGCACTGTCGTGCCTTGCTTGTAGATGACTTTGTAGATTCGATTCATTCGGTCTTCCCCTCCACTCTCATTTATCACTGAATTCATATGATTAAATTTAGTTTTAGGATAAGACCTATTGTTGTCGCACAGTCAATCTCGACATTGTTATCTATCATCGTTCTTTAGATATGTATGATATATCAATTTGTTGTTGCTGGAGATAAAAACAGCATGCGGCAGGGATAATGTCGCATGCTGTGAGGGGTCAACCGGATATGCTTTCTGCTGAAGGCGCGCTGCTGTCATCTCTTTGGATAGGCACCTGGAAGCGCAGGGTTTCGGCGGTCTTGCGGAAATCCTGCGCATCAAGGACGCCGATGATCTGGCAGGTGACATCGCCGATCAGCGTGCAGTTCTCTTGCTGGCAGTAGGCCAGGAGCTTCTCCATGTAGGCCGGGGCCTGCTCAAAATCTTCGAAATAGACACAGGCACACGTACTGCTCTCGTACGTCTCCGTCTTTACTTTCTCCGTGCTGTCATCGGGGACGATCATGCCAATCCGATCTGCCCGGCAGCGCCCCGCGAGGAAATCCTCCTGTTTCACCGTCAGGAAGGCATTGTACGGATAGACGCCGCGAATTTTCTTCTTGTGCAATTCTCCTTCCATGCACGAGAGATCGTAGACGACGCTGCCGAAATCCTCCTGGAAGTAATTGCGCACCGCCTTCTTCATGTAGACATGGGATGACGGCACGTACCCAATCGTCAAGGTGTCCTTGGGCGGCCGGTGTGTGAAATAGTCATTCCAGCGAAGGACCTTCTGGAGCTCTCTTTTCTGCCATTGCAGCTCACGCATCTTCCGGTCCAGCTCAACGACCTTCTGGCTATACGTATGCACTAGGAAGTCGGCACTGGAGTGATCCAGGATAGCCGCAATCTCCTTGAGGCTCAGGCCTAGATCCTTGTTGTGCTGGATCATGTGGAACACCATGCTCTGCCTGACATCGTAGATGCGGTAGTTGCTCTTCGGATTGACCTCTATCGGCTTCAGCAGTCCTTTCTCATCATAGAGCCGCAGTGTCGCCAATGTCGTATGATTCAACTTGGCCATCTGGCCGATTGTAATCTTGTTGTTCTTCATGATTATCCCTCCGCGAATGCTGTCATCTCGGCTGCCACAGTCTCATCATGCAAGCCCAACCAGGTAATCCAACGATACATGATAATACTTCGCCAGTATGATGAGCCGCTCTATCGGCAGCTTGCGCTTGCCGAGCTCATACATGCCATAGGCGACCTGACTGCAGTGCAGGACCTTGGCGACATCCGCCTGGGATAAGTTATTGCGCTCACGCAGATCTTTTAGATTCTTTGCCCAGATACTAGGCGTATGACGCAGGGCGGCTCCATCCGCCTTAGGCTGACATTCCCCCATCGCGACGTCCCCCCCCCGTGTACATTTGTGCACTTTGCGGTTGTAACCTGTACATCCATGACAATGACATTCCTTTCTAAAAATAACGGGACTGTTCTCATACATGCATCTGCCATATGGCTAATGCACGTTTAGTTTTATCATAACCCATATCTTAAGATTAGGGTCAATATGCATTTTGATTTTACAGATTCAGAAATACAATCCATATATTTGCCAATATACAAGAGAAGTTCTTCCTTCTGTCTGTATTGTACTACGACTTCCCTTGAATACATACCACTATTCTGCTGTCTTGCAGAAAAAATGAGATAGATCACACAGAAAAAGGATGTATTTATCTTGCAGGTGTGTGATATTATGAAATTGCGATTACAGATTGTATAGCACATTGTTATAAAACAAGACACTAAGAAGGCCGTGTGTCATTTGCCACACGGCCTTCTGTTCATCCTATGGAAGCGTGATGTCAATCAGCCCTGATCTTGGAGTCCGGCCAGGTAGTCGAGCGATACATGGTAGTACCTTGCCAGCTTCACGAGGTTATCAACCGAGATTCGGCGCTTGCCAAGCTCGTACATGCCGCACGCGACCTGACTGCAGCGGAGGACCTTCGCCACATCTGTCTGCGACAGATTGTTGGCCTGGCGGAGTTCTCGCAGCCGCTTGGACCACACGGCGACATTCCTTGTCATCTGCGATGTCTTCTCCTTTCCAGCCATCAGCCCTGACTCTTGTCGAGCTTGGCAAGGATTTCCGTCATCTTCTGCTCGAGAGCATCGATGCGCTTATCCTTGTCGGCATTGTCCTTCTTGAGCTCGTCGGTCCCCTTCGACTGTGCGTCGATGACTTTGGCCATCTGCGTCTTCGTCAGAGCATGGTGGTCCGAGCCGCCCGGGCCGAACTTGACGGTCACGCCCGCATTGAGGCCCACATCGCCATTGCCGAACGAAACGCCGAAGCAGAACAGGCTGTTCTCATCCGGCTGGTAGAACGCGCCAACCGCGCCTGCATTCGAATTGCGGTAATGGCCGTAGCCAAGCGCGAACTGCGCTTTGTCGTCCGGATCGAATTCCTGTATCGGATGCAGCGCCGCCAGGGCATTGCTGCCCGCCGCCGCACGGCTGATGTCGTTCTCGATGAGGCGGCTCGTCGTCTTGAGGCCAGTGTCCAGCGCGGACAAGTTCTGGCCGACGGTATTGTTTTCCTTGATTATGGATTCAAATCACATGCATCTAACCACGCCCAGAATGGCCAATTGAGTTAGAATTCACTGTCGACGGTTGGAGAGCTTGCGCGTACCTTTCCGCCGTGCTATAATAGACATAGAAAAAGAGGCCACCGTAGACGGTTGTCCTCAACTGTTGATCAAAAAGATGACCGTATAGTTGTGAGCTTGGCGGTCATTTTTTGTGCTTCTGTCTTTCCCGAGAGCGTAGCCCAGAGAAAAGCAAGCAATCGCAAATCCGAGGACATTCATGACAATGCCATAGAGCGTTCCTTCGTTCATGCGCATCCCCTCCTTCCAGTTGAGATCTGCCGCAAAGCAACAGTCCGCTGTGGAGGGCGTACAAAAATCCCTCCATCGTCAAACATCAAAGTAATCTGATAGAGAGGACAACCGCCTACCGTTGGTGGCCATCGGGAGCAAGCATGCTCCCGATTCTTTTATTATAGCATACGATTTCGGCAAAGAGAATGCATCATCAACAACATCAAGAGCTACAGCATCTTCGTCCAGAAGGTCCGCGATGGCCTGCAAAACGGGCTCGAACTCAGGACGGCTATCCGTCAGGCCATCACTTACCTGTAAGCGTCATCACCGATTCTACCAGCCTCTCACTCGAAGAAGTCCGCAAGATTGCCAGGGATAACGGGCTGGCTTTCTGACAGAGCGCAACGGTGAACAACGAATGCATAAAAAATCAAGAGGCATAGGAGCCGCAACTCCTATGCCTCTTGTTGTACTTGTAACAAAATCTCTTGCTGTGTCAGGGAATGGAGCGGAAATGAACGGAGATGACGTTTCCCATGGGGGGCTGCTCGTCCTGTTTCTTCCCGGTTGCCTGGATCCGGCGCAGATGTTTCACATTGTGTCCTATCTTGCCCGGACGCTCTTTTTTCTGCAGCAGTTCGAGCATGTTGAGCTGCTGCAGGACGCTCTTGAGTGTGCCGCTCTTCCTCGCCCGGCGGATTTTCTGCGCGAGCAGGATGAGGACGGCGTCTTCGACTTTGGCAAGGTTCGCATTGTGCTGCGGGCCAAGGCCGAGTTCTTCTGCCATTCCGATTTTCCTGAGGTAATCTGCGAGGCTGCCGCGCGCAAAAGCGAACGCCATCCTCTCGTGAAGACGGACTGCTGCACGTACCATGATTCCGTCCAACCTCACATCAAAATCAGTATGTCTCATAGGAACACACCCTTTCTGATGAATCAGAATCATCGTTTTGCTTGTCCTGCCAGAAGGAGTTGCCTTCTGGCAATTCTTTCCTACGCTCTTATTTCGCGGCAAACAAGAAAAATCCTGCCGGAATGCGGTGCTTTCGGCAGGATTTTTTATATAAGAAAGGACCCCTTGCGGGGCCCTCCATTTGGGGATACATCAAATCTATGGGGTTATGAGGATTCGAGTTATATGTTCAGGATACCTTATTTGGTGTCCATGATGGCTTCCGGGCCGCGATCGCCGGTGCGGATGCGGACGGCATCGGTGAGCTCGTAGACGAAGATCTTGCCATCGCCGATGTTGCCTGTGCGCACGGCTTTCTGTGCAACTTCGAGCACGCGCTCGACCGGAATCTCACAGACGACGGTCTCGAGCTTGATCTTCGGGACGAGGTTGATGTCGTATTCCTTGCCGCGGTAGACTTCCGTGTGGCCTTTCGACAGGCCGCAGCCGAACACCTGGCTGACGGTCATGCCGAGCACGCCGATATCGTTGAGTGCCTGCTTGAGTTCTTCGAGCTTGCTGGCACGTGTGATGATTTCTACTTTCGTGATCTTCATAGCTGCCTCACTCTTTCTGCGTACTTAGAATCGTGTTTGCGAGCATCTCGCTGGAGTTCTCGAGGGATGCAATCGGGCTGCCGGCCATCATGGCGCTGGCATAGCCGCGCTCGCCGTGCTCGACGACATCGAGCCCTGCGATTTCTTCCGTCTCGTCTGCGCGGACCTTCATGAAGTGGCTGACAATCTTGAATAGGATGTACGTACCGACAATGGCAAGAGCATAAGCAACGATAACCGAAACGACCTGAGCGAAGAGCAGGTGCGTTTCGCCGTAGAAGAGGCCGTCAGCACCGGCCGGGTTGACTTCCGTCGTAGCCCAGAGGCCCGTTGCGATGGAGCCCCAGGTACCGCCGATGCCGTGAACACCAAAGGCATCGAGCGAATCATCGTAGCCGAGCTTCTCTTTGAGGACAGCGACGGCGAGGTAGCAGACAATACCACCGATAAAACCAATGGCGAGCGCCGGCATCGGCTTTACAAAGCCGGCAGCTGGCGTGATGGCAACGAGGCCGGCGATGCAGCCGGAAGCCGCGCCGAGGATGGTTGGCTTGCCGTTGCGGTACCACTCAACGAGTACCCAGGAGACCGTTGCAGCAGCAGCTGCTGCCTGCGTCGTGACGAATGCGTTGGCGGCGAGGCCGTTTGCGCCGAGAGCCGAGCCGGCGTTGAAGCCGAACCAGCCGAACCAGAGGAGTGCTGCGCCGAGAACCGTCATCGGCAGGTTGTGCGGAATCATGGCGAACTGGCCGTAGCCGCGGCGCGTGCCGAGCAAGATGCAGATCGTCAGGCCGGACACACCGGAAAGGATGTGGATGACGAGGCCGCCGGCGAAGTCAAGCGCGCCGAGCTCTGCGAGGAAGCCGCCGCCCCATACCCAGTGAGCCATCGGGTTGTAGATGAAGATGGCCCAGAGCAGGATCAGGACAGCAAAGGCTGCGAAGCGCATGCGCTCTGCGAACGCGCCCGTGATGAGGGCCGGCGTGATGACGGCGAACATGCACTGGAAGGCGACGAAGGCGAGCTCCGGGATCGTGCCGTTCTCGAGGACGTTGAGGCCGACACCGGCAAGGCCGACCTTGTCGAGGCTGCCGATGAAGCCGCCGATGTCCGTGCCGAACGTCATGGCATAGCCGAGGATGACCCACTCAACGGAGATCATCGCGATGATGAAGAAACTCTGCATGATGGTCGTCAGGACGTTCTTGCTGCGGACCATGCCGCCGTAGAAGAACGCGAGACCAGGTGTCATTACAAAGACCAGGGCTGCACTGATGAGCACCCAGGCCGTATCGCCAGTGTCAATCATAAGAATCCATTCCTTTCCATTAGCTCAAAAAGATTGCAACGCTTGGAAAATATAATAGCTTTTTCCGTTCCATTCACCCGCCGCTGAATCAGGGCCAAATGCAAAAGGCGTCCAGCGGCATGAGCCTCGATGAGGTTTCTCATGCCCGCCGGACGCCTTTGTCCATTCCTGGCCGCTGTTTGTTTTGGGGATTTCAACGGAAAGTGTACCAGCCAGTGAACAGGAAAGCCCCGAAGAATCCGGTACCTGATTCTTCGGGGCTCCATTGCCTCTTGCTGATGTCTCTATAATAGCAGGGTCACCTGCATTCGTCAACAACAAATTTACATGTATACAGTATTTCGTTCTGAGCCACCCTGCTCAGTCCGACAGAAGTCCATGCTTCTTGACGATGAGGTCGTACGTGCCGTCCTCGCGCTTCTTGACGGAGAGGACCTTGTGGTCCTCGTCCTTGAGGCTGCGCGGCACATTCTGGATCGGCTCGCCGTCATTGAGGTGCACGGCAAGCGTCTGGCCGTCCTCGAGATCTTCGAGGGCTAGCTTGACTTTGACAAAGGTGATGGGGCAGACGACATCCGTGATGTCGATCGTGCCGTCGGTCTTCATTGCTTCACTCATAATACTTTATTGACCTCCTCTTCCAGCTTGTCCCAGCCGACGCGGTCCAGGCAGTTGGCAAAGCGCTCGCTCGGCTTCGCGTACTTCTCAAAGAAAGCCAGCGTCGTGTCGACGAGTTCGTAGAGTTTCTCCTCTTCAAAGACGATCGGCAGGAAATGGCGGCCAATCGCGATGCGGTTGCCGTAGAGGCCGCCGAACGAGATGACGAAGCCGGCCTTGCCCTGCCAGGCGTCCGTCGGGCAGCTCTTGATGCACTTGCCACAGTAGACGCACTTCGACTCGTCGAGCACGACCTTGCCCTCGTCTGCCTTGACCGTGATGGCCTTCTCGGGGCAAACAGCTTCGCAGACGCCGCAGAACGTGCAGGAATCGGACGACCATTTCGGCTCGACGCCGCCCTTGACGCCGAAGTCGTTCTCCTCGGCCTTGAGGCAGTTGTTGTGGCAGCCAGTGAAGCCGAACTTGAACTTGTGCGGCAGCTCGCGGCCACCGTAGCGCTTGTCGAACTCCTGCGCGAGGTGCTGCGTGTCGATGAGGCCCGAGGCGCAGACGGCGCAGCCCTGGCAGGCCGTGATCGTGCGCACGCGCGGCCCGCAGACGCCGACGGAGGCGCCGCCCTCGTGCAGGGCTTTCTTGACGGCGTCGATATCCTCGAGGCGGATGAAGGGAATCTCGATGCCCTGGCGTGAGGTCAGGTGCACGTAGCCCTTGCCGTACTGCTCCGCGACTTTCTGCACGGTGCCGAGCTGGGCCGCGGTGAAGTGGCCGCCGACGGACTTCAGGCGCATCGAGAAATGGTCTTTCTGGCGCTGGCGCATGAAGCCGCCTTTTTTGAGCTCTTTATAATCAACTGCCATGGGAATTCCTCCTAAGATATACATACATTATGATTGCTAGATGAGATAGATAGTAGATAGATGACGTTCTCATCAATGAGGGAAGACGGGAGGGGCTGGCCCGGCGCTGCGCGTGACGGTCTGCTAAACCTGTTTTTTGCCTTTTATGGCAGCCTTGCCAAGGAGCTAAACGCGCTCCGCTTGGACGACGCTCCTTGGCAAGGATTCTGGTCGGCAAAAAACCGGTTCTTCACGCAGACCGTCAAAGCTCCGCTAAGGGCCAGCCCCTCCCTCACTTCCTGAGATGCTCGAGGCGTTCCTCTCAGCTCATCGCCGATGAAGAGAAAATCAGCGGATGCGCAAGTCCTCTTTGCTCACGTCGGTCCGTTTCTCAATGTGGAAACTGTTCAAAACGGGTTCGCCGCCGTTGAGGGAGAGGATGAAGTAGCTCGCGCGGCTGTCGTAGGCGAGGCGCTTGTCTTCTTCGCTCGGGCGGGAGGGGGATGCGGGGTGGCTGTGCCAGTTGCCGAGGAGCTCGAGTCCTTGGGCGCGCAGCTCCTTGACTGCGGCGAACTGCTCCTTCGGGTCGAGGGAGAAATGTTCTTCGCTGTGATCGGTGTTCGTCAGGAAGAAGACTTTCTCCACGAATTTCTCGCCGGTCGCTTCGTCGATGCGGCCGCCAATCAGGCCGCAGTCCTCGACGGGCGCGGTCTTGCGCGCGTGCTGCACCATTGCGAGATAGTCCGCCAGTTTCAGATGAATGATCATGCTCTCCCCCCTCAGTGATGACGCAGGTCGCAGGCCGGCTGCTCGTAGTCGATGAGCTCGGTGATTGTCGGGTGATCGCTGCAGATGCCGCAGTTCGGGTTGCGCGGGATCTTGATCTTGCGGAAGGTCATCGTCAGGGCGTCGTACGTCAGGAGATAGCCCGTCAGGAGGTCGCCGATGCCGAGGATGTACTTGAGTGCTTCCGTCGCCTGCAGCGTGCCGATGACGCCGCCCATGACACCGAGCACACCGGCCTGACGGCAGGTTGGCACAGCGTCTTTCGGCGGCATTGTCGGGAAGACGCAGCGGTAGCACGGGCCCTTGCCCGGCACGTACGTCATGAGCTGGCCCTGGAAGCGGATGATACCTGCGTGCGAGAACGGCTTCTTCTCGAAGACGCACGCATCGTTGATCAGGAACTTCGCCGGGAAGTTATCGGTGCCGTCGATGATGAAGTCGTAGTCCTGGTCGCGGATGATGTCGCGGATGTTCTTCGACGTCACCATCTCGTTGTAGGTATGGACCTCGACGTCCGAGTTCATCGCCGCGATCGTCTCCTGACCCGACTGGACCTTGGCCTTGCCGACATCCTTCGTCTGGTGGATGATCTGGCGCTGCAGGTTCGAGAGGTCGACGACATCGAAGTCGACGAGGCCGATCGTGCCGACGCCGGCCGCTGCGAGGTACATCGCAGCCGGTGCGCCGAGGCCGCCCGTGCCGATCACGAGCACCTTGCCGCCGAGCAGTTTCTCCTGCCCCTTGCCGCCGACCTTGTCGAGGATGATGTGGCGCGAATAGCGTTCAATCTGTTCATTCGTCAAAGAGCTCATCTTGCGCCGCCTCCCATGAAATAGAGGAATTCCACCTTGTCGCCGTCCTTGACGAACGTCGACTCAAAGCCCGAGTGATCGACGAACTCACCGTTGAGCTCCACCGTCACGTAGTCCGGCTGCTCCGCCTTGGCGACGACGAGCAGGTCCTTGAGGTTGATGGACTTCTCGATGGTCAGTTCTTTGCCGTTTACTGTCAGTTTCATGTAAAATCCCTCCATAATACCAGAAAAAGCTCGCGATAAAGACACCCTGACAGAACAGACTCCTGCCACAGGCCTTATCGTGAGCTTTCGTTGACGAATGACTCTCGTATCTTGTTAATGCATACTTTGTTTATATGTTTAACAATTTATGGCTATTATACAGCCGTCTGCGAGAAATGTCAACATGTAGTGATAAAAGTCACGGATTATTTCGTGGCGCCAGCCAGAGGGGCCCTTGCATCAGGGAGCTCATCGCGCAGCCGCCCGCCGCGCCCGCCGCGAGGACTTCCGGCAGGCGCTCGGGCGTGATGCCGCCGATGGCGTAGACGGGAAGCGCTGTCGAAGCGGCGGCTTCGCGCAGGAAGCGGAGGCCGCGCGGCGGCAGGCCCGGCTTGCAGGTGGTCTCATAGATGTGGCCCGCGATGAGATACGAGCAGCCGAGCTGTTCCGCTTCGCGCACGTCTTCGAGCGAATGGCACGAGGTGCCGAGCCGCCCAGGCAACGCCCTCCCTTCCTGACGCATGGTGCGCAGGAGGGGAAGTGGCAGGTGAAGGCCGTCGGCATGGAGCCGCTTCGCCGCACCAGCGAAGGTATGCGCGATAAAGGGCACCTGATGGCGGCGGCAGAGGATCTGTACCTCCCGCGCCAGTACCTCATAGTCCCCCTCCTCCATATCCTTCTCGCGCAGGATGAGGGCGGCGGGATGTGCGGCGGCTACCTGTTCGAGGCGCGCGAGGAAGGCTGACTGCCCTCCTGCCTCATCAAAGAGATGGCGGTTGGTCACCGCGATGAGATGCTCCTGCTTCGCAGGAAGAACTTTCTTAGAGATACACATAGTCATTGAGCACTGGCTGCAGGCCCTCGCCGGCCATGTCCGCGTACATGCGGCGCAGGCTGCGGCTGTCGCAGATCTCGAACTGCGCGTCGCCGGTCTCGCCCTCTCCCTTCCCCGTGTACTTCTCCTCGTGGTCGCCGATGCCCGTCGAGACGCCGGCGGAAATCTTCGTCGCAGCGATCTTGACGATGCCGTTGCGGAAGGCTGCGCTCTCGCGCGAAGAGACGGTGATGCCGACGTACGGCAGGAAGATGCGGTAGGCGCAGAGGATCTGGCAGAGCTGGCGCTCGCCGACATCCTGCGGGTTGATTTTCTCGTTGTTGATGATCGGGCGCAGGCGCGGGCACGAGAGCGAGAACTCGGCCTGCGGGTACTTGCGCTGCAGGTAGTAGACGTGCAGCGCTGTCGCGAGGGCGTCCTTGCGGAAGTCGGCGAGGCCTAAGAGTGCCGAGAAACCGACGCCGCGCATGCCGCCCATCAGGGCGCGCTCCTGCGCCTCGAAGCGGTACGGCCAGACGCGCTTGTGGCCCATGAGGTGAAGCGTCTCGTATTTCTTGACATCGTATGTCTCCTGGAAGACGGTGACGTAGTCGGCGCCGCACTCGTGCAGGTAGCGGTAGTCGGCGACATTCATCGGGTAGACTTCGAGGCCGACGTTGCGGAAGTACTTGCGCGCGAGCTTACAGGCTTCGCCGATGTAAGCAACGCTACTCTTCTCCTTGCTCTCGCCCGTCAGCATGAGGATCTCCTCCATGCCGCTCTTGGCGATGACCTGCATCTCGTGCTCGATCTCGTCCTTGCTGAGCTGCAGGCGGTGGATGTCGTTGTAGCAGTTGAAGCCGCAGTAGACGCAGTAGTTCTCGCAGTAATTGGCGATGTAGAGCGGCGTGAAGAGGTAGACCGTGTTGCCGAAGTGACGGCTCGTCTCGCGGCTCGCGCGCTCCGCCATCTGCTCCAAGAGCGGCAGGGCGGCCGGCGAGAGCAGCGCCTTAAAGTCCTCGATCGTGCACGTCTCGTGGTCGAGGGCGCGCTTGGCGTCAAGGATCGTGTAGGCGCTCGGGTCGTAGTCGTTCATGGCCGCGATGACCGTCTCGCGCACAGTCGGGTCGATCTGCTCCATGTCGGGCCAGTAGGCCATCGGGTCGGTACGGCTCGAGGGGTCCGTCTCCAGGCGGTGCTTCTTGGCGAGGGCTTTCTCGCTGAGCTTGTCCGAGTCGATGAAGAAATTATTTTTCTGATTCGTCATCACAATGCGCTTCCTTTCTGTTCTCTACGCTCAGTCATGCAGGAAGCCCGTCAGCGGGTCGGAAGCGGCGGCACCGCGCGTCAGCACGCGGCCGAGCCCCGAGAGATATGCCTTGCGGCCGGCGCGGATCGCATCGCGCATCGCCGAGGCCATGAGCGGCACATCGCCGGCCGTCGCGAGAGCCGTGTTCGCCATGATGGCCGCGGCGCCCATCTCCATCGCCGCGCAGGCCTCCGACGGCTTGCCGATGCCGGCGTCGACGATGATCGGCAGGTCGATCTCGTCGATGAGGATCTGCAGGAATTCCTTCGTCGCGAGTCCCTTGTTCGAGCCGATTGGCGCGGCGAGCGGCATGACGGCCGCTGCACCGGCATCGACGAGCGCGCGGGCGGCGTAGAGGTCGGGGTACATGTAGGGCAGCACGACAAAGCCCTCCTTGGCGAGCATTTCGGTCGCGCGGATCGTCTCGTTGTTGTCGGGCAGCAGGTACTTCGAGTCGCGCATAATCTCGATCTTGATGAAGTCGCCGCAGCCGAGCGCCTTGGCGAGATGCGCGATGCGCACGGCCTCCTCCGCCGTGCGGGCGCCCGAGGTATTGGGCAGCAGGGTGACGGTCTTTGGCACGTAGTCGAGGATGTTCTCCTTCTCCTTGGTGTTCGCGCGGCGCACGGCCACCGTCACGAGCTCTGCTTCGGCGTAGCGCACGGCCGCGTCGATGAGTTCGAGCGAGTACTTGCCCGAGCCGAGAATGAAACGCGAGTGGAACGTGTGGCTGCCGAGCGTGAAGCTGTCCTCGGCCATCTTTTCCTCGATGGATTTCGTGGATTTTGTGGATTCTGTCATTTCTATCGTCTTCTTTCTCTATCTCTCTGTGCATATACGGCAGCTGCTGTGGGCCGTCAGGCACCGCCGCCCATGAAGCAGACGATCTCGACGACATCGCCCGCCCTGAATGATGTCGTCTCGTACGCATCCTTCGCGAGGATCGCGCCGTTGTACTCGACAGCGATTGCCCGGCTGTCGTAGCCGGCTTCCTTCAGGAAGTCCAGGAGCATCGTGCCGTCTTTGGCCTGTGCTTCTCCATTGATCGTGACCATAGGTTCATCTCCATCCTGTCTGCATAAAAAAAGAAGGAAGACCTGCTTGGTCTTCCTTCGCTCATCTCACGTCTGCGCCTGCCCTGCGGCGAAGCGCTCCATCTCCCTACGTTGGCATTATCCAAATCAGGTCAAGGGTCGGGACCACGAGTCCCCTCTCAGCCTGCTGTGCACGACGCCGCAAGCTCCCCCGTTATGCAATTGCAACTCTTATTATAGTCGGACTCTTTCACATTGTCAACGTCTCTCAAGCAATTGTGTATTGGTTGGCGACAGACTGCCAAAGCTCGAGGCCCGTGCGCGCGACCGTCGCGTAGAACGGCTCGCCCGCCTCGCGCAGTGCGAGGTACTTCTGGACGAGGGCCTCCAGGAGGCCGAGGAGCTTGTCGTCGGCCACGCGGCCCTCGAGCGGCCGAGCAAAGGCAGATCCCTCGCCGAGATGTCCGCCGATCATCAACGTGTAGACGGGCACGACCGCCTCGCCGACGCGCGCGCGGCCGCCCGTCAGTCCGATGTCGGCGACCTGCGGCTGCGCGCAGGCGTGGAAGCAGCCCGTCAGGTTGATGCGCAGCGGCTGTCCGACCTCTGGGAAAGCTTCGTCGAGCGCGGCCGTGAGCTCGTGCAGGCGGTTCTTCGTCTCGATCGGTGCGAAGTTGCAGTAGGCATTGCCCGTGCACGAGGAGGCGTAGCCCGTGAAGAACCCCGGCGCCGTCGGGTAGGCCTTGAAGATTGCATCATGAAGCAGTGCCCCGGTCTCTCCCTCGGGGATGTCGAGCAGGATGAGGTTCTGCGAGTTCGTCGTGCGCAGGCGTCCCTGGCCGAAGCGCTCAGCAAGCTCGGCAAATGCCCGGAGGTCTTCGGCTCGGATGTGGCCGTTCTTCACGTGGACGCCGACGTAGCAGAGTCCCGGCTGCTTCTGCGCGTGGATGCCGTAAAAGCGGCCGTAGTTCCACGGGGCGGTGACTTCCTCGCCGCCGCGCAGCAGAGCGCCCGTCTGTGCCTCGATCTTCTCGGCGACACGCTCTGCGCCGAGGTCCGCCACGAGGTACTTGAGGCGGCAGTGATTGCGCTTCTCGCGGTAGCCCTCGTCGCGGAAGAGCGTTGCGACAGCCTCAGCGACGGCCTTGACCTCCGCCGGGCGGATGAAGAACGGCAGGCGTACCGCAAGATGCGGCTCTGCCGAAAGGCCGCCGCCGACGTAGGCGACGAAGCCCGCCTCCCCCTCGCGCCTTGCCGGCACAAAGGCAAGGTCATTGATGCGCGCAAAGCCGGCATCATGCGGGTTGGCCGAGATGGAGATCTTGAACTTGCGCGGCAGGTTCGAGAAATCGCGGTTGCCGAGGAAGAACCGGAAGACTTCCTCGACGAGCGGGCGCGTGTCGAGAAGTTCCTCTGCGTCGACACCGGCCAGCGGGTTGCCGAGGATCGTGCGCGGCACATCGCCGCAGGCCTCGACGGAGCTCAGGTCCGCGGCCTTGAGCCGCGGCAGGATGTCCACGGCATCGCGCAGGGTGATGTTGTGGATCTGCACGGCCTGACGTATCGTGATCTGGATCTCGCCCTTGCCGTACGCGGCGGCAAAATCCGCGAGGACTTTGGCCTGCGCTGCCGTCAGCTGGCCCGAAGGCAGCTTGACGCGCACGAGGAAGTGGCCGTCGCGCGGCCGCTGCGCGTAGATCCCCGCCCACTTGAGGCGCTCGATGTCTCCGGGGTCGATCTCCTTGAATGCCTTTTCGGCGAGCGCGGGAAGCTCCTTGAGGATCTCGAGCCCGTCCTTCTCGTGTTTCCACTGTTCATTGCGGTTGGTCATACTATCTCTCCTGTCATGAAAAATGGAGGTCCCCGTACTCAACGAGCATCCATACGCAAAAGAGCATACATACTCGAAAGAATACAGGAACCTCCATTTGCTGGTCAGTTACTGAATCGTATTTACGATACCATGGATAGTCGTTATCCGTCAACAGAAAATATCACAGATCTGTGATAAAAATCACAATACCTCTTCTTCCCCACCGCTCAATGGCGGCCAAAGGCGAAGATCTTGACGCAGAGAAAGGTGATCGGCACGCCGAGGATGGCGGCGAGCAGGTAGCTCGCGAGCGACGGCAGGCCGAGCAGATTGTAGCAGATGAAGACGATGGCGTTCTGGATGATGTAATTCGGCACGTACGAGAGGAAGAACTTCACGTAGCGCGCGGGCGTCATGCGCGTCGGGAAGACGAAGAAGCTGTTGAGCAGATACGCATTGCCATTGCTCAGCAGATAGCCGATGTTGAATGCGAGGTTCGCATTGTGGACGAGCGGCTCGAGAATCGTCGCGAGGAAGCTGCAGAGGAAGGTGTTGAGCGTGCCGATGATGAGGAAGAGCAGGAAGGCGCGCGTGAAGAAGTGGTGCTTGATGGTCTGCCAGTCAACTCTCATGGGCAGGCTCCGGCTCTTCTACCGAATCATTGGCCATGGCGATGGCCGAAGCCGCCGCCTCGTCATCGAGGCCGTGCGCGAGGTCTTCGGGCTTGCCGCGCGCGAGGAGGTAGAGCGGACGGCGCTTCGTCTCCTCGTAGGTGCGGCCGAGATACTCGCCGATGATGCCGAGGATCAGGAGCTGCATGCCGCCGAAGAAGAGCAGGCAGGCCATGATCGTCGGCCAGCCCGCCGCCGTGTCCTCGCTGACGAAGGTCTCATAGAGCACGTGCAGGAAGAGGCAGATGCTCGCGAAGAGGCTCGCCATGCCGAAGTAGAGGCCGAGGCGCAGCGGGAAGGTCGAGCACGTGAAGACGCCGTCGACGGCGAGGCGCCACATCTTGCGCGGCGAGAACTTCGAGCTGCCCGCAAAGCGCGGCGGCGCCGTGAAGTGCAGCTGCTTCTGCCGGAAGCCCATCGCGCCGATGAGCCCGCGGATGAAGCGCGCGTGCTCGCGGTAGCGCCGGAAGGCCAGCACGGCCTTGCGGTCCATCAGGCGGAAATCCGAGCCGCCCGGCTGCACGGGCACCTCCGAGATGAGGTTGAGGAACTTGTAGTACCCGGCGGATGTCGTGCGCTTGAGCCACGAGGCATCGCGCGTCGCATCGCGTATCGTCTGCACGACATCGTATCCCTCGTGCCAGTACTTCAGCAGTTCGGGAATGAGCTCGGGCGGGTGCTGCATGTCGCCGTCCATCGTGATGACGACATCGCCGTCCGCGTGGTCGAGGCCGCAGGTCAGCGCGAGCTGGTGGCCGTAATTGCGTGCGAGCAGCATCGGCTGGACGCGTGCGTCTTCACGCTCGAGCTTCGCGAGGATGGCGCGGCTCTTGTCGCGCGATCCGTCGTCGACAAAGATGATTTCCCAGTCAAGGTCAAGACCTGCCATCGTCTGGCGGACGGCTTCGTAGAAATGATGCAGATTGTCCTCCTCGTTGTAGACGGGTACGACGATGGACAGTCTCTTTTTCTCCATGGATATCTAGACTTCCCTTCTATCCTTCTGTGTTCCTTCGTGTTCCTTCTGTGTTTTTATTCCGCATCGCCGGGATTGGCGATGCGGCGGCGCGGCACGATGGCCTTGACGATCGTCGTGCCCTGTGACTCGTAGACGTTCTCGAGAGCGCTGTCGGCGAGGCGGCCGCGCAGGAAAGGCAGCCGCTCCGTCTCGCAGATGATGAGGATCGGCGTCTCGGACGGCAGGTCCTCATAGGCGAGGAACGGCATGACATTCTTGGCGTTCCAGCTCATGCCGCCGGGCCGGACGTCCTCCATCTCCTCGCGCCCGATAAGCTCGGGGATGTTCTCTCCGTAGTAGAAGACCGTCGAGGCCTTGTAGTGGATACGGTCATTATTATAGTCGCCGTAGTTAACGACGAGGTAATCACCGGGATTAAGATTCCTTAAAGCAGCGGCCGTCGTGCGCCCCGACTGCTGCTCGCAGAGCGGGATGGCGGCCACGAAGATCAGCACGGCGTAGAGCACGTACATGCAGGCGGCAGTCCGCTTGACGAGGCGCATCTTCGGCAGCAGAAAGCGGCCCGCGAGGATGGCCATCGGCAGGAAGGCCGGCTGCGTGTAGGTGACGTACTTCGTCGCCATGCACTGGAAGAAGAGGTTGACGAGCAGCGCCCAGACAAAGAGGAAGATGGCCGCATCGCTCACGCGCCGCTGCTTCACCCTCTCCCTGAGCTCTGCCCAGCACTTCTTGACCTGGTAGAGCACGACGAACGACCACGGCGCGAAGCCCACGAGGAAAATGAGCGTGTAGTAGTAGAAGACATCGTCGCGCGCATGCTCGGCCACGCGGGCGCGCAGGAAATTGTGCACGCCGAAGAACGTGTCGATGAAGTCCATGCCGTGCAGGCGGTACATGACGTAGTACCACGAGCCGCCGACGGCGAGGAAGACGGCCATGCCGGGCAGCCACTTCATGTGCAGGAGCTCCCCCGCCCGGCGCCGCACGCAGAGGAAGACGAGCAGGATGAAGCCCGGCAGCAGGAAGCCTATGGGCCCCTTCGTCAGGACGGTCAGCCCCGAAAAGAAAAAGGCCGCGAGGTAGAGCCATCGCCTACCGCTGCGGTAAGCGAGGTAGAAGGCAATGAGCACGGCGTTGAAGAAAAAGACGAACGTCATGTCCGTGATGACGGCCTTCGAGAGGTAGAAGAAGGCGATCGTCGTGCCGAAGATGATGGCCGAGAGGAAGGCCGTAGCCCTGTCGTAGAGCTTGCGCGCGAAGTAGTACGTCTCAAGCACATTGAGCACCGAGAACACAGCCGGGAAAAAGCGCGCAGCAAACTCTCCCGTGCCGAAAATCTGGAAAGCCACGAGGAGTTCCCAGTAAAAGAAGATCGGTTTATCATACCAGTAATTCCCGTAGATGCGCGGCGAGGTGAAATCGCCAGCTGCCAGCATCTCCTTGGCGGTCAACGCGTAGTTCGATTCGACGGGGTCCGTGATGGCCAGCTGGCCGTTGCCGAGCAGGACGAGGACAATGACGGCGAGTAGTGCCAGCGCGCGCTCGTGCTGCTTCATCATGGCAAGGATCTTATTCATGCTTTGCCCCCATCATCCCTGCTGATCTGCAGCAGCATCCTTTGCGAGGCAGGCCAGCGTCTCCTGCTGGATGTCGGCGAGCGTCGTCTTGGCGAGCTCCTGCTCGAGCGCGCGCTGGGCATCTTGCAGGTGGCCGTCGAGGATCTTGTGGATGTTGCGGCCGACCGGGCAGGCCGGATTCGGATTGTCGTGGAAGTGGAAGAGATGCTCGTGGTCGATGGACTCGACGGCCTCGAAGATGTCTAAGAGCGTGATCTCCTCGAGCGGACGCGTGATCCTGATGCCGCCCGTGCCGCGCGCGACCTTGATGAGCCCGGCCTTCTGGAGCTGGGACATCGTCTTGCGGATGATGACGGGGTTGACATTGACGCTGCCCGCGAGGAAATCGCTCGTGAGCTTGTACTGGTCCCCGAACGCCTCGATGCAGGCAAAGATGTGGACCGCAATGGTGAAACGGCTGGAAATCTGCATAGTATCCCCTCTTTCCCGGCTCATATCGCATCCCATCGCACCGTATATACTGTATATGCTGTATATGCTGTACATGGATCTTCATGGATCTTGAGCCGCATTCTCTCATCTATCGTATTCTTGCAGATACGCTGTATTTATTAATACCTTCAGTATAGCAGGAATCCAATGCCTGTCAATTTCCCTGCTACATCGAGCGCTCTGCCTCATGGCTGTGCGCTCGCCTGCGCCGCGCTCTCGAACGGGAAGCGGTCGAGCGCAAAGAAGCGGCCGCGGATGCCGCCCATGGCCTCGTGCAGCATGCGCAGGAAGAGCGGCCAGTCCGCCGGCATGTCCTGCGCATCATAATGGCAAGTGAGCCCCGCCTCGAGGCGGTCGTGGCGCTGCCAGCGCACGATGAGCCGCGCCCCCGTATCCGAGCCATCGATGCAGCGCACGTGCAGGCGCTGCTCGAAGGCAGCCGGTTTGTCGAGCGCATCGAGCAGATTGCTCACCGCCTTCGGCAGATCGTAGGCATGGCGCTCCGTGCCGAAATCCTCCTTGTGGCGGTTGTAAAGGATCATGCGCTTGCGGCGGTCGAGGACGAGTTTCTCGCGCAGCTCCACGACCGTCCTCTTCCGCCCCGTGATGACGGGCACCTTCTCGACGAGCAGGAAGCGGATGTACTCGAGGTGGTTCTGCTGCTGGATGGCGACGTCCGGCAATTCATTGAGGCAGTCGACGAACGACGTCCAGTTCTCGGGGAACGCCCCGAGCCCTATGATGTGGCGCGCGTTCTTGCCCTGCTCCTTGTAGAAGAGCTGCCAGCGCGTGTCCGCCGAGAGCGGCGCCGACGCCGTGAAGCGCGAGCGCCAGCGCTGCGCGATGGCGAGCTTGTCGAGCTTGCGCAGCCAGCGGCGGCCATTCGGCAACTCTACAAGAGCGTCCGGAGCGAGTTCCTGCGGCAGCTCCTCGAGCGAATCCGCCCGGGCCGCGCCGACATAGACCTTGCGCTCGCGCACCGCCACCTCGACCCGCAGGCTGCCTGCCCGCAGAGGGCCGCCCATCGTGAATATCAATTGTTCGAGCAAAATGTAACCCCCTAGATACCTAAGATACAGAATAGAAGATAAAACACACTGCAATGCAGGCTCCCGGCCAGCGCGGACATCCGCAAGAATCGCTTTACAGGAAAGATAGAAATGCGGTACAATGGCTGTCAGGAGGTGTATTGTTTTTATGAAGAAAATCTATTTACTCGCGATGATGCTCTGCCTGCTCATCCTGCCGGCAACGGCCATGGCTGCTCCGTCCGCGAACGCCAAGGCATTCGAGAGCGAAGAGACGATCTCGAACGAGTGGATCGACGCCATGCTCGTCAAGCAGGACTCGGCCTCTGCCCTCGCCGTCATGAGCGCCGAGGCCAAGAAGAACGTCAAGGCATCTGAAATGCTCAAGGCACAGCAGCGCATGGCCAAGGAACTCGGCACGCTCAAGGAGAGCCGCTTCGTCTCGTGGACGCGCTTCGACAAGACGGACCAGTTCATCTACCTCATGAGCTTCGACAAAGCCAAGGTCGTCCGCTGCGAATTCATCTTCAACAGCAAAGGCGAGCTCGACTACTTCGCCCTGACGCCATTCGCACCGCAGGAGAATGCAAAGAACGCAAAGGCAAGCAACAAGGCAAAGAAATAAGCTATGGGATGACGCCTGCAAAAAGAGCTGTCGCGAAAGCGGCAGCCCTTTTTTTGTATAACATCGTAGGGGGCGGGGTGGAGACTATTTCGGTTTCGTCACTTCGTTAAATGCCCCGCAAGGTATATCTTCAGTACTGAGGAACTGCGCCGCATACAGCGACGCTTTTACATTGCAAACAAAGCCAAGCTCGTTTGCGGGGCAGCCCTGCGGGCAGTCACTCCGTTCCTGCAAGCGAAATAGTCTCCACCCCGCCTAGTCAGGCCATCGCATATGAGCCCACCGTAGAAGTCGAGTTGTGGCAGTAAAAAGGTACTGCCTAAGGGTGGGGGAATATATTTCGCCTGCAGGCGGCGCAGTACGTGCCCGAAGGGTGTGCCCCACCCAGAGGCTATCTTCGCTACGCGATGTCAAAGCGCCGCGGCAGGCGGCGAAGCGGCTTCCGTCCGCAACCTCACTTGGGGCACATTTACGGAGCCGCCGAAGCCGAAATATGTTTCACCGCCCCCTTGCCAAACCTCCCTCGATGGCCCTTTGCAAACCGAGCATAGGCCCCATTTCGCGGAGCTTCTGAAGCCGGAATACACCCCCCGCCCCGTACAGATGTCAACAAGAACTGACCTCTTTTGCCGGCTCAAAGACTGAGCTTCTCCTGCACATGGTCGAGTATGATCCCGCCAATCGCGCTCTTGCTCATGAGCGGGTAGTCCCACATGCGGCCGTCCCGCGCGAAGATCTTGACGCGGTTTGTCTCGGTGCCAAAGCCCGCGTCCTTCTCGGAGACGTCATTGGCGACGATGAAGTCGAGGTTCTTCTTGGCGAGCTTGGCCTTGGCGTAGTCCTCGACGTGCTGCGTCTCTGCGGCGAAGCCGACGAGGATCTGGTGCGCCTTCTTCTGGCCGAGCTCGTAGAGGATGTCGGGGTTGCGCTCGAGCACGAGCGTGAACTCCCCGTCCTGCTTCTTGATCTTGTCAGCCGCTACGACCTTGGGCCGGTAATCGGCGACGGCGGCCGCCTTGATGACGACATCCGTGGCCGGGAACTCCCGGAGCACGGCTTCGCGCATCTGCCGCGCCGTCTCGACGCGCACGATGCGCACGCCCTCCGGCACGGGCAGAGCGCTTGGCGCCGACACCAGCACGACATCGGCGCCGCGGCTCTTTGCCTGCTGCGCGATGGCATAGCCCATGCGGCCCGTCGAGCGGTTGCCAAGGTAGCGCACGGGGTCGAGCGGCTCGATGGTGCCGCCGGCCGTCACGAGTACCTTCTTGCCCGCGAGCTCCTTCCCCTTGGCGAAGAAGGCAGCGAGCTCCTCTACGATGGCGGCTGGCTCCGGCAGGCGCCCCTTGCCGCGGACGCCGCAGGCGAGCATGCCGCTCGCTGGCTCGATGATGTGATATCCCCTTGCGGCGAGGTCGCGCAGGTTGCGCTGCGTCACGGGATTCTCGTACATGTTCGTGTTCATCGCCGGCGCGGCAAAGACAGGTGCCTTTGTCGCGAGCAAGGTCGTCGTCAGCATGTCGTCGGCGATGCCGGCCGCTGCCTTGGCAAGGACGTTGGCCGTCGCAGGTGCGATCAGCACAGCATCGGCGAGACGCGCGAGCGCGATGTGCTCGACATGGTAGTGCGGCACCTTGGCCCACATGTCCGTCGTCACCGGTTGGCCGCTGATCTCGCGGAAGGTCAGCTCCGTGACGAAGTTCTCGGCGCCGCGCGTCATGATGACATGGACCTCCGCGCCGGCTTTCTTCAGGCGGCTCGCGATCTCGACGGCCTTGTAGGCGGCGATGCCGCCCGTCACACCGAGCACGATTTTCTTGCCCGAGAGGGCGCCTGCGTTCTCCTGTTCCATCGGCTGCATCTCCTCCCCTGCTGTTTCCTCAAGGAATCTTACTGGTCGATATCGAGCTCGTAAGAGATCTTGCCCTCGGCAATCTCCTCGAGCGCATTCGTCACGTTCTTCGTCGAGCGGGCCTTCGTCGCCTTGAGCTCAGCGCCGTCTAAGAGCTGGCGTGCGCGCTTGGCGGCGAGCACGACGAGGCCGTAGCGGCTGTCGACTTTCTTCATCAGCGTATCCGTGGACGGATTGACCATGCTCATCTCAACAGTATTCGTTCTCATTGTTCCAACACCTCATTGATCATATCTTCTTTATCACGACGGCAGTGCTCTGCGACCATGATGGCCTGGATGCGCTTCACAGCCTGGCGCACTGTGTCATTGATGACGACAAACGTGTAATTGCGGCCAATCTCGATCTCCTTCTCGGCGGAGCCGAGACGGCGCGCGAGCGACTCCTCTGTCTCCGAGCCGCGGCCGCGGATGCGGCGCTCGAGCTCCGGCAAGGACGGCGGCAAGAGGAAGATGAAGAGCCCGTCGGGGCAGCGCTTCATGACATTCAGCGCGCCCTGCGTATCGATTTCGAGCAGGATGTCCTGCCCTGCCTCGCGGCGCTCCTCGATCTTGCCGAGCGGCGTGCCGTAGTAGTTGCCGTAGACATTGGCGTACTCGAGGAAGCCGCCCTCCCCGATCATCTTCTCGAACTGCTCCTTCGTCAGGAAGTAGTAGTTCTTGCCGTCGACCTCACCGTCGCGCGGCTGGCGCGTCGTCGCGGAGATCGAGTAGGCAAGCTCCGGCGTCTTCGAGAGGAGCTCTCCGCAGACCGTTCCCTTGCCCGTGCCCGAAGGCCCCGAAATCACAATCAATAACCCTTTGCTCATTCTACCTCATCTTTTCCTTTAGTATTCCGATTCATCTCCGCTCTGCTGGCCCTCGCCATCTCCTTCGGGTCATCCTCGACGAGGATGCGGTGCGTGATCGTCTCCGGCTGCACGGAGGACAGCACGACGTGGTCGCTGTCCATGACGAGGACAGCGCGCGTGCGGCGGCCATACGTCGCATCGATCAGGCGCTCATTGTCGCGCGCCTCCTGGACGATGCGCTTGATGGGCGCCGACTCTGGGCTCACGATCGCGACGATGCGGCTCGCAGATATGATGTTGCCAAAACCGATGTTGATTAAGCTGATATCCATTTCGTCTTTCCTCCCTATCGTGAATCGTGAGCTGTCTCACTCGATGTTCTGGACCTGCTCGCGGAGCTTCTCAATCTCGCTCTTCATGTCGACGACGAGCTGCGCGGCCTCGGCCGAGCTCGCCTTCGAGGCGATCGTGTTCGTCTCGCGGTTCATCTCTTGGATCAGGAAGTCGAGCTTGCGGCCGATGGGACCGTCCGCCGACGCGAGGATGGCGCGGAACTGCTGGAAATGGCTGCCGAGCCGCACGACTTCCTCCGTGTAGTTGACCTTGTCGGCGTAGAGCGCCGTCTCCTGGATGATGCGCGTCTCGTCGATTCCCTGCTCAGAGAGCAGCTCCCCGAGCGTCTTCTCGAGGCGCTCGCGGTAGGCCTGCACGATCGTCGGCGCGAGGGCCTTGAGGCGCTCGACGGATGCTTCGAGCTCGCCGAGGCGCACGAAGAAGTCGCGGCCGATGTTCTCGCCCTCGGCCTGGCGCATCGCATCGAAGCTCCGCAGGGCCTCACTGGCAGCCGCGCGCAGCACGGGCTCGAAGCCCGCGAGCTCTTCGTCCTTCTCGACCTGCAGGACATCGGGGTACGAGGCGACCTGCATGACGTCGTCGGGGCGCGCGAGGTGCAGGAAGTCGCTGAGCTCGTCGAGCGCCGCGTGGTACGAGGCGGCGAGCTGCTTGTCGACGCGGATGGAGGCGGCGTGCTCGCGCTTGTCGAGATAGTTGACGAAGATGTCGACCTTGCCGCGCGCAGCCGTCTGGCGCACGAGGCGGCGCAAATTGTCCTCGAACGGCGAGAGCGCCCTCCCCATGTGGAAGGACATCTCGAGGAAGCGCTGGTTGACGGCCTTGACCTCGACCGATACCTTGTATTCCTCATTCTCGACGACGGCAGAGCCGAAGCCGGTCATGCTCCTGATCATAGCCTCACCCCCGTCAGTACGCGATCTCACCCGTGAAGACGAGCTCCGCCGGGCCCGTCATGAAGACATGGTTCGTGGCCTCATCCCACTCGACCATGAGCTTGCCGCCGTCGAGCTCGACCTCGACCTTACGGTCCGTGCGGCCCGTAAGCACACCGGCGACGCCCGTCGCACACGAGCCCGTGCCGCAGGCGAGCGTCACAGCAGCGCCGCGCTCCCAGACGCGCATGCGCACGTGCTGGCGGTCGCGCACCTCGACGAATTCCGTGTTCGTCTTGCGCGGGAAGGCCGGATGCGACTCAAACGAGGCACCAAGTTCGTGGATTGGGAACGCCTCAGCATCATCGACGAAGATGACGCAGTGCGGGTTGCCCATCGAGACGCAGGTCATCTTGTAGTTCTGGCCCTTGACCGTGATATCCTCCTCGATGACGCGGTCCATGCCGAAGCCCTTGACGGGGATCTTCTCGCCCTCGAGCACCGGCTCGCCCATGTCAACGCGCACACCCGTGACCTTGCCCGCCTCGAGCTGCAGGCGCGGCACGAGGATGCCTGCGCCCGTCTCGACCGTGAACGCTTCCTTCGCGGTCAGGCCGAAGTCGTGGAGATAACGCGCGAAGCAGCGGATGCCGTTGCCGCACATCTCGGCCTCACTGCCGTCTGTATTGAAGATGCGCATGCGGAAGTCCGCCTTATCGGACGGCAGCACGTAGAGCACGCCGTCGCCGCCGATGCCGTAGTGGCGGTCACAGACCTGCTTCGCGAATGCAGCGAAATCATCGACGTTTTCCTTGAAGCAGTCGACCAGGACAAAGTCATTGCCACAGCCCTGCCATTTTGAAAAATGCATGAGGAATACCTCCTTTTACCTTATCCTTATATTCTACTGGTTTTGGCCGCCACTTGCAACCCCTTTCCGTACATCTGTACTTGAGTTCCCCCTGCACAGATGGTACAATATTCCCGATACTATTATATAGAAGGAATGAGGAATCCATATGAGTCTTGACGGCTTTTCGATGCGCCCGCTGACGCGCGAGCTTGACGCAGCGCTCGCGGGCGGCCGCATCGACAAGATCACACAGCCCAATAAGCAATCCATCATCCTGTCCGTGCGTCAGCCCGGGCAGAATTTCCTGCTGCACATCTCCATCAACTCGCAGAACCCGTCGGCCCACCTGCTCGAGAAGAACCTCGAAAACCCGCCTGAACCGCCCGTCTTCTGCATGGTCCTGCGCAAGCAGATCGAGACGGGCCGCATTGCCCAGATCCGCCAGCACGGACTCGACCGCCTGCTGCTCATCGACATCGACTCGCTGGCCGCGGGCGGCCGCATCGTGACGAAGACGCTCGTGCTCGAGCTCATGGGCAAGTACAGCAACATCATCCTCGTGCAGGACGGCATCATCATCGACGCGCTGCGCAAGATTGGCGCGAACAGCAGCCGCGTGCGCACCGTCCTGCCCGGCCAGGCCTACGAGTTGCCGCCCGGACAGGAGAAGAAAGACCTCTTCACAGATGATATCGAGACCATCATGGCCATCGTGAAGGCAGACCCAACGCTTCGCCTTGACAAGGCACTCTTAGCCGCCTGCATGGGCTTCGGCCCTGTCTCCGCGAAGGAAGTCTGCTTCTCGGCAGGGCTCGCGCCCTCCATCCGCATCGAAGCGCTCGATGCGGCCGACTTCCAGGCTGTCAAAGGCGCCCTTGAGGAAATCCGCGAGGCGGCTGCGCACGGCGGCGAGGACGGCGATAAAGCCGTGCTCTTGCTCGGCGAGAACCAGAAGGTGCTCGCCATGGCCGCCTTCCCGCTCCACTACCTGCCAGAGGCCGCCGCGCTCTCCTTCCCGACGATCAGCGCCATGCTCGAGAAGGCCGACAACCTGCTCGGCTCCTACGTGCTGCCCGACAAGGACCGCTTCCGCAAGCTCGTCAAGAATGAGAAGAACCGTGCCGAGAACAAGCTCACGAAGCTCGATGAGGAGATCGCAGCGGCGGAGAACGCGGAGGAATTCAAGGTGCGCGGCGACAACCTCATGACGTACCAGTACCAGTTCAAGGACCGCGAGGACGCGAGCGTGACCGTGCCGAACATCTACAGTGAGACGGGCGAAACTATCACGATCCCACTCGACCAGCGCCTGACGCTCGTCGAGAACATGCAGGCCTGCTACAAGAAGTATGACAAGCTCAAGCGCGCACAGGAACTGCTGCAGGTCCAGCGCCGCGAGTGCGAGACAAATATCGCCTACCTCGAGAGCATCGAGGCGTCGCTGCTCGCCTCCTCGAATCTCGCGGAGATCGCCGAAATCCACAACGAGCTCATCGCCGCCGGCTACCTGCGCGAGAAGCCCAAGAAGAAGAATAACGACAAGCCCGCCCGCCCCTTCCACTTCCAGGCGCCAGACGGCACAGAGATCCTCGTCGGCAAGAACAACTACCAGAACGACAAGCTGACGTTCAAGACGGCGCGCTTCAACGACACCTGGTTCCACACGAAGGACATCCCGGGCTCCCACGTCGTCCTGCAGAACGGCGGCACAGAGCCGAGCGAAGAGGACATCCTGCTCGCCGCGAGCCTCGCCGCGCACTTCAGCAAGGCGCGCGGCTCCTCGAAGATCCCCGTCGACTACACAGAGATCCGCTACGTCAAGAAGCCGTCCGGCAGCAAGCCCGGCTTCGTCATCTTCACGAACCAGAAGACGCTCTACATTACGCCCGACGAGGCAAAGCTCGCCAAGGTACTCGCGCAGGACCCGAGCTGAGCTTAAAGGAAGCCCTGCCAATATAAAATCGTATAGAAGCGAAAAAAACGGCCGCACCGAGGGGGACTCGGTGCGGCCACTTTTTATGGGGTATATGTGATAGAGGTTGTATCAGATCTTTTCCATCTCAGCTTCGAGCTCTGCCTCAAGCTCAGCTTCCGTCAGCTGGCCTTCCGCAGCAGCGCGGCGTGCCTCGCGGCGGCGAGCGTAGAGCAGGTAGTAGAGAGCAGCGCAGCCGATAGCGCCGAGGCCGACAGCGAAGTAGATGCCCTGGAAGCCGAGGGATTCCTTGAAGGCGCCGAGCAGGTACGGGCCGACGCCGAGGCCGAGGTCAAGGGCGATGAAGTACGTCGAGACGGCAACGCCGATGCGGACTTCCTTGACGAGCTTGACACAGATGGCCTGGCCGTTCGACATGAACGTGCCGTAGCCGAGGCCGACGAAGACACCAGCGACGAGCATCATCCAGCTCTGCGTCGTGATGGAGAGGAGCAGCAGGCCGATGGCCAGGCAGGCGTACGTCGGATACATGACGAAGTCCTCACCCTTGCGGTCGAACATGACACCGGCAACCGGGCGGGCAACCGTGACGGCGAGTGCGTAGACGACGAAGAACAGCGTGCCGGCCGTCATGAGCTGGAGCTCACCGGCATACGAGGCGAGGAAGCTCAGGACGCTCGAGTAGCAGACAGCGACGCAGAAGGCGACAATCGAGATGGCCGTGACTTTCGGCTCGAGGAAGTTCGCGATGTGGATCTCCTTGAGTGCGGCGCGGTGCTCTTCCGTGAGCTCCATCTCCTCGACGTGCATGACAGACGCAGCACCGAGGCAGACGACGATCATAGCGATGCAGAAGTAGATGATGTCTTCGAACGGGAAGATCTGCTGCATGAGCATGCCGATGAAGGGGCCGATGGCAGCTGCGAGGCTCATCGAGAGCGCATAGTAATTGATGCCCTCGCCGCGGCGCTCTGCCGGGATCATCGTCGAG
Organism: Mitsuokella jalaludinii DSM 13811; assembly: GCF_000702905.1. Taxonomy (GTDB): domain Bacteria; phylum Bacillota; class Negativicutes; order Selenomonadales; family Selenomonadaceae; genus Mitsuokella; species Mitsuokella jalaludinii. The sequence goes on from NZ_JNKR01000002.1 coordinate 148,839, forward strand.
ACGATCGTGCTCGTCGCCGTCGAGGCGATACCGTAGCCGATACCGTTGAGGCAGCGGACGAGGAAGAGCATGGCCATCGAGTGGATGCCGAAGTACATGAACGTCGTCGCGAGGTAGAAGATGATACCGGCGAACAGCATCTTCCTGCGGCCGTAGAGCTCGACCGAGCGGCCCGCGAAGAGGCGCGCGACGAGCGTGCCGAGGATGAAGATGCCGGAAGCGAGGCCAGCCTCACTCATCGAGGCATTCAGCGAGTGGATGGCCTCCGATGCGATGATGACCATCAGCATATAGTAGATGATGTAAATCAGGAAATTGACAAGCGTATCAAGGATGAACCCTTTCGTCCATAACCGTGGTTTGGAAGACATAAATAAAATCAACGACCTTTCTCACAAAGAATAAATCAAATGTATGACAGTTATTGATTATAGGGGGTCGACCTGATTTTGTGTAGCGCATAAAAAAGATGCTTGTCATCATAAAAACAGATGACAAGCACCATTCTCTACGGGTTCTGTCGATATGACCTTCAGTCGCGTTTCCTGTGCATGGCACGCATAACAGCGTCCGCCCCATCTGGATGTTTTCGCGTTTTTAGGATGAGTCACGAAGAGGCGCTGCTAAAAAACTTCCTGTTTCTTCTGCTTTTGCGCGGGGGCCGTGCTCATCGCTTCTCGCGATGAATAGAGTCCTGCCCCTCGTCAAAGCTCTGCAAGACGTGGCTGACGTAGTCGCGAATCAGGTCGATCTTGGGGCTGTTCTTCTTGTAGATGAGGCAGGCGTCGACGCGCAGCGGCTGCGCGAGCTCGTACCAGCCGTCGCGGCAACCGAGTGCGCGCAGCAGGCGCTCCGGCAAGAGCGCTCCCGCCCCATTCTGCTGGCAGTAGTAGACCATCGCGTAAGGCGTCGAGAGGCGCGCCGAGATGACGGGCGTTTCCTTCTCGAGAACGGGCGCGAAGTACGCGTGGAACGTCTTGTTCATGAAGTAATTCTTCGGGTAGATGACGATGGGCAGGCGCGCAATCGCCTCGCGCGTGACAGGCACAACACGAGGCTGCAGGAGCGGCGCGTAGTAGACGAGATTGTCCCAGCAGAAGTGCGCCGTCTCGTACTCGGCCGCGCCGCCCGCCGGCAGCGAATCGGCGACGTAGTACGTCGAGGCGACGTCGAGGCGGTCATCCTGCAGCGCGCGGCAGATCTGGTCCGTCTCGAGATCGAATACGTTGAAGCGCAGGTTCTTGTTGGTCTGGCGGAAGTGCGCGATGTGGCGGTTCACCTGGATGTCGCCGAGCGTCCGCAGGATGCCGACATTGAGCTCAGCGGGCTGCGCGGCATTGGCCGACTGCAGGTCGTAGACGATCTTGTGCAGGCCATCCATCCAGTCCGTGATGCGCGCGAGGAAGACCTTCCCCGCCTCCGTCAGGTGGCTGCCGCGCTTCGAGCGTTGGATGAGCGTGACGCCGAGCGCGCTCTCGAGGTTCTTCATCTGCGCGCTGAAGGCCGACTGCGTGATGTTCGCCTCCTTGGCCGCTCGCGTGAAGTTCTGCACACGCCCGTAGATAATGAAGCATTCCAGCTGCTGGATGCTTGGCAAATCTCCCATCATAAAAGCCTCCCAATCGATCCGCGAGGATCATCCGACACGATATAAATACGATTTATCGAAACGATTGACTACCATTCTAACAGAGGCCATGTGATTTTGCAATACAGCCCACGAAAAAGAGGCCGCCGCATCGCTGCGACAGCCTCTGTTCTTTTCGGTCGAAGGGCGCCGGCTCCCATCACGTTGACTTGTGGTTGGCGTTCAAATCAATGGACTTGACTGGAGCCGGCAAGATAAAGCCTTTCGGCTTGCCAACCTACCCCCTTCATCTATTATTATAACGGAATACAAGGTCCAAAAAAGGCGATTCCATTGTAGGAACTCATGAAAATATTTGTGAGTTCCTACAATAGAAAGCACTGGACAAGTGCTTTTTGCGCAATCTCCGCCTCATCCGTCCTCATTTTCGTCCGTTTCTCCCGCTTCTTCGGCTTCGCAGTCGAGGTACTGACAGACGAGCGAGCGGCCGCCCTCCCGCGCGAGAAGGTCGGGAAGCCAGTCCGGCTTCTCCTCATTGTCCTTGAGCAGGCATTCGAGCAGCACGTACGAGGCCAGCGCGTCCTCGAAGGCGCGGTGCTTCTTCTTCGTGTGCCAGCCAAACGACTCCAGGAGGGCGACGAGGTTGTACTTCTTGCGTTTCGGCAGGAGCTGCTGTGCGAGGCGCACGGTGTCGAGATAGCGCGGGCAGAAGCGGATGTTCGTGTCGTTCTTGTGGTTCATGCGCATGAGCGCGAGGTTGATGCTCAGGATGTCGTTGTCACCGATGGCGTGGCCGACGACGAGGTCCTCCGGGTCGACGAAGTCGAGGAACTCCGGCAGGATAACGTCGAGCGGCGACTTGTCCCTGAGGTCCTCCTTCGTGAGGCCCGTCATGTTGCGCACCGTGCGGTTGATGAAGGTCCGCGGGCGGATGAGCCGGCGGAAGACCTCAATCTTGTCCGAGGCGATCGGCATGCGGATGGCCCCAATCTCGATGATGTCGTCGGGGAACGCCCCGGCCATCTCGAGGTCGAACGAGACGACGCCCCTCGGATGGAGCTCCGCGAGCCCCTCGAGGCTGACGGACTGCGCGTGGATGGCCCGCTCGAGCTGTTTCTTGCGCCGTCTCTGGCGGCGCTTGTTTTCCTGTTCCTTACTCCGCATGATACTCTCCTGTTCTACTCGCCTGCCCGCGCCAGGAGGCGCACGGCAGCATCTGCGATATCGGTGCATAATGGCCGCTATCTTTCGTCATCGCCTTGTCTGCCCATTGCACGGAAAGACGGTCCGGCGTATAATGGGCCTACAGCTTGCGCTGACAACAAAAAAAGGAGGATATTATGCAAAGTCTTCTACTCGTCTTCATCGGCGGCGGTCTTGGCGCCGCCTGCCGCTACTTCAGCACCACGCACATCGGGGCGCTCTTCGGCACGTACTTCCCGTTCGGCACGCTGTTCGTCAACACGCTCGGCAGCCTGCTCATGGGCTTCATCATGGGCTCGCTCGTCTTCCTGATGGAAAAGACCGGCTTCACGCTTGCAGAGCCCGTCCGGCTGCTCCTGACCGTCGGCTTCCTCGGCGGCTTCACGACCTTCTCATCGTTCAGCCTCGAGACGGTCACGCTCATCGAGGGCGGCAGCCTCTTCTACGCCGCCATGAACATCGCCGCCAATCTCGGCCTGTGCTTCCTCACGACGTTCCTGGGCCTCGGCGCGTCCAGAGCGCTCAGCGCGCTCTAACGCCTCCTGGCCACATTCCGGACGAAGGCGCCCATCGCCTTCTCGCTGACCTCTGCCTCTGCTTCATGCTGATTGATGGCCGTAAGCTCTCGCTGTAGCTTGTCGCGGAGGCTTCTTTCGTGCCGGCCGCCATCTTTCGCGACGGCCTGCTGTACCTGAAGGAGCATGAGAGCCGTCCTGCTGGCCGAAGCCAGGCGAACCGTCTGCTCAAGCTGCGGCCGGCACGCCTTGAGCTGCTCGGGCGGCAGCTCCTTCAAGAGGCGCCCTGCAGCCTTGGCGCGCGCGTCGGCCATGGCGAGAAGCGCCGCATGCGCTTCCTTGGCCCCTGCCCCATCCGGCCAGCTCTCCAGCAGGCGCTCAGCCGTTGCGGCAAAATCCGGGTCATCCGCGAGGCCAATTGATGCCCAGTCATTCTCGAGGTGGCGCGAGCCCACGGCAAAGAGCGCCATGTCGTTTGCGAGCGGCCCGTACTGGCGCTTGATGGCCTCCTGCCACGACTTCTCGGGATCGTAGTGCTCGGGGTCTTCGGCGTAGTCAGCCCCCGTCGCCAAGGCGATTTTCGACAGGGCCTCGACCTTCATCGGGTTGAAGAAGATGGCGGGCAGATTCCCCTTCGGCAGGGGATCTACAGGGCCGAGCGCGAGCTTCGCCTCCATGTAGTCGTTGACGGGGTAATTCCACCAGAGGCCAAGCGCCCGCCCGTAGAGCGCATCAGCTTTCGCGAGCGCCTCATCCGTCAGCGGCCCCTTCGCCACGCCGTCACCCGTGTAGAGCACCAGGATGTCGTGCGAAAGCCCCTCGGCGAACGCATCCGTGTAGGGCTTGCGCGCGCCGCCTTCCTGCATGTCTGCGTAGAAGTACTCCGTCGGCACCGTCAGGAAGGCGCCGATGTCCGCGTGGCGCCGCCGCAGCTCGCGCGAGACGTCGCTCAAAAAGGCCGCCTGGCCTGCGCCGTCCTTGTCCTTGATGTCATCAAAGAAGATGGCGAAGTCGCGCACACCGAGCGCGTAGAGCGTCTCGAATTTCGCGAGCATCTTCTGGCGGTCGGCATAGCCCTTGTAACCGTGCAGCGAGACATCGAGCCCCGGCGAGACGGCAAAGATGAAGCGCACGTCCTGCGCCTTGGCCGCCTTCACGAGCGCGCCGAGTTCCCGGAGTTTGTCCTCCGGGTAAGGTTCGCGCCATTTCTCGCGGTGGTATGGGTCATCCTTCGGCGCGTAGAGATAGGCGTTGAAGCCCTCAGCCCGGCAGAACGCGAGAATGTCGAGCCGCTCTTCCTGCTGCCACGGCGTGCCGTAGAAGCCCTCGATGACACCGCGCAGAGGCACGGGTGACGCCGAGACAGGCTGCATCGTCACGCCGCCCGCCAGGATGGCACCGGACACACCAAGGCACACCGCCATCTTTCTCACTTGTCGAAATCGCATCCAAACATCTTCCTTTCTGTTATCTATATCATATCACATTACGGCGAGAAAGTATCTCATCAGCAGAAAATTTTCACAGATTCTCCGCGCTTTTCTGCTCCTGTCTTCTAAAAGCGATGCGTCCATGATACAATAAAAAGATGAAAAAATGCAAGAGAACAGAACAGAAAGGAGGGGGCGCCCATGTCATGGTTTCATCTGCCGTCCTGCAGTGAGGGGCGACGCGCGTTCGGCAAGAAATGCCTGAAGCGCCTGGGGCTCGCTCTGCTCGTCGTCTGCCTCCTCATCCTCCTCGCACTCGAGATCATCAGCCGCGGCGCAGCGCAGATCTTCAACTACGCGATGGCAAACCAGGACATGCTGCGCGGCACGATCACGGTCGAGCGGCTGATCTCCGACATCACGGGCCACGTCTACTTCACAGGCCTCGAGTGGAAGGACCGCGAGGGCAATCCCATCCTCGAGATCCCGAGCGGCGACTTCCGCGTCAACGTCTGGGACGTCCTAACGCGCGACTTCAAGTCGACGACGATACGCGAGCTCACCGTCAATCAGCCCTCCGTATCCGTCCACCTCTCCGACGACATGAAGGTCGACTTCGTGCGCCCCTCGCCCGACATGGACCGCCTCAAGAAGGAGTCTGAGGACTGGCGCGAGAAGGTCAACCTCGCGACGCTCGACGCGCGCGAGCGCCGGGCCGTCGGCCAGTGGCGCCGCGAGCACCACCAGCAGAAAGTCCAGCGCGACTGGCACAACTTCAATGCGGCGGGCAAGCATCTGAAACTGCGCCTGAACGTCCACGACGGCGGCGTCGAGGTTTTCTACCGCGAGCGCCACTACGTCATGAGCCACGTGCAGATGGCCGTCGACCTCGACACCGCGAAGCAGATGAGCCTCGACATGTCGATTGGCGGCTTCGGCGGCACGATGATCGGCGATGCCATCGCGCTCAACGGCACGGTGGACTTCACAACGGACCCGGAGCCCGTCTGCAACACGGCGCTCGTGCTCTACCAGATTGATCCCTCCTCACTCGGCTTCGGCATGAACATCCACGACAAGATGACGCTCTCGACGTACTTCACGGGTCCCGTCTCCCACCCTATTGGCACGGGCAAGGTCGAGATGGACGAGCTCCACATCCCGGGCCTCGACTTCGCGAATGTCGAAGGCAAGGTCTACTACGAGAACTCCCTGCTGCAGTTCACCGATGTCACGGCTGATGTCTACAAGGGCCGCCTTTCGGCCTACGGCGACTACGACCTTGACACGCGCTTCTACAACCTCTACGGCCATGGCGAAGCCATGCAGACCGAGGCGGCCCTCCCCAAGAGCGGCCTGCACACGCGCGTTGACCTCGACCTCGAGATCCACTCGGAGGGCTCGGCCAAGAGCACAGTGTCGGCCGGCTCCTTTGTCTCAGGGCCCGGCCGCTACCACCTGCTGCCCTTTGACCGCCTCTCCGGCAAGGTGACAGACGCGGGCGGCGACCTCCACTTCTACGATGCCGTCATCAATCTGCCGGGCTTCACCGTCTCGACAGACGCCTTCCACATCCAGCACGGCAAGCTCAGCCTGAACCCCATCAAACTGACCGACAAGGAAGGGAAGCCGCTCTACACCTTTGTGCCGGACAAGTGATCATCCCCCACCTCTATCAACGGAAAGGAACAGCCAAATGCCAACTGCCAAGAATCCTGCATCACCCACGCCGCCCGCGCGCACAGTGCGCCGCCGCGGCATAGCGCTCGCGCTGACGGGTGCCGTCCTCTGGGGCGGCTCAGGCGTCGCGGGGCAGTACATCCTGCAGAACTGCGCCTTCTCGACGGAATGGCTCGTCGGCGTGCGCCTCATTCTCTCAGGCGCAATGCTGCTGCTCATCGACCTCGCCTTCTACCGCCAGGATCTCTTCGCCGTCTTTCGCGAACGGCGTGACGCCGTCGAGACCGTCGCCTTTGCCGTCCTCGGCATGCTCGGCGTCCAATACACCTACTTCGCCGCCATCAAGTACAGCAACGCCGCGACCGGCACGATCCTCCAGTACCTCATGCCGGTCGTCATCGTCGCCTGGGCAGCGCTGCGCACGCGCAGGCTGCCGCCCTTTGGCGAACTCCTCTGCGTCGCGCTCGCCGTCCTCGGCACCTTCCTGCTCGTGACGCACGGCAGCCTGACCAGCCTCGCCATCTCGCCGCCCGCCCTCTTCTGGGGACTGCTCTCGGCCTTTGCCGCCGCCTTCTACACCGTCCAGCCGAAGCGCCTGATCTGCAAGTACCGCCCGACACTCATCATCGGCTGGGGCATGCTCGTGGGCGGCCTGCTCTTCCTGCCCGTCTCGCGCCCATGGGACTTCACGGGCCTCTTCAACGCGACAGCCGCCCTGCTCTTTTCCTACATCATCGTCTTCGGCACCGTCATCGCCTTCGCCTGCTACCTCGGCAGCCTCCAGTACCTCCAGCCCGCCGAGACGAGCATCCTCGGCTCCGCCGAACCCCTCGCCGCCATCCTCCTCTCCGTCACTCTGCTCCACATCGCCTTCACCCCCTTCGACCTGCTCGGCGCCCTGAGCATCCTCGCTGCCGTCATCCTCTTGACGCGGAAATAAGCAAAATACGCGCAAAAAGAAAGCGTCTCTGCTGCATCATGCAACAGAGACGCTTTTTGATTCTGTATCGATGCTCAGCTTCTCAGAGCCTCATCTTGAAGTCTTCGTAGCCGAACTGGCGGACGGGCTGCCAGCTGCCGTCCTCGTCGCTGGCGATGATGGCGGGCAGGGGCATGCCGTTGAAGGTGTTGTTCTTGACCATGGTGTAGATGGCCATGTCACCAAAGACGATGCGGTCGCCGACGGCGAGGGGCTCGTCGAAGGAGTATGTGCCGATCGTGTCGCCGGCGAGGCAGGTCGGGCCGGCGAAGGTGTAGGTGTGGGCCTTCTCCCCCGGTTCGCCGCTGCCGAGGACGGGCGGGCGGTACGGCATCTCGATGACGTCGGGCATATGGCAGGCAGCCGATGTGTCGAGGATGGCGATGGCGTTCTCCTGCTGGATGTCGAGCACCTCGGCGACGAGGAAGCCCGCGTTGAGCGCGACGGCCTCGCCTGGCTCGACGTAGACCGTCAGGCCGTACTTTTCCTGCATGCGGCGGATGCACTTCTTCAAGAGGGCGATGTCGTAGCCTGCCTTCGTGATGTGGTGGCCGCCGCCGAAGTTGATCCACTTCATCTGCGGCAGGTACTTGCCGAATTTCGCCTCGACCGCTTCGAGCGTGACGGCGAGCGCATCGGCTCCCTGCTCGCAGAGCGTGTGGAAGTGCAGGCCCTCAAGGCCCCCGATGGCGCTCTCATCAAAGTCGCGCAGGCGCACGCCGAGGCGCGAGCCCTCCGCGCACGGGTCGTAGATGGCGTGGTCCTGCGTCGAGCGCTCGGGGTTGATGCGCAGGCCGCACGAGGCGCCGGCTGCGAGTGCCTCCGGGCCGAACTTCTTCCACTGGGCAAAGGAGTTGAAGATGATGTGGTCACAGATCTTGGTGAGCTCCGCAAATTCCGACTCCTTGTAGGCGGGCGAAAAGACATGGTTCTCTTTGCCCATCTCCTCATGGCCGAGCTTGGCCTCGTAGAGGCCGCTGGCCGTCGTGCCCGAGAGGTACTGAGCGATCAGCGGGTAGTAGTGGTACATGGAGAAGCACTTCTGGGCGAGCAGCACATGCGCGCCCGTGCTCTCCTCCACCTCGTGCAGGATGCGCAGGTTGTGCTCCAAGAGGTCTTTGGCGATGACGTACGAGGGCGTCGGCACCTCGAAGAACTCTTTGCGGTAATGTGATGCCAATTTCCCCATCAGTCGACGAGCTCCGGGTCAAAGCTCTCCTTCCACGGCAGGCCCCACTTGTTGAGGGCGTCCATGAACGGATCCGGGTCGAACTCCTCGATGTTCTTGACGCCCGGGCCTTTCCAGGTGCCGTTCATGATGAGCATCGCGCCGATCATGGCCGGCACGCCCGTCGTGTAGGAGACGGCCTGCGAGCCGACTTCCTTGTAGCATTCCTGATGGTCGCAGATGTTGTAGAGGTAGTACGTCTTGTCCTTGCCGTCCTTCTTGCCGCGGAAGATGCAACCGATGTTCGTCTTGCCCTTCGTGCGCGGGCCGAGGCTTGCCGGATCCGGCAGCACAGCCTTGAGGAACTGCAGTGGCACGATCTTCTTGCCCTCGAACTCGATCGGCTCAATGGAGGTCATGCCGACATCCTCGAGGCAGCGGAGGTGATTGAGGTAGCTCTCGCCGAACGTCATGAAGAAGCGGATGCGCTTGATGCCCGGGATGTTGAGGCCGAGGCTCTCGAGCTCCTCATGGTGCAGGAGGTACATGTCCTTCGGGCCGACTTCCGGGAAGTTGTAGACGCGCTTGATCTCCATCGGCTTCGTCTCGACCCAGTGGCCGTCCTCCCAGTAGCTGCCGTTGGCCGAGACTTCGCGGATGTTGATCTCCGGGTTGAAGTTCGTCGCGAACGGATAGCCGTGGTCGCCGGCGTTGCAGTCGAGGATATCGATGTAGTTGATCTCGTCGAAGTGGTGCTTGAGCGCGTAGGCGGCAAAGACGCCCGTGACGCCCGGGTCGAAGCCGGAGCCGAGGAGCGCCGTGATGCCGGCCTTCTCGTAGCGCTCGCGGTAGGCCCACTGCCACTTGTACTCGAACTTCGCCGTGTCCTCCGGCTCATAGTTGGCCGTGTCGACGTAGTTCGTCTTCGTCGCGAGGCAGGCATCCATGATGTGCAGGTCCTGGTACGGCAGCGCGAGGTTCAGCACGACGTCTGGCTGGAAGTCCTCGATGAGCGCGACGAGCGCATCGACATTGTCGGCATCGACCTGCGCCGTGCGGATCTTCGTCTTCGTCGTGCCCTCGAGCTTCTCCTTGAGCGCGTCGCACTTCGACTTCGTGCGCGAGGCAATCATGATCTCACTGAATTCGTCCGAGTTCTGGCAGCACTTGTGGATGGCGACACTCGCGACGCCGCCGCAGCCGATGATCAAAGCTTTTCCCATGGTAATACCTCCTGAGATATAGAATGTAGAACAAGTTTTATTCCTGGATGTAAGGCTTCTCGAGCGCGAGCAGCATCTCGCGCAGGAGCTTGAGGGCCGTGGCCGTCGAGGCACCGCTCGGGTCAAGAGGCGGTGAGAGCTCGACCATGTCACAGCCGACGATGCGGCAGCCGCGGATGGTGCGCAGCGCGGCGGACAAGAGGTCCGTGAAGCGCACGCCGCCCGCCTCCGGCGTCCCCGTGCCGGGGAAGCACGAGGGGTCGAGCACATCGAGGTCGATGGTCAGGTAGACCGGGCGGCCCGCCAGCGACTCAATCGCCTCGTCGAGGCCAGCAAAGCTGAACTTCTGGATCTTCGTGTGGCCTTCGGCCGACCAGTACCACTCCGCGCGCTCGCCGCTGCGGATGCCGAACTGGAAGATGCGGCCGTCGCCGATGATCTCCCAGATGCGGCGGATGACTGTCGCGTGCGAGAGGCGGTTACCGAGGTACTCCTCGCGCAGGTCCGTGTGCGCGTCAAAGTGGATGACGGCGACATCCTGGTACTTTGCCTGCACGGCGCGGAAGGCCGGCAGTGTCACGAGGTGCTCGCCGCCGATGAGGAACGGCAGCTTGCCATCCGCGACGATATCGCGCGCACACGCCTCGATGTCGCCGAGCGCCATCTCCGTGTCGCCGAAGCAGAGCTCGAGGTCGCCGCCGTCAAATACCTTCGCGTCTTCGAGGTCGAGGTCCTGGTACGGGCTGTACGTCTCGAGCCCATACGACTCCGCGCGCATCGTGCGGCTCGCGAAGCGCGTGCCCGGGCGGTACGACGTCGTCGAGTCAAACGGCGCGCCGTAGAGCACAATGCGGCTCTCCTCGTAGGTGTTTTCACAGCCGAGGAACGTCTCGACATTACGATTCCGGTTCAACATCTCTTAGCATCTCCTCCACATAGTTCGGCAGGGCAAAGGCGCCCACGTGCAGCTGCGTGTTGTAGTAGCGCGTCTTGAGGCCAAGGGCATTCCAGCGCACCCAGTTGACGTCCTTGACGGGATGGCGCTTCTTTGAGGCAAAGCCGAAGAGCCAGTGGCCGGACGGGTACGTCGGGATGTGCGCCTGATAGACGCGGCTGATCGGGAAGGAATCGACGATGCGCTTGTGGGCGCGCTGCATCGCGTAGGCGTCCTGCTGGTAGAACGGGCTCTCGTGCTGGTTGACCATGATGCCGTCCTCGCGCAGCGCCTTGTAGCAGTTGCCGTAGAACTCCTTTGTGAAGAGCCCCTCGCCCGGCCCGAACGGGTCCGTCGAATCGACGATGATGAGGTCGTAGGCGTCCTCCGCGTGGCGCACGTACTTGAGGCCATCTTCGTAGTGGATGGAGATGCGCGGGTCAGAAAGGCAGCCCGCCGTCTGCGGCAGGTACTTCTTGCAGACCTCGACGACGAGCTCATCGATCTCAACGAGGTCGATGTGGCGCACCGTCGGGTAGCGCAAGAGCTCGCGCACCGTGCCACCGTCGCCGCCGCCGATGACGAGGATGTCGTGCGCATCCGGATTGACGCACATCGGCACGTGCGTGATCATCTCGTGGTAGATGAACTCATCCATCTCCGTCAGCATCATGTAGCCGTCGAGCGTCAGGAAGCGGCCGAACTCCTTCGAATCGAAGATGTCGATGCGCTGAAATTCGCTGCGGCCCGAGTAGAGCTGGCGGTCCACCTTGATGGAAAAGCGGACATTCGGCGTGTGGTGTTCGGTAAACCAGAGTTCCATGAAATCCCCCCTCTTAATTTTTATCGGTATCCTTTCACGATCACTTCACGACATTGAGCCGTGCGATCGTCATGTCTTCAGGGCCCGTCATCTGACAGCCCTTCTTGCGCGCGTAGCGGATGTAGGTCAGGATCTCGTCCGTGATGCGCTCGCCCGGCGCGAGAATCGGGATGCCCGGCGGATAGCACATGACGAACTCGCTGCAGACGCGGCCGACCGTATCCTCGAGCGGCAGCGACTCCTTCTCGGCGTAGAATGCCTCCTGCGGCCCGTAGACGACTTCCGGCTCGATGTACTCGGCCTTGAGCATCTTCGAGGAATCCTTGCGGTAGTTGCGCCGGATCTCCGCGAGCGCCGCGACGAGGCGCTCGATGTCCTTCGGGCGGTCGCCGACTGAGACGTAGGCCAGGAGGTTCGCGATGTCGCCGAACTCCGTCTGGATGTCGTACTCGTCGCGCAGCAGGTCATAGACCTCGATGCCCGCAAGGCCCGTCGGGCGTGTGAAGATGGAGAGTTTCGTCGTGTCGAAGTCGTAGACGGAGTCGCCGTTGATGAGCTCGCGGCTGTAGGCGTAGTAGTCGCCGATGGCGTTGATCTCGTCGCGCGCGTACTCGACAAGACGGATGACCTTGTCGAAGATCTCCTGGCCGTGCAAGGCGAGGTTGCGGCGGCTGATGTCGAGGCTCGAGAGCAGGAGGTACGAGCCTGAGGTCGTCTGCGTAATGTTGATGACCTGATGCACGTAGCCCGCATTGACGTTCGGGCCGCAGAGCAGCATCGAGCTCTGCGTCAGCGAGCCGCCCGACTTGTGCATGCTGATCGACGCCATGTCAGCGCCCGCCGCCATGGCCGAGACGGGCAGCTTGTCGTTGAAGTAGAAATGCGTGCCGTGCGCCTCGTCGGCGAGCACCATCATGCCGTGCTCGTGTGCGAGGCGAACGATCTCGCGCAAGTTCGAGCAGATGCCGTAGTACGTCGGATTGTTGACGAGCACGGCCTTCGCGTCGGGATGGCGCCTGATGGCGTCCTTGACTTCCTCGACGCGCATGCCGAGCGAGATGCCGAGCGTGTGGTCCATCTGCGGGTTGACGTAGACCGGCACTGCGCCGCAGAGGATCAGCGCGTTGATAGCGCTGCGGTGCACATTGCGCGGCATGATGATCTTGTCGCCGCGGCCGACGGCCGTCAGCACCATCGCCTGCACGGCCGACGTCGTGCCGCCAACCATGAAGAACGCATGTGCCGCGCCAAAGGCCTCCGCCGCGAGCTTCTCCGCATCGCGGATGACCGAGACGGGATGGCAGAGATTGTCGAGCATCTTCATCGAGTTGACATCGACGTCGAGGCACTTCTCCCCGAGGAAGTCCCGGAGCTCCGGATTGCCGCGGCCGCGCTTGTGGCCCGGCACATCAAACGGCACGAGGCGCGCGCGCTTCATGCGCTCGAGCGCCTCGAGGATCGGCGCGCGGTCCTGAGTCAGATATCCTCCCATTTCCTTCACTTCCTTATCGTGTGTAGTATATGCGCAGAGCACGTCACCTCAGTAGAGGTTGCGCCCACTGTAGATCTCGATCATCTCGCGGCGCAGGCTGTTGCTGATGGCCAGGCGGTCCTTCGGCGGGATCTCGTAGATATCCGTATTGAAGAGGTAGTTCTGCAGCTGCGGCTCCTTGATGAGCATGCGCGTGTGGTAGAGATTCGCCTGATAGAGGTTGATGTCGACGGCATCGTAGCGGTCGAGCGTCTCCTTGGCAATGAACTCCTGGATGGACCGCATCTTCGAGTCCATGAAGAGCTTGCGGCCGTTGAGGTCGCGCGTGAAGCCGCGCACGCGGTAGTCCATCGTGATGATGTCCGAGTCGAACTGCGCGATCATGTAGTCGAGCGTCTTCAAGGGCGTGATCTCGCCGCACGTCGCGACATCGATGTCGACGCGGAACGTCGCAATGCTCGTGCCCGGGTGGAACTCCGGGTACGTGTGCACCGTCACATGGCTCTTGTCGAGATGCGCGAGGATCGTGTCGCCGAGGATGGCCGACTCGACCGGCTTCTTGCGCCCCGATGTCACCGCGTCTTCTTCCGCGATCAGCATCGTCACGCTCGCTCCCTGCGGGTCGTAATCCTGCTTCGCAATGTTGAGGATGCGCGCGCCGATCATCTCCGTGACCGTCGACAGGATGTTCGTCAAGCGCTCCGAGTTGTACTGCTCGTCGATGTACTTGATGTAGTCCTGCTGCTCCCGCTCCGACTTCGCATAACAGATATCATAGATGTTGAAGCTCAATGCCTTCGTCAGGTTATTGAAGCCGTACAGCTTCAGCTTTTCCTCCAATCCACAAACCCCTGCCTTTCACCAAAAAGGCCACGGCTCCAGAAGCCGTGGCCTGTCTGCTATCGTTAGCTTTATTGTAGCAGATTCAACTCGTTGAAACAAGAAGAATCTTGCGCCCGGAGCCCTCTCTTGAGCAGGTGTCCCCGCCGTCAGCCGGGCTGCTCGAAGCGGCGCAGGATCTCGCGGTCCTCGTCGCTGAGCGCCTTCTTCGCGAGCAGGTCCGGGCGCTTCTCCTTCGTCAGGCGCAGGGACTGCTCATGGCGCCACTGGCGGATCTTCGCGTGGTCGCCCGACAGCAGCACCTCCGGCACCTCCATGCCCTCGAAGTCGCGCGGCCGCGTGTACTGCGGAAAGCCCAGGAGCCCGTCGTAGAACGAGTCCGTCGGCGCCGACTCTGCATCGCCGAGCACGCCCGGCAGCATGCGCGAGACGGCATCCGTGATGACCATCGCGGGTAGCTCGCCGCCCGTCAGCACGAAGTCGCCGATGGAGATGGCCTCGTCAGCCAGCGGGTAGATGCGCGCGTCGAAACCCTCGTAGTGGCCGCAGATGAAGACGAGCTGCTCGTAGCTCGCGAGCTCCTTCGCCTTTGCCTGCGTGAAGACGGGCCCCGCCGGGTCCATGATCAGCACGCGGCGGCTCGCCGCATGCATGGCTGTCTCCTCAAGCACCGCGCGCACAGCGCGGTACATCGGCTCCGGCTTCAGCACCATCCCCGCGCCGCCGCCGAACGGCGAATCATCGACATGCCTGTGCTTGTCAAACGAGTAGTCGCGGAAATTCGTGAAGTGGATGTCGAGGATGCCCTTCTCCACGGCGCGCTTCGTGATGCTCGCGCCGAACGGCCCCGCAAACATCTCCGGGAACAGCGTGATCATGTCAATGCGCATCGTCCGTCTCCTCCGGCAGATCGACGACCATGCGGCCGCCCGCGATGTCGATCTCGTGCACGACCGCCTTGAGCGCCGGTATGAGCAGTTCGCGCCCGTCCGGGCGGCGCGCCTGGTAGACATCATTGCTGCCCGTGCGCAGGACGTTCTCGACCGTGCCGAGCTCCGTGCCCGCCATATCATAGACCGTCAGCCCGATGATGTCGAAGGTGTAGAACTCACCCTCTTCAAGCGGCACAGCCTCGTCGCGCGCGACCGTCAGCAGCTGGCCCGTCAGGCGCATGGCCTGCTCGCGCACCGGGTACTCGCGGAACTTCAGCAGCACGAACTGCTTGTGGAACTTGCAGCTCTCGATGTGCAGCATCTCATCGCCGACCATGACTTCCTTCATGCCAGCAAAGCGCTCGACGAAGTCCGTCAGCGGGATGATGCGCAGCTCGCCGTGGATGCCGTGCACCGCGCCAACCTTGCCGATCGTCACGCGGTCTTTTTTCTTATTAGCCGCGGATGGCGATAATCTTGTCATCTTCCACCAGCACTTCCACATTCATGAGCTCACGCATATCGTCGCCGACCTTGACCTCGACCTGGCGCTCGAGCGTGCCCTGCACGATCTCCGAACCGATCTTGAGCTTCTCCGTCTGCTCCTTCTGCGCGAGAGCCTGCGCGCGGTACTCCGCACGCTTCTGGCGCTCCTGGCCGAAGTGCTGCTGGATGGCGTTGAGGCGCTGGATCTCCTGCGGCGTCGGCTCCTGCGGGTTCGCCGGGCCGTTTTCCTGCATGACGCGCTTCTCCTGGATGTCGAGCTGCTGCAGCTCGAGCTCTGCGCGCTGGATGCCCTCTGCGAGCTCCTTCGTCATCTTCTCCTTGAGCTTCTCCGTGACCTTAGCCTTGACCGTCACCGGCATCTTGAGCGAAATCGTATCCATGGTATTCCTCTTTTCTGCTTCTCTGCTTCTTGTTCAAGATACAAAAACAGCGGCAATGCCCATACCATGCAGATGCATGTGGGGCGATGCCGCTCTTTTCAAATGATATCAACCGAGACTTTCTTGTTCTCCCGGGTGGCTGCGGCCTTGACAACCGTGCGCATGGCTTTCGCGATGCGGCCCTGGCGGCCAATGACCTTGCCCATGTCATCCTCATCCACGTGAAGCTTCAGCGTGACCTGACGGTCTTCCTGCTCCTCCTCAACGCGGACATCTTCCGGATGATCCACTAAGGACTTCGCGATGACTTCAACAAGTTCTTTCATGCTGTAGCCTCACTCAATCAGTTCTTAGCGTTCTTTGCCTCAGCAAACTTAGCCATGAGGCCCTTCTTGCTGAAGAGATTCTTAACGGTGTCCGTCGGTTGAGCACCCTTGCCCATCCAGTCGAGAACCTTCTCCTCGTCAACATTGACGACTGCCGGGTTCTGGGACGGATCGTAGTTACCGAGGACCTCGATGAAACGACCATCGCGCGGTGCGCGGGAGTCCGCGACAACAATGCGATAGAACGGATTCTTCTTTGCACCCATACGGTTCAGACGAATCTTTACTGCCATGTGAATTCACCACCTTTCAAATTGGGTTTGGGAAATATCTCAATGCATGAACGGCAATTTGGGAAGTCCCAGGCCGCCGAGATTCGGCAGGCCCTTCTTGCCCTTCTGCATCTTCTTCATTTTCTTCATCATCTTCTTCATCTCGCCGAACTGCTTCAAGAGCTTGTTGACGTCCTGCACGCGCGTGCCGGAGCCCATCGCGATGCGCTTGCGGCGGCTGCCGTTGATGATCGTGATGTTGGCGCGCTCCTTCGGCGTCATCGACTTGATGATTGCCTCGATCTGGCGCATCTCCTTGCCGTCGAGGTCGATGTCCTGTCCGGCGAGCTGCTTCTTGAGGCCGCCCATGCCCGGAATCAGGCCTAAGATGTTGTCGAGCGAGCCGAGTTTCTTGACCTGCTGCATCTGCGCGAGGAAATCATCGAGCGTGAACTCGTCCTTGCGCAGCTTCTTCTCCATCTTCTTGGCTTCTTCCATGTCGAAAGTCGCCTGTGCCTTCTCGACGAGCGAGAGCACATCGCCCATGCCGAGGATGCGCGAGGCCATGCGGTCCGGATGGAACGGCTCGAGCGGCTCGAGCTTCTCGCCAAGACCGATGAACTTGATGGGCACGCCCGTGACCGCCTTGACGGAGAGCGCCGCGCCGCCGCGGGCATCGCCGTCGAGCTTCGTCATGACGACACCGTCGAGGCCGAGCGCGTCGTTGAACGCCTGCGCGACATTGACCGATTCCTGGCCCGTCATCGCATCGACGACGAGCAGTATCTCATGCGGATGGACCTCCGACTTGATGTCGCGAAGCTCCTGCATGAGCTTCTCATCGATCTGCAGGCGGCCCGCCGTATCGATGATGACGACATCGCAGGCATGCGACTGCGAGTAGCCGATCGAGCTCTTCGCGATCGTCACAGCGTCCGTCCCCTGCTCCATCGAGAACACAGGGATGTCGAGCTGCTTGCCGAGGACCTGCAGCTGCGTGATGGCCGCCGGGCGGTAGATATCCGCCGCGACGAGCAGGGGGCGCTTGCCCTGCTTCTTGAGCGCAAGGCCGAGCTTGCCGGCAGACGTCGTCTTACCGGCGCCCTGCAAACCGACCATCATGATGACCGTCGGCGGCTTCGGGCTGATGTTGAGACGGCTCTGCGTGCCGCCCATGAGCTTCGTGAGCTCCTCATCGACGATCTTGATGACGACCTGAGCCGGCGTCAGCGTCTCGAGGATGTCCTGGCCGATGGCGCGTTCCTTGACCGTCTTGATGAACTGCTTGACTACCTTGAAGTTGACGTCGGCTTCGAGAAGTGCCATGCGCACCTCGCGCATCGCCTCATTGACGTCGTCCTCCGTCAGCTTGCCGTGGCCGCGGAGCTTCTTGAAGGTTGCCTGGAGTCGGTCCGATAAACTTTCAAAAATCAAAAATCATACCTCCCGGCCATATTCACTGCTACCAAGGAGAGGCACGAGCCGCGCGAGGATGTCGCCGACCGCAGCGCTGTTGGCATCCGTTCGCAGGGCCTTGACCGAGCGGCAGATGTCCGCGAGCACCGCGCGCTCCTTCTGGTAACGCGCCACGAGCCCAAGCTTCTCTTCGTACGATTCCATGGCCTTTTCAGAGCGATGGATGTTGTCGTAGACCGCCTGCCGGGAAATCCCGAGCTCCTCGCCGATCTCCGACAGGGAAAAATCCTCAAAGAGATGCATCTTGAGGCATTCCTGCTGCTTCTCTGTCAAAAGCGCCCCATAAAAATCAAACAGCGCCGACAAATACAAAAGCTGCTCCATCCTGCCCCACCTTAATCCTGATATCGTGCCAAGGCGTTTTGCTTGACATAGGCTATTATAGCGGCTCTCCGCCACTGTGTCAAGCATTTTTCCTTGTCAGGCCTAAAAAAATGAGACATGAACGAAGGCATCCAGCAATTTTTTGCTGGATGCCTTCTCTTTTTCTGTTTGCCTATTGACTTTACTTCACAGCGTCAGATGGCGCGTCTTTCTCGATCACGCTGCCGTAGACATCGCGGTAGCGCTTCTTCTGCTCGCCGTTCTTCTGCTTGACCAGTTCATCGCGGTCGTTGACGCGGACGCGCTCGATCTTATGGCGGTCGTTGTCATCGCCCTCGACGCGGTCGACGCGGAAACGGGTCAGGGAGAGCTCGCGGATCTCCGGCTCGAATTCTTCCGACATGCGCTCCATGTCGCCGTCGACGCTGGCACCGTTCTCGAGTGCCCGCGAGAAGATGGCGGCGAACTCATAGCGCGTGATCGTGCGCGTGCCCTTGAACTCGCCATCCGGATAGCCCTCGAGCAGGCCGCGGTCGGCCAGCTTCTTGACGTAGACATACGCCCAGTGGTTCTCCGGCACATCCGGGAACAGGATGGAACGGCGCTTCGGCGCGTTTGCCGTGCCCTGCTGGCCGACGAGCGCTTCGAGCTTCTCGATCTTCTCGTCCTGCTTCTGGACGTAGTCCTTGAGCGCGAGGATCTCCTTTGCCATCGCGACGCGGCTGTTCGTCACATGGTTGCCCTGGCCGAACTTGAAGCTGATGCCAGCGTTGACCATGTTCTCGCCGCCGCCGACCGTACCGCCGACCGACAGCGTCGTGTCCTCATTCGGACGGTAGAACGCACCGACTGCCGCCGCATTCGCACCGCGGTAATTGCCGTAGCCCACCGCGAAATCCCACTTGTCATCCGGGTCGAAGTTCTGCGGATGAAGTGCCGCGAGAGCCGCAGCACCAGCACCGACGCGGTCGACACGGCGGTCGAGACTGCTGACCTCACCACCGAGCTTGCCGATCGCCTGGTCGCGCTGCGCGAGCTGGCTGCCGTTGACCGCATCCGTCGAATCCGGCGCAATGCGGCCCGGCGCGACGTTCTCGACCTTGTTGCCGCCCATATTGACCGCGCCCTGCTGGACCGTGATGTCCTTGTGCTTGTCATCGCCCTTGACCGTCAGACCGCCGTTGTTGATGGTCGTATTGCCCGTCGTGACTGTCTTGGCATCGATGCTGTCAATGCCCTTGAGGTCCTTGGCCAACTTGACCTGCATCTTAGCGTTATCGCCATCCTGCGAAACAACGACGCCGATGTTGTCGCCAGCCGCGTATTCCTTCGCACCGCCGTAGAGCTGGACATTATTGTTCAGCTTCACCGCCACGCTGCCAGAATCACCGCTGTACTTCATGCCATCGTCCATCGTGGCGACCTCATGGGAGACTATCTTTTCACCATCTTTCGTCGCGGCCGTCGTCTCGTAGTGGATGCGGGATGCCTTTTCGTCCTTGGCGTCGCCATCCTTCCCCTTCACATTCTTCGCGTAATCCAGCGTAGCCTGTCCGAGGATCGTGGAAAGGTCCGTGAAAGCACCATCCTTGCCATCTGCGCCCTTCGGGCCCGTCAGGCCGATATGGCCGACACCATCCCTGCCAGCAATCGAGACCGCATCTCTGCCGTCCTTGCCAGCGATGCCGACTTTGCCGTCGACACCATCCCTGCCAGCAACGCCGTTCGGACCGGTGATGGAAACGCCAGACTTGCCGTTCTTGCCATCCTTACCGGTGACGAAGAGGCCATCCCTGCCGTCTTTTCCATCCTTGCCATCATGGCCGATGACGACAGTCGTGCCGCCCTTTGTCTCGACCGTGACGTTGCCGTCCTTACCAGCCTTGCCAGCGTCGCCCTTCTGGCCGACCTTGAGCTGGTCGTTGAGCTTCAGGTCATAGACCTTCTGCCCATCCTCGCCAGTCGTCTGCTTCAGCTGGAGATTGCCATCCGTGTAGGAGCCGTCCGCTTTCGCAGCCGTGCCGCCATTGACGGTGACTTCCGTATGGTGCTTGTCGACCTCGTCGATCTTCGTGTTCACATCAGCAATCTGCTTGTTGACATTCGACTCGACCTGATGGAGCTGATCCTCTGTAGCAGCACGGCCGCTGACATAGGAACCATCCTTGTTCCAGGTCTTGTTGCCCAAGTTGGTGACATACTTGCCAGCCTTGTCAGTCTGGTTCGTAGCATTGCCATCCTTATCGTAGATGGTCAGGCTTCTGTCACCCCCTGCGATATTGCCGATCTTGACGCCATTGTCACCGCCAGCGATAATCTGGCCTTTCGAGCCATCGACAGTGACCTTGTTGTTGCCATCGCCGGCCGTGATCTTTGCGCCATTGCCGTCGATATCCACCTGTTTAGCCTTATTCGCAGCATCGCCCAAAGTGATATGGTCGTTCAAGTTGACCTTATTGTTGTCGTCCACTGTGATGTTCTTGCCACTCTTGGCCTGGACACCATCCGCGGCCGACTTCGCGATATTCGTGACATCACCGATGTTGGCGGCATTGTTCCAGTTCTCCTGGCCTTCAACCGTTGTGTCATACATCTTCCCATCTTTGCCGCTGGCCACGTTGGTAATCTGATGCTTGCCACCATCGATGCCCGTATTGGTGATGCTCGGGCCATTATCAATCTTGAGCCCCGTGCCATCCACTACGGTCTTCGAGGTTACATCCTTACCATCGACTCTGGTCGTCGTCGCATAGGAAGAACTGTTGAGCCCCGTCAGGTCTTTGTTCAGCTTGAGCAACAGTTCACCGTCTTCGCCATTCTTATTAGCTACAACAGCGATATTGCCGTCGACAAAATCATCTTTCGTCTTACCTGCTGCAACATTACCCTTGATAGTAACTGTCTTGTTCAGCTTGACCGAAGCACCATCGCCGAAATCACCGGCATACTTCTGGCCGTCATCCATCGTGGCGACTTCATGGGTAACACCATTGTGGTCTTCATAGACCACACGGTCCATACCATCCTTGCCGCCATGACCGTCCGTGCCATCGACACCGACCTGGCCATTCTTGACGTGGATATCAGCCGATGCGTTCTGACCATCTTTGCCGTCAGCGCCTTTCGGCCCCTTCGGGCCGGTCAAGCCGATATGGCCTTCACCATCCTGGCCGGAAATGGAAACTGCATCTTTGCCCGGCTGGCCGTCCTTGCCCGGCGTACCGATGGCGATCTTGCCATCGATGCCGTCCTTACCATTGAGGCCGTTCGAGCCCGTGATGCTGACGCCATTCTGGCCATCCTTGCCAATAACAGAGATGCCATCCTTGCCGTTGAGGCCGATGCTGGATTTGCCATCTGCACCCTTGAGACCAACGGAGCCATCTGTACCTTTCGCACCATCTTTGCCAACCGTGCCGAGGTTCAGATTATCGTTGAGTTTCAGGTCATACGTCTTCTGACCATTTGTATCCGTGACTTTCAGCTTCAGGTTTTCACCGCTATAGTCTGACGTCCCGGCAGGCTTTCCGCCTTCTACAGTCACGGCTGTATGTTTGCCAGCCGTAGTTGCAGCTTCTTTGACCGCGTCACTGATTGTCTTGAGCTGGTCTTCGGTAGCCGCACGGCCGCTGACGTATTCCGGCTTGTCGACATTCCAGTCCTTGTTATCAAGGCCCGTGACATAGTCGCCAGCTTTGTTTGCCTTGGCGGTAGTCGTATTGCCATCCTTATCGACAACTGTAATCACATCAAGAGTATTCTCGTCAAAGTGCTTAATGAGAATCGGGTCGTTTCCATCAGCAGCATCACCATTCTTGTTACCGCCGACGGTCAAGGAACCATCCTGATGCAAGTTGATCTTGTCATTCAGAGCAACCTTGATTGTTCCACCTTCGACAGAAGTCTGGATGTTGCCATTGCTCTTCTTAGTCTTTTCATCATACGTGCCATCGCCGCGAATCTGCAACGTATCGTTGAGTTTCTTGGCAACCGGTTTAGCCTTGCTATCATCACCGACGAAGTTCAGGCCATCGTCCAGTGTTGCGACGACGTGCTTGCCGCCCTGGCCGTTTTCACCATCCTGTCCATTCTTATAGACAATACGGGTGATGTCCTTGCCATCGACGCCCGGAGCACCCTGCTTGCCGACTTCACCGTCTTTACCATTCTGGCCCTTTTCGGTCGTGATGATGGTCGTCGTGATGCCCTGTTTGCCATCCTTACCATTGATGCCGTTCTTACCGGCGATGCCGATAGAACCTTCCTGCCCATCATAGCCATCCTTACCAGCTTCACCATCTTTGCTGTCTTTACCGACGGTAACACTATTGCCAGTGATGTCCTTATCCATGAGGACCTTGACCGTCGTGTTTCCATCAACGTCCTGTTCCACTGTCGTGGTCAGGTTGTCGTCAGTATAAGTATGGTTGGCTTTAGCATCTGAACCTTTGATATTGATGGTACTGTTCAGCTTATTGCTGACCGGATTAGCAGCGTTTTCCTTAGCTGCGGCATTGGCACCGATTTGCAGGCCGTCATCCATGGTGGCGACTTCATGGGTAATATGGTTGTGGTCTTCATAGACAATGCGATCCATGCCGTCTTTGCCGTTGTTTCCATCAGTGCCATCTACGCCGTTCTGACCATTCTTGACATGGATGTCTGCACTAGCATCCTTGCCATCTTTGCTGACAGGGCCGGTGAGGCCGATATGGCCTTCACTGCCGTCCTTGCCATCCTTACCATTGGTAACGCCGATGGTAACGCCATCCTTGCCGTCGTTGCCTTTCACGGAAATACCGTCTTTACCGTCCTTACCGTCATGGCCGATGACCACAGTGGTGCCCTTGCTGGTTTCGACAGTGAATTTGCCATCCGTACCATCTTTGCCGTCCTGGCCAGGCGTGCCTTTCTTACCGATGGCCAGCTGGTCGTTGAGCTTGATGTTGTAGGTTGTCTTGCCATTTTCATCCTTAGATGCGATAAGCAGGTTTCCTTTGGTAGAATCGCTATAGGCACCATATTTTCCGTTGGTTCCAACAGTAGCTGTTGTTTCACTACTATCTTTATCGTTGACCGTAACGACTGTATGCTTACCAGCTGTCGATGCAGCCTTATTGACCGCGTCACTGATTGTCTTGAGCTGGTCTTCTGTAGCCGCGCGACCGCTAACATAGGTCGGATTGCTTACATCCCAAGCCTTATTATCAAGGCCCGTGACATAGTCACCAGCCTTACCTTCCTTAGCGGTAATCAACTTGCCATTCTCGTCGACGCCTGTGATTACATCGAGCGTCTTATCGTCAAAGTGCTTGATGACAATCGGATCATCCACCGTTTTAGAACCATCCTTCTTATCGCCGCCGACGGTCAAGGAACCAGCCTGATGCAGGTTGATCGTGTCGCTCAGCGAAACCTTGACAGCACCATTGTCGACAGACGTCTTGATGTTGCCATCATCAGCTACAGTATTCTGTTTCTCATCATAACTACCGTCGCCGCGAATCTGCAGGGTTTCGTTGAGTTTCTTGTCAACTGTCTTAGAAATGTCATCACCAGCAAACTTCAGGCCATCACTCAGAGTAGCCACGGTCTGAGGATTGCTGCCATCCTTATCGGTATAGACAATGCGGTTGATGTCCGTGCCGCCAAGATTTTCCTTGCCGGTCTTCCCATCTTTGCCTGCCTGTCCTTTTTCCGTCTTGATAATGGTAGTGCTATATCCCTGCTTGCCATCAGTGCCCGGAAGACCATCTTTACCGGTGAGGCCAATGGTGCCTTCCTGGCCATCTTTGCCGTCAGAGGTATCCTTGCCAAGAATGACATTATCATTGAGTTTCAGGTCATAGGTAATCTTGCCGGTAGTAGTATCTTTCTTCTGTGCCAGGAGCAGGTTGCCTTTTTCTTTATCCGTATAGTTCCCAAGTTTTCCATCAGCAGCGACAGCAGGAGCTTCCACGCTACCATTGACGGTAACAGCCGTATGGGCAGAAGTGACGGCATTCTGTACGTTTTTCAGGTCTCCTACATTGACTGCATTGTTCAGCACATCACCGGTAGCATTTTTCAGTTCAACCTCATGGCCAGCTGCATCTTTCAAGCCGCTATCAACATGGGTAATCTGATTGCCGCCGTTGCTGAGGCCATTGTCTGTCAGCGATACAGTCGTCTTTCCAGCGCCCAACGTAGACGGAATGATTGTGATGCCCTTGCCATTCTGAACCGTCTCGCTCGTCTTATTCCCCTTGGCATCCTTTGTTACCGTGGTGACGCTGGTCAAGTCAGTGAGTTCTTTAGCGAGGCGAATGGTCAACGTATCTGTACCATTTGAAACAACGCCGACGTTATTTCCTGTCGACAGAGCATCCAGCTTTGTGACTCCACCGACAATATTGGTCTGTTCATTGAGCTTGCGGCTGAATGCATTCGCCTTTGCATCGATGGCCTGTACATCACCGGCATACTTCTGACCGTCATCCATCGTGGCGACTTCATAGGTAGTGTTGCCGTTCTTGTACTGGATGCGCGGAGCTTGGGTCGTGGTTGTCTGCTGTTCCCCTTCACCACTGGTCGTTTTGGTATTCTTACTATCATCCAGTGTAGGATCAGACATGATTGTCGACATCTGGATGGACGTGCTCGTGCCATCTGTCCCCTTCGGACCGGTCAGGCCGATGGAACCATCCTGGCCGTTGATGGCAACGGAAGAACCGTTCTTGCCATTGACCGTAATAGAACCATTAGTGCCCGGCACATCCTGCTGCTTATCATCTTTGCTATCAGCAGACCCCAAGTTGAGGTTGTCCTTCGTGGCGATCGAGATCTTGCCTTTATCCTGGGTCAAGGAAATATTCTTGCCGGCATCGATTGTCACGGTATCGCCCGGATGGATTAAGGTCTCTTTGTTGCCAGTCACCGCACCTTCGGACGATGATGCGGTCAGCTTGAAGCCGGAGTTGTTGATGGCATCTGCCACGCTATTGCCTGTTACATAGGCATTCTCGTTTGTAACAGGTTTTCTGTCACTGCCTGTATATGTCGGATTGGTAACGGTAACCTTACCAGTTGCCACAGCACTGTTTCCCGAGCCATTCGTTTCCGGCGACAAGGTGGCCGTGGCAATCTTCAAGTCATAGTTCTTGTGATAGTCTGTTAAATCAGTGGATGTAGCAATGGTCACAGAGTGGTCATTCGACGTGACAGTCGGCTGAGCGGCTTTGAGCTGGGCGACATTGACGGCGTCAGTATCATCGGAACCGGCTGCTACGTTGGTAATCTGACGGGTGAGCAGCTTCGTTTTCTTAACAAGGTTTCCATTGTCGTCATATTCTTTATATGTGGCCTGACCGCCAACCGACACAGCACCTGTGGTCGATTCCCAGGTACTTATCTTGTCCGTGGAGAGAGTATCCGGTTTCAGATAAGCCTTCTTTTCATCACCATAGGTTATGGTTGTCTTACCTGTATTAATATCGGTGGAGACGATGCTTTCCTTATTTCCTGCACCTCTCGTTGCAATGGATCCGGCACCGATGGCCACACTGCCTTCAGCCTGAGCTGTCGTAGAATCACCAACGGCAGTAGTGAACTGCGAATCTGCTGCTGTTGCACCGGTACCGATGGCAATACTGCGGGAGGCTTCAGCTGAAGCAGCATAACCTATGGCTACGCTACCGCCGCCATCCAGCGGATTTTTCTCATCATTTGTTTCCGTGCCGGCAATCGAACTCAGGCCCAGAGCTACCGAGTAGCGGCCAGCTGCCTTTGTACCACTGCCGATGGCCACAGACGAATCTTCGACGGCATGCGTGTCAAAGCCAATGGCCACCGACGAGTCTTTGGCTGCATCGGTATGAGAGCCCATGGCTATAGAATGTTCCCCTTTAGCGCCGGTATTGATACCAATAGCAATGGCCCCTTTGGCAGCAGCCTGTGTTGCGCTGACAGGATATGGCGTGTTTCCGGACTGATTGGTCTCAGACACATTGCCAAAACCGATGGCCAAGGATTGTGCACCGGAAGCCTCTGCATTCTGTCCAATGGCTACGGAGACTGCACTATCTGCATTATCAGCCTTGGTATCCTTACCGAGTGCAATCGAGTTCTCGTTACTTGCGGTGCCGCCCAGACCGGCGAGAGAATTGTTACCCGAAGCGGTGGAATCGATGCCGAAGGCGGTTGCGGCTTCGCCGGAGGCAGTGCTGTTTTCGCCGAAGGCGGTGGCGTTGTCACCGGAGGCAGTTGTCGAACTGCCGAAAGCCGTGGTCTGTTTGCCGGAAGCTGTAGTGCTGAGACCGAAGGCCGTGGCATTGTCGCCCGAAGCCGTCGTTGTCTTACCAAAGGCCGTAGCAGCTGCCGCCTTGGCCTTAGTGTCGTTGCCGAAGGCCGTGGCGTTGTTGCCGGAAGCTTCAGTGGAATAGCCGAAGGCGGTGGCATTCTTGAAACCGTTCAGCGTATAGCCATTGCTGCCCGGTGTTGCTTTGTCCAGGGTGACGGGAATGCTCTTCATATCCGCAGACGCCGTTACCACAGGAATTCCCTTTGCATTTCTTACTAATTTTTCATTTTCGTCATACTGGTACCAACCGCCATATTTACCGCTATAGAGATCCTTGACCTTGGTGACAGTTCCATCGGCATTGACCTTGACTTCCGCAATGCCGCCCTGATAGTCCTCTACGTAGGTCCCAGTCGTACGATCGGCCTTGGTGCCGGTCACTACCACATAATCATGGATATCGCCGCCACTGGGGATGCCCATGCCTTTGATGGAGTAAGTAGTCGTTTTTCCTTCTGCACTGGTTGTCGTATACGCCTTGTTGCCGTAAGAATCCATGCGCGAGCCATCGGTCAGCTCAAGGGCTCCATTATCGTCCAATGCCGCACCGGCTATGTTATCTGTGCCAAAGGCAAAGGACATGGAGCCGGCTGATACTGAATTGTCACCGAATGAAGTAGCGTACTGCGACAGCGCCCGTGAACGATTGCCAAAGGCCGTAGCGCCGCTGGAAAAAGCAGCAGCTCCATTGCCAAAGGCCACAGAATCATTATAGTTAGCTGTTGTGTTTTCACCAAAAGCCAGAGAACGTCCGCCAAGCGCCTTGGTTCCGTTACCAAAAGCCACGGCATTCTGGCCGGTATACTTGCCATTTTTATCTGTTATCGTATTGCCTGCCTGGGTGCCATAGCCAAAAGCAACGGATCCCTCAGACACTGCCCACGAACCTTCGCCAAAAGCAACTGATGCTGTGCTGCTGGCTTTGTTCCCTTTGTTCGCATCATTATAGCCGCCGCCAAAAGCCAGCGAGTTCTGGCCTTCCGCAGTATTATACTGGCCAATGACCATCGCTCCCTGTCCAGTTGCGACAGCATTCGTGCCAATGGCAATAGAGTCTACCCCTTGTGCCTTCGCACCATTACCAACAGCTACAGAGCGCACCCCAGTTGCCTTGGCGCTGACACCGGCTGCAAGGGCATTGCTGCCGGTATCGGCATCGTAATTATAGTTGGTATCGGTCGTGGTGTTAGTAGAGTTGACGCTGTAATCGTGGATGGTGCCGGTGCCGGTCTGTCTCAATGCGGCTTTGAGCTGGGCCACGTTGACGGCATCCGTATCCTCCGTACCAGCGGCAATGGAGTTGCTGGCAGCCTGATAGAGGGTGACGGAATAGAGTTCGTCCGTGTTGTCCTCTTTCTTGTAATTGTATACCAGATTTCCCGCACTGTCCTTGTCGGCCTTTGTGGCATCGCTGGTGGCGACAGTTTCCTCGTTGCCAATGACAAGATCGCCCTTTCCATCATATGATGTGGAACCGTCGTTGCCGAGGTCGATGGTCGTATCCTCTGCTGCCTGGGCGGCCTGGCTGGACGACGGCAGGCCGAAGTTCAGGGCCAGGGCCAGCGGCAGTATGTACACACCTCCCGGCATCTTTTTGGCATGTCTGGAGTGCTCCTTGCCGCCATTTCTGGCAATCTCGGAGACGACGACGTAGCAGTTCTTGACTTTGCTCCATACGACTTTGTAAATGTGGTTCATCTTGCTTCCCCCATCCGACATATTTTTAGTTCTTCTCGTGTTGATTTCCCTTGTGTCGCCGGATGTGGAGCGTGTCCTCCATGACTGGCCTATGCCGTGCTCAACAAACCGGTTCCATTGTAAAGTTGCAATCCATCTTGTTACAAACTTTATGTTTTTATTATTATCATACATCATTTTAAAATAAAAGTCACGTGTACCCTTAATGAAGCAATGCGATTTCGACATATATACCTTATCTTCTTTGACTTTTATCACGTTCGATTAACATTGCTCCAAACAAGCGGTCTATTCGGAGTCTTTCTCGCGTCTTTCGCTGTTGCAGGAACAGAATGCAGCATGAGGGTCCTTCTTCCCGCTCTTTTTACTCAAAAGAGGATTTTGCTTGCACGATGTCGAAGATTCCTGAAACACTTGAGAGAGCCACATGAGGTGGCTCCCAGCAGAAGGGAGATTTTTTTGATGCATTTCCAGAAACTCATGGATGATTTCCTGCTTCACTATCTCAATCACTTCGACAAGCACTGCTTCAATGTGAAGCTGCACGACCGGGAGTACACGATCGGTCAGGGTGAGCCGGAGTTCACGGTAATCGTGCACAAGGATGTCCCGAAGAAGGAGCTCCTGGAATCGACGGAGCTGGCGCTCGGCGAGGCCTACATGCGCGGCGACATCGAGATCGAGGGCGACCTCTTCCACATGCTCTGCACGTTCCTCGAGCAGGCGGACCGCTTCTCGCTCGACCGCAAGGGACTGCGCAACATCCTCTACATGTCGGAGAAGAAGAAGGACCAGGCCAAGGAGGTCTCGTCCCATTACGATTTGGGCAATGAATTCTACAAGCTCTGGCTCGACCCGACGATGAGCTATTCGTGCGCGTACTTCAAGCACGAGGACGACACGCTCGAGCAGGCGCAGCGCAACAAGGTGGACTACATCCTCGAGAAGCTCTACCTCAAGAAGGGCATGA
This sequence comes from Mitsuokella jalaludinii DSM 13811, assembly GCF_000702905.1. GTDB lineage: Bacteria > Bacillota > Negativicutes > Selenomonadales > Selenomonadaceae > Mitsuokella > Mitsuokella jalaludinii. The sequence goes on from NZ_JNKR01000002.1 coordinate 177,937, forward strand.
CGCTCTTAGACATCGGCTGCGGCTGGGGCTTTTTGCTCATCGAGGCGGCGAAGAAGTACGGCGTCAAGGGCTACGGCTGCACGCTCAGCAAGGAGCAGTGGAAGAAGGGCCAGGAGCGCATCAAGGCGGAGGGGCTCGAGGGCCAGGTGCAGATCGAGCTCGTGGACTACCGCGACCTTGAGGACAAGGGGCTGATCTTCGACCGCATCGTCAGTGTCGGCATGATGGAGCATGTGGGCCGGTCGAACTACGCGACGTACATGGAGACGGCAAACCACCTGCTGAAGGACGGCGGCATCTTCCTCCTGCACACGATCACGGGCCACGATGAGGTGGTATCGGAGCCGTGGATCCGCAAGTACATCTTCCCGGGCGGGACGCTGCCGTCGCTGCGCGAGCTCATCTCGCACGCCTACGATGCGGACTTCCGCGTGCTCGATGTGGAGAGCCTGCGGCGCCACTACTATCGGACGCTGATGTGCTGGTACCACAATTTCCTCAAGGTCCACGATGTGGTCGCGGGCTGGAAGGACGAGTCGTTCGTGCGGATGTGGGATCTCTATCTCGCGGGGTGTGCGGCGGCGTTCTACATCGGGTACATCGATATCCACCAGGTGCTGATGACGAAGGGCAACAACAATGAGCTGCCGATGACACGCTGGTATTAAGGAGCGGTTCCGGTGGCGCGCAGGGATGGATTCCGGCTTCGTCGCTCCGTTGAAATGGCCCTCATCTCGGCTGTGTGCATGGAGGCGGTGCGCCGCCTGCCGCGGCGGACTTTCATCGACTGCTCTTGCGCATGCGACTGAGGGCCAGCCCTGCGGGCGGTCACTTCGCTTCTGCAGGCGGAATCCATCCCTGCGCTGAAGGTACGCTACTGCAAACGAGGGCGCTCGGGGCCCCCCCCTGCCCCATTGCGCGATTGCCTTGACTTGGTTCGCGAAACATTGGCAAATAAAAAAGGCCTGTCCAAATGGACAGGTCTTTTTCTATGCCCTGCTGGCGATTATTTGCCGGCGAGGGTCTTGTAGTTGTTGTAGCGGATTTCGGCGTCGCGCTGGGTTTTCTCGAAGAGGGCTTCGGCTGCTTCTGGGAAGGTGCGCTTGAGGTTGATGTAGCGGTTCTCGCCCATGAGGAAGTCCTGGAACTTGGAGAAGTCTGGCTCTTTGGAGTCGAGGCTGAACGGGTTCTTGTCGGTGCCGACGAGCTGCGGGTTGTAGCGGTAGTTTGCCCAGTAGCCGCACTCTACGGCGAGTTTCTCCTCGAGCTGGCTGCAGCCCATGCCCTTGCGGATGCCGTGGTTGATGCACGGTGCGTAGGCGATGATGAGGGACGGGCCCGGATAAGCCTCGGCCTCGGTGATGGCCTTGAGCAGCTGGTTCTGGTCTGCGCCCATGGCGACCTGGGCGACGTAGACGTAGCCGTAGGTCTTGGCCATGAGGCCGAGATCCTTCTTGCGGGTCTTCTTGCCCGTGGCGGCGAACTGTGCAATCGCTGCTGCCGGCGTTGCCTTGGATGCCTGGCCGCCGGTGTTGGAGTAAACTTCGGTGTCGAAGACGAAGACGTTGACGTCTGCGCCGGAGGCGAGGACGTGGTCGACGCCGCCGTAGCCGATGTCGTAAGCCCAGCCGTCGCCGCCGAAGATCCACTGGGAACGCTTGACGAAGTAGTCGCGGTTCTCGTAGAGCTTATTGAGGAGTTCATCCTCACCCTTCTCGGCTGCGAGCAGGGCTTCGAGGCGGTCGGCGCGGTCGCGCGTGCCGTTGCCGTTGTCGAGGTTCTCTACCCAGTCCTTGAGGGCTGCCTGGAGGTCTTCGCTGCCAAGGCCTTCTTCGATGGCCTTCTTGGCGTCATCGGCGAGGCCGTTGCGGACGGACTGCGTGCCGAGGAACATGCCGAGGCCGAACTCTGCGTTGTCCTCGAACAGGGAGTTGTCCCAAGCCGGGCCGTGGCCCTTGGCGTTCGTCGTGTACGGCATGGCCGGTGCGCTGCCGCCCCAGATGGAGGTGCAGCCCGTGGCATTGGCAATCATCATGCGGTCGCCGAAGAGCTGCGTGATGAGCTTGGCGTACGGCGTCTCGCCGCAGCCGGCGCAGGCGCCGGAGAACTCGATGAGCGGCTGCTCGAACTGGCTGCCGATGACGGTCTCTTTCTTCATCGGGTTCTTCTTCGGCGCGACTTTCTCCGTGTCGACGCCGTAGTCGAAGTAAGCCTGCTTTGCCTTGAGGTCGTCGTCAAGCGGCGTCATGTCGAGCGCCTTGACCGGGCAGACCTGCGCGCAGTTGCCGCAGCCGAGGCAGTCCATCGTGGAGACAGCCACCGTGAAGTGGTAATCCTTGACGGCGCGGACTTCCTTGGACGGGAAGCCATCCGGTGCTGCAGCGAGCTCTTCGTCCGTCGTGAGGACCGGGCGGATGGAGGCGTGCGGGCAGACGTAGGAGCACTTGTTGCAGCCGATGCACTTCTGGGCGTTCCAGACTGGCACGTTGATGGCCGTGCCGCGCTTCTCGTAGGCGGCACCGCCGAGCGGGTACGTGCCGTCGGCGCGGTCGCCGGCGAACTTCGAGACCGGCAGCTTGTCGCCTTCCTGGCGGTTCATGACCTCCTGGACCTCGGTGATGAACTCCGGCAGGTCGCGCTTCTCCTGCGGCTCGTCTTCGGCATCAGCCCACGAGCTCGGCACTTCGACCTTGTGCAGGGCCTCGATGCCCTGGTCGATGGCGCCGTTGTTCATGTCGACGATGTTCTGGCCCTTGCGGCCGTACGAGGTCACGACGGCTTCCTTGAGGTAGGTCACGGCCGTCTCGATCGGGATGATGTTCGCAAGTTTGAAGAACGCGGACTGCATGACCATGTTGAAGCGGCCGCCGAGGCCGAGGCCCTTGGCAATCGACACAGCGTTGACCGTGTAGAACTGGATCTCGTTCTTGGCGATGTAGCGCTTCATGGCCGCCGGCAGGTGCTTCGTGAGCTCCTCGTCGCTCCAGACCGTGTTGAGGAGGAACGTGCCGCCCTTCTTGAGGCCGGCGAGCAGGTCGTACTTGTAGACGTACGACTGCTGCGAGCAGGAGATAAAGTCGGCCTTGTTGATGAGGTACGGGCTCGTGATTGGGGACTTGCCGAAGCGCAGGTGCGACATCGTGATGCCGCCCGACTTCTTGGAGTCATAGGCGAAGTACGCCTGGGCGTACATGTCCGTCTTGTCGCCGATGATCTTGATCGCGCTCTTGTTGGCGCCGACCGTGCCGTCGGAGCCGAGGCCCCAGAACTTGCAGGCCGTCGTGCCCTCTGGAGTGAGGTCGACATCCGTCAGCGCCGGCGTCAGGCTCGTGTGCGTGACATCGTCGTCGATGCCGATCGTGAAGCCGTCCTTCGGCGCGTCTTTCTTGAGTTCTTCAAAGACGGCGAAGATCTGGTCCGGCGTCGTGTCCTTGCCGCCGAGGCCGAAGCGGCCGCCGATGATCGTCGGGTGCATGTCAGAATGGTAGAAGGCTGCCTTAACATCGAGGTAGAGCGGCTCGCCGAGCGAACCCGGCTCCTTCGTGTGGTCGAGGACGGCGACTTTCTCGATCGTCTTCGGCAGGAACTTGAAGAAGTGCTCGATGGAGAACGGACGGTAGAGGTGTACGTTCAAGAGACCGACCTTCTCCCCCTTCGCGTTGAGGTAGTCGACCGTCTCCTGGACCGTCTGGCAGACGGAGCCCATGGCGATGATGATGCGGTCGGCATCCTTCGCGCCGTAGTAGTCGAAGAGATGATGCTCGCGGCCCGTGACCTTTGCGAGGTCAGCCATGGCCTCCTCGACGAGCTGCGGCAGCGCGTCGTAGAAGCTGTTGGCCGCTTCACGCGACTGGAAGTAGATGTCCGGGTTCGTCGCGGAGCCGCGCAGGACCGGGTGGTCCGGGTTCAGCGCGCGGCGGCGGAAGGCCTTGACGGCATCCCAGTCGAGAAGCTTTGCAAGGTCTTCGTAGTCGATCGTCTCGATCTTCTGGATCTCGTGCGACGTGCGGAAGCCGTCGAAGAAGTTGATGAACGGCACGCGGCCCTTGATGGCGACGAGATGCGCGACGGCCGAGAGGTCCATGACCTCCTGGACGCTCGCCTCGGCGAGCATGGCGCAGCCCGTCTGGCGTGCGGCCATGACATCCTGGTGGTCGCCGAAGATGTTCAGGGAGTTGGCAGCGAGTGCGCGCGCGGAGACGTGGAAGACGCCCGGCAGCAACTCGCCGGCTACCTTGTAGAGATTCGGGATCATCAGCAAGAAGCCCTGGGAAGCCGTGTACGTCGTCGTCAGTGCACCGGCCTGCAGCGAGCCGTGCACAGCGCCGGCAGCGCCGGCCTCGGACTGCAGCTCGATGACCTTGACCTTCTGGCCGAAGAGATTCTTCGCTCCCTTGGCAGCCATTTCATCTACATGCTCAGCCATCGGCGAGGACGGCGTGATCGGGTAGATCGCCGCGACGTCGGTGAAAGCATAGGAGATGTAGGCGGCAGCTGTGTTGCCGTCCATGGTTTTCATCTTTTTGCTCATGTGTTTTGTTACTCCCCTCTGATATTGGATTTGACAGATGGGGCCTGTCCCCCATCGCATAGTCAGGAATAAATAGAAAAACCTGATGGCAAGATTGAAGTGCCATCAGATTTCATTATACGTGCTATGCAAAAAAATGTAAAGATATATTCCTCACACCCACTTCCCTGCCGTCATCTGTACAGGCAGACTGCACACCAGGCGGGATCAGGCCTCGCCCTGCTTGTTCTCGCGGCTGTGGCGGTAGCCGTAGAGGAAGTAGACGAGGATGCCGAGGGCGCTCCAGATCCAGAAGCGCTCCCAGGTCATCGAGGAGAGGTTGTACATGATGTAGCCGCAGCTCACGATGGCCAGCGTGCCGACGACGTAGATGGCCGGGCAGCGGAACGGGCGCGCAAGGTCCGGGTACTTCTTGCGCATGATCATGACGCCGACGGACGAGACGATGAAGGCAAAGAGCGTGCCGACGCTGCACATCTCGGCGATGACGTTGATCGGCGTGAAACCGCTGATGACAGCGACGGCGAGGCCGACGATGATCGTGATGCGGTGCGGCGTCGCGAAGTGCGGGTGGACCTTGCAGATGGACTGCGGGATGAGGCCGTCGCGGCTCATGGCGAAGAAGGCGCGCGTCTGCGCGTACATCATGACGAGCAGCACCGTCGTGAGGCCCGCGATGGCGCCCGTGCCGACGAGCGCGGAGCCGAAGCGGTAGCCGAGCTGGCGCAGCACGAAAGCGACCGGCTCGGCGTTGTCGAGCTCGGTATAGGGCACATTGCCCGTCATGACGGCCGTCACGGCGATGTAGAGCACCGTGCATATGAGCAGCGACGCGATGATGCCCGTCGGCATGTCGTGCGCCGGGTTCTTCGTCTCCTCTGCCGCCGTCGCGATGGAGTCGACGCCGAGGTAGGCAAAGACGATGACAGCGGCGCCTGCCGAGACGCCGGAGAAGCCGAACGGCATGAAGGGCTCCCAGTTCGTCGGGTCGACGGACGGCGCGGCGAGGAACAAGAACAGGAAGATGGCGGCGAGCTTGACGCCGACGAGCACTTTGTTGACCGTGACGCTCTCGCGCACGCCGCGCACGAGCAGGAAGGTCAGGAAGAGCGTGATCAGCACGGCCGGCAGGTTGACGATGCCGCCGTCGGCCGGCACGCTCGTCCAGGCGGCCGGCAGCTCGATGCCGGCGGTCTTGAGGAGGCCGACGACGTAGGCGGACCAGCCGCCCGCGACGGCACTGGCGCCGACAGAGTACTCGAGCACGAGGTTCCAGCCGACGAGCCAGGCGAAGAACTCGCCGACGGAGGTGTAGGCGTAGGCGTAGGCGCTGCCGGCGACGGGCACCATGCTGGCGAGCTCGGAGTACGCCATGCTGACGAAGCCGCAGGCAATGCTGGCGAGTAGGAAGGACAGCATAAGCGCCGGGCCGGCGTACTTGGCGGCAGCGACGCCGGTCAGGACGAAGATGCCAGTGCCGACGATGACGCCGATGCCGAGCAAGGTGACGTCAAGGGAGCCCATGGCGCGCTTGAGGTGGGACTGGTGGGCATCGGCCTTGTACTCGGCGATGCTCTTGGTCCGGAAGATATTCACGATACAACAACTCCTTCTATTGGGCATTACAGGTATACATTTTATCATCAATGATGGATTAGGGCAACAAAAAAGACCAGCCCGCTTGGACTGGTCTCTGCTCTCTTGTAAATGGTCGGGATGACAGGATTCGAACCTGCGGCCTCATCGTCCCGAACGATGCGCGCTACCAAACTGTGCCACATCCCGACAACGTAGATTAGTATAGCGTAAATCGCGGGGTTTGGCAAGGGGGAATTTGAAAAAAGTTTTGGTTGCGGGGGCGGGGGGACCTGTTTCGGCTTCGTCGCTCCGCTAAATGGCCCTCATTTTGCAGAGTGCATGGAGGCAGGTTCGCCGCCTGCCGCGGCGGTTTTCATCGACTGCTTTTGCGAGGTGCCGTTTGAGGGCCAGCCCTGCGGGCGGTCACTCCGCTCCTGCAGGCGAAACAGGTCCCCCCGCCCCTAGCTGCGTCCGTTCGACTTGCCGCTCCGCTAAATGGCCCTCATTTTGCGGAGTGCATGGAGGCGGGTTCGCCTCCTGCCGCGGCGGTTTTCATCGACTGCCTTTGCGAGGTACCGTTTGAGGGCCAGCCCTGCGGGCGGTCACTCCGCTCCTGCAGGCGGAACAGGTCCCCCCGCCCCTAGCTGCGTCCGTTTTTTCGGTTGGAAGCTAGGCTTGTGGTCGGGGACGGACGCTGCGCTGCGTCCCCGACTCGGCTCGTCTTTGATTACCTTCTCTTCCCTACTTTACCTGTCTCGCCTTTTTATGGTTGGCGAAGAACAGGAAGATGATCGGGATGACGATCAGGGTGAAGACGGTGGAGGTCAGGAGGCCGCCGATGATGACCCAGGCCATGGAGACGCGGGATTCGGAGCCGGGGGTCATGGCGAGGGCCATGGGTGTCATGCCGACCATCATGGTGATGGTGGTCATGAAGATCGGCTTGAGGCGGACGCGGCCGGCTTCGATGACAGCTTCCAGCGGGCTCTTGCCCCGATCCATGAGGGTCAGGGTGTAGTCGATGAGCAGGGTGCCGTTCTTGGCGACGATGCCGTCCATGACGAGGATGCCGATCATGGAGAAGAGATTGAGGGTGTTGTGCGTGAGGAAGAGCATGAGGATGGAGCCGATGAGGCCGAGCGGCAGGGAGAACATGCGGATGAAGGGGGTGATGGTGGATTCGTAGAGGACGGCGAGCAGCATGTAGATGAGGATAAGGGCGAGGAAGAGCGCTGAGAGCAGCTCGCTGAAGGTCTCGTCCATGCGGGTGGCCTGTCCTTTGAACTGGTAGGTGACGTTATCGCCGAGGTCGGCTTTGGCGAAGGCTTTCTTGACATCGCGGGTGACATCGCCCATGGGGCGGCCGCTGAGGTTGGCGCCGATGGCGACGGAGCGCTGCTTGTTGACGCGGCGGATGGTGACGGGTCCCCTGCCGTTCTGGATGGCGGCGACGTCGCCGAGGTAGATGAGCTTGCCGGAGGCGGAAAGCGGCACGCGGGCGATGTCGGAGGCCTTGTAGCTGTCGGCATCCTTGAAGCGGACTTTGATCGCGGTGTCCTGGCCGCCGTTCCTGGGGTCGCTCTTGAGCTCGCCGGCAGAGAGGCCAGAGATGGCGCTCGCAAAGGCTGTGTCGACGTCCTGCAGGGAGGTGCCGTAGGCCTTGAGCTTCTCGCGGTCGACGGTCAGGCGCAGTTCTGGCATGCCCTCGACATAGGAGGAGTTGACGTCCGTCACGCCGTCGATGGCGCGCAGGGTGTCCATGGCTTTCTCGGCGGCCGCGTCAAGCGCCGCACCGTCGTTGCTGCGCAGCTCGACCTGCAGGGCGCCGCCGCCGTTCTTCGCTCCCCCGCCGCCCGCGATGCCGGCGACATTCGTCTGTGTCTCGGCGACGCGCACGTCGGCCGTCTTGATGCCGGCGGCGAACGCGCGCACATCGTTGGCGACCTGCCAGACGGTGCGGCTGCGCTCACGGCGGTCCACGAGCTGGACCTTGATGCGGCCTTCATAGGCCGTGCTGCCGCCCGCCTGCGTCATGTAGTACTTGACTTCAGGGATCTCGGCGAGCCTGCCCTCGATGCGCTCGGCGACGCGGTTCGTCTCGGCCGACGAAGAGCCGACGGACGCCTGGATGTTGACGGTGAAGCTCGACTCATCCGTCTGCGGCATGTACTCCATGCCGACGAGGCCGAGCGGCACCAGGGCGACGACAGCAGCAAAGACGGCCAGGATGGAAAGGAGCAGCTTTTTCGTATGGCGCAGGCTCCAATTGAGCACCTCGACGTAGAGGCGCTCGGCCCGCGCCTCCACGCGGTCCATGAAGGCAAAGGCGCGGTTCTTCGCGGGGTGGTAGCCCTTGCGGAAGAAGCGCGAGGCGAGCATCGGCGTCAGGGTGAAGGAAACGAAGAGCGAGAAGGCGCCGGCGAAGACGATCGTCAAGCCGAACTGGCGGAAGTACTGGCCCGTCATGCCCTGCATGAAGGCGATCGGCATGAAGACGGCGGCGTCGCAGAGCGTGATGGCGATGGCCGCCATGCCTATCTCCGTCCGCCCCTTCTCGGCCGCCGTATCGGGCGCCTCTCCGAGCTTCAGGTGGCGCACGATGTTCTCGAGCACGACAATCGAGTCGTCGACGAGGATGCCGACACAGAGTGTCATGCCCATCAGCGACATCATGTTGAAGGTGAAGCCCGCGAGGTACATGACGAAGAACGTCGCGATGAGCGAGGTCGGAATCGCGATCATGACAGCTGCCGTCGAGCGCCAGCCGCGCAGGAAGAAGAAGAGCACAAGGCCCGTCGTGATGAGCCCTTCTATGAGCGTGTTCATCGTGCTGTGCAGCGAGTCGCGGACGTAGTCGGCGTCATTCGAGACGACGACGAACTGGTAATCGGGATACGTCTTGCGCAGCTTCTCGACGCTCTTCATGATGTTGGCCGCCGTCTCGACGACGTTGGCGTCGCTGTTCTTGTAGATGAGGACATTGATGGCATCCTCGCCGTTGAGCCGGCCGTAGCGCTCCGTGCGGGCCTCGCGCTCGCGGACAGTCGCGACGGCCGTCAGCGGGATCATCTTGCCCGCCGTGTTCTCCACCTGCACCTTCTCGATATCGCTGGGCTTCTGGAACTGCGCGACGACGCGCACGTCCGACTTCGTCGTCTCCGTGTAGACAGAGCCCGACGGCACGAGCTGGTTCTCATCCTTGATGGCCGCGGCGATCTTGGCGAGCGTCAGCTTGTAGGCCGCCATTTTCTCGCGGTCGACATCGATGGCGACTTCCCTGTCGCGGCCGCCGTGCAGCTCGACCTCCGAGACGCCGCCCGCCTGCTGGATGACCTCCGAGAAGACGTTGTCCGTCTCCGTGTAGGTGTCGGCTAGGCTGTGATTCGAGAGCACGGCGAGCTCCACGATTGGCTTCGCGTTCATGTCGCGCTTGATGACGACGGGCGAGTCGGCCTCGTCGGGCAGCTTGTTGGCGATGGCCTCGACCTTCTTGCTCGCGTCGATGGCCGCCGTGTCGGCATTCGCCGCGAAGTCGAGCTCGAGCGTCACGCGCGCCCGCTCATAGCTCGCCGTCGAGGTGATCTTCTTGACACCCGACACCGAGGACAGCGCGTCCTCGACCGGCTTGACGACCTCCTGCTCCACCGACTCCGCGCTCGCGCCCGGGTACTTGACCGATACCGTCACGTACGGCGTGTTGAGCGCCGGCAGGAGCTCTACGCCGATGCGGTAATAGCTGTAGAGGCCGAGCACGACAAAGAAGGCGACGATCATCGAGATGCCGACCGGCCGCTTGATGGAAAGGCGTGTCATGTTCATGATGCACTCGCCTCGTCATCGCTGCTGTCCTCGCCCTCATACGGCTCCATCTCGACCTTCTTGCCGTCCTGCAGCTTGTCCTGATTCGTCACGACGACCGTATCGCCTGGTTCAAGGCCATCGAGGATCTCGACCTCCGCATCGTTCATCAGGCCGACCTTGACCGCGCGCTCCTCGACCGTGCCGTCCTCGCGCACGACAAAGAGCACCTGGCGGCCCGTGCGCGAGAGCAGCGCTTCCTTCGGCACGCAGAGCGTCGCGCGCCGCTGCAGGATGTCGACGGCCGTGTGGGCAAAGAGGCCCGCCTTGATCGTTTCGCGCGCCGCCTCGTCCGTCAGCTCGATGCGCACCTGGTACGTCTTGCTCGCCTCGTCCATCGCCGGGCTCACGTAGACAATCTCGCCCGCATAGTCCTCGCCGAGCGCGTCGATCGTCACCTCGACGGGCAGGCCCGCCTTGAGGATGGCGGCATCTGCCTCCGCGATCGTGCAGTCGACGTTGATGTGGCTCGTGTCGACGAGCGAGAAGACCTTCGTGCCGGCCGAGACGATGGCGCCGGCCTCCGCATTGCGGTAGCCGATCACGCCCGCGCGCGGCGCGCGCAGGTACATGTCCTCGCGCTGGCGGCGCAGCGCCGCCGTCGCGTGCTGTGCTTTCTCTGCCGTATAGGCCTTCGACTCGACGCTCGCCGCACTGCCGCCCTCGACCTGGTCCGCCAGCACATCGAAGGCCGCCTTCGAGGCCAGGTACTCCTGCTTGACCTTGTCGAGCGTGTCCTGCGAGATGGCCCCGATCGAGTAGAGGTACTCGTTGCGCTCGTACTTGCTCTGCTCGAGATCGAGGTCGTTGCGCGCCTTGAGGTAGTTCGCGTCGTACGAGGCCCGCGCCTCGCGCGCATCGGCCTGCGCCGCGCCCGCAGCTGCCGCGTTCTCGGCAATCGAGATGTCGAGGTCCCCTGTATCCTGCACCATCAGCACATCGCCGGCCTTCACTTCGTCGCCGAGCTTCGCGCGCACTTCCGTGACGCGCCCCGTGTACTTCGGCGCAAGCGGGATATCTGCATCCGCCACCGTCTGCCCCGAGAGCGCGATGTGGCGCATCATGTCCGCGCGCGCGACCGTCACCACCTTGACGAGCGGCCTGCCGTGCGAAACCTTCTTCTTCTCCTCGCTGCCCCCGCCCATGTAGGCGCGCAGGGCCAGCGCCAGCAGCACGAAGCAGACTGCCCCCACAGCGGCGAGCCTCTTCCTGTCCATCCGCCCCAGCTGACCGGATTGATGGCGCATATCCTCACATCCCTTCCTGATTATCGGTTGACTGTTTCCCTCTATTATATAAAATTCTACTCATTTTCGGAATACGACATCTTGTGAAATGTGACAATCGATATTTACAAGATAATGAAGTCGATATAAAATAGAGGCATAATGTGAAAATTTAAGGCCCTCCGCCTTGAAATACCCAAAGAAAGAGGTACCATCATGAAAGCAGTTGAAATCCGCAAAGATATCTACTGGGTCGGCGCCATCGACTGGTCCATGCGCAGCTTCCACGGCTACGAGACGAGCCGCGGCTCGAGCTACAACGCCTACCTGATCCTCGACGAGAAAATCACCCTCATTGACACCGTCAAGGAGCCGTTCAAGGAAGAGCTCCTCGAGCGCGTCGCCTCTGTCATTGACCCTTCTAAGATCGACTACATCATCTCCAACCACGTCGAGCCCGACCACTCCGGCGCCCTGCCCTTCATGATGGCCCACTGCCCGAACGCCAAAGTCATCACGAGCATCCCGCAGGGACTCAAGGGCCTCAAGGCGCGCTACGGCGACATGACGTACGAGGGCGTCAAGGCTGGCGACACGCTCTCCATCGGCAAGCGCACGCTGCAGTTCGTGCCGACCCCGATGCTCCACTGGCCCGACAGCATGGTCACCTACTGCCCCGAGGAGAAGATCCTCTTCTCCAACGACGCCTTCGGCCAGCACCTCGCCTCCGGCAGCCGCTTCGACGACGAGAACGACCTTTCCGTGCTCTACTACGAGGCCAAGAAGTACTACGCCAACATCCTCACGCTCTACGGCCGCCAGGCACAGGCCGCCCTCAAGGCGCTCAAAGGGCTCGACATCGAGATGATCGCAACGGGCCATGGCATCATCTGGCGCTCCCACGTCCAGGAGATCCATGACCTCTACGAGAAATGGTCCACAGGCACCCTCGAGAAGCGCGCCGTCGTCGTCTTCGACACCATGTGGCACTCCACCGAGCAGATGGCCCGCACCATCACCGAAGCCTTCCAGGAAAAAGGCGTGCCCGCCGTCTTCTACGACCTCAAGGAGAACGCCCTCTCCGACATCATGACCGACATCCTCACGAGCGAATACCTCGCCGTCGGCTCCCCGACCATCAACAACCAGATGCTGCCGACCGTCGCCTCCTTCCTCTGCTACCTCAAGGGCCTCACCGCCAAAGGCCACAAAGCCTTCGCCTTCGGCTCCTACGGCTGGGGCGGCCAGAGCATCGCCCTCGTCGAAGACGAGCTCAAAGCCGCCGGCTGTGACATCGTCCTCGACAAGCAGCGCCTGCTCAACACCCCGGACAAGGACACCCTCGAAGCCCTGCGCGAGGCCGTCCACACGATCATTGAGTGAGCCCGCAGGAACAAGCAGGAAAAAAGAAGAACCGCCCTCCGGCGGTTTTTTTATTGACAGTTTCTCTGGAAAAACGGAATGGCAAAGCAATAGCAGCAGAGGATTTGACATGGCAAATCTGGAACAATGGCTTTATAATAGAAGATAGTTATCTTAAAGGAGGGGTATCATGCAGAAAATTGCGGTGTACGGGAAGGGCGGCATCGGGAAGTCGACGCTGACGAGCAATCTGGCGGCGGCACTGGCGATGCAGGGGAAGAAGGTCATCCAAATTGGCTGTGACCCGAAGGCGGATTCGACAATCAACCTGCTCGGCGGCAAGCCGCTGCAGTCCGTCATGGGCTACATGCGGGAGTTCGATGAAGAGCCCGCTTCGCTCGAGACAGTCTCGGCGCGCGGCTTTGGCGGCGTGCTCTGCATCGAGACGGGCGGGCCGACGCCGGGACTCGGCTGCGCAGGGCGCGGCATCATCGCAACGTTCAACCTGCTCGAGGACCTCGAGCTCTTCGAGCGGGAGCAGCCGGACGTCGTGCTCTACGACGTGCTCGGCGACGTCGTCTGCGGCGGCTTTGCCGCGCCGATCCGCGAGGGCTATGCGGAGGACGTGCTGATCGTGACATCCGGCGAGAAGATGGCGCTCTACGCGGCCAACAACATCGCGACGGCCGTCGAGAACTTCGCCGACCGCGGCTATGCCAAGGTCCGCGGCGTCCTGCTGAACCGCCGCAATGTGCCACGCGAGGAAGAGAAAGTCCAGGAGTTCGCGCGGGCACATCAGCTGCCCATCCTCGCGGATATCCCGCGCAGCGATGCGATCAGCGAGGCCGAAGAACGCGGCATGACCGTCGTCGAGTACGCGCCGGACGACCCCGTCAGCCAGGCTTTCTTCGCACTTGCAAACGATATCCTGAAAACCTGAAAGAACGAAAAAGGGAGAATGGTGTACCGAAAAAATGAGGGACGGTGAATCATGAACGAACAGGATGCAAAGCAGAAATACGGGGCGTACTTCATCACGGCCGAGGAGCTTGCCGCCCGCCTCGACGGCAAGCAGGCCATGCCAGATGAGCTGCGCACCGACGCGCATCTCATCTGCAACACGCCTGCCGCCATCGACTTCAATTCGCCGGGCGCGCAGGGCTTTGGCGTCAAGCGCGCGGGGCTCAGCGTGCCGGGCAGCATCATGCTGCTCGTCTCGCCCGGGTGCTGCGGCCGCAACACGGCGGCGCTCTCGGGCAGTGGCCATTACGGCGAGCGCTTCGCCTACCTAGCCCTCGACGAGACGGACATCGTCACAGGCAGCCACCTGACGAAGATTCCCGAGGCCGTCCGCGCCTTTGTCGCCAGCCGGGCGGAGCGCCCCTCTGTCGTCATGATCTGCCTGACCTGCGTCGACGCGCTGCTCGGCACGGACATGGAGCGCGTCTGCCGCAAGGCTGAAGCAGCTGTCGGCCTGCCCGTTCGCCCTTGTTACATGTACGCGCTGACGCGCGATAGCCAACATCCGCCGATGCAGGCCGTGCGCGAGACGATCTACGGCCTATTGCAGCCGCGCCGAAAAGATCCGCGCCAGGCCAATCTTCTCGGCTTCTTCACGCCCGTCGCGGCAGACTCCGAACTCTTCTCACTCCTCGAGCGTGCGGGCATCCGCAAGGTCGCCGAGCTCGCCCGCTGCCAGACATACAGCGACTTTGAAGCTCTGGCCGCGGCCAACTTCAATCTCGTGCTCGCCGACGAGGCGATGAGCGCCGCCCTCGCCCTCGAGAAGCGTATCGGCATCCCCGCCATACGCCTGCGCCGCCTCTACGCGACCGACAAGATCGCAAACCAGTACAGGGCACTCGCGCACATCCTCGGCTTGGGAGCAGAGGCTATCGCCATGGAGAACGAGCGCGAGCACGCCGAGCAGGCCGCTGCCGACTTCTGCGCGCAGTACGGCAAGAAGGCGGTCATCGCCATCGGCAGCCGGCTCAATGCCAATCCCTTCGAGCTCGCCTTGGCACTCGTGCGCCGCGGCCTCGCCGTCCGCGAGCTCTTCGCCGTGCCGACCGCTGCCGACGCATTCTACATCCGCCAGCTCGCCAAACTCGCACCCGCAACGCGCATCTACTCCACGCTGGAGCCGGCCATGCTGCACTACCGGGAGGACGCCGCCGTATCACTTGCCATCGGCGCAGATGCCTGCGCGCTCCACCCCCATGCCAAGAAATTGCCGTGGAACGACGCTGTGCAGCCCTTCGGCTACCAGGCTGCCCAAGCTCTCTTTGAAAATATGAAGAATGCTATGCGTCAGGAGAGCTCAGGCGCGGCAGAGAAAAAAGTTGAGGCGGAGACTGATGACCCGCATCGCCCCGTCTCCCCCATACCAAAGCTCTCGCTCGCCCTGCCGCCATTCGCGCCGGACACAGCTGGCGCTGCCTCGGTGCTCTACCCGCTCGGCGGCATGACAGTCATCGTCGATGCAGGCGGCTGCGCGGGCAACATCTGCGGCTTCGACGAGCCGCGCTGGCAGGAGGGCGGCACGCCCTCGGCCGTGTTCAGCGCGGGCCTGCGCGACATGGACGCCATCATGGGGCGCGACGAGCATCTCGTCGAGAAGGTGCGCGCGGCAGCAGCCTGCCTGCCCGTCTCCTTCGTCGGGCTCGTCGGCACGCCCGTGCCCGCCATCATCGCGACCGACTTCCGCGCGCTCTGCCGCATGATCGAGAAGAATACATCTCTGCCCGCCATTGCCGTGCGCACGGATGGCACCCACCTCTACGACAGAGGCGCCGGGGCCGCCTACGATGCACTCGTGCGGGAATTCGCGGCTGAGTTGCCCGCCGGCGCGCCCCGCTCCGGCCTCGGCGTGCTCGGCCTGACGCCGCTTGACTTCTCGAAGGGCGAGCGTCAAGCACTTCGGGAGACGCTGTGCCGGGATGCGGACGGGCCTGTCCTCTTTTTCGACAAGCTCGAAGACTTCCAGCAGGCCGCGAAGCTCCAAAGCATTCTCGCCGTCTCGCCAAGCGGTCTCAAGGCGGCGCGCCGCCTCGGACGCCAAGCCAGCATCCCCGTCAGAGCCGAGCTGCCGCCCGCCTTTATCCGCAAGGTATTTGCGACGCTGCTGGCCCGTCTCGACAGCGTGATGGATAGTGACGCACACAGGGAAATCCTTATCGTGCACCAGCAGGTCCTCGCCAATGCACTGCGCCGCGCCATCTGCCAGCGCTTCCCCGAGCTGCCCGGAAGGGCTTTGACTGTCGGCACCTTCTTTGCGCTTGACCGCGCCTTAGCGCAGCCAGGAGACTGCTGCTTCCGCGCGGAGCAGGAGTTTCACCGCTATCTGCAGGCGCATCCAGAAGCCGTCGTCATCGGCGACAGGCTGCTCGCGCGCGCCGTGCCGGAGGATTTCGGCGGCGCCGTCATCGACCTGCCGCACTTCGCCCTTTCAGGGCGCAATACCACAGTGAATACAGCAAGCAAGGATAGAGAGCTATGAAACGTTTGAACATCAAGATCTACGGCATCGTGCAGGGCGTCGGCTTCCGCCCCTTCATGAGCCGACTGGCCGACGCCTGCCGGATACGCGGCACGGTCTGCAACAAAGGCCCCTATGTCGAAGTCTTCGCCGAGGGCAGGGACGCATCATTGCAGCAATTCGTCGCGGGCATCCCGGAACAAGCACCGGAGCGCGCGGCCATCCTCAAGGTCGACGTGCACGATGTGACCGATGACAATGCCGCGCCTTACGAGGATTTTTCCATCATCGAGAGTGCCAAGGAGCGCGGCGACATCTTCGTCTCGCCCGACATCGCGACGTGCGACAAGTGCCGCGCGGAGCTCTTCGACCCGCACGACCGCCGCTACCTGCACCCCTTCATCAACTGCACGGCCTGCGGCCCGCGGCTGACCATCCTCGAGGCCATGCCGTACGACCGCGAGCGCACGAGCATGAAGGAATTCCCGATGTGCGAGGCCTGCCACGAGGAGTACGTCTCGCCCGAGAGCCGCCGCTACGATGCGCAGCCCGTCTGCTGCAATGACTGCGGCCCCGAGGTCTACCTGCTCGGCCATGAGGCGGTGCGAGGGGCCGCTGCCATCAAGGAAGTACGCCGCGTCCTCGCTGCGGGCGGCATCGCGGCCATCAAGGGCATCGGCGGCTTCCACCTCGCCTGCGATGCGACGAGTGAAGAAACCGTGAAGCGGCTGCGCGCGCTCAAGCACCGCCCGCAGAAGCCCTTTGCCGTCATGATGCGCGACGAGGCGGCCGTGCGGAGCGCCTGCCACCTCGAGCCCGGCGAAGAGGCGATGATGACGGGGCACCAGAAGCCCATCCTGCTGCTGCGCCGCCGCAAGGACAGCCCACTCGCGCCGAGCGTCGCGCCGGGCAATCCCAAGGTCGGCGTCATGCTGCCGTACGCGCCGGTGCAGATGCTGATCTTCGACTACCCTGGGGACACGTCAGAGGTGCCCGCCATGCTTGTCATGACGAGCGGCAACCCCTCGGGCGCGCCCATCTGCCACAACGACGAAGAAGTACAGGAAGCGCTCGCGCCGCTCTGTGACGTCATTCTCTCGCACGACCGCCGCATCCGCCTGCGCGCCGACGATTCCGTCATGGACTGGTTTGAGGGAAAGCCCTACATGATCCGCCGCAGCCGCGGCTTCGCCCCGCTGCCCTTCATGCTCAGCGCACCGCTCAAAGGCCAGGTGCTCGGCATCGGCGGCGAACTCAAGAACACCTTCTGCCTCGCGAGCAACCACCTCTTCTACCCCTCGCCCTACATCGGCGACATGAGCGACCTGCGCACCGTGCTCGCGCTCAAGGACTCCGTCCAGCTCATGGAATCCCTGCTCGAGAACAAGCCCGCGACCATCGCCTGCGACCTGCACCCGCGCTACAACACGGTGACCGTCGCCGAGGAGCTCGCCAAAAAATCAGGCGTGCCCCTGCTCAAAGTCCAGCACCACTACGCGCACATCCTCTCGTGCATGGTCGAGAACGACTGGCAGGAGCACGTCATCGGCGTCTCGTTCGACGGCACGGGCTACGGCACAGACGGCACAATCTGGGGCGGCGAGTTCCTGCTCTCCGACTACAGGGGCTTCCGTCGGCTCGGCTCGGTCGAGCCCTTCCAGCAAGCCGGCGGCGACCGCGCCTCGCGCGAAGGCTGGCGCATCGCCGTCAGCTTACTCAGGGACAGCCTGATGAGAGAGTTGCAGGGCAGCAGCCCAGCAGATATCGATGCGGCCTGGAAGGAGCAGTGCCTCGCGCTCGGCCTCTGCGACGAGAAGGAATTCGCCGCGCAGTCCTTCATGCTGCAGCACCGCGTCAACTGCATCGAGTCGACGAGCGCCGGGCGCCTCTTCGACGGCGTCAGCGCCCTCCTGGGCCTGCGCCACAGTGCCACCTTCGAGGGCGAGGCCTCGATGGCCCTGCAGTTTGCGGCCGAACGCGGGGAGGGCTCAGCGGAGGACCTCCACTACACGCTGCACGAGGCAGCAGACGGCCGCTTCCTGCTGCCGACGACAGCGCTCTTCGCCGAGTTAACTGCCCTGCACCAGGAGGGCAGCCCGGACGAAGCGCTCGCCTACCACTTCCACGATGCGCTCGCCGCAATGATTGGTGCAGGCTGCGAGAGAGCGCGCCAGCAGACAGGCGTCACCACCGTCGCCCTTAGCGGCGGCGTCTTCCAGAACCTCCTGCTGACGCGCCTGACAAAGGAGCGCCTCGAAGCCACAGGCTTCAAGGTCCTGCTGCACAGCCTGCTGCCGCCAAACGACGGCGGCATCTGCGTCGGCCAGGCCGCCTTTGCCATGTACGCCCTGCAAGAAAGCTGATTCTATTTTATCGGATTGATACGAAAGGAGTCTTATCATGTGTGTTGGTTTACCCGCTAAAGTCGTGCGCATCCAGGATGGCATGGCCCTCGTCGACGCCTCCGGCGCCCGCCGCGAAGTCTCGGCAGAGCTGCTCTCTGACATCGACCCCGGCGACTACGTCATGGTCCACGCGGGACTTGCTATCGCCAAGATCACCGCAGAGGACGCAGAAGAGACGGACGAGGTCCTACGCGATGTGGAGGACGCCGAATGAATACCGCTATCGAAAAGGCCCGCGCCATCATCACGGGGTATCGCGGGCCGAAAATCCGCATCATGGAGGTCTGCGGCACTCACACGCACGAGATCTTCCGCCTCGGCATCCGCAGCCTGCTGCCCGAGAATGTCGAGCTCATCTCGGGGCCGGGCTGTCCCGTCTGCGTGACGCCCGTCTCCTACATCGATGAGGCAATTTTCCTTGCTGAAGAGCGCCATGCCACCATCTGCACCTTCGGCGACCTCGTGCGCGTGCCGGGCACGGCTGGCAGTCTCGCCGAGGCGCGCAGCCGCGGCGCCCGCATCCAGGTCGTCTACACGCCGCTCGACGCGGTCACCTACGCAGAGGAGCATCCCCGAGAGGAAGTCGTCTTTCTCTCCGTCGGCTTCGAGACGACGACGCCTTCCGCCTGCCTGGCACTCAAGCGGGCCGAAGCACAGGACATCGCGAACTTCTCGCTGCTGACGGCCAACAAGACCATGCCGGCTGCCTACGAGGCGATGGCCAGCCACACGGATGCCTACCTCTATCCCGGCCATGTCTGTGCCATCACAGGCACAAGCCTGCCAGAGTCCCTGACGCAGCAGGGCATCTCGGGCGCCGTGGCCGGCTTTACGGCCAGCGAGCTCCTGACGGCACTGGCCGTCATCCTCGAGAAATCGCGAAGCGGCGAGCCGTTCTTCGTCAACGCCTACCCGCGCGTCGTGCGCCCCGCGGGCAACCCGGCTGCCCGTGCACTCGTCGAAACGTACATGGAGCCGTGCGATGCGATCTGGCGCGGCCTCGGCACCTTAAAGGCGAGCGGCCTGAAGATACGCTCCGCCTTCGCGCCGCGCGATGCCAGGGTGCGGTTTTCCCTGCCGTCGATGAGCGGGCGGGAAAATCCCGCCTGTCACTGCGGTGCCATCCTGCAGGGGCTCGAACGGCCGGTGGACTGCCCGCTCTACGGCAGGGCCTGCACTCCGGACCACCCCATCGGCGCCTGCATGGTCTCGCGCGAAGGTGCCTGCTCGGCCTACTATCTCTACGGAGGACTTGGGAGGAATTTTGCATGACAACAGACGATATGCACAGCGACAGGGATGCCTGCATCACGCTGGCTCACGGTGCCGGCGGCCGCCAGACGGCAGCGCTCATCGCGCGCGTCTTTGCGCGCCACTTCCAGAACCCCGACTTCACCGCCGACGATGCGGCCATCCTGCCCGTCGGTTCCTTTGCCGCGGGCAGGGCCGCCTTCACGACGGACGGCTTCATCGTCTCGCCCTGGCAGTTCCCCGGCGGCAACATCGGCAAGCTCAGCATCTGCGGCACGGTCAACGATCTCGCCTGCATGGGCGCTGTGCCGCGCTATCTCTCCTGCGCCTTCCAGATTGAGGAGGGCTTTCCGCTGCAGGATCTCGAGGCCATCGCGGCCGCCATGGCCAAGACAGCTAAGACGGCCGGCGTCCGCATCGTCGCGGGCGACACGAAAGTCGCCGGGCGCGGCCAGGTCGACAAGGTCTTCATCACGACGACGGGCATCGGCGAGTGCATGGAGGGCGCTCATCCCTCCGGTTCGCGCGCCGAAGCGGGCGATGCCATCATCGTCACGGGCGACATCGGCCGCCATGGGGCCGCCATTCTCGTCGCGCGCCGCGACTTCGCCATCGACGCCGCCATCACGAGCGACTGCGCGCCGCTCGCCGCTGCCGTCAAGGCCATGTTCGACGCGATCCCCGACCGGGCGGCCATCCACACGATACGCGATGCCACGCGCGGCGGTGTCGGCACCGTCCTGCACGAGATTGCCGCCGAGAGCCAGGTCGGCATCGAACTGAATACCCCAGCCATCCCAGTCGCGCCCGAAGTGCGCGGCGTCTGCGGCCTGCTCGGCCTCGAGCCGCTCTACCTCGCCTGCGAGGGACGCCTCGTCATCTTCGCGCCACAGGCCATCGCGCCGACGCTCGTCGAAGTCCTCCGCACCCTGCCCGACTCGCGCCAGGCCGCCGTCATCGGCAGAGTCACGCCGGATTTCTCGGGCCGGGTCGTCCTGAACACCGAGATCGGCACGAAGCCCCTGCTGCCCGAGCCGTCGGGCGAACTCCTGCCGCGCATCTGCTGATGGATTCCCTGATACTTGCTGACAGATTGAGGTGACCTCCATGCTCAAACGGATTTCCCCCCTGCCCGGCCCTTTGCCCGAAAGCGCGGTCTGCGTGCCGATTGGCAGGGCCGGCTTCCCCGCGCCTTTCCCGCACGGGCTCGAGTACTCGCCGCCCTGCCGCGGCACCTGGAACATCGTCCACACCGGTATGCTCATCCCCGAAGCCCACCAGATCTTCATCTGCGCCGCAGGCTGCCTGCGCGGCGTCGTCCTGACGGCTGCCGAGATGGGTCTTATGGAGCGATTCTCGTCGATTGAATTGCGCGAATCCGACCTCACGGGCCGCGACAACGAGCAGCTCATCCTCGCAGGCGTCGCAGACATCCTCGCACACCTGCCCGAAAAGCCGCGCGCCGTGCTGCTCTTCCCCGCCTGCGTCCACCACTTCCTCGGCTGCAACCTGCGCTACGTCTACCGCGAACTCCGCCGGCGCCATCCGGGCATCGACTTCGCCGAATGCTTCATGGACCCCATCCGCCAGACACGCCACCTGACCCCCGAGGAGCGCCTGCGCCGCGCGATCGGCCGCCTGCTGCCAGAGCTTCCGAAAAAGAAGCAGGCCTCCTTCTTCGGAAACAACCTCAGGGCACCCGCCGAACACGATGCCACCCGCCTGCTGCGCGAGAACGGCTGGGCCGTGCGCGATATGGCGGACTGCGCGAGTTACGACGAGTTCCGGGAGCTCGGCGCCTCCTCGCTCCAGCTCTACACGAACCCCTTCAGCCTGCCCGCCGTGCGCGACCTCAGGGAACGGCTGCAGCAGGACTACTTCTACCTGCCGCAGGTCTGGGACGAAGATGCGATCGAACGGCTCTTGATGCAGCTTGCCGAGCGCCTCGGCGCCAAGGCCCCCGACTGCACAGAAGCACGCCAGAGGGCCGAGCAGGCGCTAGGCGAGGCACAAGACCTCATCGGCCAGACGCCGATCGCCATCGACCTGACGTTCACCTTCCGCCCGCTCTCGCTCGCCTGCCTGCTGTTGCGCCACGGCTTCCATGTCACCAAGATCTACGCCGACGCCATCAGCCCCGAAGAAGAAGCTGACTTCCGCGATCTGCAGGAACATCACGATGATATCGAGCTCTGGCCGACAAAGGCACCGCTGCTGCGCGAGCTGTCGCGCCCCGTGCATGCAGAGGGAGCACCGGCCTGCCTGTCCCTCGGGCAGAAAGCCGCCTTCTTCCAGAACACGCCGCATTTCGTCAACATGGTCGAGGGCGGCGGCCGCTGGGGCTTCTCTGCCATCGAGGCACTGGCCCATGATATGATCGCCGCCTACCGTACACCCAAGGACATCGAGGCAAATGTCCGGCGCAAGGGATTAGGAGGCCCTTCCCTGCTATGAAACACGTTTCCCGCATCCTCTCGACATACTCTGCAGACACCTTCGGCGTCTGCTCCGCCCTCTACGAGCTCGGCGGCATGATCGTCATCCACGACCCTTCGGGCTGCAACTCGACGTACACGACACACGACGAGCCGCGCTGGTTCGCAGAGCCGAGCCAGATCTTCGTCTCTGCCCTGACGGAGCAGGACGCCATCCTCGGCAATGACAGCAGGCTTATCACCGACATCACGGCCGCTGCCAAAGAGCTGCAGCCACGCTTTATCTGCCTGATTCCCTCGCAGATTGCCCACATGATTGCCACCGACTGCCGCGCCATCTGCCGCATCCTCGAGAAGAAGACCGGCATCCCCGCCTTCACGCTGCCGACGAACAGCATGCACTACTACGAGCGCGGCATCTTCTTCGCCCTGCAGAAGCTCGCAGAGATTACCTGCCAAGCCTTGCCGGAATCGGCTGCCCCCACGCACCTTCCAGAGGCCAAATGGCTCAGCGAAGAAGAGCTCCACAAGCTCCGCCAGAAGAAAGGCAAGGCCCTGCGCGTCAACGTGCTCGGCGCCACACCGCTCGACTTTGCCATGAATGGCAGCATCGATTCCATGCGCCACTGGCTCGAAGCGCGCGGCTGTCATCTCGCAAGCTGCTGGGCCATGGGCTCCGACCTCGACACCATCCTCGCCTCGCATGAGGCCGACCTCGACCTCGTCCTGAGCTATGGCGGACTCGGCGCCGCGCGCGTCCTGCGCGAGCGCGCCGGCATCCCCTACCGCATCGGCATTCCTTTCCCGCACTGCGCCTCAGCCAGAGGCGATGCGGCCTGCCCACCGGAAGGGCCCGCCTATATCATCGGCGAGACCGTCTTTGCCGAGTCACTATCGCGCGCCCTGGAAGCAGCTATCGGACTGCCCTTCACCGCCATTGTGCCAATGGAGACGGATGATGAACTGCTGCTGCCCGGCACTCTCTGCCTGACCGACGAAGACGAGCTCTCCCCCGTCCTGCGCGAGGCCGCGCTGATCATCGCCGACCCGCTCTACCAGCCCATCTGCCCCGCAGGCGCAGCTTTCCTCTCTCTGCCACATATCGCCTTCTCGGGACGCCTCTACGAGGAACACATCCCCAACCTTATCGAAGCAGACTGTTTCGCGGATTTCACCAAAAAAATCCTGGGCAAATTCCAGCAGAATCGAGTATAATAGAGAGTACATTAACCGAAACTATTTCTCATTTTCAAAGGAGTTCCCATGATATTGACCATCGCCCACACCTTCGCCTACGCGCTCATCCAGACCTTCGGCGTCTCGATCTTCACACTCGCCCTGCAACGCCTCGGACGACTCAAGCGCCTCTACCGCCTCAAGGCATTCTTCTTCCTGCTGCTCATGAACGCCGCCGGCACCATGACGTACGGCGAAGCCGCCTGGCAGCGCGTCACCACGCCCATCGCCGCCGCCCTCTTCCTCATCGGCATGGCCTTCTTCTTCGCCAGCCACCTCTACCTCGGCTGGAAGCGCCTCAGGAAATGATTTCTATAGTTTAGCTTCATAGTAAAATACTATTTACCATAAAAAGGAAGTATTTCACAGATCCCGAAATCCATGTCATAATGTACGTAAATAGAGTTTGTTGATATTCATAAACAATGATAATAAAAGGGAGCGATACTTATGATGGATCTCTGGTTCAATCACGTGAAGAGCTATACGCAGGATATCCTGGCGGAGAATGCGGACAATCTGAAGCAGTTCGAAATTCGTCCTGGTGTCTACTCCAACGTAGATCCTGCTGACCTGCGCGATGTAAAGGCGGCAGATTTCGACTTGCTCGACAAGAACTGACCGACAAGCATCGATAGACAAGCGACGACAAAAAGCGGACCACATGCTCGATTGAGTATGTGGTCCGCTTTTTGCTGTGCCTGCATCAGCTGAACAGCGCGATCTGGTCGCTCTCGCTCATGCCGTCGAGGCAGCCGTGGCTGCGCAGGATCTCGATATTTGTCTTGGAGATGCCCGAGCGGCGGCGCAGGTCTTCGATAGAGGTGAAGGAACCGTCCTTGCGCGCCTCGACGATGCCCTGGGCGGCCTTCTGGCCCATGCCGGCGAGAGCCGCAATCGGCGGCAAGAGTGCGTTGCCGTCAATGATGAACTTGTCGGCGCCGGAGCGGTAGAGGTCGACGCGCTCACAGGAGTAGCCGCGCAGGTACATCTCCCAGGCGAGCTGGAGGACGATGAGCGTGGCGTTCTGCTTGGCGTCGAGCTTCTTCTCCTTGCCCATGGCCTCGAGCTCCTTGATCTGCTGGCCGACGTAGTCCTTGCCGCGCGCGACGACATTGGCGTCGAATTCGGCCGCGCGGATGGAGAAGTATGCCGCATAGTAGGCGAGCGGGTAATGGACTTTGCAGTAGGCAATGCGGTAGGCCATCATGACGTAAGCCGTCGCATGGGCGCGCGGGAAGAGGTACTTGATCTTCTGGCACGACTCAATGAACCACTCGGGGATGCCGCCCTTCCTGAGGATCTCGACGACATCCTCCGCGATGCCCTTGCCCTTGCGGACTTTCTCCATCGTCTTGAAGGAAAGCAATGGGTCGATGCCGTTGTGGATGAGGTACATCATGATGTCGTCGCGCGCAGAGATGGCGTTCTTGATCGTGCACTGGCCGCTCCTGATGAGGTCCTGTGCATTGCCGAGCCAGACGTCCGTGCCGTGCGAGAAGCCCGAGATGCGCACGAGGTCCGAGAAGACATCGGGCTGTGTGTCGTCGATCATCTGGCGCGTGAACGGCGTGCGGAACTCAGGGATGCCGAAGGTGCCGCTCGTCGCGCCGAGTTCCTCCGGCGTGACGCCGAGGGCCGTCGTCGAGTTGAAGATGGACATTGTGGCCTCATCGTCGAACGGGATGGTCTTCGGGTCGCGGTGCGTGAGGTCTTCGAGCATCTTGATGACGGTCGGATCATCGTGGCCGAGGATGTCGAGCTTGACGAGACGGCTGCTGATCGAGTGGTAATCGAAATGCGTCGTGATCGTGCCGCAGTTCATGTCGTTGGCCGGATGCTGGATTGGCGTGAAGAAGTGGACGTCCATGTTGCGCGGCACGACCATGATGCCGGCCGGATGCTGACCCGTCGTCGACTTGACGCCCATGCAGCCATGGGCCATCTTGTCGATGTAAGAGATGTGCTTCTTGACGCCCTTCTCCTCGTAGAATTTCTTGACGTAGCCGAAGGCCGTCTTGTCGGCGACGGTCTGGATGGAGCCAGCGCGGTAGACGTTGTCCTTGCCGAAGAGGATCTCTGTGTACTTGTGGGCAACGGGCTGATAGGCACCGGAGAAGTTCAGGTCGATGTCCGGGACCTTGTCGCCGTCGAAGCCGAGGAATACGGCGAACGGGATGTCGTGG
Source organism: Mitsuokella jalaludinii DSM 13811 (assembly GCF_000702905.1). Taxonomy (GTDB): domain Bacteria; phylum Bacillota; class Negativicutes; order Selenomonadales; family Selenomonadaceae; genus Mitsuokella; species Mitsuokella jalaludinii. The sequence goes on from NZ_JNKR01000002.1 coordinate 203,483, forward strand.
CCGTCCTTGATGAGCGGCGTGCCGCAGACCGGGCAAACCTTGTCCGGCAGGTCGTAGCCGCAGCCGTAGGAGCCGTCGGTGATGAACTTGCTGTACTGGCAGTGCGGGCAGCGCCAGTGCGGCGGCAGCGGGTTGACCTCGGTGATGCCCGTCATCGTGGCGATGAAGGACGAGCCGACGGAGCCGCGCGAGCCGACGAGGTAGCCATCGTCGTTCGACTTCTTGACGAGGCGCTGCGCGATGAGGTAGAGCACCGAGAAGCCGTGGCCGATGATGGGCTTGAGCTCCTGCTTGAGGCGGTCCTCGACGATTTTCGGCAGATTCTCGCCGTAGAGCTCGCGCGCCTTCTTGTAGGACATCTCGCGGATTTCCTCGTCAGCGCCCGGGATCTGCGGCGAGTAGAGATCATCCGGGATCGGCTTGAAGCGCTCGATCTGATCGGCGATCTTGCGCGGATTCGTCACGACAGCTTCATAGGCCGCTTCCTCGCCGAGGTATGAGAACTCCTGGAGCATCTCATCCGTCGTGCGCAGGTAGAGTGGCGGCTGCAGCTCGGCATCGTCAAAGCCCTTGCCCTTCATGAGGATGGCGCGGTAGATGCTGTCCTCGGGGTTGAGAAAGTGGACATCGCACGTCGCAACTAGCGGCTTGCCGAGCTTCCCCGCAATCTCGGCGACCTTGAGATTGATCTGGATGAGATCGTCGTCCGTCTGGATTGCGGGGTACTTGTCGCTGCGCTTGAGGAAGTCGTTGTTGTGGATGGGCTGGATCTCGAGGTAATCGTAGAATGAGGCGATCTCCATGAGCTCCTCATCCGTGCGCTGCTCCTCGATGGCGCGGATGAGCTCGCCGGCCTCGCAGGCGGAGCCGATGAGCAGGCCGTTCCTGTACTCCTCGATGATGTGCTTCGGCAGGCGCGGCTGGCGGTGGAAGTAGCGCAGATGCGCGAGTGAGACGAGCTGGTAGAGATTGCGCAAGCCGTTGGGATTCTTCGCGAGCATGATGATGTGGTTCGCACGCTTCTGCAAATGGTCCTGCTGCACGAGATAGCCCTCCATGCCGTAGATGACCTTGAGGTCGCTCTTGCAGCTGCTCAGGGCCTTGGCGGCATCCGGGAATGCCTGCACGACGCCGTGGTCCGTGACCGCGACGGCGGGCCAGCCCCAGCGGTCGGCCGTCTTGATGAGGTCCTTGACGGAGACGACGGCGTCCATGCTGCTCATCGTCGTGTGCGCGTGGAGCTCGACGCGCTTGACCTCGGCGTGGTCCTCGCGGCTCTTCTTCTCCTTCTTGGCGAGGCTGTTGACGAAAAGCACGTACTCGTTCATGAAAGTGTCGAAGCGCACGGAGCCCTGCACGCGCACGGCCATGCCTTCCTTGAGTGCGGCCATGACCTCGTCGCAGTCGGGCTCCGGTTCGCCGCTCTTGCGGCGGCGCCCCTTCGTGAAGAACTTCTTGCAGGCGATGCCGTCGGTATCGTCGGAGATGCAGAAGGTCAGAAGCTTCGTGCCCGACTTGAACTCGAGCAGGCGGATGCCCGACCCAGGGCCCTCGCCGATCGTGCCCTCGACGACGACACTCTTGATCTCGCCGACGAGTTCGGTGATCTTATGCAGCGCACCCGAGACGCCGCGGCCAAAGATGAGATTGCCCCTGTCCTGCACGACGACCGGCTCACTCTCGTGGGCCGTATGATCCGCAGGCTTCACCGTCTTCTTCGCAGGCTTCGGCGCAGCCGCCTTAGACGCAGCAACTTCATGGGCGGGAGCGGCCGCTTCATAGCGCGAAAGCGGTGCGCGCTCGTCTGCCGTGCTCGCTGTGCGGGCAAAGGTCGGCGCAGGAATGCCGCCCTCCTCCACTTCGCCTGCGGAGCGCTCTGCCGCTTCTTCAGCAGCGCGGGCTTCCTTGGCGCGGCGGGCCTTCTCGTGCTGCAGTGCCTCGATGTAATCGGGATTCTGGAAACTGTCGTCGACCTCGAGGTTCTGCAGCACTTCCTCGCTGGCCTCGCACTCGACGTGGCAGCGGTATCCGACCGTCTTCTCGATGATCTGGCTCATGACCTGCGTGACGGAATGCGCGCGCATGATCTCGCCGCCGAGCTCGCCCGGCACATCGATGAGGATGTGGCTGCCGTCAACCGTGTATTTCGAGCGCTTCAGGAGCTCGTAGACCGTCGGATTGCCCTCCGCCGTCTCGTAGACAAGCCTTGGCCAGATCTTCGCGAGAGCGTCCTCGATGTTGACGACATCCTGGTAGAAGACGACAGCGTCGAGCTGGCACTTCTTGGCGATCTGGTCGGCTGCCGATTCGAGCAGTGCTTCCGGCAGCAACGTCTGCGTGCTCAGCGCGATCTCCCAGCTGTTTGTGCGCGTGCAGACCTCGACGTGGCGGATCGTGGCCTCGCGCAGGAGTGCCTTATCCCCCTCTTCCAGCCGCATGCCCTGCACGAGCTGCCAGAACATATTCTTCCGACTCGGAACAATCCGGAATTTCTGCATCTGCTGCCATCCTTTCGCATGTATAGATATAGAAAACCGGCACAAAGTGCCGGCATTTGATTCTGCTACCCTATATTATATGGGATACGGCGGGAGACTGCAATAGGCAGTTCTCGCCATTCGACTTTATTCAACCTTGACCTGGAGCCAGAGCTTGGTGTAGAGCTTGTCGATGGCTTCGCCGAGATACTGGTATGTCTCCTGACCGCGGTAGACCGCGGGGTCGGGGAAGGCAATCTCTATTTCGTCCTCGTCCATGTCGTCCTCGACGAGCGCCTGGACGGCAGTGTTCGGCGTGGAGTAGCCGAGTGCCTCGAAGTTCTTCGCGGCGATGTCCGGGCGGCAGAGGAAGTCGATGAACTTATGGGCATTCTCGACATGCTTGGCCTTCTTCGGGATGACCCAGCCATCCATCCAGAGGTTCGTGCCCTCCTTCGGTGCGGGACAGAATGCGAGGTCTGGATTGGCCTTGAGGAGATTGATGGCCTCGCCCGAATAGATGACGCCGAGCGCGGCCTCGCCCGAGGCGAGCTTGTCGCGGATGTCGTCGACGCCGTAGGCCTGGACGAGCGGCTTCTGCGCGATCAGCATGTCGCGCGCCGCCTCAAGCTCCTTCGGGTCCTTCGTGTTCATCGAATCGCCCATGAGGCGCAGCGGGATCATGAAGGCATCGCGCGCGGAATCCTGCATGAGGATCTCGTCCTTGTAGGCCGGGTCAAAGAGAACAGACCAACTGTCGACATCGCCGTGCACGAGCTTCTTGTTGTACATGAGGCCGACCGTTCCCCAGCAGTACGGGATGGAATAGCGGTTGCCCGGGTCGTACGACTCAGCCTGCTTGAGGAAATCCTCGCCGATGTACTTCTTGGCATTCGGCAGCTGGTCGTAGTCGAGCGGCTGCAAGAGGTCGTTCTCGGCCATCTTCTGGATCATGTAGTCCGACGGGCAGATGAGGTCGTAATTCGTCGCTCCCTCCTTGACGCGCGGGTACATGCTCTCATTCGTGTCGAACTCGTCGAGCACGACGTGGATGCCCGTCTCCTCCTCGAACTGCGCGATGACGTCCGGGTCGAGGTAGTCGCCCCAGCTGTAGATGTAGAGCGTGTCATCCCCCTCCTCTTCCTCCTCGGCCAGGCTGTCGCAGCCAGCCGTTAGGAAGGCCGTCATGAAACACAGGAGCAATAATAGAGCCGATAGTTTCTTCATCATACCCACTCCTTTCCCTGGCGGCGTTTCAGCAGGCGCCAGTTGACCATGAGCAGTGCCACAAAGGCGATGACGCCGAGGAAGAACAGTGTGGAGAGCGCGTACATCTCGGGATGGATGCCGAGCTTGAGCTGCGCGTAGATGGCTGTCGTCAAGGTGTCGATGCCCGCGCCCTTCGTGAAGTACGTCACGATGAAGTCGTCGGCCGACATGGCAAATGACAGCAGGAAGGCCGCGGCGATGCCGGGGCGCAGTTCCGGCAGGATGACCTTGCGGAAGGCCTGGAAAGGTGTCGCGCCGAGATCTAGCGCGGCCTCGTAGCAGACGTGGTCGAGTCCCATGACCTGCGGCAGAATGCAGAGCATCGCGTAGGGCAGGTTGATGACAACGTGCGCCATGAGGATCGTGTCGTAGCCGAGGCGCAGGCCGAGGCCGAGAAACAGCAGCATCAGCGAGATGCCCGTGACGATGTCGGCGTTGAGGAGCGGCACATTCGCGAGGCCGCGGAAGACGAGCTGGCTCTTCTTCGAGAAATTGCGGATGGCAAGCGCCGTGATGAGCCCGAGTAGCGTCGCGAAGAACGCAGCCGTCAGGCCGATCGTCAATGTGTTGAGGAATGCCTCAATGATGTCCTCGCTCGTGAAGAGCTTCTCGTACCACTGCAGGGTGAAGCCCGTCCACTGGCCGCGGTAGCGGCTCGCATTGAACGACTGCGCGATGAGGACAAGGATTGGCGCGTAGAGGAAGACGATGATGATGCCGAGATAGATTTTCTTGAGCTTTGCCATCACGAATCCACCTCCTGCTCCTTCGCATTGCGCTCCGAAAAGGCTTCTACCACAATATTGAGGATGATGAAGACCATGAGGATCATCGAGAGGGCGCTGCCGAGCTGCCAGTCATAGGCGGCCGTGAACTCCTGCTCGATGATGTTGCCGATCAGGAGGATCTTGTTGCCGCCGAGGAGCGCACTGATGACGAAGGTCGTCAGCGCGGGGATGAAGACCATCGTGCAGCCGCTGATGACGCCGGGAAGCGAGAGCGGGAAGACGATGCGGCGGAAGGTCTGCCAGCGGCCCGCGCCGAGGTCGTGCGCCGCTTCGATGATGCTCTTGTCGATGTGCGAGAGCGAGACGTAGAGCGGCAGCACCATGTACGGCAGGAAGTTGTAGACCATGCCGATGACGATGGCCAGCGGCGTGTTGATGAGCGTGACCTCCGGCAGCGCGAGCGCGTGCAGCACCATGTTGATGATGCCGTTCTTCTCGAGGATGGTCTGCCAGGCCATCGTCGTCAGGAGCGAGTTCATCCAGAGCGGCAGCAGGAACAAGAGGAAGATCAGGACCATGCGGCCGCGCTTGATCTCCTGCAGGATCATGCAGAGCGGATAGGCGAGCACGAGGCAGATGACGGTGCTGACGAGTGCGAGCTCCACCGAGAGGCCGAGCGCCCTGAGATACTCCATCTGCACGGCCTCCCAGAGGTTCGCGAGCGTGAAGGCCCCTTCCCCATCCGTCAGACCGTGATAGAGGACGAAGAAGAGCGGCAGCACGATGAAAAGGACGGCCCAGACCGTGAACGGCGCTGCAAACAGCCGCGCAACGCTTTTGCTGTCATGCATCATGCGCCGCCTCCTCATCTTCCGAAGCAGGCTTGGCCATGATCTGGATGTTCGCCGGCGCCAGGCGGATGCCGACTTCCCTGCCCTGCTCGTGGCCCGTGATTGTCTGGACAAGCCACGAGAAGCCGCCCGCCTCGATCGTGATATCGTAGACCGTGCCCTTGAATACGACAGAGCGGATGGTGCCGCGGTACTGGCCGTCCTCCGGCGCACAGATCTGGATGTCTTCCGGACGGATCTGGACATCGACAGGGACATTCTCGCCAAAGCCCGTGTTGATGCAGGGGATGTCCTTGCCCAGGAGATGGACGAGCTTGTCGCGCACCATGATGCCGTCGATGATGTTGCTGTCACCGATGAAGTCTGCGACAAAGGCGTTCTCCGGCTCATTGTAGACGCTCTCCGGCGTGCCGATCTGCTGAACCCAACCCTGGTTCATGACGACGACCGTGTCCGACATCGAGAGGGCCTCCTCCTGGTCGTGCGTGACGAAGACGAAGGTGATGCCGAGCTCGCGCTTGATCTTGACGAGCTCGCGCTGCATGCTCTGGCGCAGCTTGAGGTCGAGCGCGGAGAGCGGCTCGTCGAGCAGCAGGACCTTCGGCTCATTGACGACAGCGCGCGCGATGGCGATGCGCTGCTGCTGACCGCCCGAGAGCGCCGTGACATCTGCATGCTCGTAGCCGTCGAGATTGACGAGCTTCAGCGCGTACTTGATCTTGTCGCGTATGTAGGCGGCGGACTTGCCCTTGATCTTGAGACCGAAGGCGATGTTCTCGGCCACATCCATGTTCGAGAACAGGGAATACTTCTGGAAGACGGTGTTGACCTGCCGCCTCTCCGGCGGCAGCTTCGTGATGTCCTGTCCGTCGAACAGGATGCGCCCCTTGTCCGGCCGCTCAAAGCCGCCAATCAGGCGCAATGTCGTCGTCTTGCCGCAGCCCGACGGCCCTAAGAGCGTCAGGAATTCGTTTTCGTGAATGACGAGGTTCAGGTCCTCGAGGATCTGACGGCTGCCATAGAATTTGTCGATATGCTCGAGTCTCAGCAATTCTTTCTCCAATTTTCACTCTCCCATCTGATACAGTCGCATTACAAGCTCGCGTTACTGAAATCGCAATATAAAAAGCCGAAAAACGGCCCTTCTATTCTATCATAGAAGAGCCATTTGTTTCAATTCACAATTCAGTTGTCGTTGTGTCAAGCGCTGATGACCTGTCGCAAAACACGGCTTCAGGACTTCTGGCTGGCGAGCTCGTCCTCGGCTGCCTCGCCTGCGCCCTGGTAGTCGATCTGCTGGCCCTTCTTCTCAAAGGCCACGACGTGCTCTTCGTAATCGAAGCACTCCTGCGCGATGTCCTTGTTGAGCCAGAGCAGGCAGATGAGGTTCGGGATGATCATGAGGCCGTTCATCGTATCGGAGAAGTTCCAGACGACCTCGAGCGTCGTCGTCGCGCCGACAAAGGTCACGAGCGAGAAGATGACGCGGTAGGCCATGATGACTGGACGCTTCTCGATCAGGTATTCGAGCGCCTTCTCGCCATAGTACTCCCAGCCGAGGATGGTCGAGAACGCGAAGAGCGCAATCGAGACGGAGACAATGAGCTTCGCGTACGGGCCAAAGACCGTCGAGAACGCGAGGATCGTCAGCTGGACGCCAGAGACGAGCTTGCCCGTCGCCGGGTCGACCGTGCCGAGCACACCGGATGAGGCGATAACGAGGCCCGTGAGCATGCAGATGATCATCGTGTCGAAGAAAGTGCCCGTCATGTTGACGTAGCCCTGGCGCGAAGCGTGGTCCGTGCGGGCCGCGGCCGCTGCAATCGGCGCGGAGCCGAGACCGGCCTCATTGGAGAATACGCCGCGCGCGACGCCCCAACGCATGGAGGTCAGCATCGAAGCGACGATGGAACCGCCGATGCCGCCCGCGACAGAATCAAACGAGAAGGCCATGCGGAACATCTCCGCGATGCCGGATGGCACGGCCTCAAAGTTGGCGCAGATGACGACAATCGAGATCAGGAAGTAGAAGGCGGCCATGACCGGCACGATGATGCTCGAGACGAAACCGATGCTGCGGATGCCGCGCACGAGGACGCTGAGCGCCATGACTGCGATGACGCCGCCGATGAGCCACGTCGGGATGCCGTAGCTGCTCGAGAGCGCTGCCGCGATCGAGTTGGCCTGCGTCATGTTGCCGATGCCGAAGGAGGCAAGCACGACAAAGAGCGAAAACAGGAACGCAAGCGTGCGGCCGACGTACTTGTTCTTGATGCCGTTCTTCATCGCGTACATCGGGCCGCCGGCCATCTCGCCGACGCTGTTCGTCTCGCGGTACTTGACGGCCAGGACCGACTCACCGTACTTCGTCGAGAGGCCAAAGGCCGCGCTGATCCACATCCAGACGAGCGCACCCGGGCCGCCAAGGACCATGGCCGTTGCGACACCGACGATGTTGCCCGTGCCGATTGTCGCCGACAGCGCCGTCATGAGCGACTGGAACGGCGAGATATCGCCGGCGTGCTTGTCGCGCTTCGAGAAGACCATGTGGATTGCGTAGCCGAGATTGCGCCACGGCAGGAACTTCAGGCGCACCGTCAGGAAAATGCCCGTGCCGACGAGCAGTACCAGCATGACGGGGCCCCAGACAAAATTGTTGACATCCGCCAACAGCTTCGATAAATCCATAATACCCACCCCTTCAGGTTTCCGTTACGTTTGATGATGCCAGAAAAGAAAAAGCAATGTTGCTGTGATGGATGTCTCAAGCAACATTGCTTTGTGGATTATTATAGGAGTTTTTGAGCGCGTTGTCAATTGATTTCCTTTATGTATACACAGATGTACACGCATGAAATCATTCTGCTGCGGGCTCTTCCTTGTCCTCCATATGTGCAGCGGCATAGGCGAGCAGGATGTGGCCGCTCTTGCGGTTCGTTGCGAGCGGCACGTCGTGGACGTCACAGAGGCGCAGCAGGGCGTTGATGTCCGGCTCGTGCGGCTGGGACGTCAGCGGGTCGCGCAGGAAGATGACATAGTCGACATCGCCGACGGCGACGCGCGCGCCAATCTGCTGGTCGCCGCCCATCGGGCCGGAGAGCATCGTCTCGACGCCGAGGCCGAAGGTGTCGTTGATCAGGGTACCTGTCGTGCGCGTCGCGATCAGGTGGAACTTCGAGAGGAGTTCCTTGTGGTGGCCGACGAACTCGAGCATCTCGCTCTTCTTCTTGTCGTGGGCAATCAGGGCAATCGTTTTCATTAATAAATCATCCTTTCGTTACTCTTGCTCCCTATTCATTCGCCGCAGAATACCAAAAATCCTGCTTCATCCGGAGATGAAGCAGGATTTGCTGACCCCGGCGACGCCAACCAAGCGTGACGCTATGCCTAGCGCCACGCGCCAACCATAGGGACCGGAGTCAAAGGGGTTGTCTGTATCAAGGTATCAGAGTGCCGTGCGCGTCTCCTTCTTGCGCTGGCCGTACTGCTTGAGCACGGCGGCGATGATGAAGTTGAGCATGAAGCAGGCGGCAAAGAAGTAGAGCGAAGCTGTGTAGCCGCCCGTCTGTGCGTGGAAGAACGAGACGATGGACGGACCGGCGACGCCGGCGAGGCCCCAGGCCGTCAGGATGCGGCCGTGGATGGCGCTGAGCTGGCGCGTGCCAAAGATATCCGAAAGGTATGCCGGCATGCACGAGAAACCGCCGCCATAGCAGCTGATGATCAGCAGCACGAGGAGTTCAAAGACGAGGGCTTCCTTCGTCTGGCCGAGCTGCCAGAACGCGAGGACCTCGAGTAGGAAGAAGAGCATGTAGACGCGGCCGCGGCCGATGTAATCCGAGACCGTCGACCAGACGATGCGCCCGCCGCCATTGAACACGCCGATGATGCCGACCATCGAGGCGGCAGCTGCGGCATCCATGCCGATGACTTCCTGGGCCATCGGCGAGGCAACAGCCAGGAGACCGATGCCGCACGTGATGTTGACGAAGAAGATCCACCAGAGCGAGGCGAACTGCCACGTCTTGAGTGCCTCATTGGCCGTCACACCCTGCTGGATGTGCGTGACCTTGCCCGTGCTGTCCTTGAGGACCGGCGGCTTCAGATAGAGCGAAGACGCACCCATGATGAGCATGTAGGCGCAGCCGAGGATCAGGAAGTTGTTGACGAGGCCGACCGTCGCCGTCAGGTACTGCATGACAGGACCGGCGATCAGTGCCGCAAAGCCGAAGCCCATGATGGCGAGGCCCGTCGCAAAGCCGCGGTGATCCGGGAAGTATTTGACGAGTGTCGAGACCGGCGTGATGTAGCCGACACCGAGACCGATGCCGCCGATGACGCCGTAGAAGAGATACAGGAGCGTGAGACTCTGTGCCGAGATGGCGTAAGCCGTGCCGAGCATGCCCGCGCCGAAGAACGTCATGGCAATCAGGCCGCTCTTCTTCGGGCCGATCTTCTCGACGAAGCTGCCGAGGAAGCCCGCGGAGAATCCGAGGAACAGGATGGCCAGCGAGAAGGTCCAGGTCGTCTCGGCGAGCGAGAAGCCCATCTCCTTCATGATGGGGCGCGTCAGGACGCGCCATGCATAGACACTGCCAATCGAGATGTGGATCCCGACGGCGCTCAGCGCGATAAGCCAGCGATTTCTCATTTGATCTACCTCCAGAAATGCCTTGGGCATCCATCCGCGGAGAATCAAAAAAGACCGTCCGGAACAGATGCCCTGCCCAGACAGTCGGCTGATCATAACGTTGCAGGACATGTGGTCAATTCCACTCATCCGTCAGCCCTGCAAGGCTTCTTTTTTGTTTTTACATCTTCATTATATGAGCCCTGCAGCGCGGCGTCAAGAGAGAAACGTCACAAAAAGAAAATTTTCTACTGCTGCTTGTGCTGCTGCTCTTTCTGATAGGCGGCACGCGCGAGTTCGCCGCGCAGGCCCTCGTAGAACTGCACGAGGCCGCTCGTGATGCTCTCACGCACATCGTCATCGATCTTGGACCGCTTCTTGAGCTCGCGCGTCGTCTCGATGATGTTGCCGATGGTCAGGATGTAGTTGTACTCATCCTCGAGTACGGCAGCGGCATCAAGGGGCGGCAGGCAGTGCACTTCCTGGGCGAGCGCATCGTACTCGGCCGAGAGCGCGCGCAGGTTCTTCTTCTGCGTCAGCGCGAGGTCGAGGTTCGCCTCCGTCACGCGCGCGAGGCCCGCGTTCATCTTGTCGCGCAGCGCGTGCATCTTCTGGATGCGCTTCTGGAGCTGCGCGAGGGCGCGCCCCGTCTGGCGCTGCTCTGGTGTCATCTCATTCGTCATTTCTCGTTTCCTTTCGATTCCCGGTTCACCTACTCATCCGATCCACAAAAAAGCCCCCGGAAAAACCGAGGGTCTTTGCAAACTCTGTACAGTATACCACAAGACGGGCCGATGCCGCAATCAGAGGTCCGGGCGGACGCCTGTTTTGCCGGTGAATTTATGGTAGGCTGCGCCCTGTCTGCGGCCCATGAGCTCCGCGAAGAGCTCTTCCGGGGAGATGTTGTGATAGGCGAGCAGGACGAGGCAGTGATACCAGAGGTCGCCCATCTCGTAGAGGATCTCCTTGCGCACGTTGTTCTTCGAGGCGATGATCGTCTCGACAGCCTCTTCGCCGACCTTCTTTAGGATCTTGTCCTGGCCCTTCTCGAAGAGGTAGTTCGTGTACGAGCCCTCGACCGGGTTGAGGCGGCGGTCCTGGATGACGTTGTAGAGATCGTAGAGGACGGCAGCGAGGTCGGCCTTCTTCTCCGGCGGCACGACAGCGATGCCCTTCTCCTCCCCGCCTGCGAGCTTGCGGCCGCTGAAGCAGGTGTACGTGCCCGTATGGCAGGCGACACCCGTCTGATGCACGCGCACGAGCAATGTGTCGCCGTCGCAGTCGTAGGAAATTTCCTTGACCTTCTGGACGTTGCCGGACGTCTCGCCTTTCTGCCAGAGCTTCTGGCGGCTGCGGCTGAAGAACCAGGTGTAGCCCGTCTCCAGCGTCTTCTTGAGGGATTCCTCGTTCATGTAGGCCAGCATGAGCACCTGGCCGTTCTCCTCCTGCACGACAGCAGGCACGAGGCCCTTCTCGTCAAACTTGACCATCGAGATGTCAATCGTATTTTCTGCATTTGCCATTAGAATCGAACCTCCACTCCGCGGGATTTCAAGTATTCCTTGACCTGACGCACGGTGAACTGGCCGTAATGGAAGACGGATGCCGCGAGCACGGCGTCGGCATGGCCGAGGGTCAGGACGTCGTAGAAGTGCTCGAGCTTGCCGGCGCCGCCCGAGGCAATGACCGGCACGTTGACGGCGTCGGAGACGGCGCGCGTCAGCTCGATGTCGTAGCCATCCTTCGTGCCGTCGGCATCCATGCTCGTCAGAAGGATCTCGCCGGCGCCGAGCTCGACGGCCTTCTTGACCCACTCAAGGCAGTCGAGGCCAGTCGGCGTGCGGCCGCCGTTGACGTAGACCTCCCACTTTTGGTCGCCCGCGCGGCGCGCGTCGACGGCGAGCACCATGCACTGGCGGCCAAACTTCTCCGCGCCCTCCTTGAGGAGGCCCGGATTCTTGACGGCTGCCGTGTTGAGCGACGTCTTGTCGGCACCGGCCTTGAGCATGCGGCGCATGTCCTCGACCGTGCGGATGCCGCCGCCGACCGTGAACGGGATGAAGACCTTCGAGGCACAGTCGCGCGCGACATTGACCATCGTGCCGCGGTTGTCGCTCGAGGCCGTGATATCGAGGAAGACGAGCTCATCCGCCCGCTCCTCGTCGTAACGGGCAGCGAGCTCGACGGGATCGCCCGCGTCGCGCAGTCCGACAAAGTTCGTGCCCTTGACGACGCGCCCGTCCTTGACATCAAGACAAGGGATAATGCGTTTCGTATACATCTATTTTAGTCCTCCTTCGCCGCGATTTCAATAGCCTTCGCGAGGTCCAGCGTCCCCATGTAGATGGACTTGCCGACGATAACGCCCTCGATGCCGTCCTTCTCATAGGGCTTCAGCGCCTCGATGTCGGCGATGGACTTGACGCCGCCCGAAGCGACGATGGCGACGCCGCTCTCGCGCGCGAGCTTGGCCGTCGCTTCGACATTGACGCCCGAAAGCGTGCCGTCGCGCGAGATATCCGTGTAGATGATCGTCTTGACGCCGGCCTTCTTCATCTCCTTGGCGAGTGCCGTGGCTTCGACATCGCCCGAGACGCCCCAGCCATCGACAGCGACGATGCCGTCCTTGGCGTCGATGCCGACGACAATGCGGTCGCCGTACTTTGCGCAGGCCTCGCGGACGAGCTCCGGATTGCGCACGGCAACGGAGCCGAGGATGACGCGGCGCACGCCGAGCGCGAGGACGTCATCGATGTTCTCCATCGTGCGGATGCCGCCGCCGAGTTCGACGGGGATGTCGACGGCCGCGAGGATCTTCTCGACCGTCGCAAGGTTCTGCGACTTGCCGGCAAGCGCCCCGTCGAGATCGACGAGGTGCAGGAACTCGGCGCCCTGCGCCTGCCATTTCTTTGCCATCTCCTCTGGTTTGTCCGAGAAGACTGTCTCCTTCTCAAAGTCGCCCTTCAAGAGGCGCACGCACTTGCCGCCACGGATATCGATTGCTGGGAATATGATCATGGGATTCTCCTCTTAACCTTCTTAACCTTCAACAAAATTCTTCAGGATGGCGAGCCCGACGTCGCCGGATTTCTCCGGGTGGAACTGTGTGGCCTGGATGTTGCCGCAGGCGACGGCGGCCGTCAGCTGCTCGCCGTACTCCGTCGTGGCCGTGATGACGCTCTTGTCCTCCGGCACGGCGTGGTAGCTGTGCACGAAGTAGACGTAGGGCTTGTCCGAGAGGCCTTTGAAGAGGTCAAGCTTCTCGCGCGGCTCGCGGACCTTGATGGAGTTCCAGCCCATGTGCGGGACTTTTAGGCCCGGCGCCTGAATCTTCTTCACCATGCCGTGGATGAGGCCGAGGCCTTTCGCCCCCGGGCTCTCCTCGCTGCCGTCGAAGAGGACCTGCAGGCCGACACAGATGCCGAGCAACGGCTTTCCTGCAGCGACAGACTCCTTGAGCACGGGGATGAGGCCGCTCTCTTCGAGATTCTTCATGCAGTCGCCGAAGGCACCGACGCCCGGCAGCACGATCTTGTCGGCCTGGCGGATGGTGCTCTCGTCACTCGTCACGCGGACATCCGCGCCAAGCGCGGCAAAAGCCTTCTCCGCGCTGAAGAGATTGCCGACGCCGTAATCAATGATTGCAATCATGCATATTCCTCCTATCGTATCGGGCACAGACTCAGAGCGAGCCCTTCGTCGACGGGATGCCGTCAACGCGCGGGTCCTTCTCGACGGCGATGCGCAAAGCGTGGCCGAGGGCCTTGAAGATGGCCTCTACCTTGTGGTGCGAGTTCTTGCCGTAGAGTACGCAGACGTGCAGGGTGATGCCAGCATTGACGGCGAAGGCCCGCAGGAATTCCTCGGTGAGCTCTGTATCGTAGCCGCCGATCATCGGGGCCATCTCGCCGCCGTCGTCGTAGACGAGGAACGGGCGGCCGCTGATGTCTAAAGAGACGAAAGCCAGCGCTTCGTCCATCGGCAGATAGAACGTACCGTAGCGGCGGATACCCTTCTTATCGCCGATGGCCTGCTTGAACGCCTGCCCCAGCGTGATGCCGATGTCCTCGACGGAATGATGGCCGTCGACGTCGATGTCGCCGTCGCAAGCGAGTGTGAGGTCCATGAGGCCGTGGGCCGTCATGAGGTTGAGCATATGGTCAAAGAAGCCGATGCCCGAGTCGATGACACCGTGGCCGTTGCCATCGAGATTGAGGATGAGCTTGACGCTCGTCTCTGCCGTCTTGCGCTCGACGGTCGCTGTGCGGATACTCATGCTCTCCCCTCCGTGAATGCCTTGAAGTAGCTGTACCAGATGTCGTTCTCCTCGCGGCGGCCCATCGAGATGCGCAGGCAGTCCTTGAGGCCCGGCGCATCGCCGAAGTGGCGCACGCCGATGCCCTTCGACTCGAAGAGCGCGTTGAGCTCCTGCGCCTTATCGTAGTGGACGAGGATGAAGTTCGTCTCCGACGGGAAGACTTTGACACCCGGCAGCTTCTTGAGCTCTTCCTGCATGCGCTTGCGCTCCGAGATCATGATCTGGATGTGCGGCACGAACTCCTGGCGCATCTGGTAGCAGATGTCGGCCGTGACGAGTGAGAGCACATTCATGTGGTACGGCATGTAGGACTTGTCGATCATCTCGACGATCTTCTCATCCGCGAGCATGTAGCCGACGCGGCACGAGGCGAGGCCGTACGCCTTCGAGAAGGTGCGCGCGATGATCATGTTCGGGTATTTCGCCAGCAGGCGCACCGCCGTCTGGCCGTAGAACTCCATATAAGCCTCGTCGACGAGGAAGGCGCAGTCGATATTCGAGGCAATCTTCTCGATCTCTTCGACCGTGAAGGCATTGCCCGTCGGGTTGTTCGGATTGCAGATGACGGCGAGCGTCGCCTTCTCTTCGTTGACCGTCTGGATGAACTTGTCGATGTCGAGCGAATAGTCCTCCGGATTGAGGTCGACGGGCACGCCCGTGGCCTCAGCCGCCTTGGCGTAGATCTTGTACATCGAGAACGACGGCTGCGGATAGACGATCTTGGCCTCCGGGCTGCCGCCGAAGCAGTAGAAGAGCTTCTCGATGATCTCAGACGAGCCGCTGCCGATCAGCACGTTCTCGCGCTGCATGGAGAAATTGCGCGCAATCTGGTCGCGCAGGTCATCGTACTGCTCATTCGGATAGCGGTTGAACGCGACCGTCCCGAGGCGGTTCATGACGCGCTCCTCGACGAGCGGCGGCAGGCTCATATTGCACTCATTGGCGTTAATCTTGATCTCCCAGGGACGCTCGACGACGTCGTAGGATGGCATATCGGCAAGGCCGTTGCGGTAATTCAGCATAGTCCCCTATCCCTTCTATATCAGATATCGATTATTTACCTATCGTTTCACTTCTGCTCGCGGCGGATGCGGATGGCATTGGCATGTGCCTGCAAGCCCTCGGTCTCCGCGAGGCGGATGATGTCCTCGCTGACATCGGAGAGCGCCGGCTGCGTGTACGAGATGATGCTCGTGCGCTTCATGAACGTCTCGACATTGAGCACGGAGTAGTAGCGCGCCGTACCGCCCGTCGGCAGCACGTGGTTCGGGCCGGCGAAGTAGTCGCCGAGCGGCTCCGGCGAATAAGCGCCGAGGAAGACGGCACCGGCATGGCGCACGTACGGCAGCAGCTGGAACGGCTGCTCTGTCAGGAGCTCCATGTGCTCCGGCGCCGAAACATTGGCAAAGCGCATGGCCTGCATCATGTCCTCGGCGACGACGATCAGGCCGTTGCGGTCGATCGACGCCTGCGCGATCTCGCGGCGCGGCAGCTTGGCGAGCTGTTTCTCCGCTTCCCTTGCGACCTTGCCGGCCAGCTCCTCATCGTCCGTGATGACGATGCTCGAAGCCAGCGGATCGTGCTCGGCCTGGCTCAGCATGTCGGCCGCCGTGTAGACAGGATCCGCCGTCTTGTCGGCGACGATGAGAATCTCGCTCGGCCCTGCGAGCATGTCGATGTCGACATGGCCGTAGACCTCTTTCTTGGCCAGCGTGACGAAGATGTTGCCCGGGCCCGTGATCTTGTCGACGCGCGGGATGGTCTCCGTGCCGAAGGCCATCGCAGCGATGGCCTGAGCGCCGCCGATCTTGTAGATCTTCTTGACGCCGGCCGCACGCGCGGCGATGAGGACGTAGGGATTGATCTTGCCGTTCTTCGGCGGTACCATCATGATGATCTCACCGACACCGGCGACCGAGGCCGGCACAGCGTTCATGATGACGGATGACGGGTAGGCAGCCGTGCCGCCCGGCACGTAGATGCCGACGCGGTCGAGCGGGATGATGGACTGGCCGAGGATGGAGCCCTTCTCGCGGTACGTCATCCACGAGTTCGGCTTCTGCTCCTGATGGTAGCGGCGCACGTTCTCAGCCGCCTTGCGCAGCGACTCGACGACGGCGGGATCTGCCGCCTTCTCAGCCGCTTCGTACTCGGCTTCCGTCACGAGAAAGTCCTCGGGCTTGTAGTCGACCCGGTCGATGAGGCTCGTGTAGCGGATGACCGCGGCGTCGCCCTCGCGGCGCACATCGCCGACAATCTGGCGCACGAGCTCGGCTGCCGTCATATCGCGGCCAAACGTCTTCTTGTTGGCCTCGCGGATCTTCGGGCTGAGCTCAACCTCATCAAAGGATGCCTTCGTCAGCATCCTCTCAATGGCATATTCTCCGACTTCACTGGCTTTTACGATCTTCATCTATACTTCCTCGCTTTCCACTGTCTATCCCTGCTGCTGTGCTTACGCCTCAGCCTTTGCCTGCTGCTCGAGCTCGAGGATCCTGCGCAACTCTTCCGTGAGCTGGCTGATGCGGTCGAACTTGAGCTTGAAACTCACGCGGTTGACGATGAGCCGCGCCGTCGCGTCGAGGATGTAGGCAATCTCCTCGAGGTCGTTTTCCCGGAGCGTCGTGCCCGTCTCGACGATATCGACGATGCTCTCAGAGAGCCCGACGATCGGGCCGAGCTCGATCGAGCCGTTGAGCTTGATGTACTCCATCTGCATGCCGTGCTTGTTGAAGAACTGCTCGGCGATGTGCGGGAACTTCGTCGCGACGCGCGTGTGGTCGTAGTCGACGAGCTTCTCGCGCTTCTCGGCCTTCGGCACCGCCATCATGAGGTGGCAGCGGCCAAAGCCGAGGTCTAGAAGCTCGTAGACATCCTTGCCCGACTCCAGCAGCACATCCTTGCCGATGACGCCGATGTCGGCCGCGCCGTACTCGACGTACGTCGGCACATCTGCCGTCTTGGAGACGATGAAGCGGATCTTCTTCTCTTCATTCGAGATGACGAGTTTGCGCGACTTATCCGAAAGACCTTCCGCCGTATAGCCCGCCTTGGCTAAGAGGTCAGCCGAGAGCGAGAAGAGCTTGCCCTTCGGCAGGGCGATGGTCAGGTAATCCATGGTATTTTTCATATTCCCTCTCCTGAGATGATTCTACGATTTTCGTTCTTTATCTTGCTAAAGGATTCGATGAACCCTATGTTAACACCAAAATCCAGATTCGTCAAGAAATCTTTGCAAAATGTTTCTCAATCCACACAGTGCGCACAAACGCCTAATTCCTGGCGTCCGCTTCGCGCAGCAGCCGGAGCACCTGCCTGTCGCCCGCTGCATCCGCCATATCATCTGCCATATGATGGCGCTCGATGATGCGGGCCTCCTCGGCCATGCCGATCTCACGCAGCAGGGCCGCGCCGATGGCCGGATGATGACGGTAGACGTAGAGCGCGTGGCCAAGACGGCCCTCATGCTCCATGAGCCGCTCCGAGGCGTGCGGCAGATAGTGCATCATCAGGACAGCAAAGACCTTGCCGAGGATGTCGAGGTCCCCCCTGCGGCGGCCGACATCATGCAAAAGCGCACAGCGGATGAGAAAGGCGCGCTGCTCTTCTGGCAGGCCGTGCCGCTCAGCGAGCGCACGCGCCGTATAGGCGGCATTGCGCGCGTGGACCTGGTCGGCCGGATGCATCGCGTAGAAGAGCGGCAGTGCCTTCGCTGGCAAGTTCGCGCGCACAAAGGCGTGGTCAGCCTCCCCCATATGCTGCGTGACAGCGCGCACGAACTGGCGCACGCGCCCGTACATCTGCTGCAGCATGGTCAGGCGAGATAGACGAGGCTCTCGTAGCCCTTCGTCTGCTGCATCTCGCGGGCATCCGCCTCATCCTGGCACATGAGCGCGAGCTCGACGACCTTGCCGTCTGCGCGCAGCTCCTGTGCCTTCTGGATGGCGTCGTGCTCGCGGCCTGGCGCGTAGCCGAGGTAGACGTCTTTCGGCTGATCCGGCTTCTCGAGCCCCTGGCGCGTCAGCGCGAGCAGGATGCGCTCGATACCGATGGCAAAGCCCGTGGCCGGGCAGGCATTGCCGAAATCCGAAAGCAGGTGGTCGTAACGACCGCCGCCAGCGAGCGGGAAGCCGAGCTCCGGCGTGTAGGCCTCGAAGACCATGCCCGTGTAGTAGCTGAAATCGCGGATGATGCCGAGGTCAAAGCGCACGTACTGCTCGACGCCGTACGACTTCAGCAGGCGGTAGATCTCCGCGAGGTTGTCGAGTGCGCGGCGGCTCTGCTCGTTGAGTGCCAGCGTGTAGCTCTTCTTGAGCATCTCCTCGCCGCCGTTCAGAAGCGGCAGATAGCCGAGCGTCTTCTTGGCCTTCTCCGGAAGTCCGAGCGCCTCGATCGCGCGGTGGAAGGAGACGAGGTCGTGCTTCTCGAGCGCCGTCTGGAGCTTCTGCTTCGTCTCGTCGGCGAGCTGGTACTGGTTCATGATGCCCGAGACGAACTCGACCTGGCCGAGGCAGATCGTGAAGTCCGTGAGGCCGGCGCGTAGCAAGCCCTGGATGGCGAGCGCGATGACCTCGGCATCAGCAAAGGCCGTCGCGCTGCCCATGAGCTCGACGCCGGCCTGATGGAACTCACACTGGCGGCCAGCCTGCGTCTGCTCATAGCGGAAGGCACTGCTGACGTAAGAAAGCTTCAGCGGCTGCGGATAGTCGCGCAGGCGGCTGGCTGCGAGGCGCGCAATCGGTGTCGTCATCTCATGGCGCAGCGCGAGCGTGCGGTTGTCCTTGTCGAAGAGCTTGAAGAGATGCGGCTCTAGTGCGCGGCTCGTGCCGAGCGTCAAGTTGTCGAGGTACTCGATCGTCGGCGTGACGACCTCATCGTAGCCCCACTCGGCGAACAGCGAAGCGAGCTCCGTCTCGATGGCGCGCTTCTCCGCAGCCTCCACCGGCAGGAAGTCGCGCATGCCGTACGGGATCTCCAGTGTCAGTCTTTCTTTATCCATGGGTCTGTCTCCTTTTATCTTGATTACATTCTTTTCCTATTATAAGAACTCATTCAGTCGTCTGAAGAGTCCTCCCCCTCATCCGGGTCCAGGCGATCGAGGACAATGTTGTAGCCGTCTGCGCCGTAATTGAGGCAGCGCTTGACGCGGCTGATCGTCGCCGTGCTCGCGCCTGTGCGCGCGACGATGTCATCGTACGTATGACCAGCGCGCAGCATCCGCGCAACCTCGAGCCGCTGGCTCATCGCCTTGAGCTCGCTGATCGTGCAGAGGTCTTCAAAGAACTGGTAGCACTCATCCACCGTCTCCAGCGACAGCATCGCCTCACAGAGCTGGTCGTTGAGCTCATCCTTGAGTTTTGGGTTCACCATACCCATTCCCTCCTCATATCGAATCCGAAAAGCAAAACTTTTCGTCTTTAATCCTTTAGTTAGTGAAAATTTATTGTCATTATAACACAGCTATTGCAAAAAGAAAAGGGATTCGCCGAAAATTTGTCACAGAGTATCGCTTGCTGAGAATGCCTGCCCCTCCATGCGATACGCTGCATCAAAAAAAGACTGCCGCTGGGGCAGTCTTTTTTGTAGTACAGAACAGTGTATCAGCCGTTCATCGCGAACTTGACGACGGCTTTCATGCCTGGCTTGAGGCTGAAGTTGAGGCCAGACGGGATGGAGATGCGGATGATCATGACGTCTTCATCCGCATCATCTGCATCTGTGGCCTCGGCAGTTGTCTTGGGCTGATTGCCTGCGGCAGGTTGGCCATTGGCAGCGTCGCCGTCAGCGGCATCAGCTGTCCCAGCCTGCGCGCTCTGCGCATCCTGGCCGTTCTGGCCGGCACCAGCACCATTTGCGCCAGCTGTATCCGCCGCATTGGCGTTGCCGGCGCTGGCAGCTGCATCTGCGCTATCTGCCGAAGCCTGGTCATCTTTCTTGACCGGCTGCTGGATATCCTGGACGGAACCCTGGAGCTGGTGGCCTTCGATCTCGTAGGAGACGAACTGGCCGAGGCGGATCTTCGCGGCCTTGTCGGGGCTGACCTTGGCCTCGATCCAGATGTCGTCGGCATTGCCGACGCTCGCGACCGTCTCGCCTGCCTTGACCGTCGAACCCTCGTCAATGCCCTGCGCGTAGTAGACCGTGCCGGCTACCGGCGCGACGATGTCCGTCTCAGCGGCATCCTGCTTGGCATTGTCGAGCGCGGCCTGCGCCTGCTTGAGCTGGAGCTCTGCATTCTGCACGGCCTTCGGGTCAGGCGGCTGTGTCGTCGTCTGGTAGCGGACGGCCGGCGAAGAAGACGGCGCAGAAGCAGCAGGAGCCGAAGACGAAGCAGCTGCTACGGCTGCATGATAGGCCGAGACGGCGGCATCGCGCTGTACGGCGCTGATGGCACCCATCTCGAAGAGCTCGTTCATGCGATTCATGCGGGACTCAGCACTCGCGACGCTCTGCGAGGAACCGCTGCTGCGCGGTGCGCTCGCAGCCGGTGCCGGCGCAGGGCTCGGCACGGCGACCGTCACGGTCTGCCCCTTCTTGATCTCATCGAGGTTGCGCTGCGAGAGCGCGACGGTCTGCTCGAGGTTCGCAATCTGCTCGTCCGTCACCGTGCTCTTTACATGGGCGATGACATCGCCGGCTTCAACGTGCTCACCGTCTTCGACGACCTTCTCCGTGATCACCGCATTGCCGTGTACTTTCGCCGCGACGAGCGAGCTCGTGACCTGCGCGTCGTAGACGTTGAAGTACTTATGCTGATGCTGGTAGTAGTAGATGCCGCCAGCACAGAGCACGGCAATGAGAATCAGGCCGACGAGGCCGTATTTCATCAAATACTGTACTTTTTTTGTGATATCGACTTCCAAGATTCAGGACCCTCCATC
Organism: Mitsuokella jalaludinii DSM 13811; assembly: GCF_000702905.1. Lineage (GTDB taxonomy): Bacteria > Bacillota > Negativicutes > Selenomonadales > Selenomonadaceae > Mitsuokella > Mitsuokella jalaludinii. The sequence goes on from NZ_JNKR01000002.1 coordinate 224,637, forward strand.
ATCTATCATCTGTTTATAAGGTGCCAAGATATCAAGGAACCTCCCTCATAAGGAGGGAGGTTCCTGCTGTAATCTCTTAAGCAAGCTGTGCTTCGATGACGGCCATTGCCTTCTCGAATGCCTGCGGCAGGGCTTCTGCCTTCTTGCCGCCAGCCTGTGCCATGTCCGGACGTCCGCCGCCGCCGCCACCGACGACTGCTGCGGCTTCCTTGATGATCTTGCCGGCATGGATGCCGCGCTTCACGGCATCCTTCGATGCCTTGACGACGAGGTTGACCTTGCCATCGTTGGCGCAGCCGAGCACGACGACGCCGCTCTCGATCTTGCTGAGCGTGAGGTCGGCGACTTCGCGCAGGGAGTCCATGTTCTCGACGTTGGCCTTGCCCGTGACGACGGAGATGCCGTTGACTTCCTTGACGCCAGCGATGAGCTGCTGAGCATCGGCCTTCTCCTGCATCGCCGCAACATCAGCGAGCTTGCCGGCCATCTCCTTGTTCTCGGCCTGCAGCTTCTCGACAGCTGCGGGGACATCGTCCTCGTTCGCCTTGAGCAGGGATGCTGCCTTCTGCAGGACAGCGAACTTCTCATTCGCGTAGTCGAGCGCAGCCTTGCCCGTGATGGCCTCGATGCGGCGCACGCCCGAGGCGATGCCCGTCTCGCCGACGATCTTGAACATGCCGATCTGGCCGACGTTCTTGACGTGCGAGCCAGCGCAGAGCTCCATCGAGAAGCCCGGCACGCGGACGACGCGCACGACATCGCCGTATTTCTCCGAGAAGAGCGCCATGGCGCCGGCCTTCTTGGCTTCTTCAAGGCTCATGTGCGAGATCTCGACGTCCTGGCCCTTGAGGATGACCTTGTTGACGAGCTCTTCGACATCCGCGAGCTGCTGCGGCGTAACCGGCTCGAAGTTCGTGAAGTCGAAGCGCAGGCGGTCCGGCGTGACGGAGGAACCGGCCTGGTTGACCTGGTCGCCGACGACCTGCTTGAGGGCTGCCTGCAAGAGATGCGTTGCCGTGTGGTTGCGCGCCGAAGCAAGCTTCTTCTCCTGGTCGACCTCGATCTTGACCGTCTCGCCGACCTTGAGCTGGCCTTCCTCTACGTACGAGACATGGTAGACCGTGCCGTCCGGCAGCTTCTTGGCGTTCGTGGCCTTGATGCGGCCGAATTCGCCGAGCAGCATGCCTTCGTCACCGACCTGTCCGCCGCCCTCTGCGTAGAACGGGGTCTTGTCGAGGATGATGCCGGCCTCTTCGCCGTCCGTGATCTCGTCGACGAGCTTGCCGTCCTTCCAGATGGCGACGACCTTGCCTTCTTTGGCCTCCGGGTCAACCGTGAGCTTCGATACGTCGATGCCCGAGAGGTCCGGCACAGCGACGCGCTGGTTCTCGGCGCGGGCATTTCTCGCGCGCTCGCGCTGCTCGTTCATGGCCTTGTCGAAGCCCTCTTTGTCGAGGTCGAGGCCGTTCTCGTGTAGGATCTCCTCGGTTAGCTCCCACGGGAAGCCGAACGTGTCGTAGAGGCGGAAGCCGACTTCACCCGGCAGCTCCTCCTTGCCGTCAGCTTTCAGTGCCTTGATCTCCTCGTCGAGCAGGTCCATGCCCTGGTTGAGCGTCGCGGCAAAGCGGTCTTCCTCGATGCTGATGACTTTCTTGATGTAGTCGTGCTTAGCGACGAGCTCGCCAAAGTCGCTGGCATCGCGATAGATTTCAACGACGGCGTCAACAGCGCCCTCGAGGAACTTGCCCTTGATGCCGAGCATGCGGCCGTGGCGGATGGCGCGGCGCAGGATGCGGCGCAGCACGTAGCCGCGGCCCTCGTTCGACGGCAGGATGCCGTCCATGATCATGACAGCCATGGAGCGCGCGTGGTCGGCGATGACCTTCAGCGAGATGTCAGTCTTCTCGTCCTTGCCGTACTCGACGCCTGCGACCTTGGCCGCGTACTCGATGATCGGGTAGAGAAGATCCGTCTCGAAGTTCGTCTTCTTGTTCTGCACGACGGACGTAAGGCGCTCGAGGCCGCAGCCCGTATCGATGTTCTTATGGGCGAGATTCTTGTAGGAGCCGTCCTCCTGGCGGTCGTACTGCGTGAAGACGAGGTTCCAGATCTCGAGGTAGCGGTCGCAGTCGCAGCCGACGGCGCAGGTCGGCGAGCCGCAGCCGCGCTCCTCACCGAGGTCGATGTAGATCTCGGAGTCCGGGCCGCACGGGCCAGGGCCGATTTCCCAGAAGTTGTCGTCCATCTTGACGATGTGGTCCTGCGGGAAGCCCGGCTGGGACTTCCAGATCTCGATGGCTTCCGTGTCATCCGGGTAGACCGTGACCCAGAGCTTGTCCTTCGGCAGCTCGATGACCTCCGTCAGGAATTCCCAGGCCCAGGGAATGGCCTCGCCCTTGAAATAATCACCGAACGAGAAATTGCCGAGCATCTCGAAGAACGTCTGATGGCGCGCCGTGCGGCCGACATTCTCGATGTCGCCCGTGCGGACGCAGCGCTGGCTCGTCGTCACGCGCGTGCGGGGCGGCTTCATCTTGCCCGTGAAGAAAGGCTTCAGCGGAGCCATGCCGGCGCCGATCAGCAACAAGGTCGGATCGTCCTGCGGGATCAGCGAGAAGCTCGGCAGACGCAGATGACCTTTCTTTTCCGAAAAGAACTGCAGATAAGCTTCACGCAGTTCGTTACCACTCATGTACTTCAAAAAAATCTACCCCCATAAGAGAAATCCTGATGATTATCTCTGGTATTACGCATGGAATTTACTGGAAATTACATAACCATTCTCAAGTATACCACAAGCATCCTGTGCTTTTCCAGTCTGTTGACCATTTTTCAGCCGATTTCGTGAAAGTTTTCGTCAGCTGTCACTGCACTCGGCCAGCACGGCAGCGGCCTGCTCAGAGTTCATGAGGATCTCGCGCGGCTTGCTGCCGATGTTCGGCCCGACGATGCTGAGATCCTCCATCTCGTCGATGAGGCGCGCAGCGCGCGTATAGCCGACGCGGAAGCGGCGCTGAAGAGACGAGGCCGATGCCTGGCCCGTCGACATGACGAGATTGACGGCATCCGGCAAGAGTTCGTCGTACTTCGAGGCGCGGCGCCCCTTGCCCTCATCCTTCTCCTCGTCCTCTTTCATGGCATTCTCGGTGAAGGTGATGATCTCCTCGTTGGCCTCCATCTCCTGCCCCTGGCTGCGGATGAAGTCCAAGAGATGCTCGACCTCCTCGTCGCTGATGAAGGCGCCCTGCACGCGCATGGGCTTCGCCGCGCCGACCGGATAGAAGAGCATGTCACCGCGCCCGAGGAGCTTCTCGGCGCCGCTGCGGTCGAGGATGGTGCGCGAGTCGATCTGGCTTGAGACGGCAAACGAGATACGCGACGGGATGTTGGCCTTGATGATGCCTGTGATGACGTCGACGGACGGGCGCTGCGTCGCGAGCACCATGTGGATGCCGGCGGCGCGGGCCTTCTGCGCCAGGCGGCAGATGGCGTCCTCGACGTCGTGCGGCGCGACCATCATGAGGTCGGCCAGCTCGTCGATGATGATGACGATGGCCGGCATCTTGTCCTCGGGGAACTTTGTGTTGTAGGTCTCCATGTTGCGGACGTTGTGCTCGGCAAACTTCGCGTAGCGCTTCTCCATCTCCTGCACCGACCAGTTGAGCACGGAGGCCGCCTTCTTGGCCTCCGTGACGACGGGGACCATGAGGTGCGGGATGCCGTTGTAGTTGGAGAGCTCGACCATCTTCGGGTCGACGAGGATGAACTTGACCTCCTCCGGCTTCGCCTTGAAGAGGATGCTCGTGATCAGCGTGTTGATGCAGACAGACTTACCGGAGCCCGTAGCACCGGCGACGAGCAGATGCGGCATCTTCGCGAGGTCCGCGAAGATGGCCTGGCCGCCGATGTCCATGCCGAGGCCGACCGTCAGCTTCGACTTCGCCTTGAGGAACTTCTCGTTCTCGAGGACTTCTCGCAGCTGCACACCCTCGAGCTCCTTGTTCGGCACCTCGATGCCGATGGCTGCCTTGCCGGGAATCGGCTCGATGCGCACCGATGTCGCGGCGAGGCTCAGCGCGAGGTCGTCGGCGAGGTTCGTGATCTTGCTGACCTTGACGCCCGGTGCCGGCTCGAGCTCATAGCGCGTGACGGCCGGGCCGTGGCAGGCGTTGATGATCTTTGCCTTGACGTGGAAGTCCTCGAGCGTCTTCTGCAGGATGTGTGCCTTGTCGGCGATTTCCATCTCGAGCGCGGCATTGTGCTTCTTCGCGTGCTTCGAGAGAATCTCCGTGACCTGCGGCAGCACGTAGGGGCGCGGCGGCGCAGCAGGTGCTGTTGCCGCCTCAGACGAGCTGGCAGCAGCACCCTGCGAACCACTGCCCTGCCTGCTCTCCATGCTCTTGGCCGAGCCGTCGAGCAATGCCGCGGCCGGCATGATCGGCGCGATCTCGTCGTACGAGGGCATGGCCGTCGGCTTCTTCTTCATCGGGCTCGGCGAAGGCGGCACGACGGGCTCTGTCTTGGGCACGATGAAAGGAGCTGCGGGCGCCGGGGCAAACTGCTCTGGCTCGCCAAGTGGCTCTGAAGGATCTTCTGGAGGTGCCGCAGGGCTCGTTCCCCTGCCTATCGGCCCCTCGACGAAGGGGCTTCCCGCGCGCAGGCTCGCCGGTGGTACGGCCATGCCGATTGGCTCGATGGAGTCCGGCAAGCCCATCGGGCGCTCCTCTGCGGACTCTGCTGCCTGTTCATGTGCTGTGCCGTACTCGATCGTGAAGTCCGGCATGGCACTTTCCACATTGCCTATATCGCCTTTCGCCTCCGCAGTCTCGGCCGCCATGCGAGGCTCTGCTGCAGCAGCCGTCTCTTCGGGCGCATCGGCAAAGCGCTTGTCCGCCGCCTGATTGTAGAAGCTGGCCTTGCTGACTCTGCTGACCTTCTCGCGCACGGCCTCGACGACGTGCTCTTCGACACGGCCGCTGACTTCGGCGACCTTGCCGCAGGTCGACTGGATGGCCGAGCCTGCGGCAGCTGCGCCCTGCTTCGCCTTTTCCTGCGTCTTGAGGAGGCCTGTCGCGAGCGACCAGGTCGTCGAGAGCAAGACGGAGCCGACTGTGCCGACACCGAGAATGATGATGGAGCCGTCGACGCCGAAGCACTTGCGCAGCGCGAGCAGCAGGCCACCACCCAAGAGCCCGCCGCCCGTCGGCAGGCTCTGCGGCAGGATCTCCTCGCCGACCGGTACCTTGAAGTGGTGCCAGATGGCGAGCGCGGAGATGAAGAGCGCGAGCAGGCCGAAGAAACGCGGTGAATAGCGCGGCGCGTGGTGTTTCGTCATGTAAGTCCAGGCGATCAAGAGTACCAGGACGGCGATGAGGATGGAGCCCACACCGAAGAAGTAGCGCAGGAACTTCGCGAAGTAGACGCCGACGAAGCCCACGTTGAGGCCGCAGATACCGCAGATTGAGATGAGGCCAGCTGCCAAGAGCGCCAACCCGAAGAGCTCAGAGCGTCTGCCGGTGTGCGCGCGCATCACGCGGTGGCCTGTCTTTGTCGCCTTGCGCACCGGCTTGCGGCGCGCCCGCGTGCGGCTCGTAGTCTTTTTCAAAAGTCTCCCCCCTGTATCGATTATCGATGACAAGATTACGAAAGCAAGGCTGTCGCGCGAAGCGGCAGCCCTGCTGTAGATTCACTGTAAGTTGCGGCTCTGAGTCTCTCACTTCGTCAGGCGCTCTGCGCACTTCTGCGCCTCGTAGAAGATGCGCTCCTTGTCGAGCGTCAGGAGTTCGCCGTCTTCCATGAGGACCCTGCCGTCGACGAGCACCGTCGAGGCGGAGTCGGCGTGTGCCGAGTAGACGAGCTGCGACGCGAGGTCGTTGCGCGGATACCAGGCAGCGCCTGCCATGTCGAAGAGCGTGATGTCGGCCTTGCAGCCAACTTCGAGCTTGCCGACACCCGTGAGGCCGACGGCCTTGGCGCCGTACTCCGTGCCCATCTTGAGCGCCGTGCGCGCCGGGACAGCCAGCGGGTCGAGCGTGCTGACCTTGTGGAGCATCGCCGCGAGGTTAATCTCCTCGAGCATGTCGAGGTTGTTGTTCGACGAGGCGCCGTCCGTGCCGAGTGCGACGCAGACACCCTCCTTGAGGAGGCGCGGCACCGGCGCGATGCCGCTCGCGAGCTTCATGTTGCTGCCCGGATTGTGGGCGACGCGGATGGCGTGCTTCTTGATGATGGCGATGTCCTCGTCATCGAGGTGGACGCAGTGCGCCGCGAGCGTGCCCTTGCCGTCGAACAGGCCCGTCTCCTCGACGTAGCGGAACGGGCGCTTGCCGTATTCCTTCACGATCTGCTCGACCTCAGCCTTCGTCTCCGCCATGTGGATGTGGATCTCCGCACCGAGCGACTGCGCCGTGCTTGCAACCTTTTTGAGGAAGTCCGGCGGGCAGGTATACGGTGCGTGCGGGCCGAACATGACCGTGATGCGGCCGTCCGCTGCGCCGTTGAAATCCTTGTAGAGCGAGACGTTCTCCTCGATCTTGGCATCGCCGTCCGGCGCGACGCCGATGATGCCGCGCGAGAGCACGGCGCGCAGGCCCGCATCGTTTGCGGCCTTGGCGACCTTCTCCATGTACGGCCCGTACATGTCGGCAAACGTCGTCGTGCCGCCCTCGATCATCTCGACGGCAGCGAGCATCGCGCCCCAGTAGATGTCTTCTTCCTGCATCTTCGCCTCAGCCGGCCAGATCATGTTGTTGAGCCAGTCCATGAGGTTCATGTCATCCGCATAGCTGCGGAAGAGCGTCATCGAGGCGTGCGTGTGTGCGTTGATGAAGCCCGGCACGGCGAACTTGCCCGTACCGTCGATGACCTTTGCCGCGCGGAAGCCGTCCGGCACCTCGCCGATGGCGGCGATCTTATCGCGGTCGATCATGATATTCGTCAAAGGCGTCGTGCCGTCCGGCAGCAGCGCGCGTACATTCTTGATGAGTGTCTTCATATATCCTCCTCAGGCCATGTTCAGATATGCCTTCTGCTCCGGCGTCAGCGCATCGATGGCGATGCCCGATGCCTTGAGCTTGATCTCGGCAATCTTCGTGTTGATCTCTTCCGGCATGAGATGGACGCCCTTTGCCATCTCCTTGCCGTGGTGCAGGAGATGCAGCGCCGAGAAGAACTGCACGCCGAACGAGAGGTCCATGATCTCTGCCGGATGGCCATCGCCAGCGGCGAGGTTGACGAGGCGGCCCTCTGCGAGCAGGTAGATCTTGCGGCCGTCTTTCAGCTTGAACTCCTCGATGTTCTTGCGGACCGGGCGACGCGAGACGGAGAGCGACTCGAGCTCCGGAATGTTGATCTCGACGTCGAAGTGGCCGGAGTTCGCGAGGATGGCGCCATTTTTCATGACCTCGAAGTGCTGCTTGCGGATGACATCCTTGTCGCCCGTCAGCGTCAGGAAGATATCGCCGATTTTGGCGGCCTCATCCATCGGCATGACGCGGAAGCCGTCGAACACCGCTTCGATGGCCTTTATCGGGTCGACTTCCGTGACGATGACATTGGCGCCGAGGCCGCGCGCACGCATGGCACCGCCCTTGCCGCACCATCCGTAGCCGGCGATGACGACATTCTTGCCCGCTATGACGACATTCGTCGTGCGCATGATGCCGTCCCAGGTCGACTGGCCCGTGCCGTAGCGGTTGTCGAAGAGGTACTTGCAGTACGCATCGTTGGCAGCGATCATCGGGAACTCGAGCTTGCCCTCATTGGCGAGTGCGCGCAGGCGATGGACGCCCGTCGTCGTCTCCTCCGAGCCGCCGACGATGCCCGAGAGCAGCTCGCGACGCTTCGTGTGCAGCATGTGCACGAGGTCGCCGCCGTCATCGATGACGAAGTCCGGCTTGATGTCGAGCGCCTTGTTGATGAAGGTGTCGTACTCCTCCGGCGTGCAATCATGCCAGGCAAAGACGTGCAGGCCGTCCTCGACGAGCGCTGCGGCCACATCGTCCTGCGTCGACAGCGGGTTGCTGCCCGTGATGGCGACCTCCGCACCGGCATGGTGGAAGATCTCCGCCATGTAGGCCGTCTTGGCCTCGAGGTGCAGCGTGATGACCATCTTCTTGCCCGCAAACGGCTTCGAGACGGAGAATTCTTTATCAACAGCTACCATGACCGGCATGAAGTTCTTGACCCAGTTGATCTTATCGTGGCCCGACGGAGCCAGCTTGATATCGCGAATCATTGATTCCATGAATATTGCCTCCCGTAACAAATCTATTCTATATTCTATCACAAGTAGATGATGAAAAAAAGACAGAGCTCAGCGGTCCAGGAGCTTCTCGATGGCGATGTAATCCGTGAGGTCGACCATCAGCGGCGTCACAGCGATGTAGCCCTGCTCGACGGCGTAGATGTCCGTCGGCTCGCTCTTGTCGGTATCGAAGATCTCGCCGGCAACCGTGTAGAAGATGCGCCCGTCCTCGCGCTCCTGCCTAAGGAAGGCGTTCTTATAGTCGCGCTTGCCCTGGCGGCCAAAGACGACCTGCGGGCGGCCGTCCTCGCCGAGCGCATAGGCGCGCGGGAAATTGACGTTCCAAAAGATTGGGCGCGGCTCATCGGCAGACGGCCGGGCCGCCATGACGCGCTCCAGCAGCAGCGCAAATTCCTCTGCCGCCTCACCGTACGAGATGGTGCTGTCCACATCGAGCGATACCGCAAACGAAGAGATGTCGTGCAGCATGCCCTCCATCGCCGCGCCGACCGTGCCCGAATAGAGGATATCCGTCGCGAGGTTCGCGCCGTGATTGATGCCCGAGACGACGACATCCGGCTTCTCCTCCGCCAGAGCCTCGAGGTAGAGCTTGACGCTGTCCGTCGGCGTGCCGTCGACAGCCCACGCCTCGATGCCGTACTTTTCGGCGAGTGCCTCGCCGCGGATGAGCTCGAGCGGACGGCCGACGTTCAGTGCATGGGCCATGCCGCTCTGCTGGCGCGCCGGCGCCGAGACGACGACCGTGTGCTCGCGCGCACAGAATGCCTTGACGAGGGACTCGAGCCCCTTGGCCTGGATGCCGTCATCATTGGAGATCAGGATTCGCATGATGTCATTCCTTTCTGTTCTGTTGCTCTGTTGCAATCTCTATTGGCAGATACAAAAAAGGCTCCTTCTGCAAGGAGCCGTTATCTCAAAATGGTGACCCACCACGGAATCGAACCGTGAACCTACTGATTAAGAGTCAGTTGCTCTGCCAGTTGAGCTAGTGAGTCATGGTGACCCACCACGGAATCGAACCGTGAACCTACTGATTAAGAGTCAGTTGCTCTGCCAGTTGAGCTAGTGAGTCATCATCTTTCTTTTGTCTGTCAGTCGCTGTCGCAACCAACGAATATTATTATAGACGGGCGCTCCCGTTCTGTCAACACCTTTTTGCTGTTTTTTTTATTTTTTTTACTGTTGCGCCGTTTCTCCCCCGCCGAAGAGCGACTGCAGCTTGAAGAAAGCCGTACCGAGGATGCCCGAGAGGATTGACGCCGAGAGGATGCTGATCTTCGCAAGGTCGAGCATCGCGCTGTCTGTGAAGGCCAGCGAGGCGATGAAGATGGACATCGTGAAGCCGATGCCGCCGAGCATGCCCGTCGCCGCGAGCTGGCTCTTCGTCGCATTACCCGGCAGCTGCAGGCCAAAGACCTTGCAGAGCACGAATACCGCGCCGAAGATGCCGATGGGCTTGCCGAGGCAGAGGCCCGCGAGGATGCCGAGGAAGATCGGCGAGGCCATGTCAAACGTCGCCAGAGAGATCGCGACGCCAGCGTTGGCCAAGGCGAAGATCGGCATGATGGCATAGGCCGACCACGGCTCGAGTGCGTGCTCGAGCTTGTGCAGGAGCGAGTTCTCCGGATCCGCCGCTGCCGGGATGGAGAGGCCGAGCAGCACGCCCGCAATCGTCGGGTGGATGCCCGCCTTCAGGAAGGCCAGCCAGGCGACGAAGCCGAGCGCCATGTAGGCCGGCAGGAAGCGCACGCGGAAACGGCCGAGCAGGAAAGCGGCAGCCACGGCCACGAGCCCCAGCAGCAAGGCCGATACAGTGAGGTCCGTGTTGTAGAACAGCGCGATGACGACGATGGCGCCGAGGTCATCGACGATGGCGAGTGCTGTCAGGAAGACGACGAGGCCGAGCGGTGCCTGGCGCGCGGCGATGGTCATGATGCCGAGCGCAAAGGCGATGTCGGTCGCCATCGGGATGCCCCAGCCGCCGAATGTCGGCAGCCCTAAGTTGATCGCCGCATAGATGGCGGCCGGCACGAGCATGCCGCCGAGTGCCGCGCCGACGGGCAGCAGCATCGCCGAATACGTGCGCAGCTCGCCGTAGAGGAACTCGCGCTTGATCTCAAGGCCGATGACAAAGAAGAACACCGCCATGAGGCCGTCGTTGATCCAGTGCAGCAGGCCCATCTCCAGCACGTACTCCCCCGCTCCGACAGCGATGGGATAATGCAGCAGATGCTCGTACGATTCGGCCAGCGGTGAATTCGCCACGATGAGTGCGAGGATGGCGCAGGCGAGCAGGATGACACCGCTGCTCGCCTCCCAGTGCAGGAATGCCAAGAACGGCTCCGCGATTGCCTGCATGGATTTGATTGTCTCTTTCATAATTCCATCACTTCCTTTTCTTTCCCAAATGATCGATCGCAACAAAGACCTGCGCCAACGCGCAAACCCCTTATTTTTACTCTACCATAAAAATCTGAGAAAGAAAAGGAACTGCATCACAAAAGCATCACGAAAGATCGTGATGCTTTTGAAATCATGCTTTTGTCTTGCGCCCCAGCAGCTTGATCGGCAGCAGCAGGACGAAGTTGAAGACGAGGATCGTCAGGATCAGCAGTGCGCCGATGCCGTTGGCGATGGCCTCGCGGTCCGGCACGAGGCCCGTGCTCATGAGGTACCAGAGGTGAACCGCCAGCGTCTCGCCGCCCGCCATGACATCCGTGTCGAACATGTGACGCGATACCGTCGTGCCGGCCGTGAAGATCAGGATGGCCGTCTCGCCGAGTGCACGGCCCGCCGTCAGCGTGATGCCCGTGATGATGCCCGGCATCGCGCTCGGCAGCACGACCTTGAAGATCGTCTGGAGCTTCGTCGCGCCGAGCGCAAGGCTCGCTTCTTCATACGACCTCGGCACGGTGCGGATGGATTCCTCCGTCACGCGCACGAGCATCGGCAGATTCAGCAGGACGAGTGTCAGCGAGCCGCCGAGAATGGAAAAGCCCATGTTCATCATGTTGACGAAGACGATCATGCCGAACAGGCCGAGTACGATGGACGGCACCGTCGCGAGGCTCTCGACGGAAAGGCGGATGCACTTCGTCAGCTTGTTCTCACGCGCGTACTCCGCGAGGTAGATGCCCGCGCCGAGCGCGATTGGGATGGAGATGGCCATCGAGAGGAAGAGCATGTAGAACGAGTTGAAAAGCTGTGAACCGACGCCGCCGCCAGCCATCATGTCGCTCGATTTGCCGAGAATGAAGTGCGGCGAGAGCACCGGCAATCCCTTGTAGAGGATGTAGCCGAGGAAAGCCGCAAGCAGGGCGAGGATGAAGAATCCCGTACACCAGAGGCCCGCCCGTGCCACCTGATTCTGTACTTTTGCATTCATGTGTTATACCCTCCTCGTGCCGAAACGGCGGATGACAAGAATCATGGCCAGCGACAGGATGAGCAGCACGAAAGCCATGAGGAAGAGCGCATTGCCCCAGACCGAGCCGAACGGCGTATTGCCCATCTCGACGACGATGTCACTCGTCAGCGTTGCCGTCGGAGAGAACAGCGAGGTGATGAGCTGCGGCGTGTTGCCGATGAGCATCTGCACGGCCATCGTCTCGCCGACGGCGCGCGCCATCGCGAGCACGACAGCCGTCAGGATGCCAGGCGCTGCAGCGGGCACGATGACGTGGACCATCGTCTGCCACCACGTCGCGCCGAGCGCGAGGCTCGCCTCCTCCAGCGGCTTCGGCACAGCATTGAGCGCATCCGTGCTGATGGAGAGGATTGTCGGCATGATCATGATGGCGAGCACGAGCGACGCCGCGAGCACGCCGAAGCCCGTCGTCGTGCCGAACGCATCGCGCATGTACGGCACGAGCAGCATCAGGCCGATGTAGCCGTAGACGACCGAAGGGATGGCGACGTAGAGATCCGTCGCCGGGCGCATGATGTTCTTGAGCCAGGCCGGAGCGACCTTCGCGAGGAAGATGGCGCCGAGCAGGCCTAGCGGCGCGCCGATGGCAACCGAAAGGAGTGTCGTCACCAGCGAGCCCACGATGAACGAGAGCGCGCCGAACTTGCCGAGCGACGGATCCCAGCTCGCACTGAAGAAGAACTCCAGCGGACTGACCGCTGCGAACGTCATGAGGCCCTGGCGACCGACGAAGAAGATGATGGAAAAGATGATGATGGTCATGAGAAAGGCAGCCGCAATGAAGAGATACCGCCCGCACTTGTCGTAGAATAGCCTGCGCTCATGACCTCCGCCTGACTGCTTGCCGTCAAGGCGGCCGATTGTTGCTGCCCGTTCCATAAAAAACCTCCTGTATAAACGTGATGCAGGACCTCCGTCCTGCATCATCCTTCCTGTTTACTTTCGCGAATTACTTCTTCATCTTGTTGACAGGGATGAAGCCGAGCTTCTCGACCTGCGTGTTCTGGAACTCATCGCTGAGGATGTAGTCGATGAATGCCTTGACCGCGCCAGTCGGCTCACCTTTCGTGTACATGTGGCCATAGCCATAGATCGGATACTTGCCGGCGATGATGTTCTCCGGAGAATACTCAACGCCATCGAACTTCAGGATCTTGACGGAATCATCGGCATACGGTGCATCGACATAGCCGATGGAGCCCGGCGTGCTGGCGATAGCGGCGCGAACTGCACCATTGGAATCCTGGATGACTGCGTTATCCGTGAAGGCTGCGCCCTTGAGGACGACATCGCTGATCGTCGCACGGGAACCCGAGGACTTTGCACGGTGGATCAGCGTGATCGGCTGGTCATCGCCGCCGACTTCCTTCCAGTTCGTGATCTTGCCCGTCAGGATGTCGATGACCTGCTGCTTCGTGATGTTGTCGACCTTGTTGTTCTTGTCGACGATGAAGACGAACGGCTCAACGACGACCTTGTGGTCGACGAGGCCCTTGTCCTTGTACTCATCCGGCAGGTTGACATCCGAGTTGCCGATCTGGACCGATCCCTCTGCGACCTGGTTCATACCCGTGAACGAACCGCCGCCTGCGATGTTGACCGTCACCTTATCGTACTTGTCCTGGAAGGCTTCCTGTGCCGGCTTCAAGAGCGGCAGGAGTGCCGTCGAGCCCGACGCTGAGATCTTGCCGGAGATTTCCTGTGCTGCGCTGCCAGAAGAGCTGGAAGCCTGCTGGCTGCCACCGCCGCAGCCCGCCAGCAGCACTGCCGCACTCGCGACAACAGCACCGACGGAAAGAAGTTTCTTCATCTTGTTGAACATATTATTTCCTCCCCAAATCACTTGCTGATTGGAACCCTGGAGCCCTTCGGCTCCCTTCATCGTTCTCCTATATCGTAGCAGAGAATACGGGAGGTTTTGTTGTCTTCATGTTACGCTTTTGTTAAATCCCAATGCCATCTGCGCAACAAAAAAGCCGCCCGAAGGCGGCTGGTCATCGACGCGTCAAGCATCATTCTCCTATCGAAGATGTCCTGTACTGCAATGCGGAAGTCACGGCTCCCATGCCGAGCGCTGTCTTGATGCCGATGCCGGCAAATGGCGCAAAGGACGCGAGCAAGGCCAGGATGCGCCTCATACTGTCAGTCCCGCCGAAGTGCAGGGCAAAGCGCCCCCGGAAGCCGGTGATGCGCTGGCGCTCTAGGGAAAAAGACGCCGTGTGCAGGTCGTAGCGCACGATGGGCGCATGATCGGCCAGCTTCGACGCCAGATCCTCTTCTTCCAGCGGGATCTCCGGACAGAATGCATTCCAGCGCTGCAAGAGGCTCTGCACGATGAGGCGCGATTCCGGAAAGATCGCGTACCGGCCATCCCGCTTGAAGCTCGTCGGCGTGAGACATGTCAGTTCCGCGCCGTGCGGAGCCTGTTCTGCGGTAAAGGCGGTATCCGCCAATTCCTCAAAGGAAGTCTGCTACTAAAAACATAGACAAAAATGTGCATGTCTTAGAAAAATTCCTTATTCATCGTGTATGCTTTTGCCCAGGGCAAGCCTGAGACTACTCACAAGTTCTTGTACACTCCAAAGGCGTTGGCCGTGTTCCTTGCCTCGCAAGGCAACGGCCTGTTCCCGACTAGCCATCGGTACATTTATCAAACGTGAAAACGTGAATCAGGTGATGCGATAGTTTTTCGTATCGCGCAGATTCAGCGCTGCATTCAAATCGCGATCTTCCGTGTATCCGCATGAGGGGCAGACGTAGACGCGGTCTTTGAGTTTCAGGCCGCTATGCACCTGCCCGCATGCGTGGCAGGTCTTGGAACTCGGGTAGAATCGGTCCGCGATGCGGAATTCAATCCCGATGACCTCTGCCTTGCGCCGCAGTTTCTCGCGGAGGGAATAAAAGCGCTGCTGCGCCACGACCTTCGAGAGATGGCGGTTCTTCATCATGCCGGTCACGTTGAGGTCTTCCACCGTGATGAAGCGTGGTTTTTGCTCCACCAGTGCGTGGATGACCCGATTCTCGTGATTGCGGCGGAGATTCGCCAGCCGCTGATGCAATCTCTGTACCGATAATCTCTTTTTCTCTATGTTTGCAGAGGCAGTAGCAGTACTACCACCTTTCTTTTTTCGCATCTCGTACTTGCGGCTGAGACGCCTCTGCTCTCTTCTCAGCCGCTTCTCAAGCCGTCTGGCCCGAGAAGACGTATTGATATTCTCAAAAATCCTGCCGTCGCTGACGATGGCAAGCGATTTGACACCGAGGTCCACACCGATGCCATCCGACTGCGGACGGTACGATGCTTCTAAATCATTGTTATAACG
Source organism: Mitsuokella jalaludinii DSM 13811 (assembly GCF_000702905.1). Classification (GTDB taxonomy): domain Bacteria; phylum Bacillota; class Negativicutes; order Selenomonadales; family Selenomonadaceae; genus Mitsuokella; species Mitsuokella jalaludinii. The sequence goes on from NZ_JNKR01000002.1 coordinate 239,653, forward strand.
GCTCGTCTCCTCAATCTCGGCCGTGACCGAGACGTAGTAGCGGCCCGCTTCATAGGAGACATGCCCATTCTTGATGGTCACGCTCTGCGGTAGGTAGCCAAATTCTTTCAGGCGCACCTTGCCGATAGTCGGGATCTGAATCTTATGCCGCCAGATGGTCCAGTCCCCCTTGTTGTTCTTAGGGAAGTAGAGCTTCACATTCTGCTGGTTCTTCCGCTTGAAGCGTGGGAAATGCGCCTGTCCTTTGAAGAAGCGCCGGAACGCCTGCTCCGCATTGACGAGGACCTTCTTGCGCGCCTTGGAGCCGCACTGGTCGATCCAGGGAAATTTCTTCTTCAGTATATGGTTGACGTACTTGTCGAAGTCATTGGCGGTGACAAAACGGCGCTGTTTCTCATCGAGGACGCCGCGCTGATACAAGCGGTACAGCCAGATGTTGCGGGCGATGTACTGGTTCGCGAGAAAGCGGCAGATGCCGAGAGAACGGCGAACTTTATCCTTCTGCCGTTCGGTGAGACGGAGCTCTGTCTTGAATGCCTTCAGCAAGTTCCTCATCTCCTTCAATCTGCTTCTTGTACTTACGTAACCCATAAAGCCGACAAGAAAATACATGAAGTATACTGACGATATCCTGCATCAGCTCTTTCTGCGGAGACAGCTTCTCGTTCTTCACGACCACGATCTCCACGTTGAATTTCTTGCAGAACCGCTCAAACCAATCGAACCCGAATCGGACAAAACGATCGCGGTGTGACACGAGGATCATCCTGACCTGATTTTCCATGACAGCATCTAGGAGCTGATTCCATTTCTTACGGTTATAATTCAGACCACTGCCATAATCTCGGACGATGGTATCGACAATCAAGCCTTTGGCATTCGCGTATTGCTGGAGGAAATCCACCTGGTTCTCTAGATCATCTGTCTGCTTCCGGCTCGATACCCTGGCATATAGAACAATCTTACGCGAATCCGTATCTTTCTCGATGCCCTTGAATTGCAAGTACTGGTCGTAGGTATAATATCTTCGATTCGTGGGCGTCCTATTTGCAACCAATATCTTCTCACGATCCCAGCGTTGAAGAGTTTTGACCGTGACATTCAATAATGTGGCAAATTCTTTCGGTTTGTAATTCGTGATATTGGGTATGCGCATAGCCACATCCCTCCTCTATTTATAGAGTATCACAAATATACACATTTGTCTATATAATTAATAACTTAAGAAAACTCCTCCACACAGTCGATTTCCTTCATCTGGATCTCGTATCCCTTCTGCTGTAGATGCAGCATCTCGCCGCCCTCCGCCATGCCAAACAGCAGGGCGCTCTTCATCACATCGTCCAGCGTGCCGATGCGCCAGAGAGGGCCTCTCGCGCGGTCAAAGAAGACGCTCTGGCTGTACGGACGCACATTCTGCTGATGAAGCACTTCCGCAAGTTCCGGGTAGTGTCAAGATTCTTGGTAGTGTCAAGATTCTTTCGCAAATTCATTTCATCCGCCAGTAAATATCGGCATCAAATGTATGGATTTTCCTCGTCAGCTGGCTGCTCAATTTCCATCTTGAATAGATGTTCCATGTCCATATAGCGCTTCGAGCCCCATTCTGAGGCGGCAACATGGCGAAGTCTGGCACAGACGAGCATCAACGCACTGTTGCCGTCAGAAAATGCACCAATGGCCCTTGTACGGCGGCGTATCTCGCGATTCTCGACCGAGCATTCACGGCGTTTGTAGCGTTCGATGATGGCCGTCTCGAACTGGATGCCCTTGAGTTTGGGCACGCGCAGCTTGACTTCACCGGAAGTCGTGCCGAAATTCCGCTCGTAATGACCGGAACGGTAGCCCTTACGGTCTCCCGTCCGCTCATACTTGCCAGCACGGACAAGCTCGTCCGCCTCATGGTCGAGCAGGGCATTCAGTGTTTCTTCTACGCTGTCGCGTACAAGATCCTTTAAATTATTCTTTATAAGATCCTCGTTAAGTTGTATAATGTTACCAGACATGGTCTATTTTTTATGAAATTGAATTTGCGAAATATA
>NZ_JNKR01000003.1 GCF_000702905.1 Mitsuokella jalaludinii DSM 13811
TCTCGGGGCAGCCGCATCTTTCGGTCACGCCAGATCGCGGAAAGGAATTCTCGAAACATGCTCAACTCAGCAAGGAACTGAAGCGTGTGACGTTCTACTTTCCTGCTCCGCACCATCCATGGGAGCGCGGGACCAACGAGAATACCAATGGGCTTCTGCGGGAGTTCTTCCCGAAAGGCAAGGACATCACGGATACGCCAGAGGATTACATCCAACGGAAGTACCATGAGTTGAACCTGCGCCCTAGGAAGTGCCTTGGCTACAAAACACCATATGAGGTCTATTTCTCAAAGGTGTTGCACTTAGCTTGACAATTCGCCAACAAAAGAAGCGGATCTGCTGGAAATGGAGTTTCCGGCTTATGACCTGGTGCCAGTGGAAGTGACAGACGAAATGGAACAGGCTCTTGGTTCCAGACCACTTGAAGCCTTCATGGGAAGGGATTTGCTTTGCGTGATGGAGGATGAAAAGACAGTACGAGAACTTACACCGGATCTGGAAAGAGTAAAACAGATAGCTGGCTTGCTTCTTCATGTTACTGCCGCGGGAATGGATACAGATTGTGTTTCTCGCAGTTTTGCTCCGAAACTGGGTGTTGCCGAAGACCCGGTTTGTGGATCGGGCCATTGTCATATCATCCCTTATTGGGCAGATTTGCTTGGTAAAGACAAGCTGATAGCATATCAGGCGTCCAAACGCGGTGGGACACTTTATTGTCGGCGTGAAGGAAAAAAGATCTATATGGCTGGTAAAGCAGCGCTTTACTCGGTCGATGAATTGTTTGTAGAGTAATTTCAGTGTATGCTTCGATATATTCGAATCAAATATTAAAAAAAACTGAAAGTAATAACGAACCTGTGCCAGAGATTCCAGGGAATAGACCGTATAAGGAATCCAGTGCAGGTCTGAGCCCAAAAGCAAATGCTTCATGCTCTGCATGTGGACTATGTGCAGATACATGTCCTGCAGGAGTGATTGACAGGAAAAATCCCAAAATGACAGATAAAAGTAAATGTATTTCATGTATGCGGTGCGTAGCTGTCTGTCCAAAGCATGCTCGGAAGGTAAGTGGCTTCATGACGGCAGTTGCGGGAATGGCAATTAAAAAGGCTTGTTCATTCCGAAAAGAATGTGAATTGTTCTTATAAATCGGGATTTAACAGACAGAATTCTGGACGTAAAGGAGCTGATTATATAGTAAAAATATAAAATTAACGACATAAAATACAAAGATGATTATATTAAAATATGTTATAATTATCTATAGAGGGAGGTGAGTTCCATATGTTTGCTAAAGATGTTCTTCGCATCTTGCAGGTTTCTAGGCCGCCGCTCACGAAGTATATCAAGACAGGATTATCCGTGTCCATGTCATGCCAAACGGCCATTACGACTACAACGAGGAAGATGTCTACAAGTTCCTCAAAAAAGATGTGAAGCGCAAAATCAAGAAGTTTCGAGGATATCGTGAGCCTGTTGCATTGCTACTCTATGAAGCTGTATTCCAATCGCAATAGGCTGCAGAAGATCAAGGAGGCGATAGAGGATGATGAAACGAGTGGAACACCATCGGCTTAAACCCTCGTCACCGTTCTACGCCATGCTGCGCGAATTCTGCCATCGTTCCAAGAACCTCTACAATCATGGGAACTTCCTGATCCGTCAGGCGTTCATCAAGGATAGCAAATGGCTGCGCTATGGCGAAGTCGACCGTTTGCTGAAGGGGGACGCAGACTACCCCGACTATCGGGAGATGCCGACTGCGCAGACGGCGCAGCAGACACTCCGCATTTTAGATAAGAACTGGACATCGTTCTTCGCGGCCCTCAAGGACTGGAAGGCCCATCCCGAGAAGTACAAGGGACGGCCAAAACTGCCGAAGTACAAGCCGAAGGACGGCTATTTCCCGCTGGTGCTGACGAACCAGAACTGCAAGCTCAAGGACGGAATCATCCGTTTTCCCAAGACCTTCCAAGGGTTCACGGTAAAGGCCATCTTTGTCAGTCAGCCTGATGCTGTCTTCAAACAGGCACGCATCATCCCGCATGGCGGGGAAATCGATCTGGAACTCGTCTATGAGATTCCAGAGGTCGAGGAGAAAGAGAACAATGGAAGATACGCCGCCATCGACATCGGCGTCGACAATCTCGCGGCACTGGCCTGGAACACAGGCGAGCGACCTGTCCTGCTCAAGGGGACGCCGCTCAAGTCAGTCAACCAGTACTACAACAAGCAGATGGCCAAGCGCAGGAGCATCTGTGAGCGGATGAATGGCGTCCATTCATCGAAGCGAATCGCGCGGCTCACAGCGAAGCGTAATCGCAAGGTCGAGGATTACCTGCACAAAGCGAGTCGCAAGGTCATCGACTTGTGCGCGGGGCAGGACGTGTCGGTACTGGTCATCGGCAAGAATAAGGGCTGGAAACAGGAAGCGAATCTTGGGCGCAAAGTCAACCAGAGCTTTGTGCAGCTGCCTTTCGCCCGCTTCATCCAGATGCTGCAGTACAAGGCCGAGTCAATCGGCATGAAGGTCGTGCTGACTGAGGAGAGCTATACGAGTGGCACTTCCTTCTTGGATGACGAGGCACCGATCAAAGCCTGCTATGACAAATCACGCCGGGTTCATCGCGGCCTGTTCTTGGCAAACGATGGCCAACGCATCAATGCCGATGTCAATGGTGCTTACCAGATCATGCGAAAAGTATTCCCGAATGTGAACGCAGACGGGATAGAGGGCGTAGCGTTGCGCCCAGCTGTAGTAACTCTTTCGATGAGCGCTCGCCGCGGCTCCGGCTGTGCCTGATGTGAGAAAGAGTGAACAGCGAAATTTATTAAAAATACGAATATCATTATTTGGTATTTATAATAAATATAACGTCGGCCAGCTGATCAAGATGTACGCATTCGCCATCGGCGACTGGTCCAAACTGCTCATTGCCGTGATCGCGTTCCTCTGCATGTTCGGCACGACGCTCACCGTTATCGATGGGTATTCCCGTGCCAATAATGAGGCGCTGCGCCTCCTGATGAAAAAGGATCAGAGCTCGGCTCGCAACCTCAATATCTGGATGACGGTCACGTCCCTTGTCGGCATTGTCATCATTGCCGGATTCATGAGCGATGTGGCAACGCTTCTCTACTTCGCGATGATCTGCTCCTTTGTTTCGACGCCGTTCTTTGCGCTGTTGAACTTCTCCCTCGTGCGGAGCGGAGCGCATAAAGTCACGGGCGGCCTGTTCTGGCTCGGTGTCTTCGGCTTCCTGTATCTTGCAGGCTTTACCATTCTCTTCATTGTCTACGAGGCAGGACTGCTCAAATAAAATGAACCGTCAAAGCTCCACTGCTCATGCAGCGGAGCTTTTTTGATGCACATTTTTGGCGCAAGATACTCTCATTGTTTACACCACGAGACGTTGTTGCAGGACTTTTGGCTATACATCTCGAATTTTTTGATTGTTAGAGTAGGTAGGGGTCGTTGTGTTAGGGGATGTGTTTTGTGAAGAATCAACAAGGTCCGATTGTTGTCCAAGGTGCGATGAGCGTGGAGACGCAGCATATCATCGACCAGATGACGGAAGTCCGGGAGGAGCCGTTTGGGCCATTCCGGTGTGCGCGTGGAGTATTTGAAGGACATGGGCTTGTAGTCTGTGAGACGCAGTGGGGCATGGCCAATGCGTCAGCTTTGGCGGCGCTTGCCATTGCACGGTATCATCCTCAGGCAATCATCAGCCAGGGAATGGCTGGCGCCCATGATGCATCGCTGTCTGTTTACGACATCGTGCTCGGGGCGCGGACAGCAAATTCTTCTGCCTGGCAGACGTATTATCGCGCGGCTGGCGCGGGAGTCGATTACCGCGGGCTGAAACAGCTCGGTGTCTTTGCTTGGGACAAGGATCGGAAGGAATTCCTGCAGGAGGTCTATCATGAGGGAAGCCCCACTCTGCTTGCTGCTGCCCGTCGTGCTGCTGCAAGGTACGAACATGGCAGGGTAGTCGAGGGAACCATCACGACGTGCGACAGCTGGAACTGTGAAGTGGATCGCATCGATTTCCTGCATGGATTCTATGGCTCATTGGCAGAGGAGATGGAGGGAGATGCTGTCGCGCAGGTCTGCCAATCATTCGATGTGCCATTTCTCGATGTGCGCATCATCTCGAATAGCATCTTGTTGAACCAAGATCCATGGGATCTTGGGACTGGACCTGTATGTCAAGAGTTTGTACTCGCGTTGCTGCGAGAATATTGGCTCGACGTGTCTTGCATTGGAGCACTTTAAGATGTTTTAGATTGGAGATGTTTTGCATGGGTATGGGTACGGTATTGCTTGTTGTGCTGGTTGTCGGTGCAGCTGTATTCTTGAGGAATCGACTGCAGAGGAGCAAGGCGTCGAAGCCGGTGGAAAGTGTCTCGGCTCGTCCGGAGGAGAAGCGGGATTTGTCGGCAGCACCCATGGAGAAGAAGGTGCATCCGCAGGGGGGATCGCGGACGGCTGTGGCTGGGCCGCGTTTGACGGCGGAGCAGTGTCGGGAACTGGCGAAAATCCATCGGCAGAATATGCTGAACCGGCAGCACGACAGCCGTATGGCGGCGGCAGCGGCGGTGGCCGGTGCTGTGGCTGGCGCGGCGCTGATGCATCATCACGATGCGGAGGCGCAGCAGGCGCAACTCGACCAGATGGCTGCGGCGCAGCGCGCACAGCAGCAGTTGGATGCAGATACATACGATGCGGATGACTATGATGCAGATGATATGGATGGTTACAGTGATGTTGCAGACGACTACGATGCAGATGATCAGGCCGATGCCACTGAGGATCCCGATGACCATGATGCGGATGACGATGGCCTGAGCGACGACGGTGTCGACTGGGATGCTGACTGGTCGGTCGACGATGACAACGATTATGGGAATGGTCAGTCGGATTACAGTGATTACGGCAATGACGACTACGGCAGCTATGGCGACTATTCCGGTTCTGACTATGATGATGACTATGGTGGCTACGGTGGAGATGACTGCAGTGGCGGCTATGATGGCGGCGATTATGGCGGTGGTGATGACTATGGCGGCGACGACGGCGGATTCTGATGGAGGTGAATCGCATGAATAAGGGTGGGTTCAGCTGGAAGACCTTGCTCGGCATCACGAATGCGAAGCGCCAGTTTGCGCGGCAGACGGGTATCCCGACGACGAAGTCGGGCGTCGAGCGCAAGGTCGGTCGCATGGTGCTCGACTTGCTGTTTGGCAAAAAGAAGAAGGGCTGAGGCAGGATTTCGCGGCTGTCTGGCGAATGTAACTGCAATACGAAATTTACAAATTTACATCGAAGCTAAAGTTCAGTCAGAAAGAAGAATCGCTATGTCAATCGAGAGAGTCCTGTCGTTTTTGGAGCAGAAGGGGATGGCGGACCGCGTCATCACGTTTGAGGCGTCGACGGCGACGGTGGAACTGGCGGCACAGGCGCTTGGCGTGGAGCCTGGGCACATTGCCAAGACGATGTCATTCCTCGTGGACGGCGCGCCGCTGCTCGTCGTCCTCGCGGGGGATGTGCGCGTAGACAACCACCGCTTCAAGGAGGCGTTCCATAAGAAAGGGCGCATGATCCCCTTCGACCAGGTGGAGTCATTCATCGGTCATGCGCCGGGCGGCGTCTGCCCGTTCGCAATCAAAGAGGGGGTGCCGGTCTACCTCGATGGATCGCTGCACCGCTTTGAGACGGTCTATCCCGCTGCGGGAAATGATCACAGTGCCGTGCGCCTGACACCGGAGGAGCTTTTTCGCATCATACCGGCAGAGGGATGGGTCGATGTTGCGAAGAGATGATGTTTGACGGCGAGACTTTTATGTCTGTCGAGTGGAAACGGGCGCCGTTTGCTGAAAAATGTTTCGTGAGGATGCGGATGGATGCCGCAGATTTGCTATGGATATCTCGGAATCTATGATATAATGGAAGGCATCACAGCTAAGAGAGGGGCAAGTTGAATGGAAATGCAAATGGAATTCATCCGTAAGTTACCGACACCGCAGGAGCTCATGGAGCAGTTTCCGATAGATGACCGTGTCAAGAAGATCAAGGTGCAGCGCGACAAGGAGATCGCGGACATCATCACGGGCAAGGACAACCGCTTCCTGCTCGTCATCGGTCCGTGCTCGGCAGATAACGAGGAAGCTGTACTCGACTACGTGCATCGCCTCGTGCCGGTTCAGGAGCAGGTCAAAGACAAGATCTTCATCGTGCCGCGCCTTTACACGAGCAAGCCGCGCACGATTGGCATCGGCTACAAGGGCATGCTGCATCAGCCGGATCCGGAGGGCAAGGAGGACATGCTCGGCGGCATCATCGCGATCCGCGAGATGAATGCGCGCGTCGTGCGTGAGACGGGCTTCACGTGTGCAGAGGAAATCCTCTACCCAGAGATCTACCGCTACTTGTCAGACCTGCTGTCGTACGCAGCTGTCGGCGCGCGCTCCGTCGAGGATCAGTTCCACCGCATGATTGCGAGCGGCATTGGCATCCCGGTCGGCATGAAGAACCCGACGTCGGGAGATATCTCGGTCATGCTCAACTCGATTGAAGCGGCACAGCACTCGCAGGAGTTCCTGTTCCGCGGCTGGGAAGTCCGCACGCAGGGCAACCCGCTGGCGCATGCCATCCTGCGCGGCTATGTCGACAGCTTCGGCAACAGTCTGCCGAACTACCACTACGAGAACCTGCGCTCGCTCTGCGAGGCATACCACAAGCGCAATCTCGTGAACCCGGCTGTCATTGTCGACACGAATCATGCGAACTCGGGCAAGAAGTATCTCGAGCAGATCCGCATCGCGAAGGATGTCGTCAACAGCTGCAAGATCTCGTCGGATATCCGCACGCTCGTCAAGGGCCTCATGATTGAGAGTTACATCGAGGACGGTGACCAGAAGATCTGCGAGGGCACGTACGGCAAGTCCATCACGGATCCGTGCCTCGGCTGGGACAAGACGCAGCAGCTCATCTTCGACCTCGCGGAGATGCTCTGATTGCGCTACTGGCCAATCAGATAACCGAATCAGAGTCAAAAGGAGCCTGCCACAGATTGTGTGGCAGGCTCCTTTTTCTGAGTGCTTGAACTGAATCAGAATTTGTCGACGAGCTTGTAGCCCTTGCCGCGCAGGAATGTCTCGGCCTCTGGCTCCTGCGTCTTGAAGATGACGACCGGCTGGCTGGCCTGGCGGTCATAGGAGATGTAGAGGTAGTCGAGCGAGACATTGGCCTCTTCAAGGTGTTTGAGAATCGCGTCGAGGCTGCCCGGCGTGTCGCCCATCTCGACGGCGATGACCTTGTCGATGTGGCACTGGTAGCCGGCTTTCTTGAGCTCGGCGAGTGCGCGCTCTGGGTCCGTCAGGACGAGGCGGATGATGCCGAACTCAGCGCTGTCGCTGGCGAGCATGGAGTAGATGTTGACGTCCGCTGCTGCGAGCACAGCCGTCATCTTGCGCAGAGCGCCTTTTGTGTTTTCGGCGAATACAGAAACTTGATTGAGCATAGAGTCGTGATCTCCTTTTGTGAATCTTGAAGTTGATGAACGATGAATATAGCGATTGCTACGATTGCTATGTCCATTCTATCATAACGCCTGCCAGAACGCAAAGGCCTTGCACAGATAAGGTGTAATGTTGTTACATGAAGCTGGCTCATCATTCAGGCGAGGAGGTTCAGCAGCACGGTCACGATGGAGGAGTTGACGAAGTCGACGATCAGGGCACCGATCAGCGGGATGACGAAGAAGGCGGTCGGGGCTGGGCCGAAGCGCTCGACCATGACGGACATGTTGGCGATGGCGTTCGGCGTGGCGCCGAGGCCGAAGCCACAGGTGCCCGCTGCCATGACGGCGGCCTCGTAGTTGCGGCCCATGACGCGGAAGATCAGGAACTTGGCGAAGAGCGCGAGGAAGAGCACCTGGCTCAGCAGCATGACCATCATCGGGATGGCGAGGTCGGAGAGCTGCCAGAGCTTGAGACTCATGAGGGCACACGAGAGGAAGATGGTCAGGCCGAGGTTGCCGAGGACTTCGCTCTCGCGCTGGTAGATCTTGTAGGCGTGCGTGTAGTCGGAGATGTTGCGGATGATGGCGGCTACGAGCATGGAGCCGATGTAGTTCGGGAAGACGAGGCCGGCGCTGATGAAGAGCTGGCTGATGACGGTGCCGAGGCCCATGGCAATGAGCAGGTGCGCGAGGGCGTTCATGAAGCGGTAGTTGTTGATGCTCTGCCCCGCGCGCTTCTCTTCGTCGATGGCCTTGCGCTCGCCGTGGGCGGCCTGCTCGAGCTTCTCGAGCTCGTCGCTCGTGTTGGCTGGGTCGAGGCGCTCCTCTTCGGCGACGCTCGTGAGGCCGTAGCGGCGCACGAGGAATTCGCCCATCGGGCCGCCGAGCAGGCTGCCGGAGACGAGGCCGAAGGTGGCAGCGGCAAAGGCAATCGTCGTCGCGTTGTCGAGGCCGACGCTCTCAAGGACAGGGCCGAAGGAACCGGATGTGCCGTGTCCGCCGACCATCGGGATGGAGCCCGTCGCGAGCCCCATGAGCGGGCTCAGGTCGAAGACGTGCGCCAGGGCGATGCCGATGGCGTTCTGGCACAGGATCAGGAGGGCGGTGAGCACGGCCATCTTGGCGACGAGCGAGCCGCCCTTGCGTATCAGGCTGATGCTGGCCGTGTAGCCGATGCTCGTGAAGAAGAGCATCATGAAGACGTTCTGCATGACGGTATCCTGGCGATACGTCCAGATGCCGTTGACGTAGAGGATGTCGTTGAGGATGGCGAAGAGGATGCCGCCAATGACAGGGGCCGGGATGCAGTAGCGGCGCAGGAAGGGAATCTTGAGGCGCAGGAGTACGCCGATGTAGTAGACCGCCGTGGCGGCAGCGAGTGTCTGGTAGATGTTGAGATCGATGTTCATGATGGGGACTTCCTTTGCTGAGTATTCTTGCCTACGTGTAAATCTGTAACGTGGCTATTATCATACCAAAAAATCATTGGAGATACAACACTTTTGTTATAGGTTGCACAAAAGTATTTTGCACGGCCGCGCGCGGCAGCCTTCGGAAATCTATTGCATTACGCGGGGAAAGCATGTATAATAAGTGAGTAATTTTAGTTTGCAAGTGAGGATACGACAGGTATCCCTTTTCTTTTATAGGAGGCAGATTACACAGAATGAGTATGATGACTAATGATAAGCTCCGCAATATCGCGATCATTGCACACGTCGACCACGGCAAGACGACGCTGGTCGATGCCATGCTGAAGCAGAGCCATGTATTCCGCTCGAATGAGCAGGTGGCTGAACGCGTCATGGACTCGGGCGATATCGAGCGCGAGCGCGGCATCACGATTCTTTCGAAGAACACGGCCATCATGTACAACGGCATCAAGATCAACATCGTCGACACCCCGGGCCACGCTGACTTCGGCGGCGAGGTCGAGCGTGTCCTCAACATGGTCGACGGCGTTCTCCTGCTCGTCGATGCATTCGAAGGCCCGATGCCGCAGACGAAGTACGTCCTGCGCAAGGCCCTGGAGCAGAAGCTGAAGCCGATTGTCGTCATCAACAAGATCGATAAGCCGAACCAGCGCGTGGACGATGTCTACGATGAGGTCCTCGAGCTCTTCATGGAACTCGATGCCGATGACGATCAGCTCGACTTCCCGGTCATCTACGCGACGGCTCGCGATGGTATTGCGAAGTACAGCATGGACGATGACAGCACGAACCTCGAGCCGCTGATGGAGACGATTGTCAAGGAAATCCCGGCTCCGCACGGCGATCCGGACGGCCCGCTGCAGATGATGGTCACGACGCTCGAGGCAGATGCCTTCGTCGGCCGCGTCGCTGTCGGCCGCATCAGCCGCGGCACGGCTCGCACAAATCAGAATGTCGTGCTCATCAACGGCGATCAGGAGATCCGCGCGAAGATTGGCAAGGTCTTTGTCTATCAGGGCATGCAACGCATCGAAGTGCCGGAAGCCAAGATGGGCGAGATCGTCGCACTGACGGGTCTCGGTGATGTCAGCATCGGCTACACGGTCGCTGACGCTGAGAAGCCGGAGGCACTGCCGGCCATCCGCATCGACGAGCCGACACTCTCTATGACGTTCGGTGTCAACACGAGCCCGTTCGCCGGCCGTGAAGGCCAGTTCGTCACGAGCCGCCATCTGCGCGACCGCCTGTTCAAGGAAGTTGAGACGAACGTCGCCATGAAGGTCGAAGAGACGGATTCGCCGGATGTCTTCAAGGTATCGGGTCGCGGCGAGTTGCATCTCTCGATCCTCATCGAGGAGATGCGCCGCGAGGGCTACGAGCTGCAGGTCGGCAAACCGGAAGTCGTCTACAAGACGATCAATGGCCAGCTCTGCGAGCCAATCGAGAACCTGACGGTCGAGGTACCGCAGGAGTACATGGGCGCTGTCATGGAAGGCCTCGGCACGCGCAAGGCTGAGCTCACGAACATGACGGAGACGGCTGGCTACATGCGCCTCGAGTTCACGATCCCGGCGCGCGGCCTCATCGGTTTCCGCTCCGAGCTCCTGACGAGCACGAAGGGCAACGGCATCATGAACCACGTCTTCCACGGCTATGCACCGTACAAGGGTGACATCCCGGGCCGTACACGCGGCTCCCTCGTCGCCTTCGAGCAGGGTGAGACGACGGGCTACGGCATCTACACGCTGCAGGATCGCGGCACGATGTTCATCGGACCGAACGAGCAGGTCTACGAAGGCATGATTGTCGGCGAGAACTCCCGCGAGAACGATATCGACATCAATCCGTGCAAGAAGAAGAACGTCTCCAACATGCGTACGTCTTCTTCGGATGAGGCCATCCGCCTGACGCCGCCGCGCATCCTTTCGCTCGAGCAGGCCATCGAGTACATCAACAGCGATGAGCTCGTCGAAGTCACGCCAGAGCACATCCGCCTGCGCAAGGCTATCCTCGACCGCACGATCCGCGGCCGCAACGCCAAGAACGCGCGCAAGGGCTGATTCGGCACTTCGCAATAAGAATAAAAATGAGAGAAAACCTGTCGGAAATGAAATTTTTCGGCAGGTTTTTTGCAATTTCTGTCGAAATGTGTTATCATGTTGATAGTTAAATCCAGTTTTATACACATGTGTGTGTGGATAATATGAATTCAGGTGGAAGGACGAGATGTTATGAGTGGGATGGAGACGATCAAAGGCAAGTTCCAGGGCCTCATCGATGTATTGATGCCGTGGGAAGACGTAGAGGTAGAGGATAGCAAGGAAGCTGCTGGCGAGAAGAAACAGCAGCAGGTTTCGGCTAGGCAGTCTCATGCGGCAGCACAGGAGTACAAAGTCTCGGGCGGCGACTCGATCTATGTCGAGCGCACGGAGGCACAGGAGCCTGCACCGTCTCTCCGCACCCGCGCGCGCGTGCAGCACCCGCAGCTGACGGTCCACACGACGAAGATCCCGGAGCTGCGCGTCCAGATCTACGTGCCGGAGAACTTTGACCAGGTCACGGACATCGCGGACAATCTCAAGGCCGGCAAGGCTGCTGTTGTCAACTACGAGCGCGTTGCCGCTGAAGAGCAGCGTCGCATCTGTGACTTCGTCAACGGTGCCTGCTATATCGTCAACGGCTGCGCAAAGCGCATCTCGGAGCAGATCGTGCTCTACGCACCGGAAGGCGTCGATGTCGCAGAAGCGATGCCGGCAGAACTCAAGGACTGATACTTGATCCAATAGAACCACGGATTCATGCCAGCCTGCCTCAAGGGGCAGGCTGTTTTATGTTGCAGTAGATAAAAGAGAACCAGAACACCAGAAAAGGGGAATTTTGATGAACAAGAACCATGAAGGACAGAACGAGGTGCTCGAGGGCGTGCTCGCGGAGTTTGCCAAGCTGGCTGCTATCCCGCGCAAATCCGGTCACGAGCAGGCTGTCAGCGATTTCCTGAAGTCGTATCTCAGCGAGCTCGGCTTTACGGTCATGCAGGACGAGGCGAACAACATCATCGCGGACAAGAAGGCGACGGCTGGCTTCGAGAAGGCGCCGCTGACCATCCTGCAGGGCCACATGGACATGGTCTGCGTGGCGGAAGAAGGCTATGATTACGATCCGCTCAAGGATCCCATCAAGCTCGTGCGCACGGAGGAGTACCTCTCGGCTGAGGGCACGAGCCTCGGCGCGGACGATGGCATCGGCGTGGCAGAGGCCATCTACATCATGAAGACGGCGAAGGACCACGGCCCGCTGCGCCTGATCGTCACGACAGATGAGGAGCAGAGCATGAAGGGGGCCATCCGCCTCTCGGCAGAGCATCTCAAGGATGCCTCGTTCCTCATCAACTGCGACAGCGAGAATTACGATGAGCTGACAGTCGGCAGCGCGGGCAGCGTCGACCTCGACTTCACGCGTGCGCTAAAGCGCGTGGAGCCTGAGACGCCTTTCGCCTGGAAGATCGAGGTCAAGGGGCTGCTCGGCGGCCATTCCGGCGAGCGCATCGGCGACGGCCGCGGCAATGCCATCCGCACGCTCGCGATGATTCTGACAGCACTGCAGGCGAAAGGCGAGGTCGAGCTCGCATCCTTTGATGGCGGCAAGGCGCGCAACGCCATCCCGAACGATGCGGCGGCCGTCTTTGTCACGGATCTCCCGAAAGAAGAGATTGAGGCGGTCATCAAAGACCAGCAGGAGCGCTTCAAGAAGATGTACGGCAATGTCGAGCCGCAGATCCTCGTGCCGCTGACGAGCGTCGAGGCGCCGCAGCAGGTCCTGACGGCGGGCGATGCAAAGCGCCTGCTGAACCTCCTGACGATCCTGCACACGGGTGTCTACGCAATGTCGACGGTCATCCCGGGGCTCGTCGAGACGAGCGCCAACCTCGGCGTCGTCAACATGACGGCGGACGAGGTGGAAGTCCAGTTCTTCCCGCGTTCGGCCGTCGACCAGAAGCTCGACGAGTTCCGTCAGTACGCTGAGACGGTCGCAGAGCTCACGGGCTTCACGGCGCACATCGGCACGCAGTCGCCGGGCTGGAAGGAGAACAAGGATAGCCGCCTCGCCAAGATTGTGGCAGAGACGTTTGCTGAGCAGAACGGCAAGCCGATGAAGGTCGAGACGATCCACGCTGGACTCGAGTGCGGCTGGCACTTCCGCAAGAACCCGCAGCTCGACATGGTCTCGATTGGTGTGACGACGAAGGACATCCACAGCCCGAAGGAGCATCTTGTGCTCGCGACGGTCAAGCCGCAGGTCGACCTCATCGTCGAGACACTGCACAAGATTGCCGTGCTTTGAGCCGGTATCTGCCAGCGCTGTGAGACAGATCTGACAGAGATAGACCACATATAGTTGATGCCGCATGGGGAAAGCTCCTCCGTGCGGCATCTTTGTATTGCCGTTCCTCTATGGCCTGTGTCATGGACAAGCGAGCCCATTTTTGATACAATAAAGCATTGATTATGAGATAGACAGCAAAGAAAAGGACGGAAAAGAACGTATGAACATGATAGATGGCAAGCTGCACCGCTATGCGTACCTCCTGGTCTATGGATGCCAGATGAACCAGAGCGATGCAGAGCGCATGATGGGACAGCTCCGCACGATCGGCTATGAGCGGACGGAGTCGATGGAGGAGGCTGACCTCATCCTCATCAACACGTGCTGCGTGCGCGAGACGGCGGAGGACCGCGTCTACGGCAAGATCGGTGAGATCAAGCGCCTCAAGCGCGAGCGCCCGGAGCTGATTTTCGGCATCACGGGCTGCATGGCGCAGAAGGAGGGCGATGCGCTCATCAAGCGCGCACCGCACATCAACTTCGTGCTCGGCACCAACAAGGTCCACGAGCTCACACGCGTCGTGCAGGAGATCCAGGCGGAGCGCGGCCACGTCGTCGATGTCCAGCTCGGCGAGACGGAACTGCCGGACGATGTGCCGGTCGCACGTGCGGGCAGCCTCTCGGCCTGGGTGCCGATCATGTACGGCTGCAACAACTTCTGCACGTACTGCATCGTGCCGTACGTGCGCGGCCGCGAGCGCAGCCGCCTGCCGGAGGACATCGTGCGCGAGGTCGAGGAAGCCGTGAAGAACGGCTATGAGGAAGTCACGCTGCTCGGCCAGAATGTCAACTCCTATGGCAAGGACCACAAGCTTGCGGACTTCGCGGATCTTCTGAAGATGGTCGATGAAGTGCCGGGCATCCGCCGCGTGCGCTTCATGACGTCGCATCCGAAGGACCTCTCCGACAAGGTCATCGCAGCCATACGCGACGGCGAGCATCTCTGTGAGCACATCCACCTGCCGGTCCAGTACGGCAGCAACCGCATCCTCAAGGCGATGAACCGCGTCTACACGGTGGAGTCGTACCGCGACCTCGTGCGCCGCATCCGCGCGGCCATCCCTGAGGTGAGCCTGACGACGGATCTCATCGTCGGCTTCCCGGGCGAGACAGACGAGGACTTCCAGCAGATGCTCGACTTCCTGCGCGAGATCCGCTACGATTCGGCCTACACCTTCATCTACTCGAAGCGGTCGGGCACTCCCGCGGCGACGATGGAGAACCAGGTCGAGGAGTCGGTCAAGAAGGAGCGTTTGAATGCGCTCATGGCCGTGCAGAACGAGATCAGCCTCGCCATCAACGAGAAACTGCTCGGCAGGACACTGGAGGTCATGGTCGAAGGCCCAAGCAAGAACGATGCATCCGTCTGGATGGGCCGCACGCGCACCAACAAGATTGTCTTGTTCGCGCATGCGGGCGAGAAGCCGGGCGACTTCATCGACGTTCGCATCACGCACCCGCAGACCTGGGTCCTCAAGGGCGAGCGCGTATAGTAAAACGATAAGAGAAATGACAGGCGTGCTGGCATCGTGTCAGCACGTCTTTTATCCAGGAGGTGTACGTATCGATGGAAATGACGCCGATGATGCAGCAGTATCTCGCGACAAAGGAACAGAATCCGGGCGCGATCCTGTTTTTCCGCTTAGGCGATTTTTATGAGATGTTCTTTGAAGATGCCAAGCTCGTCTCGAAGGAGCTTGGCCTGACGCTGACGAGCCGCAGCAAAGGACAGGATGCGCCGATGTGCGGCGTGCCGTATCATGCAGCCGAGACGTATGTCAACAAGCTCGTCAAGCGCGGCTACAAGGTGGCCATCGCCGAGCAGATCGGCGACCCGAAGGCGAAGGGCCTGACGAAGCGCGAGGTCATCAAGGTCGTGACGCCGGGCACGATCCTCTCGGAGTCGGCCCTGCAGGCGACGCAGAACAACTACATCGCGCTCATCTATGAAGCGGGCGAGAAGATCGTGCTCGCCGGTGCCGACATCTCGACGGGCGAGTGCTTCTACGGCATCTACGAGGGCGGCAACCGCCTGCAGATGCTCCTCGATGAACTCTACCGCCTGATGATGCCGGAGCTCCTCGTTGTCGGCGAGCCGTCATTTGCAGATGCGCTCAAGGAGTTCGCTGCTCTGCGCCTGCCGCACTGTTCGTTCACGCCGATTGCGGAGATCTCGCACAACGTCGAGGACCGCATCGTCGAGCACTTCGAGGCGGCGCAGCGACCGGCGCAGGAAGAGGCGCAGGAGGCAGTGGCGACGCTGCTCGACTACCTGCACGAGACGGTCCGCACAGACCTCACGCAGCTCAACCAGCTGGCGTACCTCGATGCCTCGGAGAATCTCGTCGTCGACACGTACACGCTGCGCAATCTCGAGATCACGCGCAACCTGCGCGACGGCGGCAAGAAGAACACGCTCTTAGACGTCCTCGACTTCACGGAGACGGCGATGGGTAGCCGCCTCCTGAAGAAGTGGCTCGAGTACCCGCTTTTGAGCATCGCGGGCATCACGCAGCGCCTCGATGCCGTCGAGGAACTCGTCCGTGATTTCTCGCTGCGCGGCGGCGTGCGCGACGGCTGCCGCGAGATCCACGACTTCGAGCGCCTCCTGACGCGCATCGAGGTCGGCACGGCCAATGCGCGCGACCTCATCGCGCTCAAGGTCTCTCTGCGCTGTCTGCCAGGGATCCGCGAGAAGCTGAAGGGGGCAAAGTCTTCGATGCTCAAGCAGGCCGAGGCGAAGGTGGAGACCTTCGATGATCTCGTCGACCTCTTGGAGCGCGCGATTGTCGAGGACCCGGGCATCAGCCTGCGCGAGGGCGGCATCATCAAGACGGGCTACAACGAGGAGCTCGACGAGTACCGCCGCATCTCGCACGACAGCAAGGCGATGCTGCAGGAGATTGAGGAGCGCGAGAAGGAGCAGACGGGCATCAAGGCGCTGAAGATCGGCTACAACAAGGTCTTCGGCTACTACATCGAGGTGCGCCACAGCGGTGCGGACCGCGTGCCGGACCGCTACATCCGCAAGCAGACGCTCGCGAATGCTGAGCGCTACATCACGGAGGAGCTCAAGGAATTCGAGACGAAGATCCTCGGCGCGCAGGAGAAGATCGTCCACATCGAGTACAATCTCTTCACCGATGTGCGCGAAGAAGTCAAGGCGCACCTGACGGAGATCCAGCAGACGGCGCATGAGATCGCGCTCGTCGATGTGCTCGCGAGCCTCGCGGAGGCGGCCAGCACCTACAACTACGTGCGCCCCTCGATGCGGACGGACGGCGTCATCGACATCAAGGACGGCCGCCATCCGCTCGTCGAGCGCATCCTGACGCGCGACCTCTTCGTGCCGAACGACGCGCATCTCGACCACAAGGACTGCGAGATCATGCTGATCACGGGACCGAACATGGCGGGTAAGTCGACGTACATGCGCCAGGTGGCTCTCTTGACGCTCATGGCGCAGATCGGCAGCTTCATCCCCGCGCGCGAGGCCGCCATCTCGCCGGTCGACCGCATCTTCACGCGCATTGGCGCGAGCGACGACCTCGTCAGCGGTCAGAGCACCTTCATGGTCGAGATGAATGAAGTCGCGCAGATCCTCAAGTACGCGACGAAGGACAGCCTTGTCATCCTCGATGAGATTGGCCGCGGCACGAGCACGTTCGACGGCATGAGCATCGCGCGCGCCGTCATCGAGCACATCGAGAAGAAGGTCCACGCCAAGACGCTCTTCGCGACGCACTATCACGAGCTCACGGACCTCGAGGATGATAAGATCAAGAATTTCTGCGTGGCCGTCAAGGAGCGCGGCAACCAGGTCGCCTTCCTGCGGCGTATCGTGCGCGGTGCGGCCGACAAGTCGTACGGCATCCATGTCGCGCGGCTCGCGGGCCTGCCGAAGTCGGTCACGAGCCGCGCCGAGGAGATTCTCGCGATGCTCGAGGCGGAGGCGCCGGACGCAACGGCCGCTGCCAGAGCGGAGCAGGCGGAAGGCCGTGCGGCAAAGGCCGAGCCTGCTGCACAGGATATGGGCTCTCTCTTTGCCTCGAGCCTCAGCGACACCTTGCTCGCGCTCGATGTCATGACGATGACGCCGCTCGAGGCGATGAATGAGCTCTACCGCCTGCAGGAGCAGGCCAAGAGGGAGGCTGGTAAAGCATGACGATGATCCATGTACTTGACGACAATACCATCAACAAGATTGCGGCTGGCGAAGTCGTGGAGCGGCCGGCGTCTGTCATCAAGGAGCTCGTCGAGAATGCGATGGATGCGGGCGCGACTCGCATCGAAGTCGAGATCATGGCGGGCGGTACGAGCTTCATGCGCGTGACGGACAACGGCCGGGGCATGAGTGCGGAGGACGCGCACCTCGCGATCCTGCGCCATGCGACGAGCAAGATCCGCGAAGTCGGTGACCTCAATACCGTCGGTACGCTGGGCTTCCGCGGCGAGGCCCTGCCGACGATCGCGTCCGTCTCGCGCTTCACGCTCTTGACGCGCCGCGAGGGTGACGACCTCGGCACGCGCGTGACCATCACGGGCGGCAAGGAGCCGGACTTCATCGAGGCGGGCTGCAATATCGGCACGACGGTCAAGGTAGAGGACCTCTTCTTCAATACGCCGGCGCGCAAGAAATTCCTCAAGACGAATCACACGGAGGGCTCGCGCATCAACGATTTCATCGTCAAGCTCGCGCTCTCGCGTCCCGACATCGAGTTCCACTTCATCAACAACAACAAGATGTCCGTCGTGACGCCTGGCACGGGCAACCTCTACGACACGATACAGGCCATCTATGGCGGAAAGACAGCTGACTCTCTCCTGGGGCTCACGCTTGAGGACGAGGACATCAAGATCTCCGGCTACATCACAAAGCCGTCGATGCTCAAGAGCAGCCGCGCCTGGCAGACGTACATCGTCAATTCGCGCATCATCCAGAACCGCGCAATCGCCAAGGCCATCGACAATGCCTACAAGTCTCTGATCCCGAAGAGCGGCTTCCCACTGGCGGTCCTCTGCATTGAGGTGCCGCAACGCACGATCGATGTCAACGTGCACCCGCAGAAGAGTGAGCTCAAATTCGAGGACGAGAGCCGCGTCTTCAAGGCCGTCTACAAGGCCGTGCTCGACGCCATCCGCCCGGCAGGGCGGGGCCTTGGCGAAGTGGCTGCCGTCGTGGAGAAGCCGGAGCAGCACGTGACGATGGAGCCCATGCAGTTCGTGCCGGCGACAGAGCCGCTCGCTGAGCCCATCATCCCGCAGTGGCCGCAGGCTGAGGCGCGCCCTGCAGGGCAGCCAGCGGTGCAGCGAGCTCAGCCCAAAACAATCTATGAGGCCGTGCATCGCACGGCGCCCATCTCTGCTCGTACTATGGCGGGCTTCTCGGCCGCGCAGCAAAGCCTGCGCGAGGAGCGCGGGGCGGCAGCGATGCCTGACTCAAGCGTTCTTGATCACCCGGGCATGGTGGCGGAATCGTCGGCCCCGGCCATGAAGTCCGGTGTCGACGCAGAGGCTTCGCCATGCCAGGAAGGGGAGGTCCTCCAGTACGATGGCTCGGTCGTGCCAATCGGCCAGGTTGACCTGACCTACATCATCGCGCAGGACGCCAAGGGGCTCTACATCGTCGACCAGCACGCGGCGCACGAGCGCATCCTGTTCGACAAGTTCTCGGCGATGGCGGGCGACATCCCGTCGCAGCAGTTGCTTGTCCACCAGATCTTGAGCTTTGACCGCAAGGAGGCGGAGCTCGTTGCGTCGCATCAGGAGCTCTTTGCATCGCTCGGCTTCCATATGGAGATGAGCGGCAATCAGGAATTCCGCCTCATCGAGGTGCCCGCCGATGTGCCCGTCAGTGAGGCAGAGGATATCATCCGCGAGATCCTGACGAATCTCATGGACATGCACGAGACGACGGCGAAGGAAATCCGCCAGGCCTGCCTCGCGACGACGGCCTGCCGTGCGGCCATCAAGGCCGGCGAGGAATTGAGCTTCCGCCAGATGCAGATCATCCTCGATGCGCTCGCGCACACGGCGTTCCCCTACACCTGCCCGCACGGCCGCCCGACCATCCTGAAGTTCAGCAGTGAAGAGCTGGCCAAGATGTTCAAGCGCACGGGCTTTGGCTTTTGAGTTTATATATTTGGAGGATGATACGATGGTTCAGGCAATCGCAACGACGGGCCGCAAGTGCACGGATGATGCCGTCTCCCTGGCAAAATGGGCGGCGGAGCACGCGAAGATCCCCTATGTGCCGCGCGCGAATCTCTCGGGCCAAGCCCTGCGCGAGCGCTACGGGGTCGACTTCATCCTGATCGCGAAGCAGGGGCTGCTGACGCTCTCGACACCGGCAGGCGATCTCTTCTTCCACCCGAATATGGCGCATCTGCGCCTCAAGAACCTGCGCTTCGGCAGCGCGGGCACGGGCGACCGCATGGTCGAGGCCATGGGCCTTTCGCACGGCATGAGCGTGCTCGACTGCACGCTCGGCTTCGGCGCCGATGCAATCGTCGCGAGCTTTGCCGTGGGCCCGGAGGGAAAGGTCACGGGCATCGAGTCGCAGCCGCTCATCGAGACGGTCGTCGGCTACGGCCTCGCGCACTTCAAGGCGGAGAACTGGCCGATACAGGAGGCCATGCGCGGCATCGAGACGGTCTGCGCAGATGCCTTCTCGTACCTGAAGCAGCAGGAGGATGACTCGGTCGACGTCGTCTACTTCGATCCGATGTTCCGGCATCCGCTGCTCGAGAGCCGCAGTCTCTCGCCGCTGCGCACGGTGGCCAACCACGCACCCGTCTCGCCGGCGATGATCGAGGAGGCCTGCCGTGTCGCAAGGCGCCGTGTCGTCTTCAAGGAGAACGCGCGCAGCCTGGAGTTCGAGCGGCTCGGCTTCACGCAGATCATGGGCGGCCGCTACAGCAAGGTCCACTACGGCGTGCGCATCCTCTGAGCATCCTTCTGAGGATGTTTCCCGATACACTTTTTTGAGGCACTTCCTGCGGGAAGTGTCTTTTTACATTGATTTATGTGCTTCTTGATGATACAATAAAAAAGAATGATTTGATCGGATAAAAACTTCATACTACCATTCCTGCGCGACGTTCATCATGACAGATGCCTTGCATCGTTCGAGGCAGCACGGATTTCTTGTCATGTTCAGGGGAGCGTCCCCTTAGCGCGTCATAAGAGTTGGAATGAGACGATAGGGGATTTCTATCCAGCAACTATACACGACGTATATCAAAATAAAGATGTATCATAAATTTGGCATTTGCATTCTGCTATGAGATGCAGCAAACACTTTGGAGGTGTACTTTTTGGCTAAAGGAGCACAGAAATTACAGATCATCCCTCTCGGAGGCCTGGGGGAGATCGGCAAGAATATGACAGTCATCCGCGTGGATGACGAGATTCTCGTCATTGATTCGGGCCTGATGTTCCCGGATGAGGACATGCTCGGCATCGACCTCGTCATCCCGGACATCAGCTACCTCATCGAGAACAAGGATAAGATCAAGGCCATCGTGCTGACGCACGGCCACGAGGATCACATCGGCGCACTGCCGTACGTCCTCAAGAAAATCAATGTGCCGGTCTACGGCACGCGCCTGACGCTCGGCATCCTCGAGGGCCGCCTCAAGGAGAACGGCGTTGACTCGAGCAACCTGCACTCGGTCATGCAGGGCGACATCATCAATGTCGGCTGCTTCAGTGTCGGCTTCATCCGCGTCAATCACTCGATCCCTGACGCCGTCGGCCTCTCCATCAAGACGCCGGTCGGCATGATCGTGCACACGGGCGACTTCAAGCTCGACTACACGCCGATTGACGGCAAGATGACGGACTTCCGCCGCTTCTCCGACCTCGGCAACCGCGGTGTCCTCGTGCTCATGGCGGATTCGACGAATTCGGAGCGCGAGGGCCATACGCCGTCGGAGCGCACGGTCGGTGCGGCATTTGACCGCGCTTTCCACAATGCGCGCGGTCGCATCATCGTCGCGACGTTCTCGTCGAACGTCCACCGCATCCAGCAGGTCATCGACACGGCTGTGCGCTACAAGCGCCACGTCGCCGTGCTCGGCCGCAGCATGGTCAACGTCGTCAACATCTCACTCGAGCTCGGCTACATCACGGCGCCTGAAGGCACGATTGTCGATATCGACGAGATCCACAACTACCGCATGGAGCAGATGGTCATCATCACGACGGGCAGCCAGGGCGAGCCGATGTCGGCTCTGACGCGCATGTCGATGTCCGACCACCGCAAGGTCGGCATCGTGCCGGGCGACACGGTCATCATCTCGGCTACGCCGATTCCGGGCAACGAGAAGCTCGTTTCGAAGACGATCGACAACCTCATGAAGCTCGGCGCCAACGTCATCTACGGCCGCAATCAGGGCATCCACGTCTCGGGCCATGCGAGCCGCGAGGAGCTCAAGCTCATGCACAATCTCGTGCGCCCGAAGTTCTTCATCCCGGTCCACGGCGAGTACCATCACCTCGTGCAGCACGCCCGCCTCGCGCGCGAGCTCGGCATGCCGAAGGAGAATATCTTCATCAGCGAGAACGGTCAGATCCTGGAGTTCACGCGCGATAAGGGCCAGGTGGCCGGCAAGGTCACGGCTGGCATGGTCATGGTCGATGGCCTCGGCGTCGGCGATGTCGGCAACATCGTGCTGCGCGACCGCCGCCAGCTCTCGCAGGACGGCATCCTGATCGTCGTCGTCACGATGAACAAGCAGACGCACCGCGTCGTCGCAGGGCCGGACATCGTCTCGCGCGGCTTTGTCTATGTGCGCGAGTCTGAAGCGCTGATGGACGAGGCCACGGCACGCGTGCAGCAGGCACTCGACCGCTGCGAGGACGAGAAGGTCAAGGAGTGGGCCGCCATCAAGTCGAATGTGCGCGATGCGCTGGGCCGCTACCTCTTCGAGAAGACGCGCCGCCGCCCGATGATCCTGCCAATCATCATGGAAGTCTGAGCGTACCATCGTACCATATGGAATCTGAGCCGGAGCTGCGTCTCCGGCTTTTCTGCTGATTGTATCACATAGACCGTATCACAAGAGGAAAACGGGAAGGAGTGAAAGCATGCCGTTTACCCACCTCCATGTCCACACGGAATACAGCCTGCTCGACGGTGCGAGCCGCATCAAGGAGCTCATCAAGACGACGAAAGAGCTCGGCATGGACAGCATCGCCATCACCGACCACGGCGCCATGTACGGCGTCATCGACTTCTACAAGGAAGCCAAGAAGCAGGGCGTGAAGCCCATCATCGGCTGCGAGGTCTACGTAGCCCCGGGCGCGCGCCAGGAACACCGCGAGGTCAATGGTGTGCGCTATTACCACCTGATCCTGCTCGCGGAGAACCAGACGGGCTACCGCAATCTCGTTAAGCTCGTCTCGCTGGCCAACATCGAGGGCATGTACTACAAGCCGCGCGTCGACAAGGATCTCCTGCGCCAGTACCATGAGGGCATCATCTGCCTGTCGGCCTGCATCGCCGGTGAGATCCCGCGCGCCATCCTGCAGGACAACCTCGAGCATGCCGATGCGCTCGTGCGCGAGTACCTCGAGATCTTCGGCCGCGAGAACTTCTTCCTCGAGATCCAGAACCACGGCCTGCCGGAGGAGCGCAAGGCAAACGCCGCACTCGTCGAGCTTGCGAAGAAGTACGATGTCGGGCTCGTCGCGACGAACGACCTGCATTACGTGCACCGCGAGGACAGCGAGTTCCACGACATCCTGCTCTGCATCCAGATGAACAAGACGTTCGACGACCCCGACCGCATGCGCTTCCCGAGCGACGACTACTATCTGAAATCGCCGGAGGAGATGGCGGCGCTCTTCCCGGACCTTCCGGAGGCCATCGCCAACACCGAGAAGATTGCCGCGCGCTGTGAGGTCGACTTCACCTTCGGCCAGCTGCAGTTGCCGTACTACCCAATCCCCGCGCCGTATGCCGACGATGAAGCGTATCTGCGCCACCTCTGTGAGGAGAACTTGCCGCGCCGCTATGGGGCGGTCACGGAAAGGATCCGTGAGCGCCTCGAGTACGAGCTCGGCATCATCCACCGCATGGGCTACGACAGCTACTTCCTCATTGTCTGGGACTTCATCAACTACTCGCGCGAGCACGGCATCGGCGTCGGTCCGGGGCGCGGTTCGGCCGCAGGCAGCATCGTCGCCTACCTGCTCGGCATCACGGACCTCGACCCGCTGCAGTACGACCTGCTCTTTGAGCGCTTCCTGAATCCGGAGCGCGTGACGATGCCGGATATCGATGTCGACTTCGACTACATCCAGCGCGGCAAGGTCATCGACTACGTCAAGGAGCGCTACGGCTACGATCACGTCGCGCAGATTGTCACCTTCGGCACGATGGCGGCGAAGGGCGCTATCCGCGATGTCGGGCGCGTGCTCAACCTGCCGTACGCCGAGGTCGCAGAGATCGCGAAGCTTGTGCCGAACGAGCTCAAGATCACGCTCGACAAGGCGATGCAGGAGTCAGCCGACTTCCGCAAAGCGTACGAGAGTAGCGAGGACATCCGCCGCCTCATCGACCTGGCGCGCAAGATTGAGGGCCTGCCGCGTCACTCATCGACGCATGCCGCCGGTGTCGTGATTGCGCGCCACCCGCTGACGGACTACGTGCCGGTCTCCATCTCGGAGGGCACGCTCGTCACGGAGTACGACAAGGACCACGTCGAGGAGCTCGGCCTCCTCAAGATGGACTTCCTCGGCCTGCGCACGCTGACGGTCATCAGCGATACGATCGCGAACATCGAGAAGAGCCGCCACGAGACGGTCGACATCGAGAAGATCCCATTGACGGACGAGCTGACCTCGAAAATGCTCTGCGAGGGTAAGACGGGGGCGGTGTTCCAGATGGAGTCGGCCGGCATGACGCAGCTCGTGCGCGATCTCGCACCGGAGAACTTCGCCGACCTCATCCCGCTCGTCGCCCTCTACCGCCCGGGCCCGCTCGGCAGCGGCATGGTCGAGGATTTCATCAAGGGACGCCACGGGGAAAAGGAAGTCACCTACATGCACCCACTCTTAGAGCCCATCCTCAAGGAGACGTTCGGTGTCGTGCTCTACCAGGAGCAGGTCATGCAGATCGTGCAGGTGCTCGCGGGCTTCACGCTCGGCCAGGCAGACCTCCTGCGCCGCGCGATGGGCAAGAAGAAGCACGAGATCCTGATGGCGCAGAAAGAGAACTTCCTCGCCGGCTGCGAGAAGAACCACATCGAGGCAGGGCTTGCCAACACGATCTTCGATCTCTTGACGCACTTTGCCGACTACGGCTTCAATAAGTCGCACAGTGCGGCGTATGCGCTCGTCGCCTGGCAGACGGCTTATCTCAAGGCGCACTACCCGGCAGAGTTCATGGCGGCGATGCTCACGAGCATCATGGACACGCCGAAGGTTGCGACGTACATCGAGCTCTGCCGCCGCATGGGCATCAAGATCCTGCCGCCGGACATCAATGCGAGCTCTGCGTACTTCAGCGTCGACGGGGCAGCCATTCGCTTTGGCCTCGCTGCCGTGCGCAATGTCGGCGAGACGGCCATCGAGAACGTCGCGCGCATCCGCGAGGACGGCGGCCCGTTCAGCTCGCTCTCCGACTTCTGCCGCCGCGTCGACATGCGCGTTGTCAACCGCCGCGTCATCGAGAGTCTCATCAAGTGCGGCGCGTTCGACTCGTTCGGCGCGAAGCGCAGCCAGCTCCTGGCCATCTTGCCGCAGACTGTCATGGAAGCAGCCCAGCAGCAGAAGGACGCGGTGAGCGGCCAGATGGGACTGTTCTCCGACGAGACGATCGAGGAGACAGGCATGCTGCAGCTGCCGGACATCGATGAGGTGCCGAAGGCGGAGCTGCTGAACTGGGAGAAGGAGGCGACGGGCTTCTACATCACGGGCCATCCCTTGGACCAGTACGCCGCGAAGCTTGAGAATCTGCCGCACATCGGCAGCCTGCAGCCGGATGCCGTGCGCGACAAACAGGTCGTGCGCATCGGCGGCATGCTGACGGAGGCGAAGCGCATCACGACGAAGAAGGGGGACACAATGTGCTTTGCGACGGTCGAGGATTTTACCGACTCCGTCGAAGTCACCGTCTTCCCGCGCACGTTCTACCAGAACATGAACCTGCTCGTGCCAGATACGCCTGTCGTCGTGCAGGGCCGCATCGACATGACGGACGAGTCGGTCAAGATCATCGCTGATTCTGTCTGGGCGCTCAAGGACTACCGCTTTGCCTATTACATCGAGCTGCCACCGGGCGGCCTTCCGGAGACGAAGCGTGAGGAGATGAAGCAACTCATCGTTGCGCACCACGGCGCATACGCGACATTCTTCCACTCGGGCGGCCACTGGCAGAAGGCCCGCGAGAATTTCTGGCTCGATGACGCGGCGGAGACATTCCAGCGGCTCGAGTCCATCGTCGGTGCGAGCAAAGTCCGGAAGCGCTGAGCGCGCCTTGTTGCGGGAAGCGGAAATGGATGATAGAATAAGGATGATTTGTCCTTCTCTTGAGGGAAAATGAGGGAACATAAGGAGTTTGAAACGATATTGAAACAGAGGACTATCGGCCGTCTCCTGCTCGCGGGCGGGCTTGCGCTGGCACTCATCGTGCCGCAGCTCACCGCCACGCCTGCTCAGGCAGAGGCTGTCTATGATATCAAAGAGATGCCGCGCCCGGATATCCCGGGGCTCGTCATCAGCCCCGATGACCCGCTGCAGAACCTGACGGCGCGCTCGGCCGTCGTCATCGACGCCGCGTCGGGCCAGGTGATCTACGAGCGCAACAAGGACGAGCGCCGCTTCCCGGCGAGCACGACGAAGATCATGACGCTCATCCTGGCGCTCGAGCACTCGAACATGGATGACATGGTGACCGTCAGCAGCAATGCGGCCGGCACGGAGGGCTCCACGCTCTGGCTCGAAGCGGGCGAGAAGATCCGCATGGGCGACCTGCTCTACGGCATGATGATGCACTCCGGCAACGATGCGACCGTCGCTGTCGCCGAGCACATCGCGGGCTCTGTCGACAAGTTCGCCGTGATGATGACGGAGAAGGCGCACGAGATTGGCGCCGTCAACACGAACTTTGCCAATGCCAATGGCCTGCCGCGCGACGACCACTACACGACGGCCTACGACCTCGCGAAGATCACGGCTTACGGCTACCGCGTGCCGGGTTTCGAGAAAATCGTCAGTACGAAGGAGATCGACTTCGACTGGGTCAAGGACTCGTCGCATCACCTGCGCAACGAGAACCAGATGCTCTGGCTCTACCGCGGTGCGAACGGCGTCAAGACGGGCTACACGGATGCCGCCGGCCGCTGCCTCGTCTCGGGCGCGAAGAAGGACGGCCTGCAGCTCGTCGCCGTCGTGCTCGACTCGGTCTACATGTGGAACGACTCTATCAAGCTGCTCGACTACGGCTTCGCGCATGTGGAGCCGGATACGATCGTCCATGAGGGCGATGTAGCGGGCTATGCAAGTGTCGCGGGCGGCACGGGCCGCAAGCTGCCACTCATGGCCGCTGAGACGCTGACGCTTGCCAAGCTCAAGGGCGAGGGCGAAGCCTACAAGACGCGCATCGAGGCCGATGGCCTGCGCGCCCCCATCAAGGAAGGCGATACCGTCGGACGTCTCGTCGTGGAACTCGACGGCAAGGAAGTCGCTTCGACCGATCTGCTCGCCGGAGCGGACGTCACGCGCCGCTCGTTCTTCCTGACCGTCTGGAACTTCCTGCGGTCACTGGTGAAAGGATGATGGCGATGGCAGAAGAACGCTTGCAGAAGATCATCAGCCAGGCCGGCATCGCCTCAAGGCGCGCGGCGGAGAAGATGATCTTGGAGGGCCGCGTCAGAGTTGACGGCAAAGTCGTGCGCGAGCTCGGCACGAAGGTCGATTCCGCAGCACATGCCATCACGGTCGATGGCAGGGCAATCGGCGGGGTGGAGCATCATGTCTACCTGCTCTTGAACAAGCCGAAGGGCTATCTCTCGACGGCGAAGGATGACCGCGGCCGCCGCACGGTGCTCGACCTCCTGCCGGAAGTGAAGGAGCGCGTCTACCCGGTCGGCCGCCTCGACAACAACACGGAAGGGCTCTTGCTCATCACGAATGACGGCACCTTGATGAACGGCCTCCTGCATCCGCGCTTTGAGGTCGAGAAGACGTACCATGCGGGCGTGACTGGGCAGCTGACGGAGGAAAAGCTTCAGATGCTCCGGGATGGACTGCTGCTCGAGGACGGTATGACGGCTCCAGCGAAGGTCAGCCTGCTCCCTGAGCGCGAGCTCAGTGAGCGCGAGCGCGGTTTCACGCGCGTGTCTATCGCGATACACGAGGGGCGCAATCGCCAGGTCCGCCGCATGTTCGCAGCCGTCGGCTGTGATGTCAAGGCCTTAAAGCGCGTGCGCTTTGCCGACCTGACGCTGAAGGGCGTCGCGCGCGGCCATCACCGCACCCTGACGCAGGAAGAAGTCAGCAGGCTCTACAGATTGGCGGGGTTAACGAGATGAAACAGATTCTAGTCATAGGAGCCGGCCCAGCCGGCATGATGGCCGCCATCCGCGCGGCCGAGAACGGTGCGGCGGTCACTCTGCTCGAGAAGATGAAGCGGCCTGGCCGCAAGATGATGATCACGGGCAAGGGGCGCTGCAACATCACGAATGCCGCCGATGTGCCAGAGATCATCCGCAACATCCACGGCAACGGCGCCTTCCTCAACAGCTCGATGCGCGCCTTCGATAATCAGGATGTCATGGAGTTCTTCCGGCAGCAGGGCGTGCCCGTGAAGGTCGAGCGCGGTAATCGCGTCTTCCCCGTCAGCGACAAAGCACAGGACGTCGTCGACGCGATGGTGCATCGGCTGCATGAGCTCGGCGTCCGCATCGAGCTCGAGATGCCCGTCGCGGACATCCTGTTGCAGGAGGGGCGCGTGGCGGGCGTGCGCACGAAGTCGGGCGCGCACTACAAGGCCGATGCCGTGATCCTTGCGGTGGGCGGTGCCTCGTATCCGGGCACGGGCTCGACGGGCGATGGCTACGAGATGGCAAGGAAGCTCGGCCACACGGTCGTGCCGCTGCGCCCGTCGCTCGTGCCGCTCGAGACAGAAGAAGAGTGGGTCAAAGATGTCCAGGGCCTATCGCTTCGCAATGTCCGCGCGACACTTCTCGCTGGCGGCGAGAAAGTGCAGGAGATGTTCGGCGAGATGATGTTCACGCACTTCGGTGTGACGGGCCCCATCATCCTCTCGATGAGCCGCAGGGCGGCCAAGTGCCTTGCCGAGGGGAAGTTCGTCGAGCTCGAGCTCAACCTCAAGCCGGCGCTGACGCCGGAGAAGCTCGATGCGCGCATCCAGCGCGACTTCGGGCAGCACATCCGCAAGTCGCTGAAGAACGGTCTCTTGGACCTCCTGCCGCATAAGCTCATCGAGCCGGTGCTTGACTGCGCCTACCTCGACCCGGAAAAGCCGGTCCACCAGGTCACGGCGGAGGAGCGCCACCGCCTCGCGGAGACGCTGCAGCACTTGACGCTGACCATCACGAAGACGCGGCCGCTCGCTGAGGCCATCGTGACGGCTGGCGGCGTTTCCGTGCGGGAGATCAATCCGAAGACGATGGAGTCGAAGCTCGTGCCGGGCCTCTACTTCGCCGGCGAGGTCGTCGATGTCGATGCCTACACGGGCGGCTACAACCTGCAGGCGGCCTTCTCCATGGGCAATGCGGCCGGCTGCTGGAGTGTCTGGAACGACGATTGATGCGCTATTGAAGTATGATTGATGAATGGAGTGGAGGAACCTCTATGGAAAACACGAAGACGATTGCAAAGGCAAGGCAGGGGTTGCGCGGCACGATCGAGATCCCCGGCGACAAGTCCATCTCGCACCGCAGTGTCATGTTCTCGGCGCTCGGCTCGACGCCCGTGCACATCACGAACTTCCTGCACGCGCAGGACTGCCTCTCGACGGCGGCCTGCATGAAGGCGCTGGGCGCCTCTGTCGAGTTCGAGTCGGAGACGTCTCTTGTGGTCTGCGGCCACGGCCTGCACGGCCTCCGCGAAGCTTCCACAATCATCGATGCGGGCAACTCGGGCACGACACTGCGCCTCATGATGGGCATCCTTGCGCCGCAGCCGTTCTTGACGACCTTCACGGGCGATGCCTCGCTGCACAAGCGCCCGATGGGCCGCGTCATCAAGCCGCTCTCGGCGATGGGCGCAAAGATCTACGGCCGCGAGAAGAACACGAAGCTGCCCATCACGATCGTGCCGGCTGAAGGGAAGTTGCATGGCATGCTCTACGAGAGCCCTGTCGCGAGCGCACAGGTCAAGTCGGCCATCCTGCTTTCCGGCATGTACGCGGACAGTCCGACGACTGTCGTCGAGCCCTTCACCTCGCGCGACCACACGGAGCGCATGCTCGAGGCCTTCGGCGTCGAGACGAAGAAGGATGGCACGGCTGTGACGATTGAGCCCGTCGAATCGTTCCATGCGCCGTCATCCATCGAGGTCCCGGGCGACATCAGCTCGGCGGCCTACTGGCTCGTCGCGGGATCCGTCGTGCCGGGAAGCCACCTGCTCCTCAAGAACGTCGGCGTCAATCCGACGCGCACGGGCATCCTCGATGTCCTCGAGGCGATGGGCGCCAAGATTACGCTGGAGAACGAGCGCGTGAGCGGCGGCGAGGCGGCAGCTGACATTCGCGTCGAGGCGGCGAAGCTCCATGGCACATCGTTCGGCGCCGAGATCATGCCGCGCCTCATCGATGAGATCCCGGTCCTCGCAGTGGCCGCGCTCTTTGCAGAGGGCGACACGGTCATCACGGGGGCCGGTGAGCTCCGCGTCAAGGAGACGGACCGCCTGCAGGCTGTCACGGACGAGTTCAACAAGCTCGCGCCGGGTGCTGTCGAGGCGAGCAAAGATGGTCTCGTCATCCACGGCGGAACGAAGGTGCGGGCGGCAACCTGCTTCTCGTACGATGACCATCGCATGGCGATGTCGCTTGCTATCCTCGGCGCGGCCGGAGAGGGCGCCGAGATCGAGCGCCCCGAGTGCGTGACGATCTCGTACCCGGCCTTCTACGATACGCTGGCCCGCCTGCAGGCATGAGTGCAGTACATATCAATTTGATTTGGGGGAATCTGTCTTGAAGAAACTCGTAGTAGCAATCGACGGGCCGGCGGGCGCCGGCAAGAGCACGGTCGCACAGCTCGCAGCCAAGGAACTGGGTTATACCTACATTGACACGGGGGCCATGTACCGCGCCGTGGCTTGGAAGGTCCTGCAGCAGGGCGGTGAGGTCACGGATGAGAAGATCCTCGCTGTCGTCCCCGACATCGACGTGGACCTCTCGTATGAGAACGGCAAGACGACGGTGCGCGTCGACGGCCAGGACGTCACGAGTGAGATCCGCACGCCGGAGGTCAGCCACATTGTCTCGAAGGTAGCTGCGCTCGGCCCCGTGCGCGAGAAGATGGTCGACCTGCAGCGCAAGATGGCAGAGCGCGGCGGCGTGCTCATGGACGGCCGCGACATCGCGACGAATGTGCTGCCGGGCGCTGATGTCAAGATCTACCTGACGGCCTCTATCGCGGAGCGCGCAAACCGCCGCTACAAGGAATTGCGAGAGAAAGGTCTCGCTGTTGACCTCGCGGATATCGAGCACGACATCGCCGCGCGCGATAAGGCCGACATGGAGCGCGAGATTTCGCCGCTCGTCCAGGCAGATGATGCGACGCTCCTCGATACGACGGGCATGACGATCCCGGAGGTCGTCGCGCGCATCATCGGAATGTGCAGGTGATACGATGCTTTACACGACACTCCGCATCATCTTTGCCGTCATCTTTCAACTGCTGTTCCGCGCCAAGACGTACGGCAAGGAGAACCTGCCCGCAGAAGGGCCCGTCATCCTCGCAGCCAACCACATGAGCAACTGGGACCCGCCGCTCCTCGCGACGTTCCTGCCGCGCCCCGTCTCGTACATGGCGAAAATCGAGCTCTTCGAGCACCCGATCTTCGGCGCGGCCATTCGCCGCTGCCATGCCTTCCCCGTGAAGCGCGGCGCGGCAGACCGCGGCGCCATCAAGGCGGCCGTCAATGTGCTCAGGCAGGGCCGTGTGCTCGGCCTCTTCCCAGAGGGCACGCGCAGCAAGGACGGGAAACTCCACAAGGCCGAGGCCGGCGTCGGCCTGCTCGCCGCGATGAGCGGTGCTCCTGTCGTGCCGGCCTGTATCGTCGGTACGGACCGCATCATGCAGAAAGGCGGCTTCCTGCCAAAGCTCTCCATCATGTACGGCGAGCCGATGCATTTCACGGGCGATAAACGCGACAAGGAGCAGCTTGAGGCCTTTTCGCAAGAAATCATGGCTCATATCGCGGTCATGCGCGAAGAAATTGAAAAAATTTCCTAAAACCATTTGCCTGACGCCCCCATGCATGATATACTAGGCTATAGATTGTAAAAAAGCCTTCTGGGCGTCTTTGCAATAATATGATTTATGGTGGTAGATGTATGGAAGTCATCTTAGCAGATTATCTTGGCTTTTGCTATGGCGTCAAGCGCGCCATCAAGATTGCCAGGGAGAATGCTTCTGCTGACGGGACTGCCTGTACGCTCGGACCCATCATCCACAATCCGCAGATGGTCGACAGGTTGCGCCGCGAGGGCGTCGGCTCGGTAGACAGTCTCGAGGAGATGGAGAAGGGGACCGTCATCATCCGCTCGCACGGCGTGGGCCCCGCGGTCTACGACGAGGCGAAGGCCCGCGGACTCGAGCTCGTGGACGCGACATGCCCGCATGTCAAGAAAGCGCAGCTCTCGGCCAAGGAGCTCGTGGATGAAGGGTACAGTGTGGTCATCATCGGAGAGAAGAACCATCCGGAGGTCAAGAGCATCTTCGAGTGGTCATCCGGAAGAGCACAGATCATCGAGACCGAGGAAGAAGCCGATGGGATAGAGCCCTGCGGCAAGCTCGGCATCGTATGCCAGACGACGTTTTCTGGAGCGCGCTTCCGTCAGATTGTCATGCGCCTTCTTGAGAAGTCCAGGGACATCAAGATCCTGCGAACCATCTGTACGGCGACAGACCAGCGACAGGCCGCTGCCATAGATCTTGCCAGCAAGGTTGACCTCATGCTGGTCATCGGCGGCAAGAACAGTGCCAACACGACAAGGCTCGCACAGCTTTGTTCCGAGAAGTGCCTGACTTACCACATCGAGACTGCAGCGGAGCTGCACGACGAGTGGTTTGACAAAATAAAGAAAATTGGTATTACAGCTGGTGCTTCTACACCGGACTGGATTATCAAGGAGGTATATAAAAAGTGTCAGAACAGATGAACATGGAAGAGTTATTAGCACAGGAGTCCCTGCCGGATATCCAGGAGCGCACCACTGTAAAAGGTAAGGTCATCCAGGTAAACCGCGACGAGGCTTATGTCGATATCGGATACAAGCAGGAGATCGCAATCCCGAAGCGCGAGCTGGCTTACCCGGCTCCGGAGTCCGCTGAGGACGTCGTCAAAGTCGGCGATGTCATCGATGTCTATGTCGTTTCCCTCGGTGGCGACAACGGCGGCATCCTCTCCAAGGTAAAGGCTGACCGCATGGTCGCTTGGACGGAGATGGAGAAGAAGAAGGAAGCTGGCGAGACGGTCCAGGCGAACATCACGCAGGTCGTCAAGGGCGGCCTCGTGGCATCCGTCGATGGCCTGCGCGGCTTCATCCCGGCATCCCAGATGGAACTCCACTTTGTCAAGGACCTCTCCATCTATGTCGGCCAGACGGTCGAGGCGGAGATCATCGAGATCGATGTCCACAAGCAGCGTCTCGTCCTCTCCCGTCGTGCTCTCCTCGAGGCTGAGCGCGAGAAGAAGGAAGCGGAAGTATTCTCCACGCTCGAGGCTGGCCAGACGGTACGCGGCACGGTCAAGCGCCTCGTCGACTACGGTGCATTCATCGATATCGGCGGCGTAGACGGCCTTGCACACATCTCCGACCTCGCTTGGCACCGCGTCAAGCATCCGTCGGATGTCCTCGAAGTCGGCCAGGAGCTCGACGTCTATGTCAAGAGCGTTGATCCGGAGAGCAAGCGCATCTCCCTGTCCGTCAAGGACACGATGCGTGATCCGTGGTACGACTCCGCTGAGAAGTACAGCGAAGGCCAGATCATCGAAGGCAAAGTCATCAAGCTGACGGACTTCGGTGCATTCATGGAGATCGAGCCGGGCTTCGATGGCCTGATCCCGATGGGCGAGCTCGCAGACAAGCGCATCGAGCGCGCCGATGAAGCCGTTCATGTCGGCGACATCGTCCGCGTCAAGATCCTCCGCATCGACACGAAGCGCAAGCGCATCTCGCTGTCCATCACGAAGGCTCGCGACTGAGCGATTGGGACTTGCGTCTAAAATAAGATAAGACATTCTGAGGAGTGATGATTTATGCATCACTCCTTTGTTTGTAGTGCAAGAGAGTAAGAATATGAGCAAATATTATCCAGGTATCATCCTGCGCGTCTATCCGGGCAGCCTCGCAGAAGAGCTCGAACTCGTGCCGGGCGACAAGATTCTCGAGATCAACGGGCAGGGACTGCGCGACATCATCGATCTGAGCTTCGCGATGGCGGACGAGGAGATCGACATGCTCGTCGAGCATGCAGATGGTGAGCAGGAGATGATCTCATTCGAGAAGGAAATCGACGAAGAGCTCGGTGTCGAGTTCGAGTCGGCCGTCTTTGACGGCATCCGCAACTGCGCGAATCACTGCTACTTCTGCTTCGTCGATATGATCGCGCCGAACATGCGCCAGAGCCTCTCCATCAAGGATGACGACTACCGCCTGTCGTTCCTCTACGGCAACTTCGTCACGATGACGAACATGGGGCCGAATGACTTCCGGCGCATCAAGCAGTTCCATCTCTCGCCGCTCTTTGTCTCCGTGCAGTGCATGAACCCCGAATTGCGCGCGCAGATGCTGCGCTGCCCCGGTGCGGCGAAGATCGCGGAGCAACTCGACCATCTCGAGGAGGCGGGGGCCGACTACCATACGCAGGTCGTGCTCTGCGCTGGCCTCAATGACGGCGCAGAGCTCGAGCGCACGATACGCGAGGTTGTCGCGCGCCGCCCGCACGCGCTGTCGCTGGCCATCGTCCCCGTTGGCATCACGAAGTACCGTACAGATCCCTTCCCCTTGCACCAGTTCGATGCAGAGGGAGCGGCGCGCGTCATCGACGAAGTCGAGAAGTGGCAGAAGAAGATCCAGCAGGAGGAGGGGCGCACCTTCATCTACCTCGGCGATGAGTTCTACTTCCTCGCGGGCCGCCCTGTGCCGCCGACTTCGTTCTACGACGGCTTCCCACAGCTCGACAACGGCATCGGACTCACGCGCAACTTCATCAACGACTGGGATAAGGAGTCCAATGCGCACGAGGAAATCGCATCGTATGAAGAGCCTGTCTATCTCGATGTCGTCACGGGCACGGCCGTCGCGCCTGTCATGCAGGAGCTCGCGAAGAAGGCGGAAGATGCGCATGCAAATCTTCATGTGCGCATTGTGCCGGTCAAGAACGAGCACTTCGGCACGACAGTTAACGTCTCTGGCCTCTTGACAGCGCATGACATCATGGCGGCCCTGAAGCGCCTCGATGGTCCGCGCGCGGGCATCCTGATCCCTGAGCCCGCCCTGCGCTCGGGCGAGGACATCTTCCTCGACGACGTGAGCCTCTCATCCATGCGCGAGGCGTTCCCCGAAAGCCGCATCGAGCCCGTGCAGACGGGCGCGGATTATTACCGCGCCCTGATGGACTGGCCGCACTACGCGAAGCGCCGTGCGGGTGAGACGGCCTATATGTGGCAGAGCAACGCGGGCTACACCAAGAATATCCAGTATTGATTCATATTTTTATTTTATAGAGAAAGAGGGATGAATATGAGCAAACCAATCGTGGCGATTGTCGGCCGCCCGAACGTCGGCAAGTCCACGCTCTTCAATCAGATCGGCAAGAAGCGCGTCTCCATCGTCGACGACATGCCGGGCGTCACGCGCGACCGCATCTATCTCGACGCGGAGTGGCTCAACCAGCACTTCACGATGATCGACACCGGCGGCATCGAGTTCGATGAGAGCAACCACATCCTCAAGTCGATGCGCCAGCAGGCACAGCTGGCCATGGAGGAGGCCGACGTCATCCTGTTCCTCGTCGACGGCCGCTCCGGCCTGACGACGGCAGATGAAGAGGTCGCGCGCCTGCTGCGCAGCACGAAGAAGCCGGTCATCCTCGCGGTCAATAAGATTGACAGCCCGCAGCGCGCGATGGACGTCTACGAGTTCTACAATCTGGGCCTCGGCGATCCGATCCCCATCTCGGCATCGAATGCGATGAATCTCGGCGATCTGCTCGACGCAATCGTCGCGGCCTTCCCGAAGAAGGTCGAGGAGAGCAAGGATGAGGATGAGATCCGCATCGCCGTCATCGGCCGCCCGAATGTCGGCAAATCCTCCATCGTCAACGCGATCCTCGGCGAGGACCGCGTCATCGTCAGCGACGTGCCGGGCACGACGCGTGACGCCATCGACACGCACTTCACGAAGGACGGCATGAAGTTCACGCTGATCGACACGGCAGGCATGCGCCGCCGCGGCAAGATCGAGGAGGCCGTCGAGCGCTACAGTGTCATGCGCTCGCTGCGCGCCATCGACCGCGCCGATGTCGTGCTCATGATGATCAACGCCTTCGAGGGCATCACGGAGCAGGACAAGAAGATCGCGGGCTATGCACACGAGTCGGGCAAGGGCGTCGTCATCGTCGTCAACAAGTGGGATATCTACCCGGATAAGGACGATAAGTCGACGCTGCGCTTCACCGAGGAACTGCGCGACAAGCTCGGCTTCCTGCAGTACGCGCCGGTGCTCTATACCTCGGCTCTGACGGGCCAGCGCGTCGCGCGCGTGACGGACCTCGTGCGCTACGTGGCCGAGCAGCAGGCGATGCGCATCAAGACGAGCGTCCTCAACGAGCTCATCCGCGATGCCGTTTCCATCAACCCGCCGCCGATGCACCGCGGCCGCCAGCTCAAGATTCTCTTCATGACGCAGACGGACATCTGCCCCCCGAAGTTCATTATCTTCGTCAACGATCCGGAGCTCATGCACTTCTCGTATCTGCGCTTCATCGAGAACCGTCTGCGCGAGCAGTTCGGCTTTGAGGGTACGCCGCTGCGCCTCATCGTGCGCGCGCGCAAAGAGGAGGAGGATTACTGATGGCATCGGTCCTCCTCGTCTGCCTCGCGAGCTACCTTTTGGGCTCCATCCCGAACGGCCTCGTCTTCGGCAAGCTCATCTGGCACGTCGACCTGCGCGAGCACGGCAGCCACAACATCGGGGCGACGAATGCCTGGCGCACGCTCGGCAAGGGGCCGGGCTTCCTGATCTTCCTGCTCGACTTCCTCAAGGGCGCCCTTAGCGTCGGAATAGCGGAAGTGTTTGCGCCTCTGCCGCTCGTCATGGTCATCGCAGGCATCCTGGCCATCGTCGGCCACTCGTGCTCGCTCTTCCTGCACTTCAAGGGCGGCAAGGGCGTGGCGACGGGCCTCGGCGTCATCGCGATGCTCATGCCGCTGCCGAGCCTCATCGTCTTCCTCGTCTGGCTCGCCATCGTCATGGTCACGAAGTACGTCTCGCTCGGCTCGTGCATCGCGGCGGCACTCGTGCCGATCCTCTCGTATGCCTGGGGCTATCCGGGTGTCTACACGGCCTTCGGCGTGCTCGCAGCGGCCTTCATCATCATCCGCCACAAGGCCAATATCGTCCGCTTGATGAATGGCACCGAGAACAAGATCCACGCCGGTCACCGCGACTGACCTGAAAAGTGTCATGTGACCGTATCTAGTTTTGCTACAGATGTTTACAGCCTGCGCATGCAGGCTGTTTTTTTGCACAAAATGGTGAGAAAGTTAACATTTTGTGAAATCCATCCATATGATTTGGACAAATCCGGAAATTTCATTGGCATTTGTGCACATCTTATGGTATACTATCCTTTGTCAAAAGAATAGTATCCATTGGAGGCGTAATATATGAACAAGGAGAAAAGCGGATTCTTCCTCGTCCGCGAGGAGATCCTGCCAGAGGCAATCAAGAAGACCATCCGTGTCAAAGAGATGCTCAAGCGTGGCGATGCGCGCACGATCAACGAGGCCGTCGAGAAGATGGAACTCTCGCGCAGTGCCTACTACAAGTACAAGGACTATGTTTTCCCGTTCTACGAGGCGAGTCGCAACAAGATCGTCACGCTGACGCTGCTCCTTGAGCACAAGAAGGGCGTCCTCTCGAGCGTGCTCAACACGATCTCGGCAGACTCGGGCAGTGTCATGACGATCAACCAGGGCATCCCGCTGCAGGGTGTCGCCAATGCCACAGTCTCCATTGAGACGGCCAACCTCTCGGTCGATCTCGAAGCTCTGCTTGATAAGCTCCGTATGGTCGATGGCGTCAAGCGCCTCGAAGTCCTCGGACAGTCGTAAGGAAAGAAGGTGTGTCGGATGGAAAAAGTCATTAAAATCGGTTTGCTCGGGTCCGGTACGGTGGGCTCTGGTGTTATCCAGGTGCTCGAGATGAATCGGCCGCAGATTACGGAACGCGTCGGCACACCGATCGAGATCAAGACGGTGCTCGTGCGCGATGTCAAGAAGCCGCGCCCGCAGCTCGGGCATCTGCATCTCACAGACAAGATCGAGGATATCCTCGAGGATCCGGAGATCGATGTCGTCGTGGAGCTCATGGGCGGCATCCACCCCGCGCGTGAGTACATGCTGCGCGCGATGGAGGCAGGCAAGAGTGTCGTGACGGCCAACAAGGATGTCGTCGCACAGTTCGGCAAGGACATGTTCGCGATGGCAGAGGAAAAAGACGTCGACTTCCGCTTCGAGGCGAGCGTCGGCGGCGGCATCCCCATCATCACGCCGCTCAAGCAATGCCTGACGGCCAACCGCATCACGGAGATTCTCGGCATCGTCAACGGCACGACGAACTACATGCTGACAAAGATGACGGAGTGCGGTGCCGACTATGACACCGTCCTCAAGGAGGCACAGGCCAAGGGTTACGCCGAGGCGAACCCGTCAGCAGACGTCGACGGACTCGACGCGGCGCGCAAGGCGGCCATCCTCTCGTCGCTGGCGTTCAACACGCGCGTGCAGCTCGAGGATGTCTCGGTCGAGGGCATCACGAAGATCACGCCGGACGACATCGAGTACGCGAAGGACCTCGGCTATGTCATCAAGCTGCTGGCTGTCGGCAAGGATTCCGATGAGAACGGCGTCGATGTGCGCGTCCATCCGGTCTTCCTGCCGAAGACGCATCCACTGGCTTCGGTCAACGGCGTCTACAATGCCATCTTCGTGCGCGGCAACGCCATCGGCGAGGCGATGTTCTACGGCCAGGGCGCCGGCTCGCTGCCGACGGCCTCCGCTGTCATCTCCGACATCATCGACGTCGCGCGCGACATCCTCAACCGCACCTTCGGCCATGTTCGCTGCACGTGCTATGAGCAGAAGAAGCTCTGCCCGCTCGAGGCGACTTCTTCTTCCTACTACGTGCGCCTGCTCGTCGACGATAAGCCGGGCGTGCTCGGTGCCATCGCGACGGCTTTCGGCGATGCCGGCGTGAGCCTCAAGTCGGTCATCCAGACGCGCCGCAATGTCGTTGACCACGCGGAGATCGTCGCCATCACGCATCTCGTCGAGCACGAGCGCATCGAGAAGGCGCTGAAGACCCTGCGCGAGCTGCCTGTCGTCGATGAGGTCCGCAATGTGATCCGTGTCGAGAATGAAGAACGGGGGTAAGAGTATGGCAGAGAAATGTGTCCGCGTCCGTGTCCCTGGTACGAGCGCCAACTGCGGCCCAGGCTTTGACTGCCTCGGCCTCGCCTGCACGGTCTACAATGACCTGGAGCTGCGCCTGACGCGCGAGCCGGGCCTGTCCATCACGATGACGGGCGAGGGGGCGACGAACATCCCGTGCGACAATCGCAACATCGTCTGGCGGTCGGCGCAGTACCTCTTAGAGAAGGCCGGCAAGGACAAGGAATACCGCGGCGCCGTCATCCACATGGAGAACCGCGTGCCGCTCTCGCGCGGCCTCGGCAGCTCGGCGACGGCCATCGTCGCCGGATTGACGGCGGCGAATGCCCTGATCGGCAATCCCTTCAACCGCCGCGAGATCCTGCAGTTCGCGACGAACATCGAGGGTCATCCCGACAATGTGGCACCGGCCATTTTCGGCGGTTTTACCGTCAATGCGGTCACGAACGGCCGCGTCGACTGCTTCAGCTTCCTGCCGCGTTTCCGCATGAAGTTCGTCGTCGCTGTGCCGAATTTCCCGCTCTCAACGCGCATGGCCCGCAAGGTCCTGCCGACGGAAGTGCCGATGAAGGACGCCATCTTCAATATCGGCCGCGCCTCGATGCTTGTCGCCGCCCTGACGCGCGGCAATGAGCGCTACTTGCGGCTTGGCCTCGACGATGCCCTGCATCAGCCGTACCGCGCGGAGCTCATCCCGGGCATGTACGATGTCTTCAAGGCCGCGCGCCGAGCGGGCGCTGCCGGCGCGACGCTCAGCGGTGCCGGCCCGTGCCTCATCGCCTACGTGCTGGAGCGCCGCCATGCGGAGGAAGCTGTCGGCAAGGCCATGCTCGAGGCATTCCGCAAGCATGACGTCGATGCGCGCATCCTGACGCTCGACCTCGACACGCACGGTGCACAGATCCTGAAGTGAGGATAAGTGTATGACGGAAGAGGCATTTGCAGAGCTCCTGCGCGCAAATGGTGCGCGCGTCTTCATCGTCGGCGGCTGGGTGCGCGACGCTCTGCGCCACGTGCGGCCGCACGACAAGGACTACATGGTATCGGGCATTGCTGAGGCAGACTTCCAGCAGCTCTTCCCAGCGGCGCAGAAAGTCGGCCACGGGTTCCCGGTCTACCTCGTCTCCATCGACGGCTCTCTCTCGGAGGTCGCCTTCGCGCGCAAGGAGAAGAAGGAGGGGCGGGGCTACCGCGGCTTCCGCGTCTCGTACGACCCATCGGTCACGGTGGAGGAGGACCTCTACAGACGGGACACGACGATGAACAGCATGGCGCTGGAGCTCCCGGGAAAGCAGCTCATTGACCCGTACCACGGTGCCCAGGATGTGGCGGACAAGGTCATCCGCGCCGTCTCGCATCACTTCACCGAAGATCCTGTGCGCGCCCTGCGCGCAGCGCGCCAGGCAGCGGAGTTCGGCTTCTCCATCACGGAGGAGACAATCCGTTACATGAACGCCTGCCGCGCAGAGCTCCAGCATGAGCCGCAGGAGCGCATCGTCGCTGAATTGCGGCGCGCCCTGCAGTCGCCGAGGCCTTCGGTATTCTTCCGCGCGCTCGAGCAGGCGGATATCCTCGCCGTGACCTTTCCTGAACTCTCGCTGCTCATCGGCAAGACGCAGCCGCCCGAGTACCATCCCGAGGGTGATGCCTGGCAGCACACGATGCAGGTCGTCGACCGTGCTGCCGAGAGGACGCCAAATGTCGCCGCGCGCTTTGCCGCGCTCGTCCACGACATCGGCAAGGGCACGACGCCAAAGGAGATGGAGCCACATCACTATGGGCACGAACTGCGCGGGCTCGAACAGCTTGCCTCGTGGAACCGGCGCGTGACGCTGCCGAAGGACTGGTTGCGCGCGG
This sequence comes from Mitsuokella jalaludinii DSM 13811, assembly GCF_000702905.1. Classification (GTDB taxonomy): domain Bacteria; phylum Bacillota; class Negativicutes; order Selenomonadales; family Selenomonadaceae; genus Mitsuokella; species Mitsuokella jalaludinii. The sequence continues at coordinate 41,077 of NZ_JNKR01000003.1, forward strand.
GCCGCTTCCTCATTGAGCAGCACATGCGGGCGCCTCTTTTAGAGCGTCCCGGCAAGATTGCCGCACTGCTGCTGCTCGTCGACAAGCAGCGGCCTGTCCTTAGCCTTGCGGACTTCAACGCGGTCATCGAAGCCGATCATCAGAGCCTGCCCGACTACCTCGTGTACGGCGAGGCGCTGCTCGCAGCCATGCATGGCGTCAGCGGCAAGGATGCACCAAGTGGCCTTGCGGGCCGTGCCGTCGGACAGTGGCTCGCCGAGCGTCAGACTGCCGTTCTTGTGAAGGCACTCGCGGCTGTGCGTGCCCGGGCATGATATTGCAAGCAAAGAAGAAATCTTCCTGCTCAAGGCAGGAAGATTTCTTTTTTTCGCGAATCTATTATAAGTAGACGAACAATTAAAAGAAAATCCTGCGCAAGGGGGAATCTGTATGGCAATCATCATGCCCTATAAATCCGCCGCTCCGAAGATTGACGAGAGCGTATACTTGGCACCGACAGCCGTCGTTACCGGCGATGTCACGATTGAGGAGGGCACGAGCATCTGGTTCGGCGCCGTCGTCCGCGGTGACTTCCAGCCCATCAAGATCGGCAAGAACACGAACATCCAGGAGAATGCGACCATACACGTGATGCACGATCATCCGACGACGATTGGCGAGGGTGTCAGCATCGGGCACAATGCCGTCATCCACAGCAAGAGCATCGGCGACCACACGCTCATCGGCATGGGCTCCATCATCATGGGGGATACGGTCATCGGCGAGAACGTCGTCATCGGTGCCGGCACGATGATCGAGCAGGGTCGCAAGATCCCGTCGAACTCCCTGGTCTACGGGAATCCGGCGCAGATCATCCGCGGCCTGCGCGATGATGAGATCGAGGCACTGAAGGAATCTTCGCTGCGCTACCGCAAGGTGGCCGAGCACTACAAGGAAGCAGCAGAACGTCTCTAAAGCAGCTGCTGCAATCCGTCAATATCAGGAATAAGGGGATCATCAGAAATGGAAAAGACACTTGTACTAATCAAACCAGACGCATTCGCAAGACATCATGCAGGCGATATCATTAAACGATATGAGAGTGAGGGCTTCCGCATCCTGGCCATGAAGCTGCTGAAGATGGATGAGCGCCTGGCGTCCATCCACTATGCCGAGCATATCGGCCGTCCGTACTACAAGGACCTCGTTGGCTTCATGACATCGGGCCCGCTCATCGCGATGGTCCTCGAGGGCGAAGACGCGATTGCCCGCGTGCGCAAGATCAACGGCAAGACGAACCCGAAGGATGCCGAGGAAGGCACCATCCGCAAGGAATTCGCGACTTCTGGCCGCCGCAATGCCGTGCACGCCTCGGACAGCCCGGAGAGTGCGGCGCGCGAGATCGCGATCTTCTTCAATCAGACGGAAATCTACGATGGCACCTACCATGTGGAAGCCGATGATTGATAGATTGATCAATAATCAGTGCTAGGAGGGATTATCATGTCAATCACGACAAAGACAGGAGATAACGGCGAGACGAGCCTCTTGACAGGCGAGCGCGTCAAGAAGAGCGGTCTGCGCGTCGATACGTACGGCACGCTCGATGAAGTTGATTCGGCACTGGGCTTGGCACGCGCCTTTTCCGACAAGGACGATGTCGCCGAGCGCATCCTGAAGCTCCAGCGCAAGCTGCCCGCGCTCATGGCCGACTTTGCGAGCTGCGGCACGGAATCGCGCATCACGATGGAAGATGTCCGCGAGATCGAATCCTGGTGCGACGATGTGGAGTCGGACCTTCCCGAGGAGCACGCCTTCATCATCCCGGGCGGCTCGCAGAGCGGCGCCATGCTGGACCTCGCGCGCACGACGGCCCGTCGCGCTGAGCGCTGTGCTTGCCGTCTGGCCGAGGCAGAAGAAGTCGCTGCAAGCGACCGCATCTACCTCAACCGCCTCTCGGATTACTGCTACCTGCTCATGCGCCTCGAAGAGGACATCTACGAGGACGACTGAGCCTTCGAAGAAGAACCTGTGTCCCTGCCGACAACGGACAATCGTCCATTGTCGGCAGGGACATTTTTGCATGAGGACTCATGATTTCTTTTTTATCAGGCAGGAAAATTCTGACTTCTAGCGAATATAGAACACATAAGCAAAAATAGGAAGCACTAGGAGGGATTGCGATGAAATCTTACAAGAGTTCCAACCTGCGCAACGTTGCCGTCATCGGCCATGGCAAGACGGGCAAGACGAGCCTGCTCGATGCCTGCCTGTTCAATGCGGGTGCTGTCAAGCGCCTCGGCAGTGTGGAAGAGCACACGAGTGTGCTCGACTGCGAGCCGGAGGAAGAGAGCCGCGGCATGACGATCAACCTGAAGCTTGCCGCCTGCGAATGGCGTGACTATAAGATCAATTTCATCGATACGCCGGGCTATCCGGACTTCGTCGGCGAAGTCAAGGGCGCGCTGACGGCAGCGGACAGTGCCCTCATCGTGATCTCGGCCCCGTCTGGCATCGAGGTCGAGACGGAGAAGGCATGGCGCTATGCCGAGGAAGCGGAGCTGCCGCGCGCGTTCTTCATCAACAAGATGGACCGCGAGCACGCCGACTTCCAGCAAGTCGTCGAAGAGCTGCGCGTGCGCTTTGGCGCGGGTGTCGTGCCCGTGCAGTTGCCGATTGGCCAGGAAGCGGCCTTCCAGGGTGTCGTCGACCTCTTGGCCCTGCACATGAAGATCGTCACGCATGACGAGGAAGACCTCATCGCCGACATCCCGGAATACATCCAGGGCGACGTCGAGGAGGCGCGCCAGAAGCTCATCGAGTCTGTCGCGGAGTTCAACAACGAATTGCTCGAGAAGTACATCGAAGGTACGGAGATCACGGAGGTCGAAGTGGCGGCCGCTCTGATTGAGGGCATCCAGGCCGGCAAGATCTTCCCGGTCTTCTGCGGCTCGGCGAAGCAGAATATCGGCGTCAAGAAGCTCATGAACGGCATCGTCGAGTACCTGCCGACGCCGTACTTCCACGTCGCCATCGGCATGGATCCGCAGGACGGGGACCTCAAGGAGCGTCATACGGAGGATGCGTTCTCGGCACAGGTATTCAAGACGGTTGTCGACCCGTTCGTCGGCCGCATGAGTTACCTGCGCATCTTCTCTGGCACGATGAAGGGCGATGCCACTTACATGCATCCCAACAAGGAGAATGCGGAGCGCGTCGGTACGATCTTCTCCTTGCAGGGCAAGCGCCAGGAGCATCTGAATGCTGCGGAGGCCGGCGATATCGTCGCGACGACGAAGCTGCAGTCGGTCAGGACGGGCGATACGCTCTGCGATAGCGCCGACCCCATCGTCTACGAGGAGATCGCCTACCCGGCCCCGATGCTCGCGATGGCAGCTTCCGCCCACAAGAAGGGCGAGGAGGACAAGGTTTTCGGCGCGCTTGCCAAGCAGCAGGATGAAGACCCGACCATCGTCGTGGAGAAGAATCCGGAGACGCATGAGACAATCCTGCGCGGCATCGGCGAGGTTCACCTCGAGGTCCTGCGCGACAAGCTTCAGCGCAAGTTCGGCGTCGAGCTCGAACTGCATGAGCCGCGCGTCGCATACCGCGAGACAATCCGCAAGAGCGTCAAGGTGCAGGGCAAGCACAAGAAGCAGAGCGGCGGCCACGGCCAGTACGGCGATGTCTGGCTGGAGATCAGCCCGCAGGAGGCCGGCGCCGGCAATGCATTCACCGAGACAATCTTCGGTGGCAGTGTGCCGCGCCAGTACATCCCGGCCGTTGAGAAGGGCACGGCCGAGACGCTCTCTGGCGGCGTGCTGGCGGGCTACCCTGTCGTCGATGTCAAGGTCAACCTCTACGACGGCTCGTACCACACGGTCGACTCCTCGGAGGCAGCCTTCAAGACAGCGACGGCCCTCGCCATCCGCAAGGGCGTCATGGAGGCGAGCCCTATCCTGCTCGAGCCAATCGATGACATCCGCATCACCGCGCCGGAGTATTACATGGGCGATGTCATGGGACGCCTGAATTCCAAACGTGCGCGCATCCTCGGCATCGAGGGCAAGGGCAAGGACATGAGCGAGATCCATGCCGAGATCCCTGAGTCGCAGCTCTACCGTTTCGCGACGGAGCTTCGCTCCCTGACCCAGGGCCGCGGTAGCTACACGCTCGCCTTCGCCCGCTACGAGCCAGTCCCCGAGAAAAACGCAGAGGAGATCATCCGCGCCGCAAAGGACTGAGGCACCATGCAGCATGATGTGGTAGAATAGGATAGAGGGGAGCGCCCCGCTGACATGGGGAATCCATGCCAGTGGGGCGTTTCTATTGTAAGAATAAGTGATATTCTGTATATCATATAGAGAAGGGATGTGTTGTATTGGCCATTCGCATTCGCAGTTTGGACATCATCAAAGATATCATTCAGGCCTGGTGCCAGAGCAGGCTCTGGCAGCTCTGGACCATCGTGTCGGTCGCGCTCGTCACTATCGTTGCCTATGCGGCTAACGAGAATCAGGAAATCCCCTATGTGCAGTACGTCCTACTCGTCGTGTTCTGGGCGTACCCTGTCGGGATGTTCCGGAGCATCCGCCGGCTGAGCTTTTCGGTGAAGATGACGGCGTTCCTGCTCGCTTTCCTACTCGCAGGGGCGACCTGGTACTTCTTCAGTTTCACGACGTTCTACAACGGCGCGAAGTTCTCGAAAGCAGAGGAGGGGCTCGTCCTCTACAACAGCGTACAGAGCATCCTCTCGATGGATGCGCCGCAGGCTGAGAAAGACAAGTGCATCGACGACCTGCTGCGCCATCAGATCTGGCAGCTCGGGGACGGCAAGATTGCGAGCCGCGTGGGCATCACCATCCTGAAGAACGGCAAGGCCTACAAGAGCTGCCCCATCACGGAGGACTACACGCGCTATTATCACGTCGAGCGCATCCCGTACCTTGTGCGCTTCCGCGAGAAGTACCCGGGTGGCTACCCCGACGACGATGACAGCAAGTTTGTGCCGTTTGATGATTTCACAATCGGTTCCAACACATATTCCTTCTCGTACTCGTATGCGAACCGCCCGTATTGGAGCGATGGCTTCAGCCGGGCCATCCTCTTCTCCATCAACGACTGGAAGTCAGATACGAGCTTCATCCGCAAGAAGAACTACCAGCGCTCGTACGACTTTGCCATCTACTTCTACTGCTTCTTCACCGCGCTGATCTTTCTGTTCTACTACGGCGAGAAGCAGAATAAAGATAAGGCGGAGCTTGAACGACGGAGAAAGGAACTTGAACACAAAAATCAGGAGCTTAAGGAATCCAATAATAAATTGGAACGTTATAAGCTCGTCCACAACCAACTGGAGAAGGGCATCATCAAGACGACGCGGTACGACCCGGCGCAGACACTCCAGAACATGGAATTCTCCTGGCGTGATTTTGTGGAGCAGGAGCTCCACAGCGGCGGCCACAGTCTGCGCAATGAAGTGACGGGCCGCAAGGCATCGCAGGAGGAGACGGTGGCTTTCGAGAACCACCTCTACGAGGCCTTCATCCATCCGGCTGTCGAGCGCATCATCAAGCAGCTCTACGCGACGTCCGACATCATCACGACAGAGCCAGCGGTCTACGATACGGCAGAGCTGACGGAATTGCTCATTGCGCACTTCCAGAAGGACTGCCTGTCCGATGACCTCTCGCGCGAGCGCCTGACGATCACCTATGCGCGCGAGAACCTCGCTGGCCATCATGTCAACCTCAATGCGTGCCGCATCGAGAGCATCCTCGACAACCTCTCGTACAACACGGGGCAGGAGCTCGACCGTGTTCTCGAAGCGCTCGATGACTGCGATGACTTCGAGGGATATGATGCCTTCCACGCCGATGTGCAGCTGCAGTTCGCCGTGGTGTCGAAGGATGGGGCGGACTGGTACCGCATCCGCTATCGTGACAATGTCGCGGGCTTCCCCGCCACCATCGTCAACAAGATCTACCATGAACCGGTGCCGAGCTCGAAGGAAGAGGGACGCAAGGGCGAGGGAACGATGTACATCTCGCTGTTCGTCGACCTTCTCAATGGTCAGATAGAGGCCTACAACAGGGAATGGCCCGAGCGCCCGAGCGGCTCGGACCGCAAATATGCCGTGACCGATATCTACATCCCGCTCTGCCAGGCAGATGAAGCAGGACATGCAAGTCGTAAATCGTCTAAGACTTCTGCAGCAGTGTGATAAGGAGGAATTTTATGCTGATCATCATCGTAGACGATGAAAAGGAGCTCCACGAGAGCATGAAGCACATCATCGTAAAGAGATACCCCGAGGTGACCTTTGAGGATTACTACAGCCCGCGTGTCTTTTTAGACCGCCTGCGCAAGCGGCGCATCGCGCACACGGTTGGCGAGATTGCGCTGATCATCCTCGACAACCTATTCCAAGCAGGGCCGGGCGGCGAGACAGGCATCCAAGCACTGCCACGGATCCGCAAGCAGGCACCACAGACGCCCATCCTCTTCCTGACGGCGAATGACAATGCGGAGGAACTCGAGTCCATCACGCAGTATGACATGGTCCATTACCAGCACAAGCCGATGGAAGAGACGCAGTTCTACTTCAAGCTCAAGGAAATCCTGCGGGAGCGGTCGAAGACGCAGCTACTCGGTGTCAAGGAAGAGGAGATTCGCAACCTGCGCCATTCGCTGCAGAGCGAGAAGGACGACGATGTCAAGGCGCAGAAACTCTACGAAGCCTATGCGCCGGCAACGGAGCAAGCTGTTGCTTCGGCCGATGTCCACGAAGATTTAACGACGCTGGAGCGCACGCTCAAGGCGGACTATGAGAATCTCGACGCCAAGGCTATCAAGTTTCTGGCATCGGCAGATGTCCTTTTTCGCCACATCACGGACAAGGAGATGGACTATTCGCCCGTGGCCATCGGCTACGCGAAGGGCGTGGAGTACATCATGCTGAAGCTCTTCCGTCACAAGGGCCTTGTCGACAAGCAGACGAAAGTTATGATGGGCGAGATGGTCACACATGTTTACCGCGACAAGAACAGCTGGCCGCAGGGGTTCGTCAGGCTGATCTCTTCGGTCAAGGAAAAGCGCAACAGTGTGGCGCATACGAACGGCATCAGCCGCCAGGAGGTGGAATTCCTTCGCAAGCTGCTGTTTGAGACGCCATTAGGGGAGTATCGCAATCTGCTCGCCTACTTCTCGGAGGCGATGATCGCTTGAGAGACTTGTCAAGCAAAAGTACTTGCAGGGGTCCGTCATTTGTGGTAGAATACTTATATTGTGTTTGGGGGTCATCATGCCCCTGAGTATGAAGGAGGTGTAACACATGGCAAATGTTTGCGAGTTTTGTGCAAAAGGCGAGCTGTCCGGCAACAACGTCAGCCACTCCCACCTGAAGACGAAACGTTCCTGGAAGCCGAACATCCAGCGTGTCCGCGCTGTTGTTGACGGTGAGGTCAAACGTGTCAACGTCTGCACGCGCTGCCTGCGTTCTGGCAAGGTCCAGCGTGCCCTTTGATTTGCGCATAATATCAAAGCTGATATATCATAAATAGAGCAGATAAGAGAGAATCTTATCTGCTCTATTTATTTGCGTTCGAGAAGGCAAGGCGTCAAAAAGAGGGTATCTAACGCTTCACACAGCAGGCTGAAGTTGCGCTTATAGATACCCTCTTTTTGACTTACGTTAGTGAGAGGCAAGGCAAGGCGAGGCGTCAAAAAACAGGTGTCCAACGCTCCGCGCGGCAGGCCGAAGCTTCGCTTATGGACACCTGTTTTTTGACTTATGTGAGTGCAAGGTGAGGCGCCGAAAGCCATTATCCAACGCTCCGCGCAGCAGGCTGAAGCTTCGCTTATGGATAATGGCTTTTGGCTTAGGGAATCGCAGATGAGATGAGGTTATTCGGTCAGCGTTTCGAGTTCGTTGAGGCAGTCGGTGAATTTCTGGAAGGTGATCTGGAAGGGCTCGGGGGTGGTCATGTCGACGCCCGCACGCTGGAGAAGGGTGATGGAATAGTTGCTGCCGCCGCTGGCGAGGTAGTGGAGATAGGCTTTCTGGGCGGGCTCGCCTTTTGTGCGCAGGTTGTGGGAGAGGGTCATGGCGGCAGCGTAGCCTGTTGCGTACTGGTAGACGTAGAAGGGGCGGTAGAAGTGGGGGATGCGGCTCCATTCGGCGGCGAGCTCGGTATCGAGGACGACGTCTTCGCCGTAGTAGGTGCGGTTGAGCTTCATCCAGATGGATTCGAGTTTGTCGGCGGTCAGGGCCTCGCCTTTCTCGACGGCGGCGTGTGTCAGGAGTTCGAACTCAGCGAAGAGCATCTGGCGGAAGACTGTCGTGCGGATCTGCTCGAGGTAGAGGTTGAGATAGTAGAGGCGCTCGCGCCCTTTTGCATGCTGGAGCATGTACTCGAGCAGCAGGTTCTCGTTCGTCGTGGAGGCGACTTCGGCGCAGAAGATGGTGTATTCGGAGTTGACGAAGTCCTGCTCCTGGCTGCTGTACCAGCTGTGCATGGAGTGGCCCATCTCGTGGGCGAGGGTGCTCATGGATTCGTAGGTGTCGTTCCAGCTCATGAGCACGAAGGGATGGACGCCGTAGACGCCCCAGGAGTAGGCGCCGCTGCGCTTGCCCTGGTTCTCGCAGCGGTCGACCCAGCCTGACTCGAGGCCCTGGAAGAGGTCATGCTCATAGGTGCTGCCGAGCGGCGCGAGGGCTTCTTTGAGGATGGCTGTGGCTTGCTCGTAAGTGTAGGCGGCAGCTGGCTTTTCAATGACGGGCACGTAGAGGTCGTACATGTGGACCTTATCGAGCTTGAGCAGGCGCTTCTTGACCGCCATGTAGCGGTGGAGCGCGGGAAGGGCGGCGTGTGTCGCTTCGATGGCGCTGTCGTAGACGGAGAGCGGGATGTTGCTGACATCGAGCGCCGCTGCGCGCATCGTCTCGTAGTGGCGCATGGAGGCCGTGAACTGGCTGCTCTTGACGGAGGCGCTGTAGAGCGAGGCGAAGGTGTTGCGGAAGGCGTGGTACGTCTGGAAAAGCTTCGTGAACGCATCCTGGCGGACTTCTCGCTTCTCGCTGCGCAGGAAGTTCATATAGCGGCTCTCGGAGAGCGGCGTGAGCCTGCCGTCCTCTGAGAGTGTGTCAGGGAATTTGAGGTCGGCATTGGCCATGACGGTGTAGGTGTTGCGCGGAGCGCTGCGGAGCTCACCCGTGCGCGCGAGGAAGGCTTCCTGCTCCGGCGTCAGGATGTGCGCTTTCATGCGCAGCAGCTCCTGCAGGCGGAAACGGTATTTCGCAAGGCCGGGCAGGGCATCGGGCAGGCTCTTGAGCGTTTCCTCTGGCAGGGCCAGCAGCTCCGGTTCGATGAAGGCCGTCGCGGCGCCGGTCTGGTCGAGCAGCGGCATGACGCTTGCGGCATCGGCCTGATACTGTTGGTTGCCCGTGTCGGTGTCAGCCATCATGCGCGCCCAGGCAAAGACGGAAGAGAGCGTGATCTCCATCTCGTCCTGCTTCGTCAGGCAGTTGAGCAGCTGCTGCGGGTCCTTCAGCCTTCCGCGGAACGACTGGATATCATCGAGTTGTCCCGGTATGCTGTCGCGTGCGTCCTGCCAGTCTTCTCGTGTCGCATAGATGTCGGACAGATGCCATTTCTCTGTGGCAGGGCAGTCTTTTCGTGCGGGAATCGTCTTATTTGTCATATCGGTCATCCTTTCCTGGTTTGTTCATGTTTTCCTTGCGGGTGATGCTGCTGTCCCTATTATAGCATAGCCGGGCATGATTCTGTCATTTTGCGGATTTTTGGGGCGCATGCTACAATAGGGGACATAGAATGAGAAGAAGGGGAGCGTTGGATATCGTGAAAAACGGAGAGTGGAAAGAACGGGGACAGGAGGGCATCCTTTGGCTGGCAATCAACGCGAAGTACTCGCATACATCGCTGGCCGTGCGCTACCTGCGCGAATGCGTGCCAGGCTCGGAGATCTTGGAGCTCACGATCAACCATCAGCTGCTCGCGGCGCTCGGGGAGATCTATGAGCGGCGGCCGCGTGTCTTGGGCATTGCCTGCTACATCTGGAATATCGAGATGGTCAAGGACTTGCTGCGGCTCCTGCCGGCGGCGCTGCCCGATACCATCATCGTCTGCGGCGGCCCGGAGGTCTCATACGATACGGCAGCGTTTTTCAGGGAGTTCCCGATGGTCGACTTTGTCGTGCGCGGCGAGGGGGAGGAAGCTGTCGTGCAGCTCATTGAGCGGCTGCGCGCGGTGAAGCTCGATAAGGCGCGGGCTGCTGAGGTCAGCCGTCTGGTGAGTCTGCCGGGCGTCGCCATGCGTCGGGAGGACGGCAGCATCGACGAGAGCACGGCTGTGACCGTAGCGGATTTCTCACAGGTGCCCTTTGCTTACCGCGAGGCGGAGATGGAGCCCATCAAGGAACGCATTCTCTATTATGAGACATCGCGTGGCTGTCCGTTCTCCTGTGCTTACTGCCTGTCGTGTGCGACGGCCGGAGTGCGCTTTTTGCCGCTCGCGCGCGTCTTTGGCGAGCTCGATTTCTTCGTGCGCCACGACGTGCGTCAGGTCAAGTTTGTCGACCGGACGTTCAATGCCAAGAAGTCGCATTTCCTGCCCATCCTGCAGTACATCCTGGCCCTTCCTCAGACGGTGCGCACGAACTTTCACTTCGAGGTGGCCATCGATTACCTCGATGAAGACGTCCTAGAGACGCTGGCGCAGATGCCGCGCGGCCGCGTCCAGCTCGAGATCGGCATCCAGTCGACGAATGAGAAGACATTGCAGGCTGTCTCGCGCTGCAATCACTGGGAACAGATTGCCGCGCACATCCGGCGCATCCTCTCGTTCCACAACATGCACCTGCATGTCGACCTCATCATCGGCCTGCCGGGCGAGGGCATGGATTCGTTCGCGCGGTCGTTCAACGATGTCTACGAGCTGCACGCCGACATGCTGCAGCTCGGCTTCCTGAAGTTCCTCAAGGGCGCTTCGATGATGCAGCTCGTCGAGCCATACCGCTATGCGTACATGGCCATGGCACCGTACGAAGTGCTTCGGTCCGACGCCCTGACGTACGGAGAGATCCGCTGGTTCCACAGCTTCGAGGACGTCTTTGAGACGTACTACAATGCGGGCCGCTGCCGCCATACGGCCGACTTCTTGATAAAGGCGCAGGAGCACGGTGATGCCTTTGCGTTCTGGAAGCGCTTTACCGACTGGTGGGAGAATCATGGCTATCATAAGGTTGGCCATGCGACAAAAGACCTCTACGGCTTATTGCGCGATTTTGCAGGGGATGCGTATGGCACGGCGGCAGTTCTTCTCGACAACCTGCTGCGCTTTGATGCCCTGATGGCCGACGGCGGCCGCATCCGTCCCGTTTATCTCGACTGGGATATGGAAAAGCATCAAGATAAGACGGCACCCTTCTGGCGCAGCGAGAGGCCGCGCGCCTATCTGCCCGGCTTCGTCTTCGAGAACTGGCGTGCCGTGCGCGGCCGCTACCATATCGAGTTCTTTGCCTGCGATGTGCGAAAGGCTGCCGAAGGCATTGCCGAGCCGCGCGAGACGGTGTTGCTCTTCGACTTCACAGGCCCTGATGTGACATGCCAGGAAATCGTGCTATAATAGCTTTATCGTGCTATAATAGCTTTATTGATGAAAATAAGAGCGCAGCTGCAAGTGCCGCGCTGTAGAAATGAGGATGTGTGAACAATGAAATTAGCTGCAACTGATTTTGACGGGACGTTCGCGCCACACCGCCAGCCCGTCCCCGCGTCAAATATCGAAGCCGTCGCCAAGTGGCAGGCTGCTGGCAATAAATTCGGCATCTGCACGGGCAGGGGGCTGAGTCTCATCGAGTTCGAGCTGCGCAAGTACCCGGCGCTCCATCCCGACTACCTCGTCTGCAACAACGGTGCCGTCATCGTCAACGACAAGAGGGAGTTCCTGTCCAGCCTGTGTTTCGCGGAGACGCTCGTCAAGGGCATGCTCCGTCTGCCACTCATCCGCCAGACCAAGAACCCGATGCGATTGCTGACCGAGACGGATATGTATCTGCTCGATACCGGCTCGTCCATCGAGTTCGGCCTGGTCATCCCGATGGAGACGCTGACGTTTGAGCGCGCAGCGTCGATGGAGAAGGTCGTCCAGCTCAGCATGCGCTGCGGATCGGTGGAGGAGGCGGAAGCCGTGACGGCAGAAGTCGCGAAAGCCTTCCCAGAGGTCATCGGCAACATCAACCGCAACTACATTGACTTCAATCTCAAGGACGCCAACAAGCGCGACGGCCTGCGCCGCTTGCTGAAAGTGAGCGGCTGGCAGCCAGAAGAGACGCTCTTCATCGGCGACGACCAGAACGATCTGCCGGCGGTCAAATACTTTCACGGCTGCACCGTTGAAACGGCAGAGCCTTTCATGAAAGAAGCCGCTGTAGCTGTCTATCCTAGTGTAGGAGATATGCTGCTGGCCCATCTTTGATAACGGAGGGGCAGAAGTTGAACACCCGTCAAGCTCAGGCGGGAGGGATGCCTGAGCGCCTCTTACGCCAAGATGTCTGCAATAAAATAAAAAAGACTGTGCTGAAACACAGTCTTTTTTGTTGCCATTTGGTGAATCCTAGGATTACTTGTTGGCGTTAACGAGCTCCATGACACCAGCAGCGCTGCCCTCAGAACCGAGAACCTCTTTGATCTTGTGCTCAACGAGTTCCTTGATGTAGGAGCGGCCGTCAGCGCAGTACTGACGCGGGTCGAAGTGCTCCGGATGAGCGAAGAAGTGCTCGCGGATACCAGCCGTCATAGCGAGGCGCAGGTCGGAGTCGATGTTGATCTTGCAGACAGCGGATTTAGCAGCCTTGCGGAGCTGATCTTCCGGGATGCCTACAGCGTCATCGAGCTTGCCGCCGTTCTCGTTGATGATCTTGACGTACTTCGGGATGACGGAGGAAGCACCGTGCAGGACGATCGGGAACTCAGGGATCTTCTTCTCGATCTCAGCGAGGATGTCGAAGCGGAGCTCAGGCGGTACGAGAACGCCGTCAGCATTGCGCGTGCACTGCTCCGGTTTGAACTTGAATGCGCCATGGCTCGTGCCGATTGCGATAGCGAGGGAGTCAACGCCCGTCTCACGAACGAATTCCTCAACCTCTTCCGGCTGCGTGTAAGCTGCCTCGTGAGCAGCGACCTTTACATCATCTTCGATGCCGGCGAGTTTGCCGAGCTCAGCTTCGACAACGACGCCATGCTCATGTGCATAAGCAACGACTTCCTGCGTGCGCTTGATGTTCTCTTTGAACTCGTACTTGGAGCCATCGAACATTACGGACGTGAAGCCATCATCGATGCAGGCCTTGCAGGTCTCGAAATCCGGACCATGATCGAGGTGCAGAGCGATAGGAATATCGTTGACCTCGAGGGCTGCCTCGACGAGGTGACGGAGATACGGGCCCTTAGCGTACTTGCGTGCGCCAGCGGAAGCCTGGAGGATAACCGGGGAATTCAGCTCTGCAGCTGCTTCCGTGATACCCTGTACAATCTCCATGTTGTTGATGTTGAAAGCACCGATAGCGAAGCCGCCTTCGTAAGCTTTCTTGAACATTTCTTTCGTTCCAACTAATGGCATTTTTCATTACCCCCTAATGAAATCATGTTCACTTATACGAACTGACTTCATTATAGCATAGAACAGGCCCTTGGTGTATAGGCGAAAGTCAATTTTTATGAAAATATCGTCATTCGCGCGTAAATAATAGGAATTATCGTTTCGGATGATGGAAATCCGAGACAATCTGTTCCATATCGGACGGCAGGGGGGAGCGGACATCGATCATCTCGTTTGTCAGTGGATGGCGGAAGTGGAGCCGCGCGGCGTGCAAGGCCTGCCTCTTTATGCGCGTGAGGCTGCCGCCGTAGAGGTCGTCGCCGAGGAGCGGATGGCCGAGGTGCGCGAGGTGGACGCGGATCTGATGCGTGCGGCCCGTGTCAAGCATGAGGTGGACGAGCGAGAGATGCCCGTCTGTCTGCACGGTGTCGTAATGCGTGCGGGCGGCCTGTCCGTCGGGCGAGACTTTGCGCAGGATGATGCTCGGCAGCGCGCGGGCAATCGGCGCGTCGATGAGCCCCTCAGGCGGTGTGAGCTCGCCCTCAATCAATGCGAGGTACTCGCGGTGGAAGAGCTTGCCTTCGCCGCGGCGCGGCGTCAGCTTGTACTGAACCTGCGGGACCTTGGCGATGAGGACGAGGCCGGATGTGTTGCGGTCGAGCCGGTGCACGGGATGGTAGGCGTGGTGCTCGCCGTGCGCTCTGTACCAATATAATACAGCGTTGCCGAGCGTGCCATGCGCCTCTTTTGTCGTCGGGTGAACGAGCTGCCCCGCCGGCTTGTTGACGACCATCAGGTAGTCGTCCTCGTAGCGGATGTCGAGCGGCAGGTCTTCTGGCTCGATGTCCGACGGCCGCACGATGTCAAACGTTATGATATCGCCCGACCTGACTTCGGTGCGGGCGGCATTGCAGAGGATGCCATTCACACGGAAGGTGCCGGAGTGCTTGATGCGCTTCCACTGGGTGGAGGATATGCCTTCTTTCTGCGTCAGAAAAGCCTTGACGGGCATTCTCGTCAAGGCTTCTGGCAGTTCGACGCGGATCTGCGTCATTCTTTTGTCGTGTCCTTCGAAGAGGCCTGGCCGGTGAGCGGCGCCTTGTCGCCGCGTGCGATGGCGATGAGCCGGAAGGCGAGGGAGAGGATGATGGCGACGACCGTGGCGAGCGACATGCCCTTGAAGCTCACGGTGCCGATCGTCAGGCTGGCCGTCGAGACGCCGATGCCCATGACGATGGACGTCAAGAGGAGGTTCATCGGGTTGTTGTAGTCGACCTTGGCCTCGACGAGGATGCGGATGCCCGAGGCGGCGATGACGCCGAAGAGCAGCATGGAGACGCCGCCCATGACAGGCGTCGGGATGCTCTGGATGAGCGCAGCGAGCTTGCCGAGGCACGAGAGCAGGATGGCGAAGACGGCCGCGCCGCCAATGACCCAGGTCGAGAAGACCTTCGTGATGGCGAGGACGCCGATGTTCTCGCCGTACGTCGTGTTCGGCGTCGAGCCGAAGAAGCCCGAGATGATGGTCGAGAGGCCGTTGCCGAAGATGGAGCGGTCGAGACCGGGATCCTTCGTGAGGTCGTGGCCGACGATGTTGCCCGTGACGATCAGGTGGCCGATGTGCTCGACGATGACGACGAGCGAGGCGGGCAGGATGATGAGGATGGCGCCGAGGTCGAACTTCGGCGTGTAGAACGTCGGCAGGGCGAACCAAGGCGCGCTCTCGACAAGCGTCCAGTCGACGATGCCGCAGATGGCCGCGATGATGTAGCCACTGACGACGCCGATGAGGATCGGGATGATGGAGAGGAAGCCCTTGAAGGCGACGGAGGCGAAGATGGTGATGGCCAGCGTCGCGAGCGAGACGAACATCGCCGTGCTGTCCGCCTTGTCGCCCGTGAGGCCGGCCATGCCCGCGGCTGTCGGCATGAGCTCGAGGCCGATGACGGCGACGATGGCACCCATCGAGGCGGGCGGGAAGATCACATCGATCCAGCCCGTGCCGACGGCGCGCACGAGCAGGCCGACGAGGCAGAAGACGATGCCGACGCAGATGAAGCCGCCGAGGGCTGCCTCATAGCTGTACTGCGCGAGCACGAGGAAGACAGGCGAGAGGAAGGCAAAGCTCGAGCCGAGGTAGGCCGGGATCTTCCCCTTGCAGAGCACGAGGTAGAGGATCGTGCCGATGCCGTTGAACAGGAGGACCGTGGCCGGGTTGATCTTGAAGAGGATCGGTACGAGCACGGTGGAGCCGAACATCGCGAAGAGATGCTGCAGCGAGAGTGGGATCGTCTCGAGAAGCGGCAGCTTCTCTTCGACACCAATGGGACGTTTTTGCAAGATGAGACACTCCTTTCGATTACTATGACTGCTCTTGCGCGTCTAGTCTTATGGATCAATTCATTCCGTATCCAATTTATCATAGGATGGGACAGCTGTCCACTTTTCTTGTTTTCCCTTGAAAAAGCGGAAAATCTTATCATTTACAGGATAATATCTTCTGTTTTTTGCTGAGAATGTAACATGATGACTTTCATATGTGCTTCCCTAGAAAACATTTTTACGCAAAAATCGTGAAAGACGGTAGACAGGCCGCTGAAATTCTTGTATAATATGTCTCGATTAAACACTTTAACAAACAAAACGCCTGCGCTGTCCGTTTATGGCGGATGTGCCGGCAGATGTTTAGGGGGAGAAACATGGCGCTTATTGTAAAGAAATTCGGTGGCAGCTCGGTCGCTACCACAGAGAAAATCATGAATGTAGCGAAGAGAGTGCTCAGCGAGAAGCAGCCGGGCGACCAGATTGTCATGGTCGTATCTGCGATGGGCGACACGACGGATGATCTCATCACCCTGGCCAATGGCATCACGAAGGACCCGTACCAGTACGCGCGAGAGATGGACATGCTGCTGACGACGGGTGAGCAGGTTTCCATCGCGCTGCTCGCGATGGCCTTCAAGTCGCTCGGCCAGCCGGCCATTTCCCTGACGGGGCCGATGGCGGGCATGCGCACGGACTCTGTGCACACGAAGGGCCGCATCAAGGACATCCAGCCGAAGCGCGTCCATGAGGAACTCGACAAGGGCAACATCGTCGTCGTCGCTGGTTTCCAGGGCTCGGACGAGATCGGCGATTTCGTGACGCTCGGCCGCGGTGGCTCGGACACGTCGGCTGTCGCACTGGCCGGTGCACTCAAGGCCGACAGCTGCGAGATCTACACGGACGTCGACGGCGTCTACTCGGCTGACCCTCGCATCGTCAAGAATGCGCGCAAGATGAAGGAGATCACGTATTACGAGATGCTCGAGATGGCGCGCCTCGGCGCCGGCGTCATGCAGCCGCGTTCCGTCGAGATGGGCAAGTATTTCAACATCCCGATTCACGTTCGTTCGACGTTCACGAACAAACCGGGCACGATCATTAGGGAGGATTATACAATGGAAGATAAGGATTTTGTGATCCGCGGTGTCGCACACGATGAGAAGGTAGCAAAGATTGCCGTCCTGGGCATCCCGAACACGCCGGGCATCGCCCATGAGATTTTCTCGGCTCTCGCTGAGGCCAACATCGATGTCGACATGATCGTGCAGAGCATCCGCAACATCGAGAAGAATGTCACGGACATGGTCTTCACGGTGGCGACGGATGACCTGGCGCAGGCCAAGAAGGTCGTCGACAAGGTTGCCGATAAGCTCAACGCCATCGCCGTCCTCATCGAGGAGGATGTCGCGAAAGTCTCGATTGTCGGCGCCGGCATGCTCGGCAACCCGGGCATCGCAGCGCGCATGTTCGGCGCTCTGTCGAAGGCCCAGATCAACATCGATATCATCAGCACGTCGGAGATCAGCATTTCCTGCCTCGTCAAGGGCTCGCAGCTCAAGGATGCAGTCAATGCAATCCACGACGAGTTCTTCCCGGCTAAGGCATAAACATGAGGGAGCCGCTCTTTCGGGGGTGGCTCTTTCTTGTTGACCGCGCGCTGAGATCTTCCGATGCGCGGGGGAATCGAGATGCTGAGAAATATTGTATACGTTTTTTCGGTATATGGACATATGGGTGGAAAACGTTTATGATATACTCATTATATGGATATTGGTTTGTATGGAAGGAAGTTATTTTATGATGACGAGTATGGCGGCTTCGCATGCAGCGAGCAAGAGATTGAAGGATGCGATTTTTGGTGCGAGCGCAGCATGCCGCGAGGCAGCAGAGAAGTATGGCGCCGACAAGGTCACGAATGCGACGATGGGCGTCATGATGGACGAGGACGGCAAGTTCGCGAGCATCCCGACGATGGAGCGCGTCTTCCGCTCGCTGTCCATCGAGGATTACGCGCGCTATGCGCCAATCCCGGGGCTTCCTGAGTACCTCGACGCTGTCATTGACCTGACGTTTGCTGACCAGAAGCCGGAGGGCTACTTCGGTGCCATCGCGACGGCGGGCGGCACGGGTGCCATCCATCACGCTGTGGCTAACTATGCGGAGCGTGGCGATGAAGTCTTGACGGCCGACTGGTTCTGGGGCACCTACAACGTCATCTGCAACGAGTGCGGCTCGCATCTGACGAACTACAAGCTCTTCGATGCGGACAACAATTTCAACATCGAGGACTTCACGGCGAAGGTCGACGCGATCATGGCGAAGCAGGACAGCCTGCTGACGATCATCAACACGCCGGCCCATAACCCGACGGGCTTCAGCCTGACGGAGGAGGACTGGGACAATGTCCTCGACCTCACGAAGAAGTATGCAGCTAAGGGCAAGAAGATGAGCATCCTCGTCGACATCGCCTACATCGATTTCGCCGGCGAGAAGAACGAGACGCGCCGCTTCATGAAGAAGTTCGGCAATCTGCCGAGCAACATTCTCGTCATGTTCGCCTTCTCGATGTCGAAGGGCTACACGGCTTACGGCCAGCGCACGGGTGCACTCGTCGCCGTCTCCTCGAGCCAGGAAGTCATCACGGAGTTCAAGGAAGTCAACAAGTACACGAGCCGCGCGACGTGGTCGAACATCAACCGTGGCGCGATGACGCTGCTCGCCCGCATCCAGCAGGACAAGAGCGCGCTCGCACAGTTCGAGAAAGAGCGCGATGATTACTACAAGATGATCCAGCATCGCGGCAACCTCTTCATGGAAGAGGCGAAGGCATGCGGCCTCAATGCCCTTCCGTACAAGGGCGGCTTCTTCCTCGCCGTGCCGGCGAAGGACCCGCAGGCCGTCTGCGACAAGTTGCACGATGACCTGATCTTCGCAGTACCGCTGAAGCTCGGCGTCCGCATCGCCGCCTGCTCCGTCTCGGCCGAGAAGATGAAGGGCATCGCTCCGAAGGTCCTCAAGGCTCTGCAGGCCGTCGAAGGCTAATTTTCCCGATACGACCGAAAGGCCCGCATCCGCTTTTTGCGGCGGATGTCGGGCCTTTTTTCGCGCGCTTTTTTGTATGCGCTGAAATTTTTTTATTGATGTGTGCCGTGATTGATGTTATAGTTTAATTGTTAAGGTTTGTTAACACTGCACTACAATGCAATAGGTTCGTTTTCGTTCATGATCTAGGAGGACGCAGAAGAAGATGTTTAAGTTCAAGCAGAAGGACAGCGAGTTCTTTGACTTGTTCGTAGAAAGCGCCCAGTATTTCTACCAGGGTGCACTCATGATGGACGAAGTCATGCTGGATTACAGCAAGGCCGCTGACAAGGTGAAGGAAGTTGTTGACCTCGAGCACGCAGCCGATGCCGTAAACGATAAGATCATCGATAAGCTGAATCTGACCTTCATCACGCCGATTGACCGCGAGGATATCTACGCGCTGGCCAATGGCCTCGATGATGGTGTGGACAATCTGCAGGGGACCTTGCAGCGCATCGTGATGTACCGGACGGGCAAGGCGATGAGCGGCGCGGTCACGCTGACGAAGCTGCTTATCGAGAGCACCGAGGAGATTATCCGTGCGTTCTCGCTCTTGAAGAACATCCGCAAGAATCAGGCGCAGATCCTCGAGGCAACCCACAAGATTGGCCGCCTCGAGAGCGAGGGTGACCGCGTCTATCGCCATGAAGTCGCCTACCTCTTCGACAAAGAGAAAGATCCGATCGAGCTCATCAAGTGGAAGGACATCCTCGAGAACCTCGAGAACACGCTCGACCACTGCGAGAAGATTGCAGATATGCTCCGAGGAGTGGTAATGAAGTATGCCTGAACTCCAGCTCTTGATCTTTACAGTCATCGGGCTCGCACTGCTGTTTGACTTCATCAATGGCTTCCACGATACAGCCAATGCCATTGCAACGTCCGTCTCCACGCGAGCTCTCCATCCGAGCCACGCCATCATCATGGCGGCGTTCCTCAACTTTCTCGGTGCCATGTACAGCACGGGCGTCGCGAAGACCATCGGCGCGGACATCGTCAAGTCGGCCCAGCATGTCGACGAACACGTGATCATCGCGGCGCTCATCGGCGCGGTCGTCTGGAACCTCATTACCTGGTGGTTCGCTGTGCCGTCGAGCTCGTCGCATGCGCTCGTCGGCGGTGTCATCGGTGCGGTGCTCGTCTCCGTCGGCTCGGACGGCCTGAACTTCTACGGCATCGGCAAGATCGTGCTCTCGCTGATCGCCTCGCCGATCATCGCCATCGTGACGGGCTGTCTCGTCATGACCGTGCTCTTCCGCATCTTCGGGCGCTTCAGCCCGTCGGCCATCAACGGCAAATTCAAGAAGATGCAGATCCTCTCGGCTGCGATGATGGCCTTCTCGCACGGCTCGAACGATGCGCAGAAGTCGATGGGTATCATCACGCTGGCCCTGCTCTCGGGCGGCTACATCGACGTCTTCGAGGTTCCGACGTACGTCAAGGTCCTCGCGGCGACGGCGATGGCCTGCGGCACGGCCGTCGGCGGCTGGCGCATCATCAAGACGATCGGCGGCAAGATCTTCAAGCTCGAGCCGATTTCGGGCTTCGCTGCTGACCTCAACTCATCGATGGTCATCTTCTCGGCAACGCTCTTGCACCTGCCTGTCTCGACGACGCACGTCGTCTCGGGCTCCATCATGGGCGTCGGCACGGCCAAGCGCGTCAATGCCGTCCGCTGGGGCGTCGCACAGCAGATGGTCACGGCCTGGGTGCTGACAATCCCGTGCACGGCCGTGATGGGCGCCGTTGCCTACCAGTTCGTACTTTGGATCTTCAAATGAGAAATATGAAACCACGTTCCCGATGTTTGGACTGACATTTGAACCGGAACATGTGCTACAATAAGAGTAACACATGTTCCGGTTTTTGTTTCAGAAAGGGTTCAAGAAGGGGGCATTGACATGTTTGTCACGATACGGAAAGAGAGGAATATCCTGCCGGAAGTCATGCCGCGCGACCTCGCAGCGGATTACCAGCAGGAATACGCGAGCCGCATTGTTGCCGTCAAGCTCGACAACACGCTGCACGACCTGCAGACGCCGGTGGGCAAGTCGCGTTCTGTCGAATTTGTCGAGCTCGAGAGCGAAGAGGGCTGGATCATCTACCGGCGTACGGTCGAGTTCCTGTTGATCATGGCCGTGCATGAGCTCTATCCAGAGGCGGAAGTCGCGGCGATGTTCCGCGCCAACAACGGCCTTTACTGCGAGATCAGCGTGCCGGGGAAGCCGCTGACGCCAGAGATGGTCACGGCAATCGAGCGAGAGATGCGCGTCATCGTTCAGGAAAACCGCCCCATCGTCAAGGAGGTCTTCAGCCGCGACGAAGCGGTCAAGCTCTTCAAGGAGACGAAGCAGGTCGAGAAGGCCAATCTCATCGCTTCGCTCAAGCTGCCGAACGTCAGCATCTACCGCTGCGGCGGATACTGCGACTACCTCTACGGTGCGATGATCGGCTCGACGGGCCATCTTGGCAAGTTTGCGCTTGATATTTTTGAGTCCGGCGTCCTCCTGCGCACGCCAGACCTCAAGAGCCGCGGCAGCGTGCCGAAAACCATGCCGCAGCCAAAGCTCTCGGAGGTCTTGACCGAGGCGAAGAACTGGGCCGACATCCTGCGCTGCCGCTATGTCACAGACCTCAACCGGGCCATCCGCACGGGCCGCATCAGCGAGGTCATCCGCGTCTCGGAGGCCCTGCAGGAGAAGCACATCGCCGAGATTGCCGACTACATCGCCAAGCACTGCCGGAAGCTGCGCCTGATCCTCATCGCGGGGCCTTCCTCGTCGGGCAAGACGTCCTTCGCGCAGCGTCTGCGCGTGCAGATGCAGGTCATGGGGTTGCGGCCCGTATCCATCTCGCTCGACAATTACTTTGTCAACCGCGAGGAGACGCCGAAGACACCAGCAGGGGCCTACGATTACGAGTGCCTGGAGGCGCTCGACGTCGGCCTCTTCAACAAGGACATGCTCGCACTGCTCAAGGGGGAGAGCGTCGTGCTGCCGCGTTACAACTTCAAGACGGGTGAACGCGAGTGGGAGGGGCAGGAGCCGCTGACACTCGAGAAGAGCCAGCCCATCATCGTCGAGGGCATTCACGGCCTCAACGAGAAGCTCACGGCGGCCATCCCGCGTGACTACAAGTTCAAGATCTACGTCAGCGCGCTGACGCAGCTCAACATCGATGCCCATAACCGCATTCCGACGACAGATGCGCGCCTCATCCGCCGCCTCGTGCGCGACTACCAGTTCCGCGGCGCGAGCGCGCTGAAGACCCTCAAGCAGTGGCCGGATGTGCGCCAGGGGGAGGAGAAGTACATCTTCCCGTATCAGGAAGAGGCGGACGTCATGTTCAACTCCGCGATGATCTATGAGCTTGCAGCGCTGCGCCGCTACGCCGTGCCGATGCTCGAGGCCGTGACGCCGGATGTGCCGGAGTACACGAAGGCAAGGCGCCTGCTCGACTTCTGCCAGTACTTCCTCGATTTGCCCGATGAGGACGATGTGCCGAATAACTCCATCCTGCGCGAGTTCATCGGCAAGTCTGTGTTCTTCAAGGGAGAAGATCAGGTGTGAATGACAAGAAAGCTGCCCATTGTTCTGGGCAGCTTTTTGTTATCTGATATTTGATGTTGGGGGAGGGGATTATTTGATCTTGTCTACGCCCCAGGCGTGGATGCCGTGCTCGTCGCCGAGGATGGCGGGGTCGAAGGCCGGTTCCTCGTGGCCTTCTTTCTTCTGCTTGACATAGTCGAACAGGGCGATGCGCGCGTACTTGGAGAGGCGGATGACAGCGTAGAGGTTGGTCAGGCACAGGAAGCCCATGAAGAGGTCGGCGAGGTTCCAGACGAGGGAGAGCTCAGCCAGGCAGCCGAAGAAGACCATGATCACGACACCTGCGCGGAAGACGAGCAGGTATTTCCTGGTATTGCCTTCAAAGAAGGCGATGTTGATTTCTCCGTAGTAGTAGTTGCCGACGATGGAACTGAAGGCAAACATCAAAATGAGGATGGAGACAGCTGCCGGTGCCAGCGGCCCGAAGATGCTCGCGAGCGATGCCTGGGCGAGGGCGATGCCGGTGAGCTCGCCGCCGATCGTGTACTGGCCCGTCAAGAGAACGATGAAGGCTGTGGCAGAGCAGACGATCCAGGTGTCAACGTAGACGCCGAAGGCCTGGACGAGGCCCTGCTTGATCGGGTGGGTGACATCGGCCGTCGCTGCGGCATTCGGCACGGAGCCTTCACCGGCCTCGTTGGAGAACAGGCCGCGCTTGACGCCGGTGATGACAGCTGTGCCGAGTCCGCCGCCGACAGCCGCCTGCGGCGAGAAGGCATCGTGGAGGATCAAGGCGAACATCGCCGGGACTTTATCGATGTTGAGCAGGATGATGGCAAAGGCCGTCAAGAGGTAGATGCCAGCCATGATGGGCACGAGGAATTCCGTGAACTTCGCGATGCGCGACATGCCGCCGAAGATGACGAGCGCCGTCAGCACGCAGAGGAAGGCAGCGGAATAGATCGGGGCAATGCCGAAGGCCGTCTGGGCGGACAGCGCAATCGTGTTGGCCTGTACGGATACGTAGATGAGACCGAACGTCACCGAGATCAGGAAGGCGAAGAGCTTGGCTACGCCGGGCTGGCGCAGCGCATTCTTGATGTAGTAGGCCGGGCCGCCGTGGAACTTGCCGTTGCCGCGCGGCAGCTTGTAGATCTGGGCGAGCGTACTCTCAACGAAGCCCGTCGCACAGCCGAGGAAGGCGATGGCCCACATCCAGAAGACGGCGCCGGGGCCGCCCGTGACGATGGCAATCGCGACGCCTGCGATGTTGCCGACGCCGACGCGCGAAGCCGTGCTGACGCAGAAGGCCTGGAAGGAGCTTATCGCATCGCCTTCCGTCTTGTGGCCGATGCCCTCCGTCAGCAGCCGGATCATCTCTGGCAGCATGCGCAGCTGTACGAACCGCGTGGAGAGCGTGAACCAGATGCCGCAGCCGACGAGCACGACGATGAGCACGTAGGACCACAGCACGTTGTTGATGGCGGAGACCACCGCATTCAATGCATCCATAAATCATACCTCACTTTTCTTGATGGATAGATAAATAAAATAAATTCTAATCCATATCATAAATATATACTTATTATAAAGAAATTTTCTACGAGAGTCAAGAAAGAACGAGAATCAGCAAGAAAAAGAGCGAAAGTGTAACAGAAGTCACGGCGGGGGAAACATGTTGCAGGTAGAATATCAAGCATAGCATTCATTCCCCCTTTTTTTACATGGATGAAACCTTGACATAACAGATCTTAACAAACGATTGCCGGGCCATTGTATATGGTATATGCGCCGTTGCATGACTGAGATACAGGAGGACTTTTTATGAGCATGTTTTTAGCCCCCATCCACTTTATGGTATACGGGAAGAATCAGCTGCAGGAGCAGCTCATCGCAGAGATCGCCAAGCGCGCTGCTGCGGAGGGCTGGGCCGAGGCGAGTGCACTTGATGCGTACTGCAGCCGCGAGGACCGCCCGCTCGATGCGATCATCGACGTCTCGAATATCCACGGCTGGCTCTCAAAGAGCATCGCGGATGTCGAGCATCGCCTGGCGGCACTCGTCACGGAGCTCTTGTTCGGCCATCCGGAGCGTCTCGCTGTGCTCGAGGAGCTGGCGTACGAAGTGGGCAGGGAGCAGGCTGCGCCGGCCGATGCTGGGGCGGGCGAGCTCTTCCAGTATTTGACGACACACCTCGTCGACGGCATGCCGTGTGATGGCGTCAACATGATGCGCGACCAGACGGCCGAGACGTTCCGCTGGGATAAGACGGCGGATGTGCACAGCCACTACTGGACGGAAGTCGAAGGCAGCCCCGCCGTCTACCAGGCATTGCGCAGCAGATTCGTCGCGGGCATACTTTCTTCGACCGATTACGAAGTCAGCACGGCCGATGGGATAAGCTTCGTCCTGCAGAAGGCTTGAACGGATGAGCCGCAGCGCATGCTGCGGTTTATTGGTTTAAATGCGCGAAAATAGAGAAACTTTTTAAGAAAACTTCTTCTTTTTGCTGTATTGACGTGGAATTTGTGTTGTGTTATGGTAATCATATCATCAGATCCCGGGTGAAACCGCGAAAAGATAGGAGGTTTTTCCATGAAGAAGATTATCAAGCGCGTATTCAAGTCCTATGCAAACGTAGAGGCTCTGGGCAAAGTCATCAGCTGGAATGCATGATTCTGCCAGATAAAGCGCATATGAAAGAATAGTACGAAATGAGACGGAGAACACGGCGTTCTTCGCCTTTTTTGTATACAATTTATCTACACAAGGTGCAAAGCGTCGAGAAATTTCACGACATCTATTGGTTTTTTCATCAAGCCTTGCTATAATGAAAGAAATAGTTTGTGTGGGGACATTGTTCCACCTGTTACAAACGGTGTTATACTTTTGGACAGTAAACAGTAAGGAGAATGTGTAAATGAAACTCGTAGTAACTGTTGTTGGTAAGGACCGCGTCGGCATCATCGCGATGGTCAGCCAGATCCTTGCCGAGAATAATGTCAACATCCTCAATATCAATCAGAATATCATGGATGGTTTCTTCAACATGGTCATGATTGCGGAGATCAGCGCGAGCAAGATCAATCTCGTAGAGCTGCAGAAGACGCTCAAGGAGAAGGGCAAGGAGATCAATGTCGACATCAAGGCACAGCATGAAGACATCTTCAATGTCATGCACAATGTCTGAGCGGCGTCACTTGTTCCGGATTGGCTTTTTATGACGTTTAGGAGGAAAAGAGCCCTGTGATAACGATAGATGATATTTTAGAAACAAACCGCATGATTACGGAAAACAAGCTCGATGTCCGCACGATCACGATGGGCATCTCGCTGCGCGACTGTGCGCATCCGAATATCGATAAGTTCTGCCAGAACGTGTACGACAAGATCACGAAGTCGGCGGAATTCCTCGTGAAGACGGGCGAGGACATCGAGACGGAGTACGGCATCCCTATCATCCACAAGCGCGTCTCGGTCACGCCGATTGCCATCGCGGCCGATGCCTGCAAGACTGACTCGTACGTGCCGGTCGCTGAGGCGATGGACCGCGCCGCCAAGGAAATCGGCATCAACTTCATCGGCGGCTTCTCGGCACTCGTCGAGAAGGGCTTCACGCACGGCGACCGCGTGCTCATCAACTCGATTCCTCAGGCCCTCGCGACGACGGACCTCGTCTGCTCCTCGGTGAACCTCGGTTCGACGAAGACGGGCATCAACATGGACTGCGTGCGCGAGATGGGCGAAGTCGTCAAGCGCACGGCAGAGCTCACGCGTGACCAGCAGGCGCTCGGCTGCGCGAAACTCGTCATCTTCTGCAACGCGCCGGGAGACAACCCGTTCATGGCGGGCGCCTTCCACGGCGTCAGTGAGGCGGATAAGGTCGTCAGCGTCGGCGTATCGGGGCCAGGCGTCGTCAAGCACGCTCTCGAGGACCTCAAGGGCGCGGACTTCACGGAGATCGCGGAGACGATCAAGCGCACGGCCTTCAAGATCACGCGCGTCGGCCAGCTCGTCGCGCGCGAGGCGTCGAAGCGCCTCGGCGTGCCGTTCGGCATCATCGACCTCTCGCTCGCACCGACGCCGGCTGTCGGCGACAGTGTCGCGCGCATCATCGAGGAGATGGGCATCGAGAGCTGCGGCGCACCGGGCACGACGGCAGCCCTCGCACTGCTCAACGATGCGGTCAAGAAGGGCGGCCTCATGGCCTCCTCGCACGTCGGCGGCCTCTCGGGTGCCTTCATCCCGGTCAGCGAGGACGAGGGCATGATCCATGCAGTCTCTGAGGGCAGCCTCTCCATCGAGAAGCTCGAGGCGATGACCTGCGTCTGCTCGGTCGGCCTCGACATGATCGCCATCGAGGGCGATACGTCGGCTGCGACGATCTCGGGCATCATCGCCGACGAGGCGGCTATCGGCATGATCAACAACAAGACGACGGCTGTCCGCGTCATCCCTGTGCCGGGCAAGAAGGTCGGCGACATGGTCGAGTTCGGCGGACTGCTCGGCTACTGCCCGATCGTGCCGGTGCGCAATCAGTACAGCTCCGAGGCCTTCATCGCGCGCGGCGGTCGCATCCCCGCACCGATCCGCAGCCTGACGAACTGATGCCAGCTGCCGGGCGCTTGTCACTTGCCAGACGCCTGGAATCTGCTATAATAGAATAAATCGTGAAACTCAGAAAGGGCTCAATTCATGGATTGGGCCCTTCCTTTTGCCATTTTTGCCATTTTGCAGAACAGGAAGTGGATTGCATGCGTGTAACGAAGAAGATACGGGAAGAGCAGCTGGCCATCCTCGAGGAGACATACCGCGGGGCAAAGCCGGAACTCATCTTCCATAACCCATTCGAGCTCCTGATTGCCGTCATCCTCTCGGCGCAGTGCACCGACAAGCGTGTCAATGTCACGACGAAGCGTCTTTTCTCGAAAGTAAAGTCGCCGGAGGACATCATGGCGATGGGCCTCGCGGCACTCGAGAATGAGATCCGCGACTGCGGGCTCTTCCGCAACAAGGCCAAGAACATCCTCGCGGCCTGCCAGATGCTCTGCACGGAGTTCGGCGGCCAGGTGCCGGATGATTTTGACGCACTGCAGCGGCTGCCGGGCGTCGGCCGCAAGACAGCCAATGTCGTCATGAGCGTGGCCTTCCATCATCCGGCCATCGCTGTGGACACGCATGTCTTCCGCATCGCGAACCGCCTGCAGCTCGCGACGGGCACGACGCCGCTGGCCGTGGAGCAGGGCCTCATGAAGAACATCCCGAAGGAGAAGTGGTCGGATGCGCATCACTGGCTCATCTGGCACGGCCGCAAGATCTGCAAGGCGAGGAAGCCCGCCTGTGACATCTGCCCGCTCGCGCCCGTCTGCCCGAGCGCAGAGCCGCTCGCCGGCAGCGACACCAAGACCAAGTAAAGGAGAGAGAATATGGAGTACAGGAAGGCAACCTTTGCCGATATTGAGGAGATATACCATCTCGTGAACGACTATGCGACGGACGGTGTCATGCTCGCGCGCTCGCGCAATACGCTCTATGAGACGCTGCGCGACATGATTGTCGCTATCGATGACGAGGGCAAGGTCGTCGGTGTCGGCGGGCTCCACATCATCTGGGACCGCCTTGCCGAGATCCGCACGATGGCCGTGGCGCCTGACATGACGCGCCAGGGCATCGGTGCGGAGATCGTGCGCCGCCTCATCGAGGAAGGCGATGTGTTCGGCGTCGAGAAGTACTTCACGCTGACCTACAAGCCAGGTTTTTTCCAGAAGCTCGGCTTCCAGACGATCACGAAAGAAGAACTGCCGCACAAGGTCTGGAAGGAATGCATCGACTGCCCGAAGTTCCCGAACTGCGATGAGATCGCGATGGTCCGCGTCTGATTGCCGTCTGTGCGATACGCGTAATCGGTGCAATACATGTTTGCGGGGATTGCCTTGATTGTACAATTTTGGGCAATCCTGGCGAGAATGCATTGACATTCTGTAACAAATCTGGTATGGTAGTATACATCAAGTGAAATGCAGAGAATGAGAGAAGTAATCCCATGACTTCCTTGAAGAGAGCGCTGGGCTGGTGTGACAGCGCAGGGAGAGGGGATGAAATACGCTCAGGAGCAGCAGGCTGAAGAGAGTAGGTCCCGCCGGAGCGCCACCGTTACCAGAGGCTAGGGTATGTCAGTATCCGAAGTGAGAGGCTTGCATCGGCAAGCAGGGTGGTACCACGGGTATATCAGCTCGTCCCTGTAGAGGGGCGGGCTTTTTCTATTCTTCGGGGGATTGTCAGGAGGAAATCATTATGATCATTGTCATGAAACCAGATGCCACGAAAGAGAACATCCAGAAAGTCGAGGAGCGCCTGCATCAGGTCGGCCTCAAGGCACATCTGTCGACCGGTGAGGACTGCACGATCATCGGCGTCATCGGCGACCGCAAGAAGATCGCCAACCTCGAGGTCAGCATGCTCGAGGGCGTCGAGAAGACGGTGCGCATCACCGAGAAATACAAGCTCGTCAGCCGTCACTTCCATCCGGAGGACACGATTGTCGATGTCGACGGCGTCAAGATCGGCGGCAAGGAAGTCGTCGTCATGGCCGGCCCGTGCTCGGTCGAGAGCATCGAGCAGCTGCGTGAAGCTGCCAAGGCTGTCAAGGCCGGCGGGGCGAAGTTCCTGCGCGGCGGTGCGTTCAAGCCGCGCACGAGCCCGTACGACTTCCAGGGCCTTGCCGAAGAAGGCCTCAAGATGCTGCGCGAGGTAGCTGATGAAGAAGGCCTCAAGGTCGTCACGGAGATCGTCGACAAGGACGACATCGAGCTCGTCGGCAAGTACGCCGATGTCTACCAGGTCGGCGCGCGCAACATGCAGAACTTCCAGCTCCTCAAAGCGCTCGGCAAGGCCAAGAAGCCGGTCATGCTCAAGCGCGGCCTCGCAGCGACCATCAGCGAGTGGCTCAATGCTGCAGAGTACATCATGGCGGGCGGCAATGATCAGGTCATCTTCTGCGAGCGCGGCATCCGCACCTACGAGACATTCACGCGCAACACGCTGGATCTCAGCGCCGTCGCGGCCATCAAGGAACTCTCGCACCTGCCAATCATCGTCGACCCGAGCCACGGCACGGGCCGCTGGGAGATGGTCCGCCCGATGGCGCGCGCCGCTGTCGCCGCTGGCTGCGACGGCCTGATTATCGAGGTGCACCCGCATCCAGAAGTCGCGCTCTCCGATGGCGACCAGAGCCTCACGCCGAAGAACTTCAATGCCCTGATGGGTGAGCTCGGCAAGATTTGCACAGTCATGGGGCGTACGTTATGAGCCGTCTGAAACTCGCCATCATCGGCGTCGGCCTCATTGGCGGCTCGCTCGGTCTCTGCCTCAAGGACAAGCTCGGCGAGGATATCTACATCACGGGGCTCTGCCGCCATCAGGCCTCGATGGACCGCGCCGTCGCGCTCGGTGCCGTCGACTATGCCTCGGCCGATATCGAGTCGGTCGTTTCCGATGCTGACATCGTCTTTTTGAGCCCGCCTGTCCTGCAGATCGTGCCGATGGTGGAAAAGATCCTGCCGTACCTCAAGAAAGGTTGCATCCTGACGGATGCGGGCAGCACGAAGGGTTACATCTGGCAGCACTTGCAGAAGATCCTGCCAGATGATATCTACTACATCGCCGGCCATCCGATGACGGGCCGCGAGAAGAGCGGTGTCGATGCCGCGATGAAGGACCTCTTTGTTGGCAAGGCATATGTCATCGTCGAGGACACGGGCGCTCCGCCTGAGGCCCACAAGAAGCTCATGAGCGTGCTCAAGTACACGGGCGCGAATTTCACGACGCTCGACATCGCCAAGCACGATCGCTGTGCTTCTGTCATCAGCCACGTGCCGCATGTCACGGCTGCTGCGCTCGTCACTCTGCTCAACCGCTCTGGCGATGACCGCGACTCCTGCATCAAGCTCATCGGCGGCGGCTTCCGCGACACGACGCGCATCGCTTCGTCGAATGCTGACATGTGGGCCGATATCTGCATGACGAACGGCGAGGCCATCGCGAGCGACCTGCGTGAGTTGCAGGCCATCCTCGGCGAGGTCATCACGGCTGTCGAGCATCACGACCGTCAGGCCGTTCACGATTACTTTGCGGCTTCCAAGCAGCTGCGCGATCACCTCCTGCAGGATGCCAGCAAGAAATTCGATCCCAACTGATTTTTCTGCCCATGTGCCGGGATGAGACGCATCCCAGCGCATGGGTATTTCTCTTGCTGACATTATTGTGTTAGCATAGTATAATAAAAATAAACGCATAAGACAGAAGGTGACACACTTAATGAAAGTCGATTTAAAGGAATTAGCAGCGGCCTTTGCTCAGTCCGATGTGCGTCAAGGCTATGTCGACACCGCGGCGGGCAAAGTCATCATGATGGCAGATGACCTCGCCGAGCGCGATGCTATGCACTATGCCATGGTGATGGAAGAGGATTGGGAGCGCTATATCCCCATCCCGAATATCATGGACGGGGATGAGGCGGCGATGATGCGTGCGTTCGCGGAATCGCGCCCGCGCGAAGCGGTCAAAGAGCGCCTGCTCACTGCCCTGCAGGGAGCAGGCGCCGTGACGCGCTTCCGCCATCAGGTCCGCCATCTGCTGCTGAAGCCCGCATGGGAAGCGTTCAAACAGGAGTACCTGATGAAGGCAGCGCGCGACTGGTGTGAGGAAAATGCTGTCGAGTACCGGGAGCCGTGATGGCGTCCCGGTACCCGGTGCGCATAAATAAATGGTAAGTTGTGTAGAATTAGGAGGTCTTTTCTATGTCATTGATCAAGGGATTGCATCATGCGGCACTCAAGTGCAGCTGCCAGGCAGAATTCCAGGAAGCCATCCATTTCTATCGGGATGTCCTCGGGCTGCCCGTCAAGCGCAGCTGGGGTGAGGGCGATGAGGCCGGCATCATGTTTGATACAGGCGCCGGCCTCATCGAGATCTTCGCCCAGGGCGGCGAGAACCATGTTGAGGGATCCGTGCGCCATTTCGCACTCGCTACGGACGATCCGGACGCCTGCGTCAAGGCCGTCCGCGAGGCAGGCTATAAGATTACCGTTGAGCCGAATGATCTGACCATCCCTGCAGAGACGCCGTTCCCTGTCCGCATCGCCTTTGCTGTCGGGCCGTGCGGTGAGACCATCGAGTTCTTCAAGGAATGCTGAGGGAATGGGCGACAATGCGTATCTTTGTCGACACGGATGGCAATAGGCCTGCGCAGGGGGGCGATAAATTCCGGCAAGCGCTCTGCCTGTCTGTATTGCTGATGACCTGCTTGTACACAGGAGCATCCTCGTCAGCTGCTGCGGCACAGGCGATACAGCCGACGAGCCCTGCTCAGAATGCTGCTGCATCTGTGATAGCGGATGAGCGTGACAATGGCCTGAGCCGGGCCGTCCGCGCCCGAGCGGGCCTGAAGAACCGCATCTTCCTCAAGTACCGCGAGATGGCGGTCATCAGCGACGATCAGTACAGGATCACGCAGGCGGCCATCCGCGACAACCGCGCCCATCAGACGCCGCTCCGCACGAGTGAACTGCTCTTCAACAAGTGCATGCACGACGGGCGCTACAGCGAAGCGGCCATCACGGCTTCGCTAGCCGTGCTCGACAGCAGCACACCGGTCGACCGCGCCCGCTTCACGCTCCTGCAGGCAGAGGCGTGCCTTTTGCGCCAGGATGACCTTCATGCCATCATGCCGCTCCTGCAGCAGGCCAGTCGTGAACTCGCCGTTGCGGGCATGCATGATGCGGATTGGCAGCAGGCACAGGCGATGCTCGATGAGATGCAGGCTGACCTGCTGCCAAATTGAACAGTTGGATAATTCTATAGAAGTCGTCATATGCCTTTATGTCTTGCATATGGCGGCTTTTACATTCTGTAGGGAAGATATATCCATCAAGGAGGCGTATGTTTTTGAAGATTTTTGTCGATGCAGATGCCTGTCCGGTCGTGCATCAGATTGAGACTGTAGCGCGGAAATACAATGTGCCCGTTGTGCTGCTCTGCGATACGAATCACATCCTATCATCGGATTACAGCGAGGTCAGGGTTGTCGGGGCTGGTGCGGATGCAGTCGATCTTGCGCTGATCAATCTCTGCCGCGCGGGCGACATCGTGGTGACGCAGGATTATGGCGTGGCAGCGCTTGCGCTCGGCAAGCGGGCCTATGCCGTGCATCAGAACGGTTGGCAGTACACAGAGGAGAACATCGACCGCCTGCTCATGGAACGCCACGTCATGAAGAAGGCGCGGCGCGCTTCGGCAAAGTTCCACGGCAAAGGACCGCACAAGCGCACCGCGGCGGATGACGAGAAGTTTGCGCAGAAATTCGAACGGCTCTTGCAGCTGGTGGCGGCAGCCCGGGCAACGGCTGCAGCCATTGCGGGAAATGCCGTGCGTGAAGATGGTTTGCAAGATGATGCAGATGGTCTATAATGGGAAGAAATGTATTTTGCAAAGGAAACAGGTGAGCATATCATGGAAATGAACGATAAGGCTGAAAAGGCCGTGGCGTATAAACACAAGGACTGCAATTGCGCACAGGCGGTGCTGCTGGCTTTCGCCGATGAGCTCGAAAGGCCGGAGGAGGAGCTCCGGGCGCTCGGCTCGGGCTTTGGCATGGGCATGGGCTGTACGGAGGCGACGTGCGGGGCGCTCTGCGGCGCGAGCATGGTCATGGGCCTCTGCAACAAGAGCGGCAAGCCGACGGCGGCCATCATGCGCGAACTCCTGCACGAGTTCCAGGAAAAAGCCGGTGCCACGATCTGCAAGGACCTCAAGGGCATCGAGACGGGCAGGATGCTCTGCTCCTGTGACGACTGCGTGCGCTATGCCGTGCGCGCGGCAGAGCAGCGTCTTAGATGAGATTTCCTGCTGCGGCAGATTGACAATAGGGACGTCGGTCTGCTATACTGATGTTACAAGCGAATAGCGAAGGGGAGTAACCTCTTTGGTCTGCCGTCAACAAGCATGCCGCGCGAGCGGCTGGTGGTAGCGTTACGGATGTAATAGGTGAGACTTTCGCATGATACCCGGTTCACGGATACCATGCGGAAGTCTCTTTTTGTTTATGGATACCTGGAGAAAGGAATCAATCACATGGAAATCTTATCGATGCAATTCCTCATGGCCCTCGGCACGATCGTCCTGATGGACCTGCTGCTCGGCGGCGACAATGCTGTCGTCATCGCGATGGCGGCGAACAAACTGCCGGAGAATCTGCGCAAGAAGGCGATCCTCATCGGCACGGCCGGTGCCGTCATCATCCGCCTCGTCATGACGCTCGTGGCCGTATGGCTCTTGACCATCCCGTACCTGCAGGCCATCGGCGGCCTGATCCTCTTGCCGATTGCGGTGAAGTTGCTCGTGCCGGAGAAGAAGGACGAGCATGTTGAGGCGTCGGACAGCCTCATGGGTGCCGTGAAGACGATCATCATCGCCGATGCTGCGATGGGTGTCGACAACGTGCTGGCCATCGCCGGTGCGTCGCATGGCAGCTTCGTGCTTGTCGTCTTCGGCTTCCTCGTCAGCATCCCGATCATCGTGGGCGGCAGCACGCTCATCGGCAAGATCATGGACCGCTTTCCCGTCGTGCTCTACGCGGGTGCAGGCCTCTTAGGCTGGACGGCTGGCTCTATGATCGCCCACGACAAGATCCTCGGCACGATGATCACGAGCGCCGTCGGCGACTGGGCAGCCATTGCCATCCAGGCCGTCCTCGCCGTAGGCGTCATCCTCACCGGCTTCTGCATGAGCCGCCGCGCCAAGAGCCAGACGGCTTGAGCCTAGAGAAAAAACCTGCCCTCACCTTGATGGTGAAGGCAGGTTTTTTTATGGCCAGGCGATGCCGTCGCCGTAGAAGTCACTGGGATGATCTGCAGTCTGGACGGTCATGAGGACGGGCATATCGACCTGTGCGGCAATCCACTTCTGCAAGCGGTCGGCTTCTTCTGGGCGGAGCGGCTCTTTGACGATGACTTCGACCATGAAGCGCTTGTGGTCCACTTTGTTCTCCGTTTTTGGCTGATCCTTCTGGGGCGTTACGGATGTCAATGTGCCGCCCTGGATGGACAGGACCTCGGGGAAGAGAAGGGGGGCCTGCTGGGTGAGGAGCTCGATGGTCTGCTGGTCTGCGCTCGCGCGCTTGTAGGCCGGGTAATACTGCGCGGAGAGGTTCTTGTAGGAGACTTCCTTTTCGGAAGTACTCTGCTTCTCGAGCCGCGCATTGATGAGGTTCTGGACTTGCTCGCGGTCGAGTTCGCGCTGCCCCTGAATGACGACGAGCTCGAGGTCTTGGAGCCTGTTGCGCGCGTGCAGTTCGTCCTGAAGGGCATCAATCTCTTTCTCGGTCAGCAGTGTGCCCACGAGATCGACGGTGAGGACGTGGCCCTTTACGGTGTAGGAGACAACGCTCGTTGTCTGGAAGTCCATGTCCTCGCTGATGAAGCTCTTGACCTGCATGTCGCGCAGATTCTCCTCGACCATCTGATAGGCGAGATAGATGCTCGGCGCCGTGATCAAGATGCCGAGAGCCGCCAGGATGATTCGCTGCCGCTGGAATTGTGAGGCTGCGACATCACCATGCGATGGGACGCCGAGGACTTTGAAGACGAGGAAGGCTGCGAGTGCGATGAAGAAGGCATTGATGAAAAAGAGGTACATCGCGCCGAGGAAGAAGGGGTAATGGCCAGATGCCAGCCCGTATCCGGCTGTGCAGAGCGGAGGCATCAGAGCGGTAGCGATGGCTACGCCGGGGATGACATTGCTCTTTTCCTGACGCGTATTGCCGACGGCCCCTGCAATGCCGCCGCACAGGGCGACGATGACATCCCAGATGGTAGGCGAGGTGCGTGCCAGAAGCTCGTCCGTCGAGTAGGCCAGCGGCGAGATGGCAAAGTAGAGGGAGGCCGTCAGGATGGCGAATCCCACCTGGAAGGCGAGCTTGATCATGGACTGACGGATGAAGTGCACATCGTATGTGGCCATGCCGTACCCGATGGCCACGATCCCACCCATGAGCGGGGAGATCAGCATGGCGCCGATGATGACGGCGACGCTGTTCATGTTCAGGCCGACACAGGCAATCATGATGGCCATGACGAGGACGATGAGATTCGTCCCCGATACCGTCGCATCCGCAAGGATGCGCTGGTTGATTTCTTGGATGGAGGCGGCGCCTCCCTTTAGATTGAATAGATCACGCCACATCATTTCATCTCACATCACCTTTCACAGGAGAGATTACGTCTCATCATTCTTCTTGTCGAATAGGTACAGATTATGCTTGCTGTTGGCAATCATGCGGATATAGCGCTCGTACTGGTGCAGGACATCGGTCAGCAGTTCCTCGCGGCGCATGTACTTGAGGCTGTAGCCGCGCCTGCCGTCGGCAAAGTAGCAGACCGGCTCGAAGTCATCTACCGTATCCATCTTCGGGAGGAGGCTGGAGGAGACGACCATCTTGGAGACGGCGTGTTCCTTGCAGCCGACACCGTAAAGGAAGTCGCGGAGACGGCCGCTCTCGACGATGAGTTCGCAGTACGGGAGCCCGTCTTCTTCACCGCTGCGGACCTGCGCCGCAATCCCGTTCTTCGCGAATTCCGCCTGTAGTCCACCAGGCCCAGTACATGATGGTCCAGCTCGTGAACCACTCTTCCTTGGTGCTCTCATAGGCAAAGGTGCGGAAGGACAGCTCTACGATGTGCGTCAAGTAGTAGCCGATGTTCTCGGTAAAAGAAGGCCACGCTGAGGATGTAGATCCAGCTGAAGGAATTGAACAGTTCCTGCTTGAGGAAGGTCATGACGGCCTTCGCGCCCTCAGGCACCACGATGCATCCCAGTGCAACTGATGCAATGATGATAAGACTCGGTATAACGACGTTATATTTATTATAAATAACAAATAATAATATTTTTATTTTTAATAAATTTCGCTGTTCACTCTTTCTCACATCAGGCGCAGCCTGAGCTGCGACGAGCGCTCATCGAAAGAGTTACTACAGCTGGGCGTAACGCTACGCCCTCTATCCCGTCTGCGTTCACATTCGGGAATACTTTTCGCATGATCTGGTAGGCACCATTGACATCGGCATTGATGCGTTGGCCATCGTTTGCCAAGAACAGGCCGCGATGAACCCGGCGTGATTTGTCATAGCAGGCTTTGATCGGGGCCTCGCCATCCAAGAAGGAAGTGCCACTCGTATAGTTCTCCTCAGTCAGCACGACCTTCATGCCGATTGACTCGGCCTTGTACTGCAGCATCTGGATGAAGCGGGCGAAAGGCAGCTGCACAAAGCTCTGGTTGACCCTGTGGCCGAGGTTCGCTTCCTGTTTCCAGCCCTTGTTCTTGCCGATGACCAGCACCGACACATCCTGTTCTGTGCACAAGTCGATGACCTTGCGGCTTGCCTTATGCAAGTAATCCTCAACCTTGCGATTCCGCTTCGCTGTGAGCCGCGCGATTCGCTTCGATGAATGGCATCCATTCATCCGCTCACAGATGCTCCTGCGCTTGGCCATCTGCTTGTTGTAGTACTGGTTGACTGACTTGAGAGGCGTCCCCTTGAAAAGGACAGGGCGTTTGCCTGTATTCCATGCCAGCGCCACGAGATTGTCGATGCCGATGTCGATAGCGGCATATTTTCCATTGTCCGCTTTCTCATCGACCTCTGGAATCTCATAGACGAGTTCCAGATCGATTTCCCCGCCATGCGGGATGATGCGTGCCTGCTTGAACACAGCATCTGGCTGACTAGAGAAGATGGTCTTTACCGTGAATCCTTGAAAGACTCTTGGAAAGCGAATGACTCCGTCCTTGAGCTTGCAGTTCTGGTTCGTCAGGACCAACGGGAAATAGCCGTCCTTCGGTTTGTACTTCGGCAGTTTAGGACGTCCCTTGTACTTCTCGGGATGGGCCTTCCAGTCCTTGATGGCCGCGAAGAACGATGCCCAGTTCTTGTCCAAGATACGCAGCGTCTGCTGTGCCGTCTGTGCAGTCGGCATTTCCCGATAGTCGGGGTACTTTACGTCAGCCTTCAGCAAGCGGTCGACTTCGCCATAGCGCAGCCATTTGCTATCCTCGAGGAACGCCTGACGGATCAGGAAGTTTCCATGATTGTAGAGGTTCTTGGAACGATGGCAGAATTCGCGCAGCATGGCGTAGAACGGCGACGATGGTTTAAGCCGGTGGTGTTCCACTCGTTTCATCATCCGCTATCGCCTCCTTGATTGATGGTATAGCCATTTGCAAAGCAGAACTGCTTGAGCAGCTGGATCTGGTTTTTGAGGTCAGCCTTCTGCTTTGGCGTAGAGACACTGGCATAGATGTAGGTTTTGCGCTGCATGTCTTTGTTGAGGAACTTGTAGACATCTTCCTCGTTGTAGTCGTAGTGGCTGTTCGGCATGACATGGACACGGATAATCCCTGTCTTGACATACTTCGTGAGCGTCGGCCTAGAAACCTGCAAGATGTGAAGAACATCTTTAGCAAACATATGGAAATCACCTTTTTCTATAGATAATTATAACGTGTTTTAATATAATAACCTATATATTTTGTGAGGTTGATTTTATATTTTTACTATATTTTTCTGTAAATTTGTCCGATACAATAAAAAGCCCCCTTATAAAGAAATAGACGGAGCCTGTCGGTGAACAGACTCCGCCTTGTAATCCAATATGTTTTTTCTATTATATCAGATTTACAGTTTAAATGCAAATTCTCACATCCATCGGATACACTGTACTGGTTTGATGTCTTGGTTTTTTATCCCCGATGTGATAGACTTCGGTATGAGATAGATCCAAGTGATCGTATTTTGGGAGGGTGACGATGAAAAAGGTGCGGATTACGGTGATGCGCAAGGCCTGCTATGAGGATCTCATGGCGA
The DNA here is from genome assembly GCF_000702905.1 of Mitsuokella jalaludinii DSM 13811. GTDB lineage: Bacteria > Bacillota > Negativicutes > Selenomonadales > Selenomonadaceae > Mitsuokella > Mitsuokella jalaludinii. Next base: position 79,552 of record NZ_JNKR01000003.1, read on the forward strand.
AGTACGAGAATCCGATGGAGGATGCCTGCGCGATGGAGGAAGGGCAGGTATTCATCGCGAATGGCTGGCAGCGGCCGGAAGGGCTCTGCGAGAGTGCCTGGGAGACGATGTCGCCGTTCGTCATGGGACTCGCGCACGGTGCGGAAGATTTCTATGAGGGATGGATGAAGAATCCCCGTTCCGCGATGCTTTCGTGCAACGATGGCTTTCGCCCGGTGAGCTTCCTGTTGGAAGCATTGGATGAAGACGCTGAGAAATGAGGGATAGATATATGGAACATCTTTCCTGGCCGGACGGCAGGCAGCGCTGCTTCTGGGCCAATCCAAAGAATGAACGCTATGTCCGCTATCACGACGAGGAATGGGGCAGGCCTGTGCATGACGATGGAAAGCTCTTTGAGATGCTGCTCTTAGAATGCTTCCAGGCCGGTCTTTCGTGGGAATGCGTCCTAAACAAGCGCGAGGGGTTCCGACGCGCTTTCGCAGACTTCCATCTGGAAAAGGTCTGTGCATTTACGGCAATGGATGTCGAGCGACTGATGCAAGATGATGCCATCATCCGCCATCGCCGCAAGATCGAGGCGGCCGTAGGGAATGCGCGCGTTTTCCGGGAAATCCAGCGGGAGTATGGCAGCTTTGACTGCTATCTCTGGCGGTGGACGGAAGGAAAAACTGTGCACGAGTGCGGCCTGACTACCTCGCCGCTATCCGATGCCTTGGCCAAAGACCTAAAGAAGCGCGGCATGAAGTTCGTCGGCTCGACCACGATCTGCTCGTACCTGCAGGCCGTCGGCGTCATCGAGTCACATGAACCCGGCTGCTTTCTTTCTGGAACCTGTCTTTCGGTATGAGCTGCATGACGGGGAGAGAATTTTGCATGAGGATGGAGATTGTTCTCCGGGTGTGGTAGAATCTATAGGTAATCCATACAATGTCATGTATTTGTGAAGGGGAATCATCATGAAGAAAATCAGTACATGCTTACTGGCGCTGCTCCTGCTGGTGGCGTCGATCTCGGTCACGCAGGCGGCGGGGCTCAATGAATTGACGGAGACAAAGGTGCAGCTGGAGGACAGCCTGGATGCGGACGGCTTCGCTGCGGCCTACAACAAGATCAGTGCCTACCCGATCGCGGGCGACTTGACGAAGCGCGTGCAGGGGAACTACATCTCGTACTTTGCCGGGATCGATGCGGGCACGGTCATGATTCTCAATGCGAACCAGGCCGGCCGCCTCTCGAACATCGTCATCGCGCATCACGGTGCCATCAATGCGGCGGAGCAGGAGAAGCTGCGCGTCGTCTTTGACTGCACGCTGACGGCACTGGGACTCAAGGCCGACGAGAACAATCTCTTCTTTGCGAATCAGGCCTTCGACCGCCTCGCCCTGACGAATGACACTCTGCTGGCCGCCCGCCTACCGCGTGAGGAGACGCAGCGCACGTGGACGTTCCTCAAGGCGGTCAATCCGGAGAAGCAGGTCACGACGATCCTGATTGAAGCCGTTGTGGACCAGAATCCATGAGCAGCATGCATAGGGGAGAGGAGAAAGAAGCGATGCAGGTGGACTGGTCGCACTTCACGCTGGCCGACTTTCTGGAGCTGCGCTGGCGCCTGCTGAATGACTGGCAGGCTGTCCTTCCGGGCGGCGAGTACTTCGGCCAGGTGCGCATCGGCGATGTCTGCTACGATATCCAGATCGAGTGGCTGACTGAAGATGAGCCGGATACAGGCGATGCATCGGGTGATAAAGCAGCGGTCAGCCCTGAGCAAGACGATGATACTGAGGAAGCGGATATCGATGACCTGGAAGACTGGAATGAACTCGGCGATAGCGTCAACGGCATGGAGCTCATGGTCACGATGAGCCCGTTCTTCCCGCATGATGAAGATGAGGCTGAACCGCCCTACGATGAGCTTGTACCCGGCATGCCCTACGACACGCAGCACGGCGCGAGCCTTATCGACAGCCGCAGGCATTTCCTGCAGCTGACCTACGAGAGCTTCGTCGAGCTTGCCGAGCGCAGCATACTGGAGATTATCGCCAGCTTCCCGCGCCTCCAAGCCGCGGCCATGCAGCAGACCGGCTTCTGGGACCGCCATGACGCCATCCTCTGCAAGCTGTGGGAACGCGATGAGGAAGGGCGGTGAGCGCCTAAAAGATCCGCGTGCCACAGTATGAAAAAGAAAAGAGCTTGCTGCTCGACTGATGCAGCAAGCAAAAAAGCTCCTGGCATATGCCGGGAGCTTTTTGATTGGGAAAGAGTCGGAGTGAGAACAGGAGGAACGAGGATCAGGCGAAGGGGTTCTCGCTCGGGTAGAGCATGCCTTTCGGCTGGTTGAAGGAGACATCGCCGACACCGAGGTACTTGAGGATGGAGAAGATCGTCTTGCCGAAGTGGCCGAAGGCGACGGCGCCGTGATGCGGGAAGCGCTTCTCGATGAGGACGTGACGGTAGAAGCGGCCCATCTCCGGGATGGCGAAGATGCCGATGCCGCCGAAGGAATTCGTGGCAGCTGGCAGGACTTCGCCCTCAGCGATGTAGGCGCGCAGCTGGCCGTCAGCCGTGCTCTGCAGGCGGAAGAAGGTGATGTCGCCGTCGGCGATGTCGCCCTCGAGCGTGCCGCGCGTGATGTCCGGCGTATTGCCGTCCTCGAGCAGGCGGTTCTGGATCAGCTGGTACTTGACGCCGCCCTTGCGGAGCTTGCAGAGCGGGGTGTTGCCGCAGTGGAAGCCCATGAAGGTATCCTGGAGCGTGTAGTCCTTCGTGCCCTTGATATTTGCTTCGAAGAGATCTTTCGGCACGGAGTTGTTGATGTCGAGCAGCGTGACGGCATCCTGCGAGACGCAGAGTCCGATGTACTCGGAGAGGGCACCGTAGATGTCGACTTCGCAGGCGACGGGGATGCCGCGCGAGACGAGGCGGCTGTTGACGTAGCACGGCTCGAAGCGGAACTCCGTCGGGAAAGCTGGCCAGCACTTGTTGGCAAACGCGACGTACTTGCGCGCGCCCTTGTGCTCTTCCATCCAGTCCATGAGCGTCAATTCATACTGTGCCATGCGCGGCAGGAGATCCGGATACGGGTTGCCGCCCTCCGTGCCGAGCTCTGCCGTCATGTCGGCGACGACGTCCTTGATGCGTGGGTCGTTCTCGTGGGCGCGGTAGGCGACGAGCAGGTCGAGCTCGGAGTTCTCCTCAATCTCGACGCCGAGGTCGTAGAGCGGCTGGATCGGGGCGTTGCAGGCGAAGAAGTCCTGCGGGCGCGGGCCGAATGTGATGATCTTGAGGTCCTTGAGGCCGAGCAGCGTTCGTGCGACCGGCTGGAACTCGGCGATCATATCGGCGAGCTCTTCCGCCGTGCCGACCGGATACTCGGGGATGAATGCCTTGAGGTGGCGCAGGCCGAGGTTGTAGGAGCAGTTGAGCATGCCGCAGTAAGCATCGCCGCGGCCGTTGATGAGGTTCTTGCCTGTCTCTTCAGCTGCTGCCACGTACATGACCGGGCCGTCGAACTCGCGCGCGATCAGCGTCTCCGGCGTCTCCGGACCGAAGTTGCCGAGGAAGACGACGAGGGCATTGCAGCCGGCGTCCTTGGCTTCTTTGACAGCGGCCAGCATGTCCTTCTCGTTCTCGACGGTCTTCTTCACTTCATAGAGGTCGCCGTATTTCTTCTCGTAGGCCGAGACGATGGCCTGGCGGCGGTTCTCCGAGAGGGAGATGATGAAGCAGTCGCGGCTGACCGAGATGATGCCGCATTTGAGATCCGGGATGTTGCTCATGTTCATGGTGAAACGCTCCTTTGATACAGATTGGGCTGCGGTGGCTCTGGGGAGTGCCCCGCGCCGTTGCTTGTCGTTTTATTGGCGTGCATGTGCACGCTCATCACGGTTATTAGAATAGCACCTCTTTTCTGGTTTGTCAATTGTTTGATTCGATTTTTATTTTATTTTTGCCAGATTTGCAGCTGAAATGCGTTTTTCTTCCATATAAGCGCCAATATAGAGCGGCGAAATCATGAATTTGAGAGGTATAACGAATGGATATGCGAGGAAATTACACACATTGCGATGAAATAAAAATTGAATTATCGTATTGACGACTGGTTTTTCTTGTGCTATATTGAGTACATGAAAAGCGTTCATGTGCACGCAAAACAAAGGCGGGCACCAAGGAGGAAGGAATCATGCGTTATCTGATCGGTATTGACATCGGCACTTCGGCGACGAAGACGGTCTTATTTGATGAACGGTGTCATGTCGTCACGTCGGCTTCTCAGGAATATCCACTCTACCAGCCACAGAATGGCTGGGCAGAGCAGGAGCCGCTCGACTGGTACAATGCGGTGCTGGTGACGATCCGCAAGGTCGTCAAGGACTCAGGTGTTGCGTCGGAGGACATCAAGGGCATCGGCCTCTCGGGGCAGATGCATGGCCTCGTCATGCTCGACGAGAAGAACGAGGTCATCCGCCCGTCCATCATATGGTGCGACCAGCGCACGGGCAAGGAATGCGAGGAAATCACGGAGCGCGTCGGCCGCAAGCGCCTCATCGAGATCACGGCGAATCCGGCGTTGACGGGTTTCACGGCCTCGAAGATTCTCTGGGTCCGCAACCACGAGGCGGAGAACTACCGCCGCTGCCGTCACATCCTCTTGCCGAAGGATTACATCCGCTTCCGCATGACGGGCGAGTACGCGACGGAGGTCTCCGACGCGAGCGGCATGCAGCTCCTCGATATCCCACATCGCTGCTGGTCGGATGAAGTGCTTGAGAAGCTCGAGATCGACAAGGCTCTCTTGCCGAAAGTCTATGAGTCCCCGGAAGTCACGGGCACCATCAGCAAAGAATTTTCGGAAAAGACGGGCTTGTCAGTAGATACTGTCGTTGTCGGCGGTGCCGGTGACAACGCAGCGGCAGCTGTCGGCACGGGCATCGTCTTTGACGGGCGGGCCTTCACGACAATCGGCACGAGCGGCGTCGTCTTCGCGCATACGAGCGAGCCGCGCATCGACCCGCAGGGCCGCGTGCACACCTTCTGCTGCGCCGTGCCGGGCTGCTGGCACGTCATGGGCGTCACGCAGGCGGCGGGCCTCTCGCTGCGCTGGTTCCGTGACAATCTCGCAGAAGCCTACAAAGACAAGGCCGTGCGCCTCGGCTGCGACTCCTACGACCTCATCAACCAGGATGTCGAGAAGGTGCCAATCGGCAGCCGCCGCCTGATCTACCTGCCGTACCTGATGGGCGAGCGCACGCCGCACCTCAACCCGAACTGCCGCGGCGTCTTCTTTGGCCTCTCGGCCATCCACACGAAGGCCGACATGCTGCGCGCCGTCATGGAAGGCGTCAGCTACTCGCTGCTCGACTGCTTCGACATCCTGCGCGAGATGAAGGTCAATGTCAAGGAGATGATGGCCTGCGGCGGCGGCGGCAAGAGCCGCGTCTGGCGCCAGATGCTCGCAGACATGTACGGCTGCGAAGTCAAGACGATCAAGGCGCAGGAAGGCCCGGCACTCGGCGTTGCCATCCTCGCAGGCGTAGGAGCAGGCATCTTCCCCGATGTGCAGACGGCCTGCAAGGAGTTCATCGAGCAGGACACCTGGTGCCAGCCCGATGCCGCAGCGCATGCCTACTACGAGAAGGGTCACGCGCTCTATCAGAAGCTCTATCAGAAGCTCAAGGATTGCTACGAGGATTTGGCTGCTCTATGAGATAGATGGTGTATAGGATAAAGGAGTGTATAGAATGACGGAGGGAATCATGGATAACAAGATGGAAACCGATGCACAGAAGCGCGCATCATGGGTTCGCAAATGCATTTACTTCGCGGCTGGCATGGCCGGCCTGCTCTTCGGCCTTGACCAAGGCGTCATCTCGGGCGCACTGCCGTTCATCAGCCAGGAATGGGGGCTCTCGAGCCAGGAACAGGAATGGGTCGTCAGCTCGATGATGGTCGGCGCTGCGACAGGTGCAATCATTGCTTCGTTCCTTGCCCGCGGCATCGGCCGCAAGAAGAGCCTGATCATCGGCGCTTCTCTGTTCATCGTCGGCTGCATCGGCTCTGGCATGGCGGCAAATGCCTCGATGCTCATCGGCTTCCGTCTGATCCTCGGCCTCTCGGTCGGCATCGCCTCCTACACGGCACCGCTGTACCTCGCGGAGATGTCGGATAAGGATGCGCGCGGCAAGGTCATCTCGGGCTATCAGCTCATGGTCACGGTCGGCATCCTGGCCGCCTTCCTCTCGGATACGGCCTTCAGCTATACGGGCGACTGGCGCATGATGCTGACGGTCATCGCCATCCCGGCTATCATCCTCATCCTGACCGTTTCGCGCCTGCCGGATAGCCCGCGCTGGCTCGCGACGAAAGGCCGCTTCGCAGAAGCCTCGAAAGTCCTCAACTCGCTGCACGCCAGTGCCAAGGTCGCAGAAGAAGAACTCGCTGATATCAAGGATGCCCTCAAGGTCAAGCAGGCTGGTTGGCATCTCTTCAAGACCAACAAGAATGTCCGCCGCGCCGTATTCCTCGGCGTACTCCTGCAGGCCATGCAGCAGTTTACAGGCTTCAATGTCATCATGTACTATTCGCCGAAGATCCTGAGCCTTGCGGGCTTCTCGAGCACGGAAGACCAGATGATCGGCACGGTCCTCAACGGTATCGTCTTCACGCTCTCCACGTTCATCGCCATCGGCATGGTCGATAAATCCGGCCGCAAGCCGGCGTTGAAGATTGGCTTTGGTGTCATGGCACTCTCGATGGCTGCTGTCGGCATCTGCATGTCCATGCTGGAATCCGGCACGGCACCGGCTTGGGTATCGTACTTCGCTGCCGTCATGACGATGGTCAGCATCGCAGGCTTCGGCATGAGCGCAGGCCCGATTGTCTGGGTCCTCTGCTCTGAGATTCAGCCGCTTAAGAGCCGCGAGTTCGGCATTGCCTGCTCGACGATGACGAACTGGATCACCTGCGCTATCGTCGGTGCGACGTTCCTCTCGCTCGTCGATACGCTCGGCTCGGCACATACCTTCTGGCTCTACGCCTTCCTCAACGGCTTCTTCATCGTCCTGACGATGGCCTTTGTCCCGGAGACGAAGAACGTCACGCTCGAGCAGATTGAGAAGAACCTCATGTCTGGCAAGAAGCTGCGCGATATCGGCTGCTGAGTGCCTGAAAGCGATTAGGGACAGATGTCCTTTTGTGGAGACGCATTGTCCTATAAAATGAATGATATGACGATACGTTCTAGTGAATATATTCAGAGGAGAGATACTATGAAATCTGTAACGGAAGAAGCATTCCGTCCGTATGGACGCGTCCTGCCGCTTGAGACGAAGGAGTTCTGCGAGGCGCTGAAGAAGATCGATATCCCGGCTGAGGGGACGGTCTACGAGCCGTCTGTCGCATCGTTCGAGGAGCTGCCGCTCTTCAAGGAGCTGACGGAGAAGACGTACGGCGAGATGCCGACGGAGCTTGGCCACTGCAGCGGCCACAACGAGGCCCTCAATGCGCTCGAGTACCACCGCTCGTCGGAGATCGACATCGCGGCGACGGACCTCGTGCTGATGGTTGGCCGCCAGCAGGACATTGATCCGGAGACGCTGACGTACGATACGAGCAAGGTCGAGTGTTTCTTTGTGCCGGCTGGCACAGCTGTCGAGCTCTACGCGACGACGCTCCACTTCGCTCCGTGCGGCATCGATGGCGAGGAATTCCGCTGCGGTGTCGCCCTGCCGCGCGGCACGAATGAGGCACTCAAGAACCCCATTGACAAAGAGGGGGAGGACCGCCTACTGTTCGCGGTCAACAAGTGGCTGATCGCTCACGCAGAGAGTGGCCTCGATAAGGACGGCGCCTTCATCGGCCTAAAGGGCGAGAATCTCACGCTCTGATCCTCTACAGAACGGTACAGAATGGTTGAATGAACCCCGGGAAGCTGCATCGCATGGCGATGCGGCTTTTCTTTTTGTCTGGTACCATCGCCATCCATGTGTAAATCTGCTACAATAGAGGAAGTGAATTATTGGAGGAAAAAACATGGTTACCATGAAAAAGATAGCAGAACTCTGCGGTGTCTCGCGCGGAACGGTGGACCGCGCCCTGAATGGCCGCGGCAGGGTCAATGCGGAGACGGCGGCGATGATCAAGAAGATGGCGGAGCAGCTCGGCTACGAGCCGAATCCTGCGGGCAAGGCGCTGGCGGCGCGGAAGAATCACCCCGTCATCGGCGTTCTGCTGCCGTCGGAGGGCAATGCCTTCTTCAACGATGTCATTCATGGCATGGACCGCGCGGCATCTTCGTATGCCATCTACGGCCTGACCGTCCGCTACTACCCGATGAAGGGCTACGATGTCGACAAGCAGCTGCACCTCATGGAGCAGATGAAGGGAAAGGTCAATGCGCTGATCATCAGCCCCATCGACGATGCGCGCATCGCCAAGGCCATCGATGAATTCGTCGATGCGGGCATCTTCGTCGTGACGGTCGTTAATGACATCAAGAGTTCCAAGCGCCACTGCTACGTCGGCAGCGATTACTTCAACGGCGGCGAGACAGCCTGCGCCTTGCTCGACGCTCTGCTCGGCGGCAAGGCGAAAGTCGGCATCGTCATGGGCAGCCGCCAGGTCCTCGGTCACTGCGAGAGGCTGGAGGGCTTCCAGCACCGCATGGAAAAGGCCCCGGGCTTCTCGATCGTAGACATCATCGAGAACGGCGATGATGAGATCTGCTCGTATGAGCGGACGAAGCACCTGCTCGACGACCACCAAGACATATCGGCGATGTTCCTGCTCGCGGGCGGTGTCTACGGCGCCTGCCGCGCCATCATGCAGCTGCCGGAGCAGGAACGCCCACTGACGATTGCCTTCGATAGTGTGCCCTCGACGGTCGAGATGATGCGCAAGGGCATCGTCAAGGCCATCCTTTACCAGCATCCGACGCGCCAGGGGCGTATGGCCATCAGCATCGCCTTTGAGTATCTCGTCAACGGCAGGATGCCGGACAAGAAGAACTACATCATGAAGAACGAGATCCGGCTGCTCGAGAACCTCTGAGCCCCCGTCTCTTCTGACAGACAGGTCTGTGCTTGCGCAGGCCTGTTTTCTATTATCTTTGACATATCCGCTCTGACTTTGACAAAAACACTTACATATGTTAATATTGAAACATGAGTTTTACATTTGTCAAAGATAAAGGCGGGGCGTCTTGCGCGCACTGCCTGTCGATAGGGGGTCTTCTTCATGCATATCTTATCCAGAAGGATCGGGCGCCTGCCCTTTGTCTTGGTGAGTATCCTGCTCTACCTTTCGGTGCCGCTCTACTATGCGGCCTGGGAGTATGAGACTGTCTCGTCGTACGTCATGGAACCGACGGGGCTCATCATGGGGCTTTTTGCCATACTCGGCAGCGGCATCCCGTTCTGCTTTGGCCACCAGATTGGCGTGCTGGACTCCCTGGAGTTCACGGCGCCGTTTGCGCTCCTCTTGCTGCTCGTCACGCTCTGGCGCTGCAATGACTGCCGCGCGAGCAGGCTGCTGCTCATCGGCCAGTGCCTGCCGCTCGTGAACCTTCTGACACTCGTCTACCTGACGGTCAGGGAGCGCGCGGTGCGTCCGGCCAGCCGCTATGCCGACCATCGGCCGGTGGAGCGCAATCAGGATCCGGTCACTGTCCGCTGGTCTGAAGCGCATCGCCACATTGCCTGAGAAGGCTTTTGCTGAGCGCTGCGCTTGCCCGCAAAACGGACCGATGTTAAAATGAAGATGACGATTTACGATGATACGATGGAAAAGAGAGGGAACGATCGTGAAATTCTGTGATAGACTGCTGCAGCTGCGCCGGGCGCGCAAGCTCACGCAGAAGGATGTGGCAGCGGCCTGCGGCATCACGCGCCAGACGTACAGCGGCTATGAGTCGGGGGAGCGCTACCCAAAGAAGAAGGAGATGTACCAGGTCCTCGCGGACTTCTTCGAGGTCGATGTCGCATATCTCTATACGGACCGGGAGATGTTCCTCGATGCGGCGCACGAGCAGTACGGCAGCCGCGGCATGGCGCAGGCACAGGAACTCGTGAGCCAGCTGGCGGGCATGTTCGCGGGCGGCGAGCTCTCCGACCAGGACCGCGAGGCCGTTATGCGCTCGCTTGAGAAGGCCTACTGGCTGGCCAAGGAAGACAACCAGAAATACACGCCGAAGAAGTACAGGAAGTGATGGGATGGATTCGATACAGCTCTATGAGGCCGTGCGGCGCATCCAGCCGAGTGCCAGCCACGCGATGATGGCGCTCGCGCAGGAGCTCGGCATCCATGTCGAATTCGCCGATGACTACAAGAACCTGCTCGGCATGTACTTCAACCGCTGGCACCACCGCTTCATCTTCCTCAATAGCCGCCTTGACGAGGACTGGCTGCCGATGGTGCTCGCGCATGAGATCGGCCACGACCAGCTGCACCGCGAGCTCGCGAAGACTGGCCTGCAGGAGTTCGAGCTCTTCCGCATGAGCAGCCGCACGGAGTACGAGGCGAACGCCTTTGCCTCGCATCTCCTGCTCGACAACGATGAGGTCTACCGCCTCGTGCGGGCGGGCGAGGATATGGAGACCATCTCGAAGCGCTTGCGCTGCAACATCAACCTCATGCTCATCAAGATGCGCGAGATGGTCGCGCTCGGCTACGACCTGCGGCTGACCGACACGGCAGACAGCCAGTTCTTCAAGAAGGTCCGCGCCTGAAGCAGTATCCAGATAGAAAAATCCTGCCCACATCGCGGCTTGCGGTGTGGACAGGATTTTTTGCTTGCTTGTCATTTCTTGCGCGGGTAGACGCCGATGGTCCATTCGTTGAGGATGGGCAGGCGCTCGCCGAGCTTACGGCAGATGGCCGCTGCCGCCATGGAGAGCCCGAGGATCGCGAAGTAGAAGAGGATCGCGACGGGGGCCGTCATGAGGTGGCCGCTCTTCTGGAGCAGCGTGGCCGCGTAGGTGATGAAGAGCGGGTGGACGAGGTAGGCGAAGTAGGAGTGGCGTCCGAGCTGGTGCAGGACAGGATTGAGCCAGGAGGGGTACTTCTGGTACGTGAAGATCGTGAAGAAGAAGACCGAGCTGGCCAGTGTGTAGAAGAGGCCCGCCGGGCTCAGCTGATGGGCCGTGTTGATGGCCTCGAGCGGCGTGTAGCCCGTCTCGACGATCAGCTGGTAGTAGTAGGCTAGGAGCCAGATGAGCGATGCCCAGAAGAACACCGTGATGGCGCGCCTGTTCTCCTGCATGAAGCGCTGGAATCTCTTGATGTGCACCGCGAGATAGCCGCCGAGCACGAAGATGAAGACGTAGTGCACGACCCAGTAGTTCAGGCGGTACATGAGGAACGGCTTGAGAAAGGAATGGTCGGGCAGCGCGTAGACGAACGTGTTGAACGCGACGGAGAAGCTCGACCAGTAGTCGAAGCCCAGCTGCGCGACGAAGAGCAGGATCAGGCTGGCCTTGCCCGCACGCCGTACGATGGCAATCCAGAGCGGCATGAGCAGGTAGAACCAGATCAGAATCACGAGGAAGTAGAGCTGGTATTTCGCCGTGCCGAAGAACAGGATGCTCAGGAGGTGCAGCGGGTCGGGGAAGCCGACGCCGTAGAAGAGGCCATCATGCAGGAGGTAGAAGGCGGACCAGACGAGGTACGGCACGAGGACCGTGCGGAAGCGCTTCTTCATGAAGGCCCTGTAATCGAGCGGTTCATCGATGTTGAGGTTGTAGAAGAGCCCGAAGGCCGAGATGAAGAAGAAAATGGGCACGCTGAAGCGCGAGGCCACCTCCAGCAGGGCAATCAGATGGATGTTGGCCGTCTGGTTCATGAGGTACTGCGAACCGACGTGGATGGCGATGACACCCATCATCGCGATGCCGCGGATGTATTCGATGGCAGGCAGGCGTGGCTTCCTCTTTTTCGCGGGGGCCGCTGCCCGGGATTCTTGCTCAGTCAAAAGAAAAACTCCTTACTTCTTGTGTTGCGGGCTGAACTGGCTTTGTCAGCTTGTTCAGTCGCTGAGGATGAAGTCGATGTGGACGTTGGCCGTCAGGGAGAGGCTGCCCGGCGCGATCGGCGTGGCGGCGTCCTTAGCAACGGCCATGAGCATGTTGCCACCGAAGCGGCGCGTCTCGATGTAGCCCGTGCTCTCGCTGACATTCTGGATGCCGACGATGCGCTTGCCGAGGCCCTTGGCGATGATGTCCGCTTTGTCGCGCGCATCCTGGACGGCGTTCAGCAGGGCGACCTTGCGGACAGCCTTTGTGTCGCTTGCTGAGAAGTCGAGCGAGTTGATCTCGTTGGCACCGTTATTCAGGGCAGCGTCGATGACCTTGCCCGTCAGCTTGATGTCGCGCACGACGACAATGACGGAGTTGTTGACCGTGTAGCCCGTGACTTCATTGCGGCGGTCTTTGTCCGTGCTGTAGTTCGGGTAGAAGGAGTAGTTGCGCGTCTGGATGTCCTTCTCTGCGATGCCGAGGCCGCGGACGGCGGCCTGGATCTGGTTCGACACCCAGGCATTGTCGTTCTGCGCCTTGGCTGCATCCTTGCCCTGCGTCGTCACGCCAATCGTGACGGTCGCCATGTCCGGCGCCGCCGTGCCCGTGCCCTGGCCGTCGACCGAGAGCGTCGGGCGCGGCGTTTCCTGCTGCGGTGCGGCAAAGGCTGCGCTGCAGCTCATCAGGAAGAGCGCGCAGACGAGCGTGAGGATGTGAACTGTCTTTTTCATGGTGAAACCTCCAATCATTTGGTAAAGATGGCTCTATTCTAGCACATTTTCCACGCTGGCGCATGAAAATTCGCGGGAATGTCCGTGAATCGTGGACAGCAGCGGGGCGGAGGAGTGTGTGCTTTCTGTTTTTTTTCGCAAATAGCGGCAGGATTATCGGGGCAGAGGGGAGAATATAGAAAGCAAGGTAAATGCATATGATGTGTATAATGTATTATAGATGAGAATTTCAGATAGGAGATGCTTTATCATGATGGCGTTGAATTTCCAGGCGGCCAAGCACAAGAAGATGATCATGGAGCGCACGAAGAACTGCACCGTGCGCCTCGGCGATGTCAGCAAGCTCTATCCGGAGGGCTCCATTGTCTGGATCACCTCGGGCAAGAAGGGCGAGCCGAAGCACCGTATCTACACGGCCTACCTCGACAAGGTCCGCGTCAAGACGATGGGCACGCTGACGAGCGCCGACCTCGGCCACCAGAACCCCGAGATCAATTCGCGCGAAGAGCTCATCGCCGACTTCGAGCGCATCTACAAGCGCCGCATCCTCATGGAGGATACGGTGACAGTCATCTACTTCTCGGAGGTGCACAATGACCTCAACGAGGAGAAGGACGACTCGGCGGAGTGACTTTTGGGCAGAACGAAAGGGATGGGCGGGGATTTTCCCCGTCCAAAACTTTTTTTCAAAAAGGTGTTGACAATGTGCGGCATCGTCCGTATAATAATACATGTCGCTGAAACACAGCGGCACAAAAGAAGAACGGCCCGGTAGTTTAGTTGGTTAGAATGCCGCCCTGTCACGGCGGAGGTCATGGGTTCAAGTCCCATTCGGGTCGCCATTCATGCGGAAATAGCTCAGTGGTAGAGCACCACCTTGCCAAGGTGGGGGTCGCGAGTTCGAGCCTCGTTTTCCGCTCCATTTTATTTTGGCGACATAGCCAAGTGGTAAGGCCGAGGTCTGCAAAACCTTTATCCCCAGTTCGATTCTGGGTGTCGCCTCCAAGATGAAATGCAGCCTGGAAGGTTTCCTTCCAGGCTTTTTGTTTATGTCATATTCATGTATCAAGATAGGAGTGTCACTGCATGGCCAATGAACCATCCCGCATTACGGACAATCTGCTCAACATCTTCAATTATTCCTTCGTGGAGACTGTTCCCTACGAGTTCTTCAAGCCGCGCCCGGAGCGCGACATCGCGGTCAAGCTCGTGGACAAGGAATACCATTGCGCGGGCTGTGGCAAGGTCACGCATGTCGATTACCAGGAGCGCCCGTTGACGTATTTCTCGAAGGGAAAGCTCAAAGAGCAGCGCGCAATCTACGAGAAGCTCGGCAAGCGCTTCCCGACCATGGAGGAAATCGCGGAAGGGCAGCCGTTCACGAACGAGGCCATCGGCTACTGCCGCGACTGTGCGGAGAAGGAGATCCTGCACGACGATGCGGCCGGTCAGCGCGTCTGCAACCTCGCACTGCAGCTCCACGGCGAGGATGAGCTCGTCGTCGCGAAGGCGCGCGCCGCGATGGAAGAGGCGTTGAAGAAGTGGCTCGTGGGTATCGAGAGCGCCGATGAATTCCTCCAGTACGGCCTCGGCGACTTCAACGCCGTCCGCGACCTCATCTGCGCCGTCATGCTGCAGGACACGTCTGCCGAGGAAGCGCTGCTCGCCGCCTACGGGGATACGGTCGCAGCCATCAAGGGCGAGGTCACTGCCTTGCTTGCCTCCCTGCCGGACACGTGGCAGGCGTATGCCGCTCGCTCGACGGGCGTCTACGAGTCCATGAACGACAAGATGTACCACGAGTACACGGTCATCTTCCCGAAGCCGGGCATGATCCCCGAGGATTACTACATCTACCGCAGCATCGAGAAGAGCCGCGTGCGGATGTTCCTCGACCAGCCGCGCATCGAGTCGCTCGAGGAGCTCTTGACGGAAGTCGGCTTCCACGGCGAGTGGATCGACCTCGTGAATCAGCGCTTGCAGGAACTCGTGCAGCGCGCCTGAGGCGTTCTCCGCTCCACAGACTTTTCGGGATGGAGGAGAAGGAGAGGATCGTCTGCAAAGATGGGGGAATCACAATGGAATTTCGGCAGTTGGAATATTTTTGTACGATCAGTGAGCTGGAGAACTTCACGCGCACGGCGAAGGTGCTACACGTCTCGCAGCCTTCCGTCACGAAGGCCATCAAGGCCCTCGAGGCGGAGCTCGGGCTCACGCTGATCGACCGGAGCCAGAAGCACGTCACGCTGACGGATGCGGGCCGCGCCTTCCTGATTCACGCGCGGCGCATCATGCAGGACGCAGAGATCGCGAAGCAGGACATGATGCGCTTCTGCGTCGGCAGTGCGGGCACGGTCCACTTCGGCGTGCCGCCGATGTTCGAGGCGTATCTTTTCCCGGAGTTCTTCAAGGAGTTCCGCGAGGCGTTCCCGAATACGCTGCTCGATGTGCAGGAATTCGGCGACTCCGATGAAGTGCGCGAGCACGTGGAGATCGGCGATCTCGACTTCGGCGTGATCTTCGGCAAGCCGGAAACGTCCTTTGCCAATGAGTTGCTCATCATGCACGATGCGATGAGCCTCTGCCTGCCGCAGGGCCATCCGCTCGCGGAGAAGGAAGAAGTCGCCTTCGAGAGCCTGCGGCGCGAGCGCTTCATCCTGCAGCAGCCGCGCACGTACCAGTACCGGGCCATCTTCGCGCGCTGCATCGAGGCAGGCTTCACGCCGGACGTCATGCTGACGACGATGCAGCTCAAGACGATCAAGCAGCTCGTGGCCAACGGCACGGGCATTTCCATCCTGCCGGACTTCGTGCTCAAGGGGGAGCACTCGTTCGTCAGGCGGCCGCTCACGCCGCGCCTGACGGCGCGCACGGCGCTCTACTGGAGCAGCCATAAGGTATTCTCCTCGCTCGACAAGGATTTTCTGACGTTCATGAAGCAGTATGTAGCGGCGGGCAAGTTCCAGGACCCGGGTGCCGCAGACAGGCAGGTGTGACGATTGCAGCTAAAACGCCTTGAGGCATATGGATTCAAGTCCTTTGCCGATAAGATCACGATAGAATTCGACCACGGCATCACGGCGATTGTCGGCCCCAACGGCAGCGGCAAGAGCAACATCACGGATGCCGTGCGCTGGGTGCTCGGCGAGCAGAACATCCGCAACCTGCGCGGCACGCGCTCGGAGGACATCATCTTCGCGGGCTCGGCGCAGAGGCGCCCGCTCAACATTGCGGAAGTCTCGCTGATCTTCGACAACGACGGCACGCTGCCCGTCGATTTCCGCGAGGTGGCGGTGACGCGCCGCCTCTACCGCAGTGGCGAGAGCGAGTACTTCATCAACCGTTCGCGCTGCCGCCTCAAGGATATCTACCAGCTCTTCGCCGACACGGGCATCGGCCACGACGGCATGAGCATCATCGGCCAGAACCGCATGGAGGATATCCTCAACAGCCGTCCGGAGGATCGCCGCGCCTTCTTCGAGGAGACGGCCGGCATCACGAAGTTCCGCGACCGCAAGCGCGAGACGGTGAGGAAGCTCACGGATACCGAGAACAACCTGCTGCGCGTGCAGGACATCATGCAGGAGATCGAGACGCAGCTCGAGCCGCTCGCGCGCCATGCGGAGAAGACGCGCCAGTACAATGCCCTGCACGAGGAGTACCGCCGCTGCCAGCTCACGAAGTTCGCGCGCAGCGCAAAGCGCGAAGCGGAGCGCAAAGCCGCCAACGAGGAGAAGCTCGGGAAGGCCCGCGACGAGGCGCTTGCGCTCGAGACGGCGGCCAAGCAGGCGGGAGCAGCGCGCGAGGCTCTGCAGAAGGAGATCCTCGAGCTCGAGCAGCGCATGAAAGACGGCGCGGAAGAGAGCGAGAAGCTGCGCCAGAAGCTTGAGGCTGCCAGCCGCGAGATTGCGACGCTCGAGGAGCGCCAGGGCCAGAGCGGTGCGGCGAGGGAGCGCATCCAGTCGCGGCGCGCGGAGCTGCAGGAAGCCCTCGTGCAGTCGGTCCGCGAGATCGGCCGTCTCTCGGGTGAAGCCGCTGAGAAGAAGAGGAAGCTAGGCGAGGCTGAGGCGAGGGAGAAGAGCCAGCAGGAGCGCGCGGCAAAGATTGCGGCCATCGTCGCAGAGCGCAAGAAGGCTGCCGAAGCATCCGGCAAGCAGCGCGAGGCGAAGCAGGAAGAGCTCTCCGCGGCCAAGCAGGCGCTCGCCATCCTCGACCGCGATATCGAAGCGGGCAGCGAGGGGCAGGCGGAGCGCCAGGCGGCCATTGCCGCGGCACAGCGGAAGCAGTCCACCCTGCGCGTGCAGCAGTCGGAGATGACGGCCGCGCTCGCCAAGAAGGAAAGCGAGCTCCAGGCGGCCGTCAAAGCCCAGCAGGCTGCGCGCCATGCGCAGCAGCAGGCGCAGGCCAAGCAGTCGGCTCTCCGCGAACAGCAGGAGAAGCGCGTGCAGCGCGCGAGCAGTCTGCACGAGAAGATCGACTTCCTGCAGCACATGCAGGAGGAGTACGAGGGATTCGGCAAGGCGCCGAAGGCCGTGCTGCAGAGCCAGGAGCCCTGGCATGAGGGCATCTCTGGCGCTATCGCGGAGCTCCTGACGATCCCGCAGCCCTACATGACGGCCATCGAGGTCGCCCTGGGCGGCAACCAGCAGAACATCGTGACGCAGGACACGGAGACGGCTAAGGCAGCCATCGCCTTCCTCAAGCGCAAGCACCTCGGCCGCGTGACCTTCCTGCCGCTCTCGACGCTCTCCGTGCAGTATCCGAAGGAGCGCGAGAAGGAGGCCGAGAACGGCGAGGGCGCAATCGGCTGGGCCAATGAGCTCGTCGAGATCGACGATTCCTGCCGCAAGGCGGCCGACTTCCTGCTCGCTCGCATCCTCGTCGTCGACACGCTCGACCACGCGCTCGCCCTCGCCAAGAAGCAGGACTACCGCCTGCGCATCGTGACGCTGACGGGCGAATTCCTCGCGCCGGGCGGTTCGCTGTCGGGCGGCGGCCGCGCGCGCAAAGAGGCGAGCTTCCTCAATCGCAGCGGCGAGATCGAGGCTCTGCGCGAGAAGCTCATCGCCTGCCAGCAGGAGCTCGATGATGGGAAACAGGCCGTCAGAAAAGCCGCCGCGCGTGCAGCCGTGGCGGAGAAGGGCCAGGCAGACGCACTTGCCCTCGTGCAGCAGAAGAGCGTCGAACGCGCGGAACTGCGCGTGAGCCTTGAGCGGCTGCAGGAGAACTTCGCTGCGCAGGAGCAGTCCGTGCAGGAACTCCTCGCGGCTGACGCCGAGCGCCAGGCGACCTTTGCCGAGAACCAGAACAAGCGCGTCCTGCAGGCGCGCTCGGTCAAGGCATTGGCAGACGCGCTCGAAGCGGCGAAGAAAGAGGCCGAGGAGAGCCGCCTTGACCTCGAGGATGCCGAGCAGGACGCCGCAGCGCTCGGCAAGTGCATGCAGGAAGAAGCCCTGCAGCGCGCCGTGCTCGAGCAGGAGTGGAAGCGCAGTGCCGAGCAGATGGCGCTCTACCGCCAGGAGAAGCAGCGCGGCGAGCAGTCGCTCGCGGAGCTCGAGCAGGAAGAGCAGCAGCTCGAGGCGCGCGCTGAGGAAAGCCAAAAGCGCCTGCAGGAGCTCGAGCATACCTCGCAGGACTGGCAGGATTCCTTCGATGCAGCGCAGAAGGCGCAGCGCGGGCTCTATGGCATGCGCATGGAGAAGATGGCCGCAGGCCAGGAGCTCGAGGCGAAGGGGCGCGAGCTTGCGCGCAGGCGCAGCCGGAAGCAGGAGGAGGTCCACCAGCTCGACGTGCTGGCCGCCAAGATCCAGATGGCCCTACAGGACAGCCAGCAGGCCATCCTGCGCGAATTCGGCCTGACGCCGGAGCGCGCCCTAGAAGAGGCGCTCGATATCGAGCCGCAGGACCTGCGCAGCCGCATGCAGTCCCTGAAGAAAGAGATGGACGCTCTCGGCCCGGTCAACCCCAATGCCGTCGAGGAGTACGAGAACCTGCAGAAGCGTCACGACTTCATGAAGAAGCAGTCGGCCGACCTCATCGAGGCAAAGGAAAACCTCGGGCGCATCCTCGCGGAGATGGATGAAGCCATGACGAAGCAGTTCAAAGAAGCGTTTGCGGACATCCAGCGCTATTTCGGCGAGATCTTCGTGCGACTCTTCGGCGGCGGCAAGGCAGAGCTCAAGATGCTCGATGAGCACGATGTGCTCCACACGGGCATCGACATCCTCGTGACCCTGCCGCAGAAAAAGCGGCAGAGCCTCGCCGCGCTCTCGGGCGGCGAGCGCGCGCTGACCGTCATCGCACTGCTCTTCGCCTTCCTGCGCTACCGGCCGTCGCCCTTCTCGGTGCTCGACGAGATCGACGCGCCGCTCGACGAGGCGAATGTCATGCGCTTCGGCCGCTTCCTGCAGGAATTCGCGGAGCAGACGCAGTTCATCGTCGTCACGCACCGCAAGGGGACGATGGAGGTTGCCGACACGATGTACGGCGTGACCGTCGAGGAGACGGGCGTCTCGCGGCTGCTGTCCGTGCGGCTCGATGAGCTCGACACTGCCTCCCTCGAGAAGTGAGGCAGCCCGTCAACAGGAATCATGAATCATAGATCATAGAGATAGGAGGAATCATCATGGGATTTTTTGACCGCCTCAAGAAGGGGCTCAACAAGACCCGCGAGAACCTGACCAACAAGATCGAGAAGATCATCGTCGGCTATGCCGACATCGACGAGGACCTGCTCGACGAGCTTGAGGAGACGCTCATCATGGCGGATGTCGGCGTCAAGACGACAGACAAGCTCATGACGGCCGTGCGCAAGGGCATCAAGAAGAAGGAGATCAACACGCCGGAGGACCTCAAGCCCTTCCTGCAGAACGAGATCGTCAAGATTCTGACAGCCGGCGAGGACACGACGCGCATCGCTGAGAACGGCCCGACTGTCCTGCTCGTCATCGGCGTCAACGGTGCGGGCAAGACGACGACAATCGGCAAGCTGGCCGCTTACTACAAAGGGCAGGGCAAATCAGTCCTGCTCGCCGCGGCCGACACCTTCCGCGCGGCGGCAATCGACCAGCTCGAGGTCTGGGGCCAGCGCACGGGCGTGCCCGTCATCAAGCACGAAGAGGGCTCTGATCCGGCGGCCGTTGCCTTCGACGCCGTCAAGGCGGCCGTCGCACGCAAGGTCGATATGCTGATCATCGACACGGCGGGCCGTCTGCAGACGAAGTCGAACCTCATGCAGGAGCTCGAGAAGATCAACCGCGTCATCGGCCGCGAGATCCCGGGCGCGCCGCATGAGACACTGCTCGTCCTCGATGCGACGACGGGCCAGAACGCCATCAGCCAGGCCGAACTCTTCACGAAGGCCGCACCAATCACGGGCGTCGTGCTGACGAAGCTCGACGGCACGGCCAAGGGCGGCGTCGTCATCGGCATCAAGAGCCAGCTCTCCATGCCGGTCAAGTGGATCGGCGTCGGCGAGGGCGTCGAGGACCTGCGCCCGTTCAACGCCGAGGATTTTGCCAAGGCGCTCTTCGGGAATTGAGAACCACGAAACATCACAGAGATAAAAAGCGAGGCCACATGCTGTGCATGTGACCTCGCTTTTTGTTGTTTGGCTGATGGTTGGGTGAAGGGGAATCAGTAGCTTCCGCACCCATCCGCAAAGCTGATGTCGGCGGCAGCAGCTTGATGGCTGAAGCTGGCTGGAAGCTTGAAGCAACGCCGGAAAATCCGTGGGCAGAATAGCCCGCCTCAGTTGCATGCCGATGACGGACTATTATCTATAAGTGAGCGGAAACTGGGGAGTGAAAGATAGGCTAGCCAATTGATGGCTAGCCTATCTTTCGATTGATTTGCTATTTTGGGAAAGCCAATCAGAATTTCAGCTTGGCGAAGCGGGCGACGGCGCGCTCCGTGTTCTCGCGGCTGCCGAAGGCCGTGAGGCGGAAGTAGCCCTCGCCGCACGGACCGAAGCCTGCGCCCGGCGTGCCGACGATGTTGACTTCGTGCAGGAGCTTGTCGAAGAAGTCCCACGAGCTCATGTTGTCCGGCGTCTTGAGCCAGATGTACGGGGCATTGACGCCGCCGTAGGCCTTGATGCCGACTGCCTTGAGGCCCTCGCGGATGATGCGGGCGTTCTCCATATAATAGGAAACGAGTTCTTTGACCTGCTTCTGGCCCTCTTCCGTGTAGATGGCCGCAGCGCCGCGCTGGACGATGTAGGCCGTGCCGTTGAACTTCGTCGTGTGACGGCGGTTCCAGAGCTTGTTGAACGGCACGCGCGAGCCATCTGCTGCGCGGCCCGTGACCGTCTTCGGGACAATCGTGTAGCCGCAGCGCGTGCCCGTGAAGCCCGCCGTCTTGGAGAAGGAGCGGAACTCGATGGCGACGTCCTTGGCGCCCGGGATCTCGTAGATGGAGCGCGGTACATCGTCTTCCGTGATGTAGGCGGCATAAGCGGCATCGAAGAGGATGACGGCGTCATTTTCCTTGGCGTAGTTGACCCACTTCGTCAGCTCGGCGCGCGAGAGCGTCGTGCCCGTCGGGTTGTTCGGGCAGCAGAGGTAGATCATGTCGACTTTTTCCGTCGGCAGCGACGGCGCGAAGTTGTTCTCGGCCGTACAGGGCAGGTAGACGACGCCCTCGAAGTGGCCGTCCTCCTGCAGCGTGCCCGTGCGGCCAGCCATGACATTCGTGTCGAGGTAGACCGGGTATACCGGGTCCGTGATGGCGACCTTGTTGGCCGTGCCGAAGATCTCCTGGATGTTGCCGCAGTCGCTCTTGGAGCCGTCGCTGACGAAAATCTCGTCCGGCGCGATCTCGATGCCGCGGTCCGTGTAGTTGTTCTTGATGATGGCTTCCGTCAGGAACGAGTAGCCCTGCTCCGGGCCGTAGCCGTGGAACGTCTCAGCCTTCGCCTGATCGTCGACCGCCTTGTGCATGGCCTCGATGCAGACCTGCGGCAGCGGCTGCGTGACATCGCCGATGCCGAGGCGGATGATGTCGGCATCCGGGTTCGCTTCCTTGTAGGCGGCGACACGGCGCGCGATCTCCGCGAAGAGATAGCTGCCCGGCAGCTTCAGATAGTTATCGTTAATGGTAGCCATAGAATGAAATCCTCCTCATAGAATTATTATCAATATAACTTTTTAGCATATTATACCACAACGTTATGCATATGGCTACATAAAATCAATGCTCTTAACGGAAAATATTGCTCAGAGCTGTCGCATGATTCATTTCGAGCATGACGATGATTCTATGCATGAATGATTCTGCCGCTCTGTGAAGAAGGGACTCTTTGTGATGAATCTGATTTACCAAAGAATAAGTGATATATATCATTAAAATATTTTATGATAAATAATATTTACTTATTCTTTTCTTTTATTGTATAATAAAGCGTAGATTCTCGGACGCTTCGCTTTGCTGCCCGCACAGCTGTCCTCATCTGTCCAACCTGCATCATATGGTCCTGCTATCGGATTCATGAATTTTATGGATGAAACGCATTCTTCAGCAGGATTTTGAACAGATTGCGCGAAAATAAGAGAGCAGGGGAAATTGTTTCTCTTTGATTCCGCGCAGTATGAAGAGAGGAGGGGTGGCACGGCGGATCTAAGGAATAGGATTTCTGTCTTTATTTAATAGGAAGGGGAGTTTCACTTGGAAATGTTGCTTGGTCTCATCGTACTGCTGGCCTGCCTTGTCTTTGGCGTGCGTCACGGCGGTATTGGTCTGGCTGTCATCAGCGGCATCGGCCTCGTCATCTTCACATTCGTCTTTGGCTATAAGCCCGGCACGCCGCCGATCGGCGTCATGCTCACGATCCTCGCGGTCGTCACCTGCGCCGGCTTCCTGCAGACGTCGGGCGGCCTCACGGTCATGCTCAAGTATGCAGAGAAGTTCCTGCGCAACAACCCGAAGCAGGTCACGATCCTCGCTCCGCTGACGACCTGGTTCCTCACGGTCCTCTGCGGCACGGGTCACGTCGTCTACACGATGTTCCCGATCATCTATGATATCGCCATCAAGCAGAACATCCGCCCGGAGCGCCCGATGGCTGTCGCTTCGGTCGCTTCGCAGATGGCTATCTGCGCTTCGCCTGTCTCGGTTGCCGTCGTCTCGATTGTCGGCTTCATGGCTGCAGCAGGCTATGAGTACACGGTCCTCCAGATTCTCGCCGTCTCGATCCCGGCTACGTTCACGGGCGTCTTCTGCGCCGCTCTCTGGTCTTACCGCCGCGGCAAAGACCTCGACAAGGATCCGCGCTTCCAGGAGTTCATCAAGGACCCGGAGAACAAGGAATACGTCTACGGTGACTCGGAGACGCTGCAGGGCAAGGAACTGCCGAAATCGTACTACCATGCGATGTACATCTTCTTCCTCGGCATCCTCGTCATCGCCTGCCTCGGCAACTTCCCGCAGCTTCTGCCGCACTTCCCGAACGCGAAGGGCGTCATGAAGGCAATCTCGATGACGGACGTCATCCAGATGGTCATGCTCTTCGTTGCCGCCATGATCCTGGTCTTCTGCAAGATCAAGGCGAAGGATGTCGGCAACAGCCAGGTATTCCGCTCTGGTATCGTTGCACTCGTCTCGGTCTATGGCGTCGCCTGGATGGCCGACACGTATTTCGCAAACCACATGACCATCCTCAAGCAGTGGCTCGGTGCCGCTGTCCAGGCATATCCGTGGGCTTATGCGATCTTCGCGTTCCTGACGTCGAAGCTCGTTAACTCGCAGGCTGCGGCCATCGCGATCGTCATGCCGCTGGCACTCAATGTCGGCATGGATCCTGTGCTGATCATGTCCTTCATCTCGGCCTGCTACGGCTACTTCTTCCTGCCGACGTACCCGTCTGACCTCGCCTG
This sequence comes from Mitsuokella jalaludinii DSM 13811, assembly GCF_000702905.1. Classification (GTDB taxonomy): domain Bacteria; phylum Bacillota; class Negativicutes; order Selenomonadales; family Selenomonadaceae; genus Mitsuokella; species Mitsuokella jalaludinii. The sequence goes on from NZ_JNKR01000003.1 coordinate 103,162, forward strand.
CATCGGTTTTGACCGCTCGGGCACGACGCGCATCGGCAAGTACATCCTCAATCACAGCTTCATGATCCCGGGCCTCATCGGCGTCTTCACGGGCTGCTGCGCTGGCTTTGTCATGGCGCATATCGTCCTGTAACATACCTTGCGTATGGAGCGGTTTCCTCCGGGAAACCGCTTTTTCATTATCTGCTGATTGCATTATTTTCAGAAAGGAAGCATTGCTATGAAGAAATTCAAGATTGCAGTCATCGCCGGCGACGGCATCGGTCCTGAGGTCATCGCGGAGGGCAAGAAGGTCCTCTCTGGCATCGCAGCCCTCGACGGCACGTTCGCTGTCGAGTTCACGGACTTCCCCTGGGGCTGTGAGTACTACTTGAAGACGGGCGAGATGATGCCGGAGGACGGCCTCGATACGCTCAAGGCGTTCGATGCAATCTACCTCGGTGCTGTCGGCTATCCGGGCGTTCCAGACAATGTCTCGCTGGGGCAGTTGCTCTTGAAGATCCGCCGCGGCTTCGATGAATACGTCAACCTGCGCCCCGTCAAGCTGCTCGAGGGCGCACCGTGTCCGCTCGCCGGTGTCAAGCGCGAGGACATCGACATGGTCGTCATCCGCGAGAACAGCGAGGGCGAGTACGCCGATGTCGGTGCGCGCCTCTATCCGGGCACGCCGCAGGAAATCGCGCTTCAGACGGGCGTCTTCTCGCGCAAGGGCTGCGAGCGCATCATGCGCTACGCCTACGAGCTCGCGCGCCGCGAGCACAAGACGCTGACTTCCATCTCGAAGGGCAATGCGCTCGGCTACTCGATGGTGTTCTGGGATGAGATTTTCGCCGAGCTCGGCAAGGAGTACCCGGATGTCAAGACGCAGAAGCTGCTCGTCGACGCGGCGAGCATGATGTTCGTCAAGAACCCGAAGCGCTTTGAGGTCGTCGTCACGAGCAACCTCTTCGGCGATATCCTGACGGACCTCGGCGCGGCCATCGCGGGCGGCATGGGCCTCGCGGCCGGTGCCAACCTCAACCCGGAGCGCAAGTATCCCTCGATGTTCGAGCCCATCCACGGCAGCGCGCCGGATATCGCTGGCAAGGGCATCGCAAACCCGCTGGCCAGCATCTGGTCGGTCAGCCAGATGCTCGACTTCTTCGGCAAGGAGGACTGGGGCAAGCGCGTCATCGCGGCCATCGAGACGCTGCTCGTTGAGAAGAATACCCTGACGCCGGACCTTGGCGGCGCGGCCAAGACGCAGGACATCGGCGAGGCCATCCTCGAGATCCTGCGCCGCTGAACCCCTGCTATTCCATGAAAAAATGCCATCTCACGCAGTCGGTGAGATGGCATTTCTGCTGTTTGTTGACTTAGTTGGTTTATTCCTGGGTAGGCGAGGCAGCGTCGGTCTTGTTGCTGTGGTCTTTCTTGAGCAGGTCCTTGCAGAAGTCGATGAAGGACTGTGCGGCTTTCGAGATGTAGCGGTCCTTCTTCCAGGCAAGGCCGACGTCGACGAAGATGGGATCGGCGAGCGGCAGGGTCTTGAGGCCGGGCGTTTCGTCGGCGACCATGTCGAGGAGAAAGGTGATGCCGACGCCGTTGGAGACGAGGCCCTTCAAGGTGTTGATCTGGTTGGACTCGAGCACGATGTTCGGCGTGATGCCCTCGGCCTTCATGCGGCCGAGGATGGTCTGGCGCAGGAAGGAGCCTTCCTTGAGCATGACGATTTTCGTGTCGGCCACGTCATCCATGGTGATGGCCTTCTTCTTGGCGAGCGGGCTGCTCTCGGGCACGCAGCAGACGATCTGGTTCTTGGACATGGGCAGCAGCTGCAGGCGATTCGAGGCGCCGGAGAGGATGATGATGCCGAAATCGAGCTCGTCGCGCTCAAGCTGCTCGCGGATCGACATCGAGGCCTCTTCGTGCATGAAGATGTCGAGGTGGGAGTAGCGGCGCTGGAAGCTCGAGAAGATGCGCGGGAAGAGGTAGGCGCCCATCATCGGCGGCACGCCGATCTTGATGGTGCCCTTCTGGAGCTGCTTGTAGTCGTTGACCTCCAGCACGGCGTCCTGGATGTTGCGCAGCGCGAGCTCGACCCGGTTGAGGAAGACGGCGCCCTCAGGCGTCAGTGCGAGCTGTTTCTGGCTGCGGTCGAAGAGCTGGATGCCGAGCTCGGCCTCGAGCTTCTTGATGGCGACCGTGATATTCGGTTGGGAAACACGCAGGCGTTCCGCAGCGCGGGTGATATTTCGCAGACGGCTGGCCATCTGGAAATATTCGAGTTGTCTGAGTTCCATTCAAATCGCTTCTTTCTGTTCCATTTTATCTGTATAAATTCGCTTTATTTAATGCCATTATACCATACTTTTAGTGAATGTATGATAGTATAATCGAAAATTATCAAAAATATTTTCGGGAACAGTCCCAGCTGCGCCGCAGGCCTTGGCAGGAAAATAGGCGGGGGATGGGGAATCTAATCCAGGATAGAGAAAATGAACCAGAATGAAACACGGAAAGCAGGTGGATGTCTTGATCGTAGGTATCGGGACGGATATTGTGGAGATTGCGCGCGTGAAGAGGGCAGCAGCCCGCGAGGCCTTCCTCATGCGCGTCTACACGGAGGCGGAGCGCGCGTACTGCGAGAGCCGCGGCGTGCAGAGGATGGCGAGCTATGCGGCGCGCTTCGCGGGCAAGGAAGCCGTCATGAAGGCGCTCGGCACAGGGCTGCGCGGCGGCACGCTGCACGACATCGAGATTTTGCCGGATGCGCTCGGGGCACCTCGGGTTCATCTTTCGGGGTATTTCGCGCAGCTGGCCCGCAGCCGGTCGGTTTCAAAGGTATGGGTCTCGCTGAGCCACTCGCGTGCGTACGCGACGGCACAATGTGTGATGGAGGGATGACGATGAAGGTATCACTTGTCAAGGAGATGCGCGCTGTCGACCGGCGCGCGGGAGAGGAGTACGGCCTGCCGGAGGTCGTGCTGATGGAGAATGCCGGGCGGCAGACGGCTGCAGAGATGATCGCGCTGCTCGGCTCTGTGCGCGGCAAGACGATCTGCGTCCTCGCGGGCAGCGGCAACAATGGCGGCGATGCGTTCGCGGCGGCGCGCTATCTCGCCAACGAGGGGGCGGACCTCAAGGTATTCCTGACGGGCAATCCTGACCACCTCAAGGCGTCGCCTTCCATCATGAAGCAGGCCTTGACGGCGATGGGCATCGCTGTGCACGACCTGACGGGTGACCGCGACATGGACCGGCTGCGCCTCGCGTTGCGCTTCGCGGACGGCGTGCTCGACGGCATCCTCGGCACGGGCTTCCGCGGCACGCTGCGCCCCGTCGTCCGCCAGGCAGTGGAGCTCGTCAATGCGGCGCACTGCCCGGTGCTCGCCATCGACATCCCGAGCGGCGTCGAGGCCGATACGGGCGAGGTCGGCGATGCGGCCGTGCAGGCAACGCGGACGCTCGCGCTCGGACTGCCGAAGCCGGGCCACCTGCTCGGCCTCGGCGCGACCTGCACAGGCGAGCTCTGCGTCGACTCCATCGGCATCCCGCACGAACTCCTGGAGGACGAGGCGATGCAGCAGGCCTGCATCGACGGCCGGATGGCCGCCGCTCTGCTGCCCGCGCGTCCGCGCACGGCCCACAAGGGGACCTGCGGCCGCATCCTCGTCGTTGCGGGCTCGCGCGGCATGACGGGCGCGGCGGCGCTCTGCACCTCGGCCTGCCTGCGAGTGGGCTGCGGCATCGCGACGCTCGCCGTGCCGGACAGCCAGCAGCCCATCCTCGCCGCGAAGCTCACGGAGGCGATGACGGTGCCCGTGCCCGAAGAGCAGGCAGGCGTCCTCGGCGGCGATGAGGCCCTCAAGCTGCTCGTGCCGCTGACGGAAGGGTACGATACCGTCCTTATTGGCCCGGGACTCGGGCGCGCCAAGGTGACGGGCGAGCTCGTCAGGGCGCTCGTGCGCGAGACGGACAGGCCGCTCGTGCTCGACGCCGATGCCATCTACGCCCTGCGCGACAATCCCGAGATCCTGCGCGAGGCAAAGCACGTGCCGATCCTCACGCCGCATCTCGGCGAGATGGCGGGCCTCCTGGGGCTCTCTGTCGAGGACCTGCGCGAAGATATCGTCGGCATCGCGCGCGACGCGGCGGCCGAATACCATGCCGTCTTCGTGCTCAAGAGCGAGTGCACGCTCGTGGCCTTCCCGGATGGCCGCGTCTTCTTCACGACGAAGGGCAATGCGGGCATGGCGACGGCCGGCGCGGGCGATGTGCTCGCCGGCACGATTGCGGGCCTCATGGAGCAGGCCGCAGACGGCATGGCCCCCGTTCTCGGCGTCTACCTGCACGGGCTCGCCGGTGACCTTGCCTACGGAGAGCGGGCGGAAGGCCTTATCGCCGGGGACATCCTCGCGAAGCTGCCAGAGGCGCGCCGCTTGCTGCAAGCGGGAGAGTGATTTCTTTCTATAATAAAAAGCACGATAAAAGCGGACAAAAGCGCATGTAGGCGGATGAAAGACAAAGATACATATTCTGTGTAAAATTACATCATTTTCTTGCCTAGGCTATTGACAAACTGTACAGCCGGGACTATGATATAACTACTTTAACGGAAAGAAAAGAGGAGTTTTCAATGGCAAAAGTAAATGTGGATTGGAATAACCTGGGTTTCGCGTATCAGCCAATCTCCCAGCGTTACGTCGCAAACTTCAAAGACGGCAAGTGGGGCGAAGGTCATCTGACGGATGACGCCAACGTCACGATCAATGAGTGCGCCGGCATCCTGCAGTACTGCCAGGAAGTCTTCGAGGGCCTCAAGGCCTACAAGACGAAGGACGGCCGCGTCGTCACGTTCCGTCCGGACATGAACGCAAAGCGCATGATCGACTCGGCTAAGCGCCTCGAGATGCCGCCAGTCTCGGAGGAGATGTTCCTCGAGGCTGTCGATCAGGTTGTTGCAGCCAACAAGGATTGGATTCCTCCTTTCGAGTCGGGCGGTGCCCTCTACCTGCGCCCGTACCTCTTTGCCACGGGCCCGGTCATCGGTGTCAAGCCGTCTGACGAATATCAGTTCCGTCTCTTCGGCACGCCGGTCGGCTCCTACTTCAAGAACGGCGTGAAGCCGATCACGATCTGCGTCAGTGACTATGACCGCGCTGCCCCGCACGGTACAGGCAACATCAAGGCCGGCCTGAACTACGCGATGAGCCTCTATCCGTACATCCTCGCACACCAGAAGGGCTTCGACGAGAACATGTACCTCGATGCTGCTACGCGCACGTACGTCGAGGAGACGGGCGGTGCAAACTTCCTGTTCGTCACGAAGGACGGCAAGCTCGTCACGCCGAAATCCGACAGCATCCTGCCGTCGATCACGCGCCGTTCGCTCGTCACGATTGCCGAGCATCTCGGCTACACGGTCGAGCATCGTCCGGTCAAGTTCACGGAGCTCAAGGACTTCGCCGAGGCTGGCCTCTGCGGCACGGCTGCCGTCATCTGCCCGGTCGGCAAGGTTGTCGGCAACGGCGAGACGATCGAGTTCCCGAGCGGCATGAAGGAAATGGGCCCTGTCCTCACGAAACTCTACAACACGCTGCGTGGTATCCAGCTCGGCACGGTCGAAGCACCGGAAGAGGGATGGATCCGCGAGATCAAGTAAGCAAAACAGGAATATCCTGTTCACGGCTCGGCTGCCCTTTGGCAGCCGGGCTTTTTGCTTTCCCTTGGCAGCGGCGTATACAGGAGGGATTCAGGAAGCCTTCAGGACTTAGGAGTAAAATTTTTTGACAGTCACAAGGATTTCCTGTATCATGGCGAGAATAGCTTTATATATAATACGATAAATATCGGATTCATCTTGATCCACATACATTTAGGAGTTTTGCTTATGCCATTTGAGCTGCCATATCCACTACAATTCCACGGTATCATCTCGACAATCGGGCCGATGGACATCCTCGACATCCTGATCGTGGCCGTCATCCTCTATAAGGTCTACGTCATGCTGCAGGACACGCGCGCCATCACGCTCGTCAAGGGCATCCTCGTGCTCTTGGGCGTGACGATGGTCTGCAGCTGGCTTGAACTGCACGTCATCTCCTGGCTCTTGCAGAAAGCGGTGACGCTGCTCTTCGTCGCCCTGCCGATTGTCTTCCAGCCAGAGCTGCGGCGCGCGCTCGAGCACCTCGGCCAGGGCAAGTTCCTCGGCCCGTCGGTGCTTTTAGACGACGAGGAAGCGCAGTCTGTCGTGCGCGAGCTCGCCAAGGCCGTCAAGGTCATGTCGGCCAACAAGACGGGTGCGCTCATCGTCATTGAGCGCAACATGGGCCTCAACGACATCAGCGCGACGGGCATCCAGATCGACGGCCTCATCACCGCAGACTTCCTGCTCAATGTATTCATCCCGAACACGCCGCTGCACGACGGCGCAGCCATCGTGCGCGGCAAACGCCTCATTGCGGCCGGCTGCCTCCTGCCCTTGACGGAGAACCGCTCGCTCTCGACGGAGCTCGGTACACGCCACCGCGCGGCCATCGGCCTCTCGGAGCAGTGCGATGCGCTCGTCGTCGTCGTCAGTGAGGAGACGGGCACAATCTCGGTCGCGGAGAACGGGCGCATGGTCCGCCACCTCGACACGGAGAAGCTCAAGAATATCCTGCGGCCGGCATTCACTTCCCCGCAGAAGGGTCTCAAGGACCTCATCAGGAACTGGAGGAAGAGAAAATGATCTCAAGAATGCGCAATATCGTGCAGCACAATCTGCCGGCCAAGATCCTGGCGCTCGTCATCGCGGTCATCCTCTGGGGCTATGTCATGAACGACCAGAACCCGTCCATCGAGAGCACCTACACCGTGCAACTCGACGTCGTCAACGCGCCGGAGGGCTACAAGATCACGAAGGACGCCGCAAGCGTCAAGCTCCGCGTACGCGGGCCGCGCTCGCTCTTCGTCTCGGCGAGCGAGAACGACTTCAAGGCATACGTCGACCTCTCGAAGGTGGAGGAGGGCAAGCATGCCGTCAAGGTGCAGACCGTCCTGCCGCAGGGCTTCGAGCTCGTCGAGGCCAAGCCGGATACGGTGACCTTCACGCTCGACCGCATCGTGCAGAAGAAGATGAAGGCGGAGTTCATCGTGACGGGCTCGACAGCGCCGGGCACGACGGTGGCGCACATCGAGCCGTCCGTGGAGACGGTCACGATTGAGGGCGCTGCCTCGGACATCAAGGAAGTCACGCGCGTCATCGGCTACGTCGGCCTCGCGGGCAATGGCGATGACTTCAGCCTCAAGGTGCCGCTGACGGCCATCAATGCGGACGGCCGCGAAGTCGCTGGCGTCACCGTCAAGCCAGCCTCGGCTGAGGTCAGCGTGCAGCTCGCGCGCGGCCTCATGAAGAAGATCGTCACCGTCAAGCCGGTCCTCGGCGACGGCCTTGCCAGTGGCTATGAGGTCAGCTCCGTCAAGACCGACCCCGTGAAGATCGAGGTCGCCGGCCCGGAGAACATCTTGTCGAAGCTCACGAGCATCGAGACGCAGAAGATCTCGCTCGACGGCCTGACGAAGACGACGGATGAGAATGTCCAGCTCGCGCCGCCCGACGGTGTCACCGTGACGAACAACAGCGTGACGGTCCACATCGAGATCAAGGCCAAGAAGAAGGCGGCGTCCGGCACGGCCAGCCCGTGAGAAATGAATCCGCAAGACTACCCGATACCATAAACCGATAGGAGGACTGCAATGATCCGCATCCGCAATCTGGCTGTGCCGTTCACAGAACGGACCAGCCTCGAAGATCTTGCAGCCAAGCGCCTCATGTTACCACCTCAGCAGATCGCTGGGGTGGTAATTGTGCGTAAGGCTGTCGACGCGCGCCGCTACCACGGTGCGCCCATCCAATTCGTCTACATCCTCGACGTCAAGCTCGAGGGGAAGGTCGAGAAGAAGGTGCTGCAGAAGCTGCGCCGCGACCGCAATGTCGAAGAGGCCCCTGTGCCGCAGGCACCGGCACCCATTCCTGCGCCGCACCTCGAGAGGCGGCCCGTCGTCGTCGGCTTCGGCCCGGCGGGCATGTTCGCTGCGCTGACGCTCGCGCGCCACGGCTGCGAGCCGCTCGTGCTCGAGCGCGGCAACGACGTCGACACGCGCCATGAGGACATCGAGCGCTTCTGGCGGGGCGGCGCCCTCAACCCGCAGTCGAACGTGCAGTTCGGCGAGGGCGGTGCCGGCACGTTCTCGGACGGCAAGCTCACGACGCGCATCAACGATGCGCACATGAAGGACGTCATCGAGGCGTTTGTCGCGGCGGGCGCGCCCGAGGAGATCCGCTATCTGCACAAGCCGCACATCGGCACGGACATCCTGCGCGAGGTCGTGCGCAACATCCGCAAGGAGATCATACGCCTCGGCGGCACGGTGCGCTTCGGCGCGCAGGTCACGGACGTCGAGCTCGGCGAAGAGGGCGTCGAGGCCGTCATCGTCAACGACGAGGAGCGCATCGAAGCCGATGTCGTATTCTTCGGCATCGGCCACTCGGCGCGTGACACCTACCGCATGCTCCTCAGCCGCGGCGTCGCGATGGGGGCCAAGCCCTTCGCGATGGGCGTGCGCATCGAGCACCCGCAGGAGTTCATCGACCGCGCGCAGTACGGCGAGGACGCGGGCCATCCGCTGCTGCCCGTCGCTGACTACGCGCTGACCTACAAGGACCCCGCGACGGGGCGCGGTGCCTACTCCTTCTGCATGTGCCCGGGCGGCTATGTCGTCGCCGCGGCCTCGGAGAAGGAGCGCGTCGTCACGAACGGCATGAGCAACTACCGCCGCGACTCGGGCATCGCCAACAGCGCGCTCTTGGTGCAGGTCGCGCCTGCGGACTTCGGGCAGGAAGTCCTCTCGGGCATGGCCCTGCAGCAGGAGCTCGAGGGGCTGGCCTTTGCGCTTGGCGGCCGGGATTACTTCGCGCCCGTGCAGACTGTCGGCGACTTCCTCGCGGGCAGGAGCGGCTCGACGGACTTCTTGACGAAGCCGACGTATGCGCCGGGTGTCAGGGCAGCCGACCTGCACCGTTGCCTGCCGGACTTCATCACGAAGACGCTTACAGGCGCCCTGCCGTACTTTGACCGCAAGATCCCGGGCTTTGCCGACGCCGGTGCCGTCATGACGGGCGTTGAGACGCGCTCGTCGGCGCCGTGCCGCATCCGCCGCGACCGCGAAACGTTTGTCGCTGAGGCGACGCCGGGACTCTATCCGATGGGCGAGGGTGCGGGCTATGCGGGCGGCATCATGAGCGCTGCCGTCGATGGCATGAAAGCGGCACTTGCATTCCTGCACCAAAATGTGCAATACTAATAAGGATATCAAACCTTTAAGACGCGAAAACGCATCTGAGTATCAGGGGGAAAGAAATATGGCAAGATTATTCGGTACGGACGGTGTCCGTGGAGAGGCAAACGTCACGCTGCTGCCGGAGATGGCATACCGTCTCGGCCGCGCCGCTACGATCTACTTCGGCAAAGAGTCGGAAGAGCAGCCGCTCATCATCATCGGCCGCGATACGCGCATCTCGGGCGAGATGTTCGAGTCGGCGCTGACGGCCGGCATCTGCTCGGCGGGCGGCCGCGCGATGCTCGCCGGCATCATCCCGACGCCGGCCATCGCGTACCTCGCGCGCAAGCACAAGGCTAAGGCCGGCATCGTCATCTCGGCCTCGCACAATCCGTTCCACGACAACGGCATCAAGTTCTTCGGCGGCGACGGCTACAAGCTGCCGGATTCCGTCGAGGATGAGCTCGAGGCCATCGTGCATCAGCTCGAGACGGACGACAACTACCCGCGCCCGACGGCAGAGCACATCGGCCACATCGAGTACCGCACGGACCTCCTGAATCAGTACATGGAGTTCGTGATCTCGACGTGCAAGGAGCGCTTCGAGGGCGTCAAGGTCGTGCTCGACTGCGCGAATGGCGCCGCCTATGAGGCGATGCCGAAGATCCTGCGCCACCTCGGCGCCACGGTTAAGGTCATTCACGCGCTGCCGAACGGCACGAACATCAACGACGGCTGCGGCTCGACGCACCTCGAGTCCCTGCAGAAGGCCGTCCTCGAGAACGGCGCGGACTTCGGCATCGCGCACGACGGCGATGCGGACCGCTGCCTCTGCGTCGACGAGAAAGGCCAGATCATCGACGGCGACCACATCCTCGTCATGTGCGCGATGGACATGATGAAGGATGGCAAGCTGCCCTACAACACAGTCGTCACGACGGTCATGGCAAACATCGGCTTCCATCAGGCCATCAAGAAGGCCGGCGGCCGCGCCGAGATCACGAAGGTCGGCGACCGCTACGTCCTCGAGAACATGCTCAAGAACGGCTACAAGATCGGCGGCGAGCAGTCCGGCCACATCATCTTCACCGACTTCAGCACGACGGGCGACGGCCTCATCACGGCCCTGCAGGTGCTCTCTTCGCTCAAGCGCAGCGGCCGCAAGGCATCCGACCTCACGGCGCTGATGACGACGTACCCGCAGCTGCTCGTCAACGTCAAGGTTGCGACGAAAGAGGGCTGGGAGACGAATGAGGCCATCAAGAAGGCCATCGCCGCAGGCGACGAGGAGCTCGGCGAGAACGGCCGCATCCTCGTGCGCCCGTCCGGCACGGAGCCTCTGATCCGCGTCATGGCAGAAGGCCCTGACCAGGAGCAGCTCGACCGCATCTGCCACGCCATCGCCGACATCGTCAAGAAGGAACAGGGCTGATGAAGCAGGCAATCGTGCTCACGAGCTTCGGCGCGATGGGCGATGATTCGCGCAAGCTCTGTCTCGACGCGCTCGAGGCGGATTTTCGTGCGGAGTTCCCCGGAGCCGTCATCGTGCAGGCCTTCACCTCGAAGTTCATCCGCGCGGCACTCGAGAAGCGCGGCCTCCACCGCGATTCCCTCGAAGAAGCCCTGGAGCGCCTTGCGAAAGAGGATGTCACGCACGTGCTCGTGCAGCCGACGTACATGACGCCTGGCGAAGAGTACGAGAAGAAGGTGCTCGATGTCGTGCCGGTTTACACCGCGCGCTACGAGGCGCTCACCGTCGGCGAGCCGGCCTTCTTCGAAGAGGCGGATTACATGCGGAATCTCATCGCGCTCTGCCGCAGCATCTTCGTGCCGCGCGATGCGGAGCTCGTGCTCCTCGGCCACGGTTCGCCGCACCGCCACAATCCCGTCTACGAGCGGTTGCAGGCCGAGATTGATGCGCAGCAATTGCCCATCCACGTCGGCGTGCTCGAGTCGACGGACACGCCCGACTTCCCGATGGTGCTCAAGCGCCTGCAGAAGAGACAGGTGCGCGAAGTCCTGCTCGCACCGCTCTTACTGACGAGCGGCATGCACGTAGCGCGCGATATGGCAGGTGAGGGGGAAGCTTCCTGGAAGGCGCGCCTTGAAAAGGCAGGCTTCTCGGTCACTCCAATCCTCGAAGGGCTCGGCGAATCGCCGCTCTTCCGCCAGATTTACATCGAGAAGGCACGAAAGGCGCTGCGCACAGAGTGATAGCAGGATGCCTCTGCTTATCGAGAATAACGAGTCCAAGGCGGCTCCTGTCCAGATCACCTGGATGGGGGCTGCCTTTTTTTGAACCAGTCTCACTGCATCGCTGTGAAACGCCAGTTGACAGTGATTCTCTGAGACGTTACCATGAAAATAAGAAGATATTTGCTTTTGTAGTTATGTTAGAAAGGATTGGTTGTCATGTTAGGAGGATATTTGCGATGAAGAACGGGATTTTTTTTGGTATCGGAGTCGGGCCCGGTGATCCGGAGCTCCTGACCGTCAAGGCCATCCACGCCATACGGCAGGCGGATGTGCTGATTGCGCCGAAGACAGAGAAGAAGGACGGCAGTGTCGCGCTGTCAATCGCGCGGCCGTACCTCAAGCCGGATGTAGAGATCGTCTATCAGGTCTTCCCGATGGTCCGCGACTTCGCGGCGGACACATCGGCCTGGCAGGAGAACAAGGAGGAGATCCTCGCGCTCCTCAGGCAGGGCAGGAACGTCGCCTTCCTGACGCTCGGCGATCCGATGTTCTTCAGCACCTACATCTACATCTACCGGCTGCTGCAGCACGAGGATATCGCGATTGAGACGATTCCCGGCGTGCCGGCCTTTGCCGCCATCGCGAGCAAGAGCGGCCGCCCGATTGTCGAGGGCGATGACATCCTGACGATCATCCCCGCGACAGCTCCGCCAGAAAAGATCCAGCAGGCCATGCAGGTCTCCGACAACGTCGTCCTGATGAAGGTCTACAAGAACTTCCCCGCCATCGTGGACCAGCTCAAGGAACACGACATGCTGCGCCATGCGGTGCTCGTGAGCCGCGCGGGCCTCGACGGCGAGTGCGTCATCGATGACCTCGAAGCGCAGCGAGGGAAGAAGCTCAATTACCTCTCGACCATCTTGACACGCCGGGCAGAAGTGGGCGCGGAGGAGAAGGGGAGCGGTGCGCGATGAGACGATTGCTTTTGGGCGCCTTGCTGGGCCTTTTCCTGCTCGGCTCGCTCGCGCTTTCAGGCTGCGGCAGCACACAGCAGGCAGCCTCTTCAAGTGACGCGCCGTTTGCCACGATCCACGATGCGCTGGGCCGCGATGTCGAGCTCGCGAAGAAGCCGTCGCGCATCGTCGTGACCTCGGCGTCCTTCCTCGAGCCGCTGCACGAAGTCGGCGGCGATGTCGTCGGCCGGCCCGACTCGAAGACGAAGATGCCGGCATATGCCAAGGATAAGGCGAGCGTCGGCAAGGTCTACCAGATCGACCTCGAGAAGGTCCTCGCCTGCGAGCCGGACCTCGTCATCCTCAACAAGGGCATGAACGAGAAGCTCGTCTCGCCCCTGGAGCAGAACGGCATCAAGACGCTCGTGCTCGACATGAAGAGCTATGACGATGTCAAGGCGGAGGTCCGCGCACTCGCTATGGTCACGGGCGAGCGCGAGAAGGGCGAAGAGCTGATCGCCTCGATGGATGAGAGAATCGCGGACGTGCGCGCGAAGATTCCGCAGGAGGCGCGCCGCGTCTCCATCATCCACAGCACGAACCAGGGCCTGACGGTGCAGCTCGACGGCAGCATCGCAGGCTGTACGGCAAATCTGCTCGGCTGGCAGAACGTCGCCTCGGGCACGGCGCCGCTCGAGAAGAACCCCGACGCCGCGCCCTACAGCCTCGAGACGCTCGTCCTGCAGGACCCGGAGGCCATCTTCATCACGAGCATGGGCGACGTGGCGGAGGCGAAAGCTGGCATGGACAGCCTCATGCAGGACAGTCCTGCATGGCAGACGATCGCCGCCGTCCGCGAGGGCCGCGTCTACTACCTGCCGCAGGACCTCTTCCTGCTGAGCCCGGGCATCCATTACCCGGAGGCCGTGGCGTCGATGGCGAAGTGCCTCTACCCGGAGGCGTTTGAATGATGCGGGGCGCATCGAGTGGGCGGCTCGCGGCCGTCTTCCTGATCTTCCTCGTGCTGGCCGCCTCAGGCGTTCTCGTCAGCCTGATGATGGGCTCCGTCGCCATCGCGCCGCAGGAGGCCGCCGCCATTCTCATGGGCGCTGATGGCAGTACACACGCGCAGATCCTCTGGAATATCCGGCTGCCGCGCACGCTCGTGGCAGCGCTCGTCGGCATCGACCTCGCGCTCTCGGGCGCCATCCTGCAGGCCATCATGAAGAACCCGCTGGCCGACCCGCACATCATCGGCATCTCGTCGGGCGCGGGGCTCATGGGTATCCTCGTCCTGCTGCTCTTCCCCGAGCACAGCGCGCTCATCACGCCGGCGGCCTTTGTCGGTGCGATGGGAGCGGCGGTGCTCATCTACCTGCTCGCCTGGAAGAACGGCATCCAGCCCATCCGCATCATCCTTGCGGGCGTGGCTGTCTCCGCCTTCCTCGGCTCGGGCATCTCGGCTTTGATGATCCTCTACAGCGACCGCGTGCACAACGCGCTCATGTGGATGGTCGGCGGCCTCTCGGCGCGCAGCTGGCCGCATGTGGCGATGCTCTGGCCTTACACGCTCGTGGGCTTCGCGCTCGCCGTGCTCGCCGCGCGCCACCTCAATGTGCTGCAGCTCGGCGATGCGATGGCAAGGAGCCTCGGTATGCGCGTCGAGCTCACGCGCCTCCTGCTGACGGCCGTCGCGGCCATCCTTGCGGCAAGTGCCGTCTCCGTCGTTGGACTACTCGGCTTTGTCGGCCTCATCGTGCCGCACATGGCGCGGCTGCTCGTCGGCTCGGACCACCGCATCCTCTTGCCTGCCTCGGCACTTTTGGGCGCGGCCGTCCTGCTCTACAGCGACACGTTCGCGCGCGTGGCCTTCGCGCCCGTCGAGCTGCCCGTCGGCATCATCATGGCCGCGCTTGGCGCGCCGTTCTTCCTGTTCCTGCTTAGGAGGCAATTATGACGACGATATTATCGGCAGAGCATCTCGCGTATGCGGCCGGGCATACGCCCATCCTCGAAGATGTCGCGCTCGATGTCGCGCGCGGCCAGCGGCTGGCCATCATCGGGCCGAACGGCGCGGGCAAGTCGACGCTCTTGCGCCTGCTGGCAGGGCTTGCGCGGCCAAGCGGCGGCGCGGTGCAGCTCGAAGGATGCGATATACGCCGCATCGGCCGTCAGGCGCTCGCGCGCCGGCTCGCCGTGCTGCCGCAGGGCGTCGAGGCTCCAGCCGACACGACGGTGCGCCGCCTCGTCGGCTACGGCCGCTTTCCTTACCGCTCGCACCTGCGCGCGGAAGACCCCGTAAAAGACCGTGAGGCCGTCGATTGGGCCATGCAGGTCACGCATGTCGAGGCCCTGCAGGACCGCCAGGTACAGTCGCTTTCGGGCGGCGAGCGCCAGCGCGCCTTTCTGGCCATGGTGCTCGCGCAGCAGCCCGAGGTCCTGCTGCTCGACGAGCCGACGACGTACCTCGACATGGCCCATCAGCTCGAGGTCATGCAGATCATCACCGCGGTCAACCGCCAGTACGGCGTGACTATCGTCATGGTCCTGCACGACATCAACCACGCCCTGCAGTACGCCGACGCTGTCGCTGTGCTGCAGGGCCGCCGCATCGCCCGGCAGGGCAGGCCCGAGGACGTCATCTCTGCCAAGCTGCTCGCTGATGTCTTCGGCGTCGAGGCCGACGCCTTCACGGACCGAGAGGGCAGGACCGTGTATCTGCCAGCTGCCCTGACCAGGCGATGAACCCGCAAACAGAACGATCGTCGGACGGTCCGATGGATTCTCCCGACTGTCCGACGATCGTCACCCCGACCATAGGCAATGGTCGGGGGCTTTTTTTAGTTGCTAGTGAAAATATTTTTCAAAATGCGTCTATCCGTCTTGACAGATGATATTGAGATAAGTTATCATAATCCATGTAAGAAATAATCTCATTATCAAGATACCTTTGGGAGGCGTTTGATTTGACACTCAAAGACGGTAAGACCGGCATGGTGCTGAAGATCGTCAAGATCCACGAATCGGACCTGAAGCAGCGCATGATGACGATGGGGCTGATCCCCGGCACGAAGGTCACAGTCCTGCGCTCCGCACCGCTCGGCGACCCGATTGCCATCGGCGTGCGTTCGTACAACCTCGCTCTGCGCAAGGCAGATGCCGAGAGGATCGAGGTCCAGCAGGTCAGCTGACCACGGGAACGGTACAAAGCAGCAAGGCAGATGCTCATCCATGCGAGTGGGCGGGCAGAAGCAGCGAAAGGAGACGTATTTTCATCTATGTCAACATTAGCAGTAGCATTGACCGGCAATCCGAATACCGGTAAATCCACTATCTTCAATGAACTCACGGGCGCGCGCCAGAAAATCGGCAACTGGCCGGGCGTCACGGTCGACAAGAAAGTCGGCTACACGCGCTACAAGGACCGCGCCATCTCGATCGTCGACCTGCCGGGCACTTACAGCGTCAACGCGCGCAGCCCGGAGGAGAAGATCGTCATCGACTACCTCATGAACAACAAGCTCGACCTCGTCATGGACGTCGTCGACAGCTCGAACATCGAGCGCAACCTCTTCCTGACGGTCCAGCTTTTAGAGCAGGGCATCCCGCTTCTCATCGACCTCAACATGCAGGACGATGCAGCGCGCCGCGGCATCAAGATCGATACGAAGAAGCTCGAAGAGGCCATCGGCATGCCGGTCGTCGAGACGGTCGGCCGCAGCAGCAAGAGCACGAAGAAATTGCTCGACGTCTTCACGAGCACGGTCATGTCCAAGTACCATGTGAGCCCGCAGGTGCAGGAGCACATCGACAAAGTCCAGGCCATCCAGGCGAGCAGCCGGTCGGAGAACGAGAAGGAAGAGGCCATCATCGAGGCGCGCTATGCGCTGATCGACAAGATCATGGCGCAGGCCGTCGACACGGGAAATGTCGGCCAGTCGATGTCCGAGAAGATCGACCACTTCCTCGCCAACGGCGTGCTTGCGCTGCCAATCTTCCTCCTGATCCTCTACGCCGTCTTCCAGATCACGTTCACCTGGATCGGCCAGCCGATCGCGGACTTCCTCGACGATGCGATCAACACGCAGTTCGTCGGATTCATGGAGGAGTTCCTGACGGATGCCGGCGTGGCCGACTGGATGGTCTCGCTCGTCTGTGACGGCATCATCTCGGGCGTCGGCGCGGTGCTGACGTTCGTGCCACTGATCTTCGTGCTGTTCTTCTGCCTGTCCTTCCTCGACGGCACGGGCTACATGGCCCGCATCGCCTTCATCATGGACCCGATCATGCGCCGCTGCGGCCTGACGGGCAAGGGCGTCATGCCGCTGATGATGGGCTTCGGCTGCGGCGTGCCGGCCATCATGGGCGCGCGCGCACTCGACTCGGAGAAGGACCGCATGGTCTCCATCCTCGTCACGCCGTTCCTCACGTGCGGCGCGAAGCTGCCGATCATGGCGCTCTTCGCCGCGATGTTCTTCCCCGACAATGCCGCCAACGTCGTCTTCGCGATGTACGTCATCGGCATGGTCATGGCCATCGTCGTCGCTAAAGGCCTCGGCTCGACCGTCTTCAAGTCGAAGGGCTCGACCTTCCTCTTAGAGCTGCCGCCGTACCGCATGCCGGACATGAAGACGGTCCTCCTCGAGACTTGGGACAAGGGCAAGGGGTACCTCATCAAGGCCGGTACCATCATCTTTGCCGCATCCGTCCTGCTCTGGGTCATGACGAACTACAACTTCAGCGGTCCGGCTGAGATCGAGGATTCCATCCTCGCGACAATCGGCGGCTGGATGTCGCACCTCTTCGTCTTCCAGGGCTTCGACACCTGGGAGGCTGGCGCAGCCGTTCTCTCGGGCATCATGGCGAAGGAGACGGTCGTCGCGACGATCGGCATCCTCTACGGTGCCGGCGATGTCTCGACGGAGGCAGAGGATGCCGCTGATACGGCGTCCACGATGATGCAGACGGGCATGGCCACGGCCTTCACGAGCCTCTCGGCCTTCTCGTTCATGGTCTTCTCGCAGCTCTACACGCCGTGCGTCACGGCGCTCGGCACGATCAAGAAAGAGGCCGGCGGCTGGAAGTGGGTCGCGTTCTCCGCGTTCTACATGTTCGCGATCGCCTGGCTCGTCTCACTGCTCGTCTACCAGATCGGCGCCATGCTCGGCTTTGCCTGAGCCGTGAACTGCATCAGCATCCATCTGAAAGACTGAAAGACTGAGATGCTGACAGCCTGGCAGGGCTTGCATCTGCCAGGTGGATGTGGTATCTTGAAATCTTGAAACGGAGGGATCATTATGGCAACCTTTATCGTCGGCGCAATCGTCGCAGTCGGACTCTACTACGCACTGCGCCACGTCTACCGGAATTTCCGCATGGGGCGGGAGGACTGCTGCGGCGGCAACTGCGCGGCCTGCAGCGGCCACTGCACGGGGGGCCGTGCCCTCCCGCACAAGAGCGCCTGACCGATTGATATGAATTGTTCCCCGCATCCTGATACTCATGTTCTAACCAGTAGACAGGAGCGGGGAACTGTGCTATGATAAAAATCAGAGATTTGTCTTTGAGGCGGGGAGCATTTCCCCACCGGCGGTAGAGCCCGCGAGCCCTGATGTTTCGGGGCATGATCCGGTGAGATTCCGGAGCCGACCGTATAGTCGGGATGAGAAAAGGCATGTACGTGTGTTTTGCATGTAAGCGAGCCGTCGGAAGAGAATCTTCCGGCGGCTTTTTTTCTCGTGTCTCATGAGCAGATTCATCAAAGAGAACAGGATTCATAGTTTGAGGTGATGGAAGATGCAGGATGAAGATTTCATGCGTGAGGCGCTGGAGCTCGCGCGCAATGCGGAGGGGCGGACGTCGCCAAACCCGATGGTCGGCGCCGTCATCGTGCGCGGCGGGCGCATCATCGCCGCAGGCTGGCACCGCAAGGCCGGCACGCCGCATGCGGAGGTCCACGCTCTGCGCATGGCAGGGGAGCTCGCGAAGGGCGCGACGCTCTACGTGACGCTCGAGCCGTGCTCGCATTACGGCCGCACGGGCCCTTGTGCCAAGGCGGTGGCCGAGGCCGGCGTGAAGCGCTGCGTCATCGCGATGAAGGACCCGAACCCGCTCGTCTCGGGCCGCGGCATCAAGATCCTCGAAGATGCCGGCGTCGAGGTCGTCTGCGGCGTCCTTGAGGAAGAGGCGCGAAGGCTCAACGAGGCCTTCCTCAAGTGGGTGCCCGAGAAGATGCCTTTCGTCGCGCTCAAGACGGCGATGACGCTCGACGGCAAGATCGCGACGCGCACGGGCGCATCGCAGTGGATCACGAACGAGGCCTCGCGCCGCCGCGTCCACGAGTACCGTGACATCTACGACAGCATCCTCGTCGGCATCGGCACAGTCTTGCACGACGACCCGAGCCTGACGACGCGCCTGCCGGACGGCACGGGCAAGAACCCCGTGCGCATCATCGTCGACAGCCAGGCGCGCACGCCGCTATCGGCAAAGGTCGTGCGGGATGGTCAGGCAAAGACCATCGTGGCCGTGACAGAGCAGGCACCGGAGGCGCGCTGCAAGGCGCTCGAGAAAGCCGGTGTCGAGGTCATCCGGGCGGGCAGCGGCGCGCATGTCGACCTCAAGGCACTCCTGCAGAAGCTCGGTGAGCGCGAGATCTGCTCCGTCTTTGTCGAGGGCGGCGGCAGCGTCAACTTCTCGCTCTTGGAGGCCGGCCTCGTCGACAAGGTCTATGCCTTCATCGCGCCGAAGCTCGTCGGCGGCCGCGAGGCCCTGACGCCCGTCGAGGGCGAGGGCTTCGCCTCGCTCGGGGAATGTGTCGCACTGACGGATGTCCATGTCGAGGAGCTTGCAGGCGACATCCTGCTGACGGCCTACACGAAGCGCTGATTGCGGCAGAGAGGAAGAGTCATGTTTACTGGTATTATAGAAGAAGTCGGCACGGTGCAGCGCCTCGGCGGCGGCTCTATCGCCATCGCGGCGGAGCACGTCCTGGGGGATGCGCATGTCGGCGACAGCATCGCCGTCAATGGCATCTGCCTGACGGTGACGTCGTTTGACCGCCATCACTTCACGGCCGACGTCATGCCTGAGACGGTGCGGCGCACGTCGCTTGCAGAGCTCAAGAAAGGCAGCCCGGTCAACCTCGAGCGGGCGCTCTCGCTCGCCTCGCGCCTCGGCGGCCACATCGTCTCCGGCCACATCGACGGCACGGGCCGCATTGAATCCCTGGAGAAGGAGGACAATGCGCTGCTCCTCAAGGTCGCGGCCGACCCCGCCATCCTGCGCGGCATCGTCGAGAAGGGCTCCGTCGCGCTCGACGGCATCAGCCTGACCGTCGCTACTGTCACGGAGGCGGACTTCACCGTCTCGCTGATTCCGCACACGCGCGAGGTCACGAACCTCCGCGCCAAGAAGGCGGGCAGCCTCCTCAACATCGAGACAGATGTCATCGGCAAGTACGTCGAGAAGATGATGCAGGGAGTCTATAAAGAGGCGGGCGGCAGGGCTGAGCCCGCGAAGAAGGCGCTCACGCGCGCCTTCCTGCTCGAGAATGGCTTCTGAGCAGGAAGCCATCCAAATCAGAGAATCAATAGATCTACCATAAAAGAATTGGAGTGAACTACATGTCGGATTTTGCAACGGTGGAACAGGCCATCGAGGATATCAAGAACGGCAAGATGATCGTCGTCGTCGACGATGAGGACCGCGAGAATGAGGGCGACCTGATCGTCGCCGCCGAGACGGTCACGCCGGAGGACATCAACTTCATGGCGACGTACGCCAAGGGGCTCATCTGCACGCCGATCGACGGAAAGCGCCTCGACGAGCTCAACATCGGCCAGATGGTTGTCAACAACACGGACAACCACGAGACGGCCTTCACTGTCTCAATCGATGCCTACGACACGGAGACGGGCATCTCGGCCTTCGAGCGCTGCCACACGATCAAGAAGTTGCTTGACCCGAAGGCAAAGCCGGCTTCCTTCCGCCGCCCGGGCCATGTCTTCCCACTGCGCTCCGTCGAGGGCGGCGTGCTGCGCCGCGCCGGCCACACGGAGACGACGACGGACCTCGCGCGCCTCGCGGGCTTCTACCCGGCTGGCCTCTGCTGCGAGATCATGGACGATGACGGCCACATGATGCGCACGCCGCGCCTCAAGGAGTTCGCCAAGAAGCACGGCCTCCACATGATCACGGTCCAGTCGCTCATCGAGTACCGCAAGCGCACGGAGAACTTCGTGCATGAGGTCGCCGACGTCGACTTCCCGAGCAAGTACGGCCACTTCCGCATCCACGCCTACGAGAACGAGCTCAACAACAAGTGCGACATCGCCATCGTCAAGGGCGATGTGCGCGGCAAGAAGGATGTGCTCGTGCGCGTCCACTCGGAGTGCCTCACAGGCGATGCGCTCGGCTCCATGCGCTGCGACTGCGGCGAGCAGCTCGCGCTCGCCTTGAAGAAAATCGAGGCAGAGGGCGAGGGCGTCGTGCTCTACATGCGCCAGGAGGGCCGCGGCATCGGCCTCGCCAACAAGATGCGCGCCTACGCGCTGCAGGACAAGGGCCGCGACACGGTCGAGGCCAATGTCGAGCTCGGCTTTGCGCCGGACCTGCGCGACTACGGCATCGGCGCGCAGATCCTCGCGGACCTCGGCCTCACGAGCATCCGCTTGATGACCAACAACCCGGCCAAGCGCGCCGGCCTCGAGGGCTACGGCCTCGAGATCACGGGCCGCGTGCCGCTGCAGGTCCACGCCAACAAGTTCGACAAGCGCTACCTGACGGTCAAGAAAGTCAAGATGGGCCATCTCTTCAGCGACGACACGCTGAAGTGAGGCTTGCGATAGAGTGCGATAGAGTAAGGAGGAAACACACATGGCAAATGTATACGAAGGTTTTGTATCGGGCAAGGGCCTGAAATTCGGCATCGTCGTCGCCCGCTTCAATGAGTTCATCACGAGCAAGCTCTTAGGCGGCGCGCTCGACACGCTGCACCGCCACGAGACGAACGACGCGGACATCGACGTCGCCTGGGTGCCGGGTGCCTTTGAGCTGCCAATCGTCGCCAAGAAGATGGCTGAGTCCGGCAAGTACGACGCCGTCATCTGCATCGGCGCCGTCATCCGCGGTTCGACGACGCATTACGACTACGTCTGCAACGAGGCCTCGAAGGGCATCGCCCAGGTCGGCATGCAGACGGGCGTGCCGACGATCTTCTCGGTCGTGACGACGGAGAACATCGAGCAGGCCATCGAGCGCGCCGGCACGAAGGCGGGCAACAAGGGCGCCGACGGTGCCATGTCCGCCATGGAGATGGCCAACCTGCTCAAGAAACTCGGCTGACCGGCTGCCCGAAAAAGAGAACGAGATGGAGACCGTTGACCAAGCTTGCCATAGGGCAGCCGGGCCAGCGGTCTTGCTGTACCAGCATACCAAGATACGAAAGAGAACAAGAAAGGGGAATCCTTATGAAAATCGGGATCATCAGCGATACACACGGCCACGAGATGGCCTGGGCCCATGCCTGCGAGCGCTTCTTCAAGGGTGCTGACCTCATCCTGCACGCGGGCGACGTGCTCTACCACGGCCCGCGCAATCCGATGAAGGCCGACTACAACCCGGCCAGCCTCGTCGCGCGCATCAATAGCTGCCCCGTCCCGGTCGTCATCGCCAAGGGAAACTGCGACTCTTCCGTCGATGCGAGCTGCATCGAGCTGCCCATCGAGGCGCCGTATGCCTACGTCGTCTGGGAGGGCCTGCGCATCGTCATCACGCACGGCGATGCTGTCATGAGCGATGCGGAGAAGGACGCGATGGCCAAGCACCTCAAGGCCGACCTCTTCATCAGCGGCCACATCCACCAGACTGTCCTCGAGAAGCGCGGCGCGACCGTCTTCCTCAACCCGGGCTCGGCGGCGCTCTCCAAGCGCGCGGACGGACGCAACACGGTCGCCGTGCTCGAAGACGGTACCATCCGCATCTTCGACATCGATACGGGCGACGTGCTCCACGAGCTCGCCCTCTGACTCCCATCCCCAGATTATAGAAAGGAGATTCACACCCATATGAAGGATCATCTTGTCAAAGCGGTGGCGGACGGCGTGCGCGTCTACGCCGCTGTCACCACGGACCTCGTCAATGAGGCCATCCGCCGCCACGGCTGCCACGCCGTCGCTGCTGCCGCACTCGGCCGCACGATGACGGGCGCGCTGCTGCTCGCCGCCAACCTCAAGAACCGCGAGGCGCTGACCATCACGTTCGACGGCCACGGCCCGCTCGGAAAGGTCACGGCCGACGCGACGCCGGAGGGCTTCGTGCGCGGCTACGTCACCAATCCCTACGTCGACCTGCCGCAGAATGCCAAGGGCAAGATCGATGTGGGCGGCGGTGTCGGCACGGACGGCACGGTCACCGTCACGCGCTTCACCGGCCTGCGCAACCCCGTCACGGGCAGCGCGCCGTTGACGGACGGTGAGATCGCCGATGACCTGACGAAGTACCTCTACGTCTCGGAGCAGACGCCGTCGAGCGTCGGCCTCGGCGTCCTCATCGGCCACGCAGGCGAGAAGATGGCCTGCATCGGCGCGGGCGGCTTCATCATCCAGCCGATGCCCGACGCGACGGACGAGACAATCGACAAGCTCGAGGCCAACCTCCGCAAGGTCAACTCCGTCTCGCACATGGTCGAGCACGGCCTCGACGCCAAGGGCATCATCGAGGAACTCCTGCAGGGCTTTGCCGTTGACTACCTGACGACGACCGACCTCGCCTTCCGCTGCCAGTGCTCGAAGGAGCGCATCAGCGAAGTGCTGCTGAGCCTCGGCAAGACAGACCTCGCCTCGCTCATCGAAGACGGTCACGCCGAGGTCTGCTGCCACTTCTGCAACGAGCGCTACGAGTTCAGCAAAGAAGAGTTGCAGGCCATCTACGACAAGGCCATGGCGCAGCGCCAGCAGGCCGACTCGTGATCGCGCGCTTCGCGAGAAATTATGCCTGCTCGTTGCAAAAAGGCGGCGGACATGGTACTATGTAGTGGTGTGCCGAGCCCATCGGCATAATACCCAAAGAAAAGAGATTTTGATTATGTGGAAAAAAGTTTGCGCTGGTATGCTCAGTGCTGCACTCCTGACAGGGGCAGCCGGAACGGTCTTTGCTGCAGAAGCGAATGACGATGTCGTCTCGCTCGTCACGCAGCCGGGTCAGCCGCTCGTCACGACGACGACCAAGACGACGGCAGCAGCTCCCGTGAAGGAGACGGCCGCCAAGGCTGAGGCACCGGCAAAGGTAGAACTTGCAGATAGACTCGTCATCAACCTCGCCGCCCGCTCGATCGCAGCCATCCGCGACAACCAGAAGGTTGCCCTCTATCCGATTGGCCCGGGCAAGGTCTCGACGCCGACGCCGACGGGCTACTACAAGGTCATCGACAAGGAAGTCAACCCGACCTGGACGGATCCGGGCTCTGCAACGTCCATCCCGAGCGGCCCGGACAATCCGCTCGGCTACCGCTGGATCGGCATCGGCGGCAACTACGGCATCCATGGCACGAACCATCCGGACTCCGTCGGCCACTACGTCTCCAACGGCTGCATCCGCATGCATGAGGAAGACGTCGAGAAGATCTACGACATGGTCGAGGTCGGCACGCCGGTCGACATCACCTACAACCGCGTTGTCGTCGAGAAGACGCCGGACGACCAGATTGCGTACTACATCTATCCGGATGGCTACGGCTGGCAGAATGTCACGACGGCTGACGTCAACAAGTGGCTCGCCGGCTACGGCGTAGCGGACTTCGTCACGGATGCCGATGTCGAGCAGAAGATCCAGGCATCGGATGGCAACCCGACGTACATCGCGAAGGTCTATCCGCTCTACGTCAACGGCCAGAAGCTCAAGGGCAAGGCCGTCGTGCAGGATGACATCACGTACCTGCCGGCTGTCGACCTCGCCGAGGCCGCCAAGGTATCGCTCGGCTGGAAGCCGGACGAGAAGGTCCTCGTGAGCTCCTACGGCCAGGCTGTCGGCTACAAGAAGAAGGACACGCTCTACTGCAACGCCGATGACGCTGCTACGCTCTATCACCTCGACGGCGGTCTCAACGCAGGCAAGTTCGAGCTGAAGACGGCCAAGAAGCAGGAAGTCGTGCCGGTCGTCGAGAACGGCAAGTCTGTCGAGAGTGGCGCAGCCAAGACGGATGCAGAAGTCTACGCCGAGGCCACGAAAGAGACGGCCAAGGACGTCAAAGATGCTAAGGCAGCCGTGAAGGACGCCAAGGCAGCAGCCAAAGAAGTCAAGGCTGAAGCAAAAGCAAAATAAGCGGTTCACCGCAAGACCGCAATGATGGATGATTCCGGGACCGGCAAGTGCTGGTCCCGTTGTCTTTTCGTGTATAGACAGAAGGGGGAACTCAAGTGAAGCAGGAACAGAATGGCAAGCAGAAGCGCTTCCTCGTCCTCGACGGCAGCAGCCTGATCTTCCGTGCCTTTTACGCACTGCCGGGTCTCAGCGACTCGCACGGCCAGCCGACGGGGGCCATCTTCGGCTTCTCGAACATGCTGACGAAGCTCATGGCCGAGCAGCAGCCCGACCTCATGGTGCTGGCCTTTGACAAGAGCCGCCACACCTTCCGCACGGAGCGCTATGCCGACTACAAAGGCACGCGCGACAAGACGCCGGAGGAACTCCTCTCGCAGTTCCCGCTTTTGCGCGAGTTCGCCGCGAACATGGGCATCCCGTTCCTCGAGAAGGACAACTACGAGGCCGATGACATCATCGGCACGCTCGCGACGCAGGCTGCGGCCAAGGGCTACGATGTGCGCGTCATCACGGGCGATCGCGACGCCCTGCAGCTCGTGCGGCCGAATTTGCGCGTCCTCCTGACGAAGAAGGGCATCTCGGAGATCAAGGACTACGACACGGCGGCCTTCGAGGAGGAGTACGGCTTTGAGCCGCTGAAGCTCATCGACCTCAAGGGACTCATGGGCGATACGTCCGACAACATCCCAGGCGTGCCGGGCGTCGGCCCCAAGACGGCCTCAAAGCTGCTGCTGGCCTACGGCTCCGTCGAGAATGTGCTCGCGCATGTCGGGGAAGTCTCCGGCAAGAAGCTCAAGGAGAACCTGCAGACGTATGCCGACCAGGCGCGCCTCTCGAAGGAGCTCGCGACGATCGAGCTCCATGTGCCGGACCTTACTTTTGCCGAGGAGGACTACCGCATCCAGCCCGACATGGAGAAGATGCAGGCCTTCTGCGACGACCACGAGCTGCGCGCCGTCTGGCGCAACTTCGAGCGACTCTATGGCCCGGCAGAGCTGGCGCTTGACCTCGATGGGGGAGAAAATGGTGTAGCCGCACAGGACCTCTCCTACGACCTCTGGGATGAAGCGGCCGTCAAGACTGCGGCCAGGGCACCGTATCTCGCCGTCTCGGGCATCTTCTCGGGCCTCGCGCCGTTCGCCTCGCTCGAGGGCCTCGCCGTCGTAGCGGGGCCGGACGCCGAGAAGGCAGGCTTTGTGGCGAGAGACAGCGCGGCCTTCCCCGCGCTCTTGCAGCTGCTCGAGTCGGACCAGCAGGCCGTCGTTTTCGGCCTCAAGCGCTACGACCAGGCCGGCCTTCGGGGGCAGAAGGCCTTCTTCGATGTCGAGCTCGCTGCCTATCTCCTGGAGCCGGAGCGCTCGAAGTACGCTCTCTCGGAGCTCTCGCAGAAGTACCTGCAAGAGGCGGCACCGGAGTCGTTTGACGACGAGAAGGCACAGGCCGTCTGGGAGGCGAAGGCCATCAGCCGCCTCTACCCGCTGCTTGGCGCGAAGCTCGAGGAGGAGAAGCTCACGCATCTCATGGATACGATCGAGCTGCCGCTTGTCGAGGTCCTCGCCGCGATGGAGCAGAACGGCGTCTACGTCAACCGCGCGCATCTCGCCGAAAAGACGGAAGAAGTCGCTGGCCGCCTGCAGAAGATCGAAGCCGCCATCTACGAGATGGCGGGCCACGACTTCAACCTCAACTCGCCCAAGCAGCTCGGCGTCGTGCTCTTCGAGGAGCTCGGCCTGCCTGTGCGCAAGAAGACAAAGACAGGCTATTCGACGAACGCCGAAGTGCTCGAGAGCCTGCGCCTCGAGCACCCAATCATCGAGCAGATTCTCGCTTACCGTCTCTGGAGCAAGCTCAAGTCGACGTACCTCGACGGCATCGCGGGCCTCATCCGCACGGATACGGGCCGCGTGCACACGAACTTCAACCAGACGGTCACGGCGACGGGCCGCCTTTCAAGCTCCGACCCGAACCTCCAGAACATCCCCGTGCGCACAGAGGAGGGCCGCATGATCCGCGCGCTCTTCGAGCCGGGCGAAGGGTACGATTGCCTCTTGTCGGCCGACTACTCGCAGATCGAGCTGCGCCTGCTCGCGCACATGTCGGGCGACGAGAACTTCATCGATGCGTTCAAGCGCGGCCAGGACATCCACGCGCGCACGGCCGCCGAGGTCTTCGGCATCCCCCTGGATGAGGTCACGCCCGAGCTGCGCCGCCACGCGAAGGCCGTCAACTTCGGCATCGTCTACGGCATCAGCGACTTCGGACTCGCGCGCAACCTGCACATCTCGCGCAAGGAAGCGGGCGACTACATCAGCCGTTACTTCGAGCGCTATCCGGGCGTGCGCGCCTTCATGGACAAGGTCGTCGCCGAGGCGCACGAGACGGGCTATGTCACGACGATGTTCGGCCGCCGCCGCGAGCTGCCCGCCATCAAGAGCCGCAACTTCAACCAGCGCATGCTCGCCGAGCGCATGGCGATGAACACGCCGATACAGGGCACGGCCGCCGATGTCATCAAGCTCGCGATGATTGCCGCCTACCGCAAGCTCAGGGAAGCGGGCCTCAAGAGCCGCATCCTGCTGCAGGTCCACGATGAGCTCGTGCTCGAGGTCAGAGAGAGCGAGCTCGAGACGGTGCAGGCCATCCTGCACGAGGCGATGGAGCACGTCGTCTCCCTCTCTGTGCCGCTCTCCATCGATGTCCACTGGGGCCGCAATTGGGCCGAGGCGAAGTGAGGGAGTTCTATGCCAGAGTTACCAGAGGTCGAGATTATCCGCCGGTATCTCGATGACGCGCTGCGCGGCCGCGTGATCGAGTCGGTCACCATCCTGCTGCCGCGCCAGCTGAAGCACCCGGATCCCGAGGCGTTTTGTGCGCTCGTCCGGGGCCAGCGCATCGAGAGAGTGG
Source organism: Mitsuokella jalaludinii DSM 13811 (assembly GCF_000702905.1). Taxonomy (GTDB): domain Bacteria; phylum Bacillota; class Negativicutes; order Selenomonadales; family Selenomonadaceae; genus Mitsuokella; species Mitsuokella jalaludinii. The sequence continues at coordinate 130,839 of NZ_JNKR01000003.1, forward strand.
CGCGCCGCGGCAAATACTTGCTCATCCATCTGCAGGAGGGCGGCCATCTCGTCTTCCACTTGCGCATGACGGGCAGCCTCGTCTACGAGCCTCAGGGCACAGCGGCGGAGACCGGCCATACGCGCATGGTCTTTTCTCTCGCGGGTGGCGGGGCGCTGCGCTTCTCCGACATCCGCACCTTCGGCTGCGTCTACGGCTTTGCAGCAGGCGAGGAGATTGCCGTGCCGGGCCTTCAGTCGCTCGGCCCCGAGCCCTTGTCGGATGATTTCACATCATCGTATCTCGCCGCCGCCCTCAAAGGCCGAAAGCAGCCCGTCAAGTCCTTCCTGCTCGATCAGCGCCGCATCGCCGGGCTCGGCAACATCTACGCCGACGAAGCCCTGTTCCTCGCGCGGATCGACCCGCGCCGCGCGGCAGGCAGCCTGAGCGCAGCAGAGTGCAGGCGCCTGGCAGAAGCTGTCCGGAAGGTCCTGCGCGAAGGCATCGCAGACGGCGGCACGACCTTTCGCGACTACCGCAACGGCGCGGGCGAATCCGGCCACCATCAGGAGCACCTCTATGTCTACCATCGCGAGGGCAAACCGTGCCCCGTCTGTGGCAGGCCTGTCGAGAAGACCACCGTCGGCGGCAGAGGCACGCATTTCTGTCCGTATTGTCAGAGCTAGGGAAAAGGATTTTGCAGGAGATACTTTCATCATTTTTTTACAATTGCCTGCTACTATCATCTTATCCATTGTTTGATTTTTATTTTTGAGAAGGGGTGGAGCGCTATGAAACGCATCGGTCTGACGGGCGGCATCGCGAGCGGCAAGAGCACGGCCTCGGCCATCCTGCGCCGCTTCGGGGCATCCATCATCGATGCCGACGCCATCGCGCACCGGCTCATGGAGCCGGGCGGTCCGCTCTACGAGGCGTATCGCGCGCACTTCGGCGCAGGCGTCATCCGGCCGGACGGCCAGCTCGACCGCCGCCGCATCGGCCGGATTGCCTTTGCCGATCCCGCCGAGAAGCGCTGGCTCGACGCGGCGGCACATCCCGTGATCCGCGCGGCCATGCAGCAGGAACTCGCAGAGGCCGAGGCAGCAGGGGAGCCCGTCGCCGTCCTCGACATCCCGCTGCTCTTTGAGACGGGCTGGCAGGCGCATGTTGACGAAACGTGGCTCATCGACGTGCCGGAGCCCCTGCAGCTCGCACGCCTCGAGAAGCGCAATCACTACAGCCGCGAAGAGGCGCGCTTGCGCATTGCCGCGCAGATGCCGCTCACCAAGAAGCGCCAGCTGGCCGACGTCATCATCGACAACAGCGGCACCGAGCAGGATCTCGCCGAGAAGCTGCGCCGCCTCTGGCAGAGTCAGCCGGGCCAGGCCGCAGCCGATGATGGGGTTGGCAGGGAAGCGGAGACAGCAGGAAGCAGGAAAGGAAGAGACTCACGTTGAAACGATCTGATTTTCTCGAACGCGTCGAGGCGGCGCGCCGGTCGCTGCACCACAAGTACCTCTGCGCGATCGTGAGCACGGCCGTCTTTCTCGCGTTCGCGATCTACCTGACCTTCGCGTCAGAATCCTTCCAGCGCCACTACCTCTACCCGTTCCCGTACCGCGACGCCGTAGAGACGTACGCCGACCGCTACCGCGTGGACCCGTATCTGGCCATCGCCGTCATCAAGACCGAGAGCAAATTCCAGGACGACGTCCACTCGCACCGCGGCGCCATCGGCCTCATGCAGCTCATGCCCGACACAGCTGAGTGGATCGCCGGCCAGCTCGAGGACCCCGCGTACTCCGTCGAAGCCATCCACGAGCCCGAGCGCAACATCCGCTACGGCATCTGGTACCTGAGCAGCCTCCAGCACGAATTCGGCGGCAACGACGTCCTCGCCCTCGCCGCCTACAACGCCGGCCGCGGCAACGTCCAGGAGTGGATCCGCGACAACGGCTGGCCCGCTGACTTCCACGACATCGACGCCATCCCCTACCAGGAGACCCGCGAATACGTCAAAAAAGTCCTGCTGACCGAACGCAAATACCGCACCCTCTACCCGGACCTCGACGACAGAGCAAACTGAATCAAGCAGTAAAAGCAAGCGCCTTCAAGGGAAACACCCCTTGAAGGCGCTTTTTCATGCCATTTTTGTATCATCATGGATGGATTTTCAAATGCCTGTTCTATGTGTCTTGACAGTTGTAAATTGCTGTGGCATACTGAATCGGTACGAATATTAAAGGAGGCATCTTGATGATAGACCATATCTTAGGGACGCTCTACGGCATGGCTCTGGGCGATGCGATGGGCATGCCGTCGGAGCTGTTGAGCAGGTGGCGGATTCGAGAGATCTTCGGGCGGATTACGACGTTCGAAGATAGTCCGGAGGAGAATCCGGCGGCGATTGATATGACGAAGGGGCAGTTCACGGATGACACGGCACAGGCGCTTGTCATCCTGGATTCGCTCAGGGAGAACGACTTTGTGCCGGACAAGCAGATCATTGCCAAGAATCTGATTCAGTGGGCGCTTGACACGGATGCATTCTCGAAGAACATCCTGGGCCCGAGCTCGAAGGCCGCACTTCATGCGATTCAGGCAGGCGAGGACCCGGGGCCGCATACGGTGAAGGCCATCACGAATGGTGCAGCGATGCGCATTGCGCCGGTTGGCTGTCTGTTCAAGAGCACGGACCTGCCCAAGCTGGCCAAGTTTGTCCTCGGCGTCAGTGAAGCGACGCACAAGACGGACGTGGCACTCGGCAGTGCCGGCATGGTGGCTGCTGCCGTCAGTGCAGCGGTGGAAGATCAGTCATGGGATGCAATCATGCAGGCTGCCTCAGATGGCTATGATCTGACGGCGGCCTATGGTGCAGAGACGTATAGCGCCTCGCCGAAAGCTCGCCTGCAGGTGGCCATGGAACTGGCCAAGCGCCATGCGGATGATGAAGAAGCGTTCTCACTGAGCATCTATGAGACCGTCGGCACGACGACTTTGGCAAGCGAAGCGGTACCGGCTGCACTTGGTATGGCTTATTACTACCGCGACCCGGAGGTGTGCAGCCTGGCATGTGCGAACCTCGGCGGCGATACGGATACAATCGGCGCGATGGCTGTCGCGATTTGCGGGGCCAAGGCCGGTGCCTCGGGCATCCCATCAGAGCGCATTGCGGTGCTCGACAAGAACAATTCGGTCGATTTCCACGCCTATGCGGACAGCCTGCTGCGCCATCGCGGCCATGTGGGCTGAGCCGGTTACGTTTGACGGCTGTATTCTTGTATGATAGAGAACAGGAGGTTTTCTCATGGATTCCGAAAAAGAAACAACGTTCCTGCCGCCGGAAGAGCGCACGGACCGGCCTGGCAGCTTGTTCTTCCTCTACTGCGCGGCTAATATCGGTATTCTCGGTCTGGTATACGGTGCCATCATCGTCGGCTTTCATCTGAGCTTTTTTCAGGCCATCCTTGTCACGGTCCTCGGTTCTTTCTCCTTTGGCCTTGTCGGCCTCATGAGTCTGGCTGGACGTGATACGGGGACAGTTACCTTTGTCCTGTCCCGTGCAGCGTTCGGCTTCAAGGGCAATCTGATCCCAGCCATTGCAGCACTCGTCTCGCATGCAGGCTGGCTGTCCATCAACGTCTGTACAGGAACCTTGACCGTCCTGGCGCTCTTCGTGACCTGTGGTCTTGTGAATTCGGCCTTGACCATGGCCATCGCCCTGGCGATTTTTGTTGCCCTTGTCCTTGTATCGGTGCTGTTCAGCCATGAGATGCTGATTCGCATGCAGACCATCTGCACCTATCTGTTCGGCTTTTTGACACTGGTCATTCTCGTGATCATCATTCCTCAGACAGACTGGGCCAGGCTCGCGGCGATGCCGAGCGGTGACTGGCTCGGCAATTTCCTGCCGGCACTGGCTTTCGTCGCAGCTGGTACGGGCATCGGCTGGACGAGCTATGCCGCAGACTACAGTTGCCACCAGGACCCGAAGAATTCGCGCAGCAAGGTTGCCTGGGCCGTCACGCTCGGCGGTGCCATCCCGCTGATCCTCATGCTGGGCGTCGGCATCCTGCTCTCGACGCAGGTACCGGACCTCGCGCAATCGGCCAATCCGATTGAAGTCATCAAGGGCGCGCTGCCGACGAATCTCGCTATCATCTACTACATCACAGCAATCGGCGGACTGACGCCGCAGTGCTTCCTCGGCCTCAAATCCTCGAAGCTCGTCCTCAAGGCCGCACACCTCATCTGGGATGATAAGATGATTCTCGTGTTCCAGACAATTATCGTCACGGTCATCCCGGCCATCATCCTCTTCATTGCGCAGGATTTCCAGGGAACGCTGGAAGGCTTCCTCGGTATCATCGGCAAGCTGCTGGCCGCCTGGTCGTCCATCTTTCTCGTCGATTATCTGATGCTGCGTTGGAAGCAGGGCTACAGCAAAGAGCTGCTGACAAATCCGGCTTACAACAGTATCAACTATAATGGCGTCATCAGCTGGATTGTCGGCTTTGTCGTCGGCATGCTGTTCTCGAAGACCTTCATCTTCACCGGCCCGTTTGCGACAGGCATCTTTGCGGGAAACAGCCTCAATGTCCTGCTGACGCTTGTCGTCAGCGGCGGCCTTTACTTCATCCTGACGCTCTGCCATCCGCAGAATAGAGCAGCGTAACGAAAGGCGGTATTGCGATGGAAGGGAAACAACCTAAACGTATTTTGGTCTTGGGCTCGGCTGTCATCGATGTCGTCATCGATATCGAGCGCTTGCCCCGGGCGGGAGAAGACATCCCCGGCATCCAGAAGGGCATGATTGTCGGCGGCTGCGCGTTTAACGTTTCGAAAATCCTGGACGGCCTGCAGATGCCGCATGATCTCTGTGTTCCCGTGGGGCAGGGCATGTACGCGGACCGCATTCGGCAGGCGTTGCAGCAGGGTGGCCATGATGTCTTGATCGAAGATGACCGCTGTGACAATGGCTACAGCCTGTCCCTCGTCGAGAAAGACGGGGAACGCACTTTCATTTCAATCGATGGTATCGAGACGAAGTGGCAGGATGCCTGGTTGGCAGGCCTTGAGGCAGCGCGTTACGATTACATCTATGCATCCGGCTACGGCTTTCAGGATGGCAATACGAGTGGGGACGTCATCATGCGCTTCCTGCGCCGCAAGAAGCCAGACTGCCGTCTTGTCCTCGATCCGGGCCCGCGCCTCTTGGGCAAGCAGTTTGAAGAAGAGCTGTTGCAGATGGGAACCATCCTCGAGATGAATCAGGCAGAAGCAAAAGCCATGGGCCATGCAGATGACGTTCGTCAGGCCGCTAGGAATCTGCAGAAGCGCACCGGTCAGCCTGTCATCGTCACAATGGGCAGGGCAGGCACCATGTGCTGCACATCGGACGGAGCGGAAATCATTCCCGCCGTGCCGGTCAAAGCAATCGACACCATCGGCGCCGGTGACTCGCATACAGCGGGCTTCCTTGCTGCACTTGCGCAGGGGAAGACATTGGCAGAAGCTTGCGCAGATGCCAACCGCGTCGCAGCGCGCGTCGTACAGCATGTCGGCTGCTCGTTGCAGTGATACCGCACCCTCTACCCGGACCTCGACGACAGAGCAAACTGAATCAAGCAGTAAAAGCAAGCGCCTTCAAGGGAAACACCCCTTGAAGGCGCTTTTTGCATGATGATGCTATCTATCGGCAGGGTTTTATTAAAAAATGGCGAATAGAAATAGATGCATTGATTATGATGATATCATGAAAAACTTTGTGAGATGGATGGACAAGGCAGAGTTTACGCCTACTGGGGTGACTTTCGATATTGGCAGGACTTGTATGCAGGCCATCATGAAGTATGTTCATGGTACTGAACCATTGCATTGTGGAGGCGCATCTGAATTTGACAATGGAAATGGCTCCTTGATGAGGATTTCACCGATGGTGATTTATCTGCATCATCGATGTGGCGATTCCTTAGACTCTGAAGGGATTGCATTTTAGTTGACACTCCCCACGGCTAAATCCAGGGGGAGTGTCAAATTCGTAATGGCTGATACTACTATTGATTGTGCACTAGCGGGGGCAGGGAAATGGAACTGAAGAAAATCGAATACAAGCTGACGGTCTGCAAGGTGGCAGATGCATCCGAGATCGATATGGCCGCTAATTTTTACTTTGTCGGGAAAACGGATGAAGAAGTGTCGCTGGTGTGCAGGACAGAGGACACACCTGCAAAGACGGTAGAACGGGATGACGGGTGGAGAGGATTCCGCATTCAAGGCGTCCTTGACTTTTCGCTTATTGGCATCTTGTCGAAATTGTCCGGGATCCTTGCCGAACATGAGATCGGCATCTTTGCGATATCCACGTACAATACAGACTATATCTTGGTCAAAGAAGAAAACTTTGCGCGGGCATTGAGCGTCTTGGCTGCGGAAGGTTATCGCGTCGTATGATTTCCGGGTGTTAGGGAAATGGGGGATGCGAGCATGACAATCCATTCCTTGAAATATATCGTTGCGGTGGCCGAGGCGGGGTCCATCACGGAGGCAGCGAAAAAGCTGCATATATCCCAGCCCAGTTTGTCGGCGGCTGTGAAGGACGCAGAACGGGAAGTCGGATTCAATATATTCACGAGGAGCCGCAGCGGCATCGCTTTGACAAAAGAAGGCGTGGAATTTTTGGGTTATGCGAGACAAGTGATCCAGGAGATGCGCCTTCTGGAGGACCGGTTCATCTTGAACCAGCCGGAGAAGCAGCGCTTCTGTGTCTCGACGCAGCATTACACGTTCACGGCCAATGCCTTTGTGGAGATGGTCCAGGAGTTTGGGCGGGAGCGATTCGAGTTTATCCTCAATGAGACCCAGACCCATCAGATTTTGGAGGATGTGAAGAACCGCTTCTGCGATCTGGGCATCCTCTATCTGTGCGGCAGGAATGAAGCGTTCCTGCGGAAGACGATGGATGAGATGGGGCTGCGCTTCCAGGAACTGTTCACCGCCGCTCCGCATGCCTTCCTCCGGGCCGAGCATCCCCTGGCGGGGAGAGCATCGGTTACGCTGAAAGACCTGCAGCCATATCCGCGCTTGAATTTCCTTCAGGGGAACTATGAGTCAGCCGATTTTTCAGAGGAACCGTTCAGCACCGTGTTCGCAGAGAAGGAAATCCGTGTCAGCGATCGGGCGGCTATTGTCAACCTGATGATTGGGCTTGACGGATACACCATATCAACTGGGATCTTTCCGGAATATCTTCAGGGACGGCAGATCATTTCCGTACCGCTGGCGGAGCAGGAAACGATGCACATCGGTTATGTCCTTTGCAAGGAGCAGGGCCTGTCGTCGTTAGGGCGCATCTATGTGAATGCCTTGAAAAAATACGCTCGCGGATGAGCATAGGACAAAACTATGTAAATCCATACGAAATATGTGTTACCTATGAAATCTCGTTTTGCAGTATGATGGTATCAAGATTGCGAAAGGAGATTTTGGTATGCTTGGATATGTGTTAGCGAATTTTTTTGTATATGCCGGTGTGAATGCATTTACACCGGGACCCGGGAATATATTGGCACTGAATACCGTGACCAATTACGGATGGGGAAAGGGGAAGCCGCTCTTTTTCGGGATATTCGCGGAACACAGGGGTGTTCAAAATCCCTGCTATCATTCGATTGTATCAAATACGGACACCTTTGAGAATACAGATGAGTCTATATAGTTTGGAATGAGCTGTTTTTTAGGCAAGATAAGTTTTTAACATCCGGTCAACTACCCGCGACTGAAGTCGCGAGCTTGAGGGAATCTTTCGATACCTCAATTTGCTTAGATAGGCCAGGCTTACTGCATTCGCAGTCTTGCGAGGTACAGCAGAGGTCCGGTAATTACCAAAGCCATTAGCGTCCGCAAGTTGCCAAACGGACAAGATAGGTTTGCATCAATGCATGGATACGAGCTTTGCTTTGGCTCGCGCTAGGATGTTTTTGGCCGCATTCACGTCGCGAATGTGGTGTATCCCACATTTCGGGCAGATCCACTCGCGGTCCTTGAGCGTCAGTTTCTCTTTGCCGCTCATGATATGGCCACAAGCGTGGCAG
>NZ_JNKR01000004.1 GCF_000702905.1 Mitsuokella jalaludinii DSM 13811
CGCTGCTTGTAGAGCGCTTGCGCGGTCAACGGGCAGTACGACATAGGCTGGTCCGCAGGGGCCGCATTGCGGAGAAGCTCACGCGAGATGGTCGACTTGCTCCGGTTCAGCAGATGGGCAATCTCCGTGATGGATTTGCCCTCAGCAAGAAAAAAGAGTATCTTTTCTCGCTCAAATGGTGTAAGATGTGTGTAGTGGCACATAGGCTCTCCTTTTGTTATAGGTAGTTCTCTTCAAACACCATTATAGCAAAGAAGTCTATGTGTCATTTTAATTTGGTTGTCTAGGAGCTGTTGCACTTAGATTGTAAATCCATCCATAAAAATGTTAACCATTTTATGGTATACTAAAACAGATATTTGAAGTTGGAGGGGAATATTAATATGAATATCGCAGTTGCGGGTACAGGATATGTGGGCTTGTCAAATGGCATGCTCCTGGCACAGCATAATCAAGTTATAGCTTTGGATATTGTTCCGGAGAAGGTGGAGATGCTCAATAAGGGGGTATCTCCTATTGTTGATGCGGATATCTCTTCTTTCCTGCAGCGTGATGACATCCACTTCAAGGCGACGCTGGATGCCAAGGAAGCCTTCTCGGATGCTGATTTTGTCATCATCTCGACGCCGACGAACTATGATCCGAAGAAGAATTTCTTTGATACTTCGTCGGTGGAGACGGTCATTGAGGAGGTGCTGGCCATCAATCCGCAGGCGGTGATGGTCATCAAGTCGACGGTGCCGGTCGGGTATACGGAGCATGTGAAGGAGAAGTACCATACGGAGCAGATCATGTTCTCACCGGAATTTCTGCGTGAGGGCAAGGCTCTCTACGACAACCTGCATCCGTCGCGCATCGTGGTCGGCGAGAAGTCGGAGCGGGCACATGTCTTTGCCAATCTGTTGGCAGAGGGCGCGGTCAAGAAGGATATCCCGATGATTTTCACGGGCTCGACGGAAGCGGAGGCCATCAAGCTCTTTGCGAATACGTATCTGGCGCTGCGCGTGGCGTACTTCAATGAGCTCGACTCGTATGCTGAGATTCGCGGGCTCAATACAGGCGACATCATCAAGGGTGTCTGCCTTGACCCGCGTATCGGCGATTTCTACAACAATCCTTCCTTTGGCTATGGTGGCTATTGCCTGCCGAAGGATACGAAGCAGCTGCTGGCGAACTACCATGATGTGCCGCAGAATCTGATTTCGGCGATTGTTGAGGCGAACCGCACGCGCAAGGACCACATCTCGGACATGATCATTGAGAAGAACCCGAAGGTCGTCGGTGTCTACCGCCTGACGATGAAGAGCAACTCGGATAACTTCCGCGCCTCTGCCATCCAGGGCATCATGAAGCGCATCAAGGCGAAGGGCATACCCGTTGTGGTCTATGAGCCGACGCTGGATCAGCCGGACTTCTATCGTTCGCGCGTCATCCGCGATTTGGCTGAGTTCAAGCGTGTCAGCGATGTCATCATCACGAATCGTTGGGATGACGTTTTGGCGGATGTCAAGGAAAAGGTCTACACACGCGATCTCTTTGACCGCGACTGAATCTGAAATGCAGAAAGGATGGACGGATATGTCTTATTTACCATTTGATGCGACGAAAAAGGTCTTAATCACCGGTGCTGCGGGATTTATCGGCTTTCATTTGTCGAAGCGGCTGCTGGGGCTTGGGGCGACGGTGATCGGCTTTGATAATGTCAATGACTACTACGATGTCCGCTTGAAGGAGAGCCGGTTGGAGATCCTGCGTCAGTATCCGGCATTCACGTTTATCAAGGGTGACTTGGCGGATGAGGCGGCGGTCACGGCGCTGTTCGAGAAGTATCAGCCGGACATTGTCGTCAATCTCGCGGCGCAGGCTGGCGTGCGGTACAGCATCGACCATCCGCGCTCGTATATCGACTCGAACATCATCGGCTTCTTCAACATTCTCGAGGCGTGCCGCCATCATGAGGTGGAGCATCTGCTCTTTGCTTCGAGCTCGTCGGTCTACGGCAACCAGCAGAAGACGCCGTTCTCGACGACGGACAATGTCGACCATCCGATCAGCCTCTATGCGGCGACGAAGAAGTCGGATGAGCTCATGGCGTACACCTACAGCCATCTCTACGGGATTCCGGCGACGGGATTGCGCTTCTTCACGGTTTACGGGCCCTTCGGCCGCCCGGATATGGCGTATTTCAAGTTCACCAACAAGATCCGCAGGGGCGAGGCCATCCAGATCTACAATAACGGCGATATGTACCGCGACTTCACCTATGTCGACGACATCGTCACGGGCATCGAGCACATGCTCTGCAATCCGCCGAAGGCGAATGAGTTCGGCGACCGCTACAAGGTCTACAACATCGGCAACAACAAGCCGGAGAAGCTCATGCACTTCATTGAGGTGCTGGAACAGGCCATCGGTAAGACGGCGAAGAAGGAGTTCCTGCCCATGCAGCCGGGCGATGTCTACCAGACGTATGCCGATGTGAGCGAATTGGAGCGCGACTTTGACTTCAAGCCGGCGACGACGATTGAAGAGGGGTTGGGCAAGTTCGCGGCATGGTATAAGGACTACTATAAGGACTGAGATGCATGACTTGCGCCAATACGGTCTGTCACAGCCATGGATGAAGCTGTTCTCGCGGTAAGAAGAGAGGTGATAGGGATGCCGGATAAAAAGCGCATAGCACTCGTCACGGGTGCTTCGAGCGGGTTGGGACGGGAGTTTGCACGGCTCCTGGCGCATGAGGCGGTCGATGAGCTCTGGCTCGTGGCGCGGCGTGAGGAGCGGCTGCAGGAGCTGGCGGCGGAGGTGGTTTTGCCGTGCCGCGTCTTTGCGCTGGACTTGACGCAGGAATCGTCGCTGGAGGCGCTCTCGGCGGCGCTTTCGGCGGAGCCGCCTGTCGTGCGGTATCTCGTCAATGCGGCTGGCTTTGGCCGCATCGGGATGGCGGCGGACATCGGGGCGGCGACGACGGGGCGCATGATTGCGCTGAACTGCCGCGCGGCGGCGGAGCTCACGGAGCGGGTGCTGCCGTACATGGAGCGGGGCAGCCAGGTGCTCGAGATCGCCTCGTGCGCGGCATTCCAGCCCATCCCGTATCTCGCGGCGTATGCGGCGACGAAAGCCTTCCTCTTGCGCTACAGCCGCGCTCTGGCGGCGGAGGTCGCAGCGCGCGGCATCACGGTCACGGCCATCTGCCCGTACTGGATCCGCGACACGGAGTTCATCCACGAGGCCAAGAAGACGGACCGGCGCGGTCTCTTCCGGGGCTTCCCGCTCGCGACGGATCAGAAGACCGTCGCCCGCCGCTCTCTCTGGGCCGCGGCGCATGGCTTCACCGTCTTTACGTCGGACCTCGTCTCGACCCTGCACCGCATCGTCACGTCCATCCTGCCGCACCGCCTGATGATCGCCCTGAGCAACCTCTGGCGCCATCTGGCGGGCTGAGAAACATGCAAAATAAAAAACGGCTGCCGGAATCTGGGATTCTGGCAGCCGTTGTGTTTCTTATGGAGCGGGCAAGCGGAATCGAACCGCCCTCTAAAGCTTGGGAAGCTTCCATTCTACCGATGAACTATGCCCGCGTCACCGCTGACTCAATTATTTTACCATTATTCGCGGTTTTTTGCAAGTTCGTCTTTGAGCGCGGCGATGGCGGGCAGGATGGCGATGTGGGGATAGCGGGCGAAGGTCTCGGCGCTGGTGGTGCCGGTGGTGATGGCGAGGAAGTCGACTCCGGCATTGCGGGCGGTCTCGGCGTCGATGTAGCTGTCGCCGGTGTAGAGGACGTCGTCTTTGGCCATGTGGAAGTGGTCGATGGCGCGCAGCAGGCCTGTGGGCTCTGGCTTGTGGCTCTTGACGTCGTTGCTGCCGATGATGAGGTCGATGAGCTCGGGCACGTGGTCGACGTCGAATTTCTCCTGGATGCGGCGGTGCGTCTTGTTGGAGATGATGCCGACTTTGGCGCCTGTGGCCTTGATGGCGCGCAGGGTCTCGACGGCACCGGGGAAGAAGGTCGTGCCGGGCGTCATGTAGCGGTCGGCCTCGGGGCGGTAGGCGTCGACGAAGCGCTCGGCCTCGGCGTCGTCCGCGGTGCCGACGATGCGCTTGACGGCCTCGACCATGGGCAGGCCGATGGTCTTCTTGATGCGCTCGTCGGGCACATCGGGATAGCCGAGCTTCTGCAAGGTGATGTGGAAGCACTTGACGATGGCGGGCTCGGAATTGACGAGCGTGTAGTCGAAATCGAAGAGGTAGAGGCGGTAATCCAAGGGTGGCGCTCCTTTCATGAATGGCTTGTAACGGCTTGTGCGGATGCGCATGATGCCCGGATGGACATTTGGCGCGAATCTGCAGTACTATGTTTATGATAGCATATATTTTTGTTGAAGAAAATGTGCAGATACCGTAGAATAGAAAGGTAAGGCTATCTTCGAATGAAGGGAAGTTGAAAATAGATGAAACATGTCGTCGTAGACCTGGAGATGAATCCGGTCAGCCGGGAGTTCCGCGAGGTGCGCCGCAAGCTCAATGAGGAAGTCATCGAGATCGGTGCCGTGCGCCTCGACGAGAATTTCCAGCAGGAAGCGGAGTTTCAGTGTTACGTGAAGCCGGAGTACGGCCCCATCAAGAAGCACATCACGAGTCTGACGGGCATCACGCAGGCGATGGTCGCCGACAAGAAGACGTATGCCGCGTGCTTCCAGGATTTTGTGGACTGGGTTGGCGAGGAAGAGACGAAGATTTACTCGTGGAGCATGTCGGACATCAAGCAGCTGCGCAGCGAGTGCCGCTACAAGCTGCCGGATTTTGACATCGAATGGCTCAACGCGCGCTGGGTCGACCTGCAGCAGGAATTCGATGATCGCCTGGGCCTGCACAACAGCCTCGCGCTCAAGCATGCGCTCGGGGCGATGGACCACAAGTTTGAGGGCACGCAGCACACGGCGCTGGCGGATGCGATCAACACGAGCGCCATCCTGACGCTCATGCAGGACGATGCAAAGTTCAAGGAGACGATGAAGCCGGTGCTCGAGATCCTGCAGCCGAAGGACGATCTCGCAAGCTCTATCGGGGATCTCTGCCCGGAGCTCGCGAAACTCCAGAAGGACCTCTGAGGGAAAGGATGTCGAATATGAAGAAAATGGGCGTTCTTGGCCCTTTGGGAACACACAGCGAAGCTGCCGCACAGTATCTTTCGAGGCTCCTGCCGGAAAGGCCGGAGCTTCTCGTTTATCCGGATATCTTTGCGGTGATCCAGGCCGTGGAGGACGGTGAGGTGGACAGCTGCCTCGTGCCGGTGGAGAACTCGCTCGAGGGCGCGATCAACATCACGCTCGACACGCTCGCGCGCAGCGATGACCTCTTCGTCGCGAGCGAGCTGATCTGGCCGGTACACAACCAGCTCATGGCAAGGCCGGGCACGCAGAAGATCTGCCGCATCTACTCGCACCCGCAGCCGATCTCGCAGTGCCGCGGCTATCTGCAGCAGCACTATCCGGAGGCGGAGCTCATCAAGGTGGCGAGCACGGCGCGGGCAGCAGAGATTGTCGCCAAGGAGCCGCGCGGTATGGGCGCGGCAGCCATCTGCACGGAGCGCGGTGGCGAGCTCAACGGCCTCGTCACGGTTGCGAAGGAGATCCAGGACAACATGGCGAATGCGACGCGCTTCTTCGAGCTCTGCCGTGTGACGGCGGCGCCGCACAAGCCCGTCGGCCCTGCTGAGAAGATGCTCGTCATCTGCGAGATCGACGGCCAGAAGGCCGGCGCGCTCTACGATGTGCTCAAGGAGTTCGCAGACCGCGGCGTCAACATGACGCGCATCGAGTCGCGCCCCGCGCGCACGGAGCTCGGCGCCTACATCTTCTTCTTCGACCTCGAGGTCGCGGACAATGAAGCGGCCCTGCGTGAGGCGGTGGCGGCGGTCGCGAGGAAGAGCAAGTGGCTCAAGGACCTCGGCAGCTTCCCTGTCGTGCGGGCCAACCCCTGAATAGGCTTCACAAGCATGCAAAAAAGGCATCTGTCGATGACAGATGCCTTTTTTATGGTCTTACTTGTCGAGTGCGATGACTTCTGGCTTCTTGCCTTCGTCGATGCAGGCCTTCGTGATGATGACCTTGCGTGGCTCGTCTGACTTCGGGATGTCGTACATGACGTCGAGCATGACGTCCTCGATGATGCCCTTGAGGGAACGGGCGCCGGTCTTGCGCTCGATGGCCTTCTTGGCGACGGCGCGCAGCGCGTCCTCAGCGAACTCGAGCTTGACGTTGTCCATGGCGAGCAGCTTCTCGTACTGCTTGACCGGGGCGTTCTTCGGCTCGGTCAGGATGCGTAGCAGGGCGTCCTCGTCGAGCGTCTCGAGCGTGCAGATGATGGGCAGGCGGCCGATGATCTCGGGGATGATGCCGTACTGCATGAGGTCTTCCGGGCGGACCTGGTGGATGAGCTCGTCGAAAGTCGGCTTCTCGCTTTTGCTCGTGACCTCGGCGCCGAAGCCGATCGACGAGTCGGCTTTCTGGAGGCGCTTGGCGATGACATCGTCGATGCCGACGAAGGCGCCGCCGACGATGAAGAGGATGTTCTTCGTGTCGACCTTGATGGTCGGGGCCTCCGGGTGCTTGCGCTGGCCGCGCGCCGTGAACTCGACGACGTTGCCCTCGAGCATCTTGAGGAGAGCCTGCTGGACGCCCTCGTGGCCCGGGTCGGCCGTGATGGAGTTGTTGGCACCGGACTTGCGGGCGATTTTGTCGAACTCATCGAGGTAGATGATGCCGTGCTCGGCCTTCTGGATGTCCTTGTCGGCCGCGTAGTAGAGGTTGCGGACGGCGACTTCGACATCGGCGCCGACGAAGCCGGCCTCCGTGAGGCTCGAGGCATCCGTGACGGCGAATGGCACGTCGAGGAGCTTCGAGAGGTGGGAGAGCAGCGCCGTCTTGCCGCAGCCGGACGGGCCGAGCATGATGACGTTCGACTTCTCGATTTCCGTGCCGTCGTCGTTCGTGTAGCCGTACTTCATGCGCTTGTAGTGGTTGTAGACGGCGACGGAGAGGATCTTCTTCGCGCGGTCCTGGTTGATGATGTACTCATCGAGGTACTGCTTGATGATGTGCGGCTTGTTTTTCTTGAGGATCTCGTCGAGCTGGGCGGCGAAGTCCGGCGCCTGCTGTTTAGCCGTGTCCTCTTCGTGGAGCTCGATGTAGTGGGCGAGCTCCTTGATGCAGTTCTTGCAGATGCCGAAGCCCGTGGCCGGGTCGTAGATCGGCATGTCAAGTGAGTCGTGAATCTCGACTTCGCGCTTGCAGAAGCTGCAGCGCTGTTTTATGACGTGTTCGTCTTTTTTATCGTTTGCCATGTAGAAACATCCTTTCTGTGTGATGTATGTGCGGCAGATGATTCGTTCTGGATTATCCCTGTAAACAACATTATCCTCTATCGTGCCGTTTTTTTCAAGCAGATTTTGCATAGCTTCCTTGCAAGCGCGGGGGCTCTGTGCTATAATAGACCGGTAATGGACGTATTGACGTCTGTTTCCAAGCCAAAAATTGACTGGCTTTCCCCCGAAGAAGGGGAGCTAGGTCTAAACCAAGTTCGCGCATAGTGAGCTTGTATCCATTCCCAGTTCCTGGGGGGAAAGTGAGGTGTATCGATAATGAAGCAGGGTATTCATCCGAAGTACTACGAAGCTACGGTAACTTGCGGCTGCGGCAACACGTTCAAGACGGGTTCCACGAAGCCGGAACTCCGCGTCGATGTCTGCTCCAAGTGCCATCCGTTCTTCACGGGTCGTCAGCGTGACGTACAGGCAGGCGGCCGCATCGAGAAGTTCAACAAGCGCTACGGCAAGAAATAAGATGCAGCATGATGAAGCAGAGCAGAGCAATCTCGCTCTGCTTTATTTTGTATAGGAAAGGTTCCAGACAAAATACAGCAGACTGCCGTAGGCTATAGTTGCAGAAGGAAATTTTGTCTTACATATAATAGGAGGTCCCATTATGGGCAATCATTTACATTTGATGGTGGGCGGCCAGGCCGTCATCGAGGGTGTCATGATGCGCGGGCCGAAACTCACGGCGACGGCGGTGCGCGATCCGAACGGCCAGATCCAGGTCGAGACGAAGGACGTGCATTCCATCTCAGACCGCTATCCCATCCTCAAGAAGCCGCTGCTGCGCGGCTCGGTATCGCTCGTGGAGTCACTCGTCATCGGCATCCGCTCGCTCTCGTATTCGGCCAAGATGGCCGGTGAAGAAGACGAGCAGCTCACCGACAGGGAGATGGCCGGCACGATTGTCTTCGCGCTCGTACTCGCGAGCATCCTCTTCATCGCCATCCCGACGGGCGCGGCACGTCTCTTCCACTTCATCACGGAAGACCCGTTCTTCCTCAATCTCATGGAAGGCTTCCTGCGCCTCGCGATCTTCCTCGGCTACATCTGGGGCATTTCGCGCATGAAGGATATCCGCCGCGTCTTCCAGTACCACGGGGCGGAGCACAAGACGATCCACTGCTATGAGGCGGGGCTGCCGCTGACGGTCGAGAACGTGCAGAAATTCTCGCGCCTTCACCCGCGCTGCGGCACGAATTTCCTCTTGATCGTCATGCTCGTCTCGATCTTCGTCTTTGCCTTCCTCGGTTGGCCGAGCCTCGGCGAGCGCATCGCCTCGCGCATCGTGCTGCTGCCGGTCGTCGCCGGCATCTCGTATGAGATCATCCGCCTCGCGGGCCGCAGCGAGAACAAGATCATCCAGACGGCCATCAAGCCGGGCCTCTGGCTGCAGTACCTGACGACGCGCCCGCCGGAGGACGATATGGTGGCCGTGGCCATCGAGTCGCTCAAGGCTGTGCTGCCGGAGGAGGAGATTGCCCCGGGGACAGCGGACTACCGCCATGCGGCAGCGCCGCAGCCAAAGCCTGTCGAACTCGTCCCCTGACGCATGCCGCAGGCATGGGATACATTACTGTTGAGAGGTGAAATCTGTGCTGGAGAAGCTCCAAGCCGTCGAAGATAAATACCGGGAGCTCGAGTCGCTGATCAGCGACCCCGAGACCATGGCGGACATGGCGAAGTGGCAGGCGTACACGAAGGAACACGCCGCGCTGACGCCGATCGTCACGAAATTCCGGCGCTATAAAGAGGTCGTCAAGGGCATCGAGGAGGCCAAGTCGATGCTCGGCGAATCGCTTGACCATGAGATGCATGCCTTTGTCGAAGGAGAGCTCGCGGACCTCATGGAGAAGAAGGGGCAGCTCGACAAGGAGCTGCCGATCCTCCTCCTGCCGAAGGACCCGAATGACGAGAAGAATGTCATCGTCGAGATTCGCGGCGGTGTCGGCGGCGAAGAGGCGGCGCTCTTTGCGGGCGATCTCTTCCGCATGTACTCGCGCTATGCGGAGAAGAAGGGCTGGAAGGTCGAGCTCATGGACGCAAATCCGACGGAGATCGGCGGCTTCAAGGAAGTCACCTTCATGGTCACGGGCTCTGGCGCGTATTCGTATCTCAAGTACGAGAGCGGCACGCACCGCGTCCAGCGCGTGCCGGTGACGGAGTCGGGCGGCCGCATCCACACGTCGGCGGCGACTGTCGCCGTGCTGCCGGAGGCTGAGGACGTCGATGTCGCCATCAATCCTGCGGACCTGCGCATCGACACGTACTGCGCGTCTGGTGCGGGCGGCCAGTACGTCAACCGCACGGAGACGGCCATCCGCATCACGCACCTGCCGACGGGCATTGTCGTGCAGTGCCAGGACGAGAAGTCGCAGCTCAAGAACAAGGAAAAGGCCATGAAGGTCCTGCGCGCGCGCATTCTCGACAAGGCTCGCCAGGAGCAGGAGGCGGCTGTCGCAGCCGACCGCCGGAGCCAGGTCGGCTCGGGCGACCGCAGCGAGCGCATCCGCACCTACAATTTCCCACAGGGCCGTGTGACGGACCACCGCATCGGCCTGACGCTGCACAAGATCGACGCCATCCTCGACGGCGATCTCGATGAACTGCTCGCCGCGCTCATAACGGCGGACCAGGCAGAACGACTGAAGAAGGTGGACGCGAAATGAACGACAAGATCTGGACTATCGGCCGCATCCTGAAGTGGACGGAGCAGTACTTCAAGGACAAGGGCATCGAATCGCCGCGCCTCGACGCGGAAGTGCTGCTCGCGCACGTGCTCGAGAAGCAGCGCATCTACCTCTACGTGCACTTTGACGAGCCGCTGCAGCCTGCTGAGCTCGCCGCTTACCGCGAGATGATCAAGCAGCGCGTCCTGCGCGTGCCTGTCGCGCAGATTCTCGGCGAGAAGGAGTTCATGGGGCTGACCTTCAAGGTCACGGCCGACACGCTCGTGCCGCGCCCCGACACCGAGATCCTCGTGCAGGCCGCTGTCGAGCGGCTGAAGGCGATGAAGGGCGAGGCAAAGGCGCCTGAGGATGAAGCTCTTGCAGATGGAGAAGAAGCTTCATCGGCTGCCAATCGAGATGAGGCGGCGGTCGATGTGAGTCAGGAGCCGCTGCGCATTGCCGATATCGGCACGGGCTCGGGCGCCATCTGCCTTTCGGTGCTGCACTATCTGGCGGACACCGTGGCCGACACGGTCGACATCTCGCCTGAGGCGCGCGCCGTCGCAGAGGAGAATGCCGCAAGCCTCGGCCTCGCGGACCGCGTCACATTCCACACGGGGGACCTTTTACAGCCGCTGCGCGGCATGACGTTTGCCGCTATCTTGTCGAATCCGCCCTACATCCCGGAGGCCGACATCGCAGGGCTCGCGCCGGAAGTGCGCCTCAAGGAGCCGCACACAGCACTCTCCGGCGGCAGAGACGGGCTCGACTTCTACCGCCGCTTGGCGAAAGAAGCCCCTGCCATGCTCGTACCCGGCGGCTTCATGGCTTTTGAAGTCGGCATCCATCAGGCCGAGCCCGTCGCCGCGCTCGCCAAAGCCAATCCCCTGATTGCCCGCACCGAGATCCTGCCCGACTACGTCGGCATCGACCGCGTCGTCGTGGCATGGAGAACAAAGGAGTGTCAATGATGCAGACAGAGATTATCACGATAACCGATGTGAAGGCGCAACAGGCAGATCTCGCGCGCGCGGGGAAGGTGCTGCGCAGCGGGGGGCTGGTGGCTTTTCCGACGGAGACGGTCTACGGGCTCGGGGCAAACGGGCTCGATGCGGATGCCTGTGCGCGCATCTACGAGGCGAAGGGGCGTCCGTCGGACAATCCACTGATCCTGCATGTCTCGGACCGCGCGATGGTCGAGATGATTGCGGCGGAGGTCACGCCGATGGCGGAAAAGCTGCTCGCGGCCTTTATGCCGGGGCCCATCACGCTGATCTTGCGCCGCAAGGCCATCGTGCCGGACCGCATCACGGGCGGCCTCGATACCGTCGGCATCCGCATGCCGGAGCACCCCGTGGCCCGCGCGATGATCCGCGCGGCCGGCGTGCCGGTCGCGGCGCCGTCTGCCAACATCTCGGGCCGTCCGAGCCCGACGACGGCGGCCTCTGTCCTGCGCGACATGAAAGGGCGCATCCCCTTGATCCTCGACGGCGGCCCCTGCCGCTTCGGCGTCGAGTCGACCATCGTCGACTGCACGGGCCCTGTGGCCGTCATCCTGCGCCCGGGGGCCATCACGCGCGAGATGCTCACCGAAGTGCTCGGCGGCTGCAAGCTCGACCCCGCGCTCGTCGGCGCGGACACTGTGCCGCGCGCGCCGGGCATGAAATACAAGCACTACGCGCCGAAGGCCCCCTTGACACTGCTCGAGGGCGAGCCTTCGAAGATGGCCGCTGCCTTCCACCGCCAGGTCCGCCGCCTGCAGGGCGAGGGCCGTACGGTCGGCGTGCTCGCCAGCCATGAGGTCTGCGAGGCCCTGCAGGGCCTCGTGCCTGCAGAGCTCCTGAAGGACTACGGCCCGCAGGGCGACCTCTTGGCAATCGCCGCCCATATCTACGAGGAACTCATCGCCTTCAACGACACAGAGGCCGACGCGCTGCTCGGCGAAGGAACGACGGAGAAGGGGCTTGGCCTCGCCATTATGAACCGCCTGCACAAAGCCAGCGCCTTCCACAGCCTCAGGATTTCCTGAGCGGCTGAGCGATGCGGGATTGACCGTAAAAAAATCCCTGTCCGAAACAGATGTTTCAGACAGGGATTCTTCATTTTGTATACGCGAAGAGGGACTGCAGACCTAACGCAGCAATCCCTCTTCAAAGCAGGGGTCCAGGGTGCCGTTCGCTTTAAATGCCTAAAACCTGCGGCTAGCAGGTGGGTGCCTTAAGTCCGGTTTCTGCAGTCGCCGAGGCGGGCATCTGCCGGAATCAAATCAAGCTCCCTAGGAAAAATGTAGGTTAGACACTTCTAAAGCTCACGTACATCCCAGGCTTGTCCTTCTTTACGTGTATCATAGCATAAAAAAAACACGCGTGCAAGTCTTGACAAATCAATAAAGAAGGCAGGTTGTGGAAAAGATAGAAATCCCTTATAATGAAAAGATAGGGGGTACCCTGTAAGTTGAGGAAAAACGATAGATGACCCGCACCGCGCGGGCGCGCAGATTGCGCCGATATCATTCAAAGGGGATAAAAGAATGGCAATTACCTACAGCGTAGCAATCAGTTACAAGAACGACCTCGGCTGGATTGATTATGACGAAGCGGCCAAGACGGCTGTCGTCAACCTGGCCAACGAAGAGGGCAAGAAGAAAGTCGAGGATTACCTCAATACGACGCACGAGATCAACATCCCGCACGAGACGCTCATGGACTTCACGCATGAGACGATCGACCCGCTGGCCGACCTCAAGAGCCTGCAGACTGCTCTGACCCGCCTCTGGGGCGCGACGAACGTCAGCGTTGACTGGAGCCGCCCGGTCGAGTATGTTCGCTTACATCCACACTATTGAGCCGAGCCGTATGGCAAAAGCCGCCAGCTCTGAGCTGGCGGCTTTCTTGTACTGTTTTTTAGGCGCTGTTTACCGCGTGTTTATCTTTGGTGCGTACACTCAGAGGAAGATGCGGACTGCTGTTTCCGTCGGAATGGCGTGGACATTACATAGAGAAAGAGGATTTTTGCATTGAATATCTTAGTGACTGGGGGAGCCGGTTTCATCGGCTCCCACCTTGTGAGGAAACTGCTGGCCGAGGGTGAGCAGGTGACGGTGCTTGACAACTTCAGCACGGGCAGCCGTGAGAACCTGCCGCAGGATGCGGCGGTCAAGTGCGTCGAGATGGATGTCAATGATGCATCGCTCGCAGAGGTCTTTGCTGAAGGCCGTTTCGATGCGGTCGTGCATCTCGCGGGCCAGACGACGGTGCACATCTCGATGGAGTCGCCGGCGCTTGATGGCCGCGAGAACATCATCGGCTCCATCCACGTGCTCGAGCAGGCGCGGCGCACGGGCGTGCAGCGCGTCGTCTTCGCTTCGACGGCGGCGAGCTACGGCGACGTCGCGGAGGAGAGCCTGCCGATCGTCGAGTCGGAGCCTCTCCACCCGATGTCGTTCTACGGCCTGTCAAAGGTCACGGTCGAGCACTACCTGCGCCTCTACCAGCAGTCGTTCGGGCTCGACTTCGTCATCCTGCGCTTCGCCAATGTCTACGGTGAGCGCCAGGGCAATGGCGGTGAGGGCGGCGTCATCAGCATCTTCGCCAAGCGCCTGGCAGAGGGCCGGGCGCTCACGATATACGGCGACGGCGAGCAGACTCGCGACTTCATCTACGCGGGCGACATCGCGGCAGGCATCTGCGCGGCGCTCCACACGGAGCATGTCAATCACGCCTACAACCTCTCGACGCAGACGGAGACGAGCCTCAGGGAACTCGTCGCCATTCTCGCCGATGTCTCCGGCAGGGATATCGAGCCGCGCTGCCTCGAGGCGCGCCCCGGCGATATCTACAAATCCATGCTCGCCAACGGCCGCGCGCGCCGCGCGCTCGGCTGGGCACCTGTCGTCTCCCTGCGCGAGGGCCTCAGGCGCACTTACGCGTACTTCTGCGCGTCAAGCGAGACAAGTGCGAAATGAATACGACAAAAGGGCCCCGGCAGATGCCGGGGCCTTTATGATGGCGTGATTCTCGTGCGGTGATGATTGCG
The DNA here is from genome assembly GCF_000702905.1 of Mitsuokella jalaludinii DSM 13811. Taxonomy (GTDB): domain Bacteria; phylum Bacillota; class Negativicutes; order Selenomonadales; family Selenomonadaceae; genus Mitsuokella; species Mitsuokella jalaludinii. The sequence goes on from NZ_JNKR01000004.1 coordinate 14,083, forward strand.
GATGATAGGGATCGATCAATGGAGCTTGTGGCTCGGACGCAGCGAAAAAGCAACTTCTTTGACATGCATGGTGCTCTCTTGCTCGAGCGGTGTGTCGATGATCTCGACTTGTTCCAGCATGTTGCGGACCTGCTCGCGGATGCCGGCGAGGTATTCACGGCGCAGTGCCTGCTGCTCGATGCGCTCATCTTCACTGAGGCCGCTGCTGCGTTTCTTGCGGGAAAGCTCATTGATGCGGGCGATGAGTTCTTTCGTGATCATATCGTGTTGTCCTTCCTTTTCGATATATGAATCCTCTTATCTTTATTATAGTGGAAAGTAATGGAAAAGCAAGTTTTTTTGAATGGGACGTGATTCGTTGACAGCCCTTCTTTCCATTTGCTATACTGGTTCAGTAATCAATATGTAGTGGTTAGAGATAACTTTTCTTGAAATAATCTACTGTATCTAGGAGTAAAAAGATGGATCGTACTGTCAAATCGCCGGTCCTGCAGCATTTGCTGCGGGCTTGTCCTGTGCCGGGCCTCGCTGCCTGCCTGGCCGGTGTGGAACGTGACTTTGGCGAGCATGTGGGGGACTTCCCAGCGCTTGCCGAGAAATATGAGGTGTTCGGCAAGCCCTCGCTTGACCTGGATGAGAAGTTGCAGGCGCTCATCCGCGCGGCGGTGGAACTCGCCTCGGCGGAGGCACCGCACTGGGACAAGATCGCGGCGCGCCTGCGCTATCTTGACTTTGCGCGCCATCTGGCGGAGTCGGAGGCGAAGCGCGGCATCACGAACTTCGTGGCCAAGCTGCGCTACCTGACGGCCAAGGAGCTCTACGGCAGTTACATCCTCGAGAACTACACGGAGCAGGAGCTCCGCACGGCTTCACGCTTCATCGTGGCGGAGCGCAATCACCTCTACTCGTACGCGGGCCTCGACCTCCTGCTCTCGCGCTACGTCATCCACACGCATCACGGCGTGGCGCTCGAGTCCCCGCAGGAGATGTATCTCGGCATCGCACTGCACCTCGCGATGCTCGAGGAGCCTTCGGTGCGCATGGACTGGGTGCGCCGCTTCTACGACATGCTGAGCCTGCAGCAGGTCACGATGGCGACGCCGACACTCGCCAACGCGAGAAAGCCGTATCACCAGCTCTCGAGCTGCTTCATCGACACGGTGCCGGACTCTCTCGACGGCATCTACCGCAGCCTCGACTCGTTTGCCAAGGTCAGCAAGTGGGGCGGTGGCATGGGCCTCTACTTCGGCAAGGTGCGCGCGACAGGCGCGGCCATCCGCGGCTTCGAGGGCGCGGCGGGCGGTGTCATCCGCTGGATCCGCCTCGTCAATGACACGGCTGTGGCCGTCGACCAGCTCGGCGTGCGCCAGGGGGCTTGCGCCGTCTACCTCGACGCCTGGCACAAGGACCTGCCGGAGTTCCTGCAGCTGCGCACCAACAACGGCGACGACCGCATGAAGGCGCACGACATCTTCCCGGCCGTCTGCTACCCGGACCTGTTCTGGAAGCTCGCGAAGGAGGACCTCGACGCGCCGTGGTTCCTCATGGACCCGCACGAGATCGAGATGGTCATGGGCTACGCGCTCGAGGACTTCTGGGGTGAGGAGTGGGAGAAGCGCTACCGCGCCTGTGTCGCCGATCCGCGCATCGACAAGCGTGTGATCTCGGTCAAGGAGATCGTCCGCCTGATCCTGAAGTCCGTCGTCGAGACGGGCACGCCGTTTGCCTTCTACCGCGACACGGTCAACCGCCTCAACCCCAATCCGCAGGCCGGCATGATCTACTGCTCGAACCTCTGCACGGAGATTGCGCAGAACATGTCGGCTGTCGAGTCGGTCCGCACGGAGATCAAGACGGAGGCGGGCGACACGGTCGTGCAGGTCACGACGCGGCCGGGCGACTTTGTCGTCTGCAATCTCGCGAGCCTCAACCTCGGCCGCATCGACGTGACGTCGCAGGAGGAGCTGCGCTCTGTCGTGCGCACGGCGGTGCGCGCGCTCGACAATGTCATCGATCTCAATGAGGCGCCGCTCGCCTACGCGCGCCTGACGAACGGGAAGTACAGGAGCATCGGCCTCGGCGTCTCGGGCTACCACCACATGCTCGCCAAGAACGCCGTCCGCTGGGAGAGCGAGGAACACCTCGCCTTCGTCGATGACGTATTCTCCCGCATCAACTACGCGGCCATCGAGGCGAGCAGCGACCTTGCGGCGGAGAAGGGCTCGTACGGCTGCTTTGCGGGCAGCGACTGGCAGACGGGTGACTACTTCAGGAAGCGCGGCTACGGGTCGGAAGCGTGGCAGGAACTCGCCGCGAAGGTCCGCGCGCAGGGCATGCGCAATGCGTATCTCCTCGCCGTGGCGCCGACGAGTTCGACGTCCATCCTCGTCGGCACGACGGCCGGCGTTGACCCCATCATGAAGCGCTTCTTCCTCGAGGAGAAGAAGGGCGCCATCCTGCCGCGCATCGCGCCGGACCTTTCCATGAAGACGTTCTGGTACTACAAGAGCGCGCATACGGTCGACCAGAACTGGTCGGTGCGCGCGGCCGGCGTGCGCCAGCGCCATATCGACCAGGCGCAGAGCGTCAACCTCTACATCACGAACGACTTCACCTTCCGCCAGGTGCTGGCCCTCTACATCAAGGCCTACGAGGAGGGCGTCAAGACCATCTACTACGTGCGCAGCAAGTCGCTCGAGGTCGAGGAGTGCGAGAGCTGCTCCTCGTGATGGCAACTGCCACAGACTTCTGTCAGACCGCTAGAGCTAGAAAGGATATGCAATATGGCATCACTCAGAAAGCGCCCTCTCTTCAACCCCGAGGGCGACATCGACGTCACGCAGCGCCGCCTCATCGGCGGCAACACGACGAACATGAATGACTTCAACAACCTCAAGTACACGTGGACTTCGGACTGGTACCGCCAGGCGATGAACAACTTCTGGATCCCTGAGGAGATCAACCTCGGCCAGGACGTCAAGGACTACCGGCAGCTGCCGGAGGCGGAGCGCCGCGCCTACGACAAGATCCTCTCGTTCCTCGTCTTCCTCGACTCGGTGCAGAGCGCGAACCTGCCGAACGTCTCGGCCTACATCACGGCCAACGAGGTCGACCTCTGCCTGACGATCCAGTCGTTCCAGGAGTGCGTGCACTCGCAGAGCTACAGCTACATGCTCGACACGATCGCGAGCCCCGACGAGCGCCAGGAGATCATCTTCCAGTGGAAGGATGACGAGCACCTGCTCGCGCGCAACACCTTCATCGGCGACCTCTACAACGAATTCCAGCAGGAGCAGTCGCGCGAGAACTTCCTGCGCGTTCTCGTCGCCAACTACATCCTCGAGGGCATCTACTTCTACTCGGGATTCATGTTCTTCTACAACCTCGGCCGCATCGGCCGCATGCCGGGCTCCGTGCAGGAGATCCGCTACATCAACCGCGACGAGAACACGCACCTCTGGCTGTTCCGCAACATCCTGCGCGACCTGCGCGAGGAGGAGCCCGACCTCTTCACGGCGGAGAGCGAGGAGATGATGCGCGAGATGATCCGCGAGGGCGTGCGCCAGGAGATCGCCTGGGGCAAGTACGCCATCGGCAACGAGGTCGAGGGCCTCAACGAGAAGATGATCGAGGACTACGTGCGCTACCTCGGCAATGCGCGCGCGGAGAGCATCGGCCTCGGCGCGCTCTACGAGGGCTATGAGGAAGAGCCGTCCTCGATGCGCTGGGTCAGTCAGTACGCCAACCCGAACTTCATCAAGACGGACTTCATCGAGGGCCGCAGCACGGCGTACGCCAAGAGTACGGCACTTGTCGACGACCTCTGAGCCCTGTTGGCGAATCCGTTGTCGGACTCTGTTCTGTTTGCGGCGCGATTGCTCGCGTAGTATACTAGGATGTGGAAGGTTTTAAGGATTTCATCTAGTTTGAACAGGAAGGTGTTTCTATGAGCATTCGCATTGGTATCCTTGGTTACGGCAATCTGGGCCGCGGCGTTGAGTGTGCAGTCGAAGAGAATCCGGATATGGAGCTCGTCGCAGTCTTCACGCGCCGCGATCCCTCTTCCGTCAAGATCTGGTCGCAGGGCGTGCCGGTCGTCAATGTCAAGGATGTGGCAGCGTGGCAGGATAAGATCGATGTCATGATCCTCTGCGGCGGCAGCGCGACGGACCTGCCGAAGCAGACGCCGGAGTACGCGAAGTACTTCAACGTCATCGACAGCTTTGACACGCATGCGCGCATCCCGGAGCACTTCGCCGACGTCGACAAGGCGGCGAAGGAGAGCGGCCACCTCGGCATCATCTCGGTCGGCTGGGACCCGGGCCTGTTCTCGCTCGCGCGCGTCTACAGCAATGCGATCCTGCCGGACGGTAAGGACTACACGTTCTGGGGCAAGGGCGTCAGCCAGGGCCACAGCGACGCCATCCGCCGCATCAAGGGCGTCAAGGACGCAAAGCAGTACACTGTGCCGGTTGAGAGTGCTCTCGAGGCCGTCCGTTCGGGCGCAAACCCAGAGCTCACGACGCGGGAGAAGCACACGCGTGAGTGCTTCGTCGTGCTCGAGGACGGCGCTGATGCCGCCTATGTCGAGAACGCCATCAAGACGATGCCGAACTACTTCGATGAGTACGACACGACGGTACACTTCATCAGCGAAGAGGAGCTCCAGCGCAATCACAGCGGCCTCGCACACGGCGGCTTCGTCATCCGCTCGGGCGCTACGGGCCACGAGAAGGAGCATAACCATATCATTGAGTTCTCGCTGAAGCTCGATTCCAATCCGGAATTCACGACGAGTGTCCTCGTTGCTTACGCACGGGCTGCCTATCGTCTGGCAAAGGAAGGCCAGACGGGCTGCCGTACGGTTCTTGATATCGCTCCGGCTTATCTTTGTGAGCAGAGTGGAGAAGAGCTGCGCGCTCATCTGCTCTGAGCCCGATTCACATCGCATCCATCATATAGCAAGAACGCTGCTGCGCCAGATTTTTGTCTGGTACGGCAGCGTTCTTGCTTTGAGCTGGCGGCAGCTTGTCAGGCGGGTGCATCCTGGTAGAGATTGAGGCTGCTCTTGATGAAGCCCTGCATGGCATTGGTGCGGTAGCCCCTGCGCTGCAGGGCGAGAAAGATCTGGCGCTGGGCGTTCGGGTCGTCGAGCTTGTAGTAGACGAGCGCCTCGTTGGGCGCAGACAGGCGCACGAGCGTATCCGTCAGGAAGGTCGCGCCGAGGCCCTGGCGTGCCATGTGGTAGGCTGTCATGAGCTGATTGAGGTAGAGGCGGACGTGCGGCGTCATGCCGTTGTTCTGGAAGAGCTTGCGCGAGCGCCGGAACATGTCGTTCCCCTTGCCGAGGATCAGGAAGTCCGTGTCCTGGAAGGCTGAGAGGGGTACGGTCGGCACGTCGGGGCGCAGGTGGCGGCCGAGCATGATGTCCTGCTGCGTCAGCAGATACGAGGCGAATTCCCTGTTGATGGGCAGGAAGGCCGGCACGGACAGCAGCAGGTGATCCTGGTAGAAAGGGATGGCCTCGTAGAGCGCCGCGTCGTAGATGCCGCTGTCGACGATGATGTCGAGTTCTTCGGTTGCGAGCTTGTTGAAGAGGTCGGCGGAATCGGATTCGGTGACGGAGAGCGCGATGTGCGGATGGCGGCTGCTGAAGGCCTCGATCATCGGCGGCAGGAAGCAGGACGCGAAGAAGTTCGTCCCGCCGAGCCGCAGGGTGCCGCTCTCGAGTCCGGCGAGGTCATCGCAGTAGCTCTTGAGGTCCCGTTTGATGCGGAAGATGCGCTCGGCCGCGTCGATGTAGGCGCGGCCGGCATCTGTCAGCTGCAGCGGCGTGGTGCTGCGGTTGAAGATCGGCAGGCCGAGCTCGCGCTCGACCTTGCGCACGGAGGCCGAGAGGGCGGGCTGCGACACGAAGAGCTTGCGGGCGGCTGCGGAGAAGCTCTTTTCCTGCCAGACTGCGTAGACGTAATCCATTCCTTGCATGTGAATCAAACTCCCTATATACCATAAAATATTTGGATAGATAATATACACTTATATGTATTTGTTTATAGGCTATCACAATGCTATGCTATTCACAAGAAGAAACGTTTAAGACGAGCGGGCGCGAGGGCGCTGCAGCATAGAGGAGTGGTCACGATGAAGAAGACAATCGGTATTATCGGCGGCATGGGCCCGATGGCGACGGTGGATCTCATGAAGAAGGTCATCCTGGCGACGGATGCGCGCGAGGACCAGGAGCACATCCCCATCCTTGTCGACAACAATACGAATATCCCCGATCGCACGGCGGCCATCCTCGGCGAGGGAGAAGATCCTCTGCCGGAGCTTTTGAAGTCGGCAGACCGCCTGACGGCGGGCGGCGCGGACTTCCTGATCATGGGCTGCAATACGGCGCATTACTTCCTGCCGCGCATGATGCCGCACCTCAAGGTTCCGTTCGTCAACATGATCGAGGAGACGGCGGCCTTCTGTGCGCGCGAGGGCTTCAAGAAGGTCGGCCTGCTCGCATCGGCCGGCACCTGCAAGTCGGGCATCTACCAGCGTGCGCTCGCCGAGGCCGGCGTCGAGGCGGTACAGCCCCAGGGCGCGGCCGAAGAGGCCGTCCATGCGATGATCTACGACGGCGTCAAGGCGAGCAATACGGACTTCGACACGACGGCGGTGCGTGAGGCGCTCGCCCAGATGGCGAAGGATGGCTGCGAGGCCTTCGTGCTCGGCTGCACGGAAGTGCCGGTGGCCGTGGAGATGTATCACCTTGAGGGCAATTTCATCGATGCGACGGAAGTGCTCGCCGAGGCTGCTGTGCAGAAGGCCGGCGCCAAGGTCATCTCGCATCTGCCGCACAAGGCGTGACATGAGGGCATGACAAACGGAAAGAGGTTCCTTCGGGAACCTTTTTTTGGTGGCGGAGATTTGTCACGCTTTCCGAAAGCTGATATAATGATACTTTAGAAGAAATCATGAATCACGAAAACCTGCGCCGGGCCGGTCGGTGCCGTCGTTGGAATCATAATGGAGTGTGAGAACATTGTTGGATATCAAATTTGTGCGCGAACATCTCGACGAAGTCCGTCAGATGCTCAAGAACCGCTGCAACCCGCTGAACCTCGATGATTTTGAAGGCCTCGACAAGAAGCGCCGCGATCTCCTGCAGGAGTCTGAGGCGCTCAAGAGCCAGCGCAACACGGTCTCGAAGGAGATCAGTGTCATGAAGAAGAACAAGGAAGATGCCGAGGCGAAGATCCTCGAGATGCGCGCCGTCGGCGCCAAGATCTCGGAGCTCGACAAGGAGCTCAAGGACGTCGAGGCCCAGCTCCGCGACATCATGCTCCACATCCCGAACATGCCGCGCGAAGACGTGCCAATCGGCAAGGACGACACGGAGAACCCGGAGGTCCGCAAGTGGGGGGAGCCGACGAAGTTCGACTTCGAGCCGAAGGCGCACTGGGACCTCGGCACGGAGCTCGACATCCTCGATGCCGACCGCGCTGCCAAGGTCACGGGCGCGCGCTTCACGTTCTACAAGGGACTCGGCGCCCGCCTCGAGCGCGCCTGCATCAACTTCATGATGGACCTGCACGCCAACAAGCACGGCTACACGGAGATGCTCGCACCGTACATCGCCAACAAGGCGAGCATGACGGGTACGGGCCAGCTGCCGAAGTTTGCCGATGACATGTTCAAGCTCGAGGGCCTCGACTACTACCTCGTGCCGACGGCTGAGGTGCCGACGACGAACTACCACCGCGATGAGATCCTCGACGGCAGCAAGCTGCCGGAGTACTACAGCTGCTACACGGCGTGCTTCCGCGCCGAGGCTGGCAGCGCCGGCCGCGACACGCGCGGCCTGATCCGCCAGCACCAGTTCAACAAGGTCGAGCTCATCAAGTTCGTCAAGCCGGAGACGAGCTGGCATGAACTCGACACGATGGTCGACGCTGCTGAGGACGTCCTGCGCCTCCTGGAGCTGCCGTACCACGTCGTCAAGCTCTGCACGGGCGACATGAGCTTCACGTCGGCGACGACGTACGACCTTGAAGTCTGGTTCCCGGCGCAGAACAAGTACCGCGAGATTTCCTCGTGCTCGAACTGCACGGACTACCAGGCGCGCCGCGCGAACATCAAGTTCCGCCGCGATGCCAAGAGCAAGCCGGAATTCGTCCACACGCTCAACGGCTCGGGTCTCGCTGTCGGCCGCACGGTCGCCGCGATCCTCGAGAACTACCAGCAGGAAGACGGCTCCGTCCGCATCCCGAAGGTCCTCGTACCGTACATGGGCGGCGTCGAAGTCATCAAGAAGCCGGAATGAGATAGCAAAATGCTGCACGCGATGCGTGCAGCATTTTTTGGTTCAGCGGTAATGCATGGCCTCGCGCTTGGCGAGCCGGTCGCAGCGCTCGTTGAGCTCGACGCCGACGTGGCCCTTGACCCAGTGGAAGGTCACGTCGTGGCGGCTGTAGAGCGCGTCGAGCTCCTGCCAGAGGTCCTGGTTGAGCACGGGCTGGCCGTCGGCCTTCTTCCAGCCGCGGCGCTTCCAGCCCGCCATCCACTTCGTGATGCCGTTCTTTAGGTACTGGCTGTCGGTGTAGAGCGCGACCTTCGCGGGGGTCTTGGGGAAGGCAAGAGCCGCAATGGCAGCTGAGAGCTCCATGCGGTTGTTCGTCGTCGCGGGGCTGCCCTCGTGGAGCTCCGTGACCTTGCCGGTCGCGACCTCGCGGATGACGGCGGCCCAGCCGCCGGGGCCGTCGGGGTTGCGCAGGCAGGAGCCGTCGGTGTAGATGACGAAGTCCTGTTCGCTGTCGGGGCGGAGCGGCATCTGGACGGCCGCAGGGCGCGGGCAGGTCGGCTTGACGAGAGGCCGTGCCGGATGCGCCGGCTCTTTATGCGGGACATCGCTGCCTGCAAGCCAGGCGAGCGCTTCCTGTGCACTCGTGAAGCTCTTGTAGCGGGCCCCGGGGAATCCTGCCACCTGTTTCTGACATTCCGGCCAGTTCGTGAAGAGCCCGCAGGTGCGGCCGACACGTACGGCATATACTTTTTTCTGCATGATGTCCTCCCAATCGGTGATTTCTTTTATTATAAGAGATTTTTGCATAGAAAAGAATCAAAATTTTGCCGTTCAAATAGTAAACTTTTCTTTACTATTTCTGGATTGCTTGCTACAATCGTAATTATGGAGCTTTATGCACAAGTACTCCACAGGGAAAGAAGAAATGAGAAAGGAAGGGGGAGCTTCATGCTGCTTCGCATACTCAGCGCCATCGGCGCTTTTGTGCTGCGGCGCTTTGAGGAGCTCGGCACGATCATCATGCTCTACGGCGAGACGATCCGCGCGCTGCGCCACAAGCCGCGCCTGCGCCACATCCTCGCACAGATGTCGCATCTCGGCGTCGATTCGCTGATGATCGTCAGCCTGACACTGCTCTTCACGGGCGTCGTCATCTCACTGCAGACGGCCGACGTCCTCATACGCTTCGGCGCGCAGGGCACGCTCGGCGGCATCGTCACGATCGCGATTGGCCGCGAGCTCGGCCCGGTGCTCGTCGCCGTCGTCTGCGCCGGCCGCGTCGGCTCTGCCATCACGGCGGAGATCGCGACGATGAAGGTCACGGAACAGATCGACGCGCTGCGCGTCATGGCCGTGAGCCCTGTCGACTACCTCTTGGTGCCGCGCATGCTCGCCTGCATGATCGTCGTGCCGATCCTCACGGTCTTCGGCGACGTCATCGGCGTCTTCGGCGGCTGGCTCATCGCCGTGTTCTACAAGGGGCTGACGACGTACAGTTACATGAATTCCATCCACATCTTTGCGGAACTCTTTGACATGACGGGCGGCGTCATCAAGGCCATCTTCTTCGGCAATGTCATCGCGGTGCTCGGCTGCTACTACGGCCTGCACTGCCCCGACGGCGCGGAGGGTGTCGGCCGGGCGACGACGAAGACGGTCGTCGCCTCGATCATCGTCATCTTCCTCTTGAACGCCGTGCTGACGTTCCTGCTGTACTGATGGGGAGGATGGAGTATGATTGAATTCAAAGACGTGTGCATGCGCTTCGACGATAAGGAAGCGCTCAAGCACATCAGCCTGACGATACAGGACGGCGAGACGCTCGCCGTCATCGGCGGCTCCGGCTCTGGCAAGAGCACATTCCTGCGCCTGCTCATCGGCCTCATCAAGCCGACAAGTGGCCAGATCCTCATCGACGGGCAGAACATCGTGCCGATGAGCGAGGCGGAACTCAACAAGGTACGTCTCAAGATGGGCATGGTCTTCCAGTATTCGGCGCTCTTCGACTCGATGACCGTCGGTGAGAACGTCGCCTTCGGCCTGCGCGAGCACACGAAGCTCAGCGACGCGGACATCAAAGAGATCGTCCGCGAGAAGCTGCACCTCGTCGGGCTCGACGGCGTCGAGAACATGATGCCGAACGAACTCTCGGGCGGCATGAAGAAGCGCGTGAGCCTCGCGCGGGCCATCGCGGTCGAGCCCTCGATCATCTGCTACGATGAGCCGAGCTCAGGCCTCGACCCGCTGATGACCGAGAAGATCGACGAGCTCATCATCAACACACAGAAGGCTCTTTCGGTGACGAGCATTGTCGTCACGCACGACATGGCCAGCGCCTGCCGCATCTCGGACCGCATTGCGATGATCTACGAGGGCGAGCTCATCGCCATCGACACAGTCGAGCGTTTCAAGAAGATACAGGATGCGCGCGTGCAGGCATTCTTCCGCACGCTGCGCACCGTCAAGACCGAAAAGGAGGATAAAATATGACGACAGAGGCAAAAGTAGGCGCGTTCACCGTTGTGGGTGTCGTGCTCTTCGTGGCGGTGGCCATGCTGCTCTCCGGCGTTTCCCTGTCGGGACATAAGGGCTATACGCTCTACGCGGGCTTCAAGCAGGTCATCGGCGTCGAGCCGCAGTCGGTCGTGCGCCTCTCTGGCGTGCCGGTCGGCAAGGTCAAGAGCATCCGCAACGACGGCGGCGGCGTGACTGTCTCCCTCGACATCGACGGGAATGCCAAGATTCCGAAGGGCTCTGCCGTCACAGTCGCCTCGGCGGGTGTCATGGGTGAGAAGTTCATCAACATCCTGCCGAGCAAGGACCAGGGCATCTACCTCGGCGACGGCGACTACCTGATTGGCCAGGAGGAAGAGGGGCTCGATTCCCTGATGGATAAGGCGGGCGGCGTGCTGGACCAGGTCCAAGCACTGCTCGACTCGATGAACCAGGTCATGGGCAATCCGGACTTCCAGAAGAACTTCCTGCAGATGGCCGTCAACATACGCGACATGACGGCGCACATGGACGGCCTCGTCGCGGCGATGGAGCAGACGATGCGCGAGAATCAGGGCAACATCACGGGCATGCTCTCGAATCTCAATGCGGCATCTGCCGGCCTCAACCGCACGATGAACCAGGTCGAGGCGATGATGACGAATCTCGCCACGGTCGGCGCTGACCCGCAGACGGCGGAGAATTTGCGCCTGACGCTCGCGAACATCAAGGACACGAGCGACCGCATCGCGCACATCGCCGAGAATATGGACGGCGCCGTCGGCGACCCGCAGACGGCTGAGGACATCAAGACGACGATCCGCAATGCGCGGCAGATGTCCGAGAAAGCAGGAAATATGATGGGCAAGCTCGAAGATATCAAAGTCAAGCCATCGGCCGACCTGCTCTACAGCGGGGCGAAGGATGACTGGCAGGCGAACTTCAACGTGGATCTGGGGCCAGAGACGGGAAATTTTCTGCGGGCCGGACTCGATGACATCGGGGACGGCAACCGCGGGAACTTCGAAGTAGGCCGCCGCTCGGAGCGCTATGCCGTGCGCGGCGGCGTCATCAACGGCGATGTCGGAGTCGGCCTCGACGCCTATGCCGGCAAGCGCTTCGTCTTCTCGGTCGACGCCATGGACCCGAATGACCCGTCGCTGCGCCTCGGTGCGCAGTACGAGCTCAATGACGCCGGCACCTGGCTCATGGGCCAGTGGAATGATGTCAACGACAGCGACAAGCGCGCCGCCTACGTCGGCCTGCGCCAGTCGTTCTGACATACGGGTACACATTCTTTGTAATGATGCTCGAATGAAGATTTAAGAAAGACATGCTACATTTTCTCTGAGGAGGAACTGACTGTGAATAAGAAAAACCGCTTCTACAAGAAACTGACTGCCCTCATCGCCACGGGGCTGATGACGGCCGCTGTCTCAGGCACGGCTCTCGCCGCTGACACCGTTCAGCTCGACCTGCACGACAGCGTGCAGATGGCGCTCGAGAACAACCGCACGATCCGCCAGGTCCTGACGGACGTCGACACGGCCAAGTGGACGCTTTCGAAAGCGCGCCGCACGATGGGTCCGACCGTGACCTGGACTTCTGGTGCAAACCGCATCGGCGGTGATTCGCTGGATACGGCTCATACTGCACATGCGCTTGGCAAGGGGTCGGCCTATGATTATTCTTGGACGAATACGGCACAGGGCGTGATGCCGCTCTACAATGGCTCGGTCAAGGGCCAGATCAAGCAGGCGCGCTATGGCCTCAATGCGCAGGACCTCGCGCTCGAGGAGACGAAGCAGGCCATCCGCCTGCAGGCGACGTCGGACTACTACAACATCCTGCAGTGCCGCAACCTCATCGATGTCGAGCAGGAGTCGGTCAACACGCTGCAGGAGCACCTCGACAACGTCAATGCGCAGTACCGCGTCGGCACGGTCGCCAAGTCGGACGTGCTCGCCTCGCAGGTCCAGCTCGCCAATGCGCAGCAGGCCCTCGTGACGGCACAGAACAACTACGACATCGCCGTCTCGACGCTCAACAACGTCATCGGCCTGCCGACGGACACGGTGCTCGACATCCGCGACCAGCTCAAGTACACGAAGTACGACTTGACGCAGGATGACTGCACGAATTACGCGCTCGACAACCGCGCGGACGGCGCAGCGGCGCGCTATGCCGTCAAGGCCGCAGAAGCCAGCGTCGAGACGGCCAAGGCCGGCTATCAGCCGACAGTCAATGCTGTCGTCAACAAGTCCATCGGCGGCGAGAAACCGTTCCGTCATGACCATACGAGTAGTGACAGCTGGTCGGCTGGCGTCAATGCCTCCTGGAATGTCTTTGACAACGGCCTGACGCAGGCTTCCGTCAAGTCGGCCAACATGGCGCTCGCCAAGGCACAGGAAGAGGCGGCTCAGACGGATGACCAGATCCGCCTCGACGTGCGCAAGGCCTATCTCGGCCTGCAGGCAGCCGAGAAGAACATCCAGACGACGTCCGTCGCCGTGACGCGCGCCGAGGAAGACTACAAGATCGCCCAGGTCCGCTACAGCGCCGGTGTCGGCACGAACCTCGACGTCATGGACGCCAACGAGAAGCTGACGACGGCCCGCACGAACTACTACACGGCCCTCTACAACTACAATACGAGCAAGGCATCGCTCGACAAGGCGATGGGCATCCCTGTTGACCTCGATGTCGTCAAGTACACGGAAGCAGAGCAGGCGGGCGCGACGGCTCCGAAGGCCCGCGAGGCGGCCAAGCTCAAGGATGATGCCATCTTTGAGATGGAGCAGCTGCAGAAGCTCGAGCAGGCCAACGCAGCCGCTGAGGCCGCTACGGTGCAGGATACGGATCAGGCGGCTCAGACCGTTCAGAAGTCGGCCGATGCGGCAGAGCATCCTTCGGCCGCGACGGTCACGAGTGAGGCCGTCGCCTCGGATATGGCGCACTGAGCCTCGGACCAAAGTCCATACATCAATTCCATAGCAAGAAGTCGCAAGAGTTTCGGAAGTGAATTTTGGGGAGATTGTCATGAAACGGAAAACCATCGGGATAGGTGTCGGCGTGCTCATGGGCGTGCTGATGCTGGTACTGGGCGGCATCTGGTATTACATACAGACCAGTGCGTTCATGGACAAGGTAGAGAGCACGGCTGCCACTGCTGCCAGTGAGGCGCTCGGCGTGCCCGTCTCCGTCGGCTCCATCAAGGTGAATTCGCTTCATGATCTCGAGATCCATGACCTTGCCATCTATGATAAGCAGGCGGAATGCATCGCCCAGGCCGACACGGCCCGGGTGGAGCTGCGCCTGCTTTCTGCATATCGCGACCCCGCGCACGCCGTCCAGTCGGTCACGCTCTCACATGTCAAGGCCAGCCTCGTCCAGCGTGAGGACGGCACTTGGAATGTCGAGGACATCGAGACGAAGAGTTCGGGCGAGGGCTCGTTCTTCGGCACGGTCAAGGTGGAGGACGGCGAGGCAACGGTCACAGCGCAGGGCCGCGAGGTCACAGCCAGCGCCATCGAGGGCTCGCTTGACTTCTCGGATTACCCCGTGCTGAAGCTCTCAGCCAAGGCGAACTGCCTCGGTTCTTCTGTAGAAGTCTCGGGCACCTACCGCAAGGAGCGCCAGATCTTCAACGCGGAGCTCTCGGGGCTCGACGTCATGAACGTCCTGCCGCTGCTGCCGGACGGCACGCTGCCGGACGGCATCGAGGTCCTCGGCGGCACGGTGACGAAGGCCAAGGTCGCGGGCCAGTACATGGGCAGCCAGCTCTCCTTCTCGGGGCAGGCTGAGTACGAGGGCGGCTCCGTCAAGGTCAAGGAGACGCAGGTCGACGACATCCACGGCTTTATTTCCTTCACGGATGCGGAGGCGCTGTTCTCTGCCGATGCAGAGGCGGCCGGCCAGCAGGCCCATGTCAACGGCAAGGTCCGCTACGACACGGGGGCGCCGTATCTCGACCTTCACGTCGCTTCGGATTCCTTTGATCCTTCAAAGGTCCTCAAGGACATCCCCTACGAGGGCGCGGCAGCGGTCAAGGCGCATGTCACGGGCACGGCGGCTGACCCTGTCGTCGACGGCACGGTCCGTGTCGCTTCCGGCACGGCGGCGGGCATCCCGTTCGCGAATGCGCGCGCGCACGTCCGCTACGAGGACGACCGCGTCTCGCTTCAGGATGTTGCGCTCAATGCCTTTGGCGGCACGGCGCGCGGCGAGGGCGTCTTCTCGCCGGCAGACCTCACGTACACGGCACACCTCGCGGCCAGTGACATCGATGTGCAGCAGGCAGCTGCCTACGTCCCGGAGCTCGCGGACCTCACGGGCCGCATCTCCTGCAACATGGGCATCTCCGGCAAGGGCTCGGACACGAGCGATTTGCAGGCGTACGGCAGTGCGGAGCTGAAGAATGGCTCCTACAAGGACCTGCCCATTGAGAGCCTCGCGGCCTCGTTCTTCGCGCAGGGCAAGGACATCACGATAGACTACGCGAGCCTCAATCTGCCGCACCGCTCGACTCTCGGCATCGAGGGCAAGGTGAAGGATGGCAGCAGTCTCGACCTCGCGTTCTACGGCGGCCATGTCGACCTCTCGCTCGTGCGGACATTGATCCCTGAGGCCGATGTCACGGGCTTCGGCGATTTCGAGGGCACGGTACAGGGCGACATCACAGATCCGGCCGTGAACTTCAAGTTCACGGCGATGAACGGCAGCCTCTTCAAGCAGCCGTACGACAGCCTGAAGTTCAACGCCGGCGGCAGCCTCGACGGCGTGACGATTGAGGAGTTCTCGCTCGTCAAGGATGGCAAGCAGACCTGGTACGTCGACGGCTCCGTCGGCCTGACGGGCGAGCGGCGCATCGACATGCGCATCGACACGGTCGGCGCGCGCATGGAGGACATCGCGGCCTTTGCTTTCCCCGACCAGCCGATCACAGGCAACGTCGACAATACGATCAAGATCACGGGCACGCTCGACCACCCGAATGCCGTCGGCTACATCCACTTCTACCGCGGCAGCTACAACGGTATCCTGCTCTCGGGCATGGACGGCGACTACTTCATGGAGGACGGCTTCACGCGCCTGCAGGACTTCCACGTCTTCTCACCGATGGTCGACATGGACCTCAACGGCACGGTCGACCGCAACTGGAACCTCGACATGGTCGCGAGCGTCCACGAGATCAACATGGAGCGCTTTGCAAACAAGTTCCCGTACCCGGTCAGCGGCAAGGGCACCTTCGCCGGCGAGATCGGCGGCACACTGATGGCCCCGACGTTCCACGGCATCCTGACGTCTCCCTCCATCACGCTCAACGACCAGACGATCACGGACATCCGCGGCATGGTCGATTACGAAGACAGCGTCGTCAGCGTCAGTCAGTTCGGCTTCCGCCAGGGCGGCGGCAGCTATCAGGCGGCGCTCTCCATCAACGTCGACACGCACGACGCGGATGGCACCATCAAGGTCCAGGACGGCGACATCAATGCCATCACGGCAATCGGCAACTTCAAGAACGACATCGTCACCGGCAAGCTCAGCAGCGACATCCAGGTCGGCGGCACATACGACAACCCGGAGCTCACCGTCATCGGCCGGCTGGACGCCGGCAAGATCTCTGGCTATGATGTCCACGATGTCGATATCAACCTCCACCTCCTGGACCACGTCATCTACATCGACAAGCTCATGGGCCAGCAGGGCACGGACGGCAGCTTCGAAGCGGGCGGCACGGTGACGATCGGCGGCCCGATTGCCGCACACTTCTCGGCGCAGAAACTCGCGCTCGGCATGTTCACGAAGTCGGCCGGCCTCGAGCGCAAGGTGCACGGCACGGCCAACATCGAGGCCGCGTTTGGCGGCACGACGGGCAATCCGTCTGCCGATGTCACGATCGCGGCCAACAACGGCGGCTTCCAGGGCTCGACCTTTGATGCGCTGGATGGTGAGTTCCACCTCAAGAATGGCCTCGTCGATGTCAAGGACTTTTCGGTGGAAAAGTCCATCAACGGCAAGGATTACATGGCTTCGGCCAAGGGCATCGTGCCTTTAAAGGCGCTTTTTGCCAATCGGGAAGAAGAGCTCAATGACTACGAGCGCATCAAGCTCACAGTCAGCCTCGACCAGGCCGACCTCTCCATCCTGCCGTTTGTCTCCGACCAGATTGACTGGGCGCTCGGCCCGACGAAGGGCAAGCTCGAGATCACGGGTACGCCGGCGCACCCGCTCGTCAAGGGCAGCGTCTCGCTGTCGGATGGTGCGGTCAAGTTCAAGCCGCTCACTGTGCCCGTCACGGCCATGGCGGCCCAGGTCGATTTTAATGGCGACACCATGACAGTCCGCGATTTTTCTGGTAAAATGGGCGAAGGTACGTATGCGGGGCAGGGCACGCTCAAGATGAACGGACTGACACCTGCTTCGTACGATTTCTCGCTGACGGCGGACAAGCTCGACATCGAGAGTGACTTCTTCAAGGGGCCTCTGAGCGGTCAGCTGCGCGTCAACAACGACAAGTTCTTTGGCTTGGAACTGCCGAAGATCTCGGGTCAGATCGACCTTGCGGACTGCACAATCTCTGTGCCGGCCATCCCCGACAGCGATGGCGAGCTGCCGGACATCATCCTCGACGCTGACGTCAATGTCGGCGACAGGGTCCATGCCTACAGCTCGTACCTCTACGACATGTACCTGACAGGGAATGTCCACTTCGGCGGCACGACGCGCCATCCGAAGACGTCGGGCTCGGTGTCGGTCAAGCGCGGCGGCACGATCAACTACCTCAAGACGGAGTTCAATGTCCGTGAGGGCACGGCCTACTTCAACCAGGTCGATTCGTTCCTGCCGAGCATCACGTTCCTGGCGGACACGCGCCTGACGCAGGCCAAGGTATTCCTCTCCATCACGGGCCCGCTCGACAACATGACGTTTACGCTGAAGTCGACGCCGGAGATGAGCCAGTCGGAGATCATCCGACTGCTGACACTGCGCGACGCCTACAAGGCCGGACAGGCCAACCTCGATGCCGGCGACCTCCTGATTGTCGGCCTGCAGATGAGCTTCCTGTCGGAGGTCGAGGACGTCATGCGCAACATGCTCTGGCTTGACCGCTTCACGATTGCGCGCGGCAGCGGCTCTGCCTTTGACACGCACGACGAGGAGTCGAACAAGGCCATCGATGTCTATCACGTCGAGATGGGCAAGTACATCTCAGACAAGGTCATGTTCAAGTACACGCAGCAGATCGGCGGCGACGACACGCACCGCTTCGGCCTGCAGTACGACATGAACGACCGCTTCGGACTGTCGCTGGAGAAGGAAGCTCAGAGGTTCATTGTGGGCCTCGAAGCCCGCATCCATTTCTGATAGCAGTCCTCTGAGCAATGATCGCAGCAATGAGAGGAGGTGAGCCGCATGCAGCTCAGTGAGTACATGAAGGAACTGCGCAAGGTCAAGACACTCGATCGCGCGCAGGAAGCAAAGCTCTGGGCCGCGTTCAAGGAACGCGGCGACGAAGAGGCGCGCCAGCGGCTCATCGAATCGTATCAGCCGCTCGTCTTCAAGCAGGCGGCGCCATTTGCGCAGCTCGACTGCGTGCTCGACCTCATCCAGGAGGGCACGGTTGGCCTCATCGAGGCCGCAGAACGCTACGACCACACGCGCGGAGTAGCCTTCAGCCTGTTTGCCGTGCACCGCATCCGCGGCCGCATGATGGATTTCCTGCGGCGCGAGGGACAGGTCGACGTCGCCTGCCTAGAGGAGAATCTCGAGGGCGGCAGCCTCAAGGAGAACCTCGTCGACACGGCGGCGTCGGTGCCGGAGCAGGCGGAGAGCCACGAGCTCGCGCGCCATCTCCACCAGGCGATGGCGCGGCTGCCGGACAAGGAGCGGGCTGTGCTCGAGGGCATGTACCTCTGCCGCGAGGACGCAGCGGGCATGGCCGATGCCCTGCACGTCAGCTCCTCGCACATCTACCGCCTGCAGAAGACGGGCATCCGCCGCATCCGCGGCATGCTCTCGCGTTTCATGCATTACTGGTGAAAGGCGAGCAATTGAGTGAAAATGGCCAGAAAACACTGGAAAACAGCAGATGGTCGCATGGCATCTGCGCATATCGCGCGATACGGCATGCCGATACGGAGTGACCGCCTCGGATTATAGGAATAAGTCTTTGAAATCGGGCAGGGGGTGTGTCATGAAGGAACGGAATCAGAAACAGCGCCGTCACATCCGGGCGGCAAGGCAGTGGCTCGGGGAGGCGGAGCACTCACTCGCGGAGAACCACAGAGTCCGCGGTGAGCTCAAGGTCATGTTGGCCAAGGCAGAACTGGCCCGGGTGGAAGGCACGCCGGGCCATCGCTTTGTCAAGAAGTGGTCCATGCGCATCCTGCCGGCACTTGCGGCGATCTTCCTCGCGGGCGGCGGCTATGCGCTCTGGCAGGCGCAGCTGCCGCACAATGCAGCGGTGCCTGCCCCGGTGGAGACGGAGGCGCCTGAGCCTTCGCCCGCCCTGCCCGCAGAGACTGCCGACGAGCCGCCGCTGGCCCCAATCGAGATCCCCGAGCAGGCACAGCCGGCGGCAGCGCCCGCTCAGGCTGCTCCGGCGCCTTCGCCTGAGCCGGTACCTGCGCAGGCGGCAGCGCCCTCGGAGGCGCAGCCGGCTGCGCCTCCGCGAGAGTCCGCACCGCGCGTCCCCGATGACGGGATGCAGAAATTGATGCAGACCGCAGGCAAGGCGCTGCGGAAATGATAGATATCCCCTCCGCATCAGGAAGGTATTGCATAGGAGGTTTGACCTTTGAAGAAACAGAACTACAGATCCCTCGCTTACGCTGTGGCAATTGCCGTCAGCTGTGCGGCTGTGCCGGGCACGTCCTGGGCAGCTGAGGCGCCTGCTGCAAGTGCGCAGCCCACGTCTTCTTCCGCGGCTCCGGCAGTTCCGGAAGCTGCCAATGTCAAGGCGGATGCCGCAGCTGCTCCGGCAGAGGAAAAGGCCGCTGAGACGAAAGATACTGCCGCTGACCATTCGGCTGCCGCACAGGCGGATGCCGTTGCGACGAGCACGGTGGACGAGCGCACGCAGAACTGGGCCAAGGTGCGCCCGCAGGAGACGGCCATCGCGGACAGCATGAAGAAGTACGAGGGGCAGACTGTCGTCGAGACGGTGTTTGACGGCACTTCTTCCCTGACGGAGGGCACGGCGAAGGCCGCCATCTCGATGAAGGCCGGTGACATGTTCACCGTCAAGGGCCTCGATGCCGACCGCGACAAGATCTACAACACGGGCTACTTCTACGACATCTACCCGAGCTTCGAGAAGGTGCCGGAGGGCGTCGTCGTCACGTACCACGTGCTGGAGAACCCGATCTTGAAAGGCGTCAACCTCAGCGGCAACACGGTCGAGAGCACAGAGACGCTCCAGGGGCTCATCACCATGAAGACGGGCGAGATCCTCAACAGCCGCGAGCTCAACAAGGATGTCATGGCCATCCAGGAGCAGTACCGCCGCGACGGCTACATCCTCGCGAAGATCACGGACATGAACATCGACAAGAACGGCATCTTGAACCTCAAGGTCAACGAGGGCATCCTCGAGGGCTACAAGGTCAAGGGCAACACGAAGACGAAGGAGCGCGTCATCCTGCGCGAGATGCGCCAGAAGCCGGGCGAGCCGTTCAACTCGAAGCTCGCGCGCCGCAGCATGCAGCGCGTCTACAACCTCGGCTTCTTCGAGGATGTCAACATCAAGATGAATCCGGGCGTCGACCCGAATGCTGTCGTCATGGAGCTCGATGTCACGGAGAAGCGCACGGGCTCGTTCGGCATCGGTGCCGGCTACTCGAGCGAGGACGGCGTCCTCGGCATGGTCTCGATCGGCGACACGAACTTCCGCGGCACGGGCGATGCGATCAGCCTGACGTATGAGAAGAGCGGCGACGACACGGATGCGCACGGCTACACCTTCTCCTACCGCCGCCCGTGGCTCGACAGCAAGGAGACGGTCGGCACGTTCCGCATCTACAACCGCACGTACGAGTACGACGATTACGACACGGACGGCGACCTCAAGGAGACGTACATGCGCAAGTATACCGGCGGAGAGCTGACGTTTGGCCGCCCTGTCACGGAGTACACGACGAACTACGTGACGCTGCGCAACCGCAAGGACTCGTATGTGCGCCATGTCGATGACGGCAATATGGGCGACCGCAGCCATGATACGAAGTGGCTCGACGACAACTTCGGCACGACGCGCAGCATCACGCTCGAGCACGTCACGGATACGCGCGACAATGTCTACAACCCGATGAGCGGCAGCCGCGTGAGCTTCTCGAGCGAGTTCGCCGGCTTTGGCGGCGACTTCGACTTCCAGAAGTACACGTTCGACGGCCAGCACTACATCCGCGCCGGCCGCTCGCAGGTCTTCGCGCTGCGCGGCCGCTACGGCGTTGGCACGGGCGACATCTCGGAGTTCAACCAGTACCGTATCGGCGGCCAGGGCTCGCTGCGCGGCTACCGTGAGGACCAGTTCCGCGGCGACCGCGAGTTCCTCGGCACGATCGAGTACCGCTTCCCCGTCGTGAAGAAGGTGCAGGGCGCCATCTTCACGGATTGGGGCGGTGCCTGGGACAGCGGCCTGACGCCCGATGACCTGCACGGCAGCATCGGTGTCGGCATCTCGCTGACGACGCCGATCGGTCCGCTGCGCTTCGACTACGGCTGGGGCGATGACGGCGGCCGCGTCCACTTCAGCGTCGGCAGCTCGTTCTGATGGGCGCGTGGCGAGAAGAGTTGCCTGAGAAAAGAAGGGATGCTTATTGACGATACAGCTTGGGCGGGGAGCCGTCGGGCAGGTATTCCTGGCCTGCCTCCTATCACTCGCCGCTATCGGCGTCTTTGCCTGCTCTGCGGCGCAGGCCGCCGGGCGGGTCGAGGCAGTGACGGCTCATGTCACTGCACCTGACGGCCTGCCGCCGCTCGTGCAGCAGCGCATGGAGACGAGCGTGCAGGTCATCTCTGAGCAGCTGTTGCTCGGCGATGACCTGCACGCCGCAGATGCTGCAGCGAAGAGCGAGATTATCCGCCAGGTCTTCGACAAGGTCCTTGTCGGCTATACTGTGCGCGATGTCAGTCTCCAGCTCGGCGATACGGCCGAGGTCACGGTCGAGCTCTCGCCGTGGGCCGACCAGATCCGCACGATCTCGGTCGAGACGCATGTCGAGGGCATGCCGCCTGAGGTGGAGCGCCTCGTGCGCGAGGACCTCGCGGATGTCAGCGCCGTCTTCTCGGATGCGCTCTACGGCCTGCCGGTCGCGGCGACCGACTGGACGAACGGCGTCCTCAAGCACCATCTCGAAGCTTATCTCGCGGAGCACCTGCCGGAGTTCCGCGGCGACTTCGAGGTCGAGACGGATGGCAGCGCGGCGGAAGTCAGCCTGACGGTCTACCCGCGCCTGCCCGTCGTCCGCACGGCGGACCTCTCGATGCGCTCGAGCACCATTCCGAACCTCACGCTGCTCAACCACCGCGAGCTCATGCAGGAGCAGGCCGATATGCTCGTCGGGGTTCCCGTCGCCTTTGTCGCGCGCCATCAGCACGACTTCGAGCACCTCTTCTCGGAGCGCCTCGACGCGCAGCGCGACTTCCGGGCGCTTCGCATGAAGACGACCGTGACGATCGCGCCGCAAGAGCGCATGACGGTCATGAGCCGCTCGGACTCCTCGCGCTACCGCGCGCGGCTGACGGGCTGGGTCGACATGGGGCGCAAGGAGCGCAAGTATGAGCGCGAGGTGGACAGCCTGCGCATGAGGCTCCACACCGGGTGCATGATGACGGCGCGCGACGAGCTCTTCGCGCAGGTCGACTTCATGCCGCAGAAGGTCGACTGGGGCTGGGCGATGGGCTATAACCACCGCATCGGCATGGGCACGCGGCCAGAGATCCGCTACGACATGCGCGAGAAGCGCTTCGTGTTCGGCGCCAGGCAGGCGCTCGCGCCGCGCTGGCAGCTCCGCTACGAATACCGCTTCACCGACCATCTCGGCGAGGCAGGGCTCCTCTATCAGGTCCACGATTTCCTCGGGGTCGAGTACGTCCTCGACAAGACGCAGGGCTGGCTCCGCCTCATCGGGAATTTCTGAATGCTCCGCAGGGGAAATCCTTGTAGACCCCTGCGAAGTCTGCTATAATAAACGTGTTTCTTTGGAATCCAAGAAGGAGAAGATAAAATGGTTACATTACAGAAAAAACAGGTCAAGATCATCAGTGTCCTCATCGCACTCGTCTTTGTCGGTTCTGTTGTCGCCCTCGCCTTGACGCAGTCTGGCTCGGGTATCGCAAGCGCAGCAAGCTCGAATGTCGGCGTCGTCGACTACCGCCAGATCGCACAGCAGAGCTCGCAGCTCCAGGATATCCAGTCCCAGATGCAGAAAGAAGTCCAGGACGCCCAGAAGGAGTTTGAGGAGAAGTCCGCAAACATGAGCGACCAGGAGAAGAACGACTACTATCAGCAGACGCAGCAGCGCCTTGCCCAGAAGAATCAGGAACTCATGGAGCCGTTCCAGAAGAGCATCGAGGATTCCGTCAAGAGCGTAGCAGAGGCTAAGGGCCTGTCTGTCGTCCTCGAGAAGAGCTCGGTTGTCTACGGCGGCCAGGATATCACGCAGGATGTCATCAAAAAGCTCAGCAAGTAATCCTCTGAGGGTCATATGGAGCGTCGAGTACCGAGCGGATTTTACGCTCGGTACTACTTGTAAGGAGGGCAGGGCCGTTGGACAATCCCGATAGAACGCCAGAGAAGCCGGGCGCTGCTCCTGGAGGGAAGAGCCTCTGGCAGAAGAAGCGCAAGGAGATACTCATGGGCAGCGCCATCGCGCTCGGCCTCGTCTTCCTCGGGGCCTGGGGCATCCGCGCGCTGATGCCGGGGCATGAACCCGTCAAACAGACGGCGGCCGCGAGCATCGGCCTCGTCGACATGCAGAAGGTCATGGAGGCACACCCCGACTACGAGAAGCTTGAGACGCTCCAGAAGGAGTAC
This sequence comes from Mitsuokella jalaludinii DSM 13811, assembly GCF_000702905.1. GTDB lineage: Bacteria > Bacillota > Negativicutes > Selenomonadales > Selenomonadaceae > Mitsuokella > Mitsuokella jalaludinii. The sequence continues at coordinate 37,911 of NZ_JNKR01000004.1, forward strand.
AAGAGCCTGGAGCTCTCGCTCAAGGACACAGAGAAGTTGCCCGAGATGAAGGTGGAGCCGCCGACTGTCGATGCAAAGCCGTTCGACGATTCCGTCTGGCAGAAGAATGCCCAGACCGTCATCGGCGGCCGCTCGGAACTCGAGCGCGAGGCCAAGAAGGTCGAGAAGGCGTACCGCGAGGCCCACGAGGCCGAGTATGAGAGCCGCCGCAAGGCTGTCGACGAGGATTACCAGAACGCGATCCTCAACCTCAACATCAAGATCGACAACCAGAAGGCCATGCATCACCCTTGGACGAAGCAGCAGGAGCTCGATGAGGAGAAGGCGGGCTGGGAGAACCAGCGCGAGCTTCTCAAGGAAGAGCGCGGCATGCGCCAGCAGGAGCTCGCCAAGGCCTGGGAGCGCGAGGTGAACGCATACGTGCAGTCCGTCATGGGGCCGAAGCTCGCCAAGTGGCACGAGCAGGCCAAGACGGCGCTCGACCAGCAGAAGTCGGAATCTGTGCGCAAGCAGTCGGAAGTGCAGCAGCGCGACACCGCGGCGATGCAGCAGGAGATGCAGATGACGGCGGCCGAGCGGCTCCAGCAGCGCGCTCAGATCAAGGAGATGATGGCGCAGAAGGCCGAGGAGATCCAGGCACTCGACACGCACATCCGCAACGACATTGCGGGCAAGGCGGCCAAGATTGCCATCCTGCATCACTTCACGATGGTCCTCGCGAATCCCGCCGAGGACCTCGCGTTCAAGCTGCCCATGGACCTGCCCGCGAGTATGAAGCCGGAGCGCTTCATGCCTGTTGTCGGCAGTGACACCGAGGATGTCACGGACGAGCTCGTCAGCGAAGTCAGCACGTTAGAGAGCAAAGACGATGCGGACGGTTCGTCTGAGGATTCATAGATATCATCTTATCCATCACCCAACCAATCACAGAAAGAAGCGAATCACGATATGAAATTACGTAAGAAAACCGTAGGTCTTCTGGCAGCCGCCTTTGCTGCGACGATGCTCATGAGTGGCTGCGGCCAGGTCAAGATCGGCTACATCGAAGGTTCCCGCGTCATGCAGGAAGCGCCGCAGGTCAAGTCTCTCGTCGAAGAAGGCAACCAGAAGATCAACGAGGCCCGCGAGGAAGCACAGAAGTCGCTGCAGGACAACCCGGACATGAGCCAGGAGGACGCGCAGAAGGCACAGGCCGATGCACAGCGCAAGATGGCCAGCCTGAACCAGTCGTACCAGATGCAGCTGCAGCAGAAGGTCAGCGCGGCCCTGCAGGACATCGCGAAGGAGAAAAAGCTCGATGTCGTCGTGGACAGCGAGAAGGAGCAGCCGACGGCTCTGATGGGCTGTGTCGATGTGACGGATGACGTCATTGCCAAGCTGCAGTAAGGATGTGATTTGACATGAAAAAGACCTTGCAGGAAATTGCAGAATACGTGGGCGGCCGCATCGTTGGCGATGCATCGATCGTCATCAGCGGCCTCGACAACATCGAGGGTGCCGGTGAGCACGATTTGACGTTTGCCGTCGATCCGCATATCGAGGAGGCCAAGACGTGCCGTGCGGCAGCCGTCATGCTGCCGGAGGGCGTCGCGGACTTCCCGAAGACGGCACTCTACGTCGAGGAGCCGCGCGCAGCCTTTGCGCGCCTCCTCGAGCTCTTCACGCCGAAGCTCCAGTTCCCCGCGGGCGTCAGCGAGCAGGCGCACATCGGCAAGGATGTCAAGCTCGGCAAGGATGTCGTCATCATGCCGTTCGCCGTCGTCGATGACCACGCTGTCATCGGGGACCGCGTGACGCTCTACCCGCACACCTACATCGGCCAGTACGCGGAGATCGAGGAGAACACGGTCATCTACTCGAGCGCGACGGTCCGCGAGCACTGCCACGTCGGCAAGCGCTGCGTCATCCACTGCTCCGCTGTCATCGGCTCGGACGGCTTCGGCTTCACGACGCACGAGGGCGTGCACACGAAGGTGCCGCAGGTCGGCAACGTCGTCCTCGAGGATGATGTCGAGATCGGCGCACACGACGGAATCGACCGCGCGGCCATGGGCTCGACGGTCATCGGCCACGGCACGAAGATCGATAACCTCGTGCACATCGGCCACAACTGCAAGATCGGGCCGAACTGCCTGATTGTCGCGCAGACGGGCATCTCGGGCTCGACGACGGTCGGCCACAACGTCACGTTCGGCGGCCAGGTCGGCACGGTCGGCCACATCAATATCGGGGCCAACTCGATCTACGCCGCGCGCTCGGGCATCATCGGCGATATGCCGGAGGGTGTCTTCTGCGCCGGCTTCCCGGTCCAGAGCCATGCGGAGTGGCTGCGCATGCAGGCTTCGATGAAGCACCTGCCGGAGATGTACAAGAAGTTCCGCCAGCTCGAGAAGAAGCTGGCCAAGTATGAGTCGAAATAACGCATCGTGCGCGAAGAAAGCCTTTCCGGGACAGGGAAGGCTTTCTTGCTGAAAGAGGGGAAAAGGATGTTGTCATATTATCTGTTGAAGGCGGCGAGCAAGATCTGCTGCCTGCTGCCGCGCGGAGCCTGTGAGACCATCGGCCGGGCCCTGGGCGCCTTTGCCTGGATTTTCGTGCCGAAGCGTCGCAAGAAGCTCGCGAAGGACCAGATCATGATGTGCCTCGGCGTCGGCGAGCAGGAGGCGGAGCGCCTCGCAAAGGCGAGCAGCGTCCGCTTCGGCCCGATGCTCATGGAGGTCCTGCGCTTCCCTGTCATCCGCAAGCACATCGCGGACTACGTGCGCATCGAGGGCCTCGACAAGCTCGAGCGCGGCCTCGCTCTCGGCAAGGGCTGCATTATCGCAGCGGCGCACAGCGGCAACTGGGAACTCATGGGCGGCGCCTTCGCGCAGGCCGGCATCCCGCTCGTCGGCGTCGCGATGAAACAGAAGTCGACGGGTGCCGACCGCTTCATCAACGAGTATCGCACGCTCATCGGCATGCACATCACCTACAAGACGGGCGTGCGCGAGATGTTCGCGATGCTGCAGAAGGGCTGGGCCATCGGCCTCATCATGGACCAGGACACGAACCGCCGCAGCGGCATCGTGCTTGACTTCTTCGGCAAGCCGACGAACTGTGTGCCGGGGGCTGCCTCGATGGCGCGCTTCCAGGGCGTGCCAATCTTCCCGGCCTTCATGCACCGCGACGAGCACGGCTTCCACACACTGATCGTGCAGGACCCCGTCTTTGTCGAGAAGACGAAGGACAAGCGCGAGGACATCCGCAGGACGACGCAGGTCCTGACGAAGTGCATCGAGGACCATGTGCGCCGCTACCCGGAGGAATGGTTCTGGCTGCACGACCGCTGGAAGTCCATGCGGGAAGAATACTGACCTGCATCGTGACTTGCATCGCAGACAATTGTTTTGTACAATATAAAGAGGCACATTACGGCAGGAGGTATGATTTTGCAGAAACAGAGAACATTGAAGACGGAAATCTCTTATACGGGCATCGGGCTGCATTCCGGCCGTGAGGTCCATGCGACGCTGAAGCCGGCACCGGAGGACACGGGCATTGTCTTCGTGCGCACGGACCTTCCGGGGGCACCGCAGATCCACGCGAAGGCGGAGAATGTCACGTCGACGCTGCGCGCGACGACGGTGGAGGAGGACGGCCACAAGGTATTCACGATCGAGCACCTCATGAGCGCCTTCCACGCGCACCGCATCGACAATGCCTATGTCGAGCTCGACTCGGAAGAGCCCCCGGTGGCTGACGGTGCCTCGCTTGTCTTCTTCGAGCTCATGGCAAAGGCCGGCATCGCAGAGCAGGCGAAGGACCGCAAGGAGATCGTCATCGACAAGGTCTACCGCATCGACGACGAGAAGACGGGCCGCTTCGTCATGGTCCTGCCGTACGACGGCTTCCGTGTGAGCTTCACATCCCTGAACCCGCACAAGCTGATCGGTGTCCAGTACGAGGATTTCCACATCGATGAGGCGGTCTACCACAAGGAGATCGCCCCGGCCCGCACGATCGCCTACGAGAAGGAGATCCAGGCGCTGCGCGAGATGGGCCTCGGCCTCGGCGGCTCGCTCGAGAACGTCATCGTCTACAACGATGAGGGCTGGCTCAATCCGCTCCACTTCGAGGATGAGCTCGTGCGCCACAAGATCCTCGACGTCATCGGTGATCTGCGCCTCGCCGGCATCATCCGCGGCCATGTGATCGCCGCGGCATCGGGCCACGCGCTCAACACACAGCTGGCGAAGAAGATCGCTGCTGCTTATGCAAATCGGTAAGAAACACATCCTGACAACGTTTTAAAGGAAGAGGGAGAAATCATGGAATTAGATATCAACGAGATCCAGAAGATCCTGCCGCATCGCCCGCCGATGCTGCTCGTCGACCGCATCATCGAGCTCGAGCCGTTCAAGTCGGCGACGGGCATCAAGAATGTCACGATGAATGAGCCGCACTTCCTGGGCCACTTCCCGGGCCACCCGATCATGCCGGGCGTCCTGATCCTCGAGGCGATGGCACAGGTCGGCGGCGTCGCCATGCTCTATCCAGAAGAGCACCGCGGTAAGATCGCACTGTTCGGCGGTATGGAGCACGTCAAGTTCAAGCGCCAGGTCGTGCCGGGCGACCAGCTCGTCACGAAGGCACAGCTCGTGCGCACGCGCGGTGACTTCGGCCTGCTCCACTGCGATGGCTATGTCGACGGCGAACTCGCTGCTTCGGCAGATTTCAAGTTTGCATTGAAAAAGGGCGAAGATCTTTGATTTCTGCCTCTATCAATTGCCTAAACGCATGTAGTCTTTGTTCAACTCGAAAAACGCCCAGATTTGCAGTCAAATGAGATACAGGAATGATGAGGGTATTCAGGAGTATATAGAAAAGGACAGAGCAAACTGGCCGGCCAGGACCGGCATTGGAGGAAGGTTAAGGAGTTGGAGCAGATGAATACGGACAACAAGGTCACTGCAAATATACATGAAACAGCTGTGGTCGCGCCAGGTGCAAAGATCGCAGAGAATGTCGAGATCGGGCCTTACTCGGTCATCGGCGAGAATGTCGAGATTGGCGAAGGCACGAAGATCGGCCCGCACGTCGTCATCCACGGCTGGACCCAGATCGGCAGGGACTGCCGCATCTTCCAGGGAGCGTCCATCGGCGAGGAGCCGCAGGACCTCAAGTTCCGCGGAGAGAAGAGCTACACGGTCATCGGTGACCGCACGACGATCCGCGAGGGTGCGACAATCCACCGTGCGACAGGTGAGGGTGAGGAGACGCGCGTCGGCAACGACTGCCTGCTCATGGCGCTCACGCATGTCGCGCACAACTGCGTCGTCGGCAACCACGTCATCATGTCGAACCTCGCGAGCCTCGCGGGCCACGCTGTCGTCGAGGACCGCGCTGTCATCGGCGGCATGGCTGGTGTCCACCAGTTCGTCAAGATCGGCCGCAATGCGATGGTCGGCGGCATGTCGAAGCTCACGCAGGATGTCGTGCCGTACACGATCGTCGATGGCCAGCCGGCCAAGGTCGTCGGCCTCAACGCCGTCGGCATCTCGCGCGCCGGCATCCAGTTAGAGGCGCGCCGCAACATCAAGAAGGCATACAAGCTGCTCTATCGCTCGGGCCTGAGCTTGCAGCAGGCAATCGCCGTCATCGAGCAGGAAGTCGATTCCTGCGAAGAGGTCGAGCATTTCCTGCGCTTCCTGCGCAATGCAGAGCGCGGCATCTGCCGCGAGCGCAGAGAGCGCGACTGAAAGCGCTCAGGACTGAGATGAGGGAGTAGGAATTTCGGGGGAATCGTTATGGAAAGAATCGGATTGCTGGCCGGCGCCGGCAAACTGCCAGTTGAGTGTGCGAAGGCGGCAAAGCTCCTCGGTTATGAGGTCTATGCCGTCGCTCTGCTGCCGGAGACGGACGCAGAGCTCAAGGAATGCACGGCGGACTGCCAGTCCATCAGCATCGCGCATCTCGATGCCGTGCTGAACTATCTCAAGGAACACCAGGTCAGCAAGGTCACGATGATCGGCAAGGTCACGAAGGAGCTGCTGTTCTCGGGCAAGGTGCAGCCGGACGCTCGCATGCTGAAGCTCATCATGGAGCTGCCGGACCGCAAGGACGACACGATCATGATGATGTTCGTGCGGGAACTCGCCAAGGCTGGCATCCAGGCCTTTGACCAGACGGCGCTCATACGCCGCCTGATGCCGCACCGCGGCGTCATCACGAAGCGCGAGCCGACGGCTGAGGAACGCAAGGACATGGAGTTCGGCTTCCGCATGGCCAAGGAGATCGGCCGCCTCGATGTCGGCCAGACAGCCGTCGTCAAGAACATGGCCGTCATGGCGCTCGAGGCCATCGAGGGCACGGATGCCTGCATCCACCGCGGCGGTCAGCTCGCGCGCGGCGGCGCAGTCGTTGCCAAGGTCGCCAAGCCGCAGCAGGATGACCGCTTCGATGTGCCGACTGTCGGACTCGCGACCATCCAGAGCATGGTGGATGTCGGGGCGACGGCTCTGGCAATCGAGGCCGACAAGACGCTCCTCGTCGAGCGTGAGGAGATGCTCGCACTGGCAGAGGCCAATAACATAACGATTGCAGCCATCTAAGTGTGTGATTGTGAGACGCGGCGGAACCAGGAATGCTGGTATCCTCGCGTCTTTTCGGCTTTTCTTATGGGTGTGGGACTGAGGAGGTTTGTGGATGAAGATCATGATGTCAGCCGGCGAGGTGTCGGGCGACCTGCACGGGGAGCGCCTCGCGCGCGCCGTGCTCGAGCAGGCACCCGATACCGAGCTCATCGGCTTTGGCGGAGCGCGCATGGAGCGCGCGGGTGTGAAGCTCTTCCGCAATTTCGCGGACTACAATGTCATGGGCGTCTGGGAGGTCATCAAGAACCTCAGGCGCATCCTCAGGCTCCTCGACGACCTGACGGCGTACATGGAGGAGGAGCGCCCGGACCTCCTCGTCCTCATCGATTACCCGGACTTCAACTGGCGCCTCGCGAAGCGCGCCAAGAAGCTCGGCATCCCCGTCTTCTCGTACATCCCGCCGTCGGCCTGGGCCTGGCGCAAGGGCCGCGCGAAGAAGTGCGCGGCGCTCGCCGACACCTTCGTCGCGATCTTCCCGCACGAGCTGCCCGTCTACGAGGTAGCCGGCGCCAACATCTCGTTCCTCGGGAACCCGCTCGTCGATACGGTCAAGGCAGAGATCCCCGAGGCGGAGGCGCGCGCATTCTTTGGCATCGCGCCGGGTGACCACGCCGTGCTCCTGATGCCGGGCAGCCGCCGCCAGGAGATTACGATGCTGCTGCCCGCCATGCTCGAGGCGGCGAAACTGCTCGCGGCCAAGCGCCCCGGGACGAAATTCTTCCTGCCTGTCGCGGCCGCCTCGTATGAGCCGCTCATCGAGCAGCTCGTGGCAGAGCACGGCGCAGAAGTCCAGCTCACGCACGAGAACCGCTATGCGCTCATGGGGCTTGCGGATGTGGCGGCAGCGGCCTCGGGCACGGTCGTCATGGAGGCAGCCCTCATGGGCCTGCCGTGCGTCTCGCTCTACCGGCTCGCGCCGCTCAACTACATGATCGGGCGCGCTCTCGTACACGTCGAGCACTTCACGCTGCCGAACATCCTGCTCGGCGAGACCATCCAGCCGGAGCTCCTGCAGGACGAGGTGGAGCCGCACCGCATCGCCCGCGAGCTCTCGCGCCTCTACCGCGGCGAGAGCGCCAGGGAGAAGACATGCGCAAAGCTGATCGAGGCCTGCAAGCGTCTCGGCCCTCCGGGCGCTGCGGGCCGCGTGGCGGCGAAGATACTCGAGGCGGCACACGACAAACGACATTCAGGAGAATAACATGAAGAATTACAAGCGGCTGCTCCAATACATGCGGCCATATGTCAAGCAGCTCATACTGGCCATCTTCTGCATCATCATGGCGGCGGCGGCCAACCTCTACCTGCCCTGGATCATCAAGGACATGATCGATAAGGTGCTGGCCGAGAAGGACATGGTGATGCTCAACCTCATCTGCGTCGGCATCATCGTCGTCTTCCTCCTGCGCGGCATCTTCTTCTACGGGCAGTCGTACCTCGTCTCGTTCATCGGCCAGAAGGTCATCATCGATGTGCGCGAGGTCATGTTCCGCAAGTTCCAGCGCATGCCGATGGCCTACTTCGACCGCCATCAGACGGGCGAGGTCATGAGCTACATCACGAACGATGTAGCGGCCATCCAGTCGGCACTCGTCGACCAGCTCATCGAGATGGTCACGGAGGGATCCATCCTCATCGGCTCGCTCGTCATGATGATCGTGCTCGACTGGAAGCTCTCCATCCTGACGCTCGTCATCATCCCGCTCGTCGGCCAGGCCATGAAGATCTTCGGGCGCAAGATCAAGCGCAACGGCACGGTCATCCAGGAGCGCATGGCCGACATCACCTCGCTCCTGCAGGAGAGCGTCTCGTCTATCCGCGTCGTCAAGTCGTTCGTGCGCGAGAACTACGAGATCAAGCGCTTCTGCCGCCAGAATGAGCTCAACTTCCAGGCGGCGATGAAGAACGTCCAGCTCACGAGCCTCTTGACGCCGTCCGTTGAGTTCCTCGCGGCCATCTCGGTCACGGTCATCATCTGGTTCGGCGGCTACGAGGTCGTCAACGGCGAGATGACGGCCGGTGCACTCGTCGCCTTCCTGACGTACGCTGTCAACCTCGCAAACCCGGTCAAGCGCCTCTCGCGCGTCTACGGCAACCTGCAGCGCGCGATGGCCGCCGTCGACCGCGTCTTCGCCGTCATCGACCTCAAGGAGACGATCACGGACAAGCCGGACGCCAAGGAACTGCCGAAGGTCAAGGGGCACGTCGTCTTCGACCACGTCTCTTTCGAGTACAAGAAGGGCGTGCCGGCACTCTCCGACGTCAGCCTCGAAGTGAAGCCCGGCCAGATGATCGCCTTTGTCGGCCCGAGCGGCGCCGGCAAGTCGACAATCGCCAACCTGATCCCGCGCTTCTACGAAGTGACGTCAGGCAGTATCTCCATCGACGGCTTTGACATCCGCGATGTCACCGTCTCGTCGCTGCGCGAGCAGATCGGCATCGTGCCGCAGGAGACAATGCTCTTCTCGACGACGGTGCGCGAGAACATCCGCTACGGCCGCCTCGATGCGACGGACGAGGAAGTCGAGCAAGCGGCGAAGGCCGCCAATGCCGACGGCTTCATCCGCGAACTGCCGAACGGCTACGACACGAAGATCGGCGAGCGCGGGCTCAACCTCTCGGGCGGCCAGCGCCAGCGCATGGCCATCGCGCGCGCCATCCTCAAGAACCCGCAGATCCTGATCCTCGACGAGGCGACGTCGGCGCTCGACACGGAGAGCGAGAAGATCGTGCAGGCGGCCCTCGACAAGCTCATGGTCGGCCGCACTTCCTTCGTCATCGCACACCGCCTCTCGACGATCTTCAACGCCGACCAGATTTACGTCATCGACAACGGTCACATCAAGGAGCACGGCACTCACGAGGAACTGCTCAAGATGGGTGGCCTCTACAGTTATCTCTACAATATCCAGTTCAACAAGAAAAACGCGTAAGAAGGGGAAGAGGATATGCAACTACTCTATAATATAGCGGCCATCATCATCGTGATCCTGATCATCCCGATGTTCATGGTCCGCTCGGTGCGTGAGAAAGGCTTTGTCGAACGCATCCGGCAGAGCCTGGGCTTCTTCCCCGAACACGCTCTCGACAAGGTGGAGAAGAAGGACTGCATCTGGGTTCATGCGGCCTCTGTCGGCGAGATCGTCGCGACGAGTCCGCTCATCAAGGAGTTCCGCAAGGAGTTCCCGAAGAGCCCCATCCTCGTCTCTGTCGTCACGACGAGCGGTTACGAGATGGCCAACCGCATCATCAAGGATGCTGATGCGATCATCTACTTCCCGCTCGACCTGCCGTGGCTGGCCGGCCACGTGCTGCGGCGCATCCGCCCGCGCGTCTTCCTGCCGGTCGAGACGGAGCTCTGGCCGAACTTCCTGCGCACGGCGCGCAAGATCCACGTGCCGGTCATGATGGTCAACGGCCGCATCAGTGACAAGAGCGTCAAGCAGTACAAGCACCTGCACAGCCTGCTGCGCAACATGATCGGGACGGTCAAGCTCTTCGCGATGCAGTCGCCTATCGATGCGGAGTACATCATGCGCCTCGGCGCACCGCAGGAGCTCGTGACTGTCACGGGCAACACGAAGTTCGACCAGACGTACACCGATGTCAGTCCCGAGGAGAAGCAGAAGATCATCGAGGAAATGGGCCTTTCCAAGAACGATGGCATCTTCCTCGCCGGCTCGACGCACCGCGGCGAGGAGGAGGCCGTGCTGCAGGCATTCAAGGCCGTGCGCGAGACGCATCCGCACGCACGCCTCGTCATCGCGCCGCGCGAGCTCCTGCGCACGATGGAGGTCGTCCACCTCTGCCGCAAGGCAGGCTTTTCGGTCACGACGCGCACGAAGCTCCAGAACGAAGCGCCGCAGGATGAGGACATCGTCATCCTCGACACGATCGGTGAGCTCGGCAAGGTCTACAGCATCGGCGATGTCGTCTTCGTCGGCGGCAGCCTCGTGCCGCACGGCGGCCACAACATCCTCGAGCCGGCCGCGCACGGCAAAGCCATCATCGTCGGCTCGCACATGTTCAACTTCAAGGACACCTACGCGCTCTTCAAGAACCGCGACGCCTGCCTGACCGTGAAGAACGGCGAGGAACTCGCGAAGCAGGTCACGCGCCTCTTCGACGAGCCGGAGCACCGCCACCGCATGGAGGAAGAGACGCGCGCCATCGTGCGCGAGAACAAGGGCGCTTCGCGCAAGTCGGCCATCCTGCTCCACCAGATGCTCGAGAGCTATGAGAGCAGTCCCGAGAACCGCCATCACGTGCGCTCTACCCAGAAGATCACGAACTTCCAGACCTATTTCATCGACCTTGTCCATAGTAAAGAGGTGGACGGGCTCTTCCCGCACCTCATCATGGGCATCCTCTACATCTTCTCGCTGATCTACGGCCTGCTCGTCAACATCAAGCTGGCCGGCTACAAGTACGGCATCTTCCAGAAACAGAAGCTCGACTGCTTCGTCATCAGCCTCGGCAACGTGACGGTCGGCGGCACGGGCAAGACGCCAACGGCGCAGCGCCTCGCGCGTGACATCCGCGACATGGGCTACCGCGTCGTCATCCTCAACCGCGGCTACCGCGCCAAATGGCACGGGGAGGTCGGCATCGTCTCCGACGGCAAGCGCCTGCACATGGATGCGGCGGAGGCCGGCGATGAGGCGTACATGCTCGCCAAGCACCTGCCGGAGGTCCCCGTGCTCATCGGCGCGGAGCGCGCCAAGACGGGCCGCTACGCGATGGAGCACTTCGGGGCGGAGGTAGCCATCCTCGACGACGGCTACCAGCATTGGCAACTCGAGCGCGATCTCGACATCCTGCTCGTCGATGCCGTCAACGTCTTCGGCAACGGCTACATCCTGCCGCGCGGCACCCTGCGCGAGCCGATCTCGCACATCAGCCGTGCCGACATCTGCCTGATGACGAAGGTCGACCAGGCGGCGGCCGGCTCCTGCGACTACATCCGCGAGACGGTGCACCGCTACAATCCGGAGGCGCGCATCGTCGAGAGCATCCATCAGCCGCGCTGCTTCATCCCGCTGACGGAGTGGTACGTCAACATCGCGAGCCAAGGCATCGACATCGCGCAGATGCGCGGCAAGCGCATCATGGCCGTCTCGGCCATCGGCAACCCCGCCTCCTTCGAGCAGACGCTTTCCGACCTCGGTGCGGTGATCATCGAGAGCCTGCGCTATCCGGACCATCACGACTACGCGATGTCCGAGATGACGGACATCTTCCAGCAGGCCGAAAATGCCGGCGCGGAGGCCATCGTCATCACGGAGAAGGATGCCGTCAAGATCCCGGCGGATGTGGCCCGCGAGAAGTGGTCCATCCCGATCTACGTCATCTGCGTGGAAGTCAACTTCCAGAAGGGCAGCGAAGGCCTCGCGGATCTCTTGAAGAAGCGCCTGGCCGAGCGCCTTGGCCACTGATCTCTGCTTGTGCACTAGAAGAAAGGACAGGAAACCCATGAATGTTCTCTGTGTCATCCCGGCGCGCTACGCATCGACGCGCCTGCCCGGCAAGCCGCTCAAGGACATTGCCGGCAAACCCATGATCTGCCGCGTCTATGAGCGCGCCGCCAAGGCTTCGCGCGTCGCGGCAGCTATCGTCGCTACGGACGACAGCCGTATCTACGACGCTGTCCTGCAGCATGGCGGCAAGGCCGTCATGACGCGCAAGGATCATCCGACGGGCACGGACCGCCTCGCCGAAGTCGCCGAGAAGTACCAGGACGTCGACCTCATCATCAACGTTCAGGGCGACGAGCCGCTCATCGAGCCTAAGCTCATTGACGAGCTGGCCGCTGCCTTTGACGGGGACGCGGACCTGCAGATGGCGACGGTCTGCACCGAGATCACGGATGAGTCCGAGCAGCAGAATCCCAACAACGTCAAGGTCGTCATGGACAAGCAGGGCTATGCGCTCTACTTCTCGCGCTCGCTGCTGCCGTACCCGCGTCACGAGGGCACGCCCGTCTACAAGCACATCGGCATCTACGCTTACAAGCGTGACTTCTTGCTCGCGTATGCCAAGATGGCGGAGACGCCCTTGGAGCACGCGGAGAGCCTCGAGCAGCTGCGCGCCCTCGAGAACGGCTATCGCATCAAGGTCATCAAGACGCCGTACCGCTTTGTCGGCGTGGACACGGCGGAGGACCTCGAGAAGGTCAATGCAATCTATCGCCAGATGATGCAGGGATAATGCCTGCCGGTATGGAACTTTTACACATGGCAATCAGAACAGAAAGTGGAAGGTGAAACGCATGAATAAGGTCAAGGTTGGAAATTTCATGATCGGCGAGGGAGAGCCCCTCGCACTGCTCGCAGGTCCCTGTGTCCTTGAGGGCATGGACCGCTGCCTGCTGATCGGGCGCACGATCAAGGAAATCTGCGGCCGTCTCGGCATCAACTACGTGTTCAAGGCTTCGTTCGATAAGGCAAACCGCTCCTCGTACCACAGCTTCCGCGGCCCCGGACTCAAGAAGGGACTCGAGATGCTGCAGGAGATCAAGGAGACGCTCGATGTGCCCATCGTGACGGACATCCACGAGACGACGCAGGCAGAGCCTGTCTCTAAGGTGGCCGACATCCTGCAGATCCCGGCCTTCCTCTGCCGCCAGACGGACCTCCTGCACGCCGCTGCCCAGACGGGCCGCGTCGTCAACGTCAAGAAGGGCCAGTTCCTCGCGCCGGAGGACATGCGCAATGTCGTCGACAAGCTGCACGAGTGCGGCTGTGAGCAGATGCTCTTGACGGAGCGCGGCGCTTCGTTTGGCTACCACAACCTCGTCGTCGACATGCGCAGCCTGCCGATCATGCGCAGCCTCGGCTACCCTGTCGTCTTTGACGGCACGCACAGTGTCCAGCTGCCGGGCGGCAATGGCACGACGTCCTCTGGCAACCGCGAGTACGTCGAGTACCTCGTGCGCGCGGCCGCAGGTGCCGGCATCGACGCACTCTTCCTCGAGGTCCACGACAACCCGGAGGAAGCGCTGTCGGACGGCGCCAACATGGTCTACCTCGACAAGCTTGAGGGCCTGCTGACGGATGCCCTGGCCATCCACAAGATTGTCCATCGCCAGGCATGAGGAGGAAATAGCGTGAGCAAGATCAAAGAGACAGCAATCGAGACATTGGATATCGAGGGCAAGGCGGTCCTCGCACTCAAGGACCGTATCGGCGATGAGTTCGTCGCCGTTGTTAACTGCATCCTCAACTGCCCGGCGCGCGTCGTCGTCACGGGCATGGGCAAATCGGGCCATGTCGGCCGCAAGATCGCGGCGACGCTCGCGAGCACCGGCACGCCCGCCTTCTTCCTGCACCCGGCCGAGGCGTTCCACGGTGATCTCGGCATGGTGACGGAGAACGACGTCGTCATCGCCATCTCCAACAGCGGCGAGTCGACGGAGATCGTCAACATCCTGCCGATCATCCGCCGCATCGGCGCGACGATCGTCGCGATGTGCGGCCGCCGCGAGTCGCAGCTCGGTAAGTTCAGCGACCACTTCATCGACATCAGTGTCGAGCGCGAGGCGTGCCCTCTGGGGCTCGCGCCGACGGCCAGCACGACGGCGACGCTCGCCATGGGCGATGCCATCGCCATGGCCCTGATGGCGGAGCGCAACTTCACGAGCCAGGATTTTGCGATGTTCCATCCGGGCGGAGCGCTCGGACGCCGCCTGCTGCTGAAGGTCGAGAACGTCATGCACACAGGCAAGGACAACCCGCTGATCCACTGCGGCAAGACGGTCAAGGACGCGCTGTTCGTCATGACGGACAAGGGACTCGGCGCCGTCTCGGTTGTCGACGATTCGGGCAAATTCGTCGGGCTCATCACCGACGGCATCATCCGCCGCGCCCTCGCGAAGGACTACAAGTTCCTCGATGAGGCTGTGGAGAAGATCATGTTCACGGAGCCGCTGACGATCGCACCGCAGCAGATGGCGGCCGCCGCGCTCTCTGTCATGGAGAAGCACAAGCCACGCCCTGTCACGGTCCTGCCGGTCATCGACGAGAAGGGCGCACCAGTCGGCATCGTCCACCTGACCGACCTCCTGCGCCAGGGAGTAGTCTGATATGGAATTTCAAGAAGATGCGCTGGAGCGCGCAAAACGAGTCAAGCTCATCATCTTCGATGTCGACGGTGTCCTGACGGACGGCGGCATCTACATCGGAGCTGATGGCGAGCTCTTCAAGCCCTTCTTCTGCCGCGATGGCCTGGGCATCACGCTCGCGCACCGCGCGGCCCTGAAGACGGCCATCATCACGGGGCGCCAGTCGGAGCACCTCCGCTACCGCGCCAAGGAGCTGCACATCACCGAGGTCTACCAGGGCAATCTCGACAAGCGCGAGGCCTACAGAGACCTCAAGGCGAAGCTGGGTCTCGCGGACGAGGAGATCGCGTATTTCGGCGACGACCTCGTCGACCTGCCCATCATGGGGCAGGTCGGTTTCCCCGCAGCTGTCGGCGACGCCGTGCAGGAAGTGCGCGAGGCCGCCGTCCTGCAGTCGGACTATCCGGGTGGGCACGGTGCCGTGCGCCAGCTCATCGAGTTCATCCTCAAGGCGCAGGGCAAGTGGCAGGGCCTAGTTGCAGGCTTCCAGGCGAAGACGAGCATGGACGGCCTTGCCCAGTGAGTATGCGAAGACGAAGACATAAGACAGAAGGCATTGGAGGCATTTTTTCATGCAGTATAAACTCGTGATGTTCTTGAGCAAAGTGGCCTGCCACACGCCATACCGGCTGCTGATGGCCGTCGGCTGGGTGCTCGGCAATCTCTACTATCTCCTGATCAAGAAGGAGCGCGAACGCGCCGTATCGCAGATGATGCCGGCGCTCGGCATCGAGGAGCCGGAAGCCCGCCATCTCGTGCGGCTGTCCTTCATCAACCTTGCCCGCAATGTCTTGGAAATCCTCTACATGCCGCATCTGAGCGAGAAGAATTTCGGCGAGTACATCGAGATCGACCATCTTGAGCGGCTGACGGACGCGCTGGCAGAGGGGCACGGCGTTGCCATCGTCACGGGCCACATCGGCACGTGGGAGTGGCTGTCGGCCGCCTTCACATTGAACGGCCTGCCGGTCACGGCCATCGCCAAGCCGCAGCCGAACATGCAGTACACGTACGCGCTCAACGACCTGCGCAAGACAATCCACGTCGAGATTTTCTCGCGCGGCACGAGCGAGCTCATCGCGGCGGCACGCGCTTTGAAGAGCGGCAAGATCCTCGGCTTCCTCGTCGACCAGGATGCCGGCCCGGGCGGCGCATTCCTGCCGTTCCTCGGCCGCATCGCGGCGACGCCGATGGGCCCGGCTGTATTCGCGCGCAAGTTCAATTCCCCCGTCGTGCCGGCCTTCATCCTGCGCCAGCCGAACGGCAAGCATAAGGTCGTCGTCGGCGAGGTCATGCGCTATGAGGACACGGGCGACACGGACAAGGATCTCTTCGACTTCACCGCCCGCATGACGAAGGTCGTCGAGCAGATCATCCGCGACAATCCGACACAGTGGCTCTGGTTCCAGAAGCGCTGGAACACGAAGCCTGAGCAGCAGAAGACGGGCAAGCATCACACGGTAAGGGGGCAGGACGAGCAGAAATGAATGGCAAGCAGAAGACATTGGTCGCACTCGGCATCCTGTTCTTTGCCTGCGTGGTCATCTGGGCCGTGCGGACGGTGCCGGAGACGCCGAAGATCGACCATTCCGATGACGATCAGCCGCGCATCATGTCGTACGACAACAATACGATCAGCGAAGAGAAGGACGGCGTCAAGATCTGGGATCTCACGGCGGACCACATCGATGTCGACATTGACTCGCGCAATGCAGAGCTGACAGGCCTGACGGGCCACTTCTACCAGAAAGATGGCCGCTCGGCTGAGGTCAAGGCTGACCACGGCTCGTACGACAATGAGACGAAGGACATCAAGATCGACGGCAACGTCCAGATCACGACGAGCGACGGCGCGGAGCTGACGAGCGATGAGCTCTTATGGACAGCAGAGCAGGGCATGCTCTCGGCCATCGGCAAGGCGAAGGTGTCGAATGACACGATCCGTGCCTGGGGCGAGCGCATCGACAGCACGGACGGCTTCAACAAGATCAAGATCTCCGGCAAGGCACACATCGAGAAACTCATGGAGGGGGCAGAACAGAAATGAAGAACAAGAAAATGAAGGGCATGCTCGCAGCAGTTGCAGCCATCCTGTCCCTGCACATGGGCACGCTCTACGCAGCAGAGGGAGTGCCTGCATCGCTCGATGCCGACACGCTCGAATACGACATGCGCACGGGCGAGGCCACGGCGACGGGCTACGTGCTCCTGACGCGCGGCGACTCGCACGTCACGGGCAATCGCGCGACCTACAACTCGAAGACGCAGGCCGCGACGGTCGAGGGTAATGTCATCGCCGTCTATCAGGGCACGCGTCTGACCTGCGACTATTTGATGACGGACGGCCAGGAGCACATGATGGCCCAGGGCAATGTCCGCGGCTCGCGCGACGACAAGACGTTCTCAGGTGAGCAGGTCGACTATTTCCCGCAGCAGAATGACTACATCGTCATCGACCGCGGCGGCCAGCTCACGAGCGGTGACGACACGTTCACGGCGGACCGCATCTACGGCTGGCTCAAGGACGAGCACTACATCGGCGAGGGCAATGCGCATGTCGTGAGCCCGTCGCGCGCGATGGAGGCCGGCGGCGACCAGATGGACTACTACGGCAAGGAGCAGGGCAAGGCCGTCATCACGGGCAATGCCTGGGCCGTACAGGAAAATAACACGATGCGCAGCAACCGCATGACGATTTATCTTGCCGACGACGGGTCAGCTAAGGTAAAATAAGGCAATAAAGGTAAATAAAGGTACAAGAGAAGATAGAGCGATGAGCGAGGATGCTGCGGCGCCTGGCTGCAGTATGTTGGAGGGCACGATTTTGCATATCGAGGCAAGGAATCTGGTAAAGACATTCAAGAAGCGCACGGTCGTCGACCGCGTTTCCCTGCGCGTGGACAAGGGGGAGATCGTCGGCCTGCTCGGGCCGAACGGCGCGGGCAAGACGACGACGTTCTACATGATCGTCGGACTCGAGCGCCCGACGTCCGGCGAGGTGTTCCTCTCGGACATCAACATCACGGATGAGCCGATGTACCACCGGGCCGCGCTCGGCATCAGCTACCTCACGCAGGAGGCCTCGATCTTCCGCAAGCTCACGGTCGAGGAGAACATCATGGCCATCCTCGAGACGACGAAGCTCTCGAAGGCCGAGCAGAAGGACAAGTTCGAGGAACTGCTCGAGGAGTTCCACATCGGCCACGTGCGCGAGCGCAAGGGCACGGAGCTTTCAGGCGGCGAGCGCCGCCGCGTGGAGATTGCGCGCTGCCTGGCGCTCGAGCCGCAGTTCATCCTGCTCGACGAGCCGTTCGCCGGCGTCGACCCGCTGGCCGTCGCCGACATCCAGGAGATCGTCCAGTACCTCAAGGAACGCGGCATGGGCATCCTGATCACCGACCACAACGTCCGCGAGACGCTGCAGATCGTCGACCGTGCCTACATCCTCAATAGCGGCAAGATCCTCTTGGAGGGCGACAGCCAGACGATCGCGAACAGCCCGGTTGCCAAGAAGTTCTACCTCGGCGATAATTTCACACTGTAACGGGGAGTCAGCAAATGCACATCAGAATCTTAGACAAATACATATTCCGGGAGGTCTTCAAGGCCTTCATCTTCGGCATCTGCGCATTCTCTGCTGTCTTCATCGGTTCGGGTACGCTCTTCAAGATCGCCAAGTACATCACAGACTACGGCGCATCTCTTTCGGCCGTCATCAAGATTTTCATCTTCGGCCTGCCGTCGGTCATCATGTGGACCTTCCCAATGTCCATGCTGCTAGCGACGCTCTTGACGTTCGGGCGCCTCTCGAGCTCGAGCGAGATCACGGCGATGAAGTCGTGCGGCATCGGCTTTTACCGCATCGCGGCACCGGCCGTGCTCATGGGCCTCATCGTCAGCATCTGCGCGATCGCCTTCAACGAGTACGTCGTGCCGTGGGCCAACACGGCCTACCGCAACGTGCTCTACTACGAGATCCAGGGCAACAACGGCATGAAGTCGCAGGAGCACATCATCCTCAAGGATATCCAGGACGGCAAGATCCAGCGCCTCGTCTACGCGCGCCGCTATGACGGCGACACGCAGACCTTGCAGGGCGTGACCATGCAGGACTTCAATGAAGATGGCAAGGTCAGCCACGTCGAGAACGCGGAGTACGCTGAGTACAGCATGAACAAGTGGATCATGCACAACGGCATGCTCTACGACATCTCGGAGGGCCAGAGCGAGCACAGCATGCGCTTTGACACGCAGGTCCTGCCCATCAAGGCCAACCCAAAGCAGATCGTGCGCGAGCAGAAGGATCCAGAGGAGCTCACGATGAAGGAGCTGCGCGCGCAGATCAACATCATGAAGACGCAGTACGTCGACACCAACAAGCTCGAGGCTGAGCTCTACCAGCGCATCACCGTGCCGATGGCCAGCCTGATCTTCGCCCTCATCGGCGTGCCGCTCGGGCTGCAGCCGACGCGCAACAGCTCGTCGGCGGGCTTCGCGATGAGCGTCATCATCATCTTCTTCTACTACGCGCTGATGACGATGGGCAATGCCCTCGCGCGCAGCGGCGCCGTCGCGCCGATGCTCGCCGTCTGGATCCCGAACATCGTCGGGCTCATCGCGGGCTTCATCCTCATACGCAGGGCTTCGCGCTGACCCAAAGCGCATCATCAAGCTCCAAGATCAAGGAAAGGTGGTAAATACAGGATGTATGGTGTCCTACTCATCGTCGTACTCATCATCACGGGCGGAGCCATCGCCTTCATCGGCGACCGCCTGGGCTCGAAGGTTGGCAAGAAGAAGCTGTCGATCTTTGGCCTGCGCCCGCGGCATACATCCATCATCGTGACAATCTTCACGGGGGTATGCATCACGACCCTGACCTTCGGCGTCATGGCGGCTGCTTCGCAGAATGTGCGCACGGCGCTCTTCGGCATGGAGAAGCTCAACCAGAAGATGAAGACGACGCAGGCAAGCCTCAACCAGGCTACAGAGGACCTGCAGGCGGCACAGCAGCAGCAGCAGGAAGCGAACGACGCGCTCGACCAGTCGCGCAAGGATGTCGAGACGCTCAAGGCACAGCAGCAGGAGCTCGAGGCAGAGTCGCAGCGCCTGCAGGAGGGCAACCGCCTCCTGGAGCTCGCAAAGGCTGAACTCATGCAGCGCAACGACGCGCTCGTCGCGCAGAACGACCAGCTCGGGCAGCAGAACAGCTCACTTTCTTCTGCCAACACCGCACTGCAGGGCCAGAATTCGCTGCTGACCGGCAAGAATGAGGAGCTCACGGGCAAGAACGCGAGCCTGACGGCCGATAACAAGGACCTCGAGACGCGCAACCAGGATCTGCGCAACGGACTCTTGACGATCCGCGAGGGCGACATCGTCTTCCGCGCCGGCGAGGTCATCGCGAGCGGCGTCATCCGCGGCAACCGCCCGGCAGCCGAGGTCGACAAGGACCTCCAGTCACTGGCGCAGCTTGCGAGCCGCAATGTCTCGTCGCGCCTTGGCCGCAATGTCTCCGACAAGGACGTCTGGATCTACAAGCCGGAGTACAATTCGGCCGTACAGGCCATCGCGAGCAGTCCGCAGGACATGGTCGTGCGCATCGTGGCGGCCGGCAACCTCGTGCGCGGCGAGGAAGTGCGCGCCTCGCTCGAGCTCTACAAGAACAGCATCATCTACAAGGACCGCGAGTTCATCCTCGCGCGTCCAATCGCGCTCAAGGGCGCCGGCAGCGGTGGCGCTGAGCAGGCTGTCATGAGCTTCCTCAAGGAGGTCAATGCGGCGGCATCGGCCAAGGGCATCCTGCCCGATCCGATCCGCGGCTCCATCGGCGTCATGGACGGCGCGCAGTTCTACGAGGTCGTCAACGCCATCAACGGCATGCACGGCACGGTCGTGCTCTCTGCCTACGCCAAGGGCGATACGGACGCGCTCGGACCGCTGCGCCTGATCATCAAGGAAGAACAGATGCCAGATCAGCCGTGAAGATAAGCAGGGCTCTGCAAGGCCGACAGCCTGTGCAGGGCCCCTTTTGCTGTCCGGCGCACAGTCGAGGCAGCAAGAGCAGAGAGAATCAAGAAAGGAAATGCACCGTGGATATTGTAGATACGATGGACACCATGGAACGGGAACGGATCGCGGCACTCGATCCCGGACGCGAGAAGTGCGGCTTTGCTGTGCTCGCGCTGGACGGCAGCGTCCTCCTGCAGCGCGTCATCGAGACGGCGAAGCTCGAGCAGGAAGTCAGGGCGGCGCAGCAGTCGTACGGCTTCTCTGTGCTTGTCGAGGGCAATGGCACGACGAGCCTTGAGGCGCGCGCGCGCCTCAAGGAGGCCCTGCCAGACCTTCGCATCGAGGTTATCGACGAGTACCGGACGACGGACCTCGCCAAGAAGGCGTACTGGAAGGCCAAGCCGCCGCGCGGTTGGAGGCGGCTGCTGCCGGTGACCATGCAGGTACCGCCAGAGCCTGTCGACGACTTCGTCGCCGTCATCCTCGCATCACGCTATATAGAAAGCATCGAACAAAAAGGAGACTACCATCATGAATGAGAAACAGCAGCGTCCCGACTGGACGGAATACTTCCTCGACATCGCCAAGGCCGTCGGCCGCCGCGCGACCTGCCTGCGACGCCGTTACGGCGCAATCATCGTCAAGGACAAGATCATCATCAGCACGGGCTACAATGGCGCGCCGCGCGGTGAGGCCAACTGCATCGATACGGGCAACTGCGAGCGCGAGCGCCTCCACGTGCCGAAGGGGCAGAACTACGAGCTCTGCGTCGCTGTCCATGCCGAGCAGAATGCCATCATCAACGCCGATTCCGCCGCGATGGAGGGCGCGACGATCTACATCGTCGGCGTCAACGCCGACGGCAGCCTCGCGTCGGGCAAGCCGTGCCTGCTCTGCCGCCGCATGCTGCGCAATGCGAAGCTTGCCAGGGTTGTCTACTACGAGACGGATGGCAGCATCGTGAGCTGCCGCCCCGACGAGATCCACGACTGACAAATGATTGACAGTGTCATGGCCTTGCGTTAAAATAGGTTTGTTATAATGGATGGCACCCTGGATGCCCTGCGGCATCGCAGGAGTGCAGCTGTGTATTCGAGAAAAAGGAGTGCGCTTGTATGCCAGTCTATATGTTGGCGTTCATCATCGCTGCCGGTGTGGCACTGCTGGTGACGCCTGGTGTCATCTGCCTTGCGGGGAAGACGGGAGCCATGGATGCCCCGGATGCGAGAAAGGTCCACAAGAAGCCAATCCCGCGCATCGGCGGTATCGGCATCTACGTCGCCTTCATGGTGGCAATCCTCAGCGTCCTGGCGTTCACCGAGGTTTCGCCGGAGGTGCTCTATGAGATCATTGGCCTCCTGGTCGGCGGCTCGATCATCTTCATCGTCGGCCTCATCGACGACTACGTCAACCTGCCGGCCAAGGTGAAGCTCCTGGGCCAGATCATCGCGGCCTGCGTGCTCGTCTTTGCCTTTGATGTCCGCATCGATTTCATCACGGATCCGTTCGGCGACTACATCTACCTCGAGTTCCTCGCCATCCCGGCGACGATCTTCTGGCTCGTCGGCCTGACGAATACGGTCAACCTCATCGACGGCCTCGACGGCCTCGCCGCAGGCGTCTCGACGATCGCGTCCATCACGATCTTCCTCGTGGCACTGCAGCAGGGCATCATCCTCGTCGCCGTGCTGACGGCCGCGCTTGCCGGCGCAGCGTTCGGCTTTCTGTACTACAACTTCAATCCGGCTAAGATCTTCATGGGCGATTCGGGCAGCCAGTTCCTCGGCTTCATGCTCGCGGGCATCTCGGTCATCGGCGCCGTCAAGAGCGCCGCGACGATCGCGCTGATCGTGCCAATCCTGGCGCTCGGCCTGCCGATCCTCGACACGACGTTCGCCATCGTGCGCCGCTACCGCGGCGGCGTGCCGATCTTCAAGCCGGATAAGGGACATCTCCATCACCGTCTGCTCGATCTCGGTTTCTCGCAGCGCCAGGCCGTCCTGCTGATGTACGTCATCAGCGCGCTCTTGGGTCTCAGCGCTGTGGCCCTGACGGAAGTCAGCAGCCAGATCGCCATCGCGATTGTCTGCGTCGTTGTGGCCGTCGTGCTCATCGGCGCCAAGAAACTCGGGATCTTCCATATGAAGGATTCTGCACACCAGCACTGAAAAGAGGAGGTCTTGCAGTGGAAAAGAAGAAGATCAAGGTCATGACGGTCTTCGGCACGCGCCCGGAGGCAATCAAGATGGCACCAATCGTGCTCGAGCTCCAGAAGCATCCGGACACCATCCTGCCGGTCGTGGCCGTCACGGCACAGCATCGCGAGATGCTCGATCAGGTACTCAATCTCTTCCAGATCAAACCGGACCATGATCTCAACATCATGGCGGCCGGCCAGACACTTTTTGACATCACGACGCGAGCCATGATGGGCCTCGACAAGGTCCTGACGGAGGAGAAGCCGGACATCGTGCTCGTCCACGGCGACACGACGACGACATTCGCCGGCGCACTCGCTGCCTATTACCATCAGACGGCCGTCGGCCACGTCGAGGCGGGCTTGCGCACCCACAACAAGTACTCGCCGTTCCCCGAGGAGATGAACCGCCGACTGACAGGCTGCATCGCCGACCTCAACTTCGCGCCGACGAGCACGTCGGAGGCTAATCTGCTCGCAGAGAATGTGCCGCCCGAGTCCATCTTCGTCACGGGCAACACAGTCATCGATGCGTTGCACCACACGGTGCGCGATGACTTTGACTTCCAGGAGGAAGCCCTCAAGGACGTCGACTTCCAAAACAAGCGCATCATCCTCGTCACGACGCACCGCCGCGAGAACCTCGGCGAGCCGATGCGCCATGTCTACAAGGCGCTCAAGCAGCTGACGGAGGAGTTCGACGACGTCGAGGTCGTCTTCCCCGTCCACAAGAACCCGAAGGTCCGCGAAGTCGTCAACGAAGAACTCGGCGGGCTCGCGAAGGTCCACCTCATCGATCCGCTCGACTACGAGCCGTTTGCCAACCTCATGCACAAGGCGCACCTGATCCTCACGGATTCGGGCGGCGTCCAGGAGGAGGCGCCGGCGCTCGGTAAGCCGGTCCTCGTGCTGCGTGATACGACGGAGCGCCCGGAGGCAGTCGATGCCGGTACGGTCAAGCTCATCGGCACGGACCGCGAGCGCGTCTACGAAGAGGCGAAGAAGCTCTTGACGGACGAGGCGGAGTACAGCCGCATGGCTGAATCGGTCAATCCGTACGGCGACGGCAAGGCAGCCGCGCGCATCATCCAGGCCATCCTCTACCACTACGGACTGGCAGACGGCCGACCGGATGTCTTTGAAGGCTAAGCGATATAAGCCCTCCCTATGGGAGGGCTTTTTTGGTACAAGCGCACCATAAATCCGATTTTGCAGTACGATGAAATTCTTTTATGTGCCTGTCGGTTTTTATCGAATCTGCAAGGTGCATGGTAGAATGAAAAGAGGGGTTCAAATGGACGAGAAAAACAAGGACACGACGCATGAGATGCTGCGCACGGGCCTGCGCCAGGCCATCAAGGCTTTCGCTGTCTTGAGTGGCGTCGGCATCTACCTCGCCGTCTTCGTCGGCATCTGTCTGTTCCTCGGGAATCTGGCGGACACGTATCTCTTGGGCGGCGGCTATGCAGGCAAGCTCACGGGCATCCTCGTCGGCTTCCCCGGCGCCTTCTACACCCTGTTCCGTCAGCTCAAGCAGAACGGGATTGTCTGAGGGAAGTCAGGCATCTTACTGTCGCAATCGCAAGACTTTTTTGTTTGGTGAAAAAAAGCTTGCCATCTGGGTGCCTATCGCATATAATAGTCATTGCGATAAATCAATAGTAAACAATACCGATGATTTATCCTACTATAAATACTTCTTATCGATATTGTCCGTGATAATAGAAAACATCGATGCTTTCTTTTTGCAGATGGCAGGATTCTTGTCACGCATGTCGAATTGGAAGAAGAAAGAGGAGACCTTGGCTTCCTCGCATCCACATGATATTCATCAAAGACGGCGCCTGCCGTCGTCAGAGGAGGAATATGAAACAGATTTTATCGGTCTTCATGAAGCGCCTCGCGATTGCCCTTGGGCTTGCGGCGCTGATGATCGGCAGCCTTCTGCTCGCGAGAGGAGAAGGGCAGCTCATCGGCGCACTCTTCCTCGGCTATTTCGCGGCGCTGGTATTTGTCTGGAACATGGCCTGGCGCCTCTGGCGCCTGACGTACATGCAGAGTGGCGGCAAGAGGCAGATGCTCTGGGGCATGGTGCTCCGGATGCTCGTGCTCTTCCTCGTCCTGCTCGTCGCGGTGACGATCTCCGTACCGGTATTCCTCGTCACGGCGCTCGGTTTTCTCGTCTGCTATGGACTCGCCCTGTTCCTGCTGATCCACATGAACCTCGGTAAAAAATAATTTGGGTTTTACCTAGGAGGGAGGTATAGGTTATGCATGAAATTGGTGTTCGCGAAGTAGTGCATTTCGCCGGGTTGACATTCAACTGGGAGACCCTTTGCATGACTTGGCTCACGATGGCGATCGTCATCCTGATCTCATGGCTGGCAACGCGGAACCTCAAGATGATTCCGACGGGCTGGCAGAATGTGGTGGAGATCCTCGTCTCGTGGCTCGACACGCAGGTGAGCTCCATGATGGGCAAGCGGGGACTGTTCCTGGCGCCGTTCATCATGTCGCTGTTCATGTTCCTGCTGACGTCAAACTGGCTGGGACTCATCCCGACGTTGTCTTCGCCGACGAATGACTTGAACACCACCTTGGGGCTGGCGCTGCTCGTCGTCGTACTGGTACACGTACTGGGTGTCCACATGAAGGGCGGTCATTATATCGCGCATTTCTTCAAGCCGACGCCGGTATTTGTCATCATCAACGCGATCGAAGAGATTGCCAAGCCAATCACGCTGTCGTTCCGTCTATTCGGCAACATCCTGGCAGGTGAGATCTTGATCATCATCCTGCTCAAGCTGATGCCGATCTGGATGCCGATCCCGTCAGTCATCTGGCTGGCATTCAGTATCTTTGTCGGCGGAGTCCAGGCGTTCATCTTCACGATGCTGTCGATGGCTTACCTTGCGAATGCAGTCAAGGAAGATGAAGAAGAGTCGTGATGTCTGTCGCATGGTGTAAAAAAGCATTGTTCATTCCGTATTCTGTTTTTAATTGTTGAATCAAGGAGGATCTTTTCATGGAAAACGCAATCATGGTCGCAGCAGCTCTCGTAGGTGCAGGTCTTTGCATGGGTTTGGCTGCAGTCGGCGCTGGCCTCGGTGATGGTCTTGTCACGAGCCGCTTTATCGAAGGTATCACGCGTCAGCCGGAAGCACAGAGCAAGCTCTTCACGAATACGCTGATCTCCGTCGGCCTCATCGAGTCCATGGCAATCATCGCAACGGTCGTTGCCCTGATCATGCTCTATGCGAACCCGCTCATCAAATAATTCCATTTTGATGAAGAACGTAAAAGGGGGGCATAGCAATTGATAGATATCAATGCCACATTGATCGCTCAGATCTTGAACTTCTTGATCTTGGCTGGTCTCCTTCGTGCTGTTGCCTATAAACCGGTCGTGCGGATGCTCAAAGCTCGTCAGGACCGCATCCAGGAAAGCCTCGACAAGGCGGATGCAGATGCTGAGGAAGCCGACAAGCTCCTGGCTGAGTACAAGGCAAAACTTGCGGAGGCGAACGTCAAGGCGGAGAACATCGTCCTGATGGCCGAGAAGCGTGCAAGTGAGGAGCGCGAGGCAAAGCGCGCTGAAGTCAAGCGCGAGATTGAACAGATGCGCAAGGCAGCAAAGGCTGAGATCGACCGTGAGCGCGAGCATGCGGTCCAGCAGCTGCGCACCGAGATGATTACGCTGTCCATGGCAGCCGCCGGTAAGATCGTTGCTAAGAACATGGACAAGTCCGAGAACGAAGCGCTGATCTCGGATTTCGTCAAGGAACTCGACAAGGACAAGATTGGTGATCTGCCATGCTAAACTTACAGCTTGTACGGAAATACGCCAAGGCAATCTTCGAGATTGCGCAGGAAGAGGAAAAGCTCGTGGAGTATGGCGATGAACTCAAGGCTGCGCGCGAGGGCATCGAGTCCGTGCCGCAGGCGATGGAGTTCTTCTCCAATCCGCAGGTTGATCCGAAGCAGAAGAAGGAGCTCCTGCAGAAATGCTTCAAGAAAGAGCTCTCGAAGAACGTGTACCATTTCCTGCTGCTGCTGGTCGACAAGCACCGCTTCGTGCTGTTCCCGGCAATAGTGGATGAGTACCGCGTGCTCTCGAATGAAGCCAGGGGCATCCTGATCGCGGACGTGACGACGGTCGCGCCTGCCTCGAAGAAGCAGCAGAAGGCCATCGCAGACAAATTGGAACAGATAACGGGCAAGAAGGTGGAGCTCCGCCTCCACGAGGACAAGTCCCTTATCGGCGGCGTCGTCGTCAAGATCGGTGACCGCCGCATCGATGGCAGTGTCGCTGGCCGTCTCGAGACGATGAAGAGAAAATTACTGGCTAACGAGTGATGAAACTGGGGTGACAGCGAAGTTATGAAAATGAATCCGGAAGAAATAACGGCCATCATCAAGGACCAGATCAAGAATTACGATGTGGACCTCAATGTTGATGATGTTGGTTCCGTTATCGAGATCGGTGACGGCATCGCACACATCCATGGCCTCGACAAGGCTATGGCGGGCGAGCTGCTCGATTTCGGCAATGATATTTATGGTCTGGTCCTGAACCTTGAGCAGGACAACGTCGGTGCCGTTATCTTAGGCGGCGAGACGAAAATCAAAGAGGGCTCGCAGGTCAAGCGCACGGGCCGCATCATGCAGGTTCCTGTCGGTGAGGCCATGATCGGCCGCGTCGTCGATGCCCTCGGCCGTCCAATCGACGGCAAGGGCAAGATCGAGACGACGGAGACGCGTCCGGTCGAGTACCCGGCACCGGGCATCGCAGACCGCAAGCCGGTCAAGGAGCCGCTGCAGACGGGCATCAAGGCCATCGACGCCCTCGTACCGATCGGCCGCGGCCAGCGCGAGCTCATCATCGGTGACCGCGGCATCGGCAAGACGGCCATCGCCATCGACACGATCCTCAACCAGCACGACCAGAACTGCATCTGCGTCTACGTCGCCATCGGCCAGAAGGCCTCGACGGTCGCGCGCGTCGTCAAGACGCTCGAAGAGCGCGGCGCCATGGACTACACGATCGTCGTCGCTGCTACGGCTGCTGACAGCTCGCCGCTGCAGTACCTCGCACCGTATGCCGGTGTCGCTATGGCTGAGCACTTCATGTATCAGGGCAAGGCCTGCCTCTGCGTCTACGATGACCTCACGAAGCACGCAGCTGCTTACCGCGCCATGTCCCTGCTGCTCCGCAGACCGCCAGGACGTGAAGCATATCCGGGCGATGTCTTCTACTTGCATTCCCGCCTGCTCGAGCGCGCAGCGAAGCTCAACGATGAGCTCGGCGGCGGCTCCATCACGGCTCTGCCGATCATCGAGACGCAGGCCGGCGACCTCTCGGCCTACATCCCGACGAACGTCATCTCCATCACGGACGGCCAGATCATGCTCGAGACGGACTCCTTCTATTCTGGTATCCGCCCGGCCATCAACGTCGGCCTCTCCGTATCGCGTGTCGGCGGTTCGGCTCAGATCAAGGCCATGAAGCAGGTAGCAGGTACCCTGCGCCTCGACCTCGCGCAGTACCGCGAGCTCGCAGCGTTCTCGCAGTTCGCCTCGGACCTCGACAAGGAGACGAAGGCACAGCTCGACCGCGGTATCCGCATGGTCGAGACGCTGAAGCAGCCGCAGTACAGCCCGCTGCTCGTCCAGGAACAGGTCATGGTCATCTACACGGCCGCCAAGGGCTATCTCGTTGATATCCCGGTCGAGAAGGTCGTCGAGTTCCAGACGGACTTCCTGAAGTTCATGCGCACGCAGCATCCGGAAGTCGCACAGAAGATCATTGACCAGAAGAAACTCGATGATGCTCTGGAGACGGAGCTCAAGAACGCGATCGTGGAGTTCAAGGAAACTGTACCGTATAAAATGGCGTAAGGCGAGGTGATTCTTTTTGGCTAGTTTACAGGATATTCGCCATCGCATCAAGAGCGTAAAGAGTACCAAGCAGATCACGAGTGCCATGAACATGGTCGCTACGAGCCGTCTGCGCCATGCCAAAGAGGCTGCAACCGCGAACCGTCCCTATGCACAGAAGGTCAGCGAGGTCGTCCACGCCATCGCCAAGAATGCAGGCATGGACTTCTCGCACCCACTGCTCGAGAAGCACGAGGATGGCAGGAAGCTCGTCTTCCTGATCACCTCGGACAAGGGACTGGCAGGTGCGTATTCGTCGAATGCCTGCAAGGCGGCAGAGGCCCTCATCGAGAAAGCGGACGATACGGACTTCGTCATCGTCGGCCGCAAGGGCGTGGGCCACTTCAAGACCCGCGGCCACAAGGTCATCAAGGAGTTCATCGGCATCAGCGAGCACCCGTCTTCTGAGGCGGCGCGGGACATCGCTCTCGAGCTCATCCGGCTCTACAAGACGGGCGAGTACCGCGAGATCGACATGGTCTACACGAAGTTCGTCTCGGCCATCAGCTGCGAGCCGAAATCGGGGGCGCTGCTCCCGTTCGCCCCGCTGAAGGCAGAGGACCAGGACGACCTGAACGTCGAGTACATCTATGAGCCAGATGCCGCTACGGTGCTCGGTTTCATACTGCCGCAGTATCTCTTCACGGTCGTTTATGCAGCGCTTCTGCAGTCGGCAGCCAGCGAGCTCTCCTCGCGCATGAACGCGATGAGCAACGCGACGGACAACGCAGAAGACCTCATGGATAAACTCAATCTGCATTACAACAAAGTACGTCAGGCTGGCATTACCCGTGAGATCACTGAGATTGTCGGCGGCGCCGAAGCCCTTAAGTGAGGGCATATAAGGAGGTTTACCATTGGCAAAAGGTAAAGTCGTACAGGTCATCGGACCTGTCGTAGATATTGAATTCCCGGCGGGCGAGCTGCCGGCAATCCTCAATGCCGTCACCATCAAGGGCAAGACGAGCATTGACATCGACCTCGTCGTCGAGGTCATGCAGCATCTTGGCGACAGCGTCACGCGCTGCATCGCCATGAGCTCGACGGACGGTCTGACGCGCGGCATGGAAGCAGTCGACACGGGCAACCCGATCATGGTCCCGGTCGGCACGGAGTGCCTCGGCCGCGTCTTCAACGTACTCGGTCAGACGGTTGACCACAACCCAGCTCCTGTCGGCAACAAGGAGTCCTGGCCGATCCATCGCCCGGCTCCGAAGTTCGACGAGCAGGAGACGAGCGCACAGGTCCTCGAGACGGGCATCAAGGTCGTCGACCTCATCGCTCCGTACTCCAAGGGCGGCAAGACGGGCCTCTTCGGCGGCGCAGGCGTCGGCAAGACGGTCCTCATCATGGAGCTCATCCACAACATCGCGACGGAGCACGGCGGTTACTCCGTCTTCGCCGGCGTCGGCGAGCGCACCCGTGAGGGCAACGACCTCTGGGGCGAGATGACTGAGTCGGGCGTCATCGACAAGACGGCACTCGTCTACGGCCAGATGAACGAGCCGCCAGGAGCACGTATGCGCGTCGCCCTGACGGGCCTGACGATGGCAGAGTACTTCCGCGATGTCCAGCATCAGGACGTGCTGCTCTTCATCGACAACATCTTCCGCTTCATCCAGGCTGGTTCTGAGGTTTCGGCACTGCTCGGCCGCATGCCGTCGGCCGTCGGTTATCAGCCGACGCTGTCCACGGATATCGGTGCTCTGCAGGAGCGCATCACCTCGACGAAGAATGGTTCCATCACGTCGGTTCAGGCAGTCTATGTCCCGGCCGATGACCTGACGGACCCGGCACCGGCTGGTACGTTCACGCACCTCGATGCCACGACGGTCCTCTCGCGTCAGATTGCCGAGCTCGGCATCTACCCGGCCGTCGATCCGCTCGATTCGACGAGCCGCATCCTCAACGCCGAAGTCCTCGGCGAGGAGCATTACGAAGTTGCCCGTGGTGTCCAGGCCGTGCTCCAGAAGTACAAGGAACTCCAGGACATCATCGCCATCCTCGGCATGGAAGAGCTCTCCGATGAGGATAAGCTGACTGTCTCGCGTGCGCGCAAGATCCAGCGCTTCCTCTCGCAGCCGTTCTTCGTCGCAGAGGTGTTCACGGGTTCGCCGGGCAAGTACGTGCCGCTCAAGGAGACGGTACGCGGCTTCAAGGAGATCCTCGAGGGCAAGTACGATGACCTGCCGGAGAATGCCTTCTACATGGTCGGCACGATCGATGAGGCAGTGGAGAAAGCACGGAAGATCAAAGAAGAGGAGGGATAATCGATGGCGACTATCAAGCTGGAGATTGTCTCACCGGATAAAGTGGTCTACGAGAATGACATCAGCATGCTGATCGTCCGCTCGACGGGCGGTGAGCTCGGCATCCTGCCGCACCATGCCCCGCTCGTCGCGGGTCTCGTGCCGCATGCCATGCGCATCCGCCTCGGCGCAGACCGCGATGAGCAGCTCATCGCGGTTGCGGGCGGCTTCATGGAAGTCACGCCGGAGAAGATCACGGTCCTCGCGACGGCTGCTGAGCAGCCAATCGACATCGACATCAACCGCGCGAAGGAGGCCATGGCCCGCGCCAAGGCCCGCATCGCCGCCTTCCATCAGGGCACGCCTGAGGGCAAGGACGTCGATATCGACCGCGCCGAACTCGCACTGCGCCGCTCGATTGCGCGTCTGCGCGCACTCGGCTCGCAATTCGAAGAATAAGGATTGACTCGAAAGTCCTGCAGCACTGCTGCGGGGCTTTTCTTTTTTCTTGTTGTGTGCGGATTTATGCTATAATGATGAGAGATATCATGCAAGAAAGGGCGTTATTTTATGGAATTATTGGATGTGAACACACTCGCATTCCTCGTATTCTTCGGTTTCATGGCGGCGTTCATCGACTCCGTCGTCGGCGGTGGCGGCCTCATCTCAATCCCCGCGCTGATGTGGACGGGTCTGCCGCCTCTCACAGTGCTCGGCACCAACAAGGTAGCGGCCGTCATGGGGGCCTTCACGAGCTTCGTGACGTTCGTACGTTCCGGCAAGGTCGACGGCTGGCTCATCCGCCGGCTCTTTCCGATCTCCCTGATCGGCTCTGGTGTCGGCGTCGTGACGGTGCGCCTGATCCCGTCGGAGTTTTTGCGGCCGCTCGTCGTCGTCATGCTGGTCCTCGTGTTGATCTACAGCATCTGCAAGAAGGACTGGGGCAAGGAGTCGACGTATCAGGGCATGAGCGCAAAGCTGCTCGCGCTCTCGTGTCTCGTGGCCTTCACCTTCGGCTTCTACGACGGCTTCTTCGGTCCGGGCACGGGCTCCTTCCTGCTCTTCGCTTTCCTGATGGTCGGCTTCGACTTCCTCGGTGCTGCGGCCAATGCGCGCGCGCTGAACTTTGCGAGCAATATCTCGGCAGCTGTCCTTTTCAGCTACTTCGGCATCGTCGATTTCGCACACGCCATTCCGATGGGCCTCGCGATGATCGTCGGTGCCTGGTGCGGTGCGCGAGTGGCGCTCTCGAAGGGCGCGGGCTATGTGCGTCCGCTCTTCATCGTCATGACGACGGTGCTCATCGGCAAGCAGCTCTTCGAGCTCTTCAAGTGAGTGCGGCCTTGCTTTTCTTTGCCGTTGACCTTACAATAGAGTAGTATTTATCTTTTGAAACCACAGTGAAGGGTGATTGACATGAGTATTTTCTCGCGTTTCCTGCCGAAGAAGAAACCGGTAGAGATCAAGAATAATATCCCGAAGGAGAAGGCGAATATCCGCAAGGCGTTCGGCATCTACTGCCACAGCCATCACGGCACGTCGGGCGACAAGCTCTGCCCGAAGTGCACGGCACTCCTGGCGACGGTCATGACGAAGATGAACCGCTGCCCGTACGGCATCACGAAGCCGATCTGCGACCGCTGCGAGCGCCCGTGCTTCGGCGCGAAGCAGACGCAGGAGTTCCTCAAGATCATGGACTCGACGAGCAAGCGCATGTTCCTGCGTCATCCGATGATGAGCGTCAAGCACAAGCTGGCGAGCATGGGCGTCGACTACGCGAAGTACCAGCAGCAGAAGAAGCTCGACGACAAGGTCAAGGCGAAGGAGAAGGCTGCGAAGGAGCGTGCCAAGGAGCGCAAGGGCAAGAAATGAACCGTTCAACACTCAGGAAGGTATCGAATCTCCTCGTCGTCGTGCTCGTCGGACTGGCATTCTGCGCAAAGGTAGAGGATAGCGGCTCGGAGGCTCTCTTCGGCAAGAATGACATCGCTATCGTCATCGGCGCGGTGGTCATCTTCCTGGCCATCCTGTTCGCGCGGCGGCAGAAAAAACGATAACGATAAGGATGCAGTCTGTGGATAACTTGGCGTTTTTTGGCGTAGTTATCCACATTTTTATGCACATTTTTAACAGGGACGGTGGATAAGTGATCGAAAGGGGAAAGAATGATATGGAGCAGCACAGGGATGACATCCTGCGGGCACCGATTGCCGAGGCCATGCGTGCCTATGCGGCGGACGGCGCGCGTGCCTATCACACGCCGGGCCACAAGCAGGGACTCGGCGCGCATCCTCTCTTGAAGGCGCTCGTGACGGAAGAAGGCCTTCGCGAGGAAGTCTCGCTGATGGAGGAGCTCGACGACCTGCACGAGCCGACGATGTGCATCAAGGAGGCGCAGGAAATGGCGGCCGCGCTCTACGGCGCCGATCAGGCGTACTTCATGATCAACGGCACGACGGGGGCTATCCACACGATGCTCATGGGCGCGCTGCGCCCGGGCGATGCGGTGCTCGTGCCGCGCAATGCGCACCGCTCGATGATCGGCGGCATCATCCTCGCGGGCGCGCACCCCGTCTTTTTGCAGCCGGAGGTCGACGAGCGCCTCGGCATCGCGATGGGCTTGACGGAGGAGACAGTGGCCCGGGCCATTGCAGCGCATCCTGAGGCCAAGGCACTGGCCTGCGTCTACCCGACGTACTACGGCGTGACCTTTGACCTTGCGCGCATCGCAGCGCTCGTCCATGCGCACGATATGCTGCTGCTCGTCGACGAGGCGCACGGCCCGCACCTGCGCTTCTCGGAGGCCCTGCCGCCGCAGGCCATCGACTGCGGCGCCGACATGGCGGCGCAGAGCACCCACAAGATACTCGGTGCGATGACGCAGGCTTCTATGCTGCTCGTCAACGGGCCGCGCGTGGACCGCGAGCGCGTGCGCGAGGCCGCGAGCCTGCTGCAGTCGACGAGTCCGAACCAGCTCCTGCTGGCGTCGCTTGACATCGCGCGGCTGCAGATGGCGGAGAATGGCCGCGAGACGGTCGGCCGGGCCGTGCGCCTCGCGGGCAGGCTGCGCAGTGCCATCAACGCGATCGATGGCCTCTGGTCGTTTGGCCCGGAATACACATGTTATCCTGGTGCGACAGGGCTCGATGCGACGAAGATCACCGTGCAGGTCACGGGGCTCGGCCTCAGCGGCGTCGAAGCCGAGGCCATCCTGCGCCATGAGTACAAGGTCCAGTGCGAGCTCTCCGATGCGCGCAACCTGCTCTTCATCCTCTCGTACGCAGACAAGGACGAGCAGGCGGATTATCTGCTGCGGGCCCTGCAGGGGCTCGCGCGCGACCATCGCAGAGGAAGCGAGGCGTCTGGGGCCGTGTCGACAAAATTGCCCGCTGTGCCCGCGCAGGGCATGACGCCGCGCGAGGCGTTCTTTGCACCGAAGGGCAGTGTGGCCTTTTCCGAGGCAGAGGGGCATATCGCGGCGGAGCAGGTCATGTTCTACCCGCCAGGCATCCCAATCCTGTGCCCCGGCGATGTCATCGATGCGGCGAGCCTGCGCTACATCGAGGCGATGCAGGCGCTCGGCCTCAAGGTCGTCGGCCCACGCGACGCATCGCTCGGGCGTATTCAGGTCGTCAAGTGAGCAGAGGGGGAAACGCACATGGAGAAAAAAGGCAAACTCATCATCATTGAGGCTGGCGACGGCTCAGGCAAGGCCACGCAGACGAAGGCGCTCTACGAGCACCTCTGCCGCGAGGGCTACCGCGTGCACCGCGTCGAGTTCCCCGACTACGCGGCGGATTCCTCGATGCTCGTGCGCATGTACCTGCGCGGCGACTTCGGCGGCCATGCGGAAGATGTCAATGCCTATGCGGCCTCGACATTCTTCGCCGTCGACCGCTACGCGTCGTACCGCATGAAGTGGAAGAAGGCGTACGAGGCAGGCGCGATCATCCTCGCCGACCGCTACACGACGTCGAACATGGTCCATCAGGCCGTCAAGCTGACGGACAGGGAGGAGCGCGAATCGTTCCTCGACTGGCTCTGGGACTTCGAGTTCAACAAGCTCGGCCTGCCCGTGCCCGACAAGGTCGTCTTCCTCGACATGGATCCTGAGGTGGCCGACCGCCTGATTGCGGCGCGAGCCGCGGCGCAGGCGCAGGAGAGGGACATCCACGAGCGCGACAAAGAATACCTGCACCGCTGCCATGCGGCTTACGAGGAGCTGGCCAAGAAATACGGCTGGACGCGCGTTGCTTGCAGCGAGCACGGCGAGCCGCGCGCCGTCGAGGCCATCCACGCCGATGTCTACGCGGCCATTATGCCGCTGCTCGAAGGTATGGAATGAAGAGAGGACAAGGCCCGGATATGGAAGGGCCCGAGAAAGGAATACTATGATCAAAGAAGTTCTGGTGGTCGAGGGCAAGATGGATGTCGTCGCCATCGACAAGGCAGTCGAGGCCGACTGCATCATCACGGAGGGATTCAACCTCAAGCCGCAGGCGCTCAAGAATATCGAGCAGGCCTACAAGAAGCGCGGCATCATCATCATGACGGACCCCGATTCGGCCGGCGAGCGCATCCGCAAGTACCTCTCGCGTCGCTTCCCCGAGGCCAAGCACGCTTTCGTGCCCGTCGAAGAGGCGACGGATAACGACGACATCGGCATCGAACAGGCGAAGCCTGACGCCATCCGCAAGGCGCTCGCCAAGGTCCGCACGCTGGACTGGGAGCCCAAGAAGACGTTCACGGGTGCCGACCTCATCATCCACGGCCTCTCAGGCGCTGCGGATGCCTCGGTGCGCCGCGCGCGCCTCGGCGAGAAGCTCGGCCTCGGCTTTGCCAACGCCAAGACGTTCCTGACGCGCCTCAACCACTACGGCGTGTCGCGAGAAGAATTTGAACGCGCCCTCGAGGATATGGAGCGTGAGAACAGAGAGCAGGAGGAGAGTCATGAATAAAGAAGACGAGAAGGTACTGCAGCCGAAGATCGCGAGCCGCGATGTCACGATGCACATCCTCAAGGCGTTCGGCCTGCGCATGAGCAAGAAGCTCGGCCAGAACTTCCTCATCGATGCGCGCATCGTTCAGGGCATCGTCGATGCCGCTGAGGTCAAGCCGGGCGACCGCGTCCTGGAGATCGGCCCGGGCATCGGCACGCTGACGCAGGGCCTCGCCGAGGCCGGCGCCGATGTCACGGCCGTCGAGCTCGACAAGAAATTGCCGGCCGTTCTCAAGGAGACGCTCAAGGCGTACGACAACGTGCGCATCGTGCCGGGCGACATCCTCAAGGTCAACATCCCCGAGATCATGGGCGAGGCGCCGTTCAAGGTCGCGGCCAACCTGCCGTACTACATCACAACGCCGATCCTCATGGCGCTCCTCGAGCGCCATCTGCCCATCACGCACATGGTCACGATGGTCCAGAAGGAAGTGGCGGAGCGCATGACGGCCAAGCCGGGCTCGCGCATCTACGGCGCGCTCTCGGTCGCCGTCCAGTACTACACGGAGCCCGAGATCGTGCTCGACGTGCCGCCGCGCTCCTTCATCCCCGCGCCGGAGGTCATGAGCGTCGTCGTCTCGTGCCGCGTGCGCAAGGAGCCGGCCGTGGCCGTGCGGGACGAGAAGCTCTTCTTCCGCGTCGTCAAGGCTGCCTTCGGCCAGCGCCGCAAGACGCTCATGAACGCCCTGAAGGGCGGCGGCTTCCAGAAGGAGGCCGTGCGCGATGCGCTCGAGCAGTCGGGCATCGATCCGACGCGCCGCGGCGAGACCTTGACGCTTGAAGAATTCGGTCGCCTTGCCGACGCCTTTTCTGTGCAGGAAAATGCATAAAGTATTTGCTACTATGACAATCTTGTTATAGAATATGTCTGTATCAATAAGCAAACCATATATAAGAAAGTAGGTATGATAATGGCAGCAACAGCCTGGTCCGTCCTGCCGCCGATCATCACGATCGTGCTGGCTCTTTGGACAAAAGAGGTGTACATGTCCCTGATCATCGGCATCTTCTCCGGTGCCCTGCTGTTCACGGGCGGCAACATCCTCGAATCCATCCTCACGATGTTCACCGTCATGTCCGACAAAGTCGGCAGCAACGTCAACATCCTCGTATTCCTCGTCATCCTCGGCATCCTCGTCGCGGCCATCAGCCGCTCGGGCGCGACGCGCGCCTACGGCGAATGGGCCTCGAAGACCATCAAGGGACAGCGCAGTGCGCTCCTCTTGACGGCACTCTTAGGCATCGTCATCTTCATCGACGATTACTTCAACTGCCTGACTGTCGGCACCGTCATGCGCCCGGTCACGGACAAGCTCAAGGTCGCGCGCACGAAGCTCGCCTACATCATCGATGCGACGGCGGCGCCAATCTGCATCATCGCGCCAGTCTCGAGCTGGGCCGCCGCCGTCGGTTCTTCGCTGCCGGAAGACAGCACGATTGATGGCTTCAGTCTCTTCCTGCAGACGATCCCGTTTAACCTCTACGCTTGGCTGACGATCCTCTTCATGCTCTTCATCATCTGGACGGCCCGCGACTTCGCGGCGATGGGTGAGAGCATCCGCGCGAACAGCAAGAAGTTCGTCATCCCGAAGGAGTACGCTGACGCCGAGCAGAAGTCGGCCGACATGGAGCTCGGCCACGGCAAGATCATCGACCTCATCCTGCCGCTCCTCGTGCTCATCGCAGCTTGCGTCTACGGCATGCTCTACACGGGCGGCATCCACGAGGGCAAGACGATTGCGGAGGCATTTGCGAACTGCGATTCGGCCAAGTCGCTCGTGCTCGGCTCCTTCATCGCCTTCGTCTTCACGGGTGTCCTCTACCTGCCGCGCCGCATCATCACGTTCAATGCCTTCTGCGACAGCTTTGGCTGGGGCTTCAAGGCGATGACGCCGGCCATCTTCATCCTCTGCCTCGCCTGGACGCTCTCGGGCATCTGCAGCAAGGACTACCTGAACCTCGGCGGCTTCGTCGGCGCAATCGTCAGCGCCCATGCCTCCATCATCATGTTCCTGCCGCCGATCTTCTTCCTCGTGGCGGCGGGCCTCGCCTTTGCGACGGGCACGTCGTGGGGCACGTTCGGCATCTTGATTCCGATCGCCATTGCCGTGCTCGGCATGAATGACCCGAGCATGCTCGTCGTCTGCGTGGCGGCCGTCCTCTCGGGCGCTGTCTGCGGCGACCACGCCTCGCCAATCTCCGACACGACGATCCTCGCATCGGCCGGCGCACAGTGCCACCACATCGACCACGTCAGCACGCAGCTGCCGTACGTCGGCGTCGTCGCGACCTGCAGCTTCTTCGGCTACATCGTGGACGGCCTGACGGAGAACGGCTGGCTCGGCCTCTTGACGGGCATCATCTGCCTGGCCATCGCGATGGTCATCATCCGCGCGAAGGTCCCGGCTATCGAAGAAGAGAAAGGCTGATGGACCATGATCTTTGACAGTCACAGCCACACGACCTTCTCGGCCGACTCCGAGATGAAGGCGGCCGACGCCATCGCGATGGCCGAGAAGGCCGGCGTAGGGCTTGTCTTCACCGAGCACCTCGACCTCGACTACCCGGGCGAGATGGATTTTTCCTTTGACCCGCAGGCGTACTGGCAGGCCTATGAGCCGTACCGCGGCGACAATCTGCGCCTCGGCATCGAGATCGGCATGAATGAGGCCATCCTTGAGGGCAACCTGCACTTCCTCGAGCAGGAGCCCTTCGACCTCGTCATCGGCTCCCAGCACATCGTCGACGGCCAGGACATCTACTACCCGGCCTATTACGAGGGCAAGAGCAAAGAAGCAGCGTTTCATCGTTATTATGAGCTCATGGCAGAGAATGTCCGCCGCTACGGCGCCCACATCGATGTGCTCGGCCATATCGACTACATCTCGCGCTATGCGCCTTATGCGAACCCAGAAGTCTCCTACGGGACATTCCAGGAGGATATCGACAAGATCCTGCGCGCGGCCATCGAGACGGATACCGTCCTCGAGCTCAACACGCGCCGCCTCGGCAGCCGCCTTGCCTGTAAGGAGCTCATGCCCGTCTACGCGCGTTACCGCGAGCTCGGCGGCCGCTATGTGACGCTCGGTTCAGACGCGCACATCTCCGATGCTGTCGCTGTGAACTTCGGCGCGGCCGAGGAGCTCGCCGCGATGGTCGGCCTCGGGCTCGTGACGTTTGCTGAGCGCCGCATGGTGTCCTGCACAAAATAAATTCTTGCGAATACAGGCGAAAACAGATAAAATAAAAGAAGATATGATTTTATCTAGTTAGGAGGGCTGACGATGAAACACATCAAGACGGTCAACAAACCTTCGATGCAGGCTTCGCTCAAGACGGGCGGCTGCGGCGAGTGCCAGGCATCCTGCCAGTCTGCTTGCAAGACTTCCTGCACGGTAGGCAACCAGGTTTGCGAGAAATAATGTTTCGTGAAGAGCCTTCCCATCTGGGAAGGCTTTTTTCTATCAAGGAGTAACTGATGAAAGCGAAAATCCATAAATTCGAGCAGGGCGGCCACTACATCCTGCTCGACATCAACAGCGGAGCCGTCCACGTCATCGACAAGATGATCTACGACATGATGGACACGTTCGACGGCGCGAATGACGAGGCAGTCGTGGCGGCCCTCAAGGATGCGTATCCGGAAGCGGATCTGCGCGAGGCGCTCGGGGAACTCCATGAGCTCATGGAGATGGGCGAGCTCTTCGCGCCGGACATCGATGTGCCGCCGACGTTCAAGCAGAAGGGCCTCATCAAGTCCATCTGCCTCATGGTCGCCCAGGACTGCAACCTGCGCTGCAAGTACTGCTTCGGCGACGGCGGCAGCTACGGTCAGGAGCGCGCCGTCATGACGCCGGAGGTCGGCAAGCGCGCCATCGACTTCCTCATCGAGAGCTGCGGCCCGCGCAAGCACTGCGAGGTCGACTTCTTCGGCGGCGAGCCGCTGATGAACATGAAGACAGTCAAGGCTGTGACGGAGTACGCCCGCCAGCGCGAGAAGGAGACGGGCAAGAAG
Source organism: Mitsuokella jalaludinii DSM 13811 (assembly GCF_000702905.1). Taxonomy (GTDB): domain Bacteria; phylum Bacillota; class Negativicutes; order Selenomonadales; family Selenomonadaceae; genus Mitsuokella; species Mitsuokella jalaludinii. The sequence continues at coordinate 78,074 of NZ_JNKR01000004.1, forward strand.
TTCAAGCTCACGATGACGACGAACGGCATGCTGCTGAACGACGAGAACATCAAGTGGCTCAACGACAACGACTTCTCGCTCGTGCTCTCGCTCGACGGCCGCAAGGAAGTCAACGATGCCATGCGCCCGGACGCGGGCGGCCACGGCACTTACGACCGCATTGTCAAGAACTTCAAGAAGTGCATCGCGAGCCGCAAGGGCGGCGACTGGGATTACCGCGGCGTCTACACGTATCTGCGCGGCACCTACACCCACAACAACATGGACTTCACGAAGGACGTCCTCTCGATGGTCGACGAGGGCTTCAACATCCTCTCGGTCGAGCCGGTCGTCATGAAGGACAGCCCGCTCGGCTTCACGGAGGAGGACCTGCCGCGCATCCGCGAGGAGTACGACCGCCTGACGGAGGCCTACATGAAGCGCCATCGCGAGGGCAGGGGCTTCTGGTTCTTCCACTTCAACATGGACCTCTCGAACGGGCCGTGTGTCGCCAAGCGCCTCTCGGGCTGCGGCGCCGGCCACGAGTACGTCGCCGTGTCCGAAAACGGCGACCTCTACCCGTGCCACCAGTTCGTCGGCCGCGAGGGCTACAAGCTCGGCGACATCTACGAGGGCATCACGAACACGGAGCTTCCTCAGTACTTCCGCGAGAGCCACGTGCTCAACAAAGAGAAGTGCCGCGACTGCTGGGCGCGCTTCTTCTGTTCGGGCGGCTGCCACGCCAATGCCGACCTCTTCCACGGCGATATCCGCCAGCCGTATGAAGTCGGCTGCGAGATCCAGAAAAAGCGCCTCGAATGCGCCATCCTCGTGCAGGCATTGCTGGCCCTCGAGAAGATGGAGAAAGAGGAGCAGACGACTGCGGATGGGGAATGATATTTCCCTGAAGTATTAATATAATTTATGTATAATAGAAAAGCTGACAAGCAAAAATGCTTGTCAGCTTTTCTATGGGAAGGGTGGACTTCCTATTGTTTATCAGTGTTCTCGACCGTCACAAGGGAGAAAATTCTTGTTGGAAATTAAGAGCAAAATATTCTGACAATATACATTTTTACCGCGACTGTAATTGCTTCAATTTATGACAAAACCATTGACATTTGGACAGCGTTTATTGTATCATTAGACCTGTAAGAACTGAAACTTCTAAGACTATTTAGGGGGTAATTTTCAAATGGCAGTAAAAGTTGCTATCAATGGTTTTGGCCGTATCGGTCGTCTCGCATTCCGTCAGATGTTCGATGCTGAGGGTTATGAAGTCGTTGCAATCAACGATCTCACGAAGCCGTCCATGCTCGCATACCTGCTGAAGTACGATTCTTCCCAGGGCAGATACGAGTATGCTGACACGGTCTCCGCTGATGACGAAGCTGGCACGATCACGGTCAAAGGCAAGACGATCAAGATCTATGCTGAGCGCGATGCAAAAGACATTCCTTGGGCTAAGCACGATGTAGATGTCGTTCTCGAGTGCACGGGCTTCTACACGTCCAAGGAGAAGGCTTCCGCTCACCTCGCAGCAGGCGCTAAGAAAGTTGTTATCTCCGCTCCGGCTGGTAACGACCTCCCGACGATCGTTTTCAACACGAACCACAAGACGATCCCGGCTGGCACGAAAGTTATCTCCGCTGCATCCTGCACGACGAACTGCCTCGCTCCGATGGCTGACGCTCTGAACAAGTTCGCTCCGATCAAGAGCGGCATCATGCAGACGATCCACGCTTTCACGGGCGACCAGATGGTCCTCGATGGCCCGCAGCGCAAGGGTAACCTCCGCCGCAGCCGTGCTGCTTCCGAGAACATCGTTCCGGCTTCCTCGGGTGCTGCTAAAGCTATCGGCCTCGTTCTGCCGGACCTGAACGGCAAGCTCATCGGTGCTGCACAGCGCGTTCCGACCCCGACGGGCTCCACGACGCTGCTCTACGCTGTTGTTGAGGGTGAAGTCACGGTTGAGGGCATCAACGCTGCTATGAAGGCTGCTGCTACGGAGTCCTTCGGCTACAACGAAGACGAGATCGTTTCGAAGGATATCGTCGGCATGCGTTATGGCTCCCTGTTCGATGCTACGCAGACGATGGTTTCCCACACGGGCGACGGCAACTCCCTCGTACAGGTTGTTTCCTGGTACGACAACGAGAACTCCTACACGAGCCAGATGGTTCGCACGATCAAGTACTTCGCTGAGGAAGTAAAGTAATTGAATTAAGAGTTCTCAACTGAATACAGTAGAAGATCTCTTGAGGTCCGGCCGTTTGTTTGGGCCGGGCCTCATTTTTTATGAGAAAATGACCTTGGAGGTTTTACGATGAACAAGAAAACCATCAAAGATGTTGACGTCAACGGCAAAAAGGTATTTGTCCGCGTCGACTACAACGTCCCGTTCGACGACAAGATGAACATCACGAACGACACGCGCATGGTCCGCACGCTGCCGACTCTGAACTACCTGCTCGACCACGGTGCAGCTCTCGTCATCGCCTGCCACATCGGCCGTCCGACCGAGGCTCGCGAGGACAAGTTCTCTACGAAGTACCTCGTCAAGCACCTCTCCGAGCTGCTCGGCCGCGATGTCAAGTGGGCTTCCGACTGCGTCGGCGCAGAGGCAGATGCTGCAAAAGCTGCGCTGAAGCCGGGCGATGTCCTGCTGCTTGAGAACCTCCGCTACCACAAGGAAGAGAAGAAGAACGATCCTGAGTTCGCAAAACAGCTCGCTTCCGGCTGCGACCTCGCAGTCGATGATGCATTCGGCGTTTCTCACCGCGCTCATGCTTCGAACGCAGGTGTTCCGAAGTACATCGAGACGGTCGCAGGCTTCCTGATGGAAAAGGAAATCAACTACATCGGCAAGACGCTTGAGAACCCGCAGCATCCGTTCGTTGCCATCATCGGCGGCGCAAAGGTCTCCGATAAGATCGGCGTCATCAGCAACATGATCGACAAGGTTGACACGATTATCATCGGCGGCGGCATGGCTCACACGTTCGACGCAGCCAAGGGCCTGCCAATCGGCACGTCCCTCTGCGAGCCGGACAAGTACGACCTCGCCCGCGAGCTGCTCAAGAAGGCTGCTGACAAGGGCGTCAAGGTTGTCCTGCCGGTCGATCTCGTCATCGCCGACAAGTTTGCTGCTGATGCCAACACGCAGACGGTCGACGTCGACAAGGTACCGGATGGCTGGATGGCCCTCGACTCCGGCGTGAAGACGTCGAAAGAGTACCAGAAGGCTCTCGAAGGCGCTAAGACGGTCATCTGGAACGGACCGATGGGCGTATTCGAGTTCGACAAGTTCGCACATGGCACGCTGGCTGTCGCTGAGGCTGTTGCCAAGGCTACGGACAACGGTGCTATCTCTATCGTCGGCGGCGGCGATTCCGTTGCAGCCCTCAAGAAGACGGGCCTGACGGACAAGATCTCGCACGTCTCGACGGGCGGCGGTGCTACGCTCGAGTTCCTCGAAGGCAAAGAGATGCCGGGCATCGCAGCTCTGGCTGACAAATAAGACGGTTTTTATTCCGGGGCCTGCGCGAAGCGGGCCTTCGGAAGTGCAGATAAGAATTCAGGGGGTATTTCAAAAATGGCAAGAACTCCAATCATTGCAGGCAACTGGAAGATGAACAACACGATCGTCGAGGGCAAGAACCTCGTCCGTGGCCTGGCTCCGCTCGTCAAGGATGCCAAGGTGACGGTTGTCGTCTGCCCGACGGCTACGGCTCTCGCAGCTGTCGCTGACGCAGCACTCGGCACGAACATCCACGTCGGTGCACAGAACGTCCATTGGGAAAGCCATGGTGCCTTCACGGGCGAGATCTCCACGGGCATGCTCAACGAGATCGGCGTAGATTACTGCGTACTCGGTCACAGCGAGCGCCGCGGCTACTTTGGCGAGACGGATGAGGGCGTCAACAAGCGCGCTCATGCTGCTTTCGCTGCTGGCATCACGCCGATCATCTGCTGCGGTGAGTCCCTCGAGCAGCGCGAAGCTGGCGTTTACCTCGACTTCGTCGCAGGCCAGGTCAAGGCTGCCCTCGCTGGCTTCCAGCCGGAAGAGGTAGCAAAGCTCGTCATCGCTTACGAGCCGATCTGGGCTATCGGCACGGGCAAGACGGCTTCCTTCGAGCAGGCTGAGGAAGTCTGCTCGCACATCCGCAAGACGGTTGCTGCAGAATTCGGCCAGGAAGCAGCTGACGGCATCCGCATCCAGTACGGCGGCAGCGTCAAGCCGGCTACGATCAAAGACCTCATGAAGCAGCCGAATGTCGACGGCGCTCTCGTTGGCGGCGCATCGCTCAAGGCTAAGGACTTCAGCGAGATCGTCAACTTCTGATTGATTCTTCATCCTTTCGGAGTTAGAAGGAGTAATAATCCACAATGGCAAAGATCAAACACGCACCGGTCGCACTCATCATCATGGATGGCTGCGGTCTCGGTGGCAAGCTCGACAAGAGCAATGCCGTAGAAGCTGCGAAGACGCCTGTCCTCGACGGCCTCATGGCAAACTACAACACGAGCCACCTGCAGGCTTCTGGCGAATTCGTCGGCCTGCCGGACGGTCAGATGGGCAACTCGGAAGTCGGTCACACGAATATCGGCGCCGGCCGCCTCGTCTACCAGCAGCTCACGCGCATCACGCGTGACATCAAGAACGGCGACTTCTTCAAGAACGAAGTCCTCGTCAAGATCATGCAGGATGCCAAGGCAAATGGCGGTGCAGTCCACCTGCTCGGCCTCGTTTCCCCGGGCGGCGTACACAGCCACCAGGGCCACCTCTACGCACTTCTCGAGATGGCAAAGCAGCAGGGCGTCAAGGACGTTTACGTCCACGCCTTCCTCGATGGCCGTGATGTGCCGCCGCAGAGCGCACAGCCGTACCTCGAGGAGCTCGAGGCGAAGTGCAAGGAGATCGGCGTCGGCACGATCGCGACGGTTGCTGGCCGCTACTACGCCATGGACCGCGACAACCGCTGGGACCGCGAGCAGAAGGCCTATGAGGCCATCGCCCATGCAGAGGGCGTCGTAGCAGATGACCCGGTAGCAGGCCTCAAGGCAAGCTACGAGAATGGCGTCAACGACGAGTTCGTCGTGCCGTTCGTCGTCAAGGGCTACGAGGGCATGAAGAACGGCGACGGCGCCATCTTCTTCAACTTCCGCCCGGACCGCGCGCGCCAGCTCACGCATGCATTCGTCGATGAGAAATTCGACGGCTTTGAGCGCGACGAGAACCTCAAGGTCCCGTTCGCCACGTTCTCCCAGTATGAAGACGGCATGAATGCAGCTGTTGCCTTCCCGCCGGAGCACATCGACAAGACGCTCGGCGAGATCATCCAGGATCACGGCCTCACGCAGCTCCGCATCGCAGAGACGGAGAAGTACGCGCACGTCACGTTCTTCTTCAACGGTGGTGTCGAGGAGCCGTACAAGGGCGAGGATCGCATCCTCGTCCCGAGCCCGAAAGTCGCTACTTACGACCTCAAGCCGGAGATGAGTGCGGTTGAAGTCACGGACAAGGTCTGCGAGGCTATCCGCTCCGAGAAGTACGACTTCATCATCCTCAACTACGCGAACTGCGACATGGTCGGCCATACGGGTGTCTTCCCGGCAGTCGTCAAGGCCGTTGAGACGGTTGACTCCTGCGTCGGCCGCTTCGTTGCAGCCATCAAGGAAGTCGGCGGCGAGGTCTGCATCACGGCAGATCACGGCAATGCCGATAAGATGATGGACTACGTCAACAACCAGCCGTTCACGAAGCACACGACGAACGCTGTGCCGTTCATCGTCGTTTCGGACCGCGTCAAATCCGTCAAGGACGGCGCTCTCTGTGACATCGCACCGACGCTCCTGACGCTCGCTGGTCTTGACATCCCGGAAGAAATGACGGGCAAGAACCTCGTAGAGCTTTGATAGCGAGATAGAGGCAGCATTCCCTTGAGCAAGGAAGGGCAGGGGCCACTGCCCTCAATGCTGGCCCCAGAGAGAATGCACCTCAGTATTATATTTTAGAAAAGAGAGGAATACGAACAATGATTGCTTATTCACAGAAAGTGGAAGATATGGCATGCGTAGCACAGGAAGTACATCACGGTGCTGCCCCGATTCCTGAAGAAGGCAAATGGGTAAAATCCAAGAACGTCCAGGACATCAGCGGCCTGACGCACGGTGTTGGCTGGTGCGCTCCGCAGCAGGGTGCCTGCAAGCTGACGCTCAACGTCAAAGACGGCATCATCCAGGAAGCCCTCGTTGAGACGATCGGCTGCTCGGGCATGACGCATTCCGCTGCTATGGCTGCCGAAATCCTTCCGGGCCTGACGGTCCTCGAAGCACTCAACACGGACCTCGTCTGCGATGCCATCAACACGGCTATGCGTGAGCTCTTCCTGCAGATCGCTTACGGCCGCAGCCAGACGGCATTCTCCGACAACGGCCTGCCGGTCGGCGCTGGTCTCGATGACCTCGGCAAGGGCCTGCGCAGCCAGGTCGGTACGCTCTACGGCACGCTCAAGAAGGGCCCGCGTTACCTCGAACTCGCAGAAGGCTACGTCACGAAGCTCGCTCTCGACAACGAAGGCCGCATCATCGGTTACGAAGTCGTACAGGTCGGCAAAGTCCTCGAAGCTGTCCGCGCTGGCAAGGATGCCAATGAGGCAATCAAGGCCAACACGAGCACGAAGGGCCGCTTCGCTGACGGCGTCAAGTTCATCGATCCGCGCGAAGAGTAATCTCCCCGCTTGATGATTTCCGAGTTTCAAGGTAAAAGGAAGGAATGAATAGAATGTCATTATTCGAAGGCTATGAGCGCCGTATTGATCAAATCAACGAAGTCTGCAAACAGTATGGTCTTGCTTCCATCGAGGATGCCAAGAAGGTCTGCGACGAGAAGGGCATCAACCCGTATCAGATCGTAGAGGACCTGCAGCCGATCGCATTCGAGAATGCAAAGTGGGCTTACACGCTCGGCGCTGCAATCGCAATCAAGAAGGGCTGCACGAAGGCTGCTGACGCCGCTAAGGCTATCGGCGAAGGCCTCCAGGCTTTCTGCGTACCGGGTTCTGTTGCTGACCACCGCAAGGTAGGCCTCGGCCACGGCAACCTCGGCGCTATGCTCCTCTCCGAGGATGCTGGCTGCTTCGCATTCCTCGCAGGCCACGAGTCCTTCGCAGCTGCTGAGGGTGCTATCGGCATCGCCAAGACGGCCAACAAGGTCCGCAAGAACCCGCTGCGCGTCATCCTCAACGGCCTCGGCAAGGATGCTGCTCAGATCATCAGCCGCATCAACGGCTTCACGTATGTCGTAACGGATTACGACTTCAAGACGGGCAAGCTCAACATCGTCGAGGAGATCAAGTACGGTTCCGATCCGGAGCGCGCAAAGGTCAAGTGCTACGGCGCTGACTCCGTCCAGGAAGGCGTTGCCATCATGGAGCACGAAGATGTCGATATCTCCATCACGGGTAACTCCACGAACCCGACGCGCTTCCAGCATCCGGTCGCTGGCTGCTACAAGAAGGCCTGCATCGAGAAGGGCAAGAAGTACTTCTCGGTCGCTTCGGGCGGCGGCACGGGCCGTACGCTCCATCCGGATAACATGGCAGCCGGCCCGGCTTCCTATGGTATGACGGATACGATGGGCCGCATGCACGGCGATGCTCAGTTCGCAGGTTCTTCCTCCGTTCCGGCACACGTCGACATGATGGGCCTCATCGGTGCAGGCAACAACCCGATGGTCGGCATGACGGTCGCTGTCGCTGTTGCTGTACAGGAAGCAATGAACAAATAATTCCCGCTGACGGGAAACTTGCATAGAGAGGGCGCTCAAAAGGGTGCTCTCAGGCAGCAAAAGAGCCGCAATCCAAAAGGATTGCGGCTCTTTGCTTTGCCCGCAGGACGCTCTAGAAGTCGTTCTTCTGGCGATGCTGCTCGAGTTTCTGGCGGTACATCAGAGCATCGGCCTGCTTCAGCACATCATCGATGTTGTCGATCGGCGTGACAGCTGTGGTACAGCCGAGTGCAATGCTGATCTTTGACGCCTCGAAGTGCGCCTGCAGCCGTTCCAGCAGAGGTGCGGCATCTTCCTCTCGTTCGATTTCCTGCATCATGAGGAATTCATCGCCGCCCATGCGGAAGATGGATCCCTCATGACCGACGTGGCGGAAGATTTCGGCTGCGGCGCAGATGAGCTGGTCGCCGGCTTCGTGGCCGAGCGTGTCATTCGTCTCCTTGAGCCCGTTGAGGTCGCCGAAGATAAAGGCGATGCACCTTCCGGCGGGCAGGGACGCGAGCGACTCCTTGAAGCCGCGCCGGTTCAGCAGCCCTGTGAGCTGGTCGGATTTGCTCAGGCGGTCGAGGCGCTTCATCATGTCGCGGTTGCGCAGCAGGATTGCGAAGAAGCGCGTCAGCGAGGCCAGCAGATCGGATGCGTAATGGAATTTTTGGTCCGACGGATTGATGGCTTCGATGTAGCCGAGCGGTTCGCCGTCGAGCGCGAGGCGGGCGAGCGCGACGCGCTTCAGACCCGGGATGTGCGGGGAGACATCTGGATTCTCCTGCCAGTAGATATCCATGTCGGGGATGCTGAAGCTGCTCTCCTTGACAAAGCGGGCGAAGACGGGGCGCATGTCGGACCTTGGGACAGGCTGGAAGTCGTCGCCGAGCGGCAGGATTCCCTCGGCATTCCACCGATAGGTGAGATGGAGGAAATCGCCCTGTTCTTCGGCCAGGACGATGCGGTCGGCTTCGAGCTGCCGGCCGATGCGCGCCATCATCTGGCGGATGCCATGTACGGGGTCCGTCTCGTACATGCCGAGGCGGACGGCGTCGTTGATGGAAGCCTCCTGGAACAGCATTTCATTGACGCGGACGTCTCTAGACAGGTAGTAGTCGAGATCCAGGCAGGAGCAGTAGTGGCTGTTCTTGCCGTGCCAGGGGATCAGCGTGTCGTGCAGCAGGAAGTCCACGCCGGCGACCGGATTGTGGAAGACGCGCGAGATGAAACGATTGCGGCTCAGCTGCGGCAGGCAGCAGTCGCTGCACGGCGTAGAAATGCCCGCGAGCAGCTCGTAGCACTTCCTGCCCGCCAGCGTCTCGTTCTGCGCGATGCCGAGCTTCTTGCGCATGTAAGGGTTGCAGTAGAGGAGTTCGTACGTTTCGGGGTCAGAGACGATGACCCCGAGCTGGGCGTGATCGAATGCCTCGCGGTCGAAGATGAAGCGGTCGCTCGTGTAGATGGCCTGGCCGTACTGCTCTTCTTCCGACTCGTGCATGCGCTTGACCAGGAGCTGCAGGAGGCTGTCGAGGCTGCGGCCCTCCGAGCCGCGCACCGTAGCGTAGTGCATGTAGAGCGTGCAGGGGCAGCCGTCGACGCTCTGGATGGCATGGATGGCATCGGCAATCTCGATATACGATTTCTGCAGGGAGGCGATGAGGGTGGCCTTCTGGAACAGCAGGAAACAACAGCTGCCGATATGAGAGATCGTGACGGTCTGCGGCAGCATCGTTCGCAGGATCGAACAGATTTGCTGCAGGAGATGCGAGCGGAATTCCTCGCCGTATGTCAGGCCGATGGAATCGAATTCCGGCACATCGATGAGCGTCGCCGCGTAATCGTCGCCGTTGAGGCGGAAGTCATCGGCATAGCGAAGCCCTACCATGACCATGCCGCGGTAGTTGAGAAAGCCCGTCTCTTCGTCGGTGACGGAGGCGCTCACATCGCGCATCTTTTCGTGCTGTTCCACGTCGACATCGTGCAGGATGGTGATGAGGCCCGCAATCCTGTCGTTCCGGTAGAGCGGGAACTTCTCGGCGCGCGCCAGGTGCGGCATCTGGCCGATGACGAGGTGGAGATAGGCGTCCCGGAGCGTCGTTCCCGTGCTCATGACGCGCTCGTCCATCGCGTATAGTTCCTGGCGGTCCACGCAGTAGCTGAGCTCCTGCGGCGTCTTGCCGATGAGCGCATCTTCCGGGATGCCGAGCCAGTCGATAATGGACTGGCTCACGCCGAGAATGCAGTGCGAGCGGTCCTGCCAGATGATTTTCTCATGGCTGTGTTTCAGGAAAGCCTGCCAGAGGGCATGAGAGACGTCCTCCTGTACGACAGCAAACGACGCTGAGGTGATGCCGCAGCTCTCGAGCATCTCGAAGAGCTGCGGCTGGATCTCTTCCGGGGTGGTGATGCGCGGCCTGGCGATACAGAAGAGGATGCCCTTGGCGGGCGATTTGAGGAGCGCGAGCCCCGTGATGAAGAACCAGTCGAAATTGCCGTTGGAGCGCAGCAGCCGGAAGGGCTCTGTGATGGTTGCGCTCTGCGATTCGGCTGCGCGCTGATGGAAGTCCCTGTAATCCGTGAAGCGCAGGAAGCGCTCGCGGTCCTTGGGATGGACGTAGTAATCGGCAAAGTGATGGAGTGTTCCGGCGATGTCCCTGTTTGTGCTCCGCTCCCTCCGGTCATCCGTCAGCGGCTCGATGATTTCCAGTGTCTCGTGCTCCGTGTCGAGGTACCAGATTCCCTCGAACATCAGCAGGATGTTGCGCAGGATATTGTCGAAATGATGAGCGCTCTTGTCCTTGACGGCCTCGTCGAGGCTGACGTTGTAGAGCTCTGCGCGATGGATGTAGTGATGACCGACGCGTGCGATCGTCCGGAGGTTGACGCGCATGTACTGGCCGTTGTCGACATACGTCATCGTCTCGGTCCTGCCGCTCTTGATTGCCTGGTCGGCGAAGCGGCGGAACTTCCGGTGCATGGGATAATCCGGGGCCTGCAGGAAGTGGTTGCTGTCCGTCATTGTCTTCGTGCCCATGCTCTGCAGTGCCTTGAGGTACGCCTGGTTGACCTGCAGGAACTGCAGGTCGACCGAATCGTCGTAGACAATGCTGACGGGTGTCGGCTGATTGACGTCGATGAGTCCGGCCTGGCTGAGCAGCAGGGCCTCCTGCATCGTCTCAAACTCCATACCGCGCTCACGGCAGTATGCGTAGCAGTCTCTGCCGGGAAGGGGACGGCCGTAATAGAAGCCCTGCAGTTTCTCGCAGCCGATATCCCGCAGGAACTCGGCCTGCTCCTTTGTCTCGACGCCCTCGGCGAGCGTGTGGATGCCGAGTTCCTTGGCCATGCGTATGATCGAGGCCACGATGGTGCGGCTCTCCTTCGTGAAGGGATGGAGGAACGCCATGTCGAGCTTGAGCGTGTGGAAGCGGTAGTCCTTGAGCACGTTGAGCGAGGAATAGCCGCTGCCGAAGTCGTCGAGCCAGACCTTGCAGCCTTCCTGCTGGAGATGGCGCAGTCCCCGGCGTATGGCATCGTCCTGGAGCACGAGTGCATTTTCTGTGACCTCCAGGCAGAGGAGATGGCGGGCCAGCTGATAGCGGTGCAGGACGTCCTCCAGGAATGCCACGGGATCGAAGAGCTGGAAGTCGATTCTTGAGAGATTGACGGAGATGGGCAGGATGTTTCGCTTCTGTTTGATGTGGTCGTGGAGGTTTTCGGCGACGCGTTCGACGATATAGCGGTCGAGCTTGTCGATGAGCCTTGCCTCCTCCAGTACAGGGATGAAAACAGCGGGCGAGAGCAGGCCGTAGTCGGGCGACTCCCAGCGCGCCAGTGCCTCAAACCCGCAGACCTTGCCGCTGAGTGCGTGGATGATGGGCTGGTAGTACACCTTGATGTGACGGCTCGCGAGCGCACTGTTGAGATTCTCGCGCACGTAGTTCTGGAGGTGATGCAGGCGGCCCATCTCATTCGTGTAGACGGCGTAGTGGCGTGTCGCGTCTTTCTGGATCGATTTGCAGGCGAGCGCCGCTTCGTTGTCGAAGGCCAGGTTCAGCGGCGCATCGGCAGGCGGCTGGCTCAGGTAGCGGATGCCCGCCTTGAGGTCGATGTTCGTGTTGGCGATGAAGCCCTGGACCTCGTGGCAGGCTGCTTCGATGCGATTTGTCACATCTGCTGTATCGGCGAGCACGGCAAAGTGATCGGCGCCGAGATGCGTCAGTAGCCTGCCAGGGAAATTCTTCTGGAGGATTTCAGCGATGCGGTGCAGGCAGCGGTCGCCCTGCTCAATGCCGTAGGTTGCATTGTAGAGATGAAAATTCGTGATATTGAAGAAGACAGGACAGGAGCGCAGTGCATGCAGATGCTCCCATTCCTGCTCGAGCTGCTCCTGGGCAGCCTCAAAGAAGACTTGCATGGGAGGCAGGTCTGTGAGCACTGGATGTTTGCCTGAAGGTGCATCGTGTGTGTATGCCATGAGGATGATCCCTTCTATTTACCATAATGTTACATAAATCATATAGTTTTATTTCATTATAGATGTTTTCCAAGGGAGATGCCAGCGAGGCACCAGAAAATAAATTTTAATTTTTACCATTTGACCTATTGACATTTTGACCAATAGTGGTACAATAATAATTGAAGCGAGGGAGAGAGCCCCGGAGAAGAGATCGAGAGATCTGAAGGGGCGCGCGCCCGAGACTTCATCGAATTGTTCAAAAGTTCCCGGACAGCAACACGCGTCCGCGTGCCACTCCGGCAAGTTGCAGAAAGGGGATTTGCTTTATGTTTGGTTTGGTTCCATTTGCATCGCGTCATGATCTCGCAAAAGAAGAAAATGATTTTGATCGTCTGTTTGATGTCTTCGATGAGCCGTTCCTGACGAACTTCAAGGCTCCGGACTTCAAGGTCGATGTCAAGGATAATGGTACGAGCTATGAGCTCACGGCTGAACTGCCGGGCCTCAAGAAAGAGGATATCTCCCTGACGTATGAGGACCATTACCTGACGATTGCCACGAAGAAATCCGAAGACAATGATGAGAAAGACGAGAAGGGCAATTACGTCCGCCGCGAGCGCCGCTCGAGTTCGATGAGCCGCTCGTTCTACATCGACAACGTCGATGAGGCAAAGGTTACGGCTGATTATAAGGACGGCGTCCTGACGGTTTGCCTGCCGAAGCAGACGGAAAAGACAGAACCCTCTCATACGATCGCCATTACCGACTGATGCAGGTCGCTGGTGATTGGACCTAGTTTTCCCTCATAACTCTCTCTACGATATACAGTGAAGAGCCGCAGCTCCTCTTTGGAGCTGCGGCTCTTTGTGTTCTGTAACCCTTTTTCCGCGCCCGATTGGATACCGGTTGGAAACAGATTAGTTTTTGCAATGTATATTGACAATCACTATCATAGGCTATACAATACGAAAAGGTTTATCAAAGAGAATGAGTATCAAATGATAGCCGGAGGAAGATAGGATCAAGAGGTGTAGTATGAAGGAACGTATTTTGTACAGCAGGATTGCACTGGCTCTGGCCAGCCTGGCCATCGTTTCCCCGTTCGTGGCTCAGCCGGCCATGGCGGCAGCTCAGGATGAAATCTACGATTTCGGCTCGAGCGATATCTATGCAGAGAAGTCGGCAGAGCCGGTGGAGCCTGCAGAAGCGGAACAAGCTCCAGCATCTGTGGAACCGGTAGCGGAATCGACGGAAGAACCGGCGCCCGAGAAGGCGTATCCGGGCGGCCAGGTGGCGACAGAGGTACAGCTCGGCGTGCTCGGCGACCACCCGACGCTCGATGTGCCATTCAACATCACGGGTTACACGGACAAGATGATGGAAGACAATCAGGTCTCGACTGTCGATGATGTCATCGTCCACGATCCGTCGGTCAGCGACCAGACGCTCTCGGGCGTCTCCAGCGCCTGGAATATCCGCGGCTTCAAGGCACAGCAGCAGGATGTCCAGCTCAACGGCCTCTACGGCATCGCGCCGCGCTTTTACGGCGGCGTTGAGGGTGTGGACCGCGTCGACGTGCTCAAGGGACCGAGTGCCATTCTTGCCGGCATCGCGCCGAACGGTTCCCTGGGCGGCACGATCAACTACATCACGAAGCGTGCCGGCAGTGAGCCGTTGAACCGCGTCAAGATCTCGTACGGCAACGGCGGGGTCTTCACGCAGCAGGTCGACTTCGGCAGGCGCACAGATGACGGCAAGGCCGGCCTGCGCGTCAATGTCCTGAACCGCAACGGCGACACTTCGTTTGATGAGCATATGCGCACGGACTCCATCACGGTCGGTGCAGACTACAAGGGCGACCGCTACCGTCTCGGCTTTGATTACGGCTATGTCTACAACAAGGTATCGGACCAGCAGTATCAGGTGACGATCGGCAGCGGCGCACTCAAGACGATGTCGAGTATGTTCAAGGTGCCGCGCGGCACGAAGTTCGGCGCTGACGGCGGTTACCGCTCCATCCACGAGCAGTACGGCATGCTGCACGGCGAGTACGACCTCAGCAAGGACTGGACGGGATACTTCTCCTATGGCCTGCGCAACACGAAGATGGAGTACTTCTACAACAACTTCTCGCTCTCTGGCCTCAGCGGCGCGGCGACGATGAAATACTCGTACAACAATCAGATCAACAAGGCGGATTCGGCCGAGGCCGGCGTGCGCGGCAAATTCTTCACGGGCGACCTCAAGCATGAGCTCACGGTAGCGGCGAACCGCATCCACTACACGCGCTACATGAATAACCGCAAGGTGGCGGAGGGGCTCAAGACGAACATCTGGAACATCGTCTTCCAGACGCCTGAGAATCCGTACAGCTGGTCTGCACCGAAAAATGATGAGAACACGTTCACGGGCGTGGCTCTGACGGACTCGATCACGACGCCGAATGACAAGTGGCAGTTCGTGCTCGGCGGCCGCGAGCAGCGCGTCAAGGTGGATACCTACAATACGACGACGGGCGCGGTCAAGACGCATTACGATGAGTCGGTCTTCACGCCGGCCTTTGCACTCGTCTACAAGCCGCAGAAGAACGTCTCACTCTACGCTAACTACATGCAGGGCCTCGATGCCGGTGATTCTCTCGTCACAGATACGGATGCAGCGAATTACGGCGAAGCCTTTGCGCCGTTCAAGACGAAGCAGTATGAGGTCGGCGTGAAATACGACTTCGGCAAATGGGCATCGACGCTCTCTGCCTTTGACATCAAATCCCCGACGCTCCTCGAGAATTCGGCTACGAAGATCTATTCGCCGAACGGCGAGGTGCGCCACCGCGGCCTTGAGTGGAATGTCTTCGGTGAGCCGCGCAAGGGCACGCGCCTCATGGGCGGCCTGATGTTCCTCGACGCGACGTACCGTAATACGGAAGGCGGCCTCTACGACGGCAACCGCGTCGCCGCGACGTCGCGCTGGAATGCTGTCATGGGCCTTGAGCAGGACATCGCTTCGGTTCCGGGTCTGACGCTGACGACGAATCTCACCTACAACAGCTCGTCGTACATCAATGAAGCCAACAGCTTCCGCGTTTCGCCGTGGGCGACCTGGGATCTCGGTGCGCGCTATAAATTCAAGTCAGGCGGTGTGCCGCTCACGCTGCGCGGTGATGTCTACAACGTCACGAACCGCAACTACTGGCGCGCGCTCCAGAACAACGGCATCTTCCTCGGCAAGTCGAGAACGTTCATGCTGTCCCTGACGGCAGACTTCTGACGAGGGGAGATATCGTAATGGCATCCACAAGGAATGCATCTCTGCTGGCGGTCCTTCTGCTTGTACTGCTGGCCGTGCTTTCCCTTTTCTTCCTGACGACAGGCATGCGGGAAATCCCGCTGTCTGGCGTCATGCATGCGCTGCAGGCTGGCAGCAGCCAGGATCCTTCTGACCTCGTGGCCTGGACGCTGCGCCTGCCGCGCCTGCTGGCAGCGCTTGTCTGCGGTCTGAGTTTTGCAGTGGCGGGCGCGCTCATGCAGGGCGTGACGAATAATCCGCTGGCCAGCCCGTCCATCCTCGGTATCAACGCCGGTGCGAGCTTTGGCCTGGCGCTCGCGATGATCGTCCTGCCGGCGGCTTCGCTGCAGGTGACGATCATCAGTGCGTTTTTCGGCGCGGCGCTCGCGACCGCCTTTATCCTCGTCCTGGCTTCGCTCAAGCACGGCCTGACGCCCGTCTACATTGCCCTGGCGGGCACGGCGGTCAGCGCGGTATTCATGGCCGTCACGCAGGTCCTCGTCGTCTTCTTTGACGTTGCACAGGAACTCAGCTACTGGACGGCCGGCGGCATTGGCGGGATCCGGATGGCTTCGATCCTGGGCGTCATGCCATGGACCATCCTGGGACTCCTCCTTGCCGTATCGGTCTCCCGCTCGGTGACGCTGCTCTCCTTCGGAGAGGATATGGCCATCGGGCTCGGCGGAAAGCTTTCGCGCATCCGCCTGCGGGCAGGCCTTGCCGTGCTGATCCTCGCAGGGTCGGCCGTGGCGGTAGCGGGACCGGTCGGCTTTGTCGGACTCGTCGTGCCGCACATCACGCGGCGCCTCGTGGGCATTGACTACCGCCTCGTCGTGCCGTTCTCGGCGCTCTTTGGCGCACTGCTCGTCCTGGTTGCCGACATCGTGGCCAGGACGGTCTTTCCGCCATTTGAGATCCCGCTCGGCGCTGTGACGGCGCTCGTCGGCGTGCCGTTCTTCCTCTACCTCGCCAACCGGAAGGAGGTGCGGGGCTGATGGGAAACAGGCGCTATCTCGCCACGCTACTCACACTGGCAGCACTGCTCACGGGGCTCTTCTTCCTGCACTTGGCGACAGGATTCCACTATTTCACGAAAGCGCATCTGATTGGTGTGCTTTTGGGAGGCGGAACACCGGAGGAGGTCCTGACGGTCTTTGACTTCCGCATGGTGCGGTCCATCCTGGCCGTCCTCATCGGCATGGGGCTGGCCGTCTCTGGTGCCGTATTCCAGACCATCTCCAAGAATGAGCTGGCGAGCCCGAGCCTCTTGGGCGTCAATGCCGGTGCTGCGCTGGGCGTCATGCTGCTCATCTACGGGACGCCCCAGGCGACGGGCCTCGGCATCTGGGAGCAGCCGCTTGCCGCTGTCATCGGCGGCGGCCTGGCTGCGGGTCTTGTCTTTTTCCTCTCGCACCAGCGCGGCCGCATGACCTCTACCTATAAACTCGTCCTCAACGGCATTGCCGTCACGGCCGGCCTGCACGCGCTGCAGATCCTGCTGATCGTCGGCCTGGATCCGACGCGCTTCCAGCAGATCAATACCTGGCTGATCGGCAGCATTTTCGGCAACAGCTGGACGCATGTGGACATCCTGTTTCTCGTCGTGCTCCTCATCACGTTCTTTTTCCTGGCGAGCCATGAGACACTCGACCTCCTGGCCCTGCGCGAGGAGAACGCGCTGGGCCTGGGCATCCGGGTGAACCGGACGCGCTTCCTGTTCCTGATGGCTGCTGTCGTGCTGGCCTCATCCTGTGTAGCTGTAGGCGGCAGCATCGGGTTTATCGGGCTCATCTGCCCGCATATCGCAAGGCGGCTCGTCGGCGTGGCGCACAAGCGCTATCTTCCAGTGACGGCTCTTTTGGGCGGCGTGCTGCTCGTGGCGGCGGATTACACAGCCCGTGTGATCATCGCGCCGGATGAGATGCTCGTCGGCCTGATCGTCTCGCTGATCGGCGCGCCGTATTTCCTGTACATCCTCGTGCGCAGCAGGGGCTGACGGCACGGTGGAATCACTTGAAAAGGAAGGATGGAATCCATGGAACTTTCAGCCAGGCATCTGAAGGCCGGCTACGACAAGAATGTGATCATAGAAAACATGAACCTCGATGTGCCGGCGCACAAGGTGACGGCGCTCATCGGGGCGAATGGTTGCGGCAAGTCGACGCTTTTGAAGACGCTCTGCCGCATTCAGCCGCCGCTCGGCGGCGAGGTGCTCCTGGATGGCCGCTCGATCTTCTCGGAAGACAGCCGGGAACTGGCCAAAAAGGTCGCCATACTGCCGCAGAACCCGATGGCCCCTGCGGGGCTCACGGTGCGGGAACTCGTCAACTACGGCCGCGCTCCGCATCGTTCGCGCTTCTTTGCGCGCACGACGCAGGAAGATAAGCGCATGGTCGAATGGGCCCTGCAGGAGACCGATATGACGGCCTTTGCGGACCGGCCGGTGGAGGCCTTGTCGGGCGGCCAGCGCCAGCGCGCCTGGATCGCGATGGCCATCGCGCAGGACACAGAGATCCTGTTCCTCGATGAACCGACGAGTTTCCTCGATGTGGCACATCAGATGGATGTGCTGACGCTCGTGCGCCACCTCAATACGGCTTATGGAAAGACCATTGTCATGGTCATCCATGAGATCAATGAAGCGGCGCGCTTTGCCGATTACCTGCTCGCCATGCGGCACGGCACACTCCTCTATGAGGGGACGCCGGATGAAGTCTTCACGAGGGAGATGCTCGCCGATGTCTTCGGGATCGATGCCGAGCTGCTGCGCGATCCGCGCACCGGCCGGCCGTACTGCATCCCCTACGTGAACCGTGAGCGCCCGGCAGGCAGCGCATCGAAAGAGGAGAAGGCCTATGCGTAACCGGCTTCTGAGCGCGGGCTTTTTCGCACTGCTCATTGCGCTGAGTGCGGTGCTGGCCGGCTGCGGCAGCCAGGCTTCTTCCGGCAGTGCCAAGAGCACGGCGCTCTTTGATCCCGATGTGCCGCGGTCGGATGCGCCGGAGGCGATTGATGCCGAGCTTGCCAATCGATTTATCCAGACGAAGAATGCCTCCGATAAGATGTTTTCGGAAGAAGATGGCCGCACCGTCATCACCCATAAATACGGCAGGACGGTCCTTCCGGAGAATCCGCAGCGCATCGTAGTCGTCGGCCTGGAGGATACGGCGGTGTCTCTCGGTATCCCCATCGCGGCAGCACACCTTGCCCCTTCGTCGTATCTCTATGACACGATGAAGGAGCAGGGCATCGAGAATATCCCCATCAATGTGGAGACGAAGACGGTCAACCTGGAAGCCGTGCAGCAGGCAAGCCCGGACATCATCCTCCTGCGCGACAGCTATGACAGGAATACGTACCGCGCCCTGTCCAAGATCGCTCCCGTCGTGCCGCTCGACCTGCAGAAAGAAGAGGTCACAGAGCTCGCTGCAGCGCGGGCCATCGGGCAGAGCGAAAGGGGGGAGGCGCGCCTGCGCGCCTATTACGATACGGTGAAGCAGGCAAGACTCGCCATCAAGAACCATATCGGCGATGCGACGGTGGCGTATCTGCGCATCATGCAGAAAGAGATCCGCCTCTATCCGTACTCCGCCAATGCGACGAACCGGTTCATGTATGAACTGCTCAACCTCAGGCCGGACCCGATGGTCGTAGCGCTCGACCGCACGAAGAACAATCTCGCCATCTCGATGGAATCCCTGCCGGATCTCCAGGCGGATTATCTCGTCCTTTCGAGCGGCTACGGTGCGAGCAGCGCTGGCAGCACAGAAACGGCGGAAAAGCGGTATGAGGAGCTCCGGGAAGACCCGCTCTGGCAGACGCTGCCAGCTGTCCGTGAGAATCACCTCTTAGAGGTCGATTCTGTCATCTGGAATGCGCACGGACTCATCGCGAAAGAACTGGCAATCGCCAATCTCAAAGACTGGCTCGGCGGACAGCCGTGACAGCGGTCAAGGATAGAAGACAGATCCTGGGGACCTGTCATGAATCGTATAGAAAGGTATAAAAGGAGATCATAATGGAACTTTTGACGACAGGAATCACGTTTTTCCAGAAGGGCGGCATTGTCATGTACGTACTGCTGCTCTGTTCGCTTTTTGTGTTCTCAATCGGCATTGAGCGCGCGATGTACTTCCGGCGCATGGATTCTGGCCGCGCGTTTGCCCGTGACTTTTACCTGGCCCTGGCCAACAACAAGTGGCAGAAGGCCGAGCAGCTCGCCGACCATGCGCGTGGCGCCCTGGCTGACATCCTGTTCGCGGTCATCACGAAAAAGCCGGAAGCCCGCAAGAATCCGTCTGCTTACATGGAAATCCAGTCCGGCATCGCGCTCGCGAAAATGCGCAAGCGCCTCTACTACCTCAGCGTCATCGTCACGATGGCACCGCTGCTCGGCCTGCTCGGCACGATTAGCGGCATGATCACCTCCTTCTCGGTCTTCAATCTGGAATCGGGACAGGCTACGGCCATCACGGGTGGCGTCGGCGAGGCGCTCATTGCGACGGCCATGGGCCTCTGCGTCGCCATCATCTCGCTCACGGTTCATGCTTACTTCTCGCAGCGCATCGAGAACATCGTCACGGACATGGAGCAGTGCTTCTCGATGGTCGAGACGGCTGAAGCAGGCGATATCCATGCTGTCAAAGAGGAGGCTGCCTGATGAGATTACGCGACAGAAGGAGCTTCGCGAAGCCGGAAGTCATGATCATCCCGATGATCGACATCATGTTCTTCCTGCTGGTCTTTTTCATGATCAGCACGCTTTACATGGTCAACCTCAAGACGGTTGACGTCAATATGCCGAAGGCGGCCAGTGCTCAGACGCAGATGAACGTGACGTATCTCGTCACGCTCAAGAAGGACGGTACCCTGTACCTTGAGGACCAGCCCATCGAAGAGAAGGCGCTCATCAAGCAGGCGCAGCAGGAAAACCGCAGCAACAATCACTTTGCGATTGTCGTGCGCGCCGATGAGGGCATCGATTACGGCGAGGTTGTCGACCTCCTCGATCACTTCCGCAAAGCTGGCATCAGCCGGTTCGGACTCGCGGCTGATGCCGGCGGAAAGTGAGGCAGAGGATGCTTCGAGAAGATAAAGAGAATGCAGCCGGCTGGGGGATTTCCTGCGGTGTCCATATCATCATCCTGATGATCGTGGCCGCGACGGGCCTCTTCCAGGCCGTTTCATCCGAAAGCCATCCCGTCGATGTCGAGATTTACGACAATGTGACAGAGGATGAGCAGCCGTCGGATGACAATTCAGAGGCAGAGGCGGCGCCGGCCGAATCGGAGCCGGATGCGCCTCAGCCAGATCCGATCGTCGTCGACCAGAGTGTCGCCGTTCCGGAAATCGAGACTGAGCGGAAGGACGAGAAGGAACAGCCAGAGAAGAAGCAGGCGGATGCAGCGGATCCGTCCGCCAAGCATCCTGCTGCTGATGCGAAGCCGAATGCCAAGGGCTCGCCGAACGGCAAGCCGGGCGGCGATGCAGACAAGCCAAAGGCCGGCCCGGCCCGCGATCCGGCTCACGTCAAGCACGTCAAGGTGCACGCACAGCAGCTCAGCACCGCGCAGCCGGCCTACCCGGTTTCCCTGCAGGCGAAGAAAGCGGTCGGCACCGTCACCGTCAATTACATCATCAATGCCTCAGGCGGCGTCGAGAGCCCGCAGATTGAAGCATCCTCCGGCTATCCGGAGATGGATGCAGCGGCTCTTGCGGCTATCGTGAACTTCACCTACAGTCCTGCGCGCAATGATTATGATGAACCCGTCAACACGCACGGACGCTACACGTTCCGTTTCCATCCCTGATGATCGGATGCCAAAAAACCTGACCGTTTCTGGTCAGGTTTTTTTGATGGGGTAGCGTCACGGTGCTGCTTTTTCGCGCAGCAAAGCGATTTCTCTTGCGTAGCCTGCAGCATCATTTGGCGTCTCGAGGATGAAGGGCAGGTCTTTGAGCGCCGGGTGACGGACGACGCGCACGAGCGCCTCGAGTCCGATATGGCCTTCGCCGATGCGGGCGTGGCGGTCCTTGTGGCTGCCGCGCTCGTTCTGGCTGTCGTTGAGATGGATGGCCTTGAGGCGTGCGAGGCCGATGACGAGGTCGAACTCCGTCAGCACCTCGTCGAGATGCTCGCGTATGTCGTAGCCGCCGTCCCAGACGTGGCAGGTGTCGAGGCAGACGCCGAGCTTGTCATCGAGCTCGACGCGGTCGATGATGGCGCGCAGCTCTTCGAACGTGCGACCGACTTCGGTGCCCTTGCCCGCCATGGTTTCCAAGAGCACGGTCGTCTGCTGGTCCGGCGTGAGCACATCGTTGAGCTGTTGCGCGATGAGCTCAATGCCTTTCTCGGCACTCTGCCCGACGTGACTGCCAGGGTGGAAATTGTAGAAATTGCCGGGCAGGTGCTCGAGGCGCTGCAGGTCATCGGCCATCGCCTCATGTGCAAAGCGCCGCAGATTTTCCTTAGCAGCACAGGCATTCATCGTGTAGGGAGCATGGGCGACAAGCGTGCCGATACCGTGCTCGTCCTTGTAGTGCAGGAACGCCTCGACATCCGCAAGGTCGAGTTCCTTGGCTCGGCCGCCGCGCGGATTGCGCGTGAAAAAGGCAAACGTGTCCGCATCGAGCCGCGACGCCTCACGCCCCATGGCGAGGAACCCCTTGGCTGAGGACAGGTGGCAGCCGATGTGCAATTTATGTTCCATAGGCATGTGATACTCCAATCTGTTATCGAGAATTGTTATTTGTTATAGTATAACACATAAAAAAGCCGTCCGCATGCGATTTTGCGGACGGCTCTGTTTTTGCAGTTCTATTGTGCCCAGGTCTTGCGGTACTTGCCGGGCGGCATGCCGACGATGTTGCTGAAGACGGACTGGAAGTAGTTGGAGTTGTTGTAGCCACACTGCATGGCGATATCGGTAATCGTCATGTTCGTCGTGAGCAGCAGCGTCTGCGCTTCTTCGATGCGCTTGCGGATGATGTACTGCATCGGCGAAGAACCCGTCAGGTCCTTGAACGTGTGGGAGAGGTAGTAGAGGTTGATGTGGAGCGCCTCGGCGATGTCGGGGAGCTTGAGGTCCTCGAGGTAATGGGCATCGATGTACTCCTTGATGCGCGTGCCCATGGTGTAGGAAGGGTTCTCCT
Source organism: Mitsuokella jalaludinii DSM 13811 (assembly GCF_000702905.1). Lineage (GTDB taxonomy): Bacteria > Bacillota > Negativicutes > Selenomonadales > Selenomonadaceae > Mitsuokella > Mitsuokella jalaludinii. The sequence continues at coordinate 100,726 of NZ_JNKR01000004.1, forward strand.
CACTCGTCGCCTTTGCCTCGGCCAATGCAGTGACCGCGACGACGATGGCCTGCGTCAAGGCGGCGCCAATCTCGCGGCGCTCATCGTCCTCGCCGTTGAGCGCTGCCAGGAGTTTCATCTCGCGCAGCAGATCGCGCAAGAAGGCATGCCTCCCTTCTTTGCTGAGATGCAGCACGAGCGGTGTGTCATGTTTGGTGAGGTGGCCGGGGGCCAGGCCGCAGAGATGCAGCGCACCGATGCGCATCGTGAAGCCCATGAAGGAGCTGCTCGTCTTGAAGTCGTGCAGCGTATCGCTGTTGATCAAGACGAGATCTTCAGTGCGCAGCTGCTGGCTGCCCTCTTTGAGGCGCATGCGGCAATGCCCCTTCTCGACGAAGAGGATCTCTGCGACGTCATGATGTGATTTCAAGGTGCCGAACGGTGTGGTAGCGGCGAGGTTCTCGATGGACTCGAGGTGAGGACGCCTGCTGAGCTCGAATCGCGATTGTTTCGGACTGCCAAATGGTAGGATAGACATATCTTTCGACCTTTCTTTCGACCTTTCTGCGCCAGAACACGGATAAATGCGAATTTAAAACAAAAATTATAAGTTTTCGCAAAATGCCGAACAAGAAAACGGAGAAATCCATGCCAGCATTTCGGTATAATAGACTCCAGAAAGATCAGTTAATGATGATTTGATGGTTGCCTTTTGAGGAAGTGAGCTTCATATCTATTATTATACTGATAAATCACAAAAAATCCAGTCTTTTCCGGAGAGTCTGGAGAAAAAGGAATAATCAAAGTTGCTTTTTCGTAGGAAAGGTAAGGTGGAGAAAATGCTGAAATGGTTCCTGACTGGACCGGATAAGCCTCGCATCCAAGACAAGGCTGTGGTCAAGAAGATGTATCATACAGCACGTGTTCAGGCCGTCACGGCCATGATCCTCGGCTATGGCATGTACTATGTCATGCGCATGACACTCGGTGTTGCGAAGAAGCCGATGCTCCAGGACGGCTTCACGCCGACAGAACTCGGCATGATGGGTGCGGGCATGCTCGTCGCCATCGCCATCGGCAAATGCGCCAACGGCTTCATCGCTGACCACTGCAACATCAAGAAAATCGTGCCGCTCGGCTTGCTCGGCGCAGCTATCGTCAATGCCATCCTCGGCATGAGCAATACGACCTGGGTCTTCATCGTGCTCTGGGCTGTCAACGGTGTGTTCCAGAGCATGGGCTCAGCACCGTGTATCGTCTCCCTGTCACAATGGTTTGCCAAGAGTCAGCTCGCTACGTACTACGGTGTCTTCAGTATCGCACATTACGTCGGTGAAGGCGCTACGTACCTCGGCACCTCGATGATCATCGTCGCCCTCGGCTGGCATGCCGCCTTCTTCGTACCGGGCGTCGCCTGCATCGTGCTCGCATTCATCATGTATCGCTTCATGCGCGACCGGCCAGAGACGTACGGCCTGCCGTCTGCCAATGAGTTTGAGGGCGAAGTCGCCCAGGAAAAGAAAGAGCAGCAGGTTTCCACGAAGGAAGCACAGCTCATGGTCATCAAGAACCCGTACGTATGGCTGCTCGCCGCTGCGGCAATCTGCCTCGGCATTTCCCGTTATTCCATCTCGAGCTGGGGCGTCATCTTCCTGCAGGAAGCGAAGGGCTTTGACCTCGTGACGGCCGGCAGTATCATGTCGCTCTCCCCGATTCTCGGCGGTGTCGGCTCCTTTTTCTCCGGCATCATCTCCGATAAGATCTTCCATTCGCATCACTCCGTCACGACGATTGTCTTCGGCATTGTCATGCTGATCGGCATTACCGGTGTCTGCTACGTGCCGGCTGGTGATCCGACGCTCGCAGCTGCCTGTGTTGCCATCTTCGGCTTCGGTCTCGGCGTCATCCTCTGCTTCGTCGGCGGTCTGCTCGCTGTTGACCTCTGCCCGCGCAAGGCAACTGGTGCCGCGATGGGCGTCATCGGTCTGCTCGCTTACGGCGGCGCAGCCCTGCAGGATATCGTCAACGGCATCCTGATGGATTCGGCAAAGGTCGTTGTCGACGGTGTCACGACGTATCATTTCGAGACGATCACGAACTTCTGGATTGCCTCGGTCGTCATCATGACACTGCTCATCGTGCCGACGCTCTGGGCTAAGAAGCACAAAGAAGCAGACGAAGAAGCATAACAAAAGATTTGCAGGATCATTCTTTCTCTACTATTATACTGATATAGAGAAAGAATGATTTGCATTAAGGAAATCAGAGTACGAATATGACCGCGGTCCCTTGGTGTCCTGTTTTTCGGCTGCAGTTGAAGCAAGGATTACGTCAGGTCTCGGAAGGAAGATACTATGAACAAGAATATCATCAATGGGCCCTATCTTCTGGACCCGCGTGCCACGCAGATCACAGTCGCTTGGGAGACCGTCGAGCCGACGGATTTCAAGGTGACGGCGAGCAGTGCAGACGGTGCGGAGTACTTCGGCGATGTTGTGTATGAGCGCGAGGAACCCTGCCAGGAGTACCCGAAAGGGGCCTGTGTCTACACGGCGGTCATCAAGGGACTGGAACCGGCGACGGAATATGCATACACGGTCATGGGCGGCGGCGAGGTTTCAGCTGCGTCGTTTCAGACGCTGGCAGAGGCACCAAAGCACCTTCATCTGTTGACGCTGTCAGACTCGCATCTCTTTCACAACAGTTCGTTCTTCAAGAAGATTGCCGTACAGGAAGCACCGGAGTTCATCCTGCACGGCGGTGACATTTCTTTCGGTACGGGCTATCAGCACGATCAGTATCAGGACAACTGGTTCCACAAGATTCCCGATGTCCTCGCGCGCATCCCGGCCTACTACATCCACGGCAATCACGATGACGGCCCTTACTACGACGCGTTCTTCACGGCGACGCAGGGGCGCACAGTCCACACGGCCGACGGCGGCAACACATTCTCGTTCGATTACGGGCCTGCACATTTTACGATGATTGACAGCAATCCCTGGGGCCTCTTTGAGATGAATGCCGTCAATTCCGAGATGCCGCTTGACCGGGAGACGCGCAAGCGCATTGATGATACACTCAAGTGGATTGAGGAAGACCTGACGAGCCCGGCGGCTAAGAAGGCGAAGTGGCGCATCCTCATGATGCATCACCCGTACACGGACCCGTTCAACAACCGCTACATCGTGCCGATTGCGGAGCGCTGCCAGGCACAGCTCGTGCTTGGCGGCCATCTCCACTACTACATCAAGTCGGTCTCCGTCGACCCGAAAGTCGGTGCCCGCACGGTATACGTCTGCGAGGGCAGTGCGCAGGATCCGGAGGCCGAGTACACGGCGGCCCGCGAGGATAAGCGCCTGCTCAGCGAATTCCCGGAAATCACCGCTACGGGACGCAGCAATTACGGCATTCTCGACGTGACGGAAGAGGCGCTTGACTACCGGCTCTACGGCTTTGAGAAAGATGGCAGTACGAAACTCGTCGACACGATCCATCTGACGCACGATGAGCCCGACGTCGAGTTCACGGATATCGAGCTGCGCCGCTTGGATAACAACGGCAATGTCGAAGTCCGGGCGCTGGCCGAGAACAAGGGAACGGCCATGGCAGAAGCTGTCATCCACCTGCTCGACAACAAGTGTGAGCATGCCATCAATCTCTTCGGCAGTGAGGAGAATAGCCAGGTCGCCGTGCTCGAACCGGGGGAGAAGCGCAAGCTCGCAGCCGTCTATCAGGCCGTGCAGCCCGGTGAGCACACGCTGCGCGTCGGCGAGACGGAACTGAAGCTCGTCGTCTTTGAGCCGACGCAGCTCTCTTTCGCGCACATGCGCGTGCGCGCCGGACAGGGCGAGGCTGCTGACTGCATGATCGCAGGCATTGAGGCGACGAACAACCTCGACCACGAGATCTTCGTCTCGGTACCGCTCTACATCAATCAGCGCATCGCCGAGACGAAGAGCCTGTTCTTCCGCGGCCATGAGAAGCGCTATATTGAGTTCCACTACAAGTTCCAGCAGGGCGGCGAATATCAGGTCAGCATTGCCGACCAGCTGCCGAAGGAAGTCTCGATTGAAGGCGGCATCCGCATCATCCCGCGCATCCTCGACAAGTCGGGGCACGGCCATACGGCCCTGCTGCACGGCTCGCCGAAGGTCCGTGAAGTCGACGGCCACATGGAAGTCGCGCTCGAGCAGTATGGCGATTACATCGAGATACCGGCGAGCCGCGATCTTCGCGCGCCGCAGGGCTTCACCGGCATGGTCTGGGCAGACATCGACCGCCTGGCAAGGCCGAGCGAGATGGGCCACAACCCGCTGATGGTCCGCGGCAAGTCCGTGGGCTGGGGAGCGACGTACTGCCTGCGCATGGTCGTAGAGCGCGCCGGCGGTCTCAAATGGGGCATCTGCCATGATATCACGGAGTATTCGTGGCAGGGCGGCGAGGCAAAGATCGGCGAATGGGCGCAGTACACGATGACCTTCGACAAGAAGGCAGGCGGCGATTCGTACTGTGACGGCAAGCCGCTGGCGCATGTGGCGGGCATCTCGGATGACAGCGAGATACGCCAGTGGGACGATCAGCCAATCTTTGTCGGCTATTCCTACATCGGCCATGTCATCCCTGAGATCGGCCGGCCGAAGTACTTCACGCATCTGCCCGGCCGCATCAGCCAGGTCCGCTTCTACAAGAAAGGACTGACGGCGGAGGAGAATCGGGAGATTTACGAGCATCCCGAGGCAGAAGGCCCCGAGCGCGATGACCTCGCGGTCTGGCTCGACTTCCACAGCATTCTCAAGGTCGGTACGCACACGACAGAGTGGCGCCATCCGGCCATCTACGATCCGGCTTTCAAGACGCAGAAGAAGTATTGGCGTTTCAAGCAGCTCAAGGCCAAGACGCATCTGCCGTTGCAGGCCAGCCTGCGCGCGCGTGTGGAGGTGTCGGATGACATGGCGACGGTCAAGGCGAGCCGTCCAATCAATCTAAAGGACGGCACGAATTACGTCGACATCTCGAACCTGCCAGAGGCGCAGTATCTGCGCATCGTGACGGAATTCGCGGCAGAAGTCGGTCCCGACGGCACGTTCGTGCCGGAGCTTCTCTCATATCAGGTCGTGGCGGAAAACGGGCGCGACTTCACCGACATGTTCTGGTCAACGCGCCCCGACTGGGAGCGCGGCCGCTTCACTGGAGCCGTCGGCTTCCCGCCGGTCGACCGCCTGCGCGACTATCCCGAATACACCGACGTCATCCATGGTTGAAGACCTTTCCACCTTTTTTACGAGGACAGGAACTCCTGTCCTCTTTTTTGTGCTGAGACGCATCCAGCAGAACGCCGAAGCCGAAACAGGTCCCCGCGCCCCGTAGGACGTGCACAAACAAAAAAATCCGGCTGCATGGAAATCCATGCAGCCGGATCGCTATATGCAGCTTAATCAAAATTCATGATGATGGTCTTTTCTTCCGTGAGCTCGCGGATGGCGTATTCCGGGCCTTCTTTGCCCATGCCGCTGTCTTTTACGCCGCCGTAGGGCATGTTATCCATGCGGAAGCTGGAGCCGTCGTTGATGACGACGCCGCCGGCTTCGATGTGCTCGGCTGCGTAATGTGCGATGTAGAGGGACGTCGTAAAGACGCCGGCCTGCAGGCCGTAGCGGGAGTTGTTGACGCCGGCGATGGCTTCTTCAATCGTGTCATAGGGGATGATCGAGAAGATCGGTGCGAATGCTTCATTCTTGACGACATCCATGTCGGGCGTTACATCGGTAAGGATGGTCGGCTCGTAGAAAGCACCGCGGCGGTGGCCGCCGGTCAGTACCTTGGCGCCGGCTGCTGCGGCATCCTTGACCCAGCCCTCGATGCGGACGGCTTCTTTCTCCGCAATCATCGGGCCGAGGCAGGTCGATTCGTCGCTGAGCTTGCCACCCTTGAAGTTCTTGGCAAAGGCGACGGCGTAGTCACAGAACTCTTGGTAGATGCTGCGCGAGACGTAGACGCGCTGGCAGGAGATGCAGACCTGGCCGGCGTTGAGGAAGGCGTACTTGGCACAGAGCTCGGCGACCTTCTTGACGTCCTTGACGTCCTCGTGCACGACGTTGGCGGAGTTCGAGCCGAGCTCGAGTGCCACGCGGCGGAATCCGGCGGCTTCCTGCAGGGATTTGCCGACGGGGACGCTGCCGGTGAAGGAGAACATGCGGATGCGTGCATCCTTTGTCAGGTATTTGCCGACGAGCGCACCGGGGCCGGTCAGCAGGTTGAGGCAGCCTGCCGGCAGCCCCGCTTCACGGAAGACGTCACAGAGGAGCGCGGCGGTCAGAGGCGTGGCCGATGCAGGCTTGTAGATGACGGTGTTGCCGGCCGCGAGCGCCGGTCCGATCTTGTGGGCAGCGAGATTTACCGGGAAGTTAAACGGCGTGATGGCGCAGACGACGCCGAGCGGTTGGCGGATGGTGAAGGCGAGCTTGTTCTGGCAGCCCGGGGCACCGGCAAGCGGGATCGTCTCTCCCTTGAGGCGCTTGGCTTCTTCTGCCGAGAGGATCAGCGTCTGGTAGGCGCGCCCAATCTCGCCACGGGCATCGCGCAGGGGCTTGCCCGCTTCAGCCGACAGTGCTGCGGCGAATTCCTCGGTGCGCTCGCGCATGAGGTTGGCGGCCTTGAGGATGATCTCGTAGCGCTCGTAGGCAGAGAGCTTGACCTCGCGGAAGGCCTTCTCGGCTGCGTCGACGGCCGCACGGCATTCTGCCTCGCCAGCGACGGCAATCTCGGCAATGGTTTCGTTCGTCTCTTTATTGTAGACAGGGACGGTCTTCTCGGTCATGACTTCCTGGCCGCCGATGTAGAGTGGCTGTTTTTTCATAGTGATTCCTCCTGATCAATGATGTGCGGCGAGTTTCTCAATCTCTTCCTCGCGTATCGTGTCCGGCGTGATGAGCTGGATGTGGTTGGCCGTGCAGTACGAGATGTACTTTTCAGGCGGCATCTTGTTGGTCACGATGTACTGCATCTCCTTGAGCGTACAGTAGCTCATCAGGGAGGAGATGTCGAATTTCGAATCGTCGACGAGCAGGAAGTGCTCGCAGTCCTTCTCGACGAGGCAGCGCTTGATCTCGCATTCGAGCGGCGAGGCGTTCGTCGCGCCGTGCTCGAGCGAGATGCCCGTGCTCGCGAGGAAGACCTTCGATATATTATAGCGGCGCAGGACCTGGATGACCTGCGGTCCGACGAACGCCTTGGACGGGGTGAAGAGCGAACCGCCCGTCGCGAGGACATTGAGGTTGCTGTAGTTGGATGCAGCATTGATGACGTGGACACTCGCCGTGACGATGGTCAGGCGGTGCTTCTCCGTCAGGTACGGGATCATGTGCATCGTGGTCGTGCCGGAGTCGATGTAGATGACATCGCCGTCGTGGACGAAGTCTGCTGCCATGCGGGCAATCTGCTTTTTGGCATCGGCATTGCGGCTCTCGCGCGAGGCGAAAGGTTCCGGGCTGCCGGACGGCTCGGCGAGGACAATGCCGCCGTAGACCTTCTTGATGAGGCCCTGCTGTTCGAGCTCTGCGATATCGCGGCGTATGGTGTTCTTAGAGACCTGGAACGTATCACAGAGATCGTTGATAGATATGTTGTGCACACTCTTCAACAATTCATGGATGCGGTTGATTCGATCGATTTTCATGAGAGATCACCTGCTTCTGCGCCTGAGGCACATGGGGTGTCGAATCATTACACAACATACGCCAACAGACATTCAAGAAATAACCAATTTATGAGTAGGTTCGTTTACTTTCATTATAAGCGAATTGTCGGTAAGAAACAAGAGAAAACAGAAAAAAGTACCATTTTTCATGGACTGGACGGTGCGGGAACGGCAAGTCTTAAGCAACACTTATCATATAGAGCAATCATGATTACTCATGATTATCAGAAAAAATAAAATTCCGCAAAATCTTGCCAAAAAGCTCAAAACAGTATTGACAACGTGATGTAAAAGTATTAAATTATAGCCATAAGGTAATCAAAAGGTTATCAACAACAGCGTTGATACTATCATCAGAATAGGAGAGTGGACAACATGGGTTATACGTTTATGGTTCCGGCAAAGATCATCTCGGGCACGAATGTCATTGAAGAACTCGGCCAGCACATCCAGGGCAAGGGCACGAAGGCCCTGATCGTCACGGATCAGTTCATGGTGAAGTTCGGCAATGCGGCGAAGGTTGAGAATGCACTCGCTAAGGCAAACATCCCGTACGTCACTTTCGCTGGTGCCAATTCGGAGCCGACGGATAAGATCGTCGATGCCGGCCTGAAGGTATACCGTGAGGAAGGCTGCGACTTCCTCGTCGCTCTCGGCGGCGGCAGCCCCATGGATACGGCAAAGGCAATCATGTTCATGTCGACGCAGCCGGAAGGCAAGAAGATCAACGAGTTCATGCATGTCAACATCGACATGCCGGTCCCGTATCTCGTCGCTATCCCGACGACGGCTGGCACGGGCTCTGAGGTCACGAAGAACACAATCATCGCTGATACGGAGAACAACGTCAAGATGCTGCTCGGCGGCCCATCCATCATCCCGGCTCTCGCTGTTGTCGATCCGACCTTCACGATGACGGCTCCGCCATCTGTCACGGCTGCAACGGGTATCGATGCGCTCTGCCATTCGATCGAGGCTTACACGAGCCGCAAGGCACAGCCGCTGACCGATACGTTCGCACTCTCGGCCATCAAGAAGATCCACAAGAACCTGCCAATCTGCTACAAGGATGGCAAGAACGTCGAAGCCCGCCTGCAGATGAGCATCGCGGCAACGGAAGCCGGCATCGCCTTCAACAATGCCTCCGTCACGATCGTCCATGGCATGAGCCGCCCGATCGGCGCTCTGTTCCACATCGCACACGGCGTCTCGAATGCCATCCTGCTGCCGGCCTGCATGAAGTTCGCCATCGAGGAGAACACGGCACGCTTTGCCACGATTGCACGCGTCATGGGTGTTGCGGATGACGCTACGCCGGACCACGATGCAGCTGAGGCATTCGTCGCAGAGGTCACGCGCTTCTGCAAGGAAGTCGGCATCCCGTCGGCAGAGTCCCTGCTCGAGCAGCGCGGCTTCAAGAAGGAAGACTTCCTCGCACAGCTCGACAAGATGGCTTCCGATGCGCTCGAGAGCGGCAGCCCGCAGAACACGATGCGCATCCCGACGAAGGAACAGCTCATCGAGATCTACAAGGAACTCTTCTGATTTCGCAAGAACCCGCATGATAGAATAGGAGGGGTGGTCATGCCACTCGTACATTTGACAGACCTCATAAGCAAGCCAGACAACACATACGCAATTGGCGCGTTCAATGTCTCGGATATGGAGATGGCCATGGGTGCCATCAAGGCGGCAGAAGAGCTCCATGCTCCGCTGATCCTGCAGATTGCAGAAGGCCGCCTGCGCTACTCGCCGCTCGACCTGCTTGGCCCCGTGATGATCGCGGCCGCCAAGAAGTGCTCGATGCCGACGGCCGTTCATCTCGACCACGGCAGCACGATGGAGACAATCAAGCTTGCGCTCGACCTCGGCTTCACGTCCGTCATGTTCGACGGTTCGAAATATCCGCTCGATGAGAACATCGCCCGCACGCAGGAAGTCGTCAAGCTTGCGAGGAGCTACGGCGCTGACGTCGAAGGTGAGATCGGCCGCGTCGGCGGCGCGGAGGGCGACTACAAGAGCGTGGATGTCCTCGTCACGAGCGTCGAGGAAGCCAAGCGCTTTGCCGAGGAATCCGGCATCGATGCGATGGCCGTCGCAATCGGAACGGCACATGGCAACTACAAGGAGAAGCCGCAGCTCCGCATCGACCGCCTCAAGGAAATCCATGCGGCCGTCAAGACGCCGCTCGTCCTGCACGGCGGCACGGGCCTGACGGAAGAGGATTTCCGGACTTGCCTTGCCAACGGCATCCAGAAGATCAACATCGCCACGGCGTCGTACGACGCTTCGGCAGCGAAGATAAAGGAAGTCGCTGCAGCGAACCCGCAGGCAAAGTACTTCGATTTCAGCGATGCCATCGTACAGGGCACCTACGAGAATGTAAAGAAACACATGCACATCTTCGGGCTCGAACAGAAGGCATGAGGAGGATAAAGAAATGGCACTCATTAGCTTTGATGAAAACAAGAAACGCGATGTCGTCCTGATTGGCCGCGTCACGCTGGATTTCAATCCGAATGAACTGAACCGCACGCTGGACAAGGTCAAGACTTTCTCCATGTACCTCGGCGGTTCGCCGGGAAACATGGCTGTCGGCATCAACAAGTTGGGCAAGAACGTCGGCTTCATCGGCTGTGTATCTGACGACCAGTTCGGCGACTTCGTTCTCAATTACTTCAATGAGCGTGGCATTGACACGTCCCAGATGACGCGCGCCAAGAACGGCGAGCGCATGGGCCTGACGTTCACGGAGATCAAGAGCCCGACGGAGTCGAGCATCCTGATGTACCGCGACCAGGTCGCTGACCTCGAGATTGCGCCGGAAGATGTCGATGAGCAGTACATCGCTGACAGCAAGATCCTGATTGTCTCCGGTACGGCGCTCTCGAAGAGCCCGTCGCGTGAGGCATGCCTGCTGGCTGTCCAGTATGCCAAGAAACATGGCACGCGCGTCATCTTCGATATCGACTATCGCCCGTACAGCTGGCGCAGCAAGAAGGACATCCAGATCTACTACTCGCTGCTCGCGAGCATGGCCGATGTCATCATCGGTTCGCGCGATGAGGTCAACCTCACGGAAGGTCTCGATGAGGAGGCAACGGAGCCGGCAGATCACGTCATCGCTGAGAAGTACATCGAGCAGGGTGCCAAGATTGTCATCATCAAGCACGGCAAGAAGGGCTCGATCGCTTACACGGCCGACAAGAAGGCCTACAAGGTTGAGTCGTACCACATCAAGCTGCTGAAGTCGTTCGGCGGCGGCGATGCGTATGGCAGCGCCTTTGTCTATGGCCTGCTCGCAGGCTGGACGGTGCCGCAGGCTCTGCAGCACGGCACGGCACACGCCGCTATGGTCGTCGCAAGCCACAGCTGCTCGGATGCCATGCAGACGGTCGAGCAGATTGACGCTTTCATGCAGGAACATAAAGACGAGAAAGTCATCACGGAATTGGATTGGGAGGCAGCATTATGAGATTCGGTCGCTTAGGTCAGCTCAAGCACGGCTACAATGCAATGACGACGCGCGAGAGCGATATGCTCATGGATATCGGTTACCAGGAGATGGATGAGAACGAGATCGTCGAGTTCGAAGATCCCCTTCAGGAGACGGCCTTCGTCATCACGACGGGCGATGTGGAGATCTGCTGGAATGGCAAGAAAGAGCTCATGCATCGCGAGTCGCTGCTCGACGAGAACCCGTACTGCCTGCACGTGCCGCACGGCGTCAAGGTCGTCGTCAAGGCCCTGAAGAAATCGGAGCTCCTGATCCAGAAGACGCTCAACGACCGCGACTTTGAGCCGGTCTTCTACCGTCCGAAAGATGTCCAGGCTGACGTTTTCGGCGGCGGCGTATGGCAGGGCACGGCAGAGCGCACGGTCCGCACGATCTTCGATTACGACAATGCGCCGTACTCCAACATGGTCAACGGCGAAGTCATCATGACGCCGGGCTGCTGGACGGGCTACACGCCGCACAATCATCCGCAGCCGGAAGTCTATACCTACAAAGTCGACCGTCCGCAGGGCTTTGGCTGTGCGTTCATCGGCGACAACGTCTTCAAGATCGAGGACAACACCTGGTCGGAGATCTCGGGCGGCTACATGCATCCGCAGTGCGCAGCTCCTGGCTACGCCATCTGGTACAGCTGGATGATTCGTCATCTCGACGGCGATCCGTGGAAGAAGACGCGCAATGACCTGCCGGAGCACACCTGGCTGCTCGAGCCGGATGCCGATTCGAAGATCTGGCAGCCGCACAAGAAGTGATAGCGTATCCGCGACGTGGTGAAACGTGGCATAGTGGAGGGGATTCCAATGGCTAAGACAATCAGACTCACGGTAGCACAGGCTCTCGTGAAGTTCCTCAATAATCAGTATGTAGAATTTGACGGCAAGGAAGTGCCGATGTTCGAAGGCATCTTCGGCATCTTCGGCCACGGCAATGTCATCGGCATCGGCCAGGCTCTCGAAGAGGATCCGGGCCATCTGATCATGCGCATGGGCCGCAATGAGCAGGGCATGGCACATGCAGCGATGGGCTTTGCCAAGCAGAAGCGCCGCAAGCAGATGTACGCCTGCACGTCTTCCGTCGGCCCGGGCGCTGCCAACATGGTCACGGCAGCTGCTACGGCTACGGCAAACTGCATCCCAGTCCTGTTCCTGCCGGGTGACACGTACGCTGACCGCCAGCCGGATCCGGTACTCCAGCAGATGGAGCAGACGGTAAGCCTGACGACGACGACGAACGACGCCTTCCGCGCTGTCTGCAAATACTGGGACCGCGTCACGCGTCCTGAAATCCTCATGACGGCCTGCATCAATGCGATGCGCGTCCTGACGGATCCGGCTGAGACGGGTGCTGTCTGCATCGCTCTGCCGCAGGATGTCGAAGGCGAGGCCTGGGATTACCCGGATTACTTCTTCCAGAAGCGCGTTCATCACATCGACCGCGTAAAACCGACGGAGCGCGCCATTGAAGAGGCTGTCAAGGCCATCGCGAAGGCTGAGCGCCCGCTGATGATCTTCGGCGGCGGCGTCAAGTACTCCGAGGCAGAGGCTGTCTTCCAGAAATTCGCTGAGAAGTACGGCATCCCGTTCGGCGAGACGCAGGCCGGCAAGGGCACGATCACGTGGGAGCACGAGCTCAACATGGGCGGTGTTGGTGAGACGGGCGGCCTCGCAGCCAACACGCTTGCAAAAGATGCAGATGTCGTCATCGGCGTCGGCACGCGCTACACGGACTTCACGACGTCCTCCAAGTGGATCTTCCAGAACCCGAACGTCCAGTACGTCAACATCAACGTCTCCCGTTTCCACGCCTACAAGCTCGACGGCATCCAGGTCGTCGGCGATGCCGGTGCGGCACTCGAGATGCTCGACGAGGCACTCGGCAAGACGGGCTACCATGTATCAGATGCTTACGCCGCGGACATCAAAGCCGCAAAGGCAGCCTACACGAAGGAAGTCGAGCGTGTCTTCCACATCCAGTTCGGCGACAACTTCGTGCCGGAAGTCGACGATGATTTCGATTACAAGGCTGCAGAGAAAGCCTATAAAGAGGCAGTCGGCGAGACGCTGCCGCAGACGCGCGTCCTCGGTCTGCTCGAAGAGCACATGGATCCGAACGGCATCATCGTCGGTGCATCGGGCTCCCTGCCGGGCGACCTGCAGCGCGTATGGCGTCCGAAGACGGTTGGCAGCTACCATGTCGAGTACGGCTTCTCCTGCATGGGTTATGAAGTCAACGCAGCACTCGGCGTCAAGCTCGCTGAGCCGCAGCGCGAAGTCTATGCGCTCGTTGGCGACTACGCTTACATGATGCTCCATTCGGAACTGCCGACGTCCATCGCTGAGGGCAAGAAGATCAACGTCATCCTGTTCGACAACATGCAGGGCGGTTGCATCAACAACCTCGAGATCGGCCATGGCCAGGGCAGCTACGGCACGGAGTTCCGCTTCCGCAACGAGAAGACGGGCCAGCTCGACGGTGCCTATGTACCGGTTGACTTCGCCATGAACGCCGCTTCCTACGGCTGCAAGAGCTACACGGCTCATACCGAGGAAGAGCTCATCGCGGCTATCGAGGATGCCAAGAAGCAGAAGGTCTCGACGCTCATCGACTGCAAGGTCATGCCGAAGACGATGGTTCATGGTTACGGTGACTGGTGGCGTGTCGGCGTCGCACAGGTCTCCAAGAGCAAGAAGATCCACGACTGCTACGAGAATCTCATGAAGCCGCATTACGATGCAGCTCGCAAGTATTGATTTGTTTTCTTGTCTATCTTGTGTATGAAGGGTACCTGCCGCATCTGCGGCGGGGAGGCCCTGTTGTATAAATTGAATTTTGGGGGTTTATCAAATGGCTAATATCAAACTTGGTATCGCTCCGATTGCTTGGACGAACGACGACATGCCGGATCTCGGCAAAGAGAATACGTTTGAACAGTGCGTCAGTGAGATGGCACTGGCTGGCTTCACGGGCTGCGAGATCGGCAACAAGTACCCGAAAGATCCGGCTGTCCTCAAGAAAGCACTCGACCTTCGCGGACTCCAGATCGCCAGCGCATGGTTCAGCTCCTACCTCCTCACGCAGCCGTACGAGCAGGTCGAGAAGGACTTCATCAAGCACTGCGAATTCCTCAAGGCCATGGGCGCGAAGTTCTGCAACGTCGCAGAGCAGGGCACGAGCGTTCAGGGCAAGCTCGACAAGGCTGTCTTCCGCGACAAGCCACACAACACGGAAGAGCAGTGGAAGACGCTCGCTGAGGGCCTCAACAAGCTCGGTGCTGTCGCCAAGAAGATTGGCCTGACGATGACGTACCATCATCACATGGGCACCTGTGTCCAGACGACGGAAGAGATTGACCGCCTCATGGAGATGACGGATCCAGACCTCGTCTTCCTGCTCTACGATACGGGCCATCTCGTCTGCTCCGGTGAGGACCCGATCTACATCCTCAAGAAGTACCTGCCGCGCATCCGTCACGTACATCTCAAGGACATCCGCATGGACATCCGCAACAAAGTCAAGGAAGAGAACATGAGCTTCCTCGCAGGCGTCCGCGCAGGCATGTTCACGGTCCCGGGCGATGGCGACTTCGACTTCGGTCCGGTCTTCGACATCATCAATGACAGCGACTACGATGGCTGGTTCATCGTCGAAGCTGAGCAGGATCCGGCCAAAGCCAATCCGCTCGAGTACGCGATCAAAGCTCGCAAGTACATCAAGGAAAAAGCACATATCTGATTGCCGTAAGGCATCGGATTCCCAGAAAGGCTGCTCTCCTGTCCACTATGGGCAGGGGAGCTTTTTTTCTGCCGGTTCACCGTTTCTCTTGGAATCATTCAGGATCATCTAGAAAGGAATTATCCCCATGGGCATCAGCATGATTGTCTTCAGCCTGATACTTTTGATGTTCTTCGCGTATCGTGGCTATTCCATCATCTTCATCGCACCGATTTTCGCCGTCGTCGCCGCCATCGGCAGCGGCCACGCCTCCATGCCGGTCTACAGTGAGATCTATATGACGAAAGCCGCGGAGTACATCAAGACGTATTACCCCGTCTTCCTGCTCGGCGCCGTCTTCGCCAAGATCATGGAGCAGGGCGGGCTCGCGGCGGCCGTGGCCGACAAGATCGTCTCGGCGCTGGGCCGCGACAAGGCCATTCTGGCCGTACTGCTCGGATGCGGCGTCCTGACGTACGGCGGTCTCTCTGTCTTCGTCGTCGCCTTTGTCATGTACCCATTTGCTGCCATCCTCTTCAAGCAGGCTGATATCCCGAAGCGTCTGTTGCCGGGGCTGCTCTGGATGGGTATCTTCACCTACAGCATGGTGGCCATCCCGGGCACACCGCAGATCCAGAACATCATTCCGACGTCGTTCTTTGGCACTTCGACCTGGTCGGCTCCGGTGCTCGGCCTCATCGGTGCCGTGCTCTACTTCGGACTGGCCTGGGGCTGGATCAGCTATCGCCACAAGAAACTCAAGGCAAAGGGTGAGGGATACGGTCACCATGTGCTCAATGAGCCGGAGGAGTCGCGGGAGGCTCTGCCGGACTGGCGCCTGTCCTCACTGCCGCTGCTTCTCGTCATCGTGCTGAATCTCCTGATCAGCAATCCGTTCCACTGGGATTGGGCGTACCACTGGGATCCGGAAAGCCTCGACAGTTTCATCCCACTGCACCTCTCCCTGCTCGCGGGCGGCGTCGACAAGGTACAGGCCATCTGGTCCATCAATGCGGCTCTTATCGTGAGCTCCATCGTCGCGGCCATCATCGGCCGCAGACGGCTGAGACTCAAGGGCGGTCTCTCAAAGCCCATCAACACGGGAGCCATCGGCTCGACGACGGCCATCCTCAACGTAGCTTCAGGCTACGCCTACGGCTGTGTCATCGCAGCCTTGCCAGCCTTCACGATCATCAAGGAAGCATTGCTCGGCCTGCACCTCGGCGACGGCCCGCTGATGTCTGCCATCGTGACGACGGGCATCATGACGGGCGTCACGGGCTCTTCCTCGGGCGGCATGACGATTGCCCTCGGCATGCTCGGACAGGAGTGGCTGGCCTGGGCGCAGCAGATCGGCATGAGTGCAGATGTCCTGCACCGCATCATCTGCATGGCCTCTGAGTGCATCGACACCGTGCCGCAGTCGGGCGCACTCGTCACACTGCTCGCCGTCTGCGGCCTGACGCATCGCGAGTCGTATTACGACGTTGTGATCCTGACGCTCCTGAAGACGCTTGTCGTCTTCGCCTGCCTGGGCGTCTACCTGATGACAGGTATTGAATGACGAGCAGCAGAGATCGAGACGCTAGAAAAAGGAGGATGTCTCATATGGACGAAGCGACAAAACGAAAGACGTATTTCCTGTTGGCGGCGACGACGATCATCTGGGGCATCCAGCCGCTCTGCATCAAGTGGCTCGTGACGACCTGGTCGCCTGTGACGATCACGGCCATGCGCTACTACCTGATTGGCACGACGCTCCTGGCACTCTCCGTCTACCGCGGCGAGCGCCTGCTGCCGCCGCGCAGCTGCCTCCTCGGTCTCTTCTTCATGGGGGTCACGGGCATTGGGCTCAATAATGTCATGCAGTTCACGGGCCTCGCTATCTCGACGGTGACGAACTGCACGCTGATCGCGGCGGCCAGCCCCGCCATCACGGCATTCATGGCGGTCATCTTCGTGCGCGAGCGGCTGAGCCTGCTGGCCTGGGGAGGCATCGTCCTGTCCTTCCTCGGCGCGCTGCTCGTCATCAGCCACGGCTCGCTCAACGTGATCCAGACGATGTCGTTCAATGCAGGCGATATCCTCTTCCTGCTTGCGCAGGTGGCCTGGACGACGTATTCTCTGATTGCCCTGAAGATCATGCGCCATATGTCTGCGCTTCAGACGACGGGCTGGGCCGGGCTCTTCGGCGCCTTCATCGTGACGGGCTACGGCTTGGTGACGGGGCAGTTCGCGCCCGTCATGCTGACGCCCACGCTCTGGATTGCGTTCTTCTACACGGTCATCTTCGGCGGCGTCATGGCGATGCTCTTCTGGAACATCGGCGTGCACAATGCCGGTGCCAGCGTCACCTCCATCTTCCAGAACATCACGCCAGTCGTCGGCATGATCGGCGGTGTCCTCTGCTTCGGCGAGGTCATCGGCATCATGGAACTGCTCGGCGCAGCGGCCATCTTTGGCGGCGTCTACCTGACGACACATGGCGGCCTTCGGTGAGTCGGCCCTCAGAGAGATTACTAGAAAAGCGGTCAGATGCATGGCGTTTGACCGCTTTTCTTATTGTTTTAGAGGCAAAAAACAATATTTTATAGCAAGATAATTCGCCTTCATAAAGATAGCCCCAAGAAAGCATTGAAAATGCTAAGAAATATAACAAAAGAAAATCATAACATACTCAAGAAAGACAAGAAAGTATAGATGAAATAGTTCGAAAAATATTAATATAGTATATAGATAGAGATGAAGAGCGACTTCATCCACGAGATATCAAATGTATCATCATTCAATATTCAATTGGGAGGGGTTTCAATGAGTAATCCAGGAGCAGCTCCGGCTGAATCCGGTGCGCATCTGCCTTGGCTGACGCGTATAGCGTACGGTCTCGGTGATACGGCACAGAACGTCGTCTGGGGTGCAATGGGCATCCTGACATTCTTCTACACCGACTACGCGGGCATCGACCCGGCCATGGTCGGTCTGGTCATGTTGATTTCCCGTTGCTTCGATGGTTTCTCCGATGTCATCATGGGTTTCATCGTAGAGCGCACGAATTCCAAATGGGGCAAATCAAGACCGTGGATTCTCTGGATGAGCGTGCCATTCGCTATTTCCATCGTCCTCATCTATACGGTACCACATGGTTCCTCGGCTATGCAGTTTGCATACCTGTTCGTGACCTACAACCTCTGCACGACGGTCTGCTACACGGCACTCAACCTGCCGTACGGTTCGCTGTCCGCGATGATGACGCGCTCCTCGAAAGAGCGTGACATGCTTTCCATCACGCGTATGTGCCTGTCTCCTTGGGGCCGTATCCTTTCCGTCTCGGCTACGCTGCCGCTCGTCAAGATCTTTGGCGACAATCAGATGGCCTGGGTCGAAGTCATGAGCGTATGGGCTGTCGTTGCCCTGCTGCTACTGCTCTTCTGCTTCTCGAAATGTAAAGAGACGGTCGTCATCGAGGCGCGCAAGAAGGTCGCTAAGGTACCAGTCGGCAAAGCACTCAAGTGCCTGGCCGTCAACAAATACTTCTGGGCTGGCATGATCATCTGGATGATGCAGAACGTCATCTTCACGATCACCGGTACCATCCTGCCGTATTACTGCAAGTACATCTTCATGGATGATTCGCTGTACAGCGGACTGTACCTCTTGGAGACGCTCATCACGATCTTTGTCATGGCCGTCTTCAGCCCGAAACTCCTCAAGCGTTTCGGCAAGCGCAACATGAGCCTTTACGGTGTCATCATCTGCTTCGTCGGTCATGCGATCTTCCTGCTGAACCCGACGGACTTCAACTGGGTCGTCTTCAGCTGCGTCATCCGCGGCATCGGTTTTGCTCCGGTCCAGTCCGTCATCTTCGGCTTCCTCGGCGATGCTGTTGAGTATGGCCAGTGGAAGACCCACATCCGCCAGGAAGGCCTGATCTTCTCCGGCGGTTCCGTCGGCACGAAGGTTGGCTCCGGCCTCACGAGTGCAGCCTTGACGGGCCTGCTCTCCTACGTTGGCTATGTTGCATCTTCTTCGGGTGCAGTCGCTCAGTCTCAGGACGTCATCAACATGATCGTCTCCATCTACGAGTGGGGCCCGATCTTCGTCTGGGCTGTCCTGCTTCTCATCCTGTTCTTCTACAAGCTCGATAAGGTCTATCCGCAGATCATGCGTGACCTCATCGCTCGTGAAGCAAAAGGCGAGCTCTGATATCTGCTATATGTACAGCCGGCTTGTTCTATGGATGAGCCGGCTTTATGTTTAGAATTTCTTTGTATTTTGGAAGGAGAGGGAATTTATGGAAAAGAACACGCTTGTCACGATCACGCGTCAGTACGGCAGCGGCGGCCGTGAGGTCGCAGACCTCGTGGCGAAGAAGATGGGGGTGCGCCGCTATGACCGCAAAGTCGTGGCCATGGCTGCCGAGAAGCTCGGCGATGAGGCGAACTTCCACGATCTCATTGAGCGCTCGTACAATGCGCCGGACAACTGCCTTGGCAACCTCGGCGACTATGCCTATGAGCGCGTGCCGCAGCACAACCGCATGTACATCGAGCAGGCCAAGGTCATCCTCGAGGTCGCGAAAGAGGACGGCAGCGCTGTATTCCTCGGCCGCTGCGCGGACTACATCCTCAAGGATCAACCCAATACATATTCCTTCTTCATCTACGCGGATGATGATTACCGCCTGGCCCGCGCCAAGACGCACTATGCCGGCCATACGATCAAGGAGCTCGATGCCGAGGACAAGCACCGCGAGCAGTACTATGCTTATTACACGGGCCGCACCTGGGGCGATCCGCAGAATTACGACCTCATGATCAACACGAGCAAGATTTCGCTCGAGGCCGCAGCTGACCTGATCATCTCTTACATCGAACTGCGCCAGAAAAAGGCGGCAAATGCCTGACGACGCGTTCCGGCAAAAAAATAGACCATCCATGCAGATGGTCTATTTTTTTGCCGTGTTCAGCCACGGAAATAATGTCTGCTCCCATTGGCAATGCGCACGAGCGTCAGCATAACGGGGACTTCCGTCAGCACGCCGACGGTCGTCGCGAGAGCTGCGGGGCTCGTCACGCCGAATAGGGCGATGGCCACGGCAACGGCGAGCTCGAAGAAATTCGAGGCGCCGATGAACCCGGCCGGGGCGGCGATGGCGAAGGGCAGGCGCAGCAGATAGCAAACGCCGTAGGTAAGGAAGAAAATCAGGAAGGTCTGCAGGATGAGCGGCACGGCAATCAGCACGATGTGCAGGGGATTCTCGAGGATGACCTGTGCCTGGGAACTGAAGATGATGACGAGCGTCAAGAGCAGGCCCCAGGTCGTCACGCCGTCGAATTTGTGGACGAAGATCTGGTCAAAGTAGGCCTGCCCCTTGCGGCGGATGACGGAGAGGCGCGTGAGGATGCCGCCAATCAGCGGGATGACGACAAAGAGGACGATGCTCAGGAACAGCACATCATACGGAACGGTGACATGAGAGACGCCGAGCAGGAACTTGACGATCGGCACAAAGGCCACGAGGATGATCAAGTCATTTGTGGCGACCTGGATGACGGTGTAGGCAGGGTTGCCGCGCGTCAGCGTGCTCCAGACAAAGACCATGGCAGTGCAGGGAGCAGCGCCCAGGAGCACCGCTCCGGCCAGGTAAGACGTGGCAAGGTTTTCTGGCAGCATGGCGCGGAAGATGACGAAGAAGAAGAGATAAGCGAGGGCGTACATCGTGAACGGCTTGATGAGCCAGTTGGCGATCCAGGTCACGAAGAGTCCTTTGGGCGCCCTGCCGACGGCCTTGACGCTCTTGAAGTCGACCTTCATCATCATCGGGTAGATCATGAGCCAGATCAGGATGGCGATCGGGATCGAGATGCCGTCAATCTGGAGTGTCGAGAGAAAGGCGGGCACAGACGGCAGGAAATGGCCGATGGCGACGCCGACGATCATGCAGAGCAGGACCCAGACGGTCAGGTAGCGCTGGAAGAAATTGATGCCGCTCGCTTGTTCATGTTGCATAGAAAACACCTCTTGGATAGATAGAAATTTGTAAATCTATAAAAGAAAAAAATACTGCCGTCACTCGCGGCAGCGGCAGTTGGTGGCCAGGTCATCTGTCGGCGTTGTGTGGCCGAGTGCCTGGAGGCAGGCGCCGATTCTGTCGAGCGTCTCGGCCTGGCGTGTGTAGTAGATCCACTTTCCCGCCTTGCGGCTCGTGACGAGTCCTGCGTCGCAGAGGATTTTCATGTGGTGTGAGAGTGTTGGCTGTGAAAGTGCCAGATTCCCGAGCAGCACGCAGGCGCATTGCTCCCCGCTGCCCAGAAGCTCGAGGATATGCAGCCGGTTGGCATCTGCCAGGGCCTTGAGAATCTTGACGGTTTCCATGGAATCCATCGAAAGCACCTCCTGTAGTCATATCGATGTACATCAATGTAATAAGCTTAGTATAGAGCAGGGACAGGGGGTTGTCAAGGCGTCTGACAGGATGCTATAAGATTTTGTGAATCTTATTTTTCTTTTGACTCGATGTGGTAGTATAAAAGATATATGTGAATGGCGTTGCGCATTTGTAGGAGGCGATTTTCTTGATCAAGGCATTATGCTTGATTTATCTGATCTGGGGCATGAATTGGGTCGTCATGAAGACGGCGAATTCGTTCTTCCCGCCCATTACCTTTGTGGCGTACCGATTTTTGTTCGGTGCGGCCGTCCTGTTGTCGGTCTGGCTCTGGCTGCGCCTGCCGCTGCCGAAGAAGAAGTACTGGCCGTGGATTTTTCTCACAGGCATCCTGCAGATGGGACTCAACAACATCGCGGCGCAGACGAGCATGGTGACGCTCGGCGCAGGCATGGTCTCCGTGCTCAATTACAGCATGCCGGTCTTTGCCGCCGTCATGGCGCACTTCCTGCTTGGAGAGAAATTGACATGGCGCAAGGGGATCGGCATTGTTCTGGCCCTTGCCGGTATGGCCGTCCTCATGGATGTGCATGCGGGCGGCGATGTCACGGCCATCTTCATCGGCCTCCTGAGCGCCGTCTTCTGGGGCCTCGCGAGCATCTTCGTCAAGCTCAAGCTGTCGGATGTCAACGCGATTTCCCTGACGACGTGGCAGATGGTCTGTGCATCCTTGACGCTGCTCGTCTACACGACAGCCGTGCCGCAGGGACCGGTCATCTGGAACAAAGAATCCATCCTCTGCCTGCTCTACAACGGCGTGCTTGCTTCCGCTCTGGCATTCTTTCTCTGGAGCTGGATCCTGCAGCACATCGAGGTCAGCAAGGCATCCGTCGCGGTGCTGGCTGTGCCGATCGTCGGCGTCATCGGCGGCATTATCTGCCTCGGCGAACCCATGACGCTGCATATCCTTTTGGGCATGCTCATGATCATGGCCGGCATCTACGTCGTCGTCACCCGCAGGAAGCAGCGGGCATAATAAAAGGCGGTGAAGGGAGGATATGGTATGGCAGTTGAAGAACCGGGCGTGCTCTGGCGCGACGGCGTGCCCGCTGAATTTACGTAAAGAATTGAAGGCGGACAACTCCCCAACTATTGTATTAGTTTAGCGTATGTTGTATAATATAAATATGAAAAGAATATACCATTCAAATCACAACATCGTCTATTCATGCAAGTATCGTGTCGTATTCTGCCCCAAATACCGCCGTAAGGTTTTAGTGAACGGTGTAGATACAAGATTGAAGGAGCTTGTTGAGCAGATTGCCGAGGAGTATTCGTTCGAGGTCATTGAGATGGAGATCATGCCAGACCATGTTCATCTCCTCTTGGAAGTTGACCCTCAGTTCGGTATCCATAAGGCAGTCAAAACTATAAAAGGCAGGACATCGCGGATACTTCGGCAGGAATTCCATTTCTTGACAACGAAACTGCCGACACTTTGGACAAATTCCTATTTTGTCTCGACAGTAGGCGGTGCTCCCTTGGGAATCGTCAAACAGTATATCGAGAGCCAGAAAACATCGCAAAGAAAGTGAGAATGTGGAAACATATACACTGGGATACAAATTTCGCATCTATCCGAATAAGACGCAGGCACGGTTAATCAACCGCACGCTCGGCTGTGTCCGTTTCGTGTTTAACCACTTCCTTGCGGTCAGGTGTGATGAATGGAAAGCGAACCATCATTCTCTGACTTACGTCAAGACGTGTCAGCTCCTCACCAATCTCAAGAAGCGCGAGGATACATCCTGGCTTTCCGAAGCAGACAGCATGGCGTTGCAGGAATCTCTGCGCAATCTTGACCGCGCCTATGAGAACTTCTTCCAAAAAAGAGCAGGCTATCCGCGTTTCAAGTCAAAGCATAGTCGCAGTCAGTCCTACCGGACGCGCAATCAGGGAAACGGCATCCGCATCGAAGGCAACCGGATCAAGCTGCCGAAGGTCGGCCTTGTGAAAATCAAGCAGAGCCGGACGTTTGAAGGCAGGATCCTGAATGCCACA
>NZ_JNKR01000005.1 GCF_000702905.1 Mitsuokella jalaludinii DSM 13811
AAGGGATAAACGCTGAAAGCATCTAAGCGTGAAGCCCGTCCCGAGATGAAGTATCTCATAGCACAAGCTAGTAAGACACCTTGAAGAAGACAAGGTTGATAGGGTAGATGTGGAAGTGCTGCAAGGCATGAAGCTGACTACTACTAATATGTCGAGGGCTTAACTAGAGAACTGAAATGTTCGCAGAGTAATTTCTTCTGTATAGTTTTGAATGTGCAAGCATTCAAATAGAATATCCGGTGATGATGCCTGAATGGTTCCACCTGTTCCCATACCGAACACAGTAGTTAAGCATTCAGAGGCCGAAAGTACTTGTCTGGAGACGGACTGGGAGGATAGGAAATTGCCGGTTTTCATGGCGGCTTTGGTGAAGCGGTTAACACACTGGATTGTGGCTCCAGCATGCGTGGGTTCGATCCCCACAAGTCGCCCCATTTTTTTATAGGGGTATAGCTCAACTGGTAGAGCAACGGTCTCCAAAACCGTAGGTTGTGAGTTCAAGTCTTACTGCCCCTGCCATTTTATTGGAGTGGTACTCAAGAGGCTGAAGAGGACGGTTTGCTAAATCGTTAGGCTGGGTAACTGGTGCGGAGGTTCGAATCCTCTCCACTCCGCCACTTCGAAATGAAAGCTCTGACTTTTGTCAGGGCTTTTTATTGTATACACTAAAAGAAAATTGACATGTGTCCTCTTTTTTGGTATTCTTGTACGGTATTCCATCACAAGAGTGATGGAAAGATTTATTTTGGGTGAAAGGGAGGAATTCACTAATGCAGACGCAAGCGAATCAGGGCTTCCTTGATCGTTTCTTCAAGCTCCGTGAGAAGAACACGACGGTCAAGACGGAAGTCCTCGCAGGTCTTACCACATTCATTGCACTCGCTTATATTATCTTTGTCAATCCAAACATCCTGTCGGAGGCAGGGATCCCGAAGGAAGCGGCTATCGCCTCGACAATCTGGATCGCAGCACTCTCGACCATGGTCATGGGCGTATTCGCCAACTACCCGGTCGCACTCGCACCGGGCATGGGCCTCAATGCGTTCTTTGCCTACTATGTATGCGGTACACTCGGTCTCCACTGGACGGTCGCACTCGGTGCCGTCTTCTTTTCGGGCGTCCTGTTCCTGATCCTGACGGTCAGCCATATCCGCCAGGCCATCATCAATTCCGTGCCGCAGAACCTGCGCGTCGCTATCAGCGTCGGCATCGG
The DNA here is from genome assembly GCF_000702905.1 of Mitsuokella jalaludinii DSM 13811. GTDB lineage: Bacteria > Bacillota > Negativicutes > Selenomonadales > Selenomonadaceae > Mitsuokella > Mitsuokella jalaludinii. The sequence continues at coordinate 1,214 of NZ_JNKR01000005.1, forward strand.
CCTCTTCATCGCTTTCATCGGCCTCAAGGGCACGGGCCTCATCATCCCGGACAAGGCGACGTTCATCGGTCTCGGTCATGTCACGGATCCGACGACGATGCTCTCGCTCTTCGGCCTCGTGCTGACGGGCGCTCTGATGGCGCGCAATATCCAGGGCTCTATCCTCATCGGCATCATCGTGACGACGCTGCTCTCGATGGTACTCGGCTACTCGCCAGTCCCGCACGCCATCGGCGATGTCGTCAGCACGAGCCTGCCGCACATGGGCGAGACGTTCGGCAAGCTCGACATCGCTGGTGCCTGGAATTACGGCATCGTCTCCATCATCTTCACGTTCACGGTCGTTGAGCTCTTCGATAACATGGGCACGCTGATCGGCTTGACGTCGAAGGCGAAGCTCATCAAGCCGAACGGCGAGATCGAGAACCTCGACCGTGCTCTGACGACGGATGCAGTCGGCACGATCTGCTCCTCGATCTTCGGTACGTCGACGGTCACGAGCTACATCGAGAGCGCTGCCGGCATCGCGGCTGGCGGCAAGACGGGCTTGACGGCTGTCACGGTGTCCATCTGCTTCCTCATCGCGCTGCTCTTCGCTCCGCTCGTCGGCCTCGTGCCGGGCTTTGCGACGGCTCCGCCGCTGATCCTCGTCGGCGCGCTGATGATGAGCGAGGTCGGCAAGATCAACTTCGTCGACTTCTCGGACGGCCTGCCGGCCTTCCTGACGATCATCATGATGCCTCTGACGGGCTCTATCGCCAACGGCTTTGCCTTCGGCTTCGTCAGCTACGTATTCATGAAGACGGCTGTCGGCAAGTACAAGGAAGTCAGCTGGATCATGTGGCTTGTCTCTATCGCATTCGTCATCAATCTCGTCATGCGTTCGTGAGCGAAATAGCTTGACAAGCATTTGACGCTATGATAATATTTCATATTGTAGACGCCTAGGGCGTCTTTCCCCAACCGCACAGCGAGGTCTTGAGAAACGAGCAATCGTACCGTAGCTGGCGAGTAATCTATCAGGGAGGTGTTTTCATGTACGCAATCATCAAAACGGGCGGCAAGCAGTATAAGGTCGCCGAGGGCGATGTCATCATGGTCGAGAAACTGGCTGCCGGCGAAGGCGAGGCAGTTGTCTTTGATCAGGTCCTGACGGTCGTCAATGACGCTGATGTCAAGATCGGTACGCCGGTCGTCGAGGGTGCCAAGGTAACGGGCAAAGTCGAGGCTCAGGGCAAAGATAAGAAGATCCTTGTTTTCAAGTACAAGGCTAAGTCGAACTATCGCAAGCGCCAGGGTCATCGTCAGCCGTTCACGAAGGTTGTCATCGAGAAGATCGAAGCCTGATCACCGATGATCAAGGTCAAGATCTTTTGCCAGCCAGACGGCAGGATAACCGGCTTTGACGTCTCCGGCCACAGCGGCACGGCGGCGGCAGGTGAGGATATCGTCTGCGCTGGTGTCTCGTCTTTAACGGACACGGCGTTCCTTGGGATAACCGAGTATCTGCATCGCGAGGTCAGCTATGACGCGGCGAGCGGGAAGCTCAGAATGGAACTCAAGGACAGTCCAGACGAGCAGACAGAATCGATTCTGCAAACGATGCTATTGGGGCTCTCAGCCATTGCTGAGGCGTATCCCAAGGCTGTACGTATCCTGAAATAGTGGAGGTGAATTCCATGTTTAAGTTTGAACTTCAGCGTTTCGCACATAAGAAGGGCGTCAGCTCCACGCGTAACGGCCGCGACAGTGAATCCAAGCGCCTCGGCGTCAAGGAGCATGCCGGCACGATCGTAACGGCTGGCAGCATCCTCGTTCGTCAGCGCGGCACGCATTTCCATCCGGGCCACAATGTTGGTATCGGCAAGGATGATACGCTGTTCGCAAAGGTTGCCGGCAAGGTCGCTATCGAGCGCAAAGGCCGCTATAACCGTCAGATCAGTGTTTACACGGCTGAAGAGGCTATGTAATGAAAGATACCTGCGCATTCCTCCGGGAAGGCGCAGGTATTGTTATATTGCTGCATATTGCTAGATAAAACGGCGTTAAGTTGCGTTGTGATGGATAAAAAGCCGGTGTTGGGTATCACAATGCCGGCTTTTTATGCATGACAAACAGGAATGCAGCAGGCAGTTGTTGAAATAGACAAGAAATCTCAAGAGAAAAAGGAGGCTATCATGCAGTTTATCGACAGGACACGCGTCATCGTCAAGGCGGGCGATGGCGGTCACGGCAAATCGGCGTTCCGCCGCGAGAAGTTCATCCCGAAGGGAGGCCCGTCTGGCGGTGACGGCGGACGCGGCGGCGACATCATCTTCGTCGTGGACCAGAACATGAATACTCTGCTCGATTTCCGCTACCACCGCAAGTTCAAGGCGGAGAACGGTGAGAACGGCGATATCAAGAACCAGTACGGCAAGAATGCACCGGCCTGCTACGTCAAGGTGCCGGCCGGTACGATTGTCAAGGATGAGGAGACGGGTGAGGTGCTCGCAGACCTCACGGAGATCGGCCAGGAGGCTGTCATCTGCAAGGGCGGACGCGGCGGCCGCGGCAATGCGAAATTCGCGAATGCCGCCAACCGTGCGCCGACGTTTGCGGAGTTCGGCGAGCCGGGTGAGGCGCGCAACCTGATCCTCGAGCTCAAGCTGCTCGCAGATGTCGGCCTCGTCGGCTATCCGTCGGTCGGCAAGTCGAGCCTCGTCGCCAGTGTCAGCGCGGCGCGCCCGGAGATAGCGGAGTACCACTTCACGACGATCACGCCGGTGCTCGGCGTCGTCAAGACGGACTACGAGAAGAGCTTTGTCATGGCGGATATCCCGGGGCTCATCGAGGGTGCGGCCGACGGCGTCGGCCTCGGCCACGACTTCCTGCGCCACGTCGAGCGCACGAAGCTCATCCTGCACATCGTTGACGCCTCTGGCATCGAGGGCCGCGACCCGGTTGACGACTACTACAAGATCAATGCAGAGCTCAAGAAGTACAGCGAGAAGATCGCGCGCCGCACGCAGATCCTCGTGGCCAACAAGATCGACCTGCCGGAGGCGCAGGAGAATTTGCCGCGCCTCAAGGAGCTGGCCGAGAAGGAGGGCCTGAAGTTCTTCGCCATCTCGGCGGCGACGCGCGAGGGCGTCAAGGAACTCATCTCCTACGTCGGTGAATGGCTCGACAACTACGTCGAGGAGCCGGAGCAGGAGGAAGAGGTCAAGGTCTACGATGAGACGGCCGAAGACCCGGACAAGATCACGATCACGCGCAATGATGCGGGCGACTTCATCGTGCACGGCAAGGCCATCGAGAAGCTCGTCATCATGACGAACTTCAACAACGATGAGGCTGTGCGCCGCTTCCAGTACATCTGGCGCATCAAGGGCATCGACGAGAAGCTCAAGGAGCGCGGCATCAAGGAAGGCCAGACCGTCCACATCGGCGAGATGGAATTCGAGTACCGTGAGTGAGACGAGTAAGAGATATATCATATAGGATACGGAGGAATCGATTTGATCCGCAATTCACTGACAGGAAAACAGAAGAGCTTCCTGCGCTCAATGGGCATGAAGCTCGAGCCGGTCGTCCAGATTGGCAAGGAGGGCGTGACGCCGACCGTTGTACAGGCGGCACGCGAGGCAATCAAGAAGCGCGAGCTCATCAAGGTACGCGTGCTGCAGAACTGCATGGAACTGCCGGCCGATGCCATCGCCATGCTCGCAGAGCGCGCTGACGCTAACCTCGTGCAGGTCATCGGGCGCAACGGCCTGCTCTTCAAGCGCAATTTCGAGAAGCCGAAGATCGAGCTGCCGTAAGACGGAGGGATGCAGTATGGACGCACGTCAGAGGCTCAGGGAAGCCAGGCGCATCGTCGTCAAAGTCGGCACGAGTACGCTTGCCCATGATACGGGCATGCTCAACCTCTACCGCATCGACCATCTCCTGCGGGAGTTGGCCGACCTCATGAATGAGGGGCGCGAGATCATCCTCGTCTCCTCGGGCGCCATCGCGGCGGGCCTCAGCAAGCTCGGCCTCGCGAAGAAGCCGGACTCCATTCCGGAAAAGCAGGCGGTTGCCGCCATCGGCCAGGGCGTGCTCATGCATATCTACGAGAAGTTCTTCGCCGAGTACGGCAAGACCATCGGCCAGGTGCTCCTGACGAAGGAGAACGCCGTGCGTCACCACCAGTACCGCCACTCGCGCGATGCGCTGCTTGCCCTGCTCGCGATGGGGGCCGTGCCAGTCATCAATGAGAACGATGCCGTCGCCGTCGACGAGATCAAGATCGGGGATAACGACAATCTCTCGGCGATGGTCGCGACGCTCGTCGATGCCGATGCGCTGATCATCCTCTCGGACATCGAGGGCCTCTACACGGCAAATCCGGCAACCCATCCAGATGCCCGCCTCATCCACGAGGTCGAGGAGATCACGCCGGAGGTCATCGAGATGGCCGGCGGCGCGGGCTCCTCGCTCGGCACGGGTGGCATGGCGACGAAGCTGCAGGCCGCTCAGGTGGCCATGAGCGCCGGCGTCAACATGGTCATCGCCTCGGGCAGTGAAGAGGGCGCTTTGCGCCGCATCCTGCAGGGCGAGGAGGTCGGCACGGTCTTTGCCGCGCGCGAATCGCATCTGCGCGTGCGCAAGAGCTGGCTGGCCTTTGGCAAGCGGCTGCAGGGCGATCTCGTCGTCGATGCGGGCTGCGTCAAGGCGCTCGAAGGTGGTTCGAGCCTGCTGGCCGCCGGCATCAAGGCTGTCGACGGCGACTTCGAGGCCGGCAGCACGGTGCGCGTCCTCGCCGAGGACAACCGCGAGATCGCGCGCGGCATCGTCAACTACAATACAGAAGACCTCCGCCGGCTCATCGGCCACAAGACGGAGGACTTTGAGCATCTCGTCGCGGGCGCTGTCCACGAAGAGGTCATTCATCGGGATAACATGGTCCTGATGGTCTGAGGGGGAATACTGAGATGGATATCCAGGCAGAAATGAAGAAAAAGGCAGAGGCGGCGAAGGGCGCAGCGGCAAAGCTCGCTCTGCTCGGCGCAGATGTCAAGAACAAGGCGCTTCTGGCGATGGCCGACGCGCTCGAGAAGCGCAGCGAGGTCATCCTGCAGGCCAATGCGCTCGACATCGAGGACGCGCGCCAGAAGAAGGTCAAGCGCTCGTACCTCGACCGCCTGCTGCTCGACGAGGGCCGCATCGCCTCGATGGCGGAGGGCCTGCGCCAGACGGCAGCCCTGCCGGACCCCGTTGCGACGGGCGACTACTCGACGGTCCGCCCCAACGGCCTCGAGATCCGCCGCGTGCGTGTGCCGCTCGGCGTCATCGGCATCATCTACGAGGCGCGCCCGAATGTCACGGCCGATGCCGCGGGGCTCTGCCTCAAGGCCGGCAACGCCGTCATCCTGCGCGGCGGCTCTGAGGCCATCCGCTCGAATATCGCCATCAGCTCCCTGCTTGCCAAGGCTGCCTACAAGGCGGGCATCCCCGAGGGCGCCATCCAGTTCGTCGACTTCACGGACCGCGAGGCCGTCGATGTCATGATGCACCTGCGCGGCTATCTCGATGTCATCATCCCGCGCGGCGGCGCCGGACTCATCAAGCACGTTACCGAGAACGCGGCGGTGCCGGTCATCGAGACGGGCACGGGTGTCTGCCACACCTATGTTGACGCTTCGGCTGACCAGGAGATGGCAATCTCTATCGCTGTCAATGCGAAAGCCAGCCGTTGCTCGGTCTGCAATGCCATGGAGACGCTGCTCGTCCATCAGGACATCGCAGCGGAGTTCCTGCCGAAGCTCATGGCGGCGATGACGGCAAAGCACGTCGTGCTGCGCGGCTGCGAGCGGGCGCGCGCCATCTGCCCGGAGATGGAGTCGGCGACGGAGGAGGACTGGTCGACGGAGTACGGCGACCTCATCCTCTCCGTGCGCGTCGTCGACGACCTCACGATGGCCATCGCGCACATCAACCGCTATAACACGGGCCATTCCGAGGCCATCATCACGAAGGACCTCGTGAACGCGCATCGCTTCCAGCGGGAAGTCGATGCAGCGGCCGTCTACGTCAACGCCTCGACGCGCTTCACGGACGGCTTTGAGTTCGGCTTTGGTGCAGAGATCGGCATCAGCACGCAGAAGCTCCACGCGCGCGGCCCGATGGGCCTTACGGCGCTGACGAGCACGAAATACCTGATCTACGGCGAAGGGCAGATCCGCGAATGATTGGCGGGTATCTGCGCACAATGCGCCAGTACCTCGCCACGCCGAAGGGCGCCTTTGACGCGAGGGATTACTTGAAGGCGGCAGGGCTCATGCTCTTGAGCATGGCCGCCCTGGCGCTTGTCGTCGAGCTGTTTCTGGGGGAGTGAGTCATGAAAGGCATCGGTATCATGGGCGGCACGTTTGACCCAATCCACACGGGCCACCTGCTGACGGCGGAATTCGTGCGGGATGCGTATGAACTCGAGAAGGTCCTGTTCATCCCTGCGGCGCATTCGCCCTTCAAGCTGGACAAGCGCGTCGCCTCGGCAGAGGACAGGCTCGCGATGACGGAGCTCGCGGTGGCGGGCAACCCGCACTTCGAGGCATCGGACATCGAGATGTGCCGCGAGGGCGTCTCCTACACATCGGATACGATCGCCCTGCTCGCTGAGCGCTTCGGCCCGGAGGTGCCGCTCTACTTCATCACAGGTGCGGACGCCATCAACGACCTGCCGGACTGGCACCAACCGCGGGAACTCCTGGCATCGTGCCACTTCATCGCGGCGCGGCGCCAGGGCACGGCGCTCGACATGGCGAAGCTCCGCGGCTTTTTCGGCAGCCTCTGCGATGCGCACATCCATGAGCTCGCGACGCCGGAACTGGAGATCTCCTCGACACAGATACGCGGGCGCATCCGAGAGGGCCGCTCCATCCGCTACATGGTGCCGGAATCCGTAGAGACATACATCAGAAAAGAAGGGCTTTATCGATGAGTTATGGCATGACGTTAGAACAGATGCAGGCGGAACTGGAAGCAAGGCTCAAGCCGAGCCGCTTCCGCCATTCACTCGGCGTATCCGAGACGGCTGTGAAGCTTTCGCACCGCTTCGGCGTGGACGAAGAGAAGGCGCGGGTTGCCGGACTCCTGCACGACTGCGCAAGAGAGTTCCGCAATGAAGCTATGGTCGAGGAGGCAGAGAAGCGCGGCATCGCTATCGGCGAGGTCGAGCGCTCGATGCCGCTCTTGCTCCACGCCGATATCGGCGCCGTGCGCGTGCGCGAGATCTACGGCGTGGAGGATCCTGCCATCTCGCAGGCCATCGCGCGCCACACGGTCGGCGGCGCGCAGATGACGCCGCTCGACAAGATCATCTGGTACGCCGACATGATCGAGCCGAACCGGGATTTCCCCGGCGTCGACAAGCTGCGCGAACTCGCCAAGACGGCCTCGCTCGACGAGATGATGCTCGCCGGGCTCAGCCACTCCATCATCTTCGTCGTCCAGAAGGGCCATCTCGTCCATCCGGCGACGGTGCTGGCGCGCAACGAGATCCTGCTCGGGCAGATGAAGAGGAAGGACGCAGAGGCAGAGCAGGCGAAGAAGGCAAAGAAGGAAGATTGACCGATGGGGAAACGGAAAGAGGACAACGTAACATGGCGCCATATCGAGCAGAAGAAGCGGGAAATCGCGCGCCTGCGCAGGCGCCGTTTCCTGCGCCGCCTGCTCGCAATGGTCATCTTCACGGTGCTGCTGCTCTTGGCGGCGGGCGGCATCTACGCGCTCGTGCGCGGAACGGAATACCTCGTGCAGGAATACCAGACGATGTACGCCGGCTACACCGAGCGCCGCGCGTCCTGGCAGGGCGCTGTCAACCCGAGCTTTGATGGCTACACGAACGTGCTCGTCATGGGCATCGACGACGGCGCCGACCCGACGAACACGGAGGGAGCGAAGGCCGACACGATCCTCGTCCTGAGCATGGAGAACAGCAGCGGCAAGGTCCGCTGCATCACGATCCCGAGCGACACTTGGGTCAATCCGCCGGGCAATGCGCACTTCATGCGCATCCGCTCCGTCTACACAGAGGGCGGCGCACCGCTGATGGTCCGCGAGGTCAACCAGCTGCTCGGCATCCCCATCCACCAGTACGTCGTGCTCGACCTCAAGGGCTTTTCGGCGCTCATCGACGCTTTGGGCGGCATCGACATCTACGTCGAGAGCGACATGGACTACGAGGACCCCGAGGGGGGGCTCAACATCCATCTCAAGCAGGGCTACCAGCATCTCGACGGCAATCAGGCCCAGCAGTACCTGCGCTACCGCAGCCCGGAGCTCGGCGATGTCGGACGCGAGCAGCGCCAGCAGCGCTTCGTCAAGTCGCTCTACCAGCAGGTCATGCGCCTCGAGACGGTGCCGAAGCTGCCGCTCATCGCCGAGACGATGCGCAGGCACGTAAAGACGAGCGCAGAGGTCTTTGACTCGGCGCACCTCGCCAATGTCGTGCGCCATCTCTCGAGCGACCAGCCGCAGGGGGTCATCCTGCCGGGCTCGCCGGCGCTCGGCGACGATACGGTCTGGATGCCGGACCAGGACGCCATCCGCCATGCGATGCAGGAGCTCTTCCCGGATGCGGGAAACTGAGCCTACTGCCTGATAACGTGAAGATTTTGATAGAGAATAAAGGTACAGGAGGTACAATATGACGGAACAGGAAATGTGCAAGGCCATCTGCAAGGCTGCCAGCGACAAGAAGGCGCGTGACATCGTGACGATGGACATGCAGGGCCTCATGATCTCGCCGGATTACTTCGTCATCTGCTCGGCCAATACGGCTACGCAGGTGCGCGCAATCGCCGACAACATCGAAGAAGAGCTCGCCAAGGACGGCGTTGCTTTCAGCCACAAGGAAGGCTATCGTGAGGGCGACTGGGTCCTTTTAGACTTCGGCGATGTCGTCGTCCACGTCTTCCGCCAGGAGATGCGCGAGTACTATGCGCTCGAACAGCTCTGGGGCGATGCGAAGCTCACGGCCTATGAAGAGTGAGACTATGAATCATGAGAACAGCAGCGGGAAACCGTACAGAAGGATGGAGACTATGAACGATAAGACGGAAATGCCCCAGGAGGCTGCGCGCCCCAAGCGGAAGTTCGGACCGAGCACGGTCGCCCGCCTGCAGGTTGCGCGCGTCAGCGAGATGGGCGCTTTCCTCGATGCCCAGACGGGGAATACCTCGGATGATATCCTGCTGCACAAGACGCAGCAGACGCATCCCGTCGCCGTCGGCGATCTCGTCGATGTATTCCTCTATCTGGACCCGAAGCGCCGCCTGACGGCCAGCATGCGCGTGCCGAAGATGAAGGAGGGGCAGATTGCCCGCCTGCGCGTCATCAATGTGACGCGGGACGGCGCCTTCCTCGATGTCGGCGCGGAGCGCGGCATCTTCATGCCGTACGCCGGCATGCGCGGCCGCCCGCAGGTCGGCGAAGTCGTCTGGGCAAAGCTCTACACCGACAAGTCCGGCCGACTGGCTGTGACGATGGAAGTCGAGGACGAGATGCGCCGCGCTTCGAAGCCGGCGACACACGTCAAGGTCGGCCAGATGGTCACGGGGGCCATCTACAACTATACGGACGCCGGTGCCTTCCTGTTCTCGAATGAGCGCTACATCGTCTTCATCGCCAACAAGGAGATGAAGGAGCAGGAGCGCCCGCGCGTCGGGCAGATCGTGACGGCACGTGTCACCTTCGTCCGCTCTGACGGACGCCTCAACGCCTCGCTGCGCGAGGCCAAGGAGAAGGCACTCGTCACGGATTCAAGCCGCATCCTTGAGCTTCTCGAGAGCCGCAAGGGCCGCATGCCCTACAGCGACGAGACGTCGCCTGAAGTCATCCGCGACAAGTTCCAGATCAGCAAGGCCGCCTTCAAGCGCGCGCTCGGTCATCTGATGAAAGAGGGCCGTGTCGCCGAGAAGGACGGCTGGACGTATCTGCTCGACGTGAGCGCTGCAGCGGACAGCGAGAAAAGCGAGAAAAGCGAGAAGGATAGAGATTAACGCGATTATGGGGGGCGTTTCATGAGACGTTATACGACACTCCTGCTGACAGCGTTCCTGCTGCTGGCCATCGTCATCGCTGGTTCTGCCTACCTCGCCGGCACCGGACACATCGACCACCGGACGAGAGAGCAGGAAATCACAGTCTTGACAACGCTGCCGGCGGAGGAAGCCGAGATCTTGTCACAGGCGTATGAGGACAGCTCTGGTGTCCACGTGACGTTTGTGCCGCTTTCTTCGGCAGATGTCCTCGAGCGCGCGAAGGCGCAGGCCGGTTCGCCGCAGAAGTCTGGCCCGGCGATGGTGCTGGCCGACTGGCAGACGCTCGGCCAGGCGTCGCGCAGCGGCTATCTCGTGCCGTACTTGTCGGAGCGCGGCGACATGGTCGCTGCAGCCTTCCGCCAGGATGACGGCTACTGGATGGGCGTCTGGTATGATCCCATCATCTTCTGCATCAACAGGGACTACCTGATATCGCTGCACACAGACATCCCCGACACCTGGCAGGCGCTCGCAGACCAGGACGGGCGCATCGGCATCACGGATTTCATGGCCGCGGATGCCTCCTCGAACCTGCTCTACGCGATGGATGCGGAATTCGGCGACGAGAAGACGCTGGAGCTCCTCGACAAGATCCATCCGCGCGTCGTGCAGTACGCCCGCTACCTCTCGAATCCCGTGCGCCAGGCCGGCATGGGAGAGGTCGACATCTCGATTGCCGTCGAGAGCGAGACGCTGCGCTACATCCACGACGGCTACCCGCTGCAGATCATCTATCCGGCAGACGGCACGACGGCGTGGATCACCGGCACGGGCATCCTCGCGGGCAGCGGGGACAGAGAGCGGGGGCTCGCCCAGAACTTTGCGGACTGGCTGCTCTCCGATGAGGCGCAGCTCGCCCTGCAGAGCCACAATTACTTCTTCGTGCCGACAAATCCGGGGACGATGGCCTACCAGTCCTTCCCCGGCAAGAATCTCACGCTTTTCACGCAGAACCCGCAGTTCTCGGCTCAGCAGAAGCACGACCTGCTCGACACGTGGGCGCGCGAGATCCGATTCAAATGATTGGCGAGGATGCCTTGCGGCATCCTCCTTTGTATGGTTTGTGTGATTGCATCTACCAATACTAGGGAGCTTGCAGCTGGTTCGAGCGTCATCTGGCTGAACACGGTGCAAAGATCATTGTCGTCAACAACGAGGACCTCAGCCCGGAATGCGAGATGATCCAAGACCTAATCAGCATCATCCGTATGTTTTCCAACCGCATCCATGTGTTGCAGAAATACGAAGGGAAGCTGAAAGGAGATGAAACGGTTGCTCAGATCCTTCAAGACCGAACTCCGTCTCACCGAAAGCCAAAAGGATAAGATACGTCGGTCACTCGGTATCTGCCGCTTCCTCGCAAATCAGTACATCGCCCGCAACATCTGGCTGTACCGCCTGTATCAGCGCGGCGTCCTCGATGAGAAGCAGCGCCATTTCGTCACCGCCAATAACTTCGACAAGTACGTCAACCATGTACTAAAGAAGAAATTCCCTTGGATTGACCAGTGCGGGTCCAAGGCGCGCAAGAAGGTCCTCGTCAATGCGGAGCAGGCGTTCAAGCGCTTCTTCAAAGGACAGGCGCACTTCCCGCGCTTCAAGCGGAAAAACCAGCAGAACGTGAAGCTCTACTTCCCGAAGAACAATAAGGGCGACTGGACCATCTGGCGGCACAAGATCCAGGTCCCGACCATCGGCAAGGTACGCCTGAAAGAATTGGGCTACCTGCCGCAGGGCGTGACCATCAAGAATGGGCATGTCTCCTATGAAGCGGGCCGTTACTACGTCTCGGTCACAGCTGAGATTGAGGAGACGAGCCGCTATAACAACGACTTGGAAGCATCGTACCATCCGCAGACGGATGGCATCGGTGTGGACCTCGGTGTCAAATCGCTTGCTATCGTCAGCGATGGCAGGATTTTTGAGAATATCAATATGTCTTCCCGAGCCAGACGGCTCGAGAAACGGCTGAGAAGAGAGCAGAGGCGTCTCAGCTGCAAGTACGAGATGCGAAAGAAGAAAGGTGGGAGCACTGCTACTGCCTCTGCAAACATAGAGAAAAAGAAATTATCGGTACAGAGATTGCATCAGCGGTTGGCGAATCTGCGCCGCAATCACGAGAATCAAGTCATCCATGCACTGGTGGAGCAAAAACCACGCTTCATCACAGTGGAAGACCTCAACGTGACCGGCATGATGAAGAACCGCCATCTCTCGAAGGCAGTGTCAGAGCAGCGCTTCTATTCCTTCCGCGAGAAGCTGCGGCGCAAGGCAGAGATCATCGGGATTGAATTCCGCATCGCGGACCGCTTCTACCCGAGTTCCAAGACCTGCCACGCCTGCGGGCATGTGCATAGCGGCCTGAAACTCAAAGACCGCACTTACGTCTGTCCTGCATGCGGCTACAAGGAAGACCGCGATTTGAATGCAGCGCTGAATCTGCGCGATACGAAGGACTATCGCATCGCCTGATTCACGCTCGCGCATTTCATAAATGTACCGATGGCTAGTCGGAAACAGGCCGTTGCCCTGCCGCGCAGGGAATATGGCCGACGCCTTTGGAGTGTACAAGAACTTGTGAGTAGTCTCAGGCTTGCCTGGACAAAAGCATACACGATGAAAAAGGAATATTTCTAGGCATAGATAATTTCTATGTTATTCTATGTTTTTAGTAGCAGGTATTTCAGTGAAAGCTGGTTTCATCAGTCTTGGCTGTTCCAAGAATCTCGTTGACACGGAGGTCATGCTCGGCATCCTCCAGCAGCACGGCATTGAGCTCACGGCCAACCCGGCCGAGGCCGACATCCTGATCGTCAACACCTGCGCCTTCATCCAGTCGGCCAAGGAGGAGTCGATCACGACCATCCTCAACATGGCCGAGTACAAGGAGAGCGGTCGCTGCCGCAGCCTGATCGTCGCGGGCTGCCTCGGCCAGCGCTACAAGCAGGAGCTCTTAGACGAGATTCCCGAAGCCGACGCCATCATCGGCACGGGCGCCTGGGGCCGCATCATGGAGGCCGTCGAGGAGACGCTCAAGGGCCATCGCCTTGTCATTGCCGGCAAGGACGAAGCGCTCTACGACGAGCACACGCCGCGCATCACGACGACGCCTTCATACACGGCTTACGTCAAGATTGCGGAGGGCTGCAACAACCGCTGCGCCTTCTGCGCCATCCCGTACATCCGTGGCGACTACCGCAGCCGCCGCATCGAGGACATCTGCGATGAGATCCGCCACCTGACGGAGAACGGCGTGCGCGAAGTCGTGCTGATCGCTCAGGACTCGACGGAGTACGGCCGCGACCTCTACGGCCAGCCGAAGCTCGCAAAGCTCCTGCGCGAGATCGTCAAGGTGCCGAAGCTCAAGTGGGTGCGCACGCTCTACAGCTACCCGAAGTACTTCAGCGACGAGCTCATCGAGACGATCGCCAGCGAGCCGAAGATCTGCAAGTACGTCGACCTGCCGCTGCAGCACGCGCATGATGCCGTGCTGCGCAGCATGCGCCGTCCTGACACGCAGGAGGAGATGCGCGCGCTCATCCACAAGCTGCGCGAGCGCATCCCCGGCGTGACGATCCGCTCGACCTTCATCGTCGGCTTCCCGGGCGAGACGGATGCCCAGTATCAGACCTTGCGCAACTTCCTCGAGGAGATGCGCCTCGACAAGGTCGGCGTCTTCACGTACTCGCGCGAAGAGGGCACGCCGGCCTACGATATGCCGAACCAGGTGCCGGAGGAGATCATGCAGGAGCGCTATCACGACCTCATGAGCCTGCAGTGCAAGATCTCCGAGGAGATCAACCAGTCGCTCGAAGGCAAGGAACTCGATGTCCTCATCGAGGGTCGCGACGAGGAGCAGCCGAACATCTCGGTCGGCCGCTCCTACCGCGAGGCGCCCGAGGTCGATGGCCAGGTCTACGTCGAGAACGATGCGGACAGCAAGCCGGGCGACATCGTGCGCGTGCGCGTCCTGCAGGGCTTCACTTACGACGTCGTCGGCGAGCGCATTGACGGCGCAGAGAAGGGGAAGAAGGCAGCGGAATGAGCAAGAAGCTTCTTGAAGAAAGCGTAGGAAAGGAACTCCTCGCGCAGGGGCTCACGATTGCCTGCGCCGAGTCGTGTACGGGCGGCCTCTTGACGAGCCGCCTGACAGATATCGCCGGCAGCTCGGCCTACGTCATGGGCTCGGTCGTCTCGTACACGAACCGCATCAAGGAATCGCTCGTCGGCGTGCGTCACGAGACGCTGCTTTCGCACGGGGCAGTCTCAGAGGAGACGGCGCGCGAGATGGCAGAGGGCATCGCGCGCGCCGTCGGGACGGATATCGGCGTCGGCATCACTGGCATCGCCGGCCCGGGCGGCGGCACGAAGCAGAAACCCGTCGGACTCGTTTTCATCGCCGTTTCAGGTCCGAGGGGTACGATGGTCAAAGAAAATCACTTCAGCGGCGCGCGCACGGAGATCAAGCGCCAGACGACCGACACGGCCCTCGAGATGACCCGCGCGTATCTTGAACAGCTGAAACGGGAACAAGCCTGACAAGAAGAGAGGAAGAGATACTATGCGTTTCCATTCTTATATGGCAGCGGCGGCACTCGGTGCATCGCTGCTCCTGATGCCGGCTATGCCGGCCTTTGCCGCAGAGCAGGCACCGGCGGCAGCCTCGCAGGCAGCCGAAGCCGCGCTGCCCTACACTTACACGAGCCAGCAGTACGGCTACACGATACAGTGTCCGCAGAAGCCGGTCGGCGTCATTCCGGCCAGCGCGCTCTACGAGGACAGGAAGGGCGATGTCCTTATCTTCGACAACGACGGCTACAACATCAAGTACGCCTGGATCGTGCTGACGGACGCTTTTGACAACAAGAGCGTGCCAGATCTCAACAAGCTCAAGGAAGCAGATGCCGAGAAACTGCTCTCGGGGATCATGGGCAGCAACGGCTACGAGGGCATCATGCTCGTCAATCTCAACGCGAAGAACAAGGCCATCTACGCCGTGACGGCCAAGGAAATCGAGATCGACGAGAACGGTGACGGCCAGATTGACGGCGTGGCCAAGGCCGATACGCAGATGGCCGTCGCTTTCTTCCGCACGGAGAAGGGCAATCGCTACGGCGTTGAGCTCATCGACAACCCGGACCTGCGCGAATCGTCGCTCGCCGCCTTCCAGAAGGGCATCACGACTCTGAAGGATGTCGACGGCAAGCAGCTCATGAGCAGCAAGGACAAGAAAGTCAAGAACGTCAAGAAAGATAAGAAAGACAAGAAGAACAAGAAGTAAGGCAAAAGGGCTGCCGCACGGGAGAGTCGTGCGGCAGCCCTTTTTCTTGTACGGTCCATGACTTGCATGGTGACGCAGGCATCAAAAAAGCCAGCCCTTGCGGACTGGCTCTGCATTCATATGGCAGGGGTAGCTGGACTCGAACCAACGCATGCGGGATTCAGAGACCCGTGCCTTACCAACTTGGCGATACCCCTGTGTCTTTCGACATTTATATATTATACGGATGAGGGGACCTGTTGTCAAGCGGGAAATCAAAAATTTTTGCAGAGAGTTTTTGATTTCTCGCTTGCCTTATCGCGGAAATCTGCTATAATCTAGATAACGAATGAATGACTGTTCATATATTTAAATGGAGGCCAAAATGAATCAAAGGCAGAAGAAGAACCTCATCCGCATCATCACCGCGGCCGCGCTCATGGTCGTGCTGGCCTATGTGCCGCTCTCTGGCACGGCGCGCTTCCTCGCGTACCTCGTGCCGTACTTCGTCGTCGGCTACGACATCCTCATCAAGGCGGCCAAGGGCGTCTGGCGCCGCCAGCCGCTCGACGAGTGCCTGCTCATGGCCGTGGCGACAGTCGGCGCGATGGCGCTCGCCGTCTACGAGGACGGCGACTACACGGAGGGCATCGCCGTCATGCTCTTCTATCAGGTCGGCGAGTGGTTCCAGTCGTATGCAGTCGGCCGCAGCCGCCGCAATATCTCGGAGCTCATGGACATACGCCCCGACTACGCTAATCTCGTCGAGCCGGACGGCGTGCACCGCGTCGGCCCCGACTCCGTGGGCGTCGGCTCGACGATCCTCGTCAAGCCTGGCGAGAAGATCCCCTTAGACGGCGTGGTCGTGGACGGCGAGTCGAGCCTCAATACGATCGCGCTGACGGGCGAGAGCCTGCCGCGCCGCGTCAAGACGGGCGATGCGGTCATCAGCGGTTGCATCAATGCGGACGGCCTGCTGACCATCCGCACGACGAAGCGCTTCGCGGAGTCGACTGTCTCGCGCATCCTGCAGCTCGTCGAGGAGGCGAGCTCCCGCAAGTCGAAGTCGGAGCACTTCATCGCGAAATTCGCGCGCATCTACACGCCGATTGTCGTCGGCGCTGCTGCCGTGCTGGCCGTCGTGCCGCCGACTGTCGCCCTCCTCGGCGGCATGGAGCCTGCTTGGGGGACGTGGGCCTACAGGGCGCTTGTCTTCCTCGTCATCAGCTGCCCGTGCGCGCTCGTCATCAGCATCCCTCTCTCGTTTTTCGCCGGCATCGGCGGGGCGAGTCGCGCCGGCGTGCTCATCAAGGGCTCCAACTACATGGAGACGCTCGCCTCTGTTGACACAGTCGTCTTTGACAAGACGGGCACGCTGACGAAGGGCGTGTTCGAGGTCACGGCCATCCACCCCGAGACGATCGAGCCAGAAGAGCTCTTGCACCTCGCGTCACATGTCGAGCGCTACTCGACGCACCCGATCGCCGTCTCGCTGCGCGCGGCGTACGCGCATGAGGCGGACGACTGCCGTGTCGAGGCGGTCGAGGAGGTCGCCGGCCACGGCGTGCGCGCCACGGTCAACGGCCATAGTATCTGCGTCGGCAATGCGAAGATGATGGAGTCCATCGGTGCGGCCTGGCATCCTTGCGAGAGGAAGGGCACAATCATCCACGTATCCATCGATGGCGTCTACGCGGGCCACATCGTCATCTCGGATGTCATCAAGGCGAATGCGGCTGCAGCCATTGACGCGCTGCACAAGAACGGCATCCGGCGCACGGTCATGCTGACGGGCGATGCGAAATCTGTCGCCGACCAGGTCGCGGCGGAGCTCTCTCTCGATGAAGTCTACAGTGAGCTGCTGCCGCAGGACAAGGTCGCGAAGGTTGAAGCGCTGCTGCGGCAGGAGCAGGGCGGCAAGCTGGCCTTCGTCGGCGACGGCATCAACGATGCACCCGTGCTCTCGCGTGCCGACGTCGGCATCGCGATGGGCGCGATGGGCTCTGATGCAGCCATCGAAGCTGCCGATGTCGTGCTGATGGACGACGATCCACTCAAGATCGCGGTGGCACAGCGCATCGCGCGCAAGACGATGCGCATCGTTCGCGAGAACATCGTCTTCTCAATCGGCGTCAAGGCTGTCGTGCTCGTGCTCGGCGCCGTCGGCCTCGCCAATATGTGGGCGGCCATCTTCGCCGATGTCGGCGTCATGGTGCTGGCCGTTCTCAATGCCATGCGGGCGCTCTTTGCGAGCGGCCAGCTGCCAGAGACTCCCTCCGCGGCCGCTGTCCGCGAAGAGGTACTGCCGTCGGGCGCGGCTGTCGAGACGATTCCCGTTCCCCAGGCTGCTGCAGAGAGTGAGCCCGTGAAGGAGGCAGGATCTGTGCCGCATCATTCCTACCGCATCGAAGTGGACTGCGCCAACTGTGCGAACCTCATGGAGCAGGCGGCAAACAAGGTACCGGGCATCCGTCATGCTGCCATCAACTTTATGATGCAGGAGATGAAGGTCGAATTTGAGCCGGATGCCGATCCAAAAGAAGTCATGCCGCGCGTGCGCACGGCATGCAAGAAGGTCGAGGACGACTGTGAGATCTATATCTGAATCCTGAATGGAATATAAGGGTACTGCAACAAAAAAGAGCGAGGTGATATCTCGCTCTTTTTGTCATGAGACGCGGCTCATGAATGGTGTCGTCTCGAGGTAGATCTCGAAGGTGCGCGGCCACGGGAAGCTCATGTCGGCCTGCATGTCGTGGAGCTGCAGATAGATGGTGCCCGAGGGCGCAGCGACGGGGAAGGGCGCGCGGAAGGCGGCCGTGTTCTTGTAGACGAGCAGGTGGCGCGTCATCGAGGTGCGCAGCATGAGGTTGGCCCAGCGGTAGTTGTGGTCGAGGTCGAGGTCGGCTGTGTTGGTGTAGCCGGCCTTCTTGAGCGTGCCGTTGATGGTGTCGATATCTTCCTTGAGGTAGAAGTAATCCTCGAGGATGCGGTTCTCGAGGAAGCGGACCTGCGCGGCGGCGAGGCCGATGGCTTCATCCTCGCCGCTCACTGTTTCCAGCGAGGAACGGTAGAGGCAGGCCTGGGCAATCGCCGTGCCGAGGGCGTTGCTCGTCGTGTTCCAGCCTGCGTAGGCGAGCAGATGGTTGACAGGGAAGGCGGCCGCGATGAGCTGTGGCAGGACTGTCTCATCGGCGTTGAAGTGCTTGCTGAGGTCGACGAGTGCCGTCGGCTGCCCCTTGGCGAGGTTGTCTTCGAGCAGGCGCACGCAGGCACCGCGGCTCCAGAGCGTGTCCTTGTCGGTGTCGTTCGTCGAGACGAGCAGCGTGAAGTCGGCCTCTTCCGGCGAGGCGGCGAGTGAGCCGCCCGTCAGGCGTATCTTCTCCTCGGTGCAGACGCCCGTCGAGACGGCCATGTAGGGCATGACGCGGTCGCGCGCGCCGGGGTCGTTGTAGGCGACGAAGATCTTCGGCGCATAACCAGTCTGCTCGTTGTGCCAGGCGGCGAGCAGCGACAGGGCAATCTCATCGGCGCCGTGCGTCAGGAAGACCTGGCGGTCAGAGAGGCCGAGGCTCTTGATGTAGTCCAGGAGCGCATACTTCTCGATGTTTGGGATGCCGTACTCCTCGCCGTCGTCCTGACCGAGCACGAGGCGCGTCAGCGTGCCCTCGTGCGTGAGGTCGATGAGCCGTTCGTTGAGTGTGGCGTTCTCCCGGAAGTGTGCGAGGTAGCGCTCCAGGCTTGCGGGCGGGATCTTCGCCTTGAGGGCGGCGAGTTTCGTTTCGTCGACGGGCAGCCCTGCAGCCTGTCGGCCGGCGAGGCGCGAGTAGGCCATGATGTCGCGCCTCTCGTCGTAGCCGTCGATCGTGTCCTGCGGCGTCAGTCGCGGCAGGATGCTGAAGGCGTAGATGGGCACGGCGGGATTGGCTTCGTGGAGCTCGCGCAGGAAGGCGAGGAACTCCTCGACCTCTGCAGATGTGGCCTGCTTCTCGCGGGCCGTCAGCAGGCCGCCGTAGAGCAGCTGGTCGACGGAGAGGAAGACGGCGTCGGTCGTTCCCTTGGCCACTTCCTCGAGCAGCCAGCGGCGCATGGCCTTCGTGTCGCCAGGCTGCGAGTAGTAGTCCTGCAGCTCGTGTGGCGGCGTCACGACCTCCGTGCCGCCGATGCGGCCCGCGTCGATGACGAACTGGCGGCATGGCGGGCGGCCGTCGAGCGGCACGAGGATGACATGATGCGCCGTCGTTTCCTGCGGCGAGACAGGCGTGCCGGCCGGATGGCGCAGGGCCCGCAGATTCCAGAGACCGAGCGCGAGGAGCGGCACGAGCATGAGAATCAGGAGAGCGCGGCGCTTTCGATATCGTTCCAAAGAGATGTCCATCCTTTCTCTACAGATGTTTGATACACGTCAGTTAATTATACCATAAAGGTTCACGAAAGCGGCAAAGTATGGTAGAATGAATCTGTTTATAGGCTTTTGATTTGGAGTGGAATATATGAGAATCATAACGGGGTCGGCGCGGGGCTGTCGCCTCAAGACGCCGAAGGGCCAGGCGACACGGCCGACGTCGGACCGGATCAAGGAGTCCCTGTTCAACATCCTCGGCCCGAAGGTGTACGGGCGCAAGGTGCTCGACATCTTTGCGGGCACAGGGAATCTCGGGCTCGAGGCGCTGTCGCGCGGCGCAGCGTCGGCCTGCTTCGTCGACCAGGCGACGGCGGCGCTGATCCGCGAGAATGCGGTGCACACGCGCCTGCAGGACAAGGCTGCCGTGCACGGCTGCGATGTCTTCGCGCAGCTCTCGCGCTTTGCGCAGGGCGGGGAGTCCTTTGACCTGATCTTCTGCGATCCGCCCTACCACAAGGGCCTCGCCTGGCGGGCACTGACGTTTTTCGACGAGAGCACGGTGCTCGCTCACGCCGGCATCCTCGTCGTCGAGCACGGCGCGGATGAGAACGATATGCCGGAGCTCTCGGAGCTTCGCTGTGTGCTGAACCGCCGCTACGGCCGCACGACGCAGCTGAGCTTCTTCCAGCGCAAAGCGTACCTGAAAGAGATAGAGGAGGCGGAGCAATGAGGCGAGCCGTTTGTTCAGGCAGTTTCGACCCCGTGACGAATGGCCACATCGATATCTTCGAGCGCGCCAGCACGATGTTTGACGAGATCATTATCTGCGTGTTCCACAATGTGAACAAGCAGGCGTTCTTCCCGGTCGAGGAGCGCGTGCGCTTCCTGCGCGAGGCGACCGCGCACATCGAGAATGTCAGGGTCGACTCGTTCTCGGGGCTCATCACGGACTACATGAAGGCGCATGAGGCACATGTCATCGTGCGCGGCGTCCGCTCCATCAAGGACCTCGAGTACGAGCAGAACGAAGCCTATATGATCCGCCATCTGGAGCCCGATATCGACACGGTCTTCCTCTTGACGCGGCCGGAGTATTCATTCGTGAGTTCCTCGGGGATCCGGGAGCTCATCCGTTTCCACGGTGATGTGCACGGCCTGGTACCACCCTGCGTGGAGCAGGCAATCCAGATTCTAGGACAAGAAAGGGAGTAAGCGGAATATGGGAGTACGCGAGACTTTAAATAAGATCGAGAACATGGTGGCCACGGCCAAGACCTTCCCGTTCACGGGCCACATCCTCATCAACGATAACGACCTCGTCCACTACGTCGAGGAACTGCGCAATGACCTGCCGAAGGAACTCGATAAGGCAGAGGTCATCATGAAGGAGCGCGACCAGATCATCGAGGACGCGCGGCGCGAGGCGGAGCACATCCGCACGGAGGCGGAGCGCCAGGCTGCAGCGATGGTGGAGAACAGCGAGATCGTCTTGAAGTCGAAGCAGCGCGGCAAGGAGATCCTGCAGGAGACACAGCAGAAGGAGACGGCGATGGTCCAGGCCGCAGAAGCGCAGGCGCGGGAGCTCCAGAACAATGTGGACGCCTACGCAAACCAGGTCTTCGAGCAGCTGATCGCGCATGTCTCGCGGACGTTTGACGGCGTCCAACAGGCGCAGAACGGCGTGCAGCAGGCCGCCGCAGGTGTCCAGCAGGTCACGCAGGGACTCCAGCAGGCATTGCAGGTCCTGCAGACGGCCAAGGCGGGGCTCAATCAGCCACAGCCGCCCCTTCCTGCACAGTCGGCACCGGCGCAGGCCCAGACCGCGGCAGAGGAGAAGCCGGCAGAAGAATGAGTGCGTGAGAATGCATGCAAATGATGGCCTATGATGAAGATCATGGGCCTTTTTGATTCTTGACAGGAGGATGAGGAGCGCATGACGGATGCGGAGATCGTGGCGATGCTTCGCCGCTATAAAGACGGGCGTCTCTCGGAGCGGGAGGCCGTGGCATACTTGGAGAAGTCTTCGGTCGAGGAACTCGGTTTTGCGGAGGTCGACCATGCGCGCGAAAGGCGCCAGGGCTTCCCAGAGGTCATCTACGGCGAGGGCAAGACGGGGGAGCAGGTGCTCGCCATCATGGAATCGCTCGCGAAGAGCAGTGCAGGCAGCGTCATGGCGACGCGCATGAGCGCGGAGAAGGCCGCCTTTGTGCAGGAAAGACTGCCGGAGGCTGAGTATGATGCGGTTTCACGTATCCTCTACATCGAGCGGCCTGCCAGACGCGACGCAGCGCACATGGTCCTCATCCTGTCGGCCGGCACGAGCGACATCCCCGTGGCGGAGGAAGCGCGCCTCACAGCGCACCTCTATGGCAACGTGGTCAAGGTGCACTACGACTGCGGCGTAGCGGGCATCCACCGGCTCTTCGCCCACAGGGCGGACATCGAGGCGGCCAACGTCATCATCGTTGTCGCCGGCATGGAAGGCGCGCTCACGAGCGTCGTCGGCGGACTGACGGACAAGCCGGTCATCGCCGTGCCGACGAGTGTCGGCTACGGCGCGGCCTTCCACGGCGTCACAGCACTCCTAGCAATGCTCAGCAGTTGTGCCGCGGGTGTCAGCGTCGTCAACATCGACAACGGCTTTGGCGCGGGCGTGCTCGCGAGCAGGATCAACCATCTGCGCTGAAAAGGCGGAGAAGATAGAGGAGATGCATTTATGAAAGCGATTTATCTCGACTGTTTTTCGGGCATCAGCGGCAACATGCTGCTCGGGGCCTTCCTGCAGGCAGGCGTGCCGGAGGCGTATCTTCGCGCAGAGCTCGCGAAACTGCCACTTGAGGGCAGCTATGTGATGAAGGTGGAGCCCGTCATGAAGAATGGCATCGCCGCCTGCTATGTCGATGTCAGGCTTCCCCATCATGATGACCATCATGATGGGGAACATGGGCACGAGCATCGCACGATGGCGGATATCCGCGCGCTGATTGAAGCATCCGCGCTGTCGGAGGCGGTCAAGGCGCGCAGCCTGGCCATCTTCCAGACGCTTGCGGAGGCGGAGGGCAAGGTGCACGCGCGCCCCGCCGACACGGTGGCGTTCCACGAGGTCGGTGCGGTCGACTCCATCCTCGACATCGTCGGCGCGGCCATCTGCCTCGACTACCTGGGCATCGAGCGTGTCTTCGCCTCAAAGGTCAACACGGGCTCGGGCTTCGTGCACTGCGCGCACGGCCTTATGCCAGTGCCCGCGCCAGCGGTGGCCGAGCTCCTGCTCGACTGGCCGAGCTATCATGCCGGCGCCGAGAAGGAGCTCACGACGCCGACGGGCGCGGCCTTCCTGCGCAGCCAGGCTGCCTTCTCGGAGAGCCTGCCGGAGGGGTTCCGCGCAGCTGGCGCCGCCTATGGTGCCGGTACCTGGGATCTTGCCATCCCCAATGTGCTGCGCCTCTATATCGGCCAGCTTGATGAGGCAGCGGAGAACGGGCAGGGGACGGATTTCCTGGTGCTCGAGACGAATATCGACGACATGAGCCCACAGGTCTACGGCTATCTCTACGAGCGCCTTTTCTCGGTCGGTGCTCTCGACGTCTGGACGACGCCCATCGTCATGAAGAAGACGCGGCCGGCCGCGATGCTCTCCGTGCTCTGCCGCACGGGCTCGAAGGATGCGTGCGCCTCCGTCATCTTGCGCGAGACGACGAGCATCGGCCTGCGCGTCCGCAAGGTGGCGCAGCGCATCGAGGCGGAGCGCGAGACGGTGCACGTCGCGACGCCGTACGGCGAGGTCGCCTGCAAGCGAGCCTTCTGGCACGGGGCGCTCGTCAACAGCAAGCCGGAGTACGAGGACTGCTGCTTATTGGCGCGCCGCGCAGGTGTGCCGCTGAAGCAGGTGGAAGAGGCCGCGCGACTGGCCCTCGCCGCGCTTGCCTGCGATGGACTGCGAGAGAGTAAGAGCTGAAATGCGAAAAGAGTCCTTTACAACACGATGAAGATGTCGTATAATGAGTCCTGTTGAAATCAAGATATGTTGTAACAAGGTTCGCGTGTTACTGGTCATGCAGGCATCAGCGAAGAGCAGCAGATCCCGTTTTAGAGGAAGGGGATCTTTGTAGTTGCTTTTTGCTGATGCCTTTTTTGTCCCTGCACGCGGCGGGAAAGGACGGTCTCATGAAAGACGAAATCTTCAGCGTACTGCAGCGCGTCGGCCGCAGCTTCATGCTGCCGGTCGCTGTGCTGCCGATTGCCGGTATCCTGCTCGGTATCGGCGCGTCGTTCACCAACCCGACGACGATCAAGACGTATGGTCTCGAAGCCATCTTTGGCGATGGCACGCTTCTCGGCGGTCTTCTGACCATCATGGCCAGCGCGGGCAGCACGATCTTCGGCAACCTGCCGATCATCTTCGCCGTCGGCGTCGCCATCGGCATGGCCAAGGCGGAGCGCGAGGTCGCGGCTCTCGCGGCCATGATCTCCTTCTTTGTCATGCACAGCGCCTGCAATGCCATGCTCAAGCTCAACGGCCAGATCCTGCCGGACGGCACCATTGCGCCGGGCGTGCTCGAGGGCACGATCGCGAGCTCCTGCGGCATCATGTCGTACCAGATGGGCGTCTTCGGCGGCATCATCGTCGGTATCGGCGTCGCGTACCTCCACAATAAGTTCCACAAGATCATCTTGCCGAACGCGCTGTCGTTCTTCGGCGGCTCGCGCTTCGTGCCGATTATCTCGACAGTCGTCTACCTCTTCGTCGGCATCGGCCTCTACTTCGTCTGGCCGCTGGCACAGCAGGGCATCTTCGCGCTCGGCAGCCTCGTCACGGGCACGGGCTATGTCGGCACGCTGATCTTCGGCATCATCAAGCGCGCCCTGATCCCGTTCGGCCTGCACCACGTCTTCTACCTGCCGTTCTGGCAGACGGGCGTCGGTGGTTCGATGATGATTGACGGCCAGCTCGTCCAGGGCGGCCAGAACATCTTCTTCGCGCAGCTCGCCTCGCCGGATGTCGCGCACTTCAGCGCTGACGCGACGCGCTACTTCTCCGGTGAATTCATCTTCATGATCTTCGGTCTGCCGGGCGCAGCACTCGCCATGTACCGTTGCGCGAAGCCGTCGAAGAAGACGGCCGCCAAAGGTCTCCTGCTCTCCGCCGCCCTGACCTCGATGCTCACGGGTATCACGGAGCCGATCGAGTTCTCCTTCCTCTTTGTCGCACCGGCACTCTTCGGCGTGCAGGTCATCCTCGCTGGCGCTGCCTACATGATTGCGCATATGCTCAACATCGCGGTCGGCCTGACGTTCTCGGGCGGCCTGCTCGACCTCTTCATCTTCGGCATCCTGCAGGGTGAGGCGAAGACGAACTGGATGTACATCATCCCGGTCGGCATCATCTACTTCTTCCTCTACTACTTCATCTTCACTTGGATGATCAAGAAATTCGACTTCAAGACGCCGGGCCGTGAGGACGACGACGAGGAGACGAAGCTCTACACGAAAGCAGACTACCAGGCCAAGAAGGGCGCTGGCGCAAACGGCGGCTCGCAGCAGAGCGTCGAGGATGCCAAGAGCTCGATGATCGCACGCGGCCTCGGCAGCAAGAAGAACATCACATCGGTCGACTGCTGCGCGACGCGCCTGCGCTGCTCGGTAGCGGACTCCTCGCTCGTCAACGAGAAGATCCTCAAGGCGACGGGTGCCGTCGGCGTCATCGTCAAGGGCACGGGCGTCCAGGTCATCTACGGACCGCAGGTCGCTGTCATCAAGGCAAACCTCGAGACGTACCTCGAGACGGCCCCCGATGTCGAGCCAGAGCTCGATGCTCCGGCAGAAGCACCGAAGGCAGAAGAGGCGCCGAAGGCCGAAGAGAAGCCGGCTGCTGCACCGCAGGCCGCAACGCATGCCCTCTGCACGCCGGTTGCCGGCGATGTCCATCCAATTGCAGAAGCGCCGGACGAGGCGTTCGCGAGCAAGATGATGGGCGACGGCTACTTCGTCTACCCGACGGAAGAGACGGTCTACGCACCAGCTGACGGCGAAGTCGTCTTCGTCTTCGACACGAAGCACGCCATCGGCATGAAGGCCGCTGACGGCACGGAGTACCTGCTGCACATCGGCGTTGACACGGTCAACCTCGGCGGCAAGGGCTTCGAGGTATTCGTCGAGAACGGCCAGAAGGTCAAGAAGGGCGACAAGCTCATGCACTTCGATGACGCCTTCATCAAGGCAAATGCCAAGTCGGATGCCTGCCTCGTCATCTTCACGGGCCTGCAGGAAGGCCAGTCCATCGAGATGGAGAAGACGGGCGCAGTCAAGGCACTTGACGAAGTCGCGAAGTTCTGAGCAGATTCTATCATTATAACCGTATAATCACCGTAAAAAATCTCCTTGTATGGCTATAGCATATGACCTCGGAAATGGGTTATAATGATAGCATCATATAAGGGGGTTTTTTATGTTTCGTGTCATAAAGCCTTTGAACAACAACGGGCTCTTGGCGCTGACGGAGGAAGGAAAGGAAGTTATCCTGCTCGGCAAGGGCATCGGCTTCGGGAAGAAGAGCGGCGAGCGGCTCGGGCTCCTGCCGCAGGCCAAGGTCTACCACCTCATCACCGATGGGGAAAGCAGCGCCTTGCAGCGCATCAACGGCATCGATGCGCATGCGGTCGAGTTCGCGGCGCGCGTGCTCGACGAGGCGCGCAAGTCATTCCCTGACATGGCCGATGATATCCTGCTGCCGATGGCGGACCACATCGCGATGGCGCTCGAGCGCTGCCGGCGCGGCATTCGCCTGCCCAATCCTCTGCAGCACGACATCATGGCGATGTTTCCCGACGAGTACCGCATCGCTGAGCAGGGTATCCGCGCGATCGAGCGGGAAGATGGCGTAGAGCTGCCGCCTGAGGAGGCGGGCTACCTCTCCCTGCACATCCATGCGGGCATCAGCGAGCAGAATGCGGGCGACAGCCTGACGAACATCAGGCTGGCCGCCGAGTGCATCGCGGAACTTGAAGCAGAGCTCGGGCTGACGCTGCGGCGCACAGAGCTCAAGTACACGCGCCTCGTCAGCCACATCTGCTACATGATCCTGCGCATCCGCGCGCAGGAGGTGGTGCCCATCCAGATGGACGATTACGTGCGCAAGATGTACCCTAAGGCCTATGCGCTCGCAGAAAAGCTTTCAGTGTCGCTTTCCAGGAAGCTGCGCCTGCCCGTCGCGGCAGCGGAGACGACGCTGCTCGCCATCCACATCCAGCGCGTGCTCTGACCGTCCTCATGGCTCAGGCGCTGCGCGCAGGGATGCCCGAGGACAGTTGATACTTGACAAAGGAATGGGCACATCGCTATAATGTATGGAGGTTGATGCTGATATGAAAATAAACATTGCTGAATCGAATGCGGACTTCATGCAGGAGATTCCGTTTGCGTTCACGACGACGGCCGAAGCCATCGGCGCCGTTGCGGACGATTATGCCTTTGTGGGACCTCTGACGGTCGAGGGGCATATCGTCCACACGGGAAGCTGCTGGCGTGCGGAAGGCGTCATTCGCTGTACGAAATCCTTTGTGTGTGACCGCTGCCTGGCACCGTGCCAAGAGGAGCAGGAACATCCCTTCTCGGAAGAATTCCGCCGCACGGGTGAGATGGCTGAGGATGAAGAGGTCAATCGCTTCGACGGCGACCTCATCGATATCACGGAGCTTGTCCGCGATACCGTCCTGGCGGCTCAGCCGCTCAGCAAGCTCTGCAAGCCTGATTGCAAAGGACTCTGTCCCGTCTGTGGAGCAGACCTCAATCAGGGAGACTGTGGCTGCGACCGGTTTGTACCGGATCCGCGCATGGCCGCCTTGCAGGAATTATTGGCGAAAAATAAGAAATGAAACCGTAAGGAGGTGTATCCGAGATGGCAGTACCAAAGCGCAAAACTTCGAAGGCACGCCGCGACCAGCGCCGTGCAAACTGGAAGCTCGAGGCTCCTGGCTTCGTAGCTTGCCCGCAGTGCCACGAACCGAAGATGCCTCATCATGTATGCCCGGAATGCGGCTACTATGATGGCAAAGAGGTTGTCAAGGCAGCTGAATAAGAACAATACGATAAGCAGGACGAACGTCCTGCTTATTCTTTTTTTGCCCGTATTTGCTCATACCTGCCTTTATCATCGAAGAGATTTGCGCGGTGCGAGACTTGCTTTTTTAGGACAAACACCGTATAATGAATCCTGATATAAGGTTGTAATATCAGGTACTAAAATCTTGGAGAGGAGATGAAGGCATGGCAAGGGTCAAGAAGAAGGAGCGTCAGCAGCTCCTCCTGCAGCAGGTCAAGGAGAAACCGTTCCTGACCGACGAGGAGCTCGCCCAGAAGCTCAACGTCAGCGTGCAAACGATCCGTCTCGACCGTTTGGAGCTCGGCATACCGGAGCTGCGCGGCCGCATCCGCAAGATGGCGGAGAGTGCGCAGAACAAGGTCAAGTCCATCGAGAGCGGTGATGTCGTCGGCGAACTCATCGACCTCGAACTCGGCCATTCCGGCATCTCGCTGCTTCGCATCACGGATGATATGGTCTTCGCGAAGACGAAGATCGCCAAGGGCTACTACATGTTCTCGCAGGCCAATTCGCTGGCACTCGCGATCATCGATGCGCCGATGGCCGTCACCGGCGTGGCGAACGTCAAGTACAAGGTGCCGGTGCATGTCGGTGAGAAGCTCATTGCCAAGGCAGAGATCGTCAAGGTACGCGGCAATAAATATTTTGTCTGGGTCAAGACACGCAATGATACTCAGGAGGTATTCCGTGCGAAATTCATCATGGTTTCGTGGGGAGAGGAGTGAGGGGGAATTTCCGGCATGAAGATTGCAGTTGATGCCATGGGCGGTGATTACGCACCGCTCGAGATCGTTTTCGGTGCGGTGCGCGCCGCCAAGAAATACCATTGTGAGATTGTCCTCGTCGGCGATGAGGCGAAGATCCGTGAGGTCCTGTCGAAGGAGCCGGGCTGGGAAAAGCTCGGCATTTCCATTCATCACGCCTCGCAGGTCATCGAGATGGGCGAGCATCCGGCAGATGCGGTGCGCACGAAGAAGGATGCGTCCATCGTCGTGGCGACGCGCCTCGTCAAGGATGGCGTCTGCGATGCCGTGCTGTCGGCTGGCAGTACGGGCGCAGCCGTGACGGCAGCGCAGCTCATCCTGCGCCGCATCAAGGGTATCGGCCGCCCGACCATCGCGACGCCGATGCCGACGCCGAAGGGGGTCACGCTGCTCTTAGACTCTGGGGCTAATGTGGACTCGAAGCCGGAGCACCTCGTCCAGAGCGGCATCATGGGCTCGATCTATGCGGAATACGTCTTCAAGATCAAGAACCCGCGCGTCGGACTCTTGAACATCGGCGAGGAGGAGACGAAGGGCAATGAGCAGGCCAAGGCGACTTACGCGCTGCTCAAGAACATGCACACGATCAACTTCTGCGGCAATGCCGAAGGGCGCGATGTGCCCAAGGGCAACTTCGATGTCGTAATTTGTGATGGATTTGTTGGCAATGTTGTGCTAAAATTTGCAGAGGGACTGGCAAAGACAATCCTGAAACTCATCAAGGAGGCCATCAAGGGCGGCGGTATTCTCGCCAAGCTAGGTGCGTTCCTCCTGATGCCGACGCTCAAGAAGCTCGGCAAGCGCCTCGACGTCACGGAGTACGGCGGTGCGCCGCTCTTAGGTGTCAATGGCTGCTGCATCATCAGCCACGGCTCGTCGAACGCCAAGTCCATCTGCAGTGCAATCGGTGTGGCGAATGATTATGTCCGGGGGGATGTCCTCGCTCACATCCAGGATACACTTGCAAAGGAGGATATACTGACGCATGACGGAGAAAAGAAATAGCGCTGGTATCATAGGGACAGGCTGGTACGTGCCGGAGAAAGTCATCACGAATGAAGACCTCGAGCAGATGGTCGACACGAGTGACGAGTGGATCGTCGAGCGCACGGGCATTCATGAGCGCCGCGTGGCGCGCAAGGAACAGCCGACATCGGACCTCGCAGAGCGCGCGGCCCGCATGGCCCTCGAGAATGCCGGCGTGAAAGCCGAGGAACTCGACCTCATCATCGTCGCGACGATGACGCCGGACCGCACGATCCCGTCGACGGCCTGCATCCTGCAGGACCGCCTCGGCGCAACGAAGGCAGGTGCCTTTGACCTTTCCGCTGCCTGCTCGGGCTTTGCCTACGCAGCAGCAACGGCCTGCCAGTTCATCGAGACGGGCGTCTACCGCCACATCCTCGTGGTCGGCGCGGAGACGCTCTCGAAGGTCCTGGACTGGACGGACCGCAACACCTGCATCCTGTTCGGCGACGGCGCCGGTGCCGCTGTCTTTGGCCCGGTCGACAAAGGCTTTGGCCTCTTGAGCTTCGACCTCGGCAGCGATGGCGCGGGCGGCGACCTGCTCGACATCCCTGCAGGCGGCAGTCAAAAGCCGCTGACGGCAGAATCCCTGCTGATGCACGAGAACTGCATCCACATGGACGGCAGGGCGGTCTTCCGCTTCGCAGTCAAGATCCTAGGCGAGACGGTCGAGAAGTCGCTTGCGCGCGCGGGCATCGAGAAGTCGGAAATCGACTGGCTCGTGCCGCATCAGGCCAACACGCGCATCATTGATGCGGCGGCGAAGCGCCTGGAACTCCCGGCGGAGAAGGTCATCGTCGATATCGGGAAATATGGCAACATGTCAGCGGCGTCCATTCCGGTTGCCCTGGCGGAGGCGGTGCAGGCGCACCGCTTCAAGAAAGGTGATCTCATTGCCCTGGCCGGTTTTGGTGCCGGACTCACCTGGGCATCCTGCATCATGAAATGGGCTAAGGAGGACTAATCTGATGTTTGAAAATAATGCAATCTGTAAGTTACTCAACATAAAGTATCCAATCTTCCAGGGTGGCATGGCCTGGATCGGCACGGCTGAGCTCGCCTCGGCTGTCTCGAACGCCGGCGGTCTCGGCATCATCGGTGCCGGCCACATGCCGCCAGAGATCCTGCGTGCAGAGATCCAGAAGTGCAAGAGCTGGACGGACAAGCCGTTCGGCGTCAATGTCATGCTCATGAGCCCGTATGTCAAGGAAGTCATGCAGGTCGTCGTCGAGGAGAAGGTACAGGTCGTCACAACGGGTGCTGGCAACCCGGGCGAGTACGTGCCGGCGCTCAAGGAGATCGGCGCGAAGGTCATCCCGGTCGTCGCTTCGGTCGCGCTCGCGAAGCGCCTCGTGCGCTGCGGCGTCGATGCCCTGATCGCAGAGGGCACGGAGTCGGGGGGCCACATCGGTGAGATCACGACGATGGCCCTCGTGCCGCAGATCGTCGATGCTGTCGATGTGCCGGTCATCGGTGCAGGTGGCATCGCGGATTCGCGCGGCGTTGCAGCAGCTTTTGCGCTCGGCGCACAGGCCGTCCAGATGGGCTCCCGCTTCGTCATGAGCGAGGAGTGCATCGCGCATCCGAACTACAAGAAGATGGTCCTCAAGGCGAAAGACCGTTCGACGGTCGTCACGGGCCGCACGCTCGGCCATCCGGCACGCGTACTCCACAACAAGCTCACGCGCAAGTATCAGGAACTCGAGGCAGCCGGTGCTCCGGCAGAAGAGCTCGAGAAGCTCGGCGTCGGCTCCCTGCACCGCGCTACGCATGAGGGCGATGTCGACAACGGCTCCGTCATGATCGGCGAGATCTCCGGCATGCTCAACGACATCAAGCCGGTCAAGACGATCATCGAGGACATCGTTAGCGGCCTTCCGGGCGTCATCGAGACGATCGAGAACGACTGCAAATAAGACTGCCGTCGAGCAGACAGTTATCATACCATAATATATAAGCATAGATATGTATAGATAAGACAAGCAATACATCTATCGATTACGAGAAAAATAGAGCAGGGGGTAGTGAAACGTGAACAAACTCGCATTCGTATTTCCGGGTCAAGGCGCTCAGGCCGTCGGGATGGGCAAGGACCTTTTCGACCAGTATGATGTCGCCAAGAGACTCTTCGCTGAAGCTGACGAGGCGTTAGGATACTCCATCAAGGACATGTGCTTCGAGGGCCCGGCAGACGATCTCAAGCTCACGGCCAACACGCAGCCCGCCATCCTGACGGTCAGCGTCATCGTCAATGAGATTCTCAAGGAGCACGGCGTGCAGCCGGACGTTGCCGGCGGCCACAGCCTCGGCGAGTACTCGGCTCTCGTCGCAGCGGGCGTCCTCTCCTTTCAGGATGCCGTCGCACTCGTCCATAAGCGCGGCCAGTACATGCAGGAGGCCGTCCCCGTAGGAGAGGGCGGCATGGCAGCCATCATCGGCCTCGATGATGAGGTGATTGCTGCAGCCTGCGAGAAGGCGACGAAAGAGGCGGGCGAGGTCCAGCCGGTCAACTTCAACTGCCCGGGCCAGACGGTCATCGCCGGCACGACGCACGGCGTGGAAAAGGCCGTGGAGGAGCTCAAGGCAGCTGGTGCCAAGAAGGCCGTCGTGCTGCCGGTTTCCGCACCGTTCCATTCGACGCTCATGAAGCCGGCCGCTGAGAAGCTCGCCGCAGAGCTCGATAAGGTCGCCATCCACGATGCAGCGTTCCCCGTTGTCTCGAACTTCACGGGTGAGCTGGAGACGAAGGCAGAGGAGATCAAGGCAAACCTCGTCGCACAGGCTGACCATCCGGTCCGCTGGATCGCCTGCGTCAAGACGATGCAGGCCTTTGGCGCCGACACGTTCGTCGAGGCTGGACCGGGCAAGACGCTCTGCGGTTTCAACCGCCGTATCGACCGTTCCCTCAAGAGTCTCAATGTCGAAAACCTTGAAAGTTTGCAAAAAACGCTTGACTATTTGAAGGAGGTTCGTTAATATGCTTTTAGATGGAAAGGTCGCACTCGTGACGGGTGCGTCGCGCGGTATCGGTCGTGCCATCGCCATCCGACTCGCTTCGGAGGGCGCCAAGGTCGCCATCAACTTCGCCGGCAACCAGAAGGCTGCTGAGGAAGTCAAGGGCGAGATCGAGAAGAACGGCGGCGAGGCAATCCT
The DNA here is from genome assembly GCF_000702905.1 of Mitsuokella jalaludinii DSM 13811. Taxonomy (GTDB): domain Bacteria; phylum Bacillota; class Negativicutes; order Selenomonadales; family Selenomonadaceae; genus Mitsuokella; species Mitsuokella jalaludinii. The sequence goes on from NZ_JNKR01000005.1 coordinate 33,930, forward strand.
CGTCAAGGCCAATGTGGCAGACAGCGCAGCAGTGGACGAGATGTTCGCGAAGGTCATCGAAGCGTTCGGCACGGTTGACATCCTCGTCAACAACGCCGGCATCACGCGCGACGGCCTGCTCATCCGCATGAAGGATGAGGATTTCGATGCCGTCATCGATACGAACCTCAAGGGCGTTTTCTACTGCACGAAGGCAGCGGCGAAGATCATGATGAAGAAGCGCAGCGGCCGCATCGTCAACATGAGCTCGGTCGTCGGCCTCATGGGCAATGCCGGCCAGACGAACTACGCGGCAGCGAAGGCTGGCGTGCTCGGCTTCTCGAAGTCGGCCGCCAAGGAGCTCGCGGCGCGCGGCGTCACGGTCAACATGGTCGCTCCGGGCTTCATTGATACGGATATGACGGCAGTCCTCTCGGACAAAGTCAAAGAGGCGATGGTCCAGGAGATTCCGATGCGCAAGATGGGACGCCCGGAAGACGTCGCCAATGCCGTACTTTTCCTCGTATCGGATTGTTCATCCTATATCACCGGTCAGGTCGTCAATGTAGACGGCGGCATGGTTATGTGATATAACTATATAGGATACTAATTTAAGGAGGTGAAACTTCATGTCGACTTTTGAAAAAGTTAGAGATATCGTTGTTGAGCAGCTGGGCGTTGAGCCGGACGAGGTCGCAATCGATTCTACCTTCATCGATGATTTGGGCGCTGATTCCCTGGATATCGTTGAGCTGATCATGGCTTTCGAAGAGGAATTCAACATTGAGATTCCGGACGAGGCTGCTGAGAAGATCAAGACTGTTCAGGATGTAGTTACCTACATTGACCAGCACAAGGACAAATAAGATTGAGCGTCTTACCTTTTGAGAATCCCGTGAAGTTGCTTCGCGGGATTTTCTTAAGAGGTAAAATGATTGGAGGAGTAACATTGAAACTTCCAGAGCTTAAGATTGGCAACAAGATTGCACGTTTACCGATCCAGCAGGGTGGTATGGCAATCCGCTTGTCAACGGCCCGTCTGGCCGCAGCCGTTGCGAACGAGGGCGGTATCGGCCTCATCGCTGCATCTGGCATGAGCCACGACGAACTGCGTTATGAGATCAGGCTCGCACGTTCGCTCACATCTGGTATCATCGGCATCAACATCATGGTTGCTGCCCGTGATTTTGCAGGCATTGTCAAGACGGCTATCGATGAGGGCATCGATCTCGTTGTAGCAGGTGCAGGCTTTTCACGCGATATGTTTGGCCTTGGCAAGGAGTCCGGGACCCCAATTGTCCCGATTGTTTCTTCTGTAAAATTAGCTAAAATCTCGGAGCGTCTTGGTGCAGCAGCTATTGTGCTGGAGGGCAAGGAGGCTGGCGGCCATCTCGGGACGAACACGTCGGTACGTGATCTCATCTCGGATGTCAGCGCAGCGGTCAAGATCCCGGTCATCGCGGCCGGTGGCGTCCTTCATGGCCAGGACATCGTTGATCTGATAAAGATGGGCGCAGCAGGCGTCCAGATGGGCTCTCGCTTTGCTGCCTCGGAGGAATCCAACGCAGCGCCAGCCCTCAAAGAATACTATCTGAAATCGAAGCCGGAAGACATCGTCGTCATCCACAGCCCGGTCGGCCTGCCAGGCCGCGCCGTGCGCACGCCGTTCTCGGCAAGGGTCCTCGAGGGTCCTGTGCCGCCGAAGACGTGCGATGCATGCCTCAAGGCCTGCAAGCATAATTTCTGCATCATCCGCGCGCTGATCCGCGCGCAGCAGGGCGATGTGGAGACGGGCCTCGTCTTCACGGGTGAATACATGCCGCGCATCGACAAGATCCTGTCGGTGCACGAGATTTTCGAGCAGCTCAAGAGAGAAGCAGAAGCTGCAGATTGATCCTGGGCGCCGCTGGGCGCTATGGGGTATAGCAAGATCAAGAATTAGAGGGGAGTCATTGTTTTGAGTAAACGCGTAGTAATTACGGGCCTGGGGGCCATCACCCCAATCGGTATCGGTAAGGACGCATTCTGGGAAGGCCTCATGGAAGGCAAGAACGGCATCGGCAAGATTACCCGTTTTGATGCGTCGGAGTACGGTGCACAGATCGCGGGTGAGGTCAAGGGCTTTGAGCCGACGGACTACATCGACAAGAAGGAGTCCAAGCGCATGGACCGCTATGCACAGTTCGCTGTCGCAGCGGCAAAGCTGGCAATCGAGGATGCTGGTCTCGATCTCGAGAAGGAAGACCGCGACCGCATCGGCACGTACATCGGCGCGGGCATCGGCGGCATCGAGACGATGCACGCTCAGTACAAGAAGCTCTTTGAAAAGGGACCGAGCCGCATCAGCCCGTTCTTCATCCCGATGATGATCGCGAACCTCGCTGCCGGCCAGGTCGCCATCACCTATAAGCTCCACGGTCCGTCCTCGTGCGTCGTCACGGCTTGCGCGACGGGCACGAACTGCATCGGCGACGCCTTCCGCGTCATCCAGGAAGGCAAGGCCGATGTCATGGTCGCCGGTGGCACGGAAGCAGCCATCAGCCAGGCGGCTGTCGCAGGCTTCGCTGCGATGAAGGCGCTCTGCATGGACCACAACGATGATCCGGAGCACGCATCGCGCCCGTTCGACAAGAACCGCAGCGGTTTCGTCATGGGCGAGGGCGCTGGCCTCGTCATCCTCGAGAGCCTCGAGCACGCCAAGGCGCGCGGCGCGCACATCTACGCAGAGCTCGCCGGCTATGGCGCGAACTCCGACGCCTACCACATGACGAGCCCGGCTCCGGGCGGCGAGTACCAGGCGAAGTGCATGCAGCTGGCCATCGACGATGCCGGCCTGCAGGCCGCTGACGTCGACTACGTCAACGCGCACGGCACGTCGACGCACCTCAACGATGAGGGCGAGTCGCTGGCCATCAAGGCCGTCTGGGGCGAGCATGCGAAGGACGTCTCCGTCTCGTCCATCAAGTCGATGACGGGCCATCTGCTCGGCGCTGCCGGCGGTATTGAGGCAGTTGCCACGGCACTGACGGTCGAGCGCGACATGATGCCGCCGACGATCAACTACGAGACGCCGGACGAGGGCCTCGACCTCGATTACGTGCCGAACAAGGCGCGTGCGAAGAAGGTCCGCGCGGCCATCTCGAACAACTTCGGCTTTGGCGGTCACAATGCGTGCATCGTCATGAAGAAGTACACGGAGTAATGCCTATGGGAAACGTTCGGACGGAAGGAGAAGCGCGCCGTCAGCAGCTGCTGGCGCTCTCAGAGCGCCTCGGCGTGACGTTCCACGATATCGCTCTTCTCGACCAGGCCCTGACGCATACCTCGTATGCCAATGAGTCGAAGCGGAACACGGCCCATAACGAACGTCTCGAATTCTTGGGAGATGCTGTGCTGGAGCTTGCCTCCAGCACATATCTTTATGAGCACTTCCCGGAGATGCCGGAAGGCGAGCTCACGAAGACGCGTGCGAGCATCGTCTGCTCGACGACACTCGCCAAGCTCGCGACCGGACTGCATCTCGGCGATTACCTGCTCTTGGGACGCGGCGAGGAGATGGGCGGCGGCCGCACGCGCCAGACGAACCTCGAGGACGTCTTCGAGGCCGTCATCGGCGCAGTCTACCTCGACCAGGGCTGGGAGGCGGCGCAGGCTTACGTCGTGCGCCAGCTCCGCGGCGAGTTCGAGAACGCCGAGCACGGCGCCATCCTCAAGGACTACAAGACCATCCTGCAGGAGATCGTCTTCCGCAAGGAAGGCCAGAGCATCGCCTATGAGCTCGTCTCCGAGTCCGGCCCCGACCACGCCAAGGAATTTACCTTCCGCGTGCGCGTGACGGGCAAGGTCATGGGCGAAGGCACGGGACACAGCAAGAAAGAGGCGGAGCAGCACGCTGCCCGCCGCGCTCTCGAGAAGATTGCCCCGCACACGCAGAAAAAGCGCTGAGTGCGCGCTTGCGTCAATCAAAAAAGCAAAAAACAAGGTGCTGACATTATCAGCACCTTTGTTTTATAATGGAACTAGATTGATTTTGATGGGAGGCCATATCATGAGAAAACTTACGATGCTCGGCACGGGCAATGCCATGGTGACGAAATGCTACAACACGTGCTTCTACGTGACGCTGGACGACGGTGCGCTGTTCCTGACGGATGCGGGCGGCGGCAACGGCATCCTGCGCCAGCTGGAGCTCACGGGCTTCGACTACCAGAAGTGCCATCACATGTTCGTCACGCACGGCCACACGGACCACGTGCTCGGCGTCATCTGGGTCATGCGCAAGGTCGCAGACCTCATGAATAAGGGCAAGTACGAGGGCGAGTTCCACATCTACTGCCACGACGTCGTGCGCGAGATGCTGCTGACGATGACGAAGATGACCCTCAAGAAGAAGGACTTCGCGCGCGTGGGCACGAGCATCTTCCTGCACGAGCTCAAGGACGGCTCCGTCGTCAACTTCGAGGGCGTCCAGCTCACGGCCTTCGACATCCTCTCGACGAAGGCAAAGCAGTTCGGCTACGAGCTGCGCTTCGCCGATGGCCTGCGCTTCACCTGCCTCGGCGATGAGCCCTACAACGAGCACGACGAAGTCTATGCTAAGGGTGCGGACTGGCTGCTCGCCGAAGCCTTCTGCAAGTACGGCGACCGCGATAAATTCAAGCCGTACGAGAAGAACCACTCGACGGTCAAGGAGGCCAGCGAGCTCGCCGAGAAGCTCGGCGTCAAGAACCTCGTGCTCTACCACACGGAGGACAAGAGCATCGCGACCCGCAAGCAGGCGTACACGGCCGAGGCGAAGGAATACTACCACGGCAATGTCTTCGTGCCGGATGATCTCGATGTCATCGAGATCGGCTGAGGTACGCAGCTCAGCGGGGCGTTGAGGCCATCTTCTCGATGTAGTGGTTGAGGTTCGTGATGGAGTGGCGGAGCTCCGTGCGCTCCTCCTCGCTGAGCCCCCTGAGGCTGCTGAGGAACCGCTGGCGCACGAGCTCGTTCTGGTCGTCGAGGATCTTTTCGCCCGCGCTCGTCATCGAGATGAGCATGCGGCGCCGGTCCTCGCTATCCTGCCGCTTCGTGATGAGCCCCGCGTGCAACAGTTTGTCGCAGATGTTCGTCATCTGCTGCTTTGAGATCTGCAGGCGCTGACCGATCTCCGACAGCGTCGCCCGCTTCTCGAGGCGCAGCGTCATGAGCGTCGCGAACTGGTTGAGCGGCACAGGTGTCGTCAGGTTGCGGTAGAAGTTGCGGTGGATGAGCACGAGTGTCTCGATGAAAGCCGAAGAGATCTCGGCAGAGGACTCTGGGAATGACAATGACATCGTCATGGTAAAACTCCTTCTGATCTTGCGATAATCGCGTCAAAATAGAAACGGCTGAAAAAATTAGGATTAAAATTGAATGAGACCGTTCAAATATAAGGTGGTTTTTCTTGACTTTTCTATAGATATACTATACTATAAGATGCGTTAATAGTAAACATTTATTTACTAATCGCAGAGTAAGACCCAGTAAATAGGGGAAAGTAGGGAAGGTATCGTCAGATATCACCAAAAAGGAGGTTATCTCTTTGTTTTTTGCGAAGAACAAGAAACCGTTGGCGCTCATGCTGACCTTGGCACTCTCGGCCACGGTGCTCCTCTCAGGCTGCGGCGCGAAGCAGCAGCAACAGGCAGCGGGAGCGACCCAGGTCAAGGCCATAAAGGTCCTGCAGCAGGACGCGCCGGTCAGCAGCGAGTACGCTGGTCAGGTTGTCGGCCGAGATGAGGTCAAGGTCCAGTCGAAGGTCTCCGGCAAGATTGTCGAGAAGTACTTCCACGGCGGCGACCATGTCGAAGCCGGCCAGCCGCTCTATCGACTCGACTCGCGCCAGTATGAGTCGGCCGTCCTGCAGGCACAGGCAAACCTCGCGCAGTCGCAGGCAACGCTCTCGAATGCGCAGACCGATCTCTACCGCGACCAGTCGCTGCTCGCAGCTGACGCCATCTCGGAGCAGACGGTGACGACGCAGCAGGCCAATGTCAATGCCTACTCGGCCGCGACTGCTGCCAATGAGGCGCTCGTGCAGAAAGCACAGCAGGATCTCGACGATACGGTCGTCTACGCGCCAATGTCGGGCCAGGTGTCCGTCGACGATGTCGCTGTCGGCACGTTTGCCACGGCCGGCAACACGAATCTCGTGACCATCGGCACGATCGACCCGGTCTTCGTGCAGTTCAGCATCTCGGAAGCCGAGTACCTGAAATTCCGCAACATCCAGTCCATGCAGAGTGGCTCGGGCGATGCGCTTGACGTCACGGTCAAGCTCTCCGATGGCTCGACGTACCCGATGGACGGACGCATCGTACAGGCCGACCGCGCACTCGCTCAGAACACAGGCACGCTGACGGTCAAGGCACTCTTCCCGAACCCGAACGGCCTGCTGCTGCCGGGCATGTTCGCGCGCGTCAAGCTCACGGGCGAGACGATCCCGAACGCCATCCTCGTGCCGCAGCGCGCCGTCCAGCAGTTGCTCGACAAGACGTTTGTCATGGTTGTCGGCGCTGATGGCAAATCGGAGTCGCGCAGCATTGAGCTCGGTCAGCAGATCGGCAGCTACTACATCGTCAAGAGCGGCCTCTCTGCGAACGACACGGTCGTCGTCGAGGGCCTCTCGAGCCTGACGGAGGGCAAGGATCTTGCCGTCACGATGGTGACTCCGGAAGAGATGGGCTTCTCGTTCGATGAGGATACGACGCCGTTTGACACGATGACTTCTTCGGAAGCAAACAGCGGCGACAGCAACAGCTAAAGGGGGCGGCGTCTTGTCTAAATTCTTTATCCACCGCCCGATATTCGCCATTGTCATCTCGCTGATCATCGTCATCGCCGGCTCCATTGCGGCAACGCAGCTGCCAATCGCGCAGTATCCGCAGATCTCGCCGCCGACGGTCAGCGTCAGCACGTCGTACACGGGCGCGAGTGCGGCCGTCGTCAACCAGACGGTTGCGCAGATCGTCGAGGACCAGGTCAACGGCACGCAGGGCATGGATTACATGTCCTCAACCTCCGATGATACGGGCCGCTACAGCCTGTCGGTCACGTTCGAGGTCGGCACGGATGGCGACATGGACTCGGTCAAGGTGCAGAACAACGTTGCTTCGGCGACGAGCCAGCTACCGTCTGAGGTCCAGCAGGTCGGTGTCACGACCAAGAAATCGACGAATGATATGGCGTACATGATGTCATTCTATTCGCCGGACGGCACGTATGACCGTGCCTTCATGAAGAACTACGCGACGATCTACCTGCTCGATAAGCTCAAGCGCATCAACGGCGTCGGCGATGTCCAGGTATTCGGCTCCGACTACGCGATGCGCGTCTGGCTCAATCCAGACAAGCTCGCAGAGTTGGGCCTTACGGTCGCCGATGTCTCGGCTGCCATCAAGGAGCAGAATGTCCAGGCCCCGGCCGGTACGGTCGGCGCCATGCCGGTCAACAACGGCCAGGAAAAGCAGATGTCCGGCAAGATCGAAGGCCGCCTGACGACGCCGGAGGAATTCGGCAACGTCATCATCAAGTCGAACGGTGACGGCCAGTTCGTCCGCCTCAAGGATGTTGCGAAGATCGAGACGGGCTCCCAGTCGGAAGCCATCATCTCGAAGTTCAACGGCTATCCGGCTGTCGGCTTCGGTATCAAGCTCACGAGTGATGCCAACGCCATGAAGACCATCAGTGAAGTCCGCAAGGTCTTTGATGAAGCGAAGGAGACGCTGCCGCCGGGCATGCAGATGTCGACCATCTTTGACTCCACGAGCTACATCAGCGCGTCCATCGAGGAGGTCCTCATGACTTTCCTCGAGGCACTGCTGCTCGTCGTCTTTGTCATCTTCATCTTCCTGCAGAACTGGCGCGCGACGATCATCCCGTTGCTCGCGGTGCCGGTCTCCCTGATTGGTACGCTCGGCGCGTTCATCGTGCTCGACTTCACGATCAACACATTGACACTCTTCGCGATGGTCCTTGCCATCGGCCTCGTCGTCGACGATGCCATCGTCGTCATCGAGAACGTCGAGAAGCACATGGAAGAGGGCCTGATGCCTATCGATGCGACGGAGCGCGCCATGGATGAAGTCCAGGGACCAGTCGTCGCCATCGCCATCGTCCTCTCGGCCGTCTTCGTGCCGGTTGCCTTCCTCGGTGGCATGACGGGTGTCCTCTACCGGCAGTTCGCTCTGACGATTGCCGTCTCGGTCTGCCTCTCGGCCTTCGTGGCCCTGACGCTGACGCCAGCACTCTGTGCGATGATGCTCAAGAAGCACACGGAGAAGGACGACGAGGGCGTGCTCGGCCGCTTCTTCGTCAAGTTCAACAACTGGTTTGAGCGCATGAAGCGCGGCTACGTCGGCATCGTGGCGAAGTTCATCCGCCACTCGCGCCTGGCAATCATCTTCCTGCTGATCGTCTCGGGCTGTGCCGGCATCATCTACAAGAATCTGCCTTCGACCTTCGTCCCGAATGAGGACCAGGGCTACATGTTCGCAGCCGTCGAGATGCCGGATGGCACCTCGGCCAACCGCACGCAGGCCGTTATCGACAAGCTCAACGTCGCCATGATGGAAAACGTCAAGGGCCTGCAGAGCACGATGGCCATCACGGGCTTCTCGCCACTTTCGGGTGGCTCCTCGTCTAGTGCCGGCATGATCGTCGTCGGCATGAAGGACTGGTCACAGCGTGAGGATGCGGCCTCGTCGGTCGATGCGGCTGTGCGCACGGCCTTCGGCATCGGCGCCAAGGTTGCGCCGGAAGCAACGGTCATCGCCATGAACCCGCCGGCCCTGCCAGGCCTCGGCATGACGGGTGGCTGGACACTCCAGCTGCAGGATATGACGGGCCACAGTGAGACAGAACTCAACGACGTCACCAAGAAGATTGTCGCAGAGGCCAACCAGCGTCCGGAACTCGCCGGCGTGCGCTCGACGTATTCTGTCGGCTCGCCAGTCGTCCAGTATGAGGTCGACCGCGAGAAGGTCAAGAACCTCGGCATCCAGCTCTCGGATGTCTTCACGGCCATGCAGGTCAACTACGGCGGCTATCAGGTCAACGACTTCAACCGCTTCGGTCGCAGCTATAAGGTCATGCTGCAGGCCGACAACGACTATCGCAGCTCGACCGACCAGATGAAGTTCATCTTCGTCAAGTCGAGCAAGGGCACGATGGTCCCACTCGACACGCTGCTGCGCCCGAAACTCACGTCAGGCCCGTCGAGCATCTCTCGCTTCAATGGCACGCGCTCCATCCAGATCACGGGCCAGACGGGCAATGGCTATTCCTCTGGACAGGCCATGAATGCCATCAAGGAAGTCGTCCAGGCGAACGCTGGCACGGGCTTCAACATCGAGTGGTCCGGCCAGAGCCGTGAGGAGGCCAAGGCTTCGAACTCGACGATGCAGGTCCTCGTGCTCTCACTCGTCTTCGTCTTCCTCTGCCTCGCCGCTCTCTACGAGAGCTGGAGCGTCCCGTTCGCCGTCCTCCTGACGGTGCCGACGGGCATCTTCGGCGCCCTCGTCTCCGAGTACGGCCTCTCCATCCTCGAGGCGATGTTCGGCCATCAGAACGCCGGCCTCCAGGACAGCGTCTACATGCAGATCGGTATCATCGCGATCATCGGTCTCGCGGCCAAGAACGCCATCCTGATCGTCGAGTTCGCGAAGGTCCGTGTCGACCGCGGCATGGAGCCAGTCAAGGCAGCCATCGAAGCTGCTGGCCTGCGCCTGCGCCCAATCCTCATGACGTCGTTCGCCTTCATCATCGGCTGTATCCCGCTGGCCATCGCCACGGGTGCCGGTGCTGCAGCGCGTAACGGCATGGGCGTTGCCGTCGTCGGCGGCATGCTCTTCGCGACGGCCATGGGTATCTTCCTGATTCCTGTGTTCTTCGTCGCCATGGAGTGGATTGCCGCCAAGCTCGGCCTGCTCAAGCAGGAGCGCAAGAAATCCTCGGCTGATTACATGTAATACCGTGCTCCATCGAGCTATCGATGGGCCATTCATAGAAGAGACACCTTCCTTGTCAGGAAGGTGCCTCTTTTGCTATAATGGGAATATACTGACCCCTATGCTCTGGAATCGAATGAGTCAACATAGATGCGTCAATCCCTATGGTTTGTCATGAAAGGAGAGAACTACATGGCAGCAGATAAGAAAGAAGCAGCAAGCAAACAGGAAGCGCTCGAGAACGCGCTGAAGAAGATCGAGAAGGACTTCGGCAAGGGCTCGATCATGCGCCTCGGCGATGCCAAGGCACACATGGACATCGAGGTCATCCCGACGGGCATCCTGCCGCTCGACATCGCCCTCGGCGTTGGCGGCATCCCGCGCGGCCGCATCATCGAGGTCTACGGCCCGGAGTCTTCCGGTAAGACGACGGTCACCCTGCACATGATCGCTGAGGCACAGAAGAACGGCGGCATCGCCGCCTTCATCGATGCCGAGCATGCGCTTGACCCGGTCTACGCCGCGAAACTCGGCGTCAACATCGATGACCTGCTGATCTCCCAGCCGGATACGGGCGAGCAGGCACTCGACATCGTCGACGCGCTCGTACGCAGCGGCGCCATCGACATCATCGTCGTCGACTCCGTCGCCGCACTCGTGCCGAAGGCCGAGATCGAGGGCGACATGGGCGACAGCCACGTCGGCCTGCAGGCCCGCCTCATGAGCCAGGCCATGCGCAAGCTCACGGGCATCATCGCGAAGTCCCGCACGGCTGCCATCTTCATCAACCAGATCCGCGAGAAGGTCGGCGTCATGTTTGGCAACCCGGAGACGACGACGGGCGGCCGTGCGCTGAAGTTCTACTCGTCCGTCCGCCTCGATGTCCGCAAGATCGACACGATCAAGCAGGGCCAGGATGTCATCGGCAACCGCACGCGCATCAAGGTCGTCAAGAACAAGGTCGCGCCGCCGTTCCGCACGGCAGAGTTCGACATCATGTACGGCGAGGGTGTCTCGCGCCTCTCGAGCATCATCGACATGGGCGTCGACCTCGATATCGTCGACAAGAGTGGTGCCTGGTTCTCGTACAACGGCACGCGCCTCGGACAGGGTAAGGAAAACGCCAAGCAGTCCCTGCGCGACCAGCCGGCCATCTGCGAGGAGATCGAGGCCAAGATCCGCGCCAAGCTGCTCGAGAACCCCGAGGCGGGCGATTCGCTCAAGCAGGCTGAGGCCGAGGCAGAGCGCGAGCAGGGCGAGGGCGCCCAGGCGGATGACGAAGCATGATGTACCGCAGCTACCACGCGAGCCCGCCATCTGACGAAGAGCAGCCGCGTCCGCGCCGCCGCACGCGCAGAGGGCGCACGAGAAGGGCGGAGGCAGGCGATGGGGAAGCCGTCGAGAAAACGAAGAAGCCGGAGAAGACGGCACTCGTAGCTGCTGTCGACATCCTCGCGCGCCAGGAGTACAGCGAGGCCAAGCTCTCGGAGAAGCTCGCGCGCAAGGGATACGGTGAGGAGGAGATCGCGGGCGCCATCGCGCGCCTCAAGGAGCGCCACTACCTCAACGATGCCGATGCGTGCGCACGCCAGTTTGCCTTTCTCTACACGGAGAGCCGCAACTCCGTGCGCCAGATCTGCCTCAAGCTCCGCCAGCGTGGCTTCACCAAGGAAGACATCGACGCCTGTCGGCCACGAGACATCTATGAGCGCGAGAAACAGGCTGCCCTGCGCGTGCTCACCCTCAAGTACCCGCGCGACGCCGAGCGCCAGAAGATGATGGCCAATCTCTACCAAAAGGGATTTGAAGCAGGAACCGCGAGGGATGCTGTCGAAACATATAAGAGTCAGGGCGTTCCCGAGGACGGAACGTCCTGATATAAACATGCTTCCAGCACCGTACGCGCTTCCTGCCGTGCGGATACCACAAGAAATGAGGGATTCCATGGGACGCCTTAACGTTCGCTTTGATGCGCAGAGCCTGCGCGAAATGTTCTTCAACTGCCAGGGCAGGCTGAACCGCAAGCCGTTCATCCTGCGCCTGTTCGGTGTCATCTTCTTCTGCACCTTTGTCGCCATGCTGCTCTACACGCTGTTCTACAGCGGCTTCGGCAGCAAGACGGTCGCCGACGGGGCGGCCATCGTGATTTCTATCGTCGAGGTCATCGCCATCTACACACTCGTCGTGCGCCGGCTCCATGACCTCGGCATGGGACAGCCGCTGGCCATCGTCTACCTCGTCATCGCCATCCTGCAGCCGTTCTTCTTCCGCCTGATCGCGGACCTGCCCGAGGACAGCATGGAAGCACAAGTCGTGCAGGCGCTCAACCTCTTCACGATGCTCCTGATCGTCTGCCTCATGCTGATTCGCGGCAAGCAAGGCCCGAACCAGTATGGCGAAGACCCGCTGGAGAACTGAATAACCGATACGTTACGCCGCCAGTTGCGGCGTTTCTTTTTTGCCGCGCCTATGCTATAATTTGAAGAAAGTAGGTTTTTATTTGGGAGGAAAAAAATTGAGCAAGCCTGTAAATGAAATGATTCTCGTACTGGACTTCGGTGGCCAGTACAATCAGCTCATCGCGCGCCGCGTGCGCGAGAACCATGTCTACTGCGAAGTCCATCCGCAGTCGCTTTCGCTGGAGAAGATCCGCGAGATGGCGCCGAAGGGCATCATCCTGACGGGCGGCCCGAACAGCGTCTACACGGAAGACGCCGTGACCTGCAGCCCCGAGATCTTCAATCTCGGCATCCCGGTGCTCGGCATCTGCTACGGCTCGCAGCTCATGGCACATCTGCTCGGCGGCAAGGTCGAGACGGCGCCGACGAGCGAGTACGGCAAGACGGAAGTCACGCTCAATGAAGCGGGCAAGAGCTCGAAGCTCTTTGAAGGCGTGCGCGAGAAGAGCATCTGCTGGATGAGCCATACGGACTACATCGCCAAGGCACCAGAAGGCTTCACGGTCACGGCCTTCACGCCGGTCTGCCCGGTCGCCGCGATGGAGAATGCCGAGCGCCGCCTCTACGCGACGCAGTTCCATCCGGAAGTCATGCACACGGAGCAGGGCAAGGAGATGCTCCACAACTTCGTCTACAGCGTCTGCGAGTGCAAGGGCGACTGGAAGATGGACTCCTTCGTCAAGACGACGATCGCAGAGCTCAAGGCCAAGATTGGCACGGGCAAGGCACTCTGCGCGCTGTCGGGCGGCGTCGACTCGTCCGTCGCAGCCGTGCTGCTCTCCAAGGCCATCGGCAAGCAGCTGACCTGTGTCTTCGTCGACCACGGCCTGCTGCGCAAGGATGAGGGCGACCAGGTCGAGGCCGTCTTCGGACCGGAAGGACCGTACGACCTCAACTTCATCCGCGTCAACGCCAAGGACCGCTTCTACGAGAAGCTCAAGGGCGTGACGGAACCGGAGAAGAAGCGCAAGATCATCGGCGAGGAATTCATCCGCGTCTTCGAGGAAGAGGCCAAGAAGATCGGTGCCGTCGACTACCTCGTCCAGGGCACGATCTACCCGGACGTCATCGAGAGCGGCCTCGGCAAGTCGGCCGTCATCAAGAGCCACCACAACGTCGGCGGCCTGCCGGACTTCGTCGACTTCAAGGAGATCGTCGAGCCGCTGCGCCTGCTCTTCAAGGATGAAGTGCGCGCCGCCGGCCGCGAGCTCGGCCTGCCGGAGTACCTCGTGAGCCGTCAGCCGTTCCCGGGGCCCGGTCTCGGCATCCGCATCATCGGCGAGGTCACGGCCGAGAAGGTCAAGATTGTCCAGGAAGCCGATGCCATCTACCGCGAGGAAGTCGCCAAGGCCGGCGTCGAGGGTCTTGGCCAGTACTTCGCCGCGCTGACGAACATGCGCAGCGTCGGCGTCATGGGCGACGGCCGCACCTACGACTACGCCATCGCCCTGCGCGCCGTCATGACGAGCGACTTCATGACCGCCGAGAGCGCCCAGCTGCCGTGGGAAGTCCTGCAGAAGACCACGAGCCGCATCGTCAACGAAGTCAAAGGCGTCAACCGCGTGCTCTACGACTGCACCGGCAAACCGCCCGCAACGATCGAATGGGAGTGAGTTTTTGAAACTCCGAACCCGTTGCGGCACAACGATTTTGCGGTTTTATATCTCTCTTTTGATAACGATTTGATAACGCTCCCCATAGGCCGTATCATTCTGTATCCCCAGTGGATTGCGGGTAAAGAATGTTCTTTTGCGGCTTATAAGTGAGGACAACCATATTAGAAAGCCCTTACCGATGGCAACGTCGGTAAGGGCTTTTGCTGTCTATTCATCAGTATCGGGGCTATCTTTGAGTGCATCCACCAGGAAATCACTCAATTCCTGTGAGGGAACTTTTGCCCACCGCAGGGTGGTGTCGTACTTGGGGTAGTTGTACCGCCAGCGGTCATAGTCCTCCCTGGTGATCTCCCCGGCCTCCAGCTTCTTGGCCTGCTCCGCCCAGGCGGACAGCATATCAAGCATATTGGCATAGGTCTTGCCTTTGGATTTGTCCAGACGCAGACAAACCTCGCCGTCAATCTCCCCAATAGTCAGCCCCCGAATATCCTCCAAAGCAAAGAGGGTGTGCATCAGGCCGATGTCGGTATCTATGTCAGGGACGGTCAGGGCATCAGGGGAAATATCAAAGAAGTCAGCCAGGGTCTTTGTCAGGTCGGCCTTGGGGGTGCGGCTCCCGGTTTCATACTGTGCCATACGCACATCGGCGGAGCGTTCCGGGAAACCCACCACCATGCCAAGATACTTCTGTGTGATGCCCTTCATGTTGCGGAAGAAACGAATACGTTCACCAATCGCCATAACTGCCAACTCCAATCTATGTAATGGGGACACTTGAAGTATAACAGATATGTTTAGACCAGTCAAGAGAAAAATAAATAAATTTGTTTATATTTTCTCGTTGGAAGGTCTTGACATAACGGAATAGAGTTAGTATAATAGGACTACGTTAAGCAAATAGCGTTAAATCAAAAGAAAGGAGGAATCCATATGGAGAACAGATTCATCCGGGCGGAAGAAGTTGCGGACGAGCTGGGTGTATCGAAGCCCTACGCCTATAAACTCATCCGGCAGCTCAACGAAGAATTGAAGGACAAGGGCTTCATCACCATCGCAGGGCGGGTCAACCGCCAGTATTTCAACGAACGGCTCTACGGGGCCAGAAAGGAAGGGAACTAAATGCCAGTCTTTAAGGACGAAGCAAGAGGAACATGGTACGTCATGGTGCGGTATCAGGACTGGACGGGGGAGCGCAAACAGAAGTGCAAGCGTGGCTTTGCCACCAAACGGGAGGCCCAGGAGTGGGAGCGCAGTTTCCAGATGCAGACCTCCGGCGACCTGGATATGACCTTTGAAGCCTTTACCGAGCTTTACACCAAGGATATGAAACCCCGGCTCAAGGAGAACACCTGGCTGACCAAGGAGAACATCATCCAGAAGAAAATTCTGCCCTACTTTGGCAAGCGGAAGATTAGCGAGATCACCACCAAGGACGTGATCGCATGGCAGAACGAGTTGCTGGCCTACCGGGACGAGAAGCGCAAGCCCTACTCGGCTACCTACCTCAAAACCCTGCACAACCAGCTTAGCGCCATCTTCAATCACGCTGTCCGCTTCTATGAGCTGCGCTCCAATCCCGCCGCCAAGGCTGGGAACATGGGGTCAGAGGAACGGAAGGAAATGCTGTTCTGGACGAAAGCGGAGTACCAGAAGTTTGCAGATGCCATGATGGACAAGCCCGTTTCCTACTACGCCTTTGAAATGCTCTACTGGTGTGGTATTCGGGAGGGGGAACTGCTGGCCCTGACCCCGGCAGACTTTGACTTTGAGGCCGGGACGGTGAAAATCAGCAAGTCCTATCAGCGGCTCCACGGCAAGGACGTCATTACCACGCCAAAGACGAAGAAAAGCAACCGCACCATTAAAATGCCCAACTTCCTCTGTGACGAGATGAAGGATTACCTGGGGATGCTCTACGGTATCAAGAAGAAGGAGCGCATTTTCACCATCACGAAAAGCTATCTCCACCATGAGATGGACAGAGGGGCGAAGTCGGCAGGGGTCAAGCGTATCAGAATCCACGACCTCCGGCATTCGCACATCTCACTTCTGATTGACATGGGCTTCTCCGCTGTGGCGATTGCTGACCGTGTGGGGCATGAGAGTATCGAGATCACCTATCGCTATGCCCACCTGTTTCCGTCCAAGCAGACGGAAATGGCAGACAAATTGGACTTTGAAAGGATGGGAGCGTAATGTCAGCTAAGAATTTGGACACTCACAACCGCTGGAGGAACAAGACCGTGGCCTTCCGGGTATCCCCGGAGGAAAACAAGCAGATTGACGCCGCTGTGCGGCTCTCTGGCCTGACGAAGCAGGACTACATCACCCGGCGGCTCTTAGACCGGGCCGTGGTGGTGCAGGGCAATCCCAGGGTCTACAAGGCCCTGCGTGACCAACTCGCCGCCGTCCTGGGGGAACTGCGGCGCATTGAGGCCGGGGGCGACGTGGGGGATGAACTTCTCGCCACCATTGACCTTATCTCAGTGACGCTGGGCGGCATGAAGGAGGATTGATAGATTGATGGATTCCAGAGAAACGAAAAGGACTGTCCCGGTTCCGTCTGTTGGCGCAGACGGGGAACAGCCCAATTCTCAAACAACTACCCAAAGTATAGCAGAGGAAACGGCTGAAAACAACCCCCAAGAGAAAGATTTAGAGGAAATGCTCCGGGATATGCGGCGCATGAACGACCCAGCCTACCTCCACACAGTTTCCATGAACGACCTTTACCAGAACATCTACCAGAGCAGACCGCCCGTAATAGACGGTCTGCTCTACCCTGGGACGTACCTCTTTGCGGGAGCGCCCAAGGTGGGCAAGTCGTTCCTGATGGCCCAGCTTGCCTACCATGTCAGCATGGGCCTCCCCCTGTGGGGCTACCCTGTCCACAAGGGGACTGTCCTCTATCTGGCGTTGGAGGACGACCACCGCCGCTTGCAGGGGCGGCTATACCGAATGTTCGGCACAGAGGGCACCGACAATCTGCTCTTTGCGGTCTACGCCAAACAGCTTGGCGTTGGCCTGGAGGAACAGCTAAAGAAGTTCGTCCGGGAACACCCGAACACCAAGCTGATTATCATTGACACCCTCCAGAAAATCCGGGAGGCTGGTGGGGATAAGTACAGCTACGCCAACGATTACGAGGTGGTGGGTAAGCTGAAACGCCTTGCCGATGATTGCGGCGTCTGCCTCCTGCTGGTACACCACACTCGAAAGCAACAGGCAGATGACAAATTCGATATGATCTCCGGCACCAACGGTCTGCTGGGAGCGGCGGACGGGGCCTTTCTTCTTCAAAAGGAGAAGCGGACAGACGGCAGCGCCGTTCTGGACGTGGCCGGGCGTGACCAGCAAGACCAGCGATTCTATCTTACCAGGGACAAGGAACGGCTGATATGGACGCTGGAGCGTACGGAAACGGAGGCATGGACAGAGCCGCCCGACCCGGTGCTGGAGGCCATAGCCGCCCTTGTGACGGCGGAGAAGCCGACCTGGGGTGGTACGGCCACCGAGCTGGTAGCGGCGCTCCAGACCGACATGAAGCCCAACGCCCTGGCGATGCGGCTAAACGTCCGGGCCGGGAAGCTGCTGATAGACTACCACATCCGCTATGAGAACAGCAGGAGCCACGCCGGGAGAAGTATCAGCCTGACGCTGGAACCGTCCCAGGCGTGACGACCGTGACGGCTGTGACGGCTTTTTTGAGAGTGGCGGCGGTGTCTGAAACATCGTCACGGTCGTCACGGCTGTCACGGGGAGCAGCAAAGTTTAGGCGGGGTGCAGGGTGCCCTTTTCAAAGGGCGGCCCTGCTGGGGGAGGCAACCGCAGTTGCCGGGGGCAAAGCCCCCACACCCCCTCGGAGAGCCCACGACACTTTGCAGACCGAAGGGATGAAAGTGTCATAGTGGGTTATTACACTTCCTGCAGGAAGTGCCTCCCCCGAACCCCCGTCCTCTTTCAACAACCCAACATCTGAAACAGGAGGATTTTTGCCTATGGCGAGAGGCGACGGTATTGACCGTACCAACGCAAGAAATATGAGGCTGACCGAAACCAAGATCGGTAACACCCAGCAGCACAACGAGCGTGAGAAGGATTCCTATGTCAATCAGGACATTGTACTGGAGCGGACGCCGCTCAATGTCCATTTCAAAACCCCGTCTGCCGGGTATCGGGAGATGTTTGCTCAAATGGAGGCCGACGGCGTGATCTCCACCCGTGGCATCAAGGAGGATGCCTTTCGATACGGTGAGTTGGTCTTTGATGTAAACTCCGCTTACTTCTACAATCACGGCGGGTATGACTTCGCAAAACAATTTTACACCGAAGCCTATAAAGCCGCAATCAAAATCGTGGGCGGAGAGCAGTATATTTTGTCGGCGGTCATGCACGCTGACGAGCGCAACCGGGCCATGTCCGAGGCGCTGGGGGAGGACGTGTACCACTACCACCTCCATGTGGTTTATATCCCGGTAGTGGAGAAGGAGATACGCTGGACAAAGCGGTGCAAGGACAAGTCCCTGGTGGGCAAGGTCAAGGAAACGATCATGCAGGTGAGCATGAGCAAGAAGTGGGCGTCCAAGCCCATTCTGGACGAAACTACCGGGGAGCCGTTACGCACAGCTAAGGGCAAACCCGTTCTACGAAAGTCGTACAGTGTCCTGCAAGATGATTTCTTTGAGCATATGCGCTCCGCTGGCTATGACGATGTAGAGCGTGGGGAACGTGGTAGTTCCGAAGAACATTTGACTGTTACGCAGTTCAAGACGGAGCGTGAGCAGGAACGGCTTGCACAGCTTCAAGAGGTGTCGGCGCTGGCCCAGGTTGAGGCCGACAAAAAGAATAAGGAGGCAGCATCAGCTGAGAAGAAAGCGGCCCAGGCCAGGGCTAAGCTGGACGATGTAGCGCCCTTGCTCAAGGGCATGGAGAAACTGGCGGCGGACTTCTCCGACGACCCGGAGCGGACGCTGCCGGAGGCGGGGCCGCTGGAATCGGCCAAGTCCTACCGGGAGAAAAAGGCCAAGCCCCTTTGGGAGAAGATCGTCAAGGTGCTGCGCTCCGTCTACCGGGCCTACTTCGACCTCAAGAGCAAGTTTGAGCGGTTGCAGAGCGCCTATGATCGTGAGGTCAGTAAGAACGGCTCCCTGTCAGCCAGGATTTATGAGGTTTGTGCCGAGAGGGACGGCTTGAAAGGGCAAGTCAGGGACTATGAGCGGGTCAGACGGGCCATTGGCCCGGAACAGGCGGACAGGATACTGGAGGCAGCTTACCAGCAGGAACAGGTCGAAAAGGAGCAGAAATGGGGTGCAAGGTCAAAAATAAGGGTAGGCGCACGATAATCACAAAAAATGGAGGTAATTTCATGGAAAAGTACATCTTTGACGAGGGCAACGGTCTGTGGTATGAGTTGCAGAGGGACTAACAATATTCGGGCGTGTGCGGCGGAAATCGTGGACACAGAAATTATTTGCGCATGAGGCCCCAAATCGGAGGGTGTCCCGGTGAATGCCCTCCTGATTTATTTGGGACAGCGGGTAAAAACTTCTTGCATTTTAGAGTGTGCTATGCTATACTGCTGTCATACTGATTTGAGGAGTCTATTCAACATGCGGCAAGGTATTCTTAAATAAAATTTGATAATGGGCACAAAAATAATTGCCCCTTGCAGGGGCTTGGTTTTTGTACCCAATTTAAGAATGCTTTTGCCTTTTTATCAAATATCGTGACGGATAACGGCTCATGTTAGCTGAATGCGTTTCTATGTATCCGAAGTCATGATCCCCAGCGGTAAAAGTATTTGCCGCTGGGGATTTTTGCGCCCTTTTGGGCCTTGTATGGAGGATAGACATGAACATTATCAATATCGGGATTCTTGCCCATGTAGATGCGGGCAAGACGACACTGACAGAAAGCCTGCTGTATGCCAGCGGAACCATTTCAGAGCCGGGGAGCGTCGAAAAAGGGACAACGAGAACGGACACTATGTTTTTGGAGCGGCAGCGTGGAATTACCATTCAAACGGCAGTCACTTCTTTCCAGTGGCACAGTTGTAAAGTCAATATTGTGGATACTCCCGGCCACATGGATTTCTTGGCAGAGGTATACCGCTCTCTGGCTGTTTTGGACGGGGCCATCTTGGTGCTCTCCGCTAAAGATGGCGTGCAGGCCCAGACCCGTGTTCTGTTCCATGCCCTACGGAAATTGAACATCCCCACCATTATCTTTATCAACAAGATCGACCAGGTTGGCATTGATTTGGAGAGCGTATATCAGTCTGTTCGGGATAAGCTCTCCGCTGATATTATCATCAAGCAGACAGTGTCGCTGTCCTCGAAAATAACTCTGACAGAAAACACTAGTGCAGAGGTGTGGGATTCGGTCATCGAAAATAACGATGAGTTATTGGCAAAGTATATCGCAGGAGAATCAATCAGTCAGAAAGAACTTGCGCAAGAAGAACAGCGGCGAGTTCAAGACGCCTCCCTGCTCCCGGTCTATCATGGTAGCGCCAAAAACGGCCTTGGCATTCAACAGTTGATGGATGCGGTGATAGGGCTGTTCCAATCGACCAAGGAACAGGGGAGCGCCGCCCTGTGCGGTAGAGTTTTTAAGGTGGAGTATACAGATTGCGGCCAGAGGCTTGTCTATCTGCGGCTATACAGCGGAACGCTGCGTCTGCGGGATACGGTGGCCCTAGCCGGGAGAGAAAAGCTGAAAATCACAGAGATGCGTATTCCATCCAAAGGGGAGATTGTTCGGACAGATACCGCCCATAAGGGCGAAATTGTCATCCTTCCCAGCGACAGCTTGAGATTAAACGATATATTGGGGGACAAAACCCAACTTCCTCGTGAAATGTGGAGTGATGTTCCCTTCCCTATGCTGCGGACGACGATTACGCCAAAAACGGCAGAGCAAAGAGACCGGTTGCTGGACGCTCTTACGCAAATTGCGGATACTGACCCGCTTTTGCACTACGAGGTGGATTCCACCACCCATGAGATCATTCTTTCTTTTTTGGGTCGGATGCAGTTGGAGGTTGTTTCCGCTTTGCTGACGGAAAAATACAAGATTGAAACAGCAGTGAAGGAACCCACCGTCATTTATTTAGAGCGGCCGCTCAAAGTGGCCAGTCACACCATCCATATCGAGGTGCCGCCTAACCCGTTTTGGGCATCTATCGGACTGTCTGTTACACCGCTCCCGCTTGGCTCCGGTGTAAAATACGAGAGCCGGGTTTCCCTGGGATACCTGAACCAGAGTTTTCAAAACGCTGTCATGGATGGTATCCGTTACGGTTTGGGGCAAGGCTTGTGTGGCTGGAACGTAACGGACTGTAAGATTTGCTTTGAATACGGACTTTACTATAGCCCGGTCAGTACGCCGGCGGACTTCCGCTCATTGGCCCCGATTGTATTGGAACAGGCATTGAAGAAATCTGGGACGCAGTTGCTGGAACCTTATCTCTCCTTCACCCTCTATGCGCCCCAGGAATACCTTTCCAGGGCTTATCATGATGCGCCGAAATACTGTGCCACCATCGAAACGGCCCAGATAAAAAAGGATGAAGTTGTCTTTACTGGCGAGATTCCCGCCCGTTGCATACAGGCATACCGTACTGATTTGGCCTTTTACACCAACGGGCGGAGTGTGTGCCTGACGGAACTGAAAGGGTATCAGGCCACTGTCGGCGAGCCAATCATCCAGCCCCGTCGTCCAAACAGCCGTTTGGATAAGGTGCGCCATATGTTCAGTAAGATTCCTTGATACGCCACAGCAAGGATGGTTATTGCATTTCCCTGCCTTTCGTGGTAAAATGTAGTTGTAAACCACCAGAGAAAACAACAACCCTGCTACCCCCCGTTATCACCACCGATAACAATTTGATAACAGCCCATCGTATAGGGCTGGATAATATGGACACATCAAATAATCAAAAAAATGAGGTATCAAATTTATGAAGCAAAATCCGTTAAATATGATGCCCAACAACGAATTCGAATAAGAGCCATACTAGCAACAAAAAGGCCTGCTCGCATTGAGCAGGCCTTTCTTTTGTCGCTTCCATCCCGTATACTATAACTAGATACGGACTTTATCATATCTTTGACGGGCACAAGAAGCATCCGGCGCGCAGCAAGGTCCTGCTGTTGGCCTTGGCAATGGGATTGACAGTCAAGGAAGCACAGCATCTGCTGTACTATGCAGGCTGTGAGGCACTTTACGCCCGCAACTCCTTTGATAGTATCATCTGGTATGCCTTAGAGCATCATCTTAATGTCATTGATGCGAATCTGCTGCTCGAACGGCTGGGAGAGAAACCACTTGCATGACTTCTAGCGGACAGTTCAGTCTTCGTGGAAGAACTCGATGATCTTGTGGATGGCGAGTGCCATGTGGTTGGGGTTCTGGAACGGGTGATTGGCGCCCTCGACGGGGATGAATTCGATGACGTTGTTCTCGGCAAAGTCTTTTGCGTCCTCGAACGGGATCATCTCGTCTTTCGTGCCGTGCAGGATCAGCATATCGTCGGCGAAGTCGAAGTACTCGTGGTCGAGCGGGCAGAAGGACTTGAGGTCGTCGAAGAAGGCCTGGTCGACTTTCATCTTGCGCTCGAAGCCGACCTGGATTTCCTTGCCCTTTGCGAGTTTCGTCTTGTCGGCGTCTGGGATGCGGCTGTACATTGTCTCATACATGTGGATGGCCGGGCAGCGCAGCGCAATCTTGCGGAAGGGGTTGCCGACCTCGATGAGGTAGCGCAGTGTCAGGTAGCCGCCGAGGCTCGTCGAGTAGATGCAGACATCCTTGGCCTGCAGCTCGCGCTTGGCGTATTCGGTGACGATGGTCAAGTAGGTCAGGCACTTGCCGACCGTCAATTTCTTGCGCGCGTCCATGCCGTGACAGGGCCAGTCAAAGGCGATGACGCCCCAGCCCTTGAACTTTGATGTCAGATGTTCGCCAAAATTCGATGTGCCGGCGGTTTCCTTGTTGCTGCCGAAGCCATGCGTGACGATGGCGATGTGGTCGAAGGACCGCGCCGTCTTGTCGCTTGCGCTGCAGATGAGCTTGCAGCGGATGCTCAGGCCTTGCTCATTGATGTCAAAATGCTTTTCCATATCTAAAATACCTCGTTTCTTTTTGTCATGCGACTCCTATTATAAACGCAAAAATGTTAGATGAAAAGGCGGCGCGGGCGGGGGCGATGGACAAAAAAGTGCGTACTTGTCTGATGGTATAAATCTGCTATACTGGAGTGTAGAGACAGGAATGGTATGTACGACAGGAGGTCGACTATGGATATTGCGGCTTTTGAAGCAAATCTCAAATGGCGCGGCATCGCGCTCAAGGTATTTGATACGAAGGAAGAGGCGGCTGCCTATCTGACAGCGTCCATCAAGGGCAAGACGGTCGGCTTCGGCGGCTCGATGACGCTCGAGGAGATGGACCTCTATGAGAAGCTCAAAAAGGAGAACACGGTCTACTGGCACTGGCGCGAGGAGATGACGGGCGACGAGGCGAAGGCGAAGGCCTACCTCGCGGACGTCTACATCACGTCGCTCAACGGCGTCGCGGAGACGGGCGAGCTCGTCAACATCGACGGTGGCGGCAACCGCGTGGCAGCGACGCTGACGAAGCACGAGCGCCTCTACTTCGTCGTCGGCGAGAACAAGATCGCGCCGGACCTCCATCGTGCCATCGACCGCGCGCGCAACATCGCGAGCCCGCTCAACGCCCAGCGCCTGCACCGCAAGACGCCGTGCGCCGTCAAGGCGGACCATTGCTACGACTGCAAGAGCCCGGAGCGCATCTGCCGCAGCCTCAACATCCTCTGGGAGAAGCCCATGCAGATCGGTGCGTGCGAGCTCATCCTGATCCGCGAGAAATTGGGATACTGATAGACCGACAGAAGGAGACATGATTATGAAATTCCAGTTTGCCCACAATAATTTCAATGTGCTTGACCTCGAGAAGAGTCTCAAGTTCTACGATGAGGCGCTCGGCTTCAAGCCGGCGCGCAAGCTCGAGGGACCGGGCTTCACGCTCGCCTATCTCTCGGACGGCGGCCAGACGCCGCACGAGCTCGAGCTCACCTGGATCCACGGCCGCAAGGAGCCCTACAACCTCGGCGAGAATGAGTTCCACCTCGCCGTGCGCACGGACGACTTCGAGGCCGCGCATGCGAAGCACAAGGCCATGGGCTGCATCTGCTTCGAGAATGAGGAGATGGGCATCTACTTCATCAATGACCCGGACGGTTACTGGATCGAGATCCTGCCGCCGACGATGTGACAGCGTCGTGAGCTGGCGCTGCAGTCGCTACAAGTAGATCTTTGATCGTATGTGTTGAGGGAGAATCGAAAATCCTGTCGGCCCGATGGGCGGCAGGATTTTTTTAGGAGAAGCTATGCTGCATTATATCAAGCCATACCGGTACTATGCCGTGCTGACGATTGTCTTCATGGTCAGCGAGGTCCTCATCGACCTCTATCAGCCGCGCCTGATGGAGGCCATCGTCAATGAGGGCGTGCTGGGCCTGCATCACGGCGGCGTGCCGGACCTCTCGCTCGTGATGCAGACGGGCCTCTGGATGGCCCTGATTGTCACAATCGGCGGTGTCTGCGGTGTCATGGGCGGCGTCTGCGTCAATTTCTGCGCGCAGAATTTCGGCAATGACATCCGCAAGGACTGCTTCCGGCGCATCCTGCAGCTCTCGATGGAGCAGATTGACGCGTTCCGCACGGGCTCGCTGATCACGCGCATCACGAGCGACACGACGCAGGTCCAGACGATGGTCAGTGCGGCGCTGCGCGGCGTCGTGCGCAGCCTGACCTTCCTGATTGCCGGCACGGCGGCGCTGCTGACGCTCGACATCCACTTCAGCCTGATCGCCGCGCTTGCTGTGCCGGTCATCCTCATCGAGGTCGTGATCGTCGTCCACAAGAGCAATCCGCTCTTCCTGCTCGTGCAGCAGAAGATCGATGCGATCAACGGCGTCATGCAGGAGGATATCCAGGGCGCGCGCGTCATCAAGGGGTACGGGCAGGAAGCGCGCGAGAACGAGCGCTTCGGCGTGGCCAACGACGACCTCGCAGCGGCCCAGCTGCGCGTCCTTCTGCTCATTGCCTGTCTGCTGCCGCTCGTCAACATCGTGATGAACACGGCTCTTGTCGCCGTCATCTACATCGGCTCCTTCGACGTGCAGTCGGCCATGATTGGCCCAGGCACCGTCATGGCCGCGCTGACCTACGTCGTGCTGATCCTCAACGGCATCCTGATGTTCGCGATGATTTTGCAGATCTTCGCGCGCGGCCTGACCTCGAAGCGGCGGCTCGAGGAGGTGCTGGAGACGGAGCCTGCAATCCGCGATGGCGAGGATGGCGAGACGGACGGGGCAGTCTCAAGGGGAAGGCCAGCGGCCATTGCCCTGCACCATGTCTCCTTCCGCTATCCGGGTCAGCAGGAAGATGTGCTGACGGATATATCTCTCACGGTGGCACGTGGGGAGACGCTGGCCATTGTCGGCGCGACGGGCTCGGGCAAGAGCACATTGCTCGCGCTGCTGCCGCGCTTCTACGATGCGACGGCGGGCGAGGTCTTCGTCGATGGCCGCGATGTCCGCAAGTATGCGCTGCACGCCTTGCGCGGGAAGATGGCCATCGTCCTGCAGAAGACGGAGCTCTTCTCGATGACGATTGGCGAGAACATCGCTTGGGGCATGGATGCGGCCTCCGATGAGGAGATACGCCGGGCGGCAAAGATCGCGCAGGCGGCGGACTTCATCGAGCGGCAGCCGGAGGGCTATGGTACAGAAGTGACGGAGGGCGGCACGAGCCTGTCGGGCGGCCAGCGCCAGCGCATTGCGCTCGCGCGCGCACTCATCCGCAAGCCCGAGATCCTGCTGCTCGACGACAGCACGAGCGCGCTCGACCTGCGGACGGAGTCGGCGTTCTACGCGGCGCTCGACGGTTATACGCGGGAGCTGCGCCGCGAGGGGCATGACCTCACCAAGATCATCGTCGCACAGCGCATCGCGACGGCGCGCCATGCCGACCGCATCGCCGTGCTCGACGGCGGCAGGCTCCTCGCCTGCGGCACGCATGAGGAACTGCTCGAGCGCTCTAGCATCTATCGAGAGATCTGCGCCTCGCAGTTCCGCACGGGCGCGTCGGGGAAGGAGAAGGCAAATGGCTAAGAAACAAGCTGCGCCGCTCATCGGGCCGCATCGCCATATGCGCGCGCCGGTCGAGCATGCTATGGACCGCAAGGCGGCCTGCCTGCGCCTGATGCAGTACTTCCGTGAGGAGCGCTGGCGCATTGCGCTCCTCACGCTCATCGTCGCTGTCAGCGTCGCGGCCGGCGTCAGCGCGCCGGTCTTCATGAGCTGGGCCATCGACGCCATCACGGCCGCCGATTACGACAGGGTGCCGGGCATCCTTCTCTGGATGCTTGGGGCCTGCGCGCTCTACGCCGTGCTGCTCTTCTTCCAGGGGCGCCTGAGCGCGCGCCTGAGCCAGAGCATCATCCGGCATCTGCGCAAGGACCTCTTCGAGAAGATCAACGGCCTGCCGCTCGCTTATCTCGACCGCCATCCGCACGGCGACCTCATGAGCCGCATGACGAACGATGCCGACAACATCGCGACGGTCATCTCGACGTCGCTCGGCACGATGTTTGCCGGCATCCTGTTCCTCCTCGGCACGACGGCGGTCATGCTGTCGTTCAGCGTGCCGATGACGGCGCTGACGTATCTGACGGCTGTCGCAACGGTCCTGGCGACGAAGTACATCGCCGCGAAGATGGGCCGCTATTTCCGCGAGCGCCAGGACCTGCTCGGCCAGCTCAACAGCATGGTCGAGGAGCAGGTCACGGCCGTGCGCACGGTCAAGGCCTATGCGCGCGAGGCGCAGGTCGCGGCCAAGTTCGTGCAGACGGCGGACAGCCTGACGAAGACCGGCATCCGCGCGGAGAGCATCGGCTCCTCGATGGGGCCAATCATGAACACCATCTCGAACTTTTCCTTTGTCATCGTCTCGGTCTTTGGCGCCTACTTCGCGCTCAAGGGCTGGATCACGGTCGGCGTCATCTCGGCCTTCACAATCTACTCGAAGCAGTTCTCGCGGCCCATAAACGAGCTTGCGCAGCTCTACGGCCAGATCGAGACGGCCCTCGCGGGCGCGGAGCGCATCTTTGCCGTGCTCGACGAGCCGGGCGAGCGGCAGGAGGGGCGCGAAGTGCCAGAGACGGTGAAGGGCGAGATCGAGTTCTGCCATGTGAATTTCTCGTACGTGCCGGAGAAGCGCGTCATCGACGATTTCAGCCTCAAGATTGGGGCAGGGCGCAAGATCGCGCTCGTCGGCGTGACGGGCTCGGGGAAGACGACCATCGTCAACCTCCTGATGCGCTTCTACGAAATCGATGCGGGGAAAATCCTGCTCGATGGTCAGGACATCCGCACGTATGCGCCGGGCAGTTTGCGGAAGCTCGTCGGCATCGTCCTGCAGGACACCGTGCTGTTCTCGGATACAGTCCGCTACAACCTCGCCTATGCCAAGCCCGGCGCGACGATGGAGGAGGTAAAACGGGCGGCTGAGCTCGCCCATGCCGACGACTTTATCGCGCATCTGCCGCAGCAGTATGAGACGGTCCTGCAGAGCGCGGGCGCGGAGCTCTCGGCTGGCCAGCGCCAGCTGCTCGCCATCGCCCGCGCCTGCCTTGCCTCGCCGCGCATCCTGATCCTCGACGAGGCGACCTCAAACGTCGACACGCGCACCGAGACGCGCATCCAGGACGCCATGACGCGCCTCATGCACGACCGCACCTGCCTGATCATCGCCCACCGCCTCTCGACCATCCGCGACGCCGACGAGATCATCGTCATGGACCACGGCCGCATCGTCGAGCAAGGCCGCCACGAAGACCTCATCGAGCACAACGGCCCCTACCGCGCCCTCTACGAAACCCAGTTCGCCGGGCAGGAGTCGTGATGTTTTGAATGCAGTCAAGAATACGAAAAAGCCTGCTCTTTTTGAGCAGGCTCTTTGATAATCAGGATACTAATTTATTATTGTTCGACAATCTCGGCTTCGAACACCATGATGGTGTCGGCGTCGGAGCAGCAGAACTCAGCCTTGCCCTTTTCCTGGCCGGGGATGGTGCCGCCGTAGCGCAGGATGTCGATGTAGGGGAAGGCGCAGTGCATGGCCATAGGGCAGATCTTGCCGCGGTCCTCGTCGAAGTCGAATACCTCGCCGACATGATGGCCGCGATGGCAGCCCATCTTGCCGCGTCGGTCGGTGATGGTGATCTTGATCTTGGGTCGTCTGCTCATAAAAAACCTCCTGATTGCTGTGGTATAATAAGGATATGACGAACGTCTGTTAGACGGATTTAGCATCGTGAAATCGTGATGGAAAGTCGGAAGGGAAGAGGCAGTATGGAACTAAGGCGATATGAAGAACTCGGCGCGTTCTTGAAGATCTTTCAGCCCATCTACGCGCGGCGCCTGGAAAAGACGCGGCTCGAGCGCATGCGCTTTGCTTACTACACGAGCGCGGGCACGGGCATCAACATCCTCAAGGGGCATGCGCTCTGGATGCGTGCGGCGGCCTGCATGAATGACTACCGCGAGATCGACTACGGCATCCAGCTGCTCAACAAGACGGTCTACGGCTCCGACTACCGGCGCGAGCGCATCCAGCATCTCGCGGCGCGCCTCGACTGGGGCGAGAACGTGCTCGACTCGATGATGAGTGACCTCAATAAGAATGAGCAGCGCTTCATCACGAACACTTATCTGGCCTGCGTCTCGGAGCACCGCCCGCGCGAGCGCGGCAAGGGGCGGCTCTCGATGTGGCGCGCCTACGGCCGCAAGACGGGCGTGGCCTTTGTCCTCAAGCCGACGGCCATCTTCCAGCGCCTCGAGCCCCTGCCGCTGCGCCTGACGCCGGTCGAATACCTCACGCAGGCGCAGTTCACGGAGGGCTTTGACTGGATGCTCGACAACATCGAGACGTATCTCGACGCTCTCAAGCGCTACGAGCCTGCGAAGGTGCTCGAATACTTCGTCAACATGCTCATGATCTCGCTGTTCTCCATCAAGAACCCGGGCTTCAACGAGGAGCGCGAATGGCGCTTCGTCTACCATGAGTCGTCCAGCAGCCACCTCCACCACGACATCGTCGTCGTCGACGGCATCCCGCAAGTCATCTACAAGCTGCCGCTCAGCAGCCCGTCTGCTCCGCAGACCGGTGTGCCGCTCGAGGAGGCGCTTGAGGAGATCATCATCGGCCCGAGCCAGTACGCCGAGGTCATCGAGCTGGCTTTCGTGCGCATGCTCGAAGAGCTCGGCATCCCCAATGCCGCGGAACGCGTGAGCAAGAGCAATATTCCGCTGCGCTGATTCAGTCCTCTTGAAACATATCGTCGGGGTCGCTCTGCCAGCACGTCATCTTCTTGACATTGAGGCAGCTGATGTGGCCGCCGGGCAGGTAGGAGCCCGTGTCGCAGTCGATGATGTGGTTGCGGAACAGCAGAGGATGGTGGCGCGTTTCATCGAAGTACTGGACTGGCGTATGGCCGATGACGACCGTCTCGCGTCCCGTATATTCTTCGTAGAACTCCGTGCGGATCCAGAGCATATCGTCAACCTGTTCCTCGTACGATTTCTGGGGCAGGAAGCCCGCATGCGTGAAGATGTATTCTTCGCCGACGGCGGCGAGATGGTCGAGCGACAGCACGAATTCCAGCAGCCGATGATAGATACCGGGATCGCTCTGATAGACGCGCGCAAGGCTCTCGAACGTCGCCTGGCCGCCGCTGCGGAGCCAGCCGTGGCTCATGTCCATCGGCTCGCGGATGCTGTGGTCCTGGAAGTAGTGCATCATCATGGCCTCGTGGTTGCCCGTCAGCGTGATGACATGTGGGCTCTTCTCGGCGAGCTTCATGACCATCTGCAGGACTTCTGCACTGTAAGCGCCGCGGTCGATGTAGTCGCCGAGGAAGACGAGCAGGTCTTCCTGCGGGTCGTAGGGAACGTGATGCCATAGCGACAGAAAGCGCTGCCAGTTGCCATGGATGTCGCCGATGGCGAGGATACGGCGGAACGCCGTGCTGTCCGGCACGATGACGAGGCCGCCCTCCCTGTAAATGTGTCCGGATTTGGATGCTCGGAGCAGCTGCCGTTTTTCTGCAATTTCCTCTAAGATTGTCATGGATGCACCGTCCCCTCTGCGCAATGTGAAAAGCCGTCACCGCCGTATCCCTGCTGATACATGCCGTGACGGCTTTCTTTCATTATAGCAAAAATGACTTAAAACATCTAGACAATCTGATGCGGGCAGAGCGTCGTCGCGTGCGTATTCTCTTAGATGACAGCGGCAGGGCTCTGCGCTATAATAGATATCATATACGGTATAGAAAGGAATGGATGCGATGATTGTCATATTCAAGCGCCTGTTGCCCGTTCTCCTCGTCCTGACGCTTCTCCTGTCAGGCCGTATGGGGGCAGAGGCTTCGCCGGAGATCACGGATGCGCGTGCGACGGCGGCTTATTGGACGCAGCGCAATCCGCAGGGCGATACAGTCCTCCTGACGAGGGAACAGGTCAAAGCCGCGAATGAGGCACTGCGTCGCCGCAATGATACGCTCTTTGACCTCGCGTCGGTGTCGGAGAGCGTCTCTGGAGCAGAGGTGCGGCAGCGCATCGAGAAGGTCCAGGCGATTGGCGATTTTGATACAGCCGAACTGCCGTCCCTCTACAAGAATGGCAGTGCCCTGACGGCTTACAGCTACGCATTTGCGCGCAAGAACTGCAATCTCGATGCACTGCCGGAGCGCGCAGAGACGCGCTACGGTGTGGTGACGCGCCGTGCCAACCTGCGCCTGCTTCCGGAGGTAGCTGGCTGGTTTGAGAGTGCAGGCGATGTGCATTACGATACGCTGCAGGCGACCGCACTCGATCCGGCTGAGCCGGTGGCCGTGCTCGGCGACAGCTACGACAAGAAGTTCGCCTTTGTGCGCACGCGCTTCTACGACGGCTGGCTCGCCAAGTCCGACTTTGCCGAGACGGATCGCGCGACATGGGAGAGCTTCGTCCATCCCGCAGACTTCGCGGTCGTCACGGCCAACAAGAAGACGATGGAAAATGGAGCAGGGGAATCGCTGCTCTTCCAGATGGGCGCAAAGATACCGCTCGCCGCGGGCGCAGATGGGGACAAGGTCCTCCTGATGCCGGTCAGCAATAACGGCACACTGCAGATAAAGAGGCGCCCGGCCGCCTTTGACGCGACGCTGCACGAGGGCTTCCTGCCCTGCACCGAGAACAACTTCGTGCGTCAGGGATTCCGCTTTCTCGGCGATGAGTACGGATGGGGCGGTCTCGATGACAGCGTCGATTGCTCCTCATTCGTCGGCGACGTCTACCGCAGCATGGGCATCGAGCTGCCGCGCGATGCCGACCAGCAGGCTAAGTCGATGGCGAATGTCATCGACCTGTCGGGCATGGGCGAAGCGGACCGGCTGGCCGCGCTGGAGTCGTGCGTGCCGGGCACGCTGCTGGCCAACAACACGCATGTCATGATGTACCTCGGCCAGGATGACGCGGGAACGCCGATCGTCCTGCAGTCGATGAGCAGCTGGTTCAGCTTCGGCAGTGATTATGGCAAGCATTACCTGCGCAAGGTCATCGCCTCGACGGCGACCTTCCTCAACTTCAGCGGCGTGCCGTACATCAACGGTGTGCATTACCTCGGTTCACTGCGCTGAGCCACAAGAGCTTTTTAGATGGGAGTATAATTTATGAAGAGTCCTTTGCGCTATCAGTTCTCGGAGTATGACTGCGGTCCGACGACGATGCTCAATGCAGTCAGCTATCTCTTTGAGCGCGAGGAGATCCCGCCGGAGATCATCCGCAATGTCATGCTCTACAGCCTCGACTGCTACAGCCAGAAGGGAGAGCCGGGACGGGCGGGGACGAGCCGCATGGCGATGATGTTCCTCTCGAACTGGCTTGACGGCTTTGGCCGTGCGACGAATCTGCCGCTTTCGAGCCAGTATCTTTCAGGAAAATCCGTCTACATCGGGCAGGAGAGCTTCATCAATGATGCCCTGCATCGCGGCGGTGCAGCCGTTGTGCGCCTCTTTTATGATGTCGAGCACTACGCCCTTCTGACCGGCGAGCTGCCCGATGGTCGCATCCTGATGTTCGACCCTTGGTACGTGCCGGAGTCGTCCGATGAATTCCGTGGCACCGGCATCGAGACGAGCCTGCAGCATCCCATGGCCTACAACCGCATCGTACCGGCCGACTGCTTCAACCGCGAGGAGAACGCCCCCTACGCCCTCGGTCCCGTTGAAGACCGCGAGGCTGTGCTGCTCTTCAATGAACGTACCAAGAAGACCGCCCAGGCCACGATCGAGTACTTCATCTGACCGGGCAGCGCATTTGCCACTTTACAAGACTGTGACTCTATTGTATAATATAACTTGTCGTCGGGACGTAGCGCAGTTTGGTAGCGCGCTTCCTTGGGGTGGAAGAGGTCGCCTGTTCAAATCAGGTCGTTCCGACCATTTATCTGAAAATTGACCTCCTGTGAAAGCAGGAGGTTTTTTTATGTAAAGGAGCACGATATGAGCGTACTGGAGGTTTCGCATCTTTCGCACAGCTATGGCGGGCGGGAGATTTTTGAGGATGTTTCGTTCCGCCTGCTGAAGGGGGAGCATGTGGCGCTGGTCGGGGCGAATGGCGAGGGCAAGTCGACGTTCATGGCAATCATCACGGGCAAGCTGACTCCGGATGCGGGGCAGGTGACCTGGGCGAAGCGCACGAAGGTCGGGTATCTTGACCAGCACGCGGCGCTGAAGCCGGGCATGACGATCCGGGAAACGCTGCGCACGGCATTCGACCATCTCGTGACGCTCGAGCAGGAGATGCTCGCGGCCTACGACAAGATGGGCGAGGCAACGCCAGAGGAGATGGACAAGCTCATGAAGGATGTCGGCGACATCCAGGACATCCTCGAGGCGGGCAGCTACTATACGATTGACGCGCGCATCGAAGAGGTCGCAGGCGGCCTCGGCCTGCGCGACATCGGCCTTGACCGCAAGGTGGACGAGCTCTCGGGCGGCCAGCGCACGAAGGTCCTCCTGACGAAGCTCCTGCTCGAGAACCCGGAAATCCTGCTGCTCGACGAGCCGACGAACTACCTCGACGCCGAGCACATCGAGTGGCTCAAGAACTACCTGACGAATTACGAGAATGCCTTTATCGTCATCTCGCACGACGTGCCGTTCCTCAATGCGGTGACGAATGTCATCTGGCATGTTGACAACTACAAGCTCACGCGCTATACGGGAAGCTACGAGAAGTTTGAGGAGATGGCTGCGCTCAAGCGTCGCCAGGAAGAGGCGGCCTATGAGCGCCAGCAGGCGGAGATCAAGCGCGAGCAGGACTTCATCCAGCGCAACAAGGCGCGCGTCGCGACGCGCGGCATGGCCAACAGCCGCCAGAAAAAGCTCGACAAGATGGAGATCCTGACGAAGCGCCAGGAGAAGCCGAAACCGCACTTCCACTTCCAGCCGGACCGCACGCCGTCGCGCTTTGTTATCGAGGCGCAGCGTCTCGTGCTCGGCTATGACACGCCGCTGACGAAGCCCGTCGACATCAAGGTCGAGCGCAACAAGAAAATCGCAATCCGCGGCACGAACGGCCTCGGCAAGTCGACGCTCTTAAAGACGCTGCTCGGCCTCATCAAGCCGGTTTCAGGTGATATCGAGCACGGCGAATTCGTCTCGGTCGGCTACTTCGAGCAGGAGGAGGCCAAGGGCAATATGAACACGGCCCTCGAAGAGCTCTGGCAGGAGTACCCCGGCATGACGAACTTCGAGGTGCGTGCGGCGCTGGCTTCGTGCGGCCTGACGAATGAGCACATCACGACGAAGATGACGGCGCTCTCAGGCGGCGAGGCGGCTAAGGTCCGCCTGGCCAAGATCATGCAGAAGCCGGTCAATCTGCTCGTGCTCGACGAGCCGACGAACCACCTCGACGTCGAGGCCAAGAAAGAGCTCAAGCGCGCACTGCAGGAGTACAAGGGCACGCTGCTGCTCGTCTCGCATGAGCCCGACTTCTACGAAGATCTCGTCGACACCGTCTGGAACATCGAGAGCTGGTCGACGAAAATCGTCTGACCTGATTTCATAGCAGAATAAAAAGACTCCGCTCCTTCCGTCATGCATCATGAATGACGGAAGGAGCGGAGTTTTTTGCTGCCCGCATCTCAGCCTGTCCGACTGTCAGGGCATCTGCGCAAGGCATGACTCGGATGCTTTATCGTTTTCGCTGGTCTTGCGGCTCTTGGCGACGAGGTCGGCCTGGTCCTCCCAGATGAGGACGGGGGCGGGCTCAAAGCCGTTGAAGCGCGTGGCGGAGACTGTCGTGTAGGCGCCGATGTCGCTGACGAGCACCTTGGCGCCGATCGGGAGCTTCGGTGCGGGGAAATCGCGGTAGAGCACATCGATGCCGTCGCAGCTCGGCCCCGCGAATGTCGAGGGGACTTTCCTGCCCTTGCCGAAGCAGTGCAGCGGATATTCCCAGTGGTCGAACAGGATGCCCGAGAAGACACCGTAGATGCCTTCGTCGAGGATGTACCATGGGATATCG
The DNA here is from genome assembly GCF_000702905.1 of Mitsuokella jalaludinii DSM 13811. GTDB lineage: Bacteria > Bacillota > Negativicutes > Selenomonadales > Selenomonadaceae > Mitsuokella > Mitsuokella jalaludinii. Next base: position 68,617 of record NZ_JNKR01000005.1, read on the forward strand.
CCGCGCTGCTTCGTGCCGATGACGGAGGTCACAAGATTCATGGCTGTGCCGCAGAGGAAGCGGCCCGGCTCCGTCCAGACAGCCGTGTGCGGGAACAGGCGGTCGAGCTGTCGGTTGATGGCCTCGAGCATGGCGGCGAGGTCGACGTGCAGCCCTTCAGCCGACGGGATCGGGAAGCCGCCGCCGATATCGAGATCGGTCAGGTGCATGCCGGAGGCTTCGGCCTCAAGGAAACGGTGATGAACGAGCAGCAGCGCTTCTTCGTACGCTGCGGTGGACAGGGACTGGCTGCCGACGTGGAAGCAGATGCCCTTGGCGTGGAGTCCGGACTGTTCGGCCTTGCGCAAGAGAGGCAGGGCCTTATCGAGCGGTGCGCCGAACTTCGTGTTGAGGTCGACGAGCGCCTTGCTGTTGTGGACCTGCACGCGCACGAGGACATCGGCGCCGGGCGCCGCGGCAGCGAGTTTGGGAATCTCGCTGGCATCGTCGAACGTAAAGCGGCGGACGCCGAGACGGGAGGCCGCCGAAAAACCGCGTGCATCGTGTACCGGATTGGCGTAAATCATGCGCGACCCGTCGACGCCAGCTTTGTGGAGCATCTCCATCTCGCCGGCCGATGCGACATCGAAGTGTGAGCCAAGGGAGGCGAGGCGCTCGAGCACGCGCGGATGAGGGTTCGCCTTGATGGCATAGTAGATGCCGGCGCGCGGCAGGTGCTTGCGCAGGAACGCGTAGTTCTCGGCAACCCGGTCGACGGACAGCACGAGGAATGGCGTCGGCTGTCTCTTGGCCATTTCATTCATTTCGTTTTCGTTGAGGATAAAGCTTCTCATAACACAACCCTTCCTGTACAGTTCATATAGATACGCATGCACTCTGAAAAAACGGAGCAAGCGACATAGTGACGCCAGTCGTCTTGCTCCGTTGCATTTTCAGGTCACGCTTAGTATAAGGCTTTTGCTGTCTCTTTTCAACAGTTATGCATAAAAAAACACAATATCCTTTTAATGTATACAAAAGACCTGCTCTGCGGATGCGCTGCAGAACAGGTCTTTGTGTGGATTATATGATGTTTAGGAGTTTAGGACAAGGGATTATTTGCCGAAGTAACGGTCGAAGAGGCCCTTGAAGCCGCGGCCATGGCGAGCCTCGTCTTTTGCCATCTCGTGAACCGTGTCATGGACAGCGTCAAGGCCGAGCTGCTTTGCGAGCGTTGCGAGCTCTTTCTTGCCAGCGCAAGCGCCGTGCTCTGCATCGATGCGCATCGTGAGGTTCTTCTCCGTGCTGTTCGTCAGGACCTCGCCGAGGAGCTCAGCGAACTTAGCAGCATGCTCTGCTTCTTCGAATGCATAGCGCTTGTAAGCCTCTGCGATTTCCGGATAGCCTTCACGATCAGCCTGGCGGCTCATAGCGAGGTACATGCCGACTTCGGAGCACTCGCCCGTGAAGTTCTGGCGAAGGCCTTCGAGGATGCGCGGATCAACGTCCTTAGCAACACCGACGCGATGCTCATCTGCAAACGTCATCTCACCGCTCTGCTCAACGAACTTGGATGCCGGAGCATGGCAGATCGGGCACTCAGCCGGAGCTGCTTCGCCTTCGTAAACATAACCGCAAACCGTGCAAACAAACTTTTTCATAATGATAGCCTCCTAAAATATATCTTGATTTTCATACACATCGTAGGTGGGTACCGGCTGTCGGCTCTCGGCCGCTCACCGGTGTTGCTCACTTGCTATGCTTTGATTATACGGCATATGACAGCAAATAGGAATATCTATATGGAGCGATTGAAGAAGATTATCTCTCGAATGCTAATTTTATCTACTTGTATCGCCGTATATCACATTTTATTAAATAAATTAGTTACGGATAATAATTATTGAATATGGGACTGCCTGCTGATTTACCGAATGAATTCCGTGTGATATAATGAGGATACGTTTTGACTACAGACTATGAGACTATACCATATAGGAGCGATAAGAAACAAAAATGTTTACCTGTACAACGAATTCTCCCGAGGAGACTGCCCATTTGGCCGAGATGGTTGGACAAAAGATACGGGAGGGAACTGTGCTCTGCCTGGAGGGAGACCTCGGAGTCGGCAAGACCTTGTTCGTCCAGAGCCTTGCGCATACGCTCGGCGTCGAAGGCGAGGTGACGAGCCCGACGTTCAACCTCATGAACGTATACGAAGGCATCTGCCCGATCTACCATTTCGACCTCTACCGCCTCGAGACGGAGGAGGAGCTCGAGGACATTGGCTTCTATGAATACACGGAGGACCCAGAGGGCATCGTCGTCATCGAATGGTCGGACAAGTTTCCGCAGTGCATGCCAGAGGATCATGTCGAGGTCCGCATCGAGAAGTCGGACGATGCGGATGGACGCCGCATCATCTTTGCGAGTATCGGAGAGCGCTATCAGGAATTCATAAAGGAGTTGGAGTCATTTGTCTATTTTAGCCATTGATACGGCAACGCAAGTCTCGAGTGTCGCCGTGGCTTCTGTCGATAAGCTCGCAGCGGAGCTGACGATGCAGGCCAAGCTCACGCACTCGGAGACGCTGATGCCCCATATAAAGGAAGTCCTGCGCATGGCAAACGTCAGGAAAGAGAATCTTGAGGGCATTGCCGTCAGCATAGGCCCGGGCTCCTTTACGGGGCTGCGCATCGGACTGGCGGCTGCGAAGGCTATGGCGTATGCCTTGAATCTTCCCATCGTCGGCGTCTCGACGCTCAAGGCGCTCGCCTTCCACTATCCCGTTCCGGGCATCCGCATCGTGAGCCTCTTGGATGCACAGAAGGGCAATGCCTACCGCGAGAGCTATGAGTGGGAACATGGAGAACTGCGCATCGTCAATCCTGTGGAGGTTCTGCCCATCGCGGAGATCCTCGCAGAGTGCGCAGAGTCGGGGCGTGAAGTCGTCGTGCTCGGCGACATCGCTGCGCGCCGCATCCGCGGCAAGGTCGACCTGCCATCGAATGTCTCGGTCGCGCCGGCACATCTCGTCATGCCGCGGGCGGCCTGTGTCGCCATGCTCGGCCTGCAGGAGTTCGCTGCGGGCCATGCGGACAATGTCATGAACATGGAGCCCGTCTACATCCGCCGCAGCGAGGCGGAGGTCCTCTGGGAGAAGCGCCATCCGGAGGGTGCGAAATGAATCTGACTTTTCGCGAGATGAAGCCGGAGGATGCCGACGCTGTCGAGGCCGTGGAGAAGGCGTGCTTTGCCATCCCGTGGTCGCGCGAGTCGTTCTGGAAGGAAGCCGCCAACGAGAACACGTGCTACCTGCTCGCGCTCGATGGGGAGAAGGTCATCGGCTACGCCGGCTGCTGGATCTCCTTTGAGGAGGCGCAGATCACGAATGTCGCGATTGTGCCGGAGTGTCGCGGCCATAAAGTTGGCACGCGTCTCATGGCGGAACTCATTGCGCTCGTAAAGGCGCGCGGCGTGACGGCGATGACGCTCGAGGTGCGCCCGTCGAATGCACCGGCGCGCGCCCTCTACGCGCATTACGGCTTCCGCGAGGCCGGTGTCCGCAAGAAATACTACCATGACAATGGCGAAGATGCCATCATCATGTGGAATACGAAATTGTGATCGCTGTTCTGGCTGAGTGCAGCGATGAGGAGAGATTATTTTGGAAAAGGAAATCCTGACTCTGGGCATTGAGTCGAGCTGTGATGAGACGTCGGCTGCCGTGCTGCGCGGTGGCCGCACGGTCCTGTCGAACGTCATCTCGACGCAGATTCCCATTCACCAGAAGTTTGGCGGTGTCGTGCCGGAGATCGCTTCGCGCAAGCACATCGTCAACATCATGCCCGTCATCGATGAGGCCGTCCGCCAGGCCGGTGTGACGCTCACGGACATCGACCAGGTCGCCGTGACGTACGGACCGGGACTCGTCGGCGCACTGCTCGTCGGCGTCTCGGCGGCCAAGGCCCTGGCCTTTGCGCTCGACAAGCCGCTCATCGGTGTCAACCATCTCGAAGGCCATATCTTCGCGAACTTCCTCGCGGAACCGACGCTCGAGCCGCCCTTCATGGCACTTGTCGTCTCAGGCGGTCACACGGCTCTCGTCGATGTGCGCGGCTACGACACGTTCCACATGATGGGACAGACGCGCGATGATGCGGCGGGCGAGGCCTTTGACAAGATCGCGCGCGTCATGGGCCTGCCGTATCCGGGCGGCCCACGCATTGATGCGCTGGCCAAGGAGGGCGACCCTCTCGCCATCGACTTCCCGCGCGCACTCGAGGAGAAGGGCAACTATGAGTTCAGCTTCAGCGGCCTCAAGTCGGCTGTTCTCAATTACATCAACAGCGAGAAGATGAAGGGTCATGAGCTGCGCAAGGCCGACATCGCGGCCTCGTTCCAGCACTCCGTCGTCGAGGTGCTCGTCGAGAAGGCCTTCGATGCCGTGCAGCGCGCAGGGCGCGATACGCTCGTGCTGGCCGGCGGCGTCGCGGCCAACAGCGGCCTCGAGGCGCGCCTGCGCGAGCGCGCCGCTGAGACTGGCGTGCGCTTCTTCTATCCAAGCCGCATCCTCTGCACGGACAATGCGGCGATGATCGCCTGCCGCGGCTACTATCAGGCGAAGCACGGCGACTTCAGCGACCTTTACCTCAACGCTGTGCCGGGACTCGGCTTGGAGGAAAGAGAATAAGAGAGCGATTTGGACCGCTGCCTATGAGCAGCGGCCTTTTTTGTTCATCGAATGTATTCATGAATTTCTACATTACAAAGTATGCGTTTTCTGTTATACTGTATAGCAGAAATTGTAAAAGAGAGGTGCGGATATATGGATGACATTACACGGCTCTGCAGGGCGCAGACGCGGCTCACGATGCTGCAGATCAGCCTGCTGGCCCGCATGGCGATCGTCTTTCCCTTCCTCGCGGACCTTGCACACGGCGAGCTCAAGGTCTACGTGAAGGCGAAGGACCCCGAGTACTTCCTGGTCATAGCGCAGCAGCGGCCGCATACGGTCTACCTGCCTGGCAAGGACAGTGCGGTCGGGAAGCTGGTGCGTTGCATCGAGGAGCCGCTCATCAAAGAGACCTTCCAGACGGGCAAGCCGGCGCGCGGCAAGCGCGAGTGGAATTACGGCTCGATGATCGATATGTTCACGTTTGGCATCCACGACGGCGACAAGGTCATCGGCGTACTGAATTTCGAGGTCGACCTCGACAAGCTCTCAATCGAGGGCTATTCGCACCTGCTCGATGCGGCGGTAGCCGTGCTCTACCATGCGCGCCACATCCTCAATCCGGAGCAGTTCCGCCCCATCACGGCGAGCGACGGCATCATCATCACAGATGCGCACAGCCGCATCGTCTTTGCGGATGCGGCGGCACAGCGCATCTACCGCGTGCTCGGCGTCGGCAGCCTGCGCGGCGGCCATCTCTTTGACCGCCAGATGACGCAGCATGTCACGCGCGAGACGGTGGAGACGGAGCGCCCGTGGCAGAAGGAGATCACGGCAGGCGGGCTCATCCTCATCAGGCGCGAGATCGTCATCCGCGAGGGCGGCAATCTCTGCATGTGCATCGTCATCATCTCGGATGTCACGGAGACACGCGCCAAGGACAAGGAGATCCGCATCAAGTCGGCTGTCATCCAGGAGATTCATCACCGCGTCAAGAACAACCTGCAGGCCATCGCGAGCCTGCTGCGCATCCAGGCGCGGCGGGCCAAGACGGCCGAGGTAAAGGCGGCGTTGAAGGAGAGTGTCAACCGCATCCTCTCCATCTCCGTCGTCCACGAGTACCTTTCGCAGCAGGGCAGCGAGGACATCGATGTCCAGGAGGTCATGGGCCACATCTTCGACCTGGCTGCGCGCAACATGACAGACCGGGAGTTCACGATACGGACGGAGTTCCGGGGCCCACGCCTCATCCTGCCGTCGAAGTGCGCGAGCTCTGTGGCGCTCGTGCTCAACGAGCTCGTGCTCAATGCGATGGAGCACGCTTTCACGGGCCGCAAATCGGGCCTCATCGGCCTGGCCGTGCAGGAGGATGAAGACCACTGGCATCTCGATTTCTACGACGACGGCGTAGGGCTGCCGGATGGCTTTGAAGACTTGCCACGCAAGTCGCTGGGGCTGACGATCGTCCAAACGCTCGTCGAGGGCGACCTCGGCGGCACGTTCTCCATCGAGAACGACGAGCGGGGTCCTGGGCACGGCGCGCATGCGCGCCTGCGCATCCCGAAGGTGCAGCCGAATCCGACAGACGAGGGACAAGGCTGACGTGTCAGGCGCTATCGTTTTTGTTTTGTTGTTTTTGGAAAGATTGCAAGGGAAGGCTGGAATACTTATGGCACATGAGACGTTACGGATTGTCATTGCAGATAATGAATCCATCATTCGCATGGATTTGCGTGAGATGCTCGAAGAAGCTGGTCATGAGGTCGTCGGTGAGGCCATTGACGGGCGCAAGGCGGTGGAACTGACGCGGCAGCATCGCCCGGACCTCGTCATCATGGACATCAAGATGCCGCAGATGGACGGCATCACGGCTGCGCGCAAGATCTCGGAGGAGAAGCTGGCGCCTGTCCTGTTGCTCACTGCCTTCAGCCAGCCGGAGATCGTCGAGAAGGCTAAGGACTCTGGCGTGCTCGGCTACCTTGTCAAGCCAGTGCAGGAGAACAACCTCTTCCCGGCCATCGAGATCGCCATGTCGCGTTGGCGGGAGATGCAGGGCCTCGAGCAGGAGCTCGCTGGCCTGCGCGATTCGCTGGCCATGCGCAAGACGCTCGACCGGGCCAAGGGCATCCTCATGGCGGCCCATCATCTCTCTGAGCAGGAGGCCTACCGCCGCATCCAGCAGTACGCGATGATGAAGCGCCTGACGGTCAAGGATGTCGCCGAGGCCATCGTCAAGGCGGCGGGCGGCAGGGTTTGATGCCTCATGGCTGCATGGAATTCTGTATTTTGACATAAATTTTTGTTTACATATTGACAAACTATGTTATCTCGGTTAAGATAAAAACATCATTTGAAGTTTGATGAGAACTGACCAGAAAAAATGGAGGTTCTAAGGCAAGCGCGCAATGCGCCCGCCTTAGGACCTCTTTTCTTTTGTGTGGATGATTTGTGAGGTGATGGCAGTGGAACATATCTTTGTGCAGGCCAATGGATTGTATCAGAGCATGCTGCACGGTTACGCGGATATCGTGCGACTGGGCATGAGTATGCTGCGCATCGGTGCCATCGGTTTTGGCGGCGGCAATGCTCTGATTCCCGTCATTGAGAAGGAAGTCGTGGAAAACGGCAAGCTCGTCACAAAGCGCGCGTACGATGAGGATGTCGTCGCGGCCTGCATCACGCCGGGGGCTCTGCCTGTCGAGATTGCGGCAGGCATCGGCCAGAGGCTCGGCGGCCATGCGGGCATGCTCGTAGCATCTTCGATGATGGCTCTGCCGGGAGCCCTCCTCACCATCCTGATCCTTGCGGTGCTGACGGGAGAACAAGGGGCTGCCCTGACGGGGATCCGCTATGCTTCGATCGGCCTCGGTGCGTTCATCATCAGCCTGTTGGCAGCTTATGTGCTTAAGACGCTCACCGCGATGCGGCAGGCCGGCACGCGCGTGTTCCGCACGATGTGCCTGGCGATGGTGGCGGTATTCCTGTTCTCTTCGGAGGCAAACCTCTATGCACTGCTCGGCATTTCGGCTAAGCCTGTGTTCAATCTGTCCATCCTGTCCATCCTCGGGCTTTTGTTCTTCCTGATTGTCTACCTCGGCAGCGGCATCTCGCGGGCAAAAGCCATTGTGGCCGGCCTGCTCACAGCCTCGTTCCTGCTGAGCGGCAGTCATCCTTTGGCACCGGCTCTGACAGGTGTCCACGATGCCACTATCCTGTTCATGGGATGGCTCGTTTTCAGGGGGCTTGTCAAGAGCTTCCGCATGGGCGGAGAATCCGTCGATGGCGTAAAGCTTCTCAAGGACACGCTGCGCGATGCATTCGTCTGGCTGGCTTTTGCCTTGGCGCTTAGCCTGCCGGCCATCACGATGGTGCAGGGCAGCTCCGCGTACATCGGGGAGGGATTCCTCTCGTCGCTGCTCTCATTTGGCGGTGGCGATGCCTACCTGACGATTGCGGACGGCCTGTTTGTCCAGGGCGGCACAGTGGTTTCGGCCGATTTCTATGGCCAGCTCGTACCCGTGGCCAATGCCCTGCCAGGGTCAATCCTCTGCAAGATCCTCACGGGAATCGGTTATCTTTCCGGCCTTCGCATGGGCGGCATGAGCGCGGGTCTCGCTCTCTCGCTGGCAGGCTTTGCCGTCAGCGTCGCGGCGTCGGGCTTGATCTTCGGCATCATCGCGCGTCTGCTGCGGACCTTTCACGACGTGCCGGTCTTCCGCCAGATCAGCCTCTGGGTGCGCCCCATCATCAGCGGCCTGCTGCTCAATGTTGCACTCTCGATGCTGCGCACGAATCTGGAGATCGGCACGGGGCTGCTGGTGCCAGAAGGGATTGTCCTTACGATGAGCATCCTGCTGGCAGTCTTCTGCCTGTACCTGCTCTTTGTCCGCAGGAAGGCCATGACCGTGCCGATGCTCGTGTCGGCAGCAGCGGGATTTGGACTTTTCCTCATCTGAATGTGAATGGTGTATGTATCGACTGTTACCATGGAGTGATTTTAGGAGAGATGATATGAAGAATGTAAAGCTGAAGCGGAGCCGTCTGGAGACCGATGTGCTCATCATTGGCGGCGGCACGGCTGGCTGTTATGCCGCCATCAAGCTCGGCGCAGAGAAGGAGCTGCGCGTGCTCGTCGCTGAAAAAGCGAATATCGAACGCAGCGGCTGCCTGGCCGCGGGTGTCAATGCGCTCAATGCCTACATCTCGAACGGCCACACGCCGGCCGACTACGTCGAGTATGCACGCAAGGATGCGGAGGGCATCATCCGCGATGATCTCATGATGACAATCGCAGAGTCTGTCAACGAGGTCACGGAAGACCTCGAGCGCCGCGGGCTCGTGATCCTGAAGGATGAAAGCGGGAATTATGTCACGCGCGGGTGGCGCAACGTCAAGATCAACGGCGAGAATATCAAGCCGCTCCTGGCCAAGGGCGTGCGCGAGCAGAACAACGTCACCGTGCTCAATCACGTCAATATCACAGATCTCAAGGTCACGGACGGTACGGTGCACGGTGCCTGGGGCTTTTCTGTTCGCGATTTGACCGCTTACGACATAGAGGCGAGAGCGGTGCTCATCGCGACGGGCGGAGCTGCAGGACTTTACCGCCCCAATAATCCAGGTTTTTCGCGCCACAAGATGTGGTATCCGCCGTTCAACACGGGGGCAGGCTATGCGATGGGCATCCGTGCTGGCGCAGAGATGACGACGCTCGAGCACCGCTTCATTGCATTGCGTTGCAAGGATACGATTGCGCCGACCGGCACGATTGCACAGGGCGTCGGGGCCAAGCAGGTCAATGCCAGAGGTGAAATCTATGAGACGAAGTACGGTCTCACGACACCGCAGCGCATCTTCGGGACTGTGGAGGAGAACCGCAAGGGTAACGGTCCCTGCTACCTCGATACGCGTCACATCACAGCAGAGCAGCAGGGCAATCTCTATCACGCATACCTCAACATGGCACCGGCGCAGACGCTCAAGTGGATCGAGAGCGGCAAAGGGCCGAAAGAGCAGCCTGTCGAGGTCGAGGGTACGGAACCATATGTGGTCGGCGGCCATACGGCCAGCGGATTCTGGGTCGATACAAAGCGGGAAACGACCGTTCACGGGCTGTTTGCCGCCGGTGATGTCGCAGGCGGTGCCCCGCAGAAATACGTGACGGGAGCACTCGCTGAAGGTGAGATTGCTGCCGAAGCGCTGGCTGGATACCTCGTCGCTGGCAGGGACAAGGAAGCGCTTGGCGACCGGCGTGAAGATGCGCCTGCCTGGACGGATTACGAAGCATATCTCTCGCATGAGCCCGGCAATCTGACGGCAGAGCAGCTGGAAGAAGCCATGCAGAAGGTCATGGACGAGTATGCAGGAGGCATCCATACAGACTACCGTTACAACAAGAGCCGCCTGGAACTGGCAGATGAGCAAATCAAGCATCTTGAATCCCTGCTGCCACAGCTCGCAGCAGATGGCCCGTACGAACTGCTCAAGATCTATGAGCTGCGCGAGAGGCTGACGGTCTGCCGTGCCCTCATTGCGCACCTCCTCGCGCGCCGCGAGACGCGCTGGCATACGTTCGGCGAGAATGCCGACTATCCGGAACAGTCGCCGGAGGGCTGCTGCTACATCAATTCGCGCTGGGAAAACGGATCCTTCCATATATATAGAAGGCCGCTGGTCAAAGGAGGTCATTATGAGCATACGCATCCATGAGGACCGCTGCATCGGCTGCGGCCGCTGCACGGAAGCCTGCCCCGGCAATCTCATTCTCTTGCAGGATGGACCGTCGGGCAGGAAGGCGAAGATCCGCGAGGTCCGCGATTGCTGGGGCTGTACGGCCTGCATGAAGGAATGTCCTGTTAGTGCGATAGGCTACTTCCTCGGTGCTGACCTTGGCGGCAGTGGCAGCACGATGACAATCCACAAAGAAGGTCATTACTATCACTGGCATATCCGCAAGGCTGACCAGCAGGAGGTCACCATTACGATCGATCGCGAGAATGCCAACCAATACTGAGTAAGGAGTCAATACATATGGGAAAATTATCGCATCTCGATGCACTCGAGGCCGAGGCCATCTACATCATTCGAGAGGTTGCGGCCGAATCCGAGAAACCAGTCATGCTCTATTCCATCGGCAAGGACAGCACGGTCATGATGCATCTTGCCCTCAAGGCCTTTTACCCGGAGAAGCCGCCGTTCCCGTTCCTGCACATCAACACGACGTGGAAGTTCCATGAGATGATCGCCTTCCGCGATGCACAGGCGAAGAAGTACGGACTCGATATGATTGAGTACAAGAATGAAGAAGGGCTGGCAGCCGGTGTCAATCCGTTTGACTACGGCGCCTCGTATACGGACATCATGAAGACGCAGGCCCTGAAGCAGGCTTTAACGAAATACGGCTTTACCGCAGCGTTCGGCGGCGGCCGCCGCGATGAGGAGAAATCGCGTGCCAAGGAACGCATCTTCTCGTTCCGCAATGCGGCCCAGGCCTGGGATCCGAAGAATCAGCGCCCGGAGATGTGGAAGCTCTACAATTCCCAGATCAACAAGGGCGAGAGCATCCGCGTCTTCCCGTTGTCCAACTGGACGGAGAAAGATATCTGGCAGTATATCCGCCGCGAGAACCTCGAGATTGTTTCTCTTTATTTTGCCAAGGAGCGCCCGGTCATCGAGCGCGACGGCAATCTCATCATGATTGACGATGACCGCATCGTCAAGAAGCTCAATCTAAGGCCAGAGGATATCGAGCACAAGAAGGTCCGCTTCCGCACGCTCGGCTGCTATCCGCTGACAGGGGCTGTTGAGTCAGAGGCTGATACGTTGGATGCAATCGTGGAGGAGACACTCGGCGCTGTCGAATCGGAGCGCACGAGCCGTGTCATCGATCACGAGGGAGCCGGCAGCATGGAACGCCGGAAACGGGAGGGTTATTTCTGATATGAACGATTTACTCAAATTCATCACCTGCGGAAGCGTCGACGACGGCAAGTCCACGCTCATCGGCCATCTCTTATACGATGCGAAACTCATCTATGCCGATCAGAAAGAAGCGCTGCTGCTCGACTCGAAAGTCGGCAGCCGCGGTGGCGCCATCGACTATTCGCTGCTCCTGGACGGACTTCTCGCAGAGCGTGAGCAGGGCATCACGATCGATGTCGCCTACCGCTACTTCACGACGGACAACCGCAGCTTCATCTGTGCGGATACGCCGGGCCACGAGGAGTACACGCGCAACATGGCCTGCGGTGCATCATTTGCAGACCTTGCCGTCATCCTCGTCGACGCGACGCAGGGTGTCCTGACGCAGACGCGCCGCCATGCCCGCATCTGCGCCCTCATGGGTATCCGGTACTTTGTCTTTGCCATCAACAAGATGGACCTCGTCGACTACTCGGAGGCGCGCTTCAAGGAGATCCAGGCGCAGATCGAGGCCCTGCAGCAAGAGCTTCATCTTCACGATGTCAAGCTCATTCCTGTATCGGCGACAGAGGGCGACAACGTCACGAAGAAGTCGTCCGCCATGACCTGGTATGACGGCCCGACGCTGCTCGATTATCTGGAGCAGGTCGACGTCAGTGCCGTTCACGAAGAGGGCTTTTACATGCCCGTTCAGCGCGTCTGCCGCCCAAATCACGAATTCCGCGGCTTCCAGGGCCAGATCGAGAGCGGCAGCATCGCCGTCGGCGATACTATCACCTCACAGCCGAGCGGCGAGCAGGCCGAAGTCAAGAAGATCCTCGTGGCCGACCATGAAGCCGAGTCGGCGTTCAAGGGGCAGCCGGTCACGATCCAGCTCAACCGCGAGGTCGACGTCTCGCGCGGCTGCGTGCTCGAGAAGGGCAGCCATGTCCGCCAGGCCGCGAACTTCAAGGCTGAGATCCTCTGGATGGATGATGTGCCGCTTTCCATCGGCAAGAACTTCATGGTATTTCTCGGCACCAAGAAAATCCCGGGTATCCTGACGAAGATCGATTACCGCATCGATATCAATACGGGCGAGCATGTCGAGGCAACTGGCCTCAAGAAGAACGAGATCGCGCTCTGCGAGATCGCCGTGACGGAGCCGATCGTGCTCGACACATTCGACCATCACCGCACGCAGGGCGAGCTCATCCTCATCGACCGCATCAGCAATATGACATCGGCCTGCGGCGTCGTGCGCGAGATTCCTGACGGGACAGAGAAGCGCCACTTTGCGGCAAATCAGCAGATGCGCAGCGCGCTCAACTGGCAGGCACCTCTTGCCGTCGCTTTCGAGCCTGCAAAAGACGGTATCTCGCTTGCGACCGTTGAAGAAGCCGAGTACTACCTCGTGCGCAACGGCCGCCACACGTACCTCTATCATCCGAGTGCGGACGAAGATCCTGCTCCGGTGCTCCGCCACCTGCTGCAGGCAGGCCTCGTCGTCCTGCTCGTGCTCGACAAAGACCAGCCATTGCCGGAAGGCGTCCGGACCTTCAGCGAGCTCTCCGGCAAAGCCGCCGCAGAGAGCACATCCCAGCAGATTGCGGAGACCATCCTGCACCATTCCATGCTCGACTCCATGATGGCACCGAACAACTGGATTATCTAATCGATATTGGCAGATCCGAAACAAAGACCAGATTGACCTGGTCTTTGTTTTTTTGACTTTTTATGGATTTTGATATTGACATTTTGACTTAGAGGGGGTAATATAAAGACTGTAGTTAGCACTCAGGTCTAGTGAGTGCTAACACCATCAACATGTAAATTCATTTTATAGGAGGAAGATACCTATGATTAAGCCATTGGGCGAAAGAGTTGTCATCGAAGTTGCAGAGAGCGATGTAAAGACGGCCAGCGGTATTGTACTGCCGGATACGGCGAAAGAGAAGCCGCAGAAGGGCACAGTCGTTGCAGTTGGCGCTGGCAAGCTGCTCGATAATGGCGAGCGCGCTGCTATGGAAGTCAAGGTCGGCGATGGCGTCATCTTCTCCAAATACTCGGGTTCAGAGGTCAAGGTAGAGGGCAAGGATTACCTGATCGTCCGTGAGAGCGATATCCTCGCTGTCATCTGATCATCCCGTGATTTCAATCAGACTTTTCTCGGAGGTAATATAAATGGCAAAACAGATTCTGTTTGACGAAGAAGCTCGCCGCGCACTTGGCCGCGGTGTTGATGCACTGGCAAATGCCGTAAAGGTAACGCTTGGACCAAAGGGCCGCAATGTCGTCCTCGACAAGAAGTTCGGCGCTCCGACGATCACGAACGATGGTGTCACGATTGCACGCGACATCGAGCTCGAAGATCCGTTTGAGAACATGGGCGCACAGCTCGTCAAGGAAGTCGCCACGAAGACGAACGACATCGCCGGTGATGGCACGACGACGGCAACGCTCCTGGCACAGGCCATGATCCATGAGGGCATGAAGAATGTCGCTGCTGGCGCCAACCCGATGATCATCAAGAAGGGCATTGACGAAGCGGTCAAGACGCTCGTCGAGGAGATCAAGACGAAGGCCAAGAAGGTTGAAGGCCAGGCTGACATCGCGCAGGTTGCTACGATTTCTTCCGCGAACGAAGAGACGGGCAACCTGATTGCTGAGGCCATGGAGAAGGTCGGCAAGGACGGCGTCATCACGGTCGAGGAATCCAAGACGATGCGCACGAACCTCTCCGTCAAGGAAGGCATGCAGTTCGACCGCGGCTACATCTCCCCGTACCTCGTCACGGATACGGACAAGATGGAGGCAGCTCTCGATGATCCGTACATCCTCATCACGGACCGCAAGATCTCGGCTATCAACGACATCCTGCCGATCCTCGAGCAGGTTGTCAAGGCCGGCAAGCAGCTCGCCATCATCGCTGAGGATGTCGACGGCGAAGCACTGACGACGATCGTCGTCAACAAGCTGCGCGGCACGTTCAAGGCTCTGGCCGTCAAGGCTCCGGGCTTCGGTGACCGCCGCAAGGCTATGCTGCAGGATATCGCTACGCTGACGGGCGGCACGGTCATCAGCGAAGAGCTCGGCCGCAAGCTCGACAGCGTCACGCTCGCTGACCTCGGCCAGGCGCACAAGATGGTCTCCACGAAGGACGAGACGACGATCATCGGCGGCAAGGGCGACAAGGACGCCATTGCTGAGCGCGTTGCACAGATCAAGCAGCAGATTTCCCAGACGACGAGCGATTTCGACCGCGAGAAACTGCAGGAGCGCCTCGCAAAGCTTTCCGGTGGTGTTGCTGTCATCGAGATCGGCGCTGCTACGGAAGTCGAGATGAAGGACAAGAAGTACCGCATCGAGGATGCGCTGAATGCTACGCGCGCTGCTGTTGAAGAAGGCATCGTCGCAGGCGGTGGCACGACGTTCCTCGACATCCTGCCGGCACTCGATAAGCTCGAGGTCGAAGGCGACGAGAAGGTCGGTGTCAACATCGTTAAACGCGCTATCGAAGAGCCGGTCCGTCAGATTGCTCAGAACGCAGGCCTCGAAGGCTCTGTCGTCGTCGAGAACGTCAAGAAGGCTGGCACGGGCATCGGCTTCAACGCCCTCAAGAACGAATACGTTGACATGCTCAAGGCTGGCATTGTCGATCCGGCAAAGGTCACGCGCTCCGCTCTGCAGAACGCTGCTTCGATTGCTTCCATGGTACTGACCACGGAGACGCTCGTCGCTGACAAGCCGGAAAAAGAAGCTCCGGCGCCGGCTGCTCCGGGCATGGGCGGCATGCCGGGCATGATGTAATCCCTTCGCGGTTGCATCCCCTGAACTGAATCAAAAATCTCCATCCGGATGATCCGGATGGAGATTTTTGCTTTTGGGAGGCTGCATAGGCCGCCTGGCACGAGCAATTGTTGACAATAAGATGGTTTTAAGCTAGAATAGCATCGTATCAGAATCGCCTTGCGATGTTCTGATGATAGGTTTGATTGTGCAGCAGGGACATTACGGAAAAGAAGCAATTCTTAGCGCTAGTTCCCCAAGATGGGCTTGAAAGCTCAGCGGGGAAAACGAGGAGAAGGTTGTCGAAACGTCAGCGGATGCCTTCCGGCCGTCCCAGTCGATACGGTCTGCTGAAAGATGAGGAGTAATCCTCACGACAAAGGCAGTTCGAGGGATCCTGTTGCAAGACTACCAGGAGGTATGTATCATGTGTGGTATTGTAGGTTATGTCGGTGACAAGCAGGCTGCGAACTTCCTGCTCGAGGGACTCTCGAAGCTTGAGTACCGCGGCTACGATTCGGCCGGCATCGCTGTCTATGACGGCAATCGCATCCGCGTCGAGAAGAGCGTCGGCCGCCTCGCGGCGCTGCGCGACAAGATCAAGGATGACATGCCGCAGGGCACGATTGGTATCGGCCATACGCGCTGGGCAACGCACGGCCGTCCGTCGGACCGCAATGCGCATCCGCATACGGATTGCACGGGCGACTTTGTCGTCGTGCACAACGGCATCATCGAGAACTATCTCGGCCTGAAAGAAGAGCTCATCGAGAAGGGCCATGTCTTCAAGTCGGAGACGGATACGGAAGTTGTCGCCCATCTGCTCGAAGAGGTCTACAACGGTGATTTCGTTTCCTCGGTCCGCGAAGTGCTGCACCGCATCGAAGGTTCGTATTCGCTCGTCTTCATGAGCAAGAGAGAGCCGGACAAGCTCATCTGCACAAAGCAGGACAACCCGCTCGTCATCGGCATCGGTGAGGGCGAGAACTTCATCGCATCGGATATCCCCGCCATCATCGCACGCACGCGCCGCACGTACATCCTCAACGACGGCGAGCTCGCCGTCGTCACGAAGGATGCCATCAAGATCACGAATCGCCGCGGTGAGCCCGTGACGAAGAAGGTCTTTGAGGTCAACTGGAATGCCGAGGCTGCCGAGAAGGGCGGTTACGAGCACTTCATGCTCAAGGAAATCAACGAGCAGCCGAAGGCTGTCCGCGACACGATGAGCCAGCGCATCGCGAAAGACGGCAAGTCCATCGTCATGAACGAGCTCAAGTGGGATGCGGATTACCTCAATTCCTTCAATAAGATTTACATCGTCGCCTGCGGCACGGCTTACCATGCTGGCCTCGTCGGCAAGTTCTACATCGAGAAACTAGCCCGCACGATTGTCGAAGTCGACGTCGCTTCGGAGTTCCGCTATCGCGAACCGATCGTCGACGAGAACACGCTGTTCATCGCTGTATCGCAGTCGGGCGAGACGAGCGATACGCTCGCTGCGATGAAAGAGTCGAAGCGCCTTGGTGCCAAGACGCTGGCCCTGACGAATGTCGTCGGCTCCTCGATTGCCCGTGAGGCAGATCAGGTGCTCTACACGTGGGCTGGCCCGGAAATCGCCGTCGCTTCGACGAAGGCCTACACGACGCAGCTCATCCTGTTCTTCATGCTCGCCCTCTACATGGCGCAGATCAAGAAGACGCAGACGCCGGAGCGCCTTGAAGACCTCATTACGAAGCTCAAGAACGTGCCGGCACAGATTAGCGAGGAACTCTCGGACGTCGACCCAATCAAGACATTTGCCAAGCAGTACGGATTCAACGAAGATGTCTTCTATATCGGCCGTCTGCTCGATTACGATGTTGCCCTTGAAGGTGCATTGAAACTCAAGGAGATCTCGTACATCCATGCGGAGGCATACGCTGCCGGCGAGCTCAAGCACGGCACGCTGGCCCTAATCGTCGAGGGTGTACCAGTCATCGCCCTCGCAACGCAGAAGAGCGTCTACGAGAAGACGCTGTCGAACATCAAGGAAGTCAAGGCACGTGATGCCGTCGTCATCGGCATCGCTGCAGAAGGCGATACGGAGCTTGAGAAGTATGTCGATCATGTCATCATGGTCCCGGAGACGGATGAGCTGCTTCTGCCGTTGCTGACGGTTGTGCCGCTCCAGTTGCTCGCTTACTATGCCGCCATCACGCGCGGCTGTGACGTCGATAAACCGCGCAACCTCGCGAAGTCGGTCACGGTTGAATAAAAGCTGTGCCCCATTGCGTCCGATACGGATATAGAATTACAGATTGTCTACGAGAAGCCTTTTTGCCTGCGGGCAGGAGGCTTCTCGTTCTATTGCCTGACCGTCACACTCATCGTGTGCAGGCACGAATGCATGACACGAATGCATGAATGGAGGAATTATCTTGAAAGCATTCATCTACGATATGGACGGCGTCATTGCCGATACAGAACCAGTGCACATGCAGGCTGAGCAGCATGTCATGAAGAAGATGGGCGTCGAGCTTGAGCTCGCTTATTTCCAGCGCTATCAGGGCATGACAGACGTCATGATTTTTGAAGACCTTCGGAAGCAATTTTGCATCAAGCCCTCTGCAGAGAAGCTCGCAAAGGCGAAGGCTTATCTTTTCAACAAGATCCTGCATGAGACACATGTCACGCCGATTGCGGGCAGCCTGGAATTGATCCGTGCGACAAATGAACTGCGCCAGTCGCATGGGCTCAAGACAGCGATTGCGAGTTCGTCGAGTGATGATTTCATCGCCTTTGTTGTCGACGATCTCGGCATCCGCGACCACTTCGACCTTCTCATGAGCGGCACAAATCTGCCTGAGTCGAAGCCGAACCCTGCCATCTACCTGCAGACGGCCGCCTATCTGCGCGTGGATCCACGGGACTGTGTCGTCGTCGAGGACGCCGCTAACGGTGCGCGGGCGGCCAAGGCAGCCGGCATGACCTGTATCGGCTTCAACAGCCCGCACAGTCCCAACCAGGACCTCTCCATCTGCGACATGGTTGTCGACCGCTTAGAGGAGATTGACCTTTCTGCATTCTGAACCTTCGATTCTCTGTTCGTTTTTGCAGGAATATCCACTTCGCATGTCGAACTATAAATATACGAATAGGCACCATAGTACCTGCAGACAGCAGACAATGGAGGAGGAGTCGCAATGGCAGAAATGGCAACAAAAGCAAGAGCATTCCAGGATTTCCTGGATGCCAAGGAGATCAAGGCATTCGTATCGGAGATAATCGAGAATGATCCGGAGCAGACGACGGTATTCCGCTCGCGTGTAGAGGTGGATGGACAAGAGCTGCCGCTGCTCGTCCTGTTGGACCGCAGTATCTTCTCCATGATCCGCGTGCAGATTTCGCCGAAGTGCAAGACGGAGGAAAATGAGCTGGCTGTGCTCAAACTGGCAAACGATCTCAACCTCAAGTACAAGCCGTTCAAGCTCTACTTCGACGGTGAGGGTTCACTGATCCTCGATATCTGCATGATCACGCCCGACGAGAAGGCCGAGGAGATCGGTGACATGGTCTACGGCATGTTCAACGTCATGATCACATTCCTCAACGAGAATTACCGCACGATGATGAAGACCATCTGGTAAATGCAGGAGCAGACTTGGTAGAAGTCAGTGGAAGAAGGCTGTTTGATAGGCAGCCTTCTTTTTGTATATAGAAAACCCCTGGTTAGACCAGGGGCTCGATAAAGCTTTAGCGATGAGTCTTTAAAGGATTTAATAAACCTCCCTTGAAGTATGAAGTTGCGGTCCGTCAACTGCAACCAATACGACAAAGGAGGTATATCGTAATGAAAGATTACGATGTACATAGTTTATCACATACAAAATGGGAGTGTAAATATCATATTGTATTTGCCCCTAAATACAGAAGAAAGGTCTTTTATGGTCAGAAGCGGTACGAGATTGGTCAAATCTTAAGGGAACTGTGTCGGTGGAAACAGGTGAACTTGTTAGAAGCCGAGG
>NZ_JNKR01000006.1 GCF_000702905.1 Mitsuokella jalaludinii DSM 13811
TTTTCCGCTCCATTTGCGGAAATAGCTCAGTGGTAGAGCACCACCTTGCCAAGGTGGGGGTCGCGAGTTCGAGCCTCGTTTTCCGCTCCATTTGCCTGATTCCGCTCTGCGGATCACATATATCAATGGGCCTATAGCTCAGTTGGTTAGAGCAACCGGCTCATAACCGGTCGGTCCTTGGTTCGAGTCCAAGTGGGCCCACCAAAACAATCTTATAACCAATCACATGACTCAGTAGCTCAGCTGGATTAGAGTATTTGACTACGAATCAAAGGGTCGGGGGTTCGAGTCCCTCCTGGGTCACCATTGTGGGTAGGTGCCCGAGTGGTTAAAGGGAACAGACTGTAAATCTGTCATCTTCGGATTACGATGGTTCGAATCCATCCCTGCCCACCACCTTGAATGCATAGCGTCGCGCAAGCGGCGCTTTTTTCATGTCCATCTTGCTCCTGACTGAGAAAAATGATACGATAAAATGATACGATAACGAAGCAGAAGATGTACATCAGAGGAAAATCTGCTGATTCGAGGAGGTTAGAACGATGATATTTCCAGATGATTTTCTCTGGGGCGGTGCTGTGGCTGCCAACCAGTGTGAAGGTGCTTATCATGAGGACGGCAAGGGGCTCGACATCCAGGATGTCATGCCGAAAGGCATCCTGTCGGGGCCGACGGCGGAGCCGACACCTGACAATCTCAAGCTCAAGGCCATCGACTTCTACCATCGCTATCCGGAGGACATCAAGCTCTTTGCAGAGATGGGCTTCAAGGTCTTCCGCACGTCAATTGCCTGGAGCCGCATCTATCCGAATGGCGACGATGCGGAGCCGAACGAGGAGGGGCTGGCATTCTACGACCGCCTCTTCGATGAATGCCGCAAGTACGGCATCGAACCCTTGGTGACGATCTCGCACTACGAGACGCCGCTGCACCTCGCGAAGGCGTACAATGGCTGGGCGAATCACGCGCTCATCGGCTTTTACGAGCGCTATGTGCGCACGCTCTTTGCGCGCTACCGGGGCAAGGTCAAGTACTGGCTGACGTTCAACGAGATCAACTCCGTCCTGCACCAGCCGCTGCTCTCAGGCGGCATCATGACGCCGCGCGAGAAACTCAGCCTCACAGACCTCTACCAGGCGTGCCATCACGAGTTCGTGGCCTCGGCGCTCGCGACGAAGCTCGCACATGAGATCATGCCGGAGGCAAAAGTCGGCTGCATGATCCTGGCGATGCCCATCTACCCGCTGACACCCGCCCCTGACGACATGATCGCGGTGATGCAGGCAAACCACTTCAATGATTTCTTTGGCGATATGCATGTGCGCGGGCGCTATCCGGGCTACATGAAGCGCTACTTCCGGGAAAACGGCATTGAAATCCGGATGACGCCGGAGGAGGAGCAGCTGCTGCGCGAGAATACGGTCGACTTTGTATCCTTCAGCTATTATGTCAGCATCTGCGAAGGTCATGGCGGAGAGAACGGCGGCGGCAATATCCTGGGCGGCAAGAAGAATCCGTATCTCAAAGCCAGCGAATGGGGCTGGCAGATCGATCCGCAGGGGCTTCGGTACACGCTCAACCGCTTCTACGACCGCTGGCAGAAGCCGCTCTTCATCGTCGAGAACGGCCTCGGCGCCCGCGATGTGCTCGTCGATGACGGCAAGGGCGGCAGGACGGTCGAGGACGATTACCGCATCGCTTACCTCAACGACCACCTCGTGCAGGTTGGCGAGGCCATCGCAGACGGCGTGCCCGTCATGGGCTACACGACCTGGGGCTGCATTGACCTCGTCTCGGCCTCGACGGCACAGATGAGCAAGCGCTACGGCTTCATCTATGTCGACCGCAACGACGATGGCACGGGCACGCTCGCGCGCTACCCCAAGAAGTCGTTCTACTGGTACAGGGATGTCATCGCTTCAAATGGTGCGGCGCTCAAGGCGTGACCGTGAGACAAAAAATCCGCTCGGTGAAGAGCGGATTTTTTGTCTCTATGGATGCATCACGATTCGAGCGGGCAGGAGTGCGTCTGGGCTTTTGGGCCGCGCTCAGCCGTGTGCTTGCCCTCGAAGAGCGCCTGACTCACGCGGCGCATGAGCTCTTCCTCCTCGGCGGCGGCGCTGAAGACAAGCTGCTTCTCTTCTGGCTGTACTTCGCCCTCGAGTGCCGTGATGGCGAGCTGCAGGCGGTGGTCCTTGTCCTTGCGGAAGGAATAGTTCTGGCGCGTGGCGAGCCACTCCGTGATCATCTCGATGTTCTGGAACGAAGCGTTCTTGTTGTAGTCTTTGTAGACCTCTGCGGCAATCGAGGCTGCGCGCTTCTTGTCCTCGGAGGCACCGATGATGGAGAAGGCTTTCTGCTGGCCTTCCGTGACGAGTTTCGTGACGATGTAGAGCATGAGATCATCCTTTCAATGTACGTTGACTCTGGTACGAAAAAAGCACTTGCCGAGGCAAGTGCTTCTGATTTCAAATGGTGACCCAGGAGGGACTCGAACCCCCGACCCTTTGATTCGTAGTCAAATACTCTAATCCAGCTGAGCTACTGAGTCATGTTCTTGTTGGTGTTTATCGCTGTCAACGGATATTATAATATCACCCCTTGGCGCATGTGTCAACACTTTTTTTGAAAAAAGTGTATAGAGCCGGAAAATCCCGGTTTGAGGGCCGCCACAATAAAAAGATGAATTATATTCATTTTTCTCTTTATAAAGGGAGCATTTTCCTTTATAATAGAAAGAGTCAATGATAAAGGGAATGAATTCTTATGGACTGGAGCGATGGACATGGAAGAGAAAATGGGCCGCCGGGAGCGGAAGAAGCTGCTGTCGCGCAAGGCAATTCTGGATGCCGCCGTCCGCGAGTTCTCGCGCAAGGGCTTCAAGGAAACTTCTGTGGCCGACATCATGAATGCCGCAGACCTCGGCATCGGCACGTTCTACAACTACTTTGAGTCGAAGGAAGAGATCCTCATGTGCCTGCTGGGCCGTCTCGTGCACGAAGTCGATGAGGCGCTCAAGGACATGCGCGCGGCCAAGCGGCCGTCGTACGAACTCCTCGATGCAGGCTGCCGCATCACGGCGCGCTTCCTCGACGAGAACCGCTTCCTGCTGCCGCTCTTTCTCGCGGCCGCCGAGCATTCGGCCAAGCCGCAGACTGAAGCGCACGACAAGATGCCCAAGGGCATGGTGACGCCTGGCTTCAAGCCGATCTTCGAGGACATCCTGCGCGAGGGGCAGCTTGCGGGGGAGATCCGCGACGATGTCCCGGCTGATCTCATCGCTGAGATGTTCCATTCCGTCTATCAGGCTGCGGCCTTCAGCAAGCTCCCCGTTGGTTTTCAAGAGAATGTGGCACTCAAGACGCGCCTGTTGCTCGCTGGGATACGCAAGGCGTGACTGAGCCGCAATGAGATGATGTTATCTATGTTTTAGGAGAGGCTTATGATCAGTGTAACGAAACTCTTATTCGCACGGGAATACTTTGGCGACCGCCTGCGCTATACGAAGAACGCGCACACGATGCGCAATGGCGCGGCAGAGGGCGTTGGCCCTGTCGTCGTCTGGAACTCGACGAAGACATGCAACCTCAAGTGCATGCACTGCTACATGCAGTCGGATGCCAAGAAATACAAGGACGAGCTGACGACGGAAGAGGCGAAGAAGTTCATCGACGACCTCGCGGACTTCCATGTGCCCGTGCTGCTGTTCTCGGGCGGCGAACCTTTGATCCGTCCGGACTTCTTCGAGCTAGCGGCTTACGCGCAGGCAAAGGGCGTGCGTCCGACGCTCTCGACGAATGGCACGCTGATCACGCGCGAGGTCGCGCAGCGCATCAAGGACATCGGCGTCGGCTACGTCGGCATCTCGCTCGACGGCCTCAAGGATGTCAACGACAAGTTCCGCGGCGTCGACGGCGCCTATGAGAAGGCCATGCAGGGCATCAAGAACTGCGTGGCTGTCGGCCAGCGTGTCGGCCTGCGCTTCACGATCAACCACCACAACATCCAGGAGCTCGACCGCATCTTCGACTTCATCGAAGCGGAGAACATCAACCGCGTCTGCTTCTACCACCTCGTCTACTCGGGGCGCGGTGAGCAGATGATGGACCAGGATGTCACGCCGGAGGAATCACGCCGCGCGATGGACACGATCATCCGCCGCACGAAGGACTTCGAGGAGCGCGGGCTCAAGAAGGAGATCCTGACGGTCGACAACCACTGCGACGGCCCTTACATGTACATCAAGGCGCTCGAGGCGGGCGACCTCGAGACGGCGGCCCAGATCAAGAAGTACATCTCGATGAACGGCGGCAACCGCTCGGGCATCGCCTTTGGCGAGGTCGATCCCTTGGGCTACGTTCACCCGGACCAGTTCACGCAGCATCACACGTTCGGCAATGTGCGTGAGCGCAAGTTCGGCGATATCTGGCAGGATACGACGAACCCCATCATGGCGGGACTCAAAGACCGCAAGCCGCTCCTCAAAGGGCGCTGCGCGAAGTGCAAGTGGCTTGAGAACTGCAACGGCAACTTCCGCACGCGCGCGGAGGCACGCACGGGTGACTTCTGGGAGTCGGACCCGAGCTGCTATCTGACGGATGAAGAGATTGGACTGACGGAGGAGACGAAATGAAGATCATCTCGTGGAATACGACGAATGCCTGCAACATGTACTGCGCCCACTGCTACCGCGACGCCGGCTGCAAGGCGGAAGAAGAACTGAGTACGGAGGAGGGCAAGAAGCTCCTCTCGGAGATTGCCAAGGCCGGGTTCAAGATCATGATCTTCTCGGGCGGCGAGCCTTTGATGCGCCCCGATATCCTCGAGCTCGTCAAGTACGCCTCGGACCTGCACATGATCCCGGTCTTCGGCACGAACGGCACGCTGATCACGCTCGACATGGCGAAGAAGCTCAAGGAAGCCGGTGCCCGTGCGATGGGCATCTCGCTCGATTCGCTCGACCCGAAGAAGCACGACACGTTCCGCAGCTTCCCGGGCGGCTGGGAAGGCGCCGTGCAGGGCATGAAGAACTGTGCCGCTGTCGGCCTGCCGTTCCAGATCCACACGACGGTCATGGACTGGAATCAGGGCGAGCTCGAGGCCATGACGGACTTTGCCGTCGAGATCGGCGCGAAGGCCCATCACTTCTTCTTCCTCGTGCCGACGGGCCGTGCGAAGACCATCGAAGAGGAGTCGCTGCGCGCTGAGCAGTATGAGGATGTGCTCACGCGCATCATGAAGAAGCAGCAGGAAGTCGACATTGAGCTCAAGCCGACGTGCGCACCGCAGTTCCTGCGCATCGCCGACCAGCTCGGCTACAAGACGCGCTTCCACCGCGGCTGCCTCGCCGGTCTCTCGTACTGCATCATCAGCCCGCGCGGCAAGGTCCAGCCGTGCGCTTACCTCAACATGGAGCTCGGCGACGTGCGCGAGACGCCGTTTGACGAGATCTGGGCCAAGAACGAAGTCCTGCAGAAGCTCCGCACGCTCGACTACAGCGGCGGCTGCGGCGCCTGCCAGTACAAGGGCGCCTGCGGCGGCTGCCGCGCGCGCGCAGCCTACTACCACGGCGGCGACTACATGAGCGAAGAGCCGTGGTGCCTCTACCACGGCCGCCGCGGCGAATGACGCGAGACGCTATCTACATAAGAAGACATCAAAAAAGACGCAATCCCATCGGGGATGCGTCTTTTTTGATGCATGTCGGGGTTCAATGACCGATCTGCTTCTTGGCCACGGCCTTGATCCACTTCCAGTGCCAGACGAGGTGGAAAATCAGGCCGACCATCATGATGTAGCCGCTGTAAGTGTGGACGTCTGTGATGATGCCCTTGAGGGTGCGGCCGCCGCCGAAGCCGCCGAAGAGATGGAAGTCGAGCACGATGCCCGTGATGATGCAGACGAGGCCGCTGACAAACAGCAGCAGGTCCATGTAAAAGTTCTTCTTCATGAGAATCCCTTCTTTCTGATTCGCTGTATTCATGTGCTCAGTTTACGGGAGAGGGCTGAAAACTGCATGGAGATTCTATGAAAATGAAATTATATTTTCTCATCTTAACACTCGTGGCTTGAGTGGTGCGGTGCAGGGGTGCGGCGCAGTGCAATGCTCATGCAGAGCGCCTGCAGCAGGCCGACGAAGAGCAGCAGCAGGAGGGCGCGGCTCGTGCCGAGGCTGGTCGCTGGGGCGAGGCTTTGCGTGCTCTGCTGGCAGGCCGCGACGATGGCGGCTGGGATGGAGGTACCGACAGCGCCGGCGAGCTGCTGTACGGTGTTGCAGAAGGCGTTGCCGTCTGCGCGGATTGCTTTGGGCAGTGCGCTGAGGCCGTACGTCAGGATGTTGCCGACGGAGAGGCCCTGTCCCATGGCGAAGAGGACGTAGATGGCAGTGAGCCCGAGCGTGCCGACTTCAGGGATGGCAAATTGGAAGAGGAGGAGGCTCAGCAGCAGCAGCGCACTGCCGGTAAGCAGGGGCTTCCTGGCGCCGAGGCTGTCGTAGATGCGGCCGCTGACGGGTGCGAACATGGCGCCGACGATGCAGCCCGGAAGCAGGATGCAGCCGGCTGTGAAGGCTGTCTCGCCCTGCACGATCTGGGAGAAGTTCGGCAGGAGAAAGCCGATGCCGAGGCAGACGAACTGGAAGCAGAGCAGTCCCATCGCCGAGAGCGTGAAGGCCCTGTGGCGCAGGATGGTGATGTTGAGCAGTGGATGCGCGCCGCGCTGGAGCAGGCGCTTCTCCTGACGGACGAAAAGCAGCAGCGAAAAGACGGTCAGGAGCAACAGGAGGGCGAGCAGCAGCGGCTCTGAAAGCAGGTCGTGGAGATAGCTCGTGAGCAGCAGGAAGGCGGTAAAGGCAGCTCCGAGCAGGATGAGCCCACGGGAATCGAAGGGGCGCGGGCCGTAGTCGGAGGACTGGCGGATGGCGTACGTGCCGACTGCGAGCGAGAAGAGCAGCACGGGCAGCAGGGCGATGAAGATCATGCGCCAGCCGAAGGTGCTGACGATGTAGCCGCCGACGGAGGGACCGACGGCCGGCGCGAGTGCACAGACGAGCATGGCGGCGCCCATCATCAGGCCCATCTTGTCGAGCGGCGCCTGCTCCATGACGATGAGGAACATCAGCGGCAGAGCGATGCCCGTGCCGGCGCCCTGCAAAAGGCGGCCGAACAGCAGTTGGGCAAAACTCGCGGAGGTCGCATCGAGCAAGGTGCCTGTCAGGAAGAGCAGGTTGGCTGCGAGGAAGAGCCGCTTCATGGCGAAGCGCTGCTTGAGGTAACTGGATGTCGGGATGACGATGGCGAGGATCAGCAGGTAGCCTGTCGTGATCCACTGGACGGTGGAAGTGGAGATGGCAAATTCCTGCATGAGCGTCGGGAAGGTGATGTTCATGGCCGTCTCGATGACGACGCCTGTGAAGGAGAGAAGGCCGGCGGCGATGATGGAGAGGAAAAAGCGCAGGTCTGCCCGTCGCTGGAATCCGGATATCGATTTGGAGGTTGGCATAAGTACATCCTTTCTGAATAACTCTGATGAATCGATGGGGGTATTTCTCCGCTTGGGAAATATGTATCAGTATAATAAGATTTTTAAAGTATGCGATTAAAATAAATGGGGTTGTGATATATTTTTTGGGGATTCAGGTGATTGTATGACTTTGACGGATCGCGAGAAGATCCTGTTGCCCATGATGATGTCGGCCTTCGTGACGCCGTTCACGGGCAGTGCCCTGACGCTCTCGCTGCCGGATATCGGACTCGCTTACGGCGTCTCGGCTAATGAACTCGGCTGGGTGCTCGAGATTTTTCTGCTCGCCTCCATCGTATTCCTGCTGCCGATGGGCAAGATGGCAGACCGTTTCGGCAAGCGGCGCATCTTTCTCTTGGGGACGACGCTCTTCACATTGTCCTCCGCGCTCTGTGCCGTCATGCCGGATATGGGCTTCCTGCTCGTGGCACGTGCGCTGCAGGGCCTGGCGGCATCGATGCTGTATGCGACGAACATGTCGATCGTCGCGCTCTGCTTTCCGACGACGCAGCGCGGCCGCGCGCTCGGCTGGATGGTCTCGATGGTCTACGTGGGCCTGGCCTGTGGCCCGGTACTCGGCGGACTGCTCAATTACTACGCGGGCTGGCAGAGCATCTTCCTCTCCATCACGCTCGTCAGTCTTGCCTGTACCTGCGCGACATTGCGCTACCTGCATCAGGAATGGAAGGAACAGGAGGTGACAGGCGTCGATGGCAGGGGCGCACTGCTCTACGGTCTCGCGATGATCTTTGCGATGTTCGGTCTGTCGGAGCTGGCGGAACTCTCCTGGGCTTGGAGTTTGCTGCTCCTGGGGATGGTGCTTCTCGGCGCATTCCTCTGGCACGAGTGCAGGACGAAAGATCCCATCCTGCCCGTCTTCATGCTCGTCGAGAACCGCGTCTTTTCGCTGTCGAATCTCACAGCGATGATCGACTACAGCGCGACATTTGCCATCAGCTTCTTGCTGTCGATTTACCTGCAGTCGGTCCTCGGCCTTTCGTCTCGCGAAGCGGGCCTCATGATGCTGATCCAGCCTGTCATCATGGCTCTGCTTGCCCCGACCGCGGGCAAGCTGTCGGATAAATATCAGCCGGCGAAGATAGCAGCCTTCGGCATGGCTGTCACGGCGCTCGGGATACTGGGCCTCGTCGCGGCCGTACGGCTGCAGTCGCTCTGGCTCGTCGTGCCGGTCGTCATCGTCATCGGCGTCGGCTGTGCCTTCTTTGCTGCGCCGAACAACAATGCCATCATGGGGTCTGTCGCCAAAAGGCACTACAGCCTCGCGACGGCGATGATTGGCACGGTGCGTCTCGTCGGGCAGGTCGTCTCGGTGGCCATCGTGACGATGGTCCTGTCGCTTGACTGGGATTCGCTGACGGAGATGGAGGAACTCGTCTACAACATCGAGCTATCGTTCATCGTCTTCACCGTGCTCTGTGCCATCGGCGTCTTCCCCTCCTGGGCAGCCCGGCTGAAGAAGGGTGATGGGAACGTAGGATAGGATAGCAAGAATCCCCGCCTCTCTGGCATGAGAGGGCGGGGATTCTTGCGTGGTGGTCATGCATGCCAGGCGTCGCGTCCGGCGACAATCGTGCGCTGGACGTTCAGCGCATTGTCAAAGATCGTGATGTCTGCATTTTTGCCGACGCTCAGCGAGCCGAGCTTGTCGTAGAGGCCAAGCTCCGCAGCCGGCGTCTTGGTGACCGCCTCGATGACCTCTTCAATCGGTGCACCGGTGTTTTCGCGGAAGATGCGCAGGCCGTCGTTCATGCAGAGCACGCTGCCGGCAATCGTGCCGTCCTCGAGCGTTGCGAGCGTGCCCTTGACGAAGACCTTCTGGCCGCCAAGCTCGGACGGACCGTCGCCGAGTCCGCAGGCGCGCAGGGAGTCAGTGATGAGGATGAGGTGGTCCTTCTTGAGGCGGTAGACGAGGCGCTGTACGGCTGGATGGATGTGGACGTTATCGACGATGAGCTCGCAGTTGGCATCCGTATCGAGTGCGGCGCCGACGACGCCGGGATGCCGCTGATGCAGGCCAGTCATCGCATTGAAGAGATGTGTGATGTGCTTGGCACCGTACTGCTCGATGGCCTGGCGCGCCGTCTCGTAATCGGCTGCCGTGTGGCCGAGCGAGACGACGATGCCGCGCTCATGGCAGTCGGCGATGAACTTGCCCTGGTCGTGCAGCTCCTCCGGTGCGACGGTGATGATCTTGACGATGTCCTCATATGGTGCAATCTTCTCGAAGTCGGCCTTAGCGATGTTCTTTTCGGCCTGGGCGCCTTTCTTGGCCGGGCTGATGAACGGTCCTTCCATGTGGCAGCCGAGCACGCGTGCGCCTTCTTCGCGCGCCATGGCCTCGCGTACGTGGCGGAAGGCGCGTTCGAGCGTCGGGAAGTCGTACGTCATGGTCGTGGGCAAAAAGGAGGTCACGCCGGTCCTGGCCTGGAAGCGCTGCATCTTCCGGATGGCTTCCGGCGTGTCATCCATCGTATCGGCGCCGACACAGCCGTGGATGTGGACGTTGAGAAAGCCCGGCGCGACATAGGCTCCGCGCGCGTCGATGCACGCCTCAAGTGCCGCCCGCTCCGCTTCCGATACGGAGGCGGCGGGACAGATTTTCTGGATGGTCTCATCGAAGAAGAGCGCGAGTCCTTCTTCTACGGCAAAGCGCCCCGCTTTGTCTGGTACGATGAACCGGCCGTTGATGATTGCTTTCATGGATGTTCCCTCACTATCTTAGAATCGTTGCTTTTATTATACACCATCGCGCATGATGGCAGAACCGTCTGGCAGGAATTGAAAAGTATCGGCGATTCCTGCTATAATGAAGAGGAATTTTGTGGTGTTGCATCAGCTGCTGCAGGCGGCATGTTGAGATTGTGAGGGATGGTATGATCAAGATCATTTTTTCGGATATGGATGGGACGCTGCTGGACGAACATGGCAATGTCCCCGAGGGATTTGACGAGATAGCGGAGGAACTCCAAAAGCGCGGCGTCATGTTTGCGCCGGCCTCCGGGCGGCAGTACTACTCACTCGAGGACAGCTTCATGAAGTACAAGGACCGCTTCCTGTTCCTCGCGGAGAACGGCACGGTCGTCATCTACAAGGGAGAGAAGATCTTCACGTGCCCGATGGACAAGCAGATCGCGCAGCAGGTGCTCAAGGTAGTCGAGCCATTCCCGGAGATTTACGGCGTCTTCTGCGGCACGAAGAACGGCTACGTGCTTTCCCGGCAGTACACGGATGAATTCCTGCAGGAACTCCACAAGTACTACACGCACTCTGAACCGATCCCGTCGTTCATCGATGTGCCGGATGAACCGGTCAAGGTGTCCCTGTTCGATCCGACGGGCCGCGCGGAAGAGACGATCTACCCGCTCGTGCGTCAGTTCGAGAAGGACCTGCAGGTTGTCCTGGCCAGCGATTACTGGGTAGACCTCATGAATCCTGGCATCAACAAGGGCGTGGCCGTCAGGGAAGTGCAGAAGCGCTTCGGCATCCGCCCTGAGGAATGTGCCGCGTTCGGCGACTACATGAACGACGCCGAGATGATGGAAGCCGTCTCGTACAGCTTCGCGATGGGCAATGCGTACCCTGCAATCAAGAAGCTCGCGCGCTTCGAGACGGGTACAAATGTGGAGAAGGGCGTCCTGATGGGCATCGAGCGCCTGATGAAGGAAGGACTGATTTAAATGCGCATGGACTATCACATGCATTTCGAGAAGGGTTCCTACGACGAGACATGGGTCGAGGGCTTCTTCGAGGCCGCCAAGAAGCGCGGCCTTGCGGAGATCGGCATCTCAGAGCACTCACACACGTTCCCGGAATTCAAGGACCTTTACTATGAAGACCTCGTACTCGATGATTCGTTCATCGGCACGTTCCAGCAGCAGTGGCTCAAGAGCAACAAGTTCAAGTACACGCTCGACGAGTACTTCGCCTTCATGCACAAGCTGCAGCAGAAGCATCGCGTCAAGATCGGCATCGAGGTCTGTAACTTCCAGGACCAGGCGAAGGTACGCGACATCCTCAAGGATTACGATTTTGACTACATCATCGGCTCGGTGCATTTCCTGCGCGGCTGGGCTTACGACTCGTCGGAAATCAAGGCGGAGTGGGAGAAGCACTCGCTCGAGGACATCTACGAGTGGTATACGGAAGAAGTGGAGAAGCTCGCGGACTCCGGCCTCTACGATGTGCTCGGCCATCCGTTCAACATCCGCCTGTTCCGCTACCTGCCGGATTTCGATGTGACGCCGTACCTCACGCGCGTGGCGAAGGCGCTCAAGAAAGCTGATATGGTCGTCGACGTCAATACGGGCACGTACTACCGCTATCCCATCCACGAGATCTCGCCATACCCTGATTTCATGAAGCTCGCGGCTCATTATGACCTGCCCATCATCACGACTTCTGATGCGCACAAGCCCGAGGATTGCGGCAATTACAATGAGATGGCTGTCGACTACGCCAAGAGCTTCGGCTATGCGGGCAGCATCCGCTTCGACAAGCGTCAGCGTACGCTTGTTTCGTTCGATTTGGAATAAATTTCATATATTGTATCATGATTATTATTGTTTTACCCCTTGACGAATGGAACCGGTAACGTTATAATAACATCGAACCGAGAAAAACAACTCAGCTTGAGGAAAGTCATCTGATTAGCAAGATGGTGGCACAGACTGATGAGCCACATGCGAGTTCTTCTTGAGAGCCATCACATGTAGGGAAGTTTGTCTTGTAGTCTGGATGATTGACAGAAGTGAGTCGTGGGTGTTTGTTACCATTACTTTTTTGTTATTCATGCAGTTTCAAGGAGAGATTATCGTGAAAGTACAGATTTATTCGCAGTGGATGGAAGAAGTTTATGTGCCGGTCCGCGTGAGACAGTTTGCCAAGGCAGCGAAGCTCATGGGCAAGAGCTTCGAGCAGTATGCTGCCGCGGATAATGTGAAAGCTGACAAGGCCGATGAGCGCGAGCTCGTCGAAAGCTGGCTGAGTAAGCGCTCTGCTGCAATCGCTGCAGAGGGCGTTGCCTGAACACACGCGAAAATACAGAAGACTCGCCGTCTGGCGAGTCTTTTTTTATGCCGTTGAGCCTCGGTCAATGCTCAATGGAGTTTTTTGGCTGTCTCTGGCATCTGCGGAGCATGCGGGATGGAGAGGGCGACGTGCTGAACGGCCGCGGCCGTTTCGCGCATCATCGCCGGGGTCTTCTCGGCCCAGATGCGCTGGACCTTCTTGCGGAAGCCTTCTGCCGAGAAGGGGTTCTTCTTCTGGGCGGCGACGTGCTTCCTGATGACAGACTGGCATTTGTCCGATAGCTCGATGTCGCGCTGGGCGAGCAGGATCTGCAGCGTCGTGTCGACGAGGTAGAGGTGCAGGGTCTTGTCCTGCAGGCTCTTCTCTGTCGGCATCAGTCCCTCTTTGAGGTTGTGGAGCGACAGCGGCGCATCGCCCCAGCCCTCCTTGAAGATGCCGTCAATCTGGTAGAGCAGGAAGAGCAGGCCGTCCTGCTCGTAGAAGGCGAATTCCATCTCACCCGTGCGGAAGGCCTCGCGCGCGATGACGTCCGTGCGCGAGAGTTGCAGGATGAACATCGCGCCGTTGGCGTCGACCTGGAACATCGCGCCGTCGGCCTGCGTGGCAATCGGCATCGGGAATTTCTGGCCAATCTCAAAATTCGTGTACTCACTCATGTTGTATCCCTCGTTTTCTTCGTATGTGCTCTTTCTATTTTACCACAATCTCATGGGTGGGAACATCCGGCTGTGCTATACTTAGGGAAAAGGGGGAATGAGCATGAGCCTCAATGATACACCGCGCGCGATGCGCCTTCACATCGGCCTGTTCGGCCGCCGCAACAGCGGCAAGTCGTCTCTTATCAACGCGTTGACGGGACAGCATGTCGCGACCGTCTCGGATGTTCCGGGCACGACAACAGACCCGGTCTACAAGTCGATGGAGATCCACGGCATCGGTCCCGTCGTCTTCATCGACACGGCAGGCTTCGACGACAGCGGCAGCCTCGGAGCGTTGCGCGTCGAGCGCACGAGAGATGCAGCGAAGGAGACGGACATCGCCCTCGTGCTGCTTTCAACCGGTCCGGATGATGGAGCAGGAGCGGCAGGGAATGAAGATGCCTTTCGCTGGCTCGAGCAGCTGAAGAGGCGCGGCGTTCCCGCCATCTCCGTCATCAGCCGCATCGATGAGAGCACGGCGGCCGCATCTCTTGCGCAGGTCATCGAAGCGAGGACAGGTGAGCGTTCCGTGCTCGTCAGCGCTGCGACGGGCGAGGGTCTAGCGGCGCTGCGCGCGGAAATCGCGCGCCATTTGCCAGAGGACTACCGGGCGCGCAGCATCACGGCCGAGGTCTGCGAGAGCGGGGATGCAGTCCTGCTCGTCATGCCGCAGGACATCCAGGCGCCGAAGGGACGCCTGATCCTGCCGCAGGTCCAGACGCTGCGCGAACTGCTCGACCGCAAGTGCCTCGTCTCGTGCTGCACGACGGACTGCCTGCCCGCGATGCTCGCCTCGATGGCAAAGGCACCGGACCTTGTCATCACGGACTCGCAGGCATTCCGCACGGTGCATGCGCAATTGCCTGCCGACAGCCGCCTGACCTCGTTCTCGGTGCTGTTTGCGGCTTACAAGGGCGAGGCGCCGTTCTTTGCGGAGTCGGCCCGCCGTCTGCGCGCACTGCCCGCCGATGCAAAGATCCTGATCGCCGAGGCCTGCGCCCACAAGCCACTGCGCGAGGATATCGGCCGCGTCAAGCTGCCGCGCCTGCTCAAGAAGGTGCTCGGCGATGCAATCACCGTGACGGTGACAGCGGGCCGCGACTTCCCCGAGGATCTCACGCCCTTCGACATCGTCATCCACTGCGGCGCCTGCATGTTCAACCGTGCCTATGTCATGAGCCGCGTCGCGGCCTGCCGGAGCGCGCACGTGCCGATGACGAATTACGGTATGGCCATCGCCGCACTGCTCGGCATCCTCGACGATGTCGCGATACCAGGTGTTGACTGATTGCGGCTCGTTTTAGTTGGCTGTCCTTGCTGTACCTGCATGAATACGATACAATAGAAGAGAAACAAATACAACAGAGGTGAGTAACATGAAACACGCATCCTGCATTACGGCGAGCCTGCTCCTGCTGCTCGTCTGCTTCTCGTTCATGCCGCTCGGCATTGTGCGGGCGGAGGGCTGGTACTGGCTGTCGTCGGACAGCAAGTACAGCAAGTATTTTGAACCGTCTTCTGTTCACGTCACGCACAGCGCGGAGACGAGCCACGGCTCCGTCGCGACGGAGATTACGGCATGGACGAAGACGACGTACAGCTACGAGGGCGCCAAGGAGACGCTCGACAATTACGGCCTTAGCGGCCTGATCCCTGACCCCGCGCAGCTGTCATACAGCCTTGCGGAGGTGGCCATCAATCCGCAGAACAGGACCATCCAGTACACGAAAGAGGATTTCTACAACCCGCAGGGCGCAGTCATCTGGTCGAAGGTGGACGGGCGCGTGAAGGAGATTACGAGCCAGCAGTTCGATGAGGCGTTCTATGATGCCATCGTCGATTCGGTATTTGGTGTCGGCGAGGTGGACAGGGCCAGCGCCAAGGACCGCTGGCTCACGCTTTACTCGCATGCGGACGTCGATGGCACGCAGACGCATGTGACGGCCGACACGACGACGATGCGCATGAAAGGCGACAATCTGCTCTTCTGGCAGTGGTCCGAGCACAAGGACGCCGACGGCAATGTTACGAAGATCACCTTCATGAAGCGGACAGTCAATCTGCCGCAGGGAACAGAGCGCCTGATCCGCGCGGAGACCTGGACGCCGTCTCAGGGATGGCAGGATGTGGAGAGCGGTCTCGACGGCGCTTATCACATGATTGCGGCCGATTCGCCAGCGTATCAAGGGCTCCTGCAGCTGCGCGCCTATGCGAAGGCCAATGCCATCTGGGTCCATCGCTACAGCATCTGGTGAGTCGATATACGGGAATCAAGCGGGCAGATCTCTTTTATTCAAAGGGGTCTGCCTTTTTGTGTACAGACTGTTGGATGTGATATAATAAGAAATATTGTATCTGTTTCCGTTTTACTGCCGTGGCATGTGGAAGGAAGTGTTTTCATGCCAATCAAGATACCGAACAACTTGCCGGCCGCCCATATCCTCGAAGGAGAAAATATCTTCGTCATGGATGCGGACCGCGCTTACAGCCAGGATATCCGCCCGCTCAAGATCCTCATACTGAACCTCATGCCGATCAAGTACATCACCGAGACGCAGCTCTTACGCCTGCTCGGCAATACGCCGCTGCAGATCGAGGTGGACTTCATCTACACCGAGTCGTACACGCCGAGCCACACGTCGCAGGAATACCTGACGGAGTTCTACGGCACGTTCGCAGAAGTCCGCCACAAGAAGTACGATGGCATGATCATCACGGGTGCGCCCGTTGAGATGATGCCATTCGAGGAAGTCGCCTACTGGGATGAGATCTCGGAGATCATGGAGTGGAGCAAGACGCATGTCTACTCGACGTTCCACATCTGCTGGGGCGCGCAGGCCGGCCTCTACTACCACTACGGCGTCCCGAAGTACCAGGTGCCAGAGAAGATCTTCGGCGTCTACAAGCATCACCTCTGCGTCGAGCACGAGAAGCTCTTCCGCGGCTTCGACGATGAGTTCTTCGTGCCGCACTCGCGCCATACGGAGAACCACCGCGAGGACATCGAGAAGGTGCCGGAGCTCACGATCCTGGCGGAGGCCGAGGGGGATGCCGGCGTCTACGCCATCGCCAACCTCAAGAAGCGCCAGTTCTTCATCACGGGCCATGCAGAGTACGACCCGCTGACGCTCAAGCAGGAGTACGACCGCGACGAGAAGGCTGGCATGCATCCGAAGATCCCGCAGAACTACTATCCTAATGACGATCCGACGAAGAAGCCTGTCGTGCGCTGGCGCAGCGTCGCGCACCTGCTCTTTGCCAACTGGCTCAACTACTACGTCTACCAGGAGACGCCGTACGTCCTCGACGAACTCTACAAGGAGAGCGACGACTGAGTGCTTCACTAAACTTTCAGCCGACAGCTCTATACTGATGGTGTCACGATACAGCACGATACAGGAGGGAATCTCATGAACAAGTTCAAGAATACCTGCCTCGGCCTGATGGCTGCTGCTGCCTTCTTCACGGCAGTGCCGGCCTGTGAGGCGGCCAGCATAGATGTGCCGGAGAATGTCTTCCAGTGGGTTCAGTCGACGGCGCGGCAGAATTACTACTTCAATAAGGAGCAGATGTGCTACGCGGTCAATCCAAACGGGGAAATCGATATCGGTACGCTGATCGTGCCGACGCTGCGCACGTTCGATGATGTCCAGAAGCAGGATGTCATCGACAAGCGCCGCTGGAAGATGCTGTCAGTCAAGGGGTACGACGACCTCGTCGGCTGTGCCGACTACCTCGCCATCGACCTGCGCGACCGCACGATAAAGGTCACAAAGCATGACGACCTCGACAGCACGTGGTCGGCGCTCGACTCGACTGTCGACGCGGCAACCATCGACATGAAGAAGCTCTCGGGCAAGGATGTCGACTTGAAGTTCTGCAACGCTGTCCTGCAGTATGCGGCCAAGCATCAGGATGAGCTCATCGCGCGCACGAAGGGCAAGCTCAGTGCAGCCGATGCCAAGATCCTCAAGACGAAGAAGGACCCGCTGTTCCAGCCTGCAGCTGCGCCGCAGTCAGCAGATGCCGACAGCACGGCCGGCACGGCGAAGCACCGCGCAAGGAAATAAAGGGATAGATTTGAGAGGAGGAGCGGTGTGGAGCAGCAGGAAATGGAAGCGTGCGTGAAGCGGGCAGAAGCGTCGCATGTGCTGACGCCCGAGGAGATCACAGCACTACTGGGCGCACCGGAGGTGGAAGAATGCCTCGCTGCGGCTGCTGACCGCGTGCGCCATGCATTTGTCGGCGACGGCGTGCACCTGCGCGGACTCATCGAATTCTCGAACATCTGCCGCCAGAACTGCATGTACTGCGGCCTGCGGCGCGAGAACGGCAAGGTCGAGCGCTATCGGCTCGACGCCGATACCATCGTGGAGCTCGCGCACAAGGCAAAGGGCTACGGCTATCAGACAGTCGTCCTGCAGTCGGGCGAGGACCTGTATTTCACGGCAGAGCGCCTCGCTGCCATCGTCCGTCGCCTCAAGGAGCTCGACCTCGCGGTGACGCTGTCGGTGGGGGAGCGCAGCTATGAGGAGTACGCACTCTGGCGCACTGCCGGTGCCGACCGCTATCTGCTGCGCATCGAGACGACGGACGAGGCGGTCTACGAGCGCTGGGACCCGGGCATGGACTACGCGAACCGCGTGCGCTGCCTGCGCGACCTGCGCGCGCTCGGCTATGAGGTCGGCACGGGGACACTCGTGGGCCTGCCGGGGCAGAGCCTTGCTTCGATTGCGGCAGACATCCTGTTCTACCAGCAGCTCGATGCGGACATGGTCGGCATCGGCCCCTTGATCCCGAATCCCGACACGCCGCTCGGCAAGGCTGTGCCGGGCGACTTTCACCTGACGCGACGCATGGTCGCCCTGCTGCGCCTGCTGCTGCCCGAGGCCAACATCCCCGCGACGACGGCCATGGAGACGATGGTGCCGCACGGCCGCGAGCTCATCCTCGCGTCGGGGGCCAATGTCGTCATGCCGAATGTCACCGAGGGCGACCCGCGCCGCAACTATGCCCTGTACCCCGGCAAGGTCTGCGTGGCCGACACGCCGGCTGCCTGCCGCAGCTGCATGAGTGGGCGCATCCGCGCGATGGGACGCTTCGTCGCGAAGGACAAGGGCTTCCGCCGACACCGCCAGTCGTGAACCGATGGTGCCAAGAACGAAGAGAGAGGAGAGGATGTTATGCGTGCATATGCTGTCATCGATATCGGCGGCACGGCCATCAAGTACGGCTGTGCAACAGAGGAGGGCCAGTTCCTCGAGAAAGCTTCCCGCCCGACCAGAACGGGGGCCGTGAGCATCCCCGATGCGGTCCTCGCCATCGTCAAGGACATGGCCGCGCGCCATGAGCTTGCGGGCATCGCCATCGATACGGCGGGCATCGTGCGGCCGGGCGAGGACGGCGAGATCGTCTTTGCCGGTGAGACGACGTTCCCCGGCTACAGCGGCACGAAGCTCGGCCGCATCGTGCGCGAGACGATGCAGCTGCCCGTGCTCGTCGAGAACGACGTCAATGCTGCGGCGCTCGGCGAAGTATGGCGCGGTGCGGCCCGCGGCGCATCCTCTGCCTTCATGATCACGGTCGGCACGAACCTCGGCGGCTGCTTCGTGCAGCAGGGCCGCATCTGGCACGGTGCGAGCTTCAGCGCCGGCGAGATCGGCTATCTGCGCTTGCACAATGAGAAGCGCATCTTGGAGGACGTCGCCTCGACGCGCGCCATGATTCGCGAGGCTGCCTTCTCACACAACATGAGCCCCTCAGAGCTCACGGGCGAGACGGTCTTCGACTGGGCGCGCGAAGGCGACGAGGAGGCATTGGCGGCCATCCAAGGACTGGCTGACAACCTTGGCGAGGGCCTAGCGGCTGTCTGCTGCCTGCTCAATCCAGAGGTCATCGTGCTCGGCGGCGGTGTCATGGCGCAGAGCGAGGTTCTCGGGCCGCTGCTCGAGCGGCGCCTCGAGAACCTCGTCATGCCTGCCATGCGCGTAAAGACGCATCTCGCCTTCGCCGTACTCGGCAACGATGCCGGCATGCTCGGCGCGCTCTACGCGCTGCTGCAGCAGGAATATGTTGAAGTGCAATGAAGATAGGAAATGACAGAGAACAGGAAAAGCCATCCGCGACAGCGTGCGGATGGCTTTTTTTGTTGCCTTGTGGATCAGTGGAACAGGATCATGACGAGGCCGCCGACGGCCGGCATGCCGACGATGAAGACGCGAAGCAGGGGCAGCGGGGCGAGGTGCGTCATCTTCGCACCGAACCAGGCGCCGATCATGAGGCCGGCGAGCGTCTGGATGAAGATCGGGAAGTCGAGCCGACCGTTGAAGAGGTAGCTCAGGCCGCCTGCTGCCGAGATGGGCAGGATGACCATCATGCAGGTGCCGATGGTCTGCAATAGCGGCACGCCGAAGACGACCATGAGGGCGAGCTGGATGTAGGCCGCCGCGCCGATGCCGAAGGCACCGGAGAGGAAGCCCATGAAGAGGCCGATGGCGATGCCGTAGATCCAGAGCTTGCGCCCCGTCAGAGGCTCCTGACGGATCTTGATGTGGCGGCCGAGCCATTCGGCCTGGTACATCTTGATGTAGAGTGTCAAAGCGCTCGAGGCGAGCATGATGCCTGTGATCGCGCTGAGGATGGCGGACGGCACGATGTTGGAGAAGTTGGCGCCGAGATAGGCACCGGCGATGCCGCCTGCGCCCATGATGGCACCCGTCTTGACGAGCACCTCGTGCTGGCGGAAGTGGCTGATCGTGCCGGACAGCATCGTGAAGACCATCGAGGCGAGGGCCACGGCGAGCGCTGTGTGGATGGGCACGTGGAAGCCGACGGTCAGCAGGGCAATCGTGACGCCGGCGCCGCCGGCCCCGACAAAGCCGATCAATGCGCCGAGGGCGAGCATGGAGGCGAATAGCAAGAGAATCATCCTTTCTGATTTCTGATGTTTGTCTGAGCGCGCTTTGAGAGAAGCAAAAAAGCCAGGAGCAACTGCATCCTGGCTGTGATATACAATGGTGACACCTATGGGATTCGAACCCATGAACCCGGCGTGAGAGGCCGGTGTCTTAACCGCTTGACGAAGGCGCCGTGGTGACACCTATGGGATTCGAACCCATGAACCCGGCGTGAGAGGCCGGTGTCTTAACCGCTTGACGAAGGTGCCACGTAACTGACTTGGTTTATTATATTACACTTCCTGCAGTTTGGCAAGACTTTTTTTGAGGCGATCCAAAGAAATTTTTTTGCCGAGCAGAGAGAGGATTTCCGTGGCGCTGCCCGGCGTGACTTTCTGGCCTGCTGCGGCGATGCGCAGGACCCACATGGCGAAGCCCTTCTTGATTTCCTTCTCTTCGATGTAGGCGTTGAGCTTCTCGTAGAGTGCATCGTTGCTCCATTCGGACTCCGGCACGTCCTCTAAGAGGGCCATCATGCCCGGCAGCAGTTCAGCGGCCTTCTCCGGCGTGACCTTGTTGCGCTTGTTGACGTAGAGCTCCGCATCGAAGGCCGGCTGCTCGCAGAGGAAGGCAATCTCCTGCGGCAGGTCGCCGAGGCGCTGGATGCGCGTCTTGAGCAGTGCGGCGAGATGCGCCCAGTTCTTCTCGAGGTAGTCGGGCAGGTCGCCGGCGAACGGGCGCGCCATCTTGGCGAAGTCCTCATCGCTCATGGCCTTGAGGTATTCGCCGTTGATCCAGCCGAGTTTGTCGTAGTCAAAGACAGCCGGGGATTTCGAGAGGCCTTCGAGGCTGAAGTGCGCGATGAGCTCATCCATCGAGAAAATCTCCTGGTTCGTCGTCTTCGGATTCCAGCCGAGCAGCGCGACGTAGTTGACGATGGCGTCGGGCAGGTAGCCGGCCTTGACGAGGTCATCGAAACTCGTGGCACCGTGGCGCTTCGAGAGCTTCGAGATGGAGCCGTCCTCGTTCTTGCCCATGACAGGGGCGAGGTGGATGAAGGTCGGGACATCCCAGCCGAACGACTCGTAGAGCAGGATGTACTTCGGCGTCGAGGTGATGAACTCTGCACCGCGCATGATGTGCGTGATGTGCATGAGATGGTCATCGATGACGTTGGCGAAGTTGTAGGTCGGCATGCCGTCACGCTTCAGGAGTACCTGGTCCTCGAGCTCTTCGTTCTTGATCGTGATGTTGCCGTGGAGCACATCGAAGAACGTCGTCTCGCCCGTGAGCGGCATCTTCTGGCGGATGACATAGGGATCGCCGTTCTTGAGGTGCTCTTCGATGACCTCCGGCGAGAGGTTGCGGCAGGTGCGGTCATAGCCGCCGAACTGGCCGGCCGAGTGATCTTCGTCCGGGTCACAGAAGCAGTAGTAGGCGTGGCCCGTCTTGACGAGCTCCTCGGCGTACTGCTTGTAGAGATCCATGCGCTCGCTCTGGACGTACGGGCCGTACGGGCCGCCGAGGGATGGGCTCTCGTCCGGGACGATGTGCGCCATCTCGAGCGTGCGGTTGATGAAGTCGACGGCGTCGGCGACGTAGCGCGTGCGATCCGTGTCCTCGATGCGCAGGATGAACTGGCCCTGCTGGGATTTTGCGTAAAGATAGCCGTAAAGGGCCGTGCGCAGGTTGCCGATATGCATGTAGCCCGTCGGGCTCGGCGCAAAACGCGTGCGGACAGTCTGCTTAGTCAATGGAATTCCTCCTCTTTTTTATGTATACGATGTGTGCATTGCGGGATATCTTTAAAAAGTATACTACAGAACAGCTTATGAGACAAGAAAAGGCAAGGGATGGAGCCCTTGCCTGACTGGTTCAGCGATTTTTATCGGTTCACTTCCGCAGGAAGTTGTAGAGTGCGCGGTACATGAGCATGGAGCTCACAGCGCCCGGGTCCTCATGGCCGATGCTGCGCTCGCCGACGAGGCTTGCGCGGCCGCGGCGCGCGGCAATGGTCTTCGTGAAGTCCACACCCTCTTTGGCGGCATGCGAGGCCTCTTGGAGGACCTCGAAGAGCGTCTTGCCCTCAGCATGTTCCGGCAGGAAGCACTCGTGGATGGGAATCAGCGCGTCGAGCATGGTCTTATCGCCCTTTTTTGCATGGCCGCGTTTCTCGATGCCGGCAATAGCCGCGCCGAGGAGCTTTTCGAAGGAGGCGACGCTGAGTTTCGTGTCCTCGTCGCAGACCTCGGAAGCTCTGACGAATCCCGTGCCGTAGAGTGGGCCGGCGGCGCCGCCGACGTTGCGGATGAATGCCTTGCCAATCGTGTAGAGGACGGGGCCCGGCTTCGTCGTGTCGTCCATCTCCTCGACGGCATCGAGCGCGGCCTGGAAGCCGCGGGCCATGTTGATGCCGTGGTCGCCGTCAGCAATCTGGCGGTCGAGATCCGTCAGGTAATCTTTCTGGGCGATGATCGCCGCGGCAACTGCATCGAGTGCGTCTTTGATTCTGGTCATATGAAAAACTCCTTTTTATCTAGCACCGATATCGTGATGATTATCTATACCAATGATATTATATTATAACATGAGGACGAAAAAGCACAAGAGTGAATTGACAGAAATATGGGAGAAGATAAACTCTTTCTACCTATGATTTTTGGGAAAAAGATTTGCCTATTTTTGTGAGAAAAAGTATAATAGCAAGAAAGAGATATAGGACGTATGAATATTTGCTATAGACGGCTCCGGCCGGAAAGAGAGATCACTATGGAAATCAAGGATATGCGGGCATTCTATGCCATCGTGGAAGAGGGCAACATCAGTCATGCGGCACAGCGCCTCGACATTGCGCAGCCGGCGCTCTCGCGCCAGATGAAGCGGCTGGAGACTTCGCTCGGCGTGCAGCTCTTCGAGCGCGGTAGCCGGCGCATCCGCCTGACGGATGCGGGGCGCGTGCTCTACTCGCGCGTCGAGCACATCCTCGGCATGGTCGACGGGACGGTGCGTGAGATCACGGAGATCGGCTCCGGCATCGCCGGCTCGATCCAGCTCGGGACAATCACGACGTCGGGCGCACTGCTGCTGCCGGAGCTCATCTCCGAGTTCCACCGCCGCTACCCGCAGGTCACGTATCAGATCTGGGAGGCCGAGGGCGCGCGCATCCTGGAGCTGCTCGACAACCGCGTCATCGAGATCGCCATCACGCGCACGCAGGTGGACTCCAAGGTCTACGAGTCGATCGTGCTGCCGAATGAGCCGCTCGTCGTCGTCATGAATAAGGACCAGGTCATCGGTGCGTCCGACAGCGAAGTCCGCATGGAGGAGCTGCGCGACACGCCGATCATCATCCCGCTGCGCTGGCAGAGCCTCTTCATTGCGAACTGCCGCAAGCTCGGCTTCGACCCGCACATCCTCTGCGTCTCGGATAGCATCGTGCAGGACCTCCTGCTCGTCAAGCGCGGCATGGGCGCGGCCATCCTGCCCGTCTCATCGCGCACCTTGCTGACGGACGGCAATCTCCATTACAAGAAGCTCGTTTCGCCGGAGATGAGCACGCACACGGTCATCGCCTGGCTCAAGAACCGCACGCTCTCTTCGTCGAGCGAGCACTTCATCAAGCTCTTCCGCGAGATGTTCCTCGGCGAGAGGGCGCAGCACGGCGATGAAGAGACGGTGTGAAAGCAATTAGAATCGAATTAATTCGGCAGGAATCCCTTTCTTTTTCCAGGGAGCTGCTATATAGTAGAGATATATTAAAAAATATATCTCTTTTTTTCTTATCTTCCGTTTGTCATTGGATATCATCTGGATATGGAGGGGATCACATGGATAAGGCAAATCAGCCGAGCAAACCAGTACGCATCTTCATTGTCGAGGACGAGCACCGCATCGCGCGCTTCCTGCAGATCGAGCTCGAGCACGAGGGCTTTGAGACGGAGATCGAGGAGAACGGCACGCGCGCCTATGAGCGCATCATGCAGGGCAACTTCGACCTTGTGCTGCTCGATGTCATGCTGCCGGGCATGGATGGCCTGACCATCTGCAAGCGCGTGCGCGAGGTCTCGTCTCTGCCGATCATCATGCTGACGGCCAAGGACGAGGTCGAGGACAAGGTGGCCGGCCTCGACATCGGTGCTGACGACTACATGACGAAGCCGTTTGCCATCGAGGAGCTCATGGCCCGCATCCGCAATGCGCTGCGCAAGCACGTGCCGGACAATGGCGTGCCGCTCGAGGAGCGCCTGCAGGTCAAGAATCTCGTCATGTACCCGAAGCGCTATGAGGTCGAGGTCGACGGCGAGACGGTCCACCTGACGAAGAAGGAGTACTCGCTGCTCGAGTACATGATGCGCAATAAGCGCACGGTCCTCACGCGCGACCAGATCCTCGAGAAGGTCTGGGGCTACGATTACAGCGGCGACACGAATGTCGTCGATGTCTACATCCGCTACCTGCGCGCCAAGCTCGACGACCACTTCCATGAGAAGTACATCTACACGGTCCGAGGCGTAGGCTATGCGGTCAAGGAGTAAGGGCTTCTGGCAGCGCCTCTACTGCAGGAGCCCGCTCTGGCGCATGAAGATCTCGACGAAGATCACCTGCCTCTATGCGGCCATCCTGCTCGTCGTGCTGCTCCTCACGAGCGCCATCATGGGCCTCGGCATCTACTTCTCGTTCTA
The DNA here is from genome assembly GCF_000702905.1 of Mitsuokella jalaludinii DSM 13811. Classification (GTDB taxonomy): domain Bacteria; phylum Bacillota; class Negativicutes; order Selenomonadales; family Selenomonadaceae; genus Mitsuokella; species Mitsuokella jalaludinii. The sequence continues at coordinate 24,847 of NZ_JNKR01000006.1, forward strand.
CCATGAAGCGGAGACGGAAATCCACATCGCGATGCAGAACGTGCAGAAGGGGCTGGCCTCGTCGCGCAGCCTGCAGGCATTCCTGAAACGCGGCGATCTCGTCCCGCCTGGCGTCGTGATGCGCGTGACGGACCTGACGGGCAGTGTCATCTACGAGAACGACTCACATTACCCCTCTCTTGATGTGGTGGAGGATCATCGTGTGAAGAACCCGCCGTTCTGGGCGGCCAAGGACATGGAAGTCGTCGAGTTCAACCGCTTCATGATGTACTATACGACGATGGATGTGGCAGACCACGGACAGCTCTACCAGTTCCACTTCTTCCGCACGATTACGGCGGAGAAGAACTTCCTCATGGAACTCCAGCGCCTGCTGTTCCTCATCACGATCGCGGGCACGCTCGTCGCGCTTCTCGCGGGATATTTCCTGAGCAACAGGATACTCCAGCCCATCCGGAACCTCACGCAGACGGCGCGCAAGATCGAGGTGGAGCGCATGGACAAGCGCATCGAGGTGCCGCCGGCGCAGGACGAGCTGTCAGAGCTCGCCCTGACGTTCAACCACATGCTCGACCGCTTGGAGCGCGGCTTCAATCAGCAACAGCGCTTCGTTTCGGATGCCTCGCATGAGCTCCGGACACCGGTGACGGTCATTCTCGGCTACTCCGACCTGCTCGCGCGCTGGGGCCGCTCCGATGCGAAGATCCTCGAGGCGGGCATCACCTCGATTCGCTCGGAGGCTGAGGATATGCAGGACCTCATCGAGAAGCTGCTGTTTCTCGCGCGCGCCGATCAGAAGCGCCAGGTCCTGCACAAGGATTTCGTCCACCTCGATGAGCTCGTCGACGACGCCGTCCGCAAGATGAAGCTCGTTGCCAAGGAGCACACTGTGCGGCTGGCGGTCAATGAGCCGGGCATCATCTACGCGGACCCGGCCACGATGCGCCAGATGATGCGCATCTTTCTCGAGAACGCGGTCAAGTACACGCCGGCAGGCGGCCATATCGCGGTTTCGTCTCGCCGCCTGCCAGAGAAGGGCTGCATGGAGCTGACGTTTGCCGATGATGGCATCGGCATCGCGCAGGAGGACAAGGGCAAGATCTTCGAGCGCTTCTACCGCGCGGACAGCGCGCGCACGAAGAAGGCCGGCAGCATCGGCGGAACAGGCCTCGGCCTCTCCATCGCGAGCTGGATTGCCGAGCAGCACGAGATTGAGATTGCCGTCGAGAGCGAGCTTGACAAGGGCACGAAATTCATCCTGACCATCCCGCTGGCAGAGGATGACGAAAGCGATACAAGCGATAAAGAAGGATAACAGGCATAAGGAAGCGGCCATGGGAAATTTGAATTTTCCCATGGCCGCTCTTTTCTTGCAGTGTATAGCGCCCTTGTCAGTGGAACAGGCGCCCGAAGAGGTGCTTCTTCTCATTCGAGGCGATGTGGCGGACGCTGATCTCGTCGGCTCCGTTGAAGAAAATGTCGGGGTTGGCGATGCTCTCGACCCACTCCTCCGAGTAAATCGGCTTGTCCATGAGCAGGGAGCTGACCTTCTTGCGGATGACCTCGAGTGCGGCTGGGTCATCCACATTGAGGGCGGCGGCGAGGAGCTGGCCAATCTTCTCCATGTCCTTTTCCTTCAGGGAACGCGTCGTCGGATTGAGGCTGGAGAGGCGCAGCACGGGGTGTGCGGGCCTGCGCTCTGCATCCGGCAGGCGTGCCGTCTTGATCATGAAGCCCGCGCGGTGCAGCTTCTGCTCGGTCTTCTGCGGGTCGGCATCTGGGGGCAATGCCGCGACGACGAGGTGGCAGTCTGTGCCGTCGCCCCAGATGGGGATGCCGTTCTCTTGCAGGGCTTTGCTCAGGGCACGCGCATTGGCGATGACCTGCTGCCCGTAGAGGCGGAAGGACGGCTCGGAAGCCTCGCGCAACGAGACGGCGAGGGCTGCGAGGCGGTTCTTGTGCAGGGCGGAATGACCGTTGTCGATGACGGAGCGCTCAATCGTCTCGGCCAGATCTTTCTTGCAGAGGATGATGGCGCCTTCAGGGCCCTGCAGCGAGTCATTCGTCGGGAAGGTCACGATGTCGGCGTCAGCGACGGGCGACGGCATGAGGCCTGCGGCAACGAGGCCGACGTTCTGGCCGATGTCGACCCAGAGCAGCGCGCCGGCCTCGTGCGTGACTTTCGCGAGGCGCTTCGTGTCGATGGCGAACGGGAAACTCGTCGGCGAGAAAATCACGATCTTGGGCTGGTGGCGTGCAATCTGCTCGTCGAGTTCCTTCCAGTCGATGTCGCGGTTCTCCCAGTCTGCTCCGAAGATGGAGAAGCGGTAGGAGAGGCCGTGGCAGAGCTCCTGTTTGCGGCCATTGAAGGAGAGGACGGGATTGCCGGATTTCAAGAGCGCCTTGAAGACGACGCGCGAGGCGGCGCTGATGCTGTCGAGGCGTACGATGGCGTGTTCCGCATGGAAGCACTTGAGCGCGCGCTCGACCGCCATGCGCTCAAAGCGCCCAGTGCGGCTGATGCCGTGGTAATCCGTGCTGACGTTGGCGAGGATGCTGCCTTCGAGGTAGGCGGCAAACGGTGATTCGGCATTGACGGTCGGGATCAGGGACATCGTGAAGCGCTGCTCCTCGATCTCGTCCTGGAATTCGGCAAATACTTCTTCATCGAGCTTCTTGAGCGTGCTCAGTAATTCTTCTCTGTCCATATAAGTACCTCACTTTTTGTGGAATTGTTTCGGCTGGTAGTGCACATCCGGCATCAGAACGGCCAGACGAGCGGGATGATGACCGTGCAGACAATCATCGAGACGAGGACGAGCGGCAGGCCGACCTTGACATAGTCCATGAAGTGGAACTTGCCAGGGCCGAGGATAAGTGTGTTCGGCGGCGTGGCGACCGGCGTCGTGAAGGCACAGGATGCGGCGATGCCGATGGCCATGAGCACGGGGAACGGCGAGACGCCGATCGACTGGGCAATCGAGATGCCGATCGGGGCGAGCAGCGCTGCGGCGGCCGTGTTCGACATGAACTGCGTGAGGCCGCAGGACAGAAGGAACAGCGCCATGACGATGATGAGCGGGGAGGCGTTGCTGCCGATGATGCCGACGACGCCGTTGGCGATCATCGCACCGGCTCCCGTCTTGTCCATGGCCTCTGCGAGCGGCAGCATGCCGGCGAACAGGAAGATGGTCGTCCAGTCGATGCCGCCGTATGCCTGCTTCTCGCTGAGGCAGCCCGTGATGACGCAGGCGAGTGCGCCGATGATGGCGGCCGTCTGCATCGGCACGTTGATCGTCTTCGAGAGTGCCATGGCGACGACGACGAGGATGAGGATGATGGCACAGATGGCCATCTTGCGCGTATCCTTCGGCAGGTCAGACGTCAGGTCGCTGAGGTTGCTGTCGATATGGCCGTGCGGGCAGAGCCGCCTGCCAATCGTCAGCATGTAGATGACGCCGGCGATCGAGAGCGGGATGCCGATCCAGGCGAATTCAAAGAAGCCGAAGGGCTGCAGGCCGCTGGCGGAGAGCGTTGCGCTCATGAGGATGTTCGGCGGCGTGCCGATCATCGTGACGGTGCCGCCAACATTGGCCGCGACGGCCAGGGCCATGAGCTGCGGCGAGACGGCGAGGCGCGCGACGGCGCAGATCTGCACGACGACCGGCAGCAGGCAGGCGACGGTCGCGGTGTTCGACGAGACAGAGGACAGGATGATCGTGACAATCATGATGGCGGCCATCAGGCGCTTCTCGCCCGTGCCTGCGGCATGGACGACGGTGATACCGATGCGCTGGGCGAGGCCCGTCTGGAACATCGCGGCGCCGATGACGAACATGCCGGCGAAGAGTACGACGGTGGAATTCGACAGGCCGGAGAATACCTGTTTCGGCGTTAGCACGCCGAGCAGGCCGAGGGCGATTGAGGCGCCCATTGCTGTGACGGCGAGCGGGATGAGCTCGGTCACGAAGAAAAAGGCTGCTACCCCGAGGACAATCAGGGTCAATACTGCTGGATCCATAAATAGACTCCCTTCTTTCTGAAAGCTTCTCGCATGAGGAACGGGATATTTCGCCATCCCTCTCGTTATCTCTTATCTATTCGTCGCGTTTTTACCGTTTTCCTCTTAGGCTCTACAAAAAAAGAGTCTCAAACGACGAGAGTTGAAAATTTGTGTACTTTTGTGCAATTGAAGCAGGAAGTCAGCCGCTCTGGAAAGAATAGGGTAAGAAACCATCTGGGCATCTGGGATTGTAAAGAAAGAATGAGAGATTGGAAGAATGGAAGGAGCGTTCATGAGGATGAGGGTACTTGTCACGGGTGTAACGGGACAGCTCGGGCACGATTGTGTCCTGGAGCTGAAGGATAGAGGCATTGAAGTGCAGGGCGTGTCGAGCCGGGAATTCCCCCTGACGGATGTGGAGGCGATGCGCCGCTATATGGCCATCTACAAGCCGACATGCGTCATCCACTGTGCGGCCTACACGGCAGTGGACCGGGCGGAGGATGATGAGGCGGCCTGCATGGCTGTCAATGCAGCGGGCACGGCGAACCTTGCCAAGCTCTGCCGCGAGTTCCACGCGAAGATGGTCTACATCAGCACGGACTACGTCTTCCCGGGAGACGGCACGGAGCCATATGAGACGGACGCGCCAAAGGGGCCGACGAATGTCTACGGGAAGTCGAAGCTCATGGGCGAGGAGGCCGTCAGCTCGATACTCCGGCGCTGCTTCATCGTGCGCATCTCGTGGGTCTTCGGCATCAACGGCAAGAACTTCATCCGCACGATGCTGCGCCTCGGCCAGTCCCATGCAAAGCTCACGGTCGTCGATGACCAGGTCGGCTCGCCGACATACACGCGCGACCTCGCGGTGCTGCTAGCCGACATGATCCAGACGGAGCGCTATGGCGTCTACCATGCGACGAACGAGGGCTTCTGCTCGTGGGCCGAGCTGGCGGCAGAGGTCTTCCGCCAGGCCGGCATGCCGGTTGTCGTCGAGCCCGTGCCGTCATCTGCCTATCCGACACGCGCTGTACGGCCGCATAACTCCCGCATGAGCAAGAGGAGCTTGACGGAGGCAGGGTTTTCGCTGCTGCCGCGCTGGCAGGATGCCGTCGGGCGCTATCTCATCGAGCTCGAGAGCCTGAGGGAGCAGCAGGAAGCCCGCGCAGAATGAAATGAATGGAGCATTGCATTACAGGATTTGTCCTCTGAGCGTGTACATCTCGGCGAGGTGTACACGCTTTTTATTTTCCTGGGATACAGAGTACGCGTATAAAACACAAATTACAGGAAAAAGTATTGCATCCTGCTACTGTTTAGTGTATACTAACACATGTACTTTTGAGAGAAACGTATTTCGTTTCACTGCGTCAATTGCAATCAAGGGGGATTCATATGTTTCATAAGATTGGTAAGAAATACCGGGAGACTGCACTGATTAAGCTGATCATCGTCGGCCTTATCCTCGGCATCATCATCGCGCTGGCAGCCCCGCAGGCCGTGCCGGCCGTCTCGGTGCTCGGCGATCTTTTCGTCCGTGCCCTCAAGGGCATCGCACCGGTCCTCGTCTTCGTGCTCGTCATGAATGCTCTGGCTCAGAAGAATTCGGATGCCAGCGCTTCGATGAAGCCAATCGTGCGTCTCTACGTCTTCGCGACGTTCTGCGCCTCACTTGTTGCCGTCGCATACTCGTTTGCGTTCCCGACGGTCCTGCACCTGCAGGTTGCCGATGCGCAGCTCGCGCCACCGTCCGGCATCGTCGAGGTCCTGCACAACCTGATCCTCTCGGTCGTCGACAACCCGATCCACGCGCTGGCCAATGCCAACTACATCGGCATCCTCGGCTGGGCCTGCCTGGCTGGCATCGCGCTCCATGCGGCCAGTGACACGACGAAGAACATGCTCAACGACTTCGCGAAGACGGTCACGAAGATCGTGCAGTGGGTCATCCGCTTTGCACCGTTCGGCATCATGGGCCTCGTTGCCAACGCCATCGGCACGAATGGTCTCGGTGCACTGCTCGGCTACGTCCAGATCCTCGGCGTCCTGCTCGCGGCGTTCTTCACGGTCGCACTGGTCATGAATCCGCTGATCGTCTACCTGCACATTCACCGCAATCCGTATCCGCTCGTCTGGACGACGCTCAAGGAGAGCGGCCTCTACGCCTTCTTCACGAGAAGCTCTGCGGCCAACATTCCGGTCAATCTCGCACTCTGCGAGCGCCTCGGCCTCGATGAGGACACGTACTCGATCTCCATCCCGCTCGGCGCGACGATCAACATGAGCGGCGCGGCCATCACGATTGCCGTTCTCTCGCTCGCCGCAGCGCACACGCTCGGCATCAGCGTCGACCTGCCGACGGCACTCCTTCTCTGCCTCGTCTCGACTGTCGGTGCCTGCGGCGCCTCGGGTGTGGCTGGCGGCTCCCTGCTGCTGATCCCTGTCGCCTGTGCATCGTTCGGCATCGGCAATGACATCGCCATGCAGGTCGTCGGCGTCGGCTTCATCATCGGCGTCATCCAGGATGCCTGTGAGACGGCCCTCAACAGCTCGACGGACGTGCTCTTCACGGCGACGGCTGAATTCGCACAGCGCGCCAAGGAAGGCAAGTTGCGCAATGAGGACATGGTTTCGCACAACAACTGATTTTACGACATAAAAAATGCGGTCCAGCTCTGCTGGATCGCATTTTTGCTGTATAGAGGCGATCATTTGCGGATGATCAGCGCCATGAAGACGAGATCTTCTGTCTTGGATGTGTTCTTGATGCCGTGCTGCTCGCCGTCCGGGCAGAACGTCGTCGCACCGGCACCAATCTCGACTTCCTTGCCGTTGTCGTTGTAGAGCGCATGGCCGGAGAGGATGTGATACGTCTCCGTGTTGCCGACGTGCTGGTGGACGCCGATGCCGCAGAGTGGCGGCACAATGACCTTTGCGTACATGTCGCACTTGCCGTCGAGTTCTTTAGGTGTCAGGAGTTTGACGATCGTGATCGTGCCAATGCCTTTTTCTGCCTGTCCCGGTGCTGGTTCAATGAATGCCATGGTAAAATCTCCTTTTCGCTGTTCGAGCCTTGCCGCAGGGCGGCAAGTTTGTTACAATGGATATACAATTTATAGATTCTAGATAAATGCGGGGATTCCTCTATGAAGATGGGATTTGCGCTTTATTTTTTTGGAGGATGCGATATGGTTTATCTCTTGAAATTCGGGGCCAGCTGGGTACTGCCGCCTGGCATTTTCATCCTGGCGCTCTTTGTCTTGTCCTGGTGGCTCTTGAAGAAGCGCGGCGAGAAAAAAGCGGCAGCAATCCTGTTTGGCCTGACCTTTGCCTTCTACCTGCTCTGCACGGGCTTCGTTGCCGAGAAGACGATGGGCTGGCTGGAATCTGCTTACCAGCCGCCGGAGCAGGCGTCGGGCGATGTCATCATCATGCTCGGCGGCGGCGCCTACAGCGACACGCCGGATGTCGACGGCACGGGGACGCTCTGCGCAAGCCCTGCGAGCCGCCTCTTGACGGCCGTGCGCCTGCAGCGTCAGCTCGGCGTGCCGATCCTGCTGTCGGGCGGCCAGGTCTACGAGGACACGGGCGCGGAGGCGAAGATCGCCAAGCGCGTGCTCATGAGCCTCGGCGTGCCGGAGGAGAAGATACTGACGGAGACGAAGAGCATCAACACGAGTCAGAATGCCCGCTTCTCAGCTGAGATCCTGCGCGAGAACGGCCTCTCGCACCCGATACTCGTGACGAGCGCCTTCCACATGAAGCGCTCGGTGCTCAACTTCCAGAAGCAGGGCGTGGCCGTCGAGCCGTTCCCGACAGACTACCTGGTCGCGCACCATCCTGTATTCCACTACACGAAGCTGCGCCCGCAGACAGAGGCACTCCTAGACAATGTGACGGTGCTGCAGGAGACACTGCGCACCTTTGTGACGAGGTATATCGAATGACAAAGAACTTGACAGAAGGATCGCCGGCCAAGCTGATTTTCTTCTTCACCATGCCGCTGATTGCGGGCAATATCTTCCAGCAGCTCTACGCCTTTGTCGACACCTTGATCGTCGGCCGCTTCCTCGGCGTCAATGCCCTGGCGGCCGTCGGCTGCACGGGCGCCCTGATGTTTTTGATGCTCGGCTTCGTCATAGGCTTCTCGACAGGGCTCTCCATCTACACGGGCCAGCGCTTCGGCGCGCGCGACGAGGAGGGTGTGCGCAAGAGCGCGGCGGCCTGTGCCGTGCTCTCTCTCCTGGCCTCAATCGTCCTGACGACCGTCGGCGTGCTGCTCTGCCGCCAGCTCCTAGTCTGGATGCAGACGCCGGCGGAGATCCTCGACGGGGCCTATTCCTTCATCAGCCTCGTCTACGCAGGCATCGGCCTCTTCGTATTCTACCAGACGCAGACGAATCTCATCCGCGCGCTCGGCGACAGCAAGACGCCGACCGTGCTGCTCGCCTGCGGGCTTACGCTCAACATCATCTTCGAGCCGATCGCGATCCTCGTCTTCGGCTGGGGCATCCCGGGCGCTGCTCTGGCGACACTCGCCTCGCAGGTCTGCGGCAACCTGCTCTGCCTCTTCTTCATCCTGCGCAAGGTGCCTGCGCTGCGCACGCACCGGAAGGACTGGTGTCCGGACTTCAAGCTCTACTGGGAACACCTGCGCATCGCCCTGCCGATGGGTTTCCAGTCGAGCATCATCGCGATTGGCGCTGTCATCCTGCAGGTTGCGCTCAATGACCTCGGCCCTACGGCCGTTGCGGCCTATGCAGCAGCCCAGAAGATCGAGTCCATCGCGATGATGCCGATGATGTCGTTCGGCATCGCGATGTCGGCCTACACGGCACAGAACTACGGCGCGCGCAAGTTCGAGCGCATCGGCGAGGGGGTGCGCAAGTGCTGCTACATGTCCGTGACGTTTGCCGTGCTTGCCGGCGCGGGGCTCATCTTCTTCGGCCCTTCGCTCATGCACCTCTTTGTCGGTGATGGGGCGCAGCAGGTCATCGACTTCGGCCACGAGTACCTGATTGTCAACGGCTCGTGCTACTGGATCCTCTCCTTCCTCTTCATCTTCCGCTACACGCTGCAGGGACTCGGCCAGAGCGTCGTGCCGACGATCGCGGGCATCATGGAGCTCTTGATGCGCACGGCAGCAGCGCTCTTCCTCTGCGGCTGGCTCGGCTACCTTGGCGCCTGCCTCGCCAACCCGATGGCCTGGATCGGCTCCTGCGTTCCTCTGGCCATCGCTTTCTACTGGACGCACCGGAGCTTCAAGAAAAAATATCATCTCGCCTGAGCCCTTTTTGTAGGATTTGCAGGATTCAGGCAATTTCTGTCGAAAAAGAACTACAACAATAAATCAAAACATCACAATGACAGTGATTGCTGAAAAGGGATTCAGGAAGGGATGGATTCAATATGTATCAGGATGAGTACAAACGCTGGGCAACTGCCGATCTCGTGGACTTCGATCTGAACAAGGAACTCAATGACATCGCCGGTGATGATGAGGCCATCAAGGACCGCTTCGCCGTCGCTTTGGAGTTCGGCACGGCCGGCCTGCGCGGCGTGCTTGGTGCAGGCACGAACCGCATGAACATCTGGGTCGTTCGCCAGGCTACGCAGGGCGTTGCCGACTGGGTCAAGACGCAGGGCGGCACGCAGACCGTCGCCATCAGCTACGACAGCCGTCTCAAGGGCTGGAACTTCGCGCGCGAGGCCGCCGGCGTCCTCGCGGCAAATGACATCCACGTGCGCCTCTACGAGGAGCTCATGCCGGTACCGGCCCTGAGCTTTGCGACGCGCTACTACCACTGCAACGCCGGCATCATGATCACGGCTTCGCACAACCCGGCGCAGTACAACGGCTACAAGGCATACGGCCCGGACGGCTGCCAGATGACAGATGATGCGGCCGCTGTTGTCTACGCGTCCATCCAGAAGACGGATGTGCTGACGGGCGCAAAGCACATGAGTTTTGCCGAGGGCGTCGAGAAGGGCCTGATCCAGTTCGTCGGCGAGGACTGCAAAGATGCCTTCTACAAGGCTATCGAGGCGCGCCAGGTCCGCCCGGGCCTCGCGAAGACGGCTGGCCTCAAGCTCGTCTATTCGCCGCTCAACGGCACGGGCCTCGTGCCAGTCACGCGCGTGCTCAAGGACATCGGCATCACGGACATCACGATCGTGCCGGAGCAGGAGTACCCGAACGGCTACTTCACGACCTGCAGTTACCCGAATCCGGAGATCTTTGCGGCACTTGAGAAAGGCCTTGAGCTCGCGAAGAAGGAGCAGGCTGACCTCATGCTCGCGACGGACCCGGATGCTGACCGCGTCGGCATCGCGATGAAGTGCGCTGACGGCAGCTACGAGCTCGTCTCGGGCAACGAGATGGGTGTCCTGCTGCTCGACTACATCTGCCAGGGCCGCATCGAGAAGGGCACGATGCCGAAGAACCCGGTGGCTGTCATGTCCATCGTCTCGACGCCTCTTGCTGACAAGGTCGCCGAGCATTACGGCGTGGAGCTCCGCCACGTGCTGACGGGCTTCAAGTGGATCGGCGACCAGATTGCACAGCTTGAGGCAGCTGGCGAGACGGATCGCTTCATCTTCGGCTTCGAGGAGAGCTACGGCTACCTCGCCGGCCCGTACGTCCGCGACAAGGATGCCGTCGTCTCCTCGATGCTGATCTGCGAGATGGCAGCTTATTACCGCTCCATCGGCTCGTCGATCAAGCAGCGCCTTGAAGAGATCTATCAGCAGTATGGCCGCTACTACAACAAGGTCGATGCCTTCTCGTTCCCGGGCCTCTCGGGCATGGACAAGATGAAGGGCATCATGGTCAGCCTGCGCCAGACCCCGCCGACGGAGTTTGCCGGCAAGAAGGTCGTCGAGACGATTGACTACGCAGAGCCGGAGAAGACGGGGCTGCCGAAGGCAAACGTGCTCATTTACAAGCTCGATGACGGCTCGACGGTTGTCGTTCGCCCGTCCGGCACGGAGCCGAAGATCAAGACGTACTTCACGACGCTCGGCAAGGACCTCGCAGAGGCACAGGCCGAGAAGGAGAAGCTCGCAGAGGCCGTCAAGCCTCTCTTAGCCTGACTTTCACAGAAGAGAATAGTTCACAGAATAAGGGATACATGGTATAATAGAATCGTATGGAATAAGCGATCTGCTGCCGGTATCCCTTCCGTATTCCTGAGCAAATGGCCGCGGTGAGAGAACCTGCAGCAGAACAAGAAGAGGAGTGTTAGAACATGAGTTTAAAGCTGAAATCCGGTTTTACGTTCGACTACGACAATCTTTACGGTGAAGGCAAAGTCACGGAAGCGGACCTCAAATCCTACGAGGAAGATCTCAAGAAGGCGCATGAAGCCATGAAGGTCATGCGCGAGACGGGCTTCATCCGTGCGCATCTCTCGAAGGACGGCGAACCGGAGAAGGTACTGTTCTCTCAGACGCCGTACGTTGAGGAAGGCCACATCAACAGCCCGAGCTCGCTGAAGCGCCTGCAGGAACTGACGGACCACGTCAAGGGGAATGTCGACGTCGTCGTCTCGATGGGCATCGGCGGTTCCTACCTCGGCAACAAGGTCCTCTTCGACGTGCAGTGCGGTGCATACTGGAATGAACTCACGAAGGAAGAGCGCAACGGTTTCCCGCAGGTCTACTTCAGCGGCAACAACATCGATCCGCGCAGCACGGGTGATCTCATCCATCATCTCGAAGATGAGTCCAAGATCCTCAAGTACCATGAGAAGCGCAACCTCAAGGTCCTGCTGCTTGTCATCTCGAAGTCCGGCGGTACGCTCGACACGATGTCGAACTTCATGGTCGTCTATGACGCCCTGCAGAAATACCCGGGCATCGACGTCGAAGTCATCGCGGTCACGGACCCGAACATGGAGAAGCAGACGCTCCTCAAGAAGCTGGCCATCGAGAAGGGCTGGCCGCAGTTTGCTGTACCGGACGGTGTCGGCGGACGCTTCACGGTCTTCACGGAAGTCGGCCTGACGCTGGCCGCCTGCATCGGCTTTGACATCAAGAGCTTCCTCGACGGTGCCAAGGACATGGACAAGGCTTGCCAGAACGATGATATCTGGCAGAACCCGGCTATGCTCAACGCAGCGCTGAAGTTCGCTGCCTCGGAGAAGCACGGCCGCGACATCGAGGTCATGATGCCGTACGGCGATTACCTCAAGTCCGTATCCGAGTGGTACATCCAGCTGCTCGCAGAATCCCTCGGCAAGCAGTTCAACAAAGAGGGCAAGGAAGTCTGCTACGGCCGCACGCCGCTCGTCGCTGTCGGCACGACGGACATGCACTCCCAGACGCAGCAGCATCAGGAAGGCAAGCTCAACAAGGTCGTTCAGTTTGTCAAGATCGAGAAGTGGGCGAATGACCTCGTGATCCCGAACACCTTCCCGGAGGCCAAGAAGCTGGCTGACATCTCCGGCGTCACGATGAGCGAGGCCCTCGAGGTTGCCCGCCAGTCGAATGCCGATGCACTCGCTTCGAACAAACGCTATAATGCATGCTTCGCACTGCCGGAGCTCAATGCCTATCACCTCGGCGAACTCCTCTACATGCTCGCGATGAGCGTTGCTTATGAGGGTGAACTCGCAGATGTCGATGCCTTCAACCAGCCGGGCGTCGAGTCCTACAAGCGCATCATGGGACCGAAGCTCCAGGCACTCAAGGCTGCTAAAGCTGCAAAATAATCCATAGCACATACCCGAGGCTTATCTGTGGCAGTACACAGACGCAGTCAAAGGCGCAGGAAAGGCTCTGTCCGTTTGGCAGAGCCTTTCTTCGTATAAAATAAAATCAGAATAATGTAAATATAATAATATAAGGGGAGGGATGCTGATGCATGTGACGCCAAAGCAGATTGCCTTTGCAGCTGTAGCCGCTGTGCTGCTGGCAGTGGTGCTGTTCTGGCAGGGCGCAGCCGATGGGATGGACCAGGAACTGCCGGAGACGGCCGCAGATGGAGGCAGCGCGCCCGCGGTGGCGCAGAAGAGCCGGGATGGCGCGCGCTACGAGAAGATTCGCGGCATGGAGAGCCAGGTGGCAGTCGAAGACCTGCGCAATCCCTTCTCGCCTGGGCACGAGAAGCGCGGCGAAGCGGCGGCCGCGCCTGTGAAAGCCGCGCAGAAGACGGAATCTGCCCAAAATGTGCAGCCGCCCGCGCCGCCCGCCCGAGCGTCTATGAGGGCGGAGGCGGCTCCAGAGATGCCCGTCTCCGCGCCTGAGCCTGTACTGGCACTTCGAGGCATCGTGCAGGGCGCGGAGCCGCTCGTCATCCTCTCGGACGGCGCGCAGAGCCGATCCCTGGCCGTCGGCGAGCACTTCTTCGGCTACGAGGTCGTCGAGATCGGCAGGGCGGGTGTGCGGCTTTGCGGCCCAGACGGTGAAATCTGGCTGCCAATGGCTTCATTCCATTCGGATGGAGAAGCTGCCGGACAAGATGACAGGATAGAGACGCGTTAGCACAAGATGCGTAAAAGAGAAGAGGAAAGGAGGCAGCCGATGACGGTCAACTGGACAAAGAGGATAGGGAGGGTAATGTTCGGCACGGTATTGCTCGGGTGCTTTTTGACAGGCGGCGTGGAGGCCGCACCCATCGAGATGCAGGTCGTCGAAGGCGATGTGCGCTCCGTGCTCATGTCGCTGGCGCGTGCGGGCCACGAGAACATCGTGCTCGATGACAGCGTGGAGGGGACGGTGACGCTCCATGTGACAGAGGAGCCGACGAAACTCCTGCGCATGGTCGCTGCTTCGAAGGGGCTCGTGCTCGTCAAGGAGGGCACGACGTACCTCGTGACGACGGCCGCGCGGGCAGACGGCCTCAGGAGCGTGCACGTCTACCCCGTGCGCCATGCCGACCCCGCTGACATCGCGCGTGCGGCGGAGCTCTCGCTGCGCAGCGCGGCTGACAAGGCGGATGCGCAGCAGGAAGGCGCGGGCGGCAGTGCGCGCCGCGTCCTCGTCGATAGCGCGACGAATTCCGTGCTGTTCTATGGCACGGCAGCAGAGGCATCTGGCGTGGCGGAACTCGTGCGCCATCTCGACTGCAAGCCGCAGCAGGTATCGCTTGAAGCAAAGGTCGTGGCGCTCTCAAAGGACGCATCCAAGAAACTCGGCGTCGAGTGGCAGTGGTCATCGCTGCCGCAATATCCAGACTTCGAGACGACGTACCGCCACAAGGGCACGGACCATGAAGTGCAGGAAAAGGAGATCAAGCGCCACACGCAGGACGGAACGGTGCCGGGCATCATCCAGTTCGGACGCGGCCCGGAGGGGGTGCCGTTCGAGTTCTACTACAGCGCGACAATACAGGCGCTCGTGACGCAGGGCAAGGCCAAGATGCTCGCGCGGCCGAATATCACGACGGTACAGGGCCGGGAGGCGCTTATCAACATCGGCGGCGAGGTCCCCGTGCCGACGCAGTCGGTGACGAACAGCACGACGACGACGACGTACACCTACCGCCAGGCCGGCATCATCCTGCGCTGCACGCCGCGCATCCACGAGGACGGCCGCATCACGGCGACAGTGCACACGGAGGTCAGTTCGCCGCTCTACGTCGAGGACATCAAGGCCTACCGCTTCCAGAACCGCAGTGCCGACACGACGGTCAGCCTGCGCGACGGCGAGACGATGGTCATCGGCGGCCTGATCGGCAGCGATGAATCGAGGACGCTGTCGAAGATCCCGTTCCTCGGCGACCTGCCCATCCTCGGCGCGTTCTTCCGCAGCGTGCGCCAGAGCCGCTCCGAGTCTGAGATCATGATCTTCCTGACCGCGCATGTCATCCCCGACGACGGTTCGACGTGATGCAGATAATACGATAAGATACAGAATCAGAAGCTTTGATAAAAGTCATGACGACTTTTGCTCGGAGCTTCTTTTCTTTTGCATAAACATCCGTTATAATAAGAAGGTGATTACAATAAATGAATGAGATTCGTAATTGATGAATGTTCAGATTATGGGCGGGGGGATGAGCGTGCAGTATCCGGTCAATATGGAGATCGCAGGGCGTGTCTGCGTGATCATCGGCGGCGGGCGCGTTGCCGAGCGGAAGGCACATGTGCTCTTGCAGGCGGGCGCGCACCTCATTGTCATCGCACCGGCTCTGACGAGGCTGCTCTATCAGGAGGCGTCGACAGGATGTTTCTTCTGGCTGGCCCAGCCGTACGAGACGGGGTTCCTGCAGCGCGTGCGCCCGTTCCTTGTCTTCTGCACGGCAGATGATCATGCGGTCAACCGCGTGGCGGCCGAGGAGGCGCGCGCATCCGGTGCGCTCGTCAATGTGGCCGATGAGCCGGAGCTCTCGGACTTCTTTGTGCCGGCGAGCATCCGGCGCGGCCGCTTCCTGCTGACCATCGGCACGGGCGGCCTTAGCCCTGCCTTTTCGCGCAGCCTGCGCGAACAGCTCGAGCAGGCATTCCCGCCGGCCTTCGGCCTCTGGATCGAGAGGCTGGCCGCGATCCGTCAGGAGATGAAGGACAAGCTGCCGACGAGCGATGACCGTCAGGCATTCTGGCGCGCGGCATTGTCGCGGGACATCATGGAATTAGTCAAGGCCGGTCGTCTGAACCGGGCGGAGGTAATGATTCGACATGCAATTATTGATTTTAGGCCTCAATCATAAGACGGCGCCTGTGGAGGTGCGCGAGCACTTCGCGATTTCCCGGCAGGCCGTTCGCGACGGGCTGGAAAATCTCAACGAATACGAGGGGATATCGGAGGCCGTCGTGCTCTCGACCTGCAACCGCAGCGAGATGTACGCCGTCGTCGACGATGCAGAGGAAGATGCAGCGACGCTCAAGCAGTTCCTGTTTGACTTGACGGGCAACGACGAGGACATCGACGCGTATCTCTACTCGTTCGTCGACGAGGAATGCATCCGCCATCTCTTCAACGTGGCGTCGAGCCTCGATTCGCTCGTGCTCGGCGAGGGGCAGATCCTCTCGCAGGTCAAGGAGGCGTACGCGATTGCGCGCGAGGCCGGCACGACGAGCACCGTGCTCAATACGCTCTTCCACCGCGCCATCGCGACGGGCAAGCGCGTGCGCACGGAGACGCGCATCGCCTACAATTCGGTTTCCGTCAGCTATGCGGCCGTCGAGCTTGCCGAGGAGAAGTTCGGCTCGCTTGCGGCCTCGAATGCGCTGATCTTTGGCGCGGGCAAGATGGCGGAGCTCACGGCACAGCACCTCGTCGCACACGGCGTGCGCAAGATCTACGTGGCAAACCGTCACATCGAGCGGGCTGAGCAGCTCGCGGCGGAGTTCGGCGGCGAGGCCGTTCCGTTCGACGGTGCGCTGAAGCGGGCGGTGGATGTCGATGTCATCGTGACGTCGACGGGCGCGCCGCATTACGTCGTCAAGCCCTGGGAGACGCGCCAGCTCATGACGAAGCGCAAGGGCAGGCCGCTCTTCTTCATCGATATCGCCGTGCCGCGCGACGTCGATCCGGAGGTCGCGGGCATCAAGGGCGTGACGCTCTACAACATCGATGCGCTGGAGGCCGTCGTCGACGAGCACAAGGAGGAGCGGCTGCAGGAGGCAAAGCTCGCGCATGCCATTGTGGAGGAGGAAGTGAAGTCCATCGAGGACAAATTCCAGTACCTCTCCTTCCGTCCGCTCATGGCGCTGCTCTCGGAGCGCTGCGAGCGCATCCGCCAGCGCGAGGTGCGCCGCGCATCGTCGAAGCTGCCGGACCTCACGAAGTCGGAGCGTCGGCAGATCGAGCACATGACGCGCATGATCGTGCGCAAGATCCTGCGCATGCCGATGATGAAGCTCAATGCTTCGGCGGGCACGCCGCAGGAGTCATTCTACATCGAGGCCATGCGGGCCTTGTTCAAGTTGGACACGATAGGGGAGGCGGCAACGAGTGAAGAACGGCACAATCGTTATCGGGACGCGCAGCAGTAAGCTCGCGCTCTGGCAGGCAGACTATGTAGCAGACTGCCTGAAGGAGCGCTATCCGGATCTGCGCGTCGAGAAGAAGCTCATGACGACAAAGGGCGACAAGATCCTCGACGCGCCGCTCGCCAAGATCGGCGGCAAGGGGCTCTTCACGAAAGAGCTCGAGCAGGAGATGCTCGAGGGCGGCATCGACATCGCGGTGCACAGCCTCAAGGACATGCCGACGGAGGTGCCGGAGGGTCTCGTGATCTCTGCCATCACGAGGCGATTTGATCCGGGGGACGCTGTGGTGAGCCCCGTGTACAAGACGCTCGAGAATCTGCCGCAGGGTGCAAAGGTCGGCACCTCGAGCCTGCGCCGCAAGGCGCAGCTCCTGCACGCACGGCCGGACCTCAATATTTCGGACCTGCGCGGCAATGTCAACACGCGCCTGGAGAAGCTTGAGCGCGAGCACTTCGACGCGATCATCCTGGCCGTGGCAGGCCTCAAGCGCCTCGGCTTTGCGGACCGCATCACGGAGGTGCTGCCGCGCGAGATGGTGCTGCCGGCCGTCGGCCAGGGCGCTCTTGCCATCGAGACGCGCGAAGACGACCGCGAAGTGCGCGGGCTCATCGCCTTCCTCAACGATGAGGAGACGGTGGCCTGTGCCAGGGCGGAGCGCGCCTTCCTGGCCCGCGTCGAAGGCGGCTGCCAGGTGCCTGTCGGCGTCTACGCAGTGCCTGCTGCCGGAGAGCGGCTTCATGTCGAGGCGGTCATCGCCTCGCTCGACGGCGCGCGCCTCTACCGCGACACTGCTGTGGGCAGCGCGGCAGAGGCCGAGTCGCTCGGCAAATCGCTTGCCGACAAGCTGCTCGCGATGGGCGGCATCGAGATCCTGCACGAGATCGGCCTGCTGCTCGACCGGTGAGGCGGGCAGAGAGAACCTGGGCGCAGCTGCGTCTGCGCTGGCGATATTTCACGAAGAGAAGAGGAGAGTTTTATTATGGCAGGTATGGTATATCTGGTCGGGGCTGGTCCTGGGGACTACCGCCTCATCAGCCTCAAGGCAGTCGACTGCCTGAAGCGCGCCGAGGTCGTTGTCTACGACCGCCTCGCGGATGACCGCATCCTCGGCTGGGCGCCGCGCGATGCCGAGTTCATCTACGTCGGCAAGGCGTCGAGCCACCACACGATGAAGCAGCCGGACATCAATCAGCTGCTCGTCGACAAGGCGAAAGAGGGCAAGACAGTCGTGCGCCTCAAGGGCGGCGATCCCTTCGTCTTCGGCCGCGGCGGCGAAGAGGGTCTGCTGCTCGAGGAGAACGGCCTGCCGTTTGAGGTCGTGCCGGGCATCACGTCGGCCATTTCGGTGCCGGCTTACGCGGGCATCCCCGTCACGCACCGCGGCATCGCGACCTCGTTTGCCGTCGTCACGGGCCATGAGGACCCGACGAAGGGCAAGAGCAACATCCACTGGGACAAGCTGGCGACGGGCGTCGACACGCTCGTCTTCCTCATGGGCGTCGCCAATCTGCCGCACATCACGGAAGAACTCATAGAAAACGGACGCCCGGCCGATACGCCGGCAGCCGTTATCCGCTGGGGCACGAAGCCGGAGCAGGAAGTCCTCATGACGACGGTCGGCACGGCCGCTGAGGATGTCAAGCGGAAGGGACTCAAGCCGCCGGCTATCTTCATCGTCGGCGAGGTCGTCAAGCTGCGCGAGAACCTGCAGTGGTTCGATAAGCTGAGCCAGAAGCCGCTTTTCGGGCGGACGGTGCTCGTCACGCGCGCGCGCAGCCAGGCATCGAAGCTCACTGCGTGCCTCGAAGAGCTCGGTGCCCGCGTCATCGAGAAGCCGGCCATCGCGATCGCTGCGCCGGATGACGGCTATGCGGCCGTCGATGCGGCCATCGCAGGAATTGACGCCTACCAGTGGCTGATCTTCACGAGCACGAATGGCGTCGAGCGCTTCATGGAGCGCCTCTTCGCCGCGGGCCGCGATGTCCGCGCACTCGGCTACGCGAAGGTCGCGGCCATCGGGAAGACGACGGCGGGGAAGCTCGCCTCGTACGGCATCCGCGCCGACGTCGTGCCGCAGGAGTTCCGCGCAGAGGGCATCTTAGAAGCCATCAAGGGCAAGCTGCCGCCGCACGCGAAAATCCTCCTGCCGCGCGCTGCTGCTGCGCGCGAGATCCTGCCCGAGAAGCTGCGCGAGCAGGGGGCCGAGGTCGATGTCGTGCCGGTCTACCAGACGGTCATGGCGGAGACGGGCGAAGAGGAGCGCGCGGCGCTCCGGAAAGAGCTCGAGAGTGGCGCCATCGACTTCGTGACGTTCACGAGCTCGTCGACCGTCGAGAATCTCGTCAAACTGCTCGGCGGCATTGAGCCGCTCGCGGGCGTCAAGGCGGCCTGCATTGGCCCGGTGACGGTCGAGACGGCCCGTCGGCACGGCATCGAGCCTGCCGTCGTGGCTTCGACGTACACCATTGAAGGTCTCGTCGAGGCCATGCGCGAAAGCCTCGTCTGAGCAAAGGCGAGAGCCGACTTCATTCTGTTCTGCGATTGCCATGGCAGGTATCTGCCAGACATCTATGTATTTAGGAGATGTTGTTATGTATAACCAGAAGCTTCGTCCGCGCCGCATGCGCATCACGCCGGCCATGCGCGCCATGGTCCGGGAGACGACTCTCTCGGCGAAGGATTTTGTCTACCCGATCTTTGTCGTTCCGGGCGAGCATGTCAAAGAAGAGATCCCGAGCATGCCGAACTGCTACCATCTCTCGGTCGACAATGCGGTCGAGCTTGCCAAGGAGATCGCATCGCTCGGCATCCCGGCTGTCGAGGTCTTCGGCCTGCCGGAGTACAAGGATGCAGACGGCTCTTCAGCCTGGGACCCGACGAGCCCGGTGCAGCGCGCCATCAAGGCCATCAAGGCCGCGGTGCCAGAGCTCATGATTATCGGCGATGTCTGCCTCTGCCAGTACACGACGCATGGCCACTGTGGCCATCTCGAGGGCCATTACGTCGACAACGACAAGACGCTCAAACTCCTGCAGAAAGTCGCCGTCTCGCAGGCTGAGGCCGGTGCCGACATCATCGCGCCGTCCGACATGATGGACGGCCGCGTTGCCGCCATCCGCGAGGCACTCGACGAGCACGGTTTCCAGAATGTCTCCATCATGAGCTACGCCGTCAAGTACGCTTCGGGCTACTACGGACCGTTCCGCGATGCCGCCGACAGCGCACCTCAGTTCGGTGACCGCCGCCAGTACCAGATGGATCCGGCCAATGCGCGCGAGGCGCTCAAGGAAGTCGACCTCGATGTCATGGAAGGTGCGGACATCATCATGGTCAAGCCGGCACTCGCTTACCTCGATGTCGTGCGCCAGGTCCGCGACCACATCCACCATCCTGTCGCTGTCTACAATGTCAGCGGCGAGTACGCGATGGTCAAGGCTGCGGCAGCGAACGGCTGGATCGACGAGAAGCGCATCGTGCTCGAGACGCTGACGAGCATGAAGCGCGCCGGTGCGGACATCATCATCACGTACCACGCACTGGATGCGGCAAGATGGCTCAAGGAAGAGGAGTAAGGTATGCTGAATCTCGAAAAATCTCTGGCGGCTTTTAACGAAGCCAAGACGCTCATGCCGGGCGGCGTCAACAGCCCGGTCCGCTCGTACGCCAATGTCGACTGTAATCCGCCGTTCATCGCGAAGGCGAAGGGTGACCGCATCTTCGACATTGACGGCAACGAGTACATCGACTACGTGGGGTCGTGGGGCCCGATGGTCGTCGGCCATGCTCACCCGAACGTCGTCAAGGCGCTGCAGGAGGCGGCGACGCGCGGCACGAGCTACGGTGCGCCGACGCTCTTAGAGTCGGAGCTCGCGAAGCTCGTCATGCAGGTCTACCCGTCCATCGAGGTCATCCGCATGGTCAACTCGGGCACGGAGGCGACGATGAGCGCGCTGCGCCTGGCGCGCGGCTACACAGGGCGCGAGAAGATCGTCAAGTTCATCGGCTGCTACCACGGCCACAGCGACAGCCTGCTCGTCAATGCCGGTTCGGGCATGGCGACGTTCGGCGTGCCGAGTTCGCCGGGCGTCACGAAGGGCACGGCGGCGGACACGATCTCGGTGCCCTACAACGACGTCGAGGCCATCACGAAGGTCATGGATGAGATGGGCGACGAGATCGCAGCGGTCATCATCGAGCCGGTTGCGGGCAACATGGGCTGCGTGCCGCCGAAGCAGGGCTACCTGCGCAAGATCCGTGAGCTCACGCAGGCGCACGGCACGATCCTGATCTTCGATGAGGTCATGTGCGGCTTCCGCGCGTCGCTCGGCGGTGCACAGGCGGCCTATGGCATCACGCCGGATCTCACGTGCCTCGGCAAGATCATCGGCGGCGGCCTGCCGGTCGCGGCTTACGGCGGACGACGCGACATCATGATGAAGGTCTCGCCGGCGGGGCCTGTCTATCAGGCGGGCACGCTCTCGGGCAATCCGCTCGCGATGACGGCCGGCATCGAGACGCTCAAGATCATCACAGCAGAGCCGGAGCCGGGCGAGGCCGACTACAGCCGCATGCTGACGCTCAAGACGAAGAAGCTCCTGCTCGGCTGGCTCGAGAAGGCCAAGGAAGCCGGCGTCACGATCCAGGCGCATCAGGCCGGCTCGATGTTCGGCATCTTCTTCAACGAGCATGAGGTCTACAATTACGATGACTCGTGCGCTTCGGACCAGGAAGCCTTCAAGGTCTGGTTCAAGAGCATGCTCGAGCAGGGCATCTACCTCGCACCGTCGCAGTTCGAGACCCTCTTCATGTCCGGCGCACACAGTGACGAAGACATCGACCGCACGATCGAGGCCGCAGGCAAGGCCTTCAAGGCAGTGGCAGAGAGCCGCCGCTGAGTTTTTGCAAAGTTGACGCCGACGGGACGGGGTTGGCCAACACTGCGCGATGAGCCCCTGCTAAACCGATTTTTTGCCTCAGAATCTCAATCCTTGCCAAAGAGCTAAACGCGCGTTGCTTGGACGACGCTCTTTGGCAAGGGCGGGATGGCAAAAAATCGGTTCTTCACGCAGGGCCTCAACGCTCCGCTTCTGGCCAGTCCCGTCCCTCTGGCTAGTGCAACGCCCGTTTTCATGCACATAAAAACGCTGACAGCTTTTGCCAGCGTTTTTTTCGTGGGATTTGTGCGACCTCAATGGTCAATCGTGACATGGCGGCAGGGTGGCAGGGCCCTGCTGCCCTGCTGCCGATTCACTGTGTCAGCCAATCTCAATCGTATAGCTGAACACCGCTTCTTCGCCTGCTGCGAGGCGTTCACTTCCCTCGCGGTCGGCGAAGTCGCCATCGAAGTCCTCGTAGTCGGCGTGGCCGTGCCATGGCTCGATGCAGATGAATGGCGCGCCGCCCTGGCCCGGGGTCCAGAAGCCCCAGTAGGGGAAGTCCTTGGCGATGACAGACAGCGACTTATCGCTCTTTGTCGAGCGCAGCGTGACCTTGTCCGACTTGAGATTGTGGTAGGCGAGGACGTCGTCCTTGAATTCTTCATAGCAGAGCGGCAGGCGCGTACCCTTGAGCGGTTTCGTGCCATGCGCGCGAAGGTACTGGCCCTCCTTGTTGAGAGGCATGTTCGGCGCATCCTCTTCATGGTTGAACTCGAGGTAATAGTCGGAGAATGCTTCCCCGTGCACGATCGGGCAGCGGAAGGCGTCGTGTGCGCCGATCGAGTAGATCATCTCGTGGTCGTCGTGGTTGTGCACCGTCCAGATGATCTTGACCTGTTTCCCGTGGAGTTCGTAGGCCACCTGGAGCTCGAATTTCCACGGATAGCGCGCGAGCGATTCCTCCGTCCAGCAGAGCGAGAAGGCGATGCGGTCCGCCTCTTTCTCGACGAGCTGAAAATCGGAGATGCGGCCGAGGCCGTGGCTCGGCAGTTCGTACGTCTTGCCGCCCACACGGTACTTGTTGTCCTTGAGCTTGCCGACGATCGGGAAGAGCACCGGTGAGCTGTAGCGCCACCAGGTCGGGTCGCCGTTCCAGAGGTATTCCGTCTCGTCCTCGCGTTCCTTGATGGAGCGCAATTCCGCGCCGTGGTCGCGCACTTGCACGCAGAGCTCGTCGTTCTCAATAGTATAAAGCATTTGATTCCCTCATTTCTTTTTTTGGAAAATTACCTTTTGTTGTTCATTCGCGTTAGGGTCAGTCTATTCCTGCAAGGCAAGGCCAGATTTCTTCCGTCGCTTTGCCTAGAAGGTGGACTGACCGTATTTTTGACCTTGTGAAAATAAAGTGGATTGAGACTTTTGATAGACCCAGAAAGGCGTATACTGGGGAATGTAATCATTCCGGTGCACAGCAAGAGAGATGGAGGAATCGATATGGCAGAACAATTTGACAATCGCTATGAACTCAACAAGCAGCTCGCCCAGATGCTCAAGGGCGGCGTCATCATGGACGTCACGACGCCGGAGCAGGCGCAGATCGCGGAGGAGGCCGGTGCGTGTGCCGTCATGGCGCTCGAGCGCATCCCGGCTGACATCCGCGCGGCGGGCGGTGTCTCGCGCATGAGCGACCCGAAGATGATCAAAGGCATCCAGCAGGCCGTTTCCATCCCGGTCATGGCCAAGTGCCGCATCGGCCACTTCGTCGAGGCGCAGGTGCTCGAGGCCATCGAGATTGACTACATCGACGAGAGCGAGGTCCTCTCGCCGGCCGATGATGTCTATCACATCGACAAGCGCAAGTTCCGTGTGCCGTTCGTCTGCGGTGCGCGCGACCTCGGTGAAGCGCTGCGCCGCATCGCGGAGGGCGCCTCGATGATCCGCACGAAGGGCGAGCCGGGCACGGGCGATGTCGTGCAGGCCGTGCGCCACATGCGCAAGATCAACTCCCAGATTGCCACGCTGATCGCAAAGCGCGAGGATGAGCTCTTTGAGGCGGCCAAGGCACTCGCTGTGCCGTACGCGCTCGTTCGGTATGTCCACGACAATGGCCGCCTGCCGGTCGTCAATTTCGCCGCGGGCGGCGTCGCGACGCCTGCCGATGCCGCGCTGATGATGCAGCTCGGCGCCGAAGGTGTTTTCGTCGGCTCTGGCATCTTCAAGTCGGGCAATCCGGCGAAGCGCGCCCGCGCCATCGTGCAGGCCGTGACGAACTACGAGGATCCGAAGATCATCGCGGAGCTCTCCGAAGACCTCGGCGAGGCAATGGTTGGCATCAACGAAGAGGAGATCGAGATCCTGATGGCCGAGAGGGGAAAATGATATGGCAAAGAGAATTGGTGTGCTTGCCGTGCAGGGGGCCTTTGCCGAGCACGAAGCGATGCTCAGTTCCATCGGCGCAGAGTGCCGCGAATTGCGCAGCGCAGCGGATCTCGAACAGAAGCCGGACGCCCTCGTGCTGCCGGGCGGCGAGAGCACGGTCCAGCGCAAGCTGCTCATGGAAAGCGGCATGCTCGCACCCATCAAGTCGTGGATCGAGGAGGGCATGCCTGTACTCGCGACATGCGCCGGCCTCATCCTCTTGGCAGAGCATCTGAGCAACGATGAGCGCACGTGCTTCAAGACGCTGCCTGTCACCGTGCGCCGCAACGCCTACGGCCGCCAGCTCGGCAGCTTCATCACCGAGGCCGAAGTCCGCCATATCGGCATGATGCGCCAGAACTTCATCCGCGCGCCGTACATCGAAGCGGCTGGTCCGGGTGTCGAAGTTCTCTCCGAGACAGATGGTCATATCACGGCTGTGCGCTACAAGAAGCAACTGGCGCTCGCCTTCCATCCCGAAGTTGGCCCCGACACGCGGCTGCACGAGGCCTTTCTGCGCATGATATGAGAAAATGGAACAAGAATAGGAGATACCAATCCGGTATCTCCTATTTTTATGAGCACGATTATTTGATGATGTGCTTGCCGCCGATGTAGCGCGGCTGCCAGTAGCTGTTGGACAGGCTGTCGATGCGGACGCCGCGGCTGGAGGAGGCGTGGATGAACTGGTCGTTGCCGAGGTAGATGCCGCAGTGGGAGGGGCCGGGCTCGTAGGTGGTGAAGAAGACGAGGTCGCCGGGCTCGAGCTGGCTCTTGCTCGTCGTGCGCAGGCCGAGGCGGTACTGGTCGTCGGCGAGACGCGGGATGCTGATGCCGTTCTTGCCGAAGACATACTGCAGGTAGCCAGAGCAGTCAAAGGCCTTTGGCGTCGCGCCGCCGAAGCTGTAGGGCACGCCGATGTACGACTTGGCTGTCGAGATGATGCTGCTGACCTTGCTGCGCTCGAGGATCGGCTTGTTGTTGGGCACGGTCGGGCCGTAGTTCGGCGCCGTGCTCTTCAGGCGCTCGAGCAGGGCTTCCTTATCCTTGATTGAGCCGTGGTGGATGGACTTTGTATCTTTGAGAGCGCGCCAGGTCGCGTTGTTGACGACGCCTGTTGCGCGCAGGTTGTTGTCCTTCTGGAACTGCGTGACGACGCGCTTCGTCTCTTCGCCGAAGATGCCGTCGATGTCCTTGATCGTGTAGCCGACGTTCTGGAGCTTCTGCTGCAGTAGCATGACGTCGCGTCCGGAGGAATTGATCTTGAGGACGGGGGCGGCAAAGACGGTGGCTGAGAACAGCACGGAAAAGAGTCCGGCAAGCAGGCCGGTTTTCATGAGATGACTCCTGTGCATACGATCGAGTCCTTTCCAAGGGTAACAAGGGTCAACGGGGATGATGTGTCAGGATTCGCGCACGTGGTCGAGTCCCTGGCACATGAGCTTGACGACATGGTCATCTGCGAGGGAATACCAGGCCTCCTTGCCGTCCTTGCGGTACTTGACGAGCCTGGCCGTGCGCAGGACGCGCAGCTGGTGCGAGATGGCCGACTGGCCCATCTGCAGGGCTTCGGCGATGTCGCAGACGCACATCTCCTCTTCGACAACGAGCAAGGAGAGCAGTTTGATGCGCGTCTTGTCGCCGAGCACCTTGAAGAGCTCCGACAGGCGCAGGCTCGTCTCGTCGTCGAGCTTGTGGGTCAGTGCGTATTGGATCCGCTCGGGATGCGGGTGATTGACCTCGCAGAGCGCGCAGCGGTCTTCATTCTTGATGGTATCGTCCATTTGTTTCGTATTTCCTCTCGCATAGGGTATATAGTTATATTATATCAGTTTCAGGGGCGAACCGGAACGAAAATTTTCTTCCCGGTGTGATGTACTGCAGCAGGTTGCACTCACTCTCGTCGACCATGGCGGCGACGTTCGTGCGCGGGTCGGCTGGTTGCGGCATGCGGATGATCTGTAGTTCGCCCATGTAGCGGCCGTAGCCTTCGTTGTCGATGGTGATGGCGCCTATGGGGTGCGTCGTCGCGTTGTCGGGCAGGACCTTGGCATGCATCTCGCGCAGCAGCCGGCGGCTCTCCTGCGCGCGGATGGCATCGCGCGCTTCGTCGAGGCGCGCGGTGAAGGTGTGGGCGAGGAGTTCGCGCTGGACGGGATCCTTCGTCATGTAGCGCGCGTGCAGCGTGACCTGGTCGCCCTGGAGATGGCCGATGCCCTGGATCTCTTCAGCCGTCGGCAGGGAGTCGGCGAGGAAGACGGAGTCGCAGCCGAGTGCGACGAGGTGGCGGGCGGAGAGCTCGGCCGCTTCGTCGCGGTGCTCTTCTAGTGTCGGCAGGCCGTCCTTGAGCGGCGAGCGCCGGCGCCCCTGGCTCGCGACGAAGGCGCCGACGCGGATGCCGTAGCGGTGCAGCAGGATGTTGGCGTGGACGAGGCTCTGCTCGCTGAGGCCCGTGCCGCGGCGCGGGTAGAAGTTGTGCAGGGCATCGATGCGCGAGAAGTCCGTGCCGGCATCCTGCAGCTCCTTGAGGATGCGTCGCGTGATCGTCGAGGCGTTGAGTTGGAAGCGCATCTCGGGGAAGCGGTGCGTGAGGCGCGCGATCTCCTCGGCGGAGAAGCCGTAGTCGAGGCGCAGCGTCGTAATGCCGAGCATGCGGAATGAAGTCGGGTTGAAGTCGGGCAGGTCGAGCAGCTGGCAGGTCGCCGGCGAGACGTCGGAGATGACTTCCATGCCGTGGCGGCGCGCCGCCTGCAGCAGCGTGCCGATCTCCTGCTTGAGTGCGCTGACATCCGTCTCAGGGATGTGCAGTGAGATGAAGATGCGCCGGATGCCATCATGCGCGGCCTTTTCCAAGAGTGCCAGATTCTCCGCTGGCGTGTTGTCGAGGCCGGGATAGAGCGAGATTCCATTATCCATATCCATGTAAAACTCCCTTTCTGTTTGCATATGCGTCTGACAGGGGAAGGTTGTCATTTTTCCTCTGGCGGGTCATCGAAGCCGATGAGCCACGTCGCGATGAAGCCGCCGATGTAGGCTGTGATGAGGCCTAAGAGGTAGACGGGGATCTGGTCTGTTGCTGCGGCGAGCGGCAGGCCGGAGATGCCGAGCGTGGCGGCGCCGACCATGAACTGCGCCTGCACGGCACCGCCGCAGGCACCACCGATGCAGGCGCCGATGAAGGGCTTGCCGAGCGGCAGTGTGACGCCGTAGATCAAAGGCTCACCGACACCCATGATGCCGACGGGCAGTGCCGAGGCAATCGTCTTCTTGAGGAAGTGGTTCTTCGTCTTGCAGTAGACGGCAAAGCTCGCGCCGACCTGTCCCGCGCCGGCCATGGCGAGCACGGGCAGGAGGATCGTGACGCCGTAGCGCGAGAGGAGCTCCGCGTGGATCGGCGTGAGCGTCTGGTGGATGCCGAGCATGACCATCGGCAGGAAGGTGCCGCCGAGGATGAAGCCCGTGACGGCGCCGCCAGAGCCGATGGCGCTCGTGGCCGCCGTGCCGATGCAGTCGGACAGGAAGCCGCCTAGAGGCTGCAGCACGCAGATGGCAACGGTGCCTGAGATCAGGAAGGTGAAGAGCGGCGTGAGGAAGAGGCTGAACATCTCGGGGATGATGCGGCGCAGTTGCTTCTCGAGCGCGGCGGCGAGCGCAGCGACGAGCAGCACGGAGATGACGCCGCCGCGCCCCGGCACGAGCGGACCGTCCGTGAGTTCGACCGAGGCGAGTGCGGGATGGGCGAGCAGCGCACCGAGGATGCCGCCGAGTATCGGCGTGCCGCCGAACTCCTTGGCGGCGTTGTAGCCGACGAAGAGGTTCATGCCCCAGAAGACGGTGCTGCCGCCGATGGCGAGCAGCTGGTAGACGGCCGTCTGGGTAAATGCAGGTTCAACTTTGCTGACGACATTCAAGGTGCCGCTGATGAGGCCGCAGGCGATGAAGGCCGGTATGAGCGGGATGAAGATGCTCGCGATGCGCTTGAAGAGCAGCTTGACGGGCGTCGCGTTCTTGGCGCGGATCTTCGCGTGCAGCGCCTTGCCGTCGCCAATCTCCGGTCTGTCTGATGACTCCGAGAGAGCAGTCGCAGTGGACGGTCCGACTGACTGTGCGCCGTCCGACAGTCCGACTTTGCCGGCAGTCGGACGGCCAGCAGAGGATGGTGATGCTGGAGAAGCGCTAGCGCGTGCCGCTTCGAGTTCCTTCAGGAAGGCCTCAGTCACGCGGTCGACGCGCCCCGGGCCGAAGATAATCTGGAGCTCTTCGCCCGCGTCGTAGACGCCGAGCACGCCCTCGACCGTCTTGAGTGCTTCAATCTGCTCGGGGCTCTTATCGTGCAGCACGAGGCGCAGCCGCGTCATGCAGTGCGTGGCCGATAGGATGTTGTCGGCAGGGCCCACAAGAGAGAATAGCTGTTTGGCGATATCCGTGTAATTCATGCTTTAACTCCTCCTGCGGCCAGGCGGATGGCGGCTGCTAGATGGCCGCTCGTGCGCTCGAGCAATGCCTTGCCCTCGCTAGCGGAGACGTCTGCGACGACCATGAGGATGGCGAGTTTGGCGTGGCCGTCGGCCCCCTTGAGGGCCTTCTCCGCCTCTGTGCGCTCGCAGCCGCTGCCTTCCATGACGATGCGGATGGCGCGCTCTTCGAGTTTCTTGTTGCTGGCCTTGACGTCGACCATGAGGTTGCCGTAGACCTTGCCGAGCTTGATCATCGTGCCGGTCGAGAGCATGTTGAGCACGAGTTTCTGTGCCGTGCCCGCCTTCATGCGCGTCGAGCCCGTGACGACCTCGGGCCCCGTGACAGGCGTCAGGGCGATGTCGGCGAGCGCGGCGATCTCTGCGTGCTCACTGCACGCGAGCGCAATCGTCAGCGCGCCGAGCTCTCTTGCGTACTTCAGCCCTCCGATGACGTAGGGCGTGCGGCCCGACGCCGCGATGCCGACGAGAACGTCTTTCGCGGAGAAGCCGTGCTCTTTGAGGTCGTGGACGGCGAGGCCCGGGTTGTCCTCGGCACCTTCCTGCGCGCGGAAGATCGCGGGAATGCCGCCCGCGATGAGCCCCTGCACGAGCTCGGGGTCCGTGCCGTACGTCGGCGGGCATTCGGAGGCGTCAAGGATGCCGAGACGGCCCGAGGTGCCCGCGCCGAGGTAGAAGAGACGGCCGCCATTTTCGAGGCGCTGGCTCGTCGCATCAATGGCCCGGGCAATCTCCGGCAGGATCTTCTCAATGGCCGAGGCGATCTTGCTGTCCTCCTGCTGCATGATCGTGACCATCTCGAGCGTCGTGCAGCTGTCGATATGAGCGGAGGCCGGGTTGCGGCGCTCCGTCGTGAGTCTTGATAAATCCAAAGAAAAACTCCTTCTCTCTATCTTTATTGTAGAACATAATACCTATAGTATAACACAAGAGACGAAAAAAGCCCTCCCCGAGAAGGGGAAGGCTCTCTTGCTTGACGGCTCAGCCGACGAGGGACTGACCGAAGTAGACGATGCATCCCATGATGATGACAAACGGGATGTAGATCTTGACGGCGAAGTACAGGAGCTTGCCCTCGCAGCCGACCGTGCCGATGGCGGCGACGGCAATCGCGATGTTCTGCGGGGAGATCATCTTGCCGGCGCAGGCGCCCAGCGGATTCGAGGCGGCAATCCAGGCCTGGACGCTCTCGCTCGCGCCGATGGCCATGGCCGAGTCCGTCTGCAGCTTGCCGAAGAGGACGCAGGACGAGGTAGCGGAGCCCGTGATGAACGTGCCGATGGAGCCGATGAAGGCGGCGATGAACGGGTACATCGTGCCCGTCGCGGCGACGGCCGTCTCCGCAATCTCGTGCGTCATGCCCGCATAGCCCATGACCTTAGCCGTGGCGATGACCGTGATGATCGTGATGATGGTGAAGCGCAGGTTCCAAGCCGTGCGGCGCAGGCAGCCCACCATGCTGCCGAAGCCGGCACCCTGGATGGTACCACCGATGAAGGCCGCGAGCAGGATGAGAACACCGGGCGTTGCGAGCCAGGTGAAGGTGTACGGTTCACCGCCGGGGCCGTCGTAGATCAGCACGCTGGTCTTGATGAGGTTCAATGGATCATGGATGGCCGGGATGAGCTTCGACGTCATGAGCAGGAAGATGAAGATGAGGATGAATGGCATCCAGGCGCGGACGGCCGTGCCTGCCGTGATGGGCGCTTCGTCGTCATGCGGTGGCAGGGCGTGTTCCGAGTCATTGACGGGGAAGAGCTTGGCACAGGCGATGATGGCGGCCATCGCGACGATGGAACCGCCGACGACGGCGAGCTCCGGGCCCATGAACATGGCGATGGCAAGCTCTGTGGCAGAAAAGCCGACGCCGGCCGCCAGGCACATGAGCACCATGCCCTTGAGGCCTTTGAGGCTGTGACTTGCGACGATGACCATGAGAAACGGGCAGAGGACGGTGAGCGGTATGAGCTGTAGAGCCGTGTAGGTCGCGAGTTGTATCGGGTCGATGCCCGTGACATTGCCGAGCGTGACGATCGGGATGCCGATGGAGCCGTAGGCAGTCGGGACTGAGTTCGCGATCAGGCAGACCATGGCCGCGAGCACCGGGTTGACGCCGATGCCGGCGAGCATGCCGGCTGGTATCGCGACGGCCGTGCCGAAGCCGGCCATGCCCTCGAGGAAGCCGCCAAAGCCCCAGCCAATCAGCAGGATCAGCACGCGGCGGTCATTGCTGACGGAGGTCAGCATCTTCTTGATCGTGTCCATCGCCTTCGTCTGGAGGGTCAGGTTGTAGGTGAAGATAGCGGCGATGATGACGAGCAGGATAGGCCAGCAGGCGAGTGCGACACCTTCGAGCGTCGCCTGGACTGCGTGGGGAATCGTCATGTCATTGACGAAGATGCCGGCCGTCAGGGCGATGACGAGTGCGATTGGGCAAGCCTTGTAGGCCGCTATCTTGAGCACACTCAGCGCGATGATGAGCCATAGGATTGGGGAGAGCGCGATGAGAAACATTTTGTCCTTCCTTTCTATGCTTATCGTTTAAAATGATGGGTTCCATCTGAAAAAGAGATGAATGGATACCTCATTATATAGACAGCTTTCGCAGAAAGTCAATGGTGAAAATAAAGGTTTTATCTTTCTAAGAATAAAAATCTTCAGACAGGAAAACGGGCGGAAAAAACCTCTCCGAAGAGAGGTTTTTCCTGCCCGTTTACTCAGTAGATTTTCTGGATTTCGTAGCCGTTCGCGTTGAGGGCCTGGATGATCTTCTGGATGTGCTGCTCGTTGTGCGTCTCGACGGTGACGGTCAATACGACCTTCTTGAAGCTGTCGGTGACCTTTGTCTGGTCGTGGTCGAGCTTGATGACGTTGGCATTCTCTTCGGCGAGGATGCGCGAGACGTTGAGCAGCTGGCCCGGCTTGTCCGGCAGCTGGACGGCGAAGCAGAAGACGCGGCCGCGCGCGATCAGAGCCTTGTCGATGAGCGCCGAGATGGTCGAGATGTCGATGTTGCCGCCCGAGATGATCGAGACGACCTTCTTGTCGTGGAACGGCAGCTTTGCGAGTGCGGCGAGCGAGAGGACGCCGGCGCCCTCTGCGACGAGCTTGTGCTTCTCGATGAGTGAGAGCAGGGCGTTCATGATGTCGATCTCCGAGACGGTGATGATGTCGTCAAGGTACTTCTTGCAGAACTCAAATGTCAGCGTGCCGGCTGTCTTGACGGCGCAGCCGTCGGCGACCGTGTCAGCCGAGTCGAGCGTCACGACTTTGTCAGCCGCGAGCGCCGCCTTCATGCAGGCCGCATTCTCCGGCTCGACGCCGATGACCTTGACGTTCGGGTTGACGAGCTTCGTCGCGAGCGCGACGCCCGAGGCGAAGCCGCCGCCGCCAATCGGGCAGAGGATGGCGTCGACATCCTTGAGTGCATCGATGATCTCGAGCGCCGTCGTGCCCTGGCCGAGGAGCACCTGCAGGTCGTTGAACGGGTGGATGTAGACATAACCGTGCTTCTTCTGGAGCTCGAGGCTGTGCGCATAGGCGTCGTCAAAGCCGTCGCCGTGCAGCACGACTTCCGCGCCGAGCGCGCGCGTGCCCTCGACCTTGAGGATCGGCGTCGTCGCCGGCATGCAGATGACGGCCTTGACGCCGAGCTTCCGCGCTGCGTACGCTACGCCCTGCGCGTGGTTGCCGGCCGAGGCCGTGATGACGCCGCGCACGCGCTCCTCCGGTGTGAGCTGGCTGATCTTGTTGTAGGCACCGCGGAGCTTGAAGGCACCCGTATGCTGAAGGTTCTCCGGCTTGAGATAGACATCGTTGTGGCAGAGCTCGGAGAAATAGTCACTGTGGATGAGCCTCGTCTTCCTAGCTACTCCCTCGAGCTGCTTGGCTGCGCGGTAGACGTCGGCAATCGTCGTGCTCTCCACGATTTCGGCATTCGAACGTTTCGACGATTTCTTCTCTTCAGGCATAGTTGCGTCCTCCTTTTTATGCGATACTTCTCGTATTTTATCCAGTTTATCACCTCGGACGTGCAAAAGTCAATTACAACTTTACAGATGGGCCGAGCAGAGATTTCTTGAAAAAGTACGAGAAGTTTTTGGAGAATTTAGAGGAATTTGCCCATGTGTTCGCGAATTATACACCATGAAAGAGAAATGCTACGGGAGGGATTCATTGTATGGAAAGGTTGGCTCGTATCCTGGTTCCGGTTGACGGATCTGGTGCTTCCGACCAAGCCGTGCGTTTTGCCGCCATTCTTGCAGATGCGACAGGTGCTTCTGTCGACATCCTGCATGTATCGTATTTTGATAGCAGTACGGATGCGGATGAAGTATCGTGGCTGCCGGAATGCGTGGCAGGTCCCATCGGGCCCGAAGCCGAGAAGATCCTCGAAGGGGCGAAGCGGCTTATCCCGGAGGCAGTCCTCTATGAAGCGCATCACCGCACCGGCAGTCCGGCGCAGACGATCCTCGACTTTGCCGAAGAGCGGCGAAGTGACCTGATCGTCGTCGGCAGCCGCCGACTCGATGCACTTCATGCAGCGCTGCTCGGGAGCGTCAGCACGCAGGTCCTCTATGAGGCGAAGTGCCCAGTAACCGTGGTCAAAGAGAATCCTCATCCATAATGGATATCATGCTAAGGGGGTAATACTATGATGAAGAATATCCTGGTACCGGTCGATGGTTCGGAAGGTTCGGACCGTGCTGTAACGGAAGCGATTTCCATTGCAGAGGCTTGTGAAGCGAAGCTCAACTTCCTCTACGTCGCGAACATCAACCAGCTCGCAATCAATGCCTGCCTGTCAGACGCCATCCTCGAGGCCGTGACGAAGGCCGGCAACGTCGTGCTCGACCGCGCGATGGAGATGGTGCCGTCGGGCATCGAGAAGGAAGCGTTCTCGGAGACGGGCTCGCCAGCCGTCGTCATCCTCGACTTCGCGACGAGCAATGACATGGACCTCATCGTCATGGGCAGCCGCGGCCTCGGTGTCGTCAAGGGCGTGCTGCTCGGCAGTGTCAGCCAGTACATCGTAGAGCAGTCGAAGTGCCCGGTACTGGTCGTGAAGTAAGGTTTCATTCGTGTCCTTTTGTGGAAATGAGCCGTCGGCCATAGATGTCCATTGCTCCGCACAGCAAGCTGAAGCTGCGCCATGGACATCTATGGCCGACTTTTTTCTTAAAGGACGGGGAAGGACTGCCCAACGCTGCGCATGACCAGCTGCTGAACCTGTTTTTTGCCTTGGAATCAATCCTTACCAAAGAGCTGAACGCGCTGCGCTTGAACGACGCTCTTTGGCAAGGAGTCTGGTCGGCAAAAAACAGGTTCTTGACGCAGCTGGTCAAAGCTCCGCTTATGGGCAGTCCTTCCCCTGCTTTCGTGGGAAACAAGTTGATAGAGAAAATGCCAGGTATCTGGAAGATGTATCTTCGATGCCTGGCATTTTGTATTGTGCTGACTGTATGACTGGCAGTAGCGGGATGAGAGTTCTTGCTGAACTGATGGGAGTGAAGTCATCTGGGGGTATCCATAAGTGGAGCTTCAGCCTGCTGCGCGGAACGTTGGATACCCCCCAGATGACGCCGCGCTTCTGCGAATTCGAGAAATCAATCTTCGTATAGCAGTACGATCTTTCCCTGCTGGCGCGTGGCGTTCATGTCGATGACGCGCTGGTTGGAGGAGCCGCGGAAATGGAGGGTGAGGTCGCGCAGTTCCTCGACGTACGCACCGTCGACGAGTACGTCGACTTCCGCGAGCAGATCATCTGTCGCCTTGTCGTGGCGCGCCTGGAGTTCTTCGAGCGTGTAGCCCGAGTAGCTCCAGATGTCGAGGCCTGCCGCGTGGATCTCTCTGGCGAGTTCGGCGAGCGGTGCGCACTGCAGGAAGGGCTCGCCGCCGCTGAACGTCACGCCCGTCAGCAGCGGGTTCAGGCGTATCTTCTGCAGGAGCTCCGCGAGCGTTTCCTCGTGGCCGCCCTCGAGCGGCTGCGTCTCCGGGTTCTGGCAGTTCGGGCAGCGGCGCTTGCAACCCTGCACGAAGATCGTGAAGCGGAAGCCGTCGCCGTCGACAATCGAGTCTTCGACGAGGCCAGCGACGTGCAGCGTATCATCTAGTGACATGGTCAATCGTCCTTTCCTTATTGTGGTCATCCCAATAGAAAAGCCGCTGCCGGGGGGAGTGGCAGCGGCTTCTCCTTGCATCAATCAATGCAGGCCGTGCTTGACGCGGTCGTGCTCTTCGGCGCGCTTGGCGTCATTCCAGCGGTCGATGGTGCCGACGAGGTAGCCCGTGATGCGGCGGATGCGCTCGAATTTCTGCGGCTGGAGCTCGTAGCGGATGTCGACCTGACCGTCCTTCGTGGCGGAGAGCTTCAGGCTGTTGACCTTTTCCTTCGTCTGAGCCTGAACATAGTCGATATAATTGACGATCTCCTGCTCGGAGATATCGTTGAGTCCATTTACCGTGACATCAATGCCGTTTACTACCATCTGGGGTCACCAATCCTTCTCTGTATTGAATCCATCTTGCAATCTGTATGTTTAACCATCCCGAGAATCGTGCTTCGTCTCGAGGACTTGCGTCAATTATACAATATGTATTGCTGACGCGTCAAGACACCCACTACATATAGTTTTCTGACAATTCTACTTATCCACAAGAAAAAGTGATTTTTCATGCTTCTAGTAAATATATATTCATCTTGACAAAATCCTGGGAAGGCATGCAGTCGCCTGATTCAAGGCGGGTATCGTGAAGATAGAAAAAGCGAATGAATAAAGATTCTCCATAATAAACTTATCCACAGAAAGCGATGGATAAATCCCAGGCTTTCTGTGGATAAACGGGAACAATATGTTGGGGCTGACTTATCCACAGCCCCTTTATCTTGTGGCGGGTTCCTCCGGCTGCAGGACCGTGCGCGTCGGATACGGAATCTCGATGCCTTCCTCGCGGTAGCGGCGTGTCAGGGCCTTGATGAATTCATGCTTGAGCAGGAACTGATGCTCGAAGTAGCTTGAGTGCAGCACGACATTGAAGTCAATGCTCGACTCGCCGAAGGTGTGGAAGCGGACGGCAGGCTCCATCTTGACATCCTTGTCGATCTGAGCCATGACTTCCTTGGCGACATCGAGCGTCACGCGCTCGACTTTGTCGAGGTCACTGTCGTAGGCGACGCCGACGGGGATGCTGATGACGATGTCCTTGCGCGGCATGCTGTAGTTCGTGATGTTCGACGAGGCAATCTTCTGATTCGGGATGACGATCATGTTGCCGCCGCCGGCCGGCACGATTGTCGTAAAGCGCCAGGTGATGTCCGTGACGCGGCCTTCTTCACCTGTGCTGAGCTTGATGTAGTCGTCGAGGCGCAGCTGCTTCGAGAGAATCAGGTGCAGGCCCGAGAAGATATTCGCGAGCGTCTCCTGCAGCGCGAGGGCGACGGCCATACCACCGACACCCATGGCGGTGAGGATCGGGGCAATCGAGATGCCGTAGTACTGGAGCACGACGAGCACGCCCATCGCGTAGATGACGACGTTGAGGATCGTGTTGAGCAGCGTCGTCTTCGGCAGCTTCTGCTGGGAGCTCTCGATGTGCAGCGAGATGAAGCCGTTGATCGTGCGGGCTGCGACGCGCGTGATCGAGAGGATGATGACGGTGAAGAGGATGTAGGAGAAGAGGCGTGTCAGCGGCTCGATGATGTTGATCGTGTTGACGATCCAGTAAAGGCCGACGACGAGGCAGAGCGAGACGGGAACGCCGCGCAGCGCGTTGATGAAGATGTAGAACCACGAGTTCTCGTCGATGTTCAGGTGATTCTCGATGCGGCGGTTGATGAGCTTGTTGAGCATGATGCCGACCGTCAGCGATGCTGCGAGGATGCAGATCGGGATGAAGAGCATCTCCATCAGGTGTGTCCAGTCAATCCAGGACAGCCAATCATAAGACAAGAAAATAACCTCCTTTAGAATAAAGGCACATCGGATTTGACAAATGGCCTTGCAGTACAAAGTATTTCTATTATACTATAGCTGTGGGAAAAGAAAAGTATAAAATCACGAGATGCAGTGATGCGTCACTTGTATAAAAAGGAGTGTTTTTCATGGCAGAAATCCTGCACAAAGGCAAGCGCCTGCAGATCCGCAAGGCGACAATGGATGACCTCGACTTCATCCTGAAGCTCGAATACGACCCGGAGAACCTCAAGTTCATCGTGCCGTTCGACCGCGATGTCCACACGAAGATCATCGAGGAGGGCAAGGCGTCGATGGACGTCATCGTCGAGGAGATCGAGACGAAGGAGCCGGTCGGTTACCTGCTCATCAACGGGCTGACGACGCCTGCCAAGGAGCTCGAGTGGACGCATGTCATCATCGCAAAGAAGGGCATGGGCTACGGCCACGAGGCGATGAAGCTCCTCAAGGCATGGGGCTTCGATGACCTCAAGTTCCACCGCGCCTGGCTCGACTGCAAGGACTACAATGCGCGCGCGCTGCACCTCTACGAGTCGGAGGGCTTGCAGCGCGAGGGCCTGATCCGCGAGACGATCCTGACGAACGGCGTCTACGAGAACCTCGTGATCCTCGGCATCCTCGACCGTGAATACCAGGAGCGCAAGGCAAAGGGCCTCGAGCTCTGATAATGGGAGAGACGAAACGGCAGCAGACTGGGAAACTCATCAGGGTTTCCCAGTCTGCTGTATTCAGGAGAAAATGCGATGCGTTTTGAAAATAAGGTCGTCTATCAAATCTACCCGAAGTCGTTCCAGGATTCGAATGGCGACGGCTGGGGGGATATCAATGGCATCAGGAGCCGTATGGACTATCTCGCGGGCCTTGGGGTCGACTATTTGTGGATCACGCCGTTCTTCCCGTCGCCGCAGCGCGACAATGGCTACGATGTCGTCGACTACCGCAGGGTCGACCCGCGCTTTGGCACGATGGCGGACCTCGAGGCGCTGATTGCGGAGGCTGAGGCACGCGGCATCGGCCTGATGTTCGACATGGTGTTCAACCACACCTCGACGGCGCACGAGTGGTTCCAGAAGGCACTGCAGGGCGATACGAAGTACATGGACTACTACATCTTCCGCGACGGCACGCCCGATGCGCCGCCGACGAACTGGCAGTCGAAGTTCGGCGGCTCGGCCTGGGAGTATGTGCCACATCTCGGCAAGTGGTACCTGCACCTCTTCGATGTCACGCAGGCTGATCTCAACTGGGAGAACCCAGCGGTGCGTGAGGAGCTCAAGGACATCCTGCGCTTCTGGAAAGCGAAAGGCGTCAAGGGCTTCCGCTTCGATGTCGTCAATCTCATCTCGAAGGGCGAATTCATTGATGACAAAGAGGGAGACGGCCGCCGTTTCTACACGGATGGCCCGCATGTGCACGAATACCTCAAGGAGCTCGTGCACGACAGCGGCATCGAGGGCATGGTGACGGTCGGAGAGATGAGTTCGACGACGATCGCGAACTGCATTCGCTACACGAACCCCCATGAGCACGAGCTCTCGATGACGTTTTCCTTCCACCACCTAAAGGTCGACTACAAGGATGGAGACAAGTGGTCGCTGATGGCGCCCGACATCCACGCGCTCAAGGAGATTTTCGCCTCGTGGCAGGAGGGGATGGCACGAGGCGGCGGCTGGAACGCCGTCTTCTGGTGCAACCACGACCAGCCGCGCATCGTCTCGCGCCTCGGCGATGCGGGCCGCTACTGGAAGGAGTCGGCCAAGATGCTTGCAGCCGCCATCCACCTCATGCGCGGCACGCCCTACATCTACCAGGGCGAGGAGATCGGCATGACGAATGCCGACTTCACGGATATCTCTGACTACCGCGACGTCGAGAGCATTAATTACCACGACATCCTGCGCGCCTCTGGCCGTTCGGAGGATGAGACGATGAAGATTATCGGGGCGCGCTCGCGCGACAACGGCCGCACGCCGATGCAGTGGACGGCAGGCGAGTCGGCCGGCTTCACCACAGGCACGCCATGGCTTGGCGTCAATCGCAACCACACCGCCATCAATGTCGAGGCAGAGCGCGAGGATGATGATTCCATCCTCGCCTTCTACCGCAGGCTCATCGCGCTGCGCAAGGAGCACCGCATCATCGCGGAGGGATCCATCCGCTTCCTCGAGCGGGAGAACGACGATATCCTCGCCTATGAGCGCGAGCTTGAAGGCGAGCATCTGCTTGTCCTCTGCAACTTCCGCGCATCGGACATCGCGATGCCGGAGCTGCACGCAGCTGGCGAGAAGCTCATCGGCAATTATCCGGGCATCGCCGCTCGTCTGCGCCCCTATGAAGTCGTTGCCCTGCGCTGGGTCGAATGAACCCGATGATTATCCTGCAATAAAAAATCAGCTCCAGGTCATGGAGCTGATTTTTTATTGCCGCAACATAGGCGGATCATTCGTCTTCGCGGCACATATGCTTCTTTTTCTTGTCCCGGTACATCTTCTCATCTGCTTCGTGGATGATGGCGTCGAGGTCGCTGAAGGGGGCGAGGCAGAGGACGTAGCCGATGGCGGCGCTGCAGTGGTGTATGCGCATGCTCTGCTCGATGCGGCCGATGATGATGATGGCCTCTTCATCGCTGCGGCAGGGCATGAGCGCGAGAAATTCGTCGCCGCCGAGCCGGAAGACATGGTCTTTTTGGGCGATGTCTGCAAGGACGTAGGCAATCGTCTGGATCAGGAGGTCGCCGCGCGCGTGGCCGAAGGTGTCGTTCATCTTCTTGAGGCCGTTGACATCGATGAAGAAGATGGCGTACATGCTTCCCGGATGCAGGCGATTGGCGATGAAGTCCGTCAGGGCGCGGCGATTGCCGACGCCCGTGAGCTGGTCGATCGTGCTGATCGCGTGCAGTTTCTTGATGTTGTCGCGGTTGCGCATCATGATGGAGGTGACGCGCAGGACGGTGTGCAGCGGCTTGGCGATGGCCGTGAAGCGGTCTTTGGCCGGATTGATGATGGCGATGTAGCCGAGCGAGCGGTGCTCAATCGTGAGCTGGCCGATGGCGTAGCGCTGCCACTCCGTCTGGTGGATGGCCTGGATCTCGGGGTGGCGCTTCTGATAGGCTGCGGCATTGTCGACGAGCAGGACGGGACTGCTGTGGAATGCGTTGTAGAACGCTTTGTTCTCGAGAATAGTGATGTGCTGCAGGCGCTGGCGCAGCGGTGTGGCGTCATCTGGATGCCATTCGTACGTACAGCTCAGATGGAAGCCGTCGGACTCCTCTTCCATCAGGACGACATGCGTGGCCTTGAGCGTGCGCCCGAGCTTTTCCATCATGCGCAGGATGCCGACATTCGGGTCTTCTTCCTGTATGGCGAGGCTCGTGATGTCATTGATGGAGATGTCATCTCTCGTTGTCAGTCTGCCATTTGCGTAGATGGCAAGCATGTGCTCGACATCAAGGCTGTCGGAGAAGATACAGCTGCGATTCTCCCAGGAGATCAGCGTGTTCCAGATGAGGTAGTCCTTGCTGGTGCTCATGGAGTGGAATTGGCGGAAATGGAAGCGGTCACGGCGCAGCTTGTCCTTCGGGCAGGTGCTGCACGGCGCGGATAAGCCCGCAATCAGCCGGTAGCATTTCTGTCCGGCGTACTGGC
The DNA here is from genome assembly GCF_000702905.1 of Mitsuokella jalaludinii DSM 13811. Taxonomy (GTDB): domain Bacteria; phylum Bacillota; class Negativicutes; order Selenomonadales; family Selenomonadaceae; genus Mitsuokella; species Mitsuokella jalaludinii. Next base: position 65,172 of record NZ_JNKR01000006.1, read on the forward strand.
AGTCGGGCGGCTGTTGGCTGTGCAGGAGCTGGGCGGGGTTGGCGTAGAGGAGGTCGTACGTCTCCGGGTCTGCGATGTAGATGAGACGGTTGGTGTGGTCGAATTTCTCGAGGTCAAAGGGAATCTGATCGTGGATCATGCCCGTGACGCCGAACGACGGCATGTAGTCGAAACAGCGCGAGGAGAGGATCTGGAGGAATTCATCGGAACTGCGGGCTTCGGAGCCGGACTCGAGGGCGTAGCGCACCGAGAAGTGACAGGTGAAGCCCCTCAATCTCTGTGATGGTGGTGAGCTCCGCCTGGATCTGCTCGATGAAGGTGCGCATGGTGCCGACGGTTTGCCCCTTGAGGAACAGCACGAAGACACCGCTGCCCGTATGAGCGATGACCGTGGTTGCTGGCATGGTCTTTTTGATGATGGCGCAAATGCGCTTCATCGCTGCGTGCCGAATGGAATCGCCGTAGAGCTTGGCAAATGAGGCAAACTCCGGCACGACGAACATGGCGCCGACATAGCCGACCTTGTTTTGGCGCAGATTGTCGGCGAATTCGACGCTCGCGAGAATCATGCCGCGATAGTTGTAGAGGTCGGTCTCCTCATCGATGAGGTAGAGCTTGCGCTGCAGCTGGTGGTAGCTGCGCTCTTCCTCGACATCGCGGAATTCGCCGAGGAGTCCGACAATCTCGGTTCCCTGATAGATGGGATATTTTGAGAACGAGATGGCGTGCTAGCGGCCGCGTGCGATGCAGCGGCCGTGGCCGTTGTGGATGGGCTCGCCCTTCTGCAGGACGGTCATTTCGCCCTGGTCCATGTAAGTGTCGGAGAGGTGCCAGCCGAGGTCGCGGTCGGACTTGCCGATGAGCTCATTGATGTTCTGGATGCCGTAGTAGCGCAGGAAAGCCGGGCTTGCGCCGCAAAAGTGGCCATCTCTGTCCTTCCAGAAGAGCTTGCGGCTCGAGAACTGCGTCAACGTCCGCCAGAGGGCGGCATCCGTGATCTGGCGTTCCGGGTCCTCCGGCAAGGTCGTGAAACCGTAGGAGGCCATGACCGTGTTGATGAGCCTGTCGCGGTCTGTCAGTTCCTCGAAGACAAAGTCGCGCAGGCAGAGCAGCTGGCAGGGATGATCGTTATACTGGAATGACGTGAGGCTGAAATTGGTCCAATGGAAGCTGCCATTTGGCACCTTGACGCGGAAGAGGTCAAACTTTGTCGAGGCAAGAGGTATCTGATTCCCTTGTGCAAGGTCGTGGATGTACTGCAGGAAGCGCCTTTGGTCATCCTGGTGGATGTGCAGTCTGGCAAATCGCATGAACGCGGTCATGATGCCCTGCAGATGGCTGCCCGCTCTCTTTGATGAGATACTCGCTGTGATGATCTCGATGCGGTTCTGCTGATTGTCGATGAGGTAGATGTCGTGGTAGAACCGCATGAGGTGGCGCACGATGTGGTCGTACTCTTCGTCCGTGGAGGATTCCTGTCCCTGTTGCAGGAATTGCAGCTCCGCGCGGTGGATGTAGAAGCCGTTCGTGCCGGCGATGTTGTGCAGTTTGAGATAGAAGTAGCGGCCGTTGCTGATGAAAAGCTCTGTCTCCATCTGGTGGCTGCGGATGGTCGCATCGGCCAGCGCGCGCAGTCTCACATGGATGACTTGTGGCAATTCGAGCAGGAGCTTGTTTGCATCCTGCAGGCTGTCAAAATGGCTGAGGCGCAGCATATTCTGGTAGTTTGCGTTGGCGGTGAGGATATGCAGATGGTTCCCGTCGTCTGAGAATAAGGCGGTGGGCGTCTCGGTCACAAGGTTTGTCAGGCCTGCCCGGTGGAAGATTTGCTGCTCGAGCCGCGTTTCGAAGCGGTACGGCGTCGAAAGCGCACCCTCTTCTAGAGGGCGCGCCATCGTGCGGCAGATCGGCCCCTGCATCTTTTCGCAGCCGATGCGGCGCAGGAAGTCCGCCTGTTCTTCTGTCCGGACGCCTTCGGCGGCCGTGTGGATACCGAGTGTCTTGGCCATGAGCAGGATGGATGTCAGTAGCTGCCGCGTCGCCTCTGTAAAATTATCGAAGAAGATGCCATCGAGACTGATCTCATCGATGGCGCTGCGCTGCAGCGCGGCAAGCGAGGAATGGCCCTCGCCGAAGTTGTCGAGCGTGACGCTGTAGCCTTCTTGACGCAGACGTGATATGGCCTGCGCGATGATGGCCTCATCCTCGACAAAGGCCGTCTCTGTGATCTCGATCTGCAGATAAGCGTGCGGCACCTGGTACTTCTCGGTCAGGTGATTGAGAACCCGGACAGGGTCCGACACGAGAAAGTCGCGGCGCGACAAGTTGAGTATGACCGGCACAATCGGCAGTTTCTGTCGTCGGCGCGTGTGGAGATTCTGCATGGTCACCTTGGTGACGAAGTAGTCGAGCAGGTGGACCTTGTCGTGTGCTTCGAGCACGGGTATGAAGTCGTGCGGGGCGATGTCCCCGTATTCTGGATCGTGCCAGCGTGCCAGCGCCTCAAAGGCGCAGATCTTGCCCGTTAAGGCACGTAAGACAGGCTTGTAGCAGACGGTGATGCAGCCGCTGCGCAGAGCCTCTTTGAAATGACTCACAATGTAGTCGAGTATGGTGTTGTCCAATGTTGTGTACCCCTTCCCCGATATAGGTATCACGTTCTAGCTATTATTTTATACCATTATATCATTTTTCGGGGGGGAGAACAATTTGCTCTATCTTTTTAGGACGAGATTTTTTAGGCAGGGCCATCTTTTAAGACAGATGTCCTTTCTATTTCGTTTGGTATTGATTACAATAGAAACAAGAACAAGCGATAGCTTGACAGAAGAAATCTGATGATTGTAAACAGAGTGAACAGAACGTCAGAGTTTATGCATTGACCTGATGATTAGGAGGATTTATCATGAAAGCAGAAGAGATCCTGGCACATGTAGACCACACGCTCCTGAAGCGGACGGCGACCTGGGCCGATATCCAGCGCACCTGCGATGAGGCGGTGAAGTACCACACGGCGACAGTCATGGTACCGTCGTCTTATGTGCCGCGCATCGTGGCTGAATATGGGGACGCGCTGAAGGTCGCGACGGTCGTCGGCTTCCCAAACGGCAACTGCAATACGGCAGCCAAGATCGCAGAGACGGCACAGGCGCTCGCGGACGGCGCGCAGGAGATCGACATGGTCATCAACATCGGCATGCTCAAGGCGGGCGAGACGGACTATGTGACGGACGAGATCCGCGCACTCAAGAAGCTCTGCGGTGCGCGCGTTTTAAAGGTCATCGTCGAGACGTGCTTCCTGACGGAAGACGAGATTGTCGCAGCCTGCCACTGCGTGACGGACGGCGGTGCGGACTTCATCAAGACGTCGACGGGCTTCGGCTCGGCAGGAGCAAAGCTCTCGGAGGATATCGAATGCTTCAAGAAACACATCGGCCCGAAGGTGCAGATGAAGGCTGCGGGCGGCATCCACACGCGCGAGGAGATGGAAGCGTTCCTCGAAGCGGGCTGCACGCGCCTCGGTGCCAGTGCGGCAGTCAGCGTCCTCAAGGACGAGCTCTGATCGGATCGATTGCAGGGTCATCTAGCTTATCGGATTGACATAGAAAGGAATGACAGACATGCAGGCATTCAAGCGCGCATTCATCATTGTTCTCGACAGCTTCGGCATCGGCGCGGAGCCAGACGCAAAGGAATTCGGCGACGGCGACTGCAATACGCTGCGCTCCATCTCCTCATCGAAGGAGTATGATACGCCGAACATGAAAAAAATCGGCCTCTTCAATATCGACGGTGTCGGCTGCGGCACGCCGGAGGCCCAGCCAATCGGCGCCTTTGCCCGCCTGCGCGAGCTCTCGCGCGGCAAGGATACGACGACGGGCCACTGGGAGATTGCGGGTATCGTCTCGGAGCGTCCGATGCCGACGTATCCGGACGGCTTCCCGCCGGAAGTCATCGCTGAGCTTGAGAAGGCATTCGGCCGCAAGATCATCTGCAACAAGCCGTATTCGGGCACGCAGGTCATCCACGATTACGGCCGCGAGCAGAAGGAGACGGGAGCGCTCATTGTCTACACATCGGCTGACAGCGTGCTGCAGATTGCGGCGCACGAGGATGACGTGCCGGTCGAGCAGCTCTACGACTACTGCCGCATGGCGCGCAAGATCATGCAGGGTGAGCACGGCGTCGGCCGCATCATCGCGCGCCCGTACGTCGGCGAATATCCGAATTACACGCGCACGCCGCGCCGCCATGACTTCTCGCTCGACCCGACGGGGGACACGATGATGGATGCGCTCGCGCGCAAGGGACTCGCGACGATCGGCGTCGGCAAGATCTCCGATATCTTCGCGGGCCGCAGCATCAGCCGCACGCTCGGCATCAACAAGAACAACGAGGACGGCATGGAGAAGACACTGAAGCTCATGGATGAGGATTTCACGGGGCTCGCGTTTGTCAACCTCGTCGACTTCGACATGCAGTACGGTCATCGCCGCAATATCGACGGCTACGCGAAGGCAGCGACCGTCTTTGACCGCCAGCTCGGCGAATTCATGGCGAAGATGAAGGACGACGACATCCTCATGATCACGGCGGATCACGGCTGCGATCCGGGCGCTCCGGGCACGGATCACACGCGCGAGTACGTGCCGCTCCTGATGTACGGCAAGCACGTCAAGGCGGGACTCAATCTCGGCACGTATCCGACGTTTGCGATGATCGGTGCGACGATCTCGGACATGTTCGGTGCAGACCTCTACACGAAGGGCGAGAGCCTGCTGCCGCGCATCATCGGATGATACACACCTCCCTTCGGGGAGGTGTAGAGGGGAATAAATCAAAATATATCGAATAAGGGGAATATTATTATGCGCATGTACGATCTGATCACGAAGAAGAAGCACGGAGAAGTCCTGACGGACGCTGAAATCACCTATATGATCGACGGGTATGTCAAAGGGGATATCCCCGACTACCAGATGTCGGCAATGCTCATGGCCATCTGGTTCCAGGGCATGACGGATCACGAGATCACGGAGCTCACGAAGGTCATGGCCAAGTCTGGCGACATGATTGACCTCTCGGCCATCGCGGGCAAGAAGGTCGACAAGCACTCGACGGGCGGTGTCGGCGACAAGACGACGCTGATCTGCGCGCCGATTGTCGCGGCCTGCGGCGGTAAGGTCGCCAAGATGAGCGGCCGCGGCCTCGGCCACACGGGCGGCACAGTCGACAAGCTCGAGTCGATCCCGGGCTACCAGACGGCGCTCTCGCGCGAGAAGTTCTTCGACACGGTCAACAAGTGCGGCGTCAGCGTCATCGGACAGTCGGGCAACCTCGCGCCGGCCGACAAGAAGCTCTACGCGCTGCGCGATGTCACGGCGACAGTCGACTGCATCCCGCTGATTGCCTCGTCGATCATGAGCAAGAAGCTCGCCGCCGGCTCCGACTGCATCCTGCTCGATGTCAAGACGGGCAGCGGTGCCTTCATGAAGACGCTCGATGACTCCATCAAGCTCGCGCAGACGATGGTCGCCATCGGCGAGCTCGCCGGCCGCCGCACGGTCGCCCTGATCACCGACATGGACACGCCGCTCGGCTACGGCATCGGCAACAGCATCGAGGTCATGGAGTCGATGGACGTTCTCAAGGGCAAGGGCCCAGCTGACCTGCGCGAGGTATCGCTGCAGCTCGCCGCCAACATGCTCTATCTCGTCGGCAAGGGCACGCCGGAGGAATGCCGCGCGATGGCTGAGCAGTCGATTGCTGACGGCAGTGCCTTCGAGACGTTCTGCACGATGGTCCGCGCCCAGGGCGGCGACGACAGCGTCCTGCGCGATTACACGAAGTTCCAGCAGGCACCGTACCGCGCCGAGATCAAGGCTGAGCGTTCGGGCTTCATTACGAAGATGAACGCCGAGGAGATCGGCGAGACGTCCGTCGTGCTCGGCGCTGGCCGCGAGACGAAGGAGAGCGATATCGACTTCTCGGCAGGCCTCATCCTGCACAAGAAGTACGGCGACGAAGTCAAGGAAGGCGACACGCTCGTCACACTCTACACCTCGAAGGAGTCGGCTCTTGCTGACGCCGAGAAGATGTACCGCGATGCCATCGCCATCGGCGACGTCCAGCCCGCAAAAGAGCCGCTCGTCTATGCGCGCGTCGAGAAAGACAAAGTCGAGAAGTATTGATACGGAAAGAGGGAAGAGAAATGACGGATCAGGAACTCATCGAAGTGGCGAAAGCCTATCGCGAGCGCGCCTATGCGGCCTACTCGCACTTCAAGGTCGGTGCAGCCGTGCTGACGAAAGACGGCAAGGTCTTCGGCGGCTGCAACATCGAGAACGCCAGCTATCCCGTCACGAACTGCGCGGAGCGTACGGCCATCTTCAAGGCCGTCTCCGAGGGATACCGGGAGTTCGCGGCCATCGCGATCGTCGCCGACACGCCGGGCCCGTGCTCACCGTGCGGCATGTGCCGCCAGGCCATCAGCGAATTCAAGATCCCGCGCATCATCATGGCAAACCTCAAGGGAGCCGTGCAGGTGGCGACACTCGCGGAAATCCTCCCGTTTGCCTTTACGGATAATGACCTCTGATATATAATGGAAAAGTCGGTCACGTGTCTCTTTTTGGTCGGTGGCCGCGACGATCTCATTTCAGCAAAAGAATAGGAGAGACTTTATGTATTTCGTCATCAATCTCATCGGCGTGCTGGTCTTCCTAGCCGTCGGCGTGCTTCTCTCAAAGAAGCGCAAGGACATCCACTGGCGCGGCGTCGGCTCGCTGCTCGCGCTCAACGTCTTCATCGCCTGGTTCCTGACCTCCTTCCCGATTGGCCGCGACATCGTCCAGGGCGCAGCCGCAGGCTTCACCTGGCTCGTCAGCGTCGCCTACGAGGGCATTGCCTTTGCCTTCCCGGACTGGGTTCACGTGCCGCAGATGAACTTCTTCACCTCGGCCCTGTTGCCGATCCTCCTCGTCGTGCCGCTCTTCGATATCCTGACGTACATCGGCCTGCTGCCATTTGTCATCAAGTGGATCGGCAAGGCACTGGCCTTCCTCACGCACGAACCGAAGTTTGAGTCCTTCTTCGCCATCGAGATGATGTTCCTCGGCAACACGGAGGCCCTGGCTGTCTCGAGCCTCCAGCTCAAGCGCATGAAGGCAGACCGCTGCCTGACGCTCGCCATGATGTCCATGAGCTGCGTCACGGCCGCCCTGATCGGCGTCTACACGAAGATGATGCCGGCCGAGTTCATCCTGACGGCAGTGCCCTTGAACGTCATCAATGCGCTGATCGTCACGAACTTGCTGCATCCGGTCAAGATCACGGAGGAAGAGGATACCGTCGCCCGTCTCGATGACGGCGGCAAGGAGCGCGAGCCGTTCTTCTCGTTCCTCGGAAACTCCATCCTCGGCGCCGGCAAGCTGGTGCTGATTATCTGCGCGAATGTCATCGCGTTTGTCGCACTCGCGAAGCTCATCGATATGCTGCTCGTGCTGATCCATCCGGCCATCACGCTCGAGAACATCCTCGGCTGCATCATGTTCCCGTTTGCCTGGCTGCTCGGCCTCGATTCGACGGAAGCCTTCGCGATGGCCCAGTACATGGGCACGAAGCTCGTCACGAATGAGTTTGTCGTCATGCTCAGCGTACAGGATCTCCTGAGCACCTACAGCCGCCACATGCAGGGCGTGCTGACCGTATTCATCACGTCGTTTGCCAACTTCTCGACGCTCGGCATGATCATCGGCTGCTTTAAGGGCCTCGTTGACGACAACAAGAACGACCTGATCTCCCGCAACGTCGGCTACATGCTGCTCTCGGGTATCCTCGTCTCCTTGCTGTCCGCCGGCCTCGCTGGCCTCTTCATCTGGTAATACAAAGAATCTCCGCAGATTGTTCTGCGGAGATTTTTCTGTGAAAAAATAAAAAAGGGTGTTGACAGGATAAGTTCGAGATGGTAAGATATATATCGTTGCAGGCGGCAATCACGCGGCAGGGCAACAAAACTGAATAGCTTCTTATAGTAGAGCATTGTGGAGAGTTGTCCGAGTGGTTGAAGGAGCACGCCTGGAAAGCGTGTATACGGGGAAACCTGTATCGAGAGTTCGAATCTCTCACTCTCCGCCATTTTTATATCCTTTTTTAGGTCGGGCCGCAGTGCCTGGGTCTTGCGCAATGGAGCCTCGTGAACCACGTCAGGTCCGGAAGGAAGCAGCGTTAAGCGAATCGTTCCATGTGCCGCGAGGTCGCCTGGGAACTGCGGTTCGACGTGGAAAAGGATGGAGAGCAGCCAGAAACGGCTGCTTTTTTACTATATTAAGATCAAGTTCGATGAAGGGAGGCGCCGATGGAGGAGGCCGCCGGGGATGGCTGACCAACGCTTCGCGGTGACGCGCTGCTAAACAGATTTTTTGCCTTTCAATGCATCCTTCCGAAAGAGCTGAACGCACTTCGTTTGAACGACGCTCTTTCGAAAGGATTTTCGTGGGCAAAAAAATCCGTTCTTTACGCAGCGCGTCAAAGCTCCTCTTATGGTCATCCATCCCCGGCGGTCCGAGCAGTGCTGCTGTATGCTCATCGGTGCTCGGCCTTGAGCCATGGAAGGGTATCCATAAGTGGAGCTTCAGCCTGCTGCGCGGAACGTTGGATACCCTTCCATGGCGGCTTGTTTGAAGAGAAGAAGATTCGGTAAACATCGCGCGAAGCGTTGGTCAGCCGTCCCCAGCCGTCTCCAGCTGGGCCTCAGACCTGCGATGTCTGCGAAATAGATTGTGGGAACTATTAAGAGAGGAGAGAGATTGCGATGGCGTATATTGCGCTGTATCGGAAGTGGAGGCCGCAGACCTTCAAGGACCTCGTGGGGCAGGAGCATATCAGCCGGACGCTGGCAAATGCCATCACGAGCGGCCACATCGGCCATGCGTACCTCTTTGCCGGCCCGCGCGGCACGGGCAAGACGAGTACGGCGAAGATCCTCGCGAAGGCGCTCAACTGCGAGCACGGGCCGACACCGGAGCCCTGCGGGCAGTGCGAGCAGTGCCGCAAGATCACAGAGGGCTCTTCGATGGACGTCTTCGAGATCGATGCGGCATCCAACCGCGGCATCGACGAGATCCGCGATCTGCGAGAGACGGTCAAGTTCGCGCCGGTCGACGGCCGCTATAAGGTCTACATCATTGATGAGGTCCACATGCTGACGACGGAGGCGTTCAATGCGCTCCTCAAGACGCTCGAGGAGCCGCCCGCGCACGTCGTCTTTATCCTCGCGACAACGGAAGCTCATAAAGTGCCGCCGACAATCCAGTCGCGCTGCCAGCGCTACGACTTCAAGCGCATCACGGTGGAAGAGATCGAGGGGCGCCTGCGCTACATTGCCAAGGAGATGAAGATGGAGGCTGAGGATGAGGCACTCTCTATGATTGCCATCCAGGCTGACGGCGGCATGCGCGATGCGCTCTCCATCCTCGACCAGTGCGCAGCGCTTGCAGACGGCACCATTACAGCGGAGCGCGTGCGCCAGATTCTCGGCCTCGTCGGCCACGACTGGATCTACAAGATGACGAAGGCGCTCGCCGCACGCAATGTGCAGGATGTTTTACAGATTCTCGCGGAGCTCCTGCGTGACGGCAAGGACCTCAAGCAGGTCCTCTCTGAGCTCTCGCTGCACCTGCGCAGCCTCATGATCTTCCAGGCAGCCGGCACCGTCGAGGCGATGGATCTCTACGCCGAGCCGCAGGACGTTCTGCAGCAGCAGGGCAAGCTCTTTGTGCCCGATGTCCTGCCGCGCATGATTGCGCGCCTGCACGAGGCGATGACGGAGATGAAGTGGTCGCCACAGCCGCGCATCACTGTCGAGGTCGCGCTGATGGAACTCTGTCGGCCTGAGCTCGCCTCGCAGGGAGAGAGAGAGGAGCAGCCAGCAGGCCAGGTGCAGCAGGCCGTCGCGCGCAATCCTGCCGACGAGGCGCGCATCGCCAAGCTCGAGGCCGCGCTCGCCGAGGTCACAGCCCTGCTCAAGCAGGCGACAGCAGGCGCGGGGCGCGTCCAGCCTGCCTCAGCAGCTCCTGCTGCGAGCATGCCATCTACGGTGCCGCCTGCCGTGCCGGCCGCCGCTCCGGCAGCGGCAGCCGTGGCCGAGGAACCCGCCTCTGTTGACGAAGCAGGGCTCCAGGTCTGGAACAAGCTCTTCCAGGCGCTTCGCGACCAGCACAAGGCGCCAATACTCGCCTGCATCCAGAATGCCCGCTTCATGGGGCTGACGGCCAGCCAGTTCCACATGCGCATGCAGAGCGGCCTCATGGCCTCGCTCGTCATGCGCAATTACCGCAAGACCATCGAGCGCATCCTGCAGGAACTCACGGGCCGCGAACTGCGCCTCGTCTGCTTGGGTGAAGATGCGCCGATGAGGACGCCGCCGCGCCCGCGCCCTGCCGCCGTGCCGAAGCCAGAGCCAAAGCGCGAGATGGCAGCGAAGAAGCCTGAGCCTGCCGCCATCCTCGAGGAAGTCGCGCCCGACGAGCGCGCTTCACTCAAGAAAGCCTTTGACGTATTCGGTGCCAATGTCGTCGGCGTGGACGGCATGGCGATGGTTGACGCGCCGCAGGAAGACGCACCAATACCAGACGATGGTGCCGACATCTACGGGGACGGCGCCATCCCCCTGCCAGAAGACAGCGACGTGCCACTGCCGACGGAGGAAGACGAATGAACCTCATCAAGGAATTGCAAGAGAAAAAAGGATTTTCCGATTCAGAGCGGACGATTGCCGATTACCTGTTGAAGCACTCCCGCCTGCTGCCGAGCATGACGACGCGCCAGCTGGCCCAGAAGACGTACACGAGCTCTGCTGCCATCGTGCGCTTCTGCCAGAAGCTCGGCTTTGGCGGCTACACGGAGTTCCGCGTCGAGTTCCTCGCGCAGATGATCCAGTACATCGAGAGTCCGTGTGGCATGGAGCTTTCCATGACGGACCGCGATTCCGTCCACTCCATCCTCGAGAAGGTCACGCGCCTCGAGATCGACGCCATGCAGGAGACGTATCGCATGCTGGACCCCGCCGACTTCGTCCGGGCCTTCGCTATCCTGTCGAAGACCGCGCACATCGATTTCTACGCGATGGACAACAACCTCGATATTGCGAACATGGCGGCCTCCGGCTTCATCATGGCCAACAAGTGCTCGACGGTGCACCCTGCCATGACGATGCAGTATTTGCAGGCGACGGGTGCGCCTAAGGACCACGTCGGCTTCCTGATCAGCCGCACGGGCGAGAACCGCATGCTCATCGACATCGCGCGCCTGCTGAAGATGCGCGGCAACCCCATCCTGCTGATCACAGGCAAGAAGGACTCGACGCTCGGCTCGCTCGCCGATGTCGCCTTCCCCGTGGCCTCCGTCAAGACGATGGAGGCGCTCGGCCCGCGCGTCTTCCTCATGGGCGCCAAGTACGTCATGGATGTCCTGTTCGCCGTGCTCATGACGCGTGTCGACTTCCACAATGCGCAGGAGAAGGAGTCGTGGCTCAGCCAGCACTTCCATTATTGAGTATCGGTGAATATGAAACAGCGTTTCACGACGCTGTTTTTTTTATGCTCTTTTCTGGAACCGCGTTTCCTATTGATTTCGATTTATTGAACGCGATTGTGGCAGATGGTATAGTGAAGACACAGTGAGGAACGGGGAATGGAACCCCGGTTCCTGAATAAAGATAGAGAAAGATAGAGAGGATATCAAAGGAAAGAGGAGAGAACATGAGTAAACAAGAGATTTTCGATAAGTTTATCGAAATCATGGGGGAGTTCGCTCAGATCCGCGCTGTAGCAGCTCTTCGTGATGGCTTCATCATGACGACGCCATTCACCATCTGTGGTTCGGTATTCCTGCTGCTGGCCAACCTGCCAGTCCCGGGATACGCCGACTTCATGGCGTCGATTTTCGGGACAGACTGGACGGCGCCGCTGAACGCCGTCGCAGGTGGCACGTTCAGTGTGCTGGCACTCATCGTCGTATTGTCCATCACCTACAAGTTCGTCGAGAATGAAGGCTGCGATGCCATGATGGCCGCCATCCTCGCACTGTCGACCTTCCTTATCCTGATGCCGCCGACAATCCTGACGAAGGGCGGCGAGACAGTCAGCGACATCATCCCGAAGGCGTGGGCGGGCAGCAACGGCGTCATCACCGCCATCTTCGTTTCTTTCTTCGTCTCCTACATCTTCTGCTACTGCGAGAAGAACCACATCGGCATCAAGATGCCGGATGCCGTCCCGCAGGGCGTCGCGAAAGCATTCACGGCACTCGTACCGGGTATGATCTTCTTCACGAGCGCATCCGTCCTCTATGGCCTCTGCCATTACATCGGCGCGACGACGCTGCCGGAACTCATCTTTAAGGTCATCCAGACGCCGCTGCAGGGCTTGTCCGATTCGCTCGCAGGAGGCACGATCATCGTCGGCCTCCAGAGCATCCTGTTCTGGGCCGGTATCCACGGCCCGAACGTCGTCGGTGGCGTCGTGAGCCCGCTGCTCATCGCCAACTCGCTCGACAACCAGCACCTCCTTGACATGGGCATGTCCCTCGTCAACAATCCGCAGGCTAAGATCTTCACGACGCAGATCAATGATGTATTCGTCAAGAGCGGCGGCTGCGGCCTGACGCTCGGCCTCCTGATCTCCGGCATCTTCACGGCCAAGTCCGACCAGCTCAAGTCCCTGATGAAGATGGCCTTTGTACCGGGCCTCTTCAACATCAATGAGCCGATCATCTTCGGCCTGCCGATCGTATTCAATCCGTACCTGCTCGTACCGTTCATCATCGTCCCGCTCATCGCGATGTTCATCACATACGGTGCCATCGCCTCGGGCTTCATGGCTCCGCTCAGCGCAGTCCAGGTCCCGTGGACGCCGCCGCCGATCATCGCAGGCTTCCTGCTCGACGGCTGGCAGGGCGCTGTCATCCAGATCATCAACCTCGTCATCGCGACGGTTATCTACTTCCCGTTCCTCAAAGCACAGGACCGTGCTTTCCTCAAAGAGGAGATGGCCGATGCCGCTGCAGAGAAAGAGAATCAGGGAAGGGCAGAATCTGCCATCAATCCGTGAGCCATCGCTGCGCTGCGGCTGGGGAATGCGCTGCAGCGCAGCGCTGAGAACAAGAGAAATCATGAAGAGAGAATAGAAAATTTGAAGGAAAGAGGATGTTCTGCAATGAATCAGAAAAAGACAACAGCACTTCTGCTTGGACTTACCATGAGCCTGACGGGCACGGCCTTCGCCGCCCCGACTGACCAGGCCCAGGACATCGACAGCCGCATCGCTGCGCTCGAGCAGCAGCAGAGTAATCTGGAGAAAGAGATCAAGGAGCTCCGCCACCAGAACAGCCAGCTCAAGAATCAGACGCGCAGCCAGAAGAAGCAGCTGAGCGGCCTGAGCAAGAGCGTCAAGAGCGAGCTCGACCGCGTCCATATTTCCGGCTTCGGCCGCGTCAGCTGGGATAACGACAACATCAAGGGCTACATTGACCGCAACGACAACCGCCGCTTTTACCTCGACCTCAAGGGCAAGTTCAAGGTTAATGACGACTGGAACTTCAACTTCGAGAGCGAGACAAACCCGCGCTACGCGAATTATGTCATGGCCGATGGCACACTCAAATCCCACAATGGCCATGACGATGAAGATGGTGTCATCCAGCGCGTCTGGGCGGAAGGCAAGACGGGCGTCGTCAACTACGACATCGGCCGCAGATGGCGCGGTCTTGGCTTCCAGAATATCCTGCTCGGCAACGAGACGGATGGTGCCGTCATCAGCACGGCCATCCCGAAATCGAAACTAACGGCCAATGCCTTCTACCTCACGCCGACGGACAAAGGCTATGACTTCAGCGTCTACGGTGCTGGCGTCCAGGGCCAGGTCGGCCACGGCTTGCAGATCAGTGCGGCAATCGCCAAGCTGAACATCGGCAAGCATGAGTCGATGGGTCAGAACGTCTACGATACGACGAAGACCTTCAAGGTCGAGGGGACAGATGTTACCATCAAAGACATCAAGGGCAGCCTTAAAGGCGGCGGCACCTTCCATGGTTTTTTGAGTAATAAAGATGGTCATACTTGGGAACAGGAAGGTTATGGCGAATTCAACAATGATGAAAAACCACTTTCCCTCTATTACGGTGACGTGAAAGGAACAGCCAATGCAAGCGGCACCTACACGGTCACGGAGACGCCGTCGGAATATCGGAACACGGCCGGTAGCCTCGGCTTTGTCCTCAGTGCGATGTGGAACCCCATGAAGAACATCTTCCTGATCGGTGACTATGCGCGCACGAATGGCCAGGATTACACGGTCGGCGAGTGGGGCGCAAATGGCTACACGGAGACGAAGTACGACAAGCACGATTGCACGGCACTTCGCCTCAACTACCGCTGGTCCAACATCAACGACCCGGGTTCCTTCCAGCTCTACGCGCGCTGGTACAATTACGCGCGCAACATCAACAACCTCGTCGGCATCTTCGGTGACAAGGAGTGGGGCGCTCTGCAGCCGGGCTCGAAGGGCTGGATCCTCGGCTTCAAGTACGTGCCGGCCAAGAACATCGAGTGGGAGACGTTCTATGAGATGGCAACGGCACAGAACACGCTGTACGGCCACAAGAACGAGACGTACCACCGCAACTTCGTCCGCACGATGGTCGACTATCACTTCTGATAAACGATATCCAAGCGATATGCTTTGCTGCTATCACTTTTACTGACATCATGATTGTATCTAGAAAGGGAGTTTTTACCATGAAAAAGATTGTACTGTTATGCGCTTCGGGAATGTCCACGAGTATGCTCGTCAAGAAGATGCAGGAAGCTGCCAAGGCCGATGGCTATGAGTGCTCCATCGATGCGTTCTCCGCTTCGGAGGCCGCTACGAAGGCTGCTGACGCCGATGTCGTCCTGCTCGGACCCCAGATCCGCTTCCAGAAGAATAAGATCGCTGCGCAGATCCCGAATGTTCCGGTCGATGCGATCGACATGCGCATGTACGGCCGCATGGACGGCAAAGGCGCTCTCGCCCTTGCCCGCAAGCTCATGAACGACTGATTGCAGTTCAGACGAAGCAGTTATTTCATTTATTTCAGAGAAGGGGTATTGACATGGAAGGATTAGAGCTCACGGCATTCCAGATCATTTCGTCCGTCGGCACGGCGCGCAGCTGCTACATCGAGGCCATCCAGGCCGCGAAGAAGGGCGACTACGAAGAGGCCGAGAAGTTGATCAAGGAAGGCGACGAGGCTTTCATTGAAGGGCATGACGCTCATGCAGGCCTGCTGCAGAAGGAGGCCTCTGGCGAGGGCAACACGGTCAATCTGCTGATCCTGCACGCAGAAGATCAGCTCATGAGTGCAGAGGCGTTCAAGACGATTTCCCTCGAGTTCATCGATGCCTACAAGCGCATCGAGGCACTCGAGAAAAAAGCCTGAGTCAGGCAGGGAGGTTTTATCATGCCATTTCCAAAGGGATTTTTATGGGGCGGCGCCGTCGCTGCCCATCAGCTCGAAGGCGGCTGGAAAGAGGGCGGCAAGGGGATAAGCGTTGCCGACGTCATGACGGTCGGCGGCCCGGGGAAGCCGCGTGAGATCACGGACGGCGTCTTGCCGGACAAGGTCTATCCGAATCACGATGCCATCGACTTCTACCATCGCTACAAAGAGGACATTGCGCTGCTTGCTGAGATGGGCTTCAAGTGCTTCCGCACGAGTATTGCCTGGACGCGCATCTTCCCGAACGGCGACGAGACGGAGCCGAATGAAGAGGGCCTGAAGTTCTACGACGATCTCTTCGACACGATGCATGCCTACGGCATGGAGCCGGTCATCACGCTCTCGCACTTCGAGATGCCGTACCACCTCGTCACGGAGTACGGCGGTTGGCGCAACCGCAAGCTCGTCGACTTCTTCGTGCGCTTTGCTGTCACGGTCTTCAAGCGCTACAAGGACAAGGTCAAGTACTGGATGACGTTCAACGAGATCAACAACCAGCGCGACGTCGACACGCCGTTCACGGCCTTCACGAATTCCGGCGTGCTCTATCAGCCGGGTGAGGACCGCCACGAGGTGCTCTATCAGGTCGCCCACCATGAGTTCCTCGCTTCGGCAAAAGCCGTCATCGAGGGCCACAAGATCAACCCGGACTTCCAGATCGGCTGCATGATGGCGATGTCGCCTGTCTATCCTGAGACGTGCAAGCCGATGGATCAGATTGCAGCGCTCAAGGAAATGGATAAGACCTTCTATTTCGCGGACGTCCAGTGCCGCGGCCATTATCCTTCCTACATTCTCAAGGAGTGGGAGAACAAGGGCTACCACATCAAGATGGAGCCCGATGATCTCGCTGTCCTTGAACAGGGCTGCGTCGACTACTTCGCTCTGTCGTACTACATGAGCTTCGTCCGCGCCTACGACGAGCAGACGGATTCCTTCAAGGAAGTCCCGAACCCGTTCGTCAAGGCATCGGACTGGGGCTGGCAGATCGACCCGGTCGGCCTGCGCTACATGCTCGACGTACTCGCTGAGCGCTACGAGCTACCGATGATGATCGTCGAGAACGGCATCGGCCTGCACGAGCAGCCGGATGAGACGGGCCTCGTCCAGGACGATGAGCGCATCAATTACTTCGCCGCGCACATCGCCGAGATGAAGAAGGCCATCGAGCTCGATGGTGTGACGCTCATGGGCTACTGCCCGTGGGGACCGATTGACCTCGTTTCGGCCAGCACAGGCGAGATGGAGAAGCGCTACGGCTTCATCTACGTCGACAAGAACAACAAGGGCGAGGGCACGCTTTCGCGCAAGCCCAAGAAGTCCTTCTACTGGTACAAGAAGGTCATCGCCTCGAATGGCGAGGACCTCGCGCACTGACCTGCACGGCAGGCAATGCGCAATGCGTGAATGGGAAAGATTCAGGAGGAATAGATATGGATATCCGCAAGAAAGCAATCGCTGCCGCCGTGCTCCTGGCTTGCGCAGCACCGCTCTCCGTCTCGATGGATTTTGCAGCGCCGGCGATGGCCTATGCGACGCCGGCAACGGAGACGCAGGCAAGTGACGCCTTTGCCGTTGACTTCAAGAAGGGTCAGCCCGCTATCTTCGAGCCGTCTGACGGCTGGACGAACGGTGATCCGTTCAACGTATTCTGGCACAAGGACAACGTCACGTTCGAAGACGGCACGATGCAGCTGACGATCGACTACGATTCCTCGCAGGACAAGGTCCCGTATTCGGGCGGCGAGTTCCGCAGCAAGAAGACGTACGGCTACGGCCGCTACGAGGTCAGCATGAAGGCCATCAAGAATGACGGCTGCGTCTCCTCGTTCTTCACTTACACAGGCCCGTATGACGGCGATCCGTGGGATGAGATCGACTTCGAGGTCCTCGGCAAGGATACCTCCAAGGTCCAGCTCAATTACTTCCGCAATGGCGTCGGCGGCCACGAGAAGATGATCGACCTCGGCTTCGATGCGTCGGATGACTTCCACACGTACGCCTTTGAATGGCATAAGGACAAGATCATCTGGTTCGTCGACGGCAAGGAAGTTTTCCGCCGCGAGGGTGCAAACCTGCCGTGCACGAAGGGCAAGATCATGATGAATGCATGGTGCGGCAAGGGTGTTGACTCATGGCTGAAGCCGTTCAATGACGAGAACCTCCCGCTGACGGCTGAGTATCAGTGGGTCAAGTACACGCCGTTTGCGGAATGAGGTGACAGCGATGATGGTGAGCAGGAAACTCCGCTGGCTCGTGCTCAGCGGGATCCTTCTCGGCACTTGCGGCCTCCCAGGATTCAGCGAGGCCGCTGATGCCGGCATGCACGTCGATCAGGTCGGCTACCTGAATGGATACAGCAAGACGGCCATGGTCACCGATACGGGCGACACGGATTTCTCGCTCGTCGATGCGAAGATGGGCCAGACGGTCTACGAGGGCAAGCTCTCCGCTGCCAAGAAGGACGCGATGTCAGAAGAGACGCTGCGCAAGGCGGACTTCAGTTCCTTCAACAAGGAGGGTACCTACAAGCTGCGCGTCGGCTCGCGCGAGTCGTACGACTTCGAGATCGGCGACAATGTCTACGCCGTGCCGGCCGTCGAGACGTGGCGCTCGTACACGCTCTCGCGCAGCAATACGCCGATCGACGACCCTGTGACGGGCCTCAAGGTCAAAGATGGCCATGCGCAGGACCGCCAGGCACAGGTCTACTTCACGGACAAGCTCAACAAGAAGGGTGACCGCCTCGATGTCAGCGGCGGCTGGTATGATGCCGGCGACTACGGCAAGTACGTGACGACGGCTGCCATCAGCAGCGCAGAGCTCCTGCTGGCCTATGAAGCAAACCCCTCGCACTTCACGCGCGGCCAGCTTTTCTTCCCGAAGGGCACGCAGGAAGAGACAAAGCTTCCCGATGCGCTCCAGGAAGTCCAGTTCGAGCTCGACTGGATGCGCAAGATGCAGCGCAAGGACGGCAGCATGTTCCACAAGGTTGCAGGCCTGGCGTGGCCGGGCTTTGACAAGTCGCCGGACACTGACACGCAGGAGCGCTACATCTTCGGCAGCTGCACGTCGAGCGCTGCGATGAGCGGCGCCAGCTTTGCCATCGCCTCGCGCATCTACGCGCCGTTTGACAAGGCGTATGGCGAGACAATGCGCAAGAGCGCAGAGCGCATCTGGGGCTACCTCGCCAAGACGAAGAACCCCATCTACCGCGTCGACGAAGGCCAGGAGAGTGGCTCGGGCCCGTACAACAAGAGCACGGACATCGAGGAGCGCATCTGGCTCGCCGCAGAGCTCTTCCGCACGACGGGCGACAAGAAGTACGAGAAGTACCTCCAGTCCGTTGCGGACCGCTTCACGCAGAAGCCGAGCTTCTTCACCTGGGACAACACGCTGGCACTCGGCCAGTTCGCTTACCTCAAGGCGCAGAATGCCAACCCTGCCCTGCAGGCAAAGGTCAAGGCCGCCTTTCTCGGCTACGCCGATGACATCACCAGGAAGATCGAGTCCGACGGCTTTGGCTGTGCGCTCGCAAGGACCGAGTACACCTGGGGCAGCACGAAGAACGCGCTGACGCAGGGTGACATCCTGCTCATGGCCAACCAGATCCAGCCGAACGCGGCTTACGTAGAGGGCGCTCTCTCCCAGCTCCACTACCTCTTCGGCCGCAATTCGCTCGACAAGAGCTTCGCGACTGGCATGGGCGACAATCCGCCGGAGCATCCGCACAACCGCATCCACGAAAGCACGGGCGCCTATGTCCCGGGCCTCATCGTCGGCGGTCCGAATGCGGTCGCGGGCGGCGATCCTGACCAGACGGCCTACCTCAAGAGCGGCCATATCCCTGTGGCCAAGTCGTACCTCGATGTCCTGACGTCGTGGTCGACGAATGAGTACGCCATCGACTACACGGGCACTGCAGCCTATGCGCTCTCGTACTTCGCCAAACCGAAGGCGATGAACATCGATATGCTGAAGCTAAAGCGCAGCTACCCTCCTATCACGAAGAAATGAGTATCCCCCGCGATGCTCTTTCTTGCATAAATTCCCTTTTTAAATGTGATGTCTCAAAAGACAGGACGAGCTATCCCGATTTCCCCTCGGGATAGCTTTTTCCTGTCTTTTGGGGCAGGGGAGTCCGTTTTGAGTTGACGGACGCACGTTAATTTGATAGTCTAATCTAGAGAATAATCAAGATGCATGCAGATCGCATGAGAACGAGAGGTGTAATCTATGTTTGGTGGAATGGGCAACATGGGCAACATGGCCGGCATGATGAAGAAAGTCCAGAAGATGCAGAACGAGATGAAGAAGATGCAGGACGAGCTCAAGCGCAAGACCGTCGACGTCACGGCTGGCGGCGGTGCTGTCAAGATCGTCATGAACGGTGAGAAGCAGGTTCAGTCCCTGACGATCGACCCGGCTGCTGTCGACCCGGAAGACGTCGAGATGCTGCAGGATCTCATCTCGGCTGCCTTCAATGAGGCGACGAAGAAAGTCGACGAGATGATGGCGTCGGAAATGGGCAAGCTGACGAGCGGCCTCGGTCTGCCGCCGGGACTGCTCTGATGCAGTACATTGCACCCTTGGCAAACTTAATCGAGCACTTTCGCGCACTGCCGGGCATTGGCCAGAAGACGGCAGTGCGTCTTGCTTATCACGTGCTCGACATGGACCCTGCTCAGGCGAGGTCGCTGGCCGCGGCCATCGTCGATGCCAAGGAGAAGATCGGCTACTGCAATACCTGCTTCAACCTCAGTGATCAGAATCCCTGCGCCATCTGCGGCTCGGATGAGCGCGACCACTCCGTCATCTGCGTCGTCGAGCAGCCGCAGGACGTCGCGGCGATGGAGCGCATGCGCGACTACCAGGGCGTCTATCATGTCCTGCACGGGGCGTTGTCACCCTTAGAGGGTGTCGGACCGTCCGACATCCGCATCAAGGAACTCCTGGGCCGCCTGCAGGACGATACGGTCAAAGAGGTCATCATGGCGACAAACCCGAATGTCGAAGGGGAGGCGACGGCCATGTACATCGCCAAGCTCCTGAAGCCGCTCGGCATCAAGGTCACGCGCATCGCGCACGGCCTGCCGATTGGCGGCGACTTGGAGTACGCCGATGAGGTGACGCTCGCGAAGGCCATGGAGAATCGGAGGGAAATCTGATGTTTGAGTTCATAACGGCATTTGCCATCGGCCTGGTGGTGCTTTGCCTCGTCGGCAAAGTTGTCTCCCTGCCGCTTCATCTCGTCTGGAAGCTGATCACGAACAGCATTGTCGGCGCCATCCTGCTCTGGTTTGTCAAGCTCGTGGCCGTCAAGGTGCAGATCACCTTCCTGAGCGCGCTCGTCGCCGGCTTCTTCGGCGTGCCGGGCGTCATCGCTGTGCTGCTCTACACATATCTCTGATTGCTCGAGAGCGTGCAGCGGGCGGAGAAATGAGGGATTCAACAGCTTTTTGCATTTTTTTCAAAGAAGCTGTTGACAACTCGTCCGCCATCCTGTAATATAGTACAAGTCGCTGAGCGATACGGCACCGGCAAGAGCCCAGAAGCCTTGACTGGCAGGGGATTGCAGGAGCCGAAAGAACTTGAAAAAAGAAAGAAAAAACTTCTTGACAAGCTCCGCTCGATGCGATAAGATATAAAAGTCGCTTGAAGCAAAGCGCTTCGAGAGACAGAGTTGTTCTTTGAAAACTAAACAATGCAACATGAATCATTTGTGATTCAAGCCAGATGTTTTTTAAAACATCGATTGATTATGAACATAAGCAATCGGCAATTTCTTTACTAGGCTTTGGATTTATTCGAAGCCTAGGCCAAAAAAGATTATTAGAGCCAATCAAGGCTTTCCTAAATTTTATGGAGAGTTTGATCCTGGCTCAGGACGAACGCTGGCGGCGTGCTTAACACATGCAAGTCGTACGAGACGATTGAAAGCTTGCTTTTGAAAGTCGAGTGGCAAACGGGTGAGTAACGCGTAGACAACCTGCCGTAAAGATGGGGACAACAGTTCGAAAGGACTGCTAATACCGAATGTTGTAGAGTTTCCGCATGGGAATCCTACTAAAGATG
>NZ_JNKR01000007.1 GCF_000702905.1 Mitsuokella jalaludinii DSM 13811
CGTCGCTCCCTATGTAGGGAGCGTGGATTGAAACAACGAGGATCTCGGCAAATGGGTGCTCGATGTCGTGTCGCTCCCTATGTAGGGAGCGTGGATTGAAACTATTGAGATTAAAACGGTAAAAGCGTAAAATTAGTCGCTCCCTATGTAGGGAGCGTGGATTGAAACCTTGCACAGCGGTGCATCTGGGATATGCTCCACGTCGCTCCCTATGTAGGGAGCGTGGATTGAAATGGCACGTCTACACCATCCATGTAACGTCGCTCTCCGTATAGAGAGCATGGAAGGCGTAATGGAGGCGAAGGGGGAACGGCGGCTGTTCATGACGAAACGGCGTATTTTCATGACGCGGCAGGATTTTGACTTTGGCAGGGCGAATGCTATAATTATGAATGGAATCGTTTACGGATGTGCTGCGCGGAGGTCTACCGTGGCTCTGGCGCGGGCACGTGACGGGAGAAGAGAAGGCGGCTCCGGCTGGATGCAGGAGCTTGGAGCCGAGGAGGAATGGACATGACGCTGCAATTCACGGAACGCGAGGTGAAGGCAGAGATGGCGCGGCTCTCGAAGGAGTACGATATCGTGCGGCTCGTCGACCCGGAGGAATGCCATGCGTTTTCGGTCGGGGCGGACCATTCGTGCAAGTACGGCGAGGGCTGTTATTCGGTCTGGCGCAGCACGAACCGCTGCCGCAACTGCACGAGCCTGCGCGCACTCAAGACGGGCATGGAGCTGCACAAGACGGAGATCAAGGACGGCGATCTCTACTTCATCACGTCGCGCCCCATCGAGCTTCTGCTCGCGGACGGCACGACGTTTTCCTGTGTCATGGAGCTGATTCGCATAGAGAGGGGCCGGGGCATGAAGAAGGACGGGCATCACGCGATGCTGCAAAAGGGATTTGACCGGAAGGTGTTTGAGGAGACGCTGCGCATGGCCATGCAGAACCTGCCGACGGGTGTCGTCTGGTTTGATATGAGCGGGCACTGCATCTATGCGAACAGCGAGGCGTTCCGCCTCTTCGATGTCCCGGACAGCCTGGCAAAGCTCGAGGTCATCCTCAAGGACTGGTTCCAGGAGGATGCGCTCTCGAGCCCGGAGGCTACGGTCTGGCTGCAGCAGTACGGGGAGAAGGAGAGCCCGCGGTCGCTGCAGATCTGCCGCTACCCGCTCAACGACGGCACGGGCATGGATGTCGGCATGTACTTCCTCATCAGCGACTGCACGCAGGACCAGAAGAACCTCGACCTGGAGCACTTCGGCACGATGCACGACGCCCTGACGGGCATCTACAACAAGTACGGCTTCTACCGGCAGGCGCGCCACGTCATGGACGACAACCCGCATGTGGAATACCTCATGGTCTGCCTGAACTTCGGGGACTTCAAGCTATTGAACGGGCTCTACGGCATGACGAAGGGCAATGAGCTCCTGGTGCGCGTCGGCGGCATGCTGCGCCGGCGCTACGGCCAGAACCGGCGGACGGCCTACGGGCGCATCCGCGCGGACCGCTTCGCCATGCTGATCCCGGCGGAGGACTTCGTGCCGGAGGAATACCTCAAGACGGTCGAGACGGTCATGCACGAGCTTACCTCGATCCACTTCGACCTGCAGATCGCAATCGGCATCTGCCGCGTCACGGACCGGCGCATGCCGATCTCGGTGCTCTGCGACCGCGCGTTTTTGGCGGCGAGCGTCTTGAAGACGCAGGAGAGCAACGGCTTTGTCTGGTACTCGGATCACATGATGTCCGACAAGATACGCGACCGCGCGGTGCTGAGCCGCTTCTCGGATGCGCTGGGCCGCGGGGAGATCCAGCTCTACCTGCAGGCGCAGGTGGGGGCGGGGGACCGGCACGTGATCGGCGCGGAGGCGCTCTCGCGCTGGGTCTGCGAGGACGGCCGCGTGATCCCGCCCGCGGTATTCATCCCAATCATCGAGGAGCACGGCAAGATCTGGCAGCTCGACTACCACATCTGGGAGATGGCCTGCCGCCTACTGAAGTCATGGAAGGATGACCCGGTCTTCGGCAGCTACAGGATCTCGGTCAACATCTCGGTCAAGGACATCTACTACCTCGACCTCTACGAGGTCTTCACGCATCTCGTCGAGGAGTACAAGATCGACCCGGAGCATCTCGAGCTCGAGATCACGGAGACGGTCTTCATGGACAAGCCGAAGGAGGCCATCGCTCTCATCCAGCGGCTCAAGGAGTACGGCTTCACGATCGCCATCGATGATTTCGGCAGCGGCTACTCGAGCCTGAGCTTCCTCAAGGACATCCAGGCGGACATCCTGAAGATCGACATGGAGTTCTTGCGCAAGACGGAGCATCAGGAGCGCAGCCGCATCATCCTGCGCTCAATCGTGGCGCTCGCGCGCGAACTCGGCATGCCGACGGTCGTCGAGGGGGTCGAGACGAGCCAGCAGGTCCGCGATCTCACGCAGATCGGCTGCGATATCTTCCAGGGGTTCTACTACTCGCGGCCCGTCCCGGTCGCAGACTTTGAGGAGCGCTTCCCGGACGGCCTGGCCCGCCCGTGGAGCGAGCCGGTGCAGGCAGAGAAGTAAGAGGCTGGAGCCTGCCGCATCCTGGCGGGCTTCAGTCTTTTTTCACGGAAGGCGTGTATATATATAGAAAGCATTTGATTTTTGAGGAGTGGTGACGATGCGGGTTTTGCTGGCAGAGGACGACAAGCGCCTGGGCAAGCTCATCCAGTACATGCTGGAGCAGAATGACATACAGGTCGAATGGGTGACGAACGGCAGTGATATCTACGAGTATGCGATGTACACGGACTACGACATCCTGATCCTCGACTGGATGATGCCGGGGGAGACGGGCGTGGAGGCGTGCAGCCGCCTGCGCAAGGACGGCTATGAGAAGGCCATCCTGATGCTGACGGCGCGCGACTCGGTCGAGGACCGCGTGACGGGGCTCGACGCGGGCGCGGACGACTACCTCGTCAAGCCGTTCGAGTTCGCGGAGCTCATGGCGCGCCTGCGCGCGCTCGGCCGCCGCAGCACGCAGAAGATCCAGCAGGATATCGTCGAGGTCGGCGAGTTCACGCTGAACCGCACGGCGAAGGTCCTCAAGAAGAAGGACAAGGTCATCCAGCTCTCGCCGCGCGAGTTCCAGATCTTCGACTTGCTCGCGCAGAACATCGGCATCGTCGTGCCGCGCGACATCATCCTCGACCGCATCTGGGGCCTCGAGTCGGACGTCAGCTCGAACAACATCGACTCCTACATGAAGATCCTGCGCAAGAAGCTTGACCTCGGCGACGGCGGCACGGTCATCAAGACGGTCCGCGGCGTCGGCTACAAGCTGGAGGCCAAGAGCTGATGGCGCAGAACATCTTTGGCAGCAGCCGCCGCAAGCTCACGCTGCTCTACTCGATCGTCATGATCATCTTCCTCGTCGTGCTGATCTTCGCGATGCACAAGACGATGGAGTGGTCGATCACGTCGGAGCAGGCGCGCGAGCTCATGGACACGGCGAGCAATGTGGCGGAGGCGCAGGAGTACTTCAACCAGCACCCGGAGATCGTGCTCGACGATACGATCGCCTACAAGAGCACGAATGACCGCCTGTTCTTCTATGTCTTCGACAACGAGGGGCGCCTCTTGAACTTCGCGCGCGCCTCGTTCCGCATCGAGCCCTTCATCCTCGACACGATCGCGCAGGAGAAGGTGGAGCCGGGCGGCGTGACGGTCTTCTCGAAGCCCGGCTCGGAGAACACGCGCAAGGCCCGCATCATGCTGACGGCCCAGCAGGTCCGCGACGATGAGGGCAATGCGACGCAGACGGTCTACGTCGGCAAGGATGTCACGGCGATGTACAACGGCATGGAGAAGGCGACGTACGCGCTGGCCTTCCTCGGCGCCATCGCGCTGGTCATCGCGACGATCGTCGGCCACATCCTCTCGGGCAAGGCGATGATCCCGCTGCGGCAGGCCTACGAGAAGCAGCGCCAGTTCGCGGCGGACGCCTCGCATGAGCTCCGGACGCCCTTGGCCGTCGTCATGGCCTCGGCGGAGCTCCTGCAGAACGACCCGTCGATCCAGTCGCCTTTCCTGCGGCAGGTCATCGACGATGTGCGCGACGAGGTCAAGAAGATGACGAAGCTCGTCAGCGACCTGCTCGTCGTCGCGCGCAGCGACAACAAGGCGCTGAAGCTCAAGCCGCAGAAGTTCAATCTCTCGGCGCTCATCGAGCAGACGGCGCGCCTCATGCAGCCGCTCGCCGAGCAGAAGAAGATCGACCTGCAGGCGGAGAACCTGCCGAAGGTCGAGATCCAGGCCGACGAGCAGAAGATCCGCCAGCTCGTGCTGATCCTCGTCGACAACGCCGTCAAATACACGCCGGACGGCGGCCGCGTCTCCGTGCGCTACGAGAGCACGGAGAAGGGCAGGGTGCGCTTTGCCGTCAGCGACACGGGCATCGGCATCGCGAAGGAGGACCAGGCAAAGGTCTTCGACCGCTTCTACCGCGTCGACAAGGCGCGCTCGCGCGAGATGGGCGGCAACGGTCTCGGCCTCGCCATCGCGCAGGAGATCGTCCACCTGCACAAGGGCCGCATCTGGATCCAGAGCGAGCTCGGCAAGGGCACGACCTTCTTTGTCGAGCTGCGCACGAAGTTTAAATGAGTCTGAGCCTGCCGGATTATCGCGTCCGGCGGGCTTTTTTGCTGGCATTCTGCAAGAGAACAGGAGAAAAAATCATGGAGATGGAGAAAGCGAGACGGGAAGAGCGCATGGAGCGCCACGGCCTGCTGATCGTGCACACGGGGGATGGCAAGGGCAAGACGACGGCGGCCATGGGGCTCGCCGTGCGCGCCTGGGGCGACGGCCTGCGCGTGCTCATCCTGCAGTTCATCAAGGGCGGCTGGCAGACGGGCGAGCGCCATGCCATCGAGGTCCTCGCGCGTGCCGAGGGCCGCATCGAGCTCCGGCCGCTCGGCCTCGGTTTCACGAGAAAGGGCGAGAAGCCGAAAGAGGAGCACCGGCGGGCGGCGGAGGCGGCCCTGAAGATGGCCGCGGACGAGCTGCAGAGCGGCCGCTGGGATATGGTCATCCTCGACGAGGTCAATTACGCCGTCAGATTCGGCCTGATCACGGAGGAGGAGCTCGGCGCGTTGCTCGAACGACGCCCGCCAGAAGTGCACCTCGTCTGCACGGGCCGCGCGGCCTGCCCGCTGCTCCTGGAGCGGGCCGACCTCATCACGGAGATGCGCAGCCTGCGCCATCCGTTCGCCGCGGGGATAAAAGCGCAAAAAGGCATTGAATTTTGATTCGTAATGTTGTAAACTAGGTATCACATGAATCTTTGCATCGGATTGTCTGCTGTGTGTAGACAGATTGCAGGCAGGCGATACAGAATAGATAGGAGAGTTGCTTTATGAGAAGTGATATTGTCAAAAAAGGCGCCACGCGCTGTGCGCACCGTTCCTTATTCCATGCCATGGGCTATGGTCCGGAGGACCTCCAGAAGCCGCTGATCGGCATCTGCAATTCCTTCAACGAGATCATCCCGGGCCACATCCACCTGCGCGAGATCGCGCAGGCGGCCAAGCTCGGCGTCGCGGCAGCCGGCGGCACGCCGATCGAGTTCCCGGCCATCGGCGTCTGCGACGGCATCGCCATGGGCCACACGGGCATGAAGTACTCGCTCGCGAGCCGCGAGCTCATCGCGGACTCGATCGAGGCCGTCGCGATGGCCTCGGGCTTCGACGGCCTCGTCCTGATCCCGAACTGCGATAAGGTCGTCCCGGGCATGCTGATGGCAGCAGCCCGCCTCAACATCCCGGCCGTCGTCGTCTCGGGCGGCCCGATGCTGCCGGGCCGCTTCCACGGCCACGATGTCAGCGTCAGCCAGGCCTTCGAGGCAGCCGGCAAGTTCG
This sequence comes from Mitsuokella jalaludinii DSM 13811, assembly GCF_000702905.1. Classification (GTDB taxonomy): domain Bacteria; phylum Bacillota; class Negativicutes; order Selenomonadales; family Selenomonadaceae; genus Mitsuokella; species Mitsuokella jalaludinii. The sequence continues at coordinate 5,904 of NZ_JNKR01000007.1, forward strand.
CTGCCGGCCAGATGGACGCCGCTGAGATGGCAGACCTCGAGTCGAAGTGCTGCCCGGGCTGCGGCTCCTGCGCCGGCCTCTTCACGGCCAACACGATGAACTCCCTGACGGAGGTCCTCGGCATGGGCCTGCCGGGCAACGGCACGATCCCGGCTGCCTACACGGGCGCACGCCGCCTGCTCGCCAAGCGCGCCGGCGCTGCCGTCCTGGACCTCATCAAGAAGGACATCAAGCCGCGCGACATCATGACGCGCGAGGCCTTCGAGAACGCCATCACGGTCGACATGGGCATCGGCGGCTCCTCGAACACCGTCCTTCACCTGACGGCCATCGCGCACGAGGCCGGCATCGAGCTGCCGGCGCCGCTCTTCGACGAGATCTCGCGCCGCACGCCGTACATCACGAAGCTCAGCCCGGCCGGCAAGCACCACATGACGGACCTCAACGAGGCCGGCGGCATCCCGGCTGTCATGCATGAGCTCGCGAAGAAGAACCTCATCCACCTCGACGCCCTGACGATCACGGGCACGGTCGGCGACCGCATCAAGAACGCCGAAGTCCTCGACCGCACGGTCATCCACAGCGTCGACGACCCGTACCGCAAGGAGGGCGGCATCGCCATCCTCAAGGGCAACCTCGCACCGGACTACGCCGTCGTCAAGGCATCGGCCGTCGCACCGGACATGCTGACGTACACGGGCAAGGCGAAGTGCTACAACTCCGAGACGGAGGCCTGCGACGCCATCATGGCCGGCGCGATCCACGACGGCGATGTCGTCGTCATCCGCTACGAGGGCCCGAAGGGCGGCCCGGGCATGCAGGAGATGCTCAACCCGACGGCTGTCATCACGGGCCGCGGCCTCAAGGTCGGCCTGATCACCGACGGCCGCTTCAGCGGCGCCAGCCAGGGTGCCTGCGTCGGCCACATCTCGCCGGAGGCCATGGAAGGCGGCCCGATCGCCCTCATCGAGGACGGCGACGAGATCACGATCGACATCCCGAACCGCAGCCTCTCGCTCGCCGTCAGCGACGAAGAGCTCGCCAAGCGCAAGGCGAACTGGAAGAAGCCGGAGCCGAAGATCAAGACGGGCTATCTCTCCCGCTACGCAAAGCTCACGACGTCCGCCAGCACGGGCGCTGTGCTCAAGTAATCCCATAAGCGACTCTACAGGAGAAGCAGCCGAGGCTGCTTCTCTTTTTGTCGTGGGGGAGATACCTTGTATTTTCGTTCGGGATTCGCTATAATGAATGAGTTATAAGAAATCAATGAGACTCCGCTTCCTGCGGGTTTTCTTCCAATTCCGAGGTGTTAGAACCATTGCATATCGTATTGATTGAACCAGAGATCCCGGGCAACACGGGAAACATCGCGCGGCTCTGCGCCGGCACGGGCATCGAGCTCCATCTCGTGCGGCCGCTCGGCTTCTCGACGGATGACAAGCACCTGAAGCGCGCCGGCCTCGACTACTGGCCGCTCGTCAAGGTCCACTACCACGACAGCTTCGAGGAAGTCCAGGAGCGCTACGCCGGCCACAACTTCTACTTTTTGTCGACGAAGGCACCGCGCTCCTATACGGAAGTCTCGTACACGATGGACGACATGCTCGTCTTCGGCAAGGAATCGGCCGGCATCCCCGAGCCCATCCTCAAGGCGAACTGGGATCACTGCGTGCGCATCCCGATGATCGCTGAGGCACGCTCGCTGAACCTCTCCAACTCCGTCGCCGTCGTGGCCTACGAGGCCATGCGGCAGATGGACTTCCAGAACCTCGCAGAAGCCGGCCCCGGCCTCCGCATGGACCACCGCTGACGCGCCGCGCGTCAAGACGACGAGAAGACCATAGTGAAGACCATAGTACAGATGGGAATGATGACTGATGATTGACAAAAGCTTTGTCCAGAAATGCCAGGCCTTCATCGAGCCGAACCGCTTCCGCCTCGATGAGCCGATGAAACTCCACACGACCTTCAAGATCGGCGGCCCTGCCGACTGCCTGATCTTCCCCGCCTCCATGGAGGAGACCGAGAAGGTCCTCGCCCTCGTCAACGAGTACAAGCTGCCGCTGACCATCCTCGGCAACGGCTCCAACGTCCTCGTGCAGGACAAGGGCATCCGCGGCGTCGTCGTGAAATTCGCGCGCCCGATGGCCAAGATCCGCCATGAGGGCACGCGCATCATCGCCGGCGCCGGCGCCCTCCTCAAAGACGTCTCCGAAGCCGCCGCGCAGAGCAGCCTGACCGGCCTCGAATTCGCCTGCGGCATCCCCGGCAGCATCGGCGGCGCCATCTTCATGAACGCCGGCGCCTACGACGGCGAGATGAAGAACGTCGCCGACACCGTGCGCACCGTCGACCGCGAGGGGAGGATCCACACCTACAGCCGCGACGAACTCGACCTCGGCTACCGCCACAGCCGCTTCCAGGATAACGGCGAGGCCATCGTCGAAGTCGAGCTCAGCCTCGAGCCCGGCGACAGCAAAGCCATCCGCGCCAAGATGGACGACTTCACCCAGCGCCGCGAGAGCAAACAGCCCCTCGAGATGCCCAGCGCCGGCAGCACCTTCAAGCGCCCCAAAGGCTACTTCGCCGGCACCCTGATCCAGGAGACCGGCCTCAAAGGCCTCCAGGTCGGCGGCGCCCAGGTTTCCACCAAGCACGCCGGCTTCGTCGTCAACGCCACCGGCAACGCCACCGCCGCCGACGTCCGCGGCCTCATCCACGAAGTCCAGCAGCGCGTCTACCAGAAACACGGCGTCATGCTCCACCCCGAAGTCCGCATCATCGGCGATGCATGATCCCTGAAAATCGAATCGAGCAAGGAAATAAACAATACAAAAAGACTGCCACAACAAAGTGACAGTCTTTTTTCGTCATAGAAGAAAAATCGTGCAAACTAGAGGGGCGCAGCGAAGCGATCGCCCCTAAGAACTACCCTCGAACTCGTCTCTGTACTTTAGTCCGGACTAAGTCCCTGCTCAGAGCACCGAGCAGGGCGCAGCGAAGCGTCCGCCCGCAGCAGGGCCTGGCTAAGTCCCAAAACGCGAGCAACACCGGGCCGGGGCGCAGCTGTTTCGCCTGCAGGAGCGCAGTGACCGCCCGCAGGGCTGAGCCCCAATCCGCCGCGCCTAGACCTCGCGATGTCAGAACGCCGCGGCAGGCGGCGAACCCCCTAGACACATACTCTGCCACATGGGGCTCATTCAACGGAGCGACGAAGCCGAAACAGCTGCGCCCCGGCCACGCCACGATGTAAACCCAAACTCCTCATCCCAGTATCGTATCCAGCGCCATCATCAGCGTGAACCCGACCGAAAACGCGACCACCCCGATATTCGAGTGATGGCCCGCACTCATCTCCGGGATGAGCTCCTCCACGACGACGTAGAGCATCGCGCCCGCCGCGAACGCCAGCAGGTACGGCAGCACCGGCACGACGACGCTCGCCGCGACGATCGTCAGCGCCCCGCCAATCGGCTCCACGACGCCCGACAGCGTGCCGAGCACGAACGCCTTCACGCGTCCCTCGCCGTTGGCCGCGAGCGGCAGCGAGATGATCGCGCCCTCCGGGAAGTTCTGGATCGCGATGCCGAGCGACAGCGCGAGCGCCGCGCCGAGCGAGAGGTCCGCGCCGCCCGTGAGCCAGCCCGCCAGCACGACGCCGACCGCCATGCCCTCCGGGATGTTGTGCAGCGTCACCGCGAGCACGAGCTTGAGGTTCTTCGAGAGCGCGCTCTTCGGGCCCTCGGCCTCCTCGCTGTTCAGGTGGAGGTGCGGGATGATGTGGTCGAGCAGCAGCAAGAAGAGCGTGCCCGCCCAGAAGCCCGCGACGGCCGGCAGCGAGGCGTAGGCGCCGAGCGCGCTGCTCTCTTCCATCGAGGGGATCAGGAGACTCCAGACCGAAGCCGCGACCATGATGCCCGCCGCAAAGCCCGTGAACGCCTTCTGGATGCGGTGGTCGAGTTCCCCGCGCAGCAAAAAGACACAGGCCGCGCCGAGCGTCGTGCCGAGGAACGGGATGGCAAGTCCCTGCAGGATCTCAATCGGCATGAGAATCCCTCCTTTTCTTTCGTTTCTTTCTATTATACAGGAAAGATGCCCAAAAGGAAATGGTGGCCCGCGGCTGTCCGACATTGAGAAAGAAAACGGATCTGTGCTATAATAGTGTATACGTATGGTTTGGAGCGGAGTGTGTTGGTATGGCAAACAGCAGAGAGAAGAAGACGCGCAATGTCTTCACCGAGAAGGCGGCACTCGAACAGGAGATTGCCGCTTTGCAGGCGAAGCTAGAGGAGCAGGCGGCAAAGCTCGCCGACTGCCGCCGGGAGATCGAGGACGCGATCGTCGCGCGCATCAGGCAGCGGGACGAGCTCGACGCCCTGCGCGAGGAGAATCGGCAGCTGCGGAAGAGGCTCGCAATGTATGAGCCTCCCGCACAGGATGAACCGCCTGCCGATGCGGCAGGCGTCCCGGTAGAAGATTCTCCAGCCGAACCGGCCCGGACGCGGGAGGAGCAGGAGTTCTTCGATTCCTTCCGCATCTACGTCGTCGGCGGCACGGAGAAGTGGCAGAAGAAGGCCGCAGAAGTCTTCCCGACGATGCACTTCCTCGGCAGTGAGAAGAACTTCGATCGCTCCGCGCTCGCGCAGGCCGACTACATCATCATCAACACGAATGCCGTCTCGCACGCCTGCACCGAGAAGGCCAAGAATGCCGCGCCGAAGTCGGCATCCATCATCATGACCTCCAACAACAACCTCCATCTCCTGCAGCGAAAGCTGCTCGAGACGATACAGTGACAGAGAATAAATCCGACAGAACGAAAGGAAGCATTTATTTTTATGGAAGTAAACGACAGAATCCACGGCTTTTGCCTGAAACATAAAGAGTACATCCACGAAGTCGACTCGATGGCCTACACGTTCGAGCACGAGAAGAGCGGCGCGCGCCTCTTCTTCCTCGCCAACGACGATGACAATAAGGTCTTTTCCATCTCGTTCCGCACGCCGCCTGTCGACGACACGGGCGTCGCGCACATCGTCGAGCACTCGACGCTCTGCGGCTCGCGCAAGTACCCGCTCAAGGAGCCGTTCGTCGAGCTCGTCAAGGGCTCCTTGAACACCTTCCTCAATGCGATGACGTACCCCGACAAGACGATGTACCCGGTGGCCAGCCGCAACGACAAGGACTTCCAGAACCTCATGGACGTCTACCTCGACGCTGTCTTCTACCCGGACATGCGCGAGAACCCGCAGGTGCTCATGCAGGAGGGCTGGCACTATGAGATCGAGAAGAAGGAGGACCCGCTCGCGTACAGCGGTGTCGTCTACAACGAGATGAAGGGCGCGCTGTCCTCGCCGGATGACCTGCTCGAGAGCCGCATCATGCACGCGCTCTACCCGGAGACGACGTACGGCCACGAGTCGGGCGGCGACCCGGAGGCCATCCCGGACCTCACGCAGGAGAAGTTCATCGCCTTCCACGCGAAGTACTACCACCCGTCGAACAGCTACATCTACCTCTACGGCGCGATGGACATCGAGGAGAAGCTGCGCTACCTCGACGAGGAATACCTCTCGCACTTCGACCGCATCCCCGTGCCGTCGAAGATCGACCTGCAGCCGGCGTTCTCGCACCTCAAGCGCGAGACGGTGCCGTATCCCGTCAGCGAAGAGGAGGGGACCGATGAGAAGACGTTCCTCGCGCTGAGCTGGACGACGGGCCAGTCGCTCGACCACAAGGCGATGATGGGCCTCGAGATCCTCGAGCACGCGCTCCTGCGCACGCCGGCCGCACCGCTGCGCAAGGCGCTCATCGACGCGAAGCTCGGCCGCGACGTCGACTCCATCTTCGAGACGGACATGCTGCAGCCGTTCTTCAGCATCATCGTCAACAACGCAGAGCCGGAGCGCCTCGACAAGTTTTACCACCTGACGATGACGAAGCTCCAGCAGCTCGCCGAGAACGGCATCGACCGCGAGCTGCTCGAGGCGTCCATCAACCTTATGGAGTTCCGCCTGCGCGAAGCCGACTTCGGCTCGGCGCCGAAGGGGCTCATCTACGGCATCCGCATCATGAAGAGCTGGCTCTACGGCGGCGCTCCCGAGACGTACCTGCGCTATGAGGACCTGCTGCAAGAGATGAAGGACGGGCTCTCGGGGCGCTACTTCGAGTCGCTCGTCGAGACGTACTTCCTCGCGAACCCGCACCGCAGCCTGCTCGCGATGGTGCCGGACACGCAGATGGCCGCGCGCCGCGAGAAGGAGCAGCAGGAGAAGCTCGCCGCGAAGAAGGCGGCGATGAGCGACGCGGAGATCGAGGCGACGATCGCGGCGACGCAGGCGCTCAAGGAGCGCCAGCAGAGCCCGGAGACGGAGGAGGCCCTGCACACGATCCCGGTGCTGAAGCTCTCAGACATCCGCAAGGAGTCGTACCCGCTGCCGCTCGAGGTCCGCAATCTTGGCGGCACGAAGGTGCTCTTCAGCGATGTCCACACGAACGGCATCGCCTACCTCAATCTCTACTTCGACGCGAGCGCCGTGACGCAGGAGGAGCTGCCGTACCTCTATCTCTTGAGTGAGCTCCTCGGCATGGTCGATACGGAGAAGCACACGTACGCGGAGCTCGCGAACCTGCGCAACCTGCACACGGGCGGCATCGCGTCGGATGTCGTCGTCTACACGCGAAACGGCGAGCCAGACTCGCTGCTGCCGAAGCTGCGCGTCCGCGCGAAGGCGCTCGTCAAGAGATTGCCGGAGCTCATGGCGCTCCTGCAGGAGATCCTGACCGAGAGCCGCTTTACGGATGAGAAGCGCATCCGCGAGCTCGTCGAGCAGGAGGAGACGTCCATCGAGCTCAATCTGCAGCGCGCCGCCAACCAGATCATCGTCTCGCGCCTCGCGGCCTACCTCTCGCGCGCGGGCCGCTACGCCGACGAGGGCGGCCTGCCGTTCTATCCGTTCCTCAAGGCGTTTGAGGCGGACTTTGCGGGAAGTCTCGCCAAGATGCAGCAGGTGTTCAAGACGCTGCTGCCGAAGCTCTTCAACCGCAACGGCCTCATCGTCAGCGTCACGCTCAGGGAAGAGGAGTACCCGGCCTTTGCCGAGGCCTTCGGCGCCCTGCAGCAGAGCTTCTCGCAGGACGTGTTCCCGGCGGCTTCGTTTGACTGGAAGGTCGAGCCGGAGAACGAGGGCCTGACGTCCTCGAGCCGCGTGCAGTACGTCGGCAAGGGCGCGAACTTCCTGCGCCTCGGCTACCGCTACACGGGCAGCATGGCCGTTTTAGAGACGCTTTTGCGCTACGACTACTTCTGGACGAAGATCCGCGTGCAGGGCGGTGCCTACGGCGCCTTCACGGGCTTCAACCGCAACGGCTTCATGTACTTCGGCTCCTACCGCGACCCGAACCTCCGCGAGACGCTCGCCGTCTTTGACGGCACGGCGGACTATGCGGCGCACTTTGAGGCGTCGGAGCGCGAGATGGACAAGTTCATCATCGGCACGATGAGCGGCGTCGACACGCCGCTGACGCCGATGATGAAGGGCGATGCGGCCGCGACGTGCTACCTGCGCGGCATCACGGAGGCGGACCGCCAGCAGCGCCGCGCGGAGATCCTCGCGACGCGCCAGGAGGACATCCGCGCACTCGCCCCGCTCATCGCGGACTGCATGAAGGAGAACGTCCTCTGCGTCTTCGGCAACGACGAGAAGATCGCCGCGGCGAAGGACGCCTTCGGCTCCATCAAGCCGGCGCTCTGAGATGCAACATTTGTCCTCTGGAGAAGGCGTTGACTTTCCTCTGTGGACATGGGATAATGAAGGAGATATCATAATATGAGTCGATGTCCTGCTGCCGCGGGCGGCATAGCAGGACAGGAGTATGGGAGGCTTTCTGGATGAAGAAGACAATTTTCAAAGGTGCAGGTGTCGCCATCATCACGCCGTTCACGGAGGATGGTATCAACTTCGAAGAACTCAGCCGCATCATCGAGGACCAGATCAAGGGCGGTACGGATGCCATCGTCATCACGGGCACGAGCGGTGAGTCGGCCACGATGACGGACGAGGAGCACAGAGCGGCCATCAAGTGCGCTGTCGACACGGTCAAGGGCCGCATCCCGGTCATCGCCGGCACGGGCTCGAACGAGACGTCCTACGCCATCGAACTCTCGAAGTACGCGGAAAGCGTCGGTGCGGATGCCGTGCTCGTCGTCACGCCGTACTACAACAAGTGCACGCAGAAGGGCCTGATCGCGCATTACAAGGCCATCGCGGAGAGCATCAACATCCCGATTATCCTCTACGATGTGCCGTCGCGCACGGGTGTCGGCATCCAGATCCCGACGTACGTCGAGCTCGCCAAGATCCCGAACATCGTTGCGGTCAAGGAGGCCAACGGCGACCTCTCGAAGATCCTGCGCCTGCGCGCTGCCTGCGGCGACAGCCTCGATGTCTACTCGGGCAACGACGACCAGATCGTCCCGATCCTCTCGCTCGGCGGCAAGGGCGTCATCTCCGTCCTCTCGAACGTCGCGCCGAAGGAGACGCACGACATGTGCCAGCTCTACTTCGACGGCAAGGCTGAGGAAGCCGGCAAGATGCAGATTGCCTATGCGGACCTCATCGACGCGCTCTTCTGCGAGGTCAACCCGATCCCTGTAAAGGTCGCGATGCGCAAGCTCGGCTATGCAGCCGGCCCGCTGCGCATGCCGCTCTCCGAGATGGAGCCGGAGCACAAGAAGCAGCTCGAGACGGCCCTGCGCAACCACGGCCTGATTAAGTGAGCTGGCAATAGCCGCTGATTTTTGAGCAAAAGCCTTCAAGAACCCGAGACGATGCAGTCGAGGTCTTGAAGGCTTTCTGTATTTCTGTATGTATCTGCATGGAGCAGAGAAAGAGAGAGTATATGCACGGTGTATTTGACATAGTCGGGCCGGTCATGATCGGCCCGTCGAGCTCGCACACGGCGGGTGCGGTGCGGCTCGGCCTCATGGCCCGCAAGGTCCTCGGCGAGCCGGCCGTACGCGCGGACATCAACCTGCACGGGTCGTTCGCGCAGACGTACCGCGGCCACGGCACGGACAAGGCGCTGATCGCGGGCATCTTGGGCTTTGCGCCCGACGACGAGCGCATCCGCGAGGCGCTGGCCATTGCCGAGGAGCAGGGGCTCGTCTTCTCGTTCCAGAAGGTCAATCTAGAGCAGGCGCATCCGAATACGGCGGTCATCCACCTGACGGGGGCTTCGGGGCGCACGGTGCGCGTGCGCGGCGCGTCTGTGGGCGGCGGCAACATCCGCATCACGAACATCGACGGCTACGAGGTCGAGCTCACGGGCATCTACCCGGCTCTCATCACGATCCACCACGACAAGCCCGGCATCATCACGAAGGTCACGCAGATCCTCGCGCGCTACGAGTACAACATCGCTTTCATGCGCGTCTCGCGCCAGAGCCGCGGCGAGATGGCCATGATGATCCTCGAGCTCGACGAGCCGCTCTCCGGCGATGTCGTCGCGGAGTGCTGCGCGGTCTACGAGGTCGAGACGGCCTTTGCCATTCCGGCCATCTAGCGAAAGGAGTACGAGATGATACAGGTGAATTTCAATACGGTCGCGGAGCTCGTGGCGCTCGCCGAAGCGCAGCATGTGCCGGTCCACGAGATCGTGCTCGCGCGCGAGATGCACGACAGGGAGCGCTCGCGCGGCGAGGTCCTGCAGGCGATGCTGAAGAACTGGCAGGTCATGCAGGAGTCGATTGTGCGCGGCATCCAGAATACGGAGCGGTCGCTCTCGGGCATGACGGGCGGCGACGCGAAAAAGCTCTACGCGTACCGCACGAGCGGGTACATGGGGGAGGCGGCCATCGAGGCGGCGGCCTGTGCGGTGGGCATCAGTGAGGTCAACGCGGTCATGGGGCGCATTGTCGCGTGCCCGACGGCCGGTTCGTGCGGCATCGTGCCGGCGGCGCTCTACGCGGCCAAGAAGCAGCGCCATCTTGCGGATGCGGATGTGGTGCTCGCGCTGCTGACGGCGGCGGGCATCGGCATGGTCGTCGACCAGAACGCCTCGATCGCGGGCGCAGCGGGCGGCTGCCAGGCGGAATGCGGCACGGCGGCCGGCATGGCGGCGGCAGCGCTCGTCGAGCTCGCGGGCGGCACGCCGGCGATGATCGGCAATGGCACGGCGCTCGCCATCAAGAATCTCATGGGGCTCGTCTGCGATCCCGTCGCCGGCCTCGTCGAGGTGCCGTGCGTCAAGCGCAACGGCTTCGCGACGGTCGTCGCCATGACGGCCGCTGATATGACGATGGCGGGCATCCGGTCGGTCATCCCTGTCGATGAGGTCATCGCCGCGATGAACGAGGTCGGCCATCTCCTGCCGAAGTCGCTGCGCGAGACGAGCGAAGCAGGCCTCGCCGTCACGCCGACGGCCAAGGCCATCGAGAAGCGCGTCTATCCCGACTGAGGGGGGGAGAGACTTAGCCCGGCCGCAGGAGAGGGCTGCCCAACGCTCCGCATGGCCGGCTGCTAAACGCATGTTTTTGCCCTGGAATACATCCCTGCCGGGGAGCGAAACGCGCTTCGCTTGAACGACGCTTCCCAGCAGGGAATCTGGTCGGCAAAAAAATGCGTTCTTGACGCAGGCGGCCAAAGCTCCGCTTATGGTCAGCCCGCTCCTGCTAGCGGTGAATCTTGCCGTCGGGCCGGAGAGACTTAGCCTGGCAAGGCGGAGAGGACTGCCCAACGCTCCGCATGACCGGCTGCTAAACGCATGTTTTGCCCTGGAATACATCCTTGCCGGGGAGCGAAACGCGCTTCGCTTGGACGACGCTTCCCAGCAGGGAATCTGGTCGGCAAAAAAATGCGTTCTTGACGCAGGCGGCCAAAGCTCCGCTTATGGTCAGCCCTCTCCTGCTGACGGTGGATCTTGCCGTTGGGCAGTCCTCTCCGCCCGCTGCGGACTTCGCCTGCTGCAGACTAGTCTGATGGCGGGTCTGTGCTTTTTTCCTTGCGTATCTTTGCCAGGCAGTGTAAAATGAGAATAACAATGCGAGATGATTCGCAAAATATAGTGCAAGGAGAGATTATTATATGAAGAAAATCATCCAGATGCTGCTCATCGCCTGCATGGTCGTGCTCGGCACGCAGGTTGCTTTTGCAAATGCCGACAAGGTCACGGTCCAGGAGGGGGCTGATCTCACGGCCATCCACCGTCTGGCCATCGGCTCGCCGCTCTACATGCAGGTCGACCCGAAATCCCCGAACAAGGACATGCTCACGCAGATCGTCTATGAGTCGAGCCGCGTGGCGCGCTGCTATGTCATCTCGTATGACACGGTCGCACAGAACATCAAGGCGGACCAGAACATCGACATCAAGGCGCTCGACCGCCGCACGGCAGCCAAGGACTTCAAGCAGTATGTCGCTAATTACGCGGATGCCTACGTCATCCTGACGGTCGCCAATGACAGCCGCACGACGTTCTTCTTCGACGTCTACAAGGCCGGCACGAACGAGCTCCTCTACACGTACCAAATCCAGGCCAACCGCAGCGAGGGCGATACGGTTGCCACCTACACGAACATGGCAGAGCAGTTCTACAAGCACTTCGAGCGCTCCGCTGTCGAGCAGCAGAAGGAAAACAGCAAAAAGAAATGATGCATAAAAAAGACAAGGCACAATGCCTTGTCTTTTTTGATTGGCCGACGGGTTGTCGGGGGGATGGGCTCAGTGTGCGAGGTAGAGCGGCTTGATCTTGGCGTCTTCGGCCATCGTCTTGTCGATGTAGCCGCAGCTGACCATCGCGTCGAGCACGATGAACTGGCGCTTCTTGGCCATCATGAAGTCGACGTAGGGGGAGTAGAGCGAGGGGGCGTTCGGCAGGCCGGCGAGCATGGCCGATTCGGGCAGGGCGAGATCGCGCGGCCGCTTGCCGAAGTAGCCCTCGGAGGCGGCGCCGATGCCGTAGTAGTTCGAGCCGTAGTAGATGGTGTTGAGGTACATCTCGAGGATCTCGTCCTTCGAGTAGTTCCACTCCATGTCGAGCGCCAGCACGAACTCCTCGGCCTTGCGGCCGAAGGACTGCTCGTGCGAGAGGAAGAGATTCTTGACGAGCTGCTGCGTGATGGTGCTCGCACCCTCCTCGATCTCGCCGGACTGCAGGTTGACGAGGGTGGCGCGCGCGATGCCCTCGAAGTCGAAGCCGTGGTGGCTGTAGAAGCGCCGGTCCTCGACGGCGACGATGGCCTGCTGCAGGGAGTCGGGCGTGTCCTGCAGCTTGACGTAGTGCGGGTCGCGCACATTGACGCGGCTCTCGACGGCGCGCCGCAGGAAGATGACGCGGCTCAGCCGGTCGGAAAAGCCCGGATGGTGCACCTCGTCCGTCATCTCGTTGGCGGGCACGCTCTGCGTCGGTCGCGGCAGGAAGCCGCCTGCGCTCTGCCACGTCTTTGCGGAGAAGACGGCCAGCCCGCCCGATACGAAGAAGGCGGCGAGGAACAGGATCAAGAGGAAAAAAAGAAAGCGGATTAGCCGTTTTGGTGACCGCCGTCGTCTTGTTGCCATGAAATAAACACTCCTTTGTCCTCATTATAACACGCACGGTTTATTTCGTCAGCAACCGCATCGCCAAATGCGATGAGAGGGTCCACAAAAAAATCTGTAAAATTGTAAAGAAAAGGCTTGCAATATTATACAGCATAGATGTATAATTATAAACATCAATTCAAGGGGCCGAGCCCCGGAGGAGGAACTAGTATGAAAGTCAGTGTCCTGGGAGCAACGGGATACGCGGGAGCGGAGCTCCTGCGCATCCTCTACAATCATCCGCAGGCAGAAGTCGTGCACATCACATCCGAGAGCCACACGGGCGAGAAGATCGCGGATCTCTACCCGCACCTGCGAGGCTGCTACGACATGGTGCTCGAGAGCATGAAGGACATCGAGGCCATCGGCAAGGACAGCGATTTCGTCTTCATCGGCCTGCCGCACGGCCATGCGATGAAGGTCGGCCGCGCGCTCCGGGACCTGCCGGTGCGCATCATCGATCTCGGCGCTGACTACCGCTTCCGCGATACGAGTGTCTACGAGGCGTGGTACCACGTGCCGCACACGGATCCTGAAGCCGAGCGCGTCTACGGCCTCGCCGAGCTCTACCGCGACGAGATTCGCGATGCCAAGATCATCGGCAACGCCGGCTGCTTCACGACGGCCAGCATCCTCGCGCTCGCGCCGCTCGCGCGCGCGCATCTCATCGATGTCAATACGATCATCGTCGACGCGAAGTCAGGCGTCTCGGGCGCGGGCCGCTCGCCGAAGCAGGCCAACCACTTCCCGGAGCTCTACGACAATTTCCGCGCCTACAATGTCGCGCATCACCGCCACACGCCGGAGATTGAGCAGGCCGTCACGGATCTCTCGGGCGAGGCGACGGTTATCAACTTCACGCCGCACCTCGTGCCGATGTCGCGCGGCATCCTCGCGACGTGCTACGCGACGCTCAAGGAGGGCGTGACGCCGGAGCTCGTCGACGCCGCCTTCGAGAAGGCCTACAGCAAGGAGTTCTTCATCCGGCTGCTCGGCCGCGGCGGCTACCCCTCGACGAAGGAAGTCCGCGGCTCGAACTTCTGCGACATCGCCTGGCACATCGACGAGCGCACGCACCGCGTGATCGTGCTCTCCGCCATCGACAACCTCGTCAAGGGCGCGGCGGGGCAGGCCGTCCAGAACTTCAACATCGCCTGCGGCTTCGACGAGAAGACGGGCCTTGACTTCGTGCCGATGTACCCCTGAGTATCGCGAGGCGCATACGAAATCGAAACCATTTACATTTAGGAGGAATCCCATATGATCAACGCATTCCACAATGAGGCGGGCGTCACGTTCCCGCAGGGCTTCAAGGCCGCCGGTGTCAAGGCCGGCATCAAGAAGAGCGGCAACCTCGATGTCGCCGTCATCTACACGGAGAAGGAGGCGGCTGTCGCCGGCACCTTCACGCAGAACGCCGTAGCGGCTGCGCCGGTCTTTGCCTCGAAGGCCGTCGTCGCCACGGGCACGGCGCACGCCATCGTCGCCAATGCCGGCTGTGCCAATGCCTGCACGGGCGAGCAGGGCGAAAAAGACGCCAAGGCGACGCAGGAGATCGCTGCCGAGGCGCTCGGCTGCACGCCACAAGATGTCGTCGTCGCTTCGACGGGCGTCATCGGTGTGCCGCTGCCGATGGACAAGCTGGAAGCGGGCGTCAAGGACGCCGTCAGCAAGCTCTCGGCGGACGGCAGCAGCGCGGCAAGCCAGGCCATCATGACGACGGATACGCATCCGAAGACGGCGGCGCTCGAGATTGAGCTCGGCGGCAAGACGGTGCGCTTCGGCGTCATCGCCAAGGGCTCGGGCATGATCCAGCCGAACATGGCCACGATGCTCTGCTTCATCACGACGGATGCCGCCATCGACAGCAAGCTCCTGCAGAAGGCGCTCTCCAAGGTCGTCGCGACGTCCTTCAACATGATCTCGATCGACGGCGACATGAGCACGAACGACATGGCCATCGTCATGGCCAACGGCGCGGCCGGCAATGCGCCGATCGCGGAGGGAAGCGAGGACTACGCCAAGTTCGTCGAGGCGCTCGACAAGCTCTGCAAGGAACTCGCCAAGGAGATCGCCGATGACGGCGAGGGCGCGACGAAGTTCCTGACGGTCCACGTCACGGGCACGAAGACGTTCGCCGACGCCAAGACGATCGCCATGAGCGTCGCCAAGAGCCCGCTCGTCAAGACGGCCTTCTTCGGCGCTGACCCGAACTGGGGCCGCGTGATCTGCGCCGTCGGCTATGCCGGCGTGCCGATGAACCCCGAAGACGTCGTCGTCAAGTTCGGCGATATCCCCGTCTACGCACACGGTGTCGGCGCCGAATACGACGCTGAGGCGCTCGCCAAGGTCATGGAGCAGCACGACATCACCATCTCCATCGACATGGGCCAGGGCGAGGAAGAGGCGACCGTCTGGACCTGCGACTTCTCCTACGAGTACGTCAAGATCAACGGCGAGTATCACACCTGATAGACTGGCGCAAGAGATAGGGGAAGGATAGTATGACATTCACAGCCAAGGATAAGGCAGCCATCCTCGTCGAGGCGCTGCCCTACATCCAGGAATTTTACGGAAAGACCATCGTCATCAAGTACGGCGGCAATGCGATGATCAATGAGGACCTCAAAGAGAAGGTCATGCAGGATGTCGCGCTGATGAAGTACGTCGGCATCCGCCCGGTCATCGTGCACGGCGGCGGCCCGGAGATCACGGGCTTCCTCAAGAAGGTCGGCAAGAAGTCGTCGTTCGTCGCCGGCCTGCGCGTGACGGACGCGGAGACGGTCGAGATCGCGGAGATGGTCCTCGACGGCAAGGTCAACTCCGAGATCGTCAACCTGCTCAATCACCGCGGCGTGCGCGCCGTTGGCCTCTCGGGCAAGGATGCGAATCTCATCTGCGCCCAGAAGAAGCTCGCGACAGTCTACGAGGGCGATGAAAAGAAGAAGGTCGACATCGGCTACGTCGGCGCCGTCCAGAAGGTCAACGTGGCCCTCATCGAGGACCTCCTCGACCAGGACTACGTGCCCATCATCGCGCCGATCGGCGTCGGCGCGAACGGCGAGAGCTACAACATCAACGCCGACTACGTCGCGGCGGAGATCGCCGGGGCGCTGCACGCGGAGAAGCTGCTCTTACTGACGGACGTCGAGGGCATCTACAAGGACTTTTCCGACAAGTCCTCGTTCCTCTCGACGCTTCACATGCAGGAGGCGCGCGACTACATCAAGTCGGGCGTCATCCAGGGCGGCATGATCCCGAAGGTGGAGGCCTGCCTGACCTCCCTCGAGAAGGGCACGGGCAAGACGCACATCATCGACGGCCGCCTCGACCACTCCATCATCCTCGAGATCTTCACCTCGCAGGGTATCGGCACGCAGGTCGTGCGCTGACAATCACGATAAAAGAGAAGGATGCGATTTCATGCAGGAAACGGATAAAGAGATATTTGAGAAGGACGCGAAGGACTACCTGCCGGTCTTCAACCGCTACAAGATCGTGCTCGATCACGGCGAGGGCGCGTACCTCTGGGACAATAACGGCAAGAAGTACCTCGACTTTTTAGGCGGCATCGCCGTGAACGTGCTCGGCCACGATTACGGGCCGCTCGTCACGGCCATCTCCGAGCAGGCGAAGAAGCTCATCCACTGCTCGAACCTCTACTACACGCAGCCGCAGGCCGACGCCGCGGCGAAGCTCGTCGCGCTCTCGGGACTCGACAAGGCGTTCTTCGGCAACTCGGGCGCCGAGGCCAACGAGGGCGCCATCAAGATCGCGCGCAAGTACGCGCACCAGATAGACCCCGAGAAATCCCAGATCATCACGGCCTGGGACAGCTTCCACGGCCGCACAATCGCGACGCTGACGGCGACGGGCCAGCCGAAGTACCACGAGGGCTTCGGCCCGCTGCCCGACGGCTTTGACTACGTCCACTACAACGACATCGAGGAGCTCGAGTCGATGATGAGCGAGAAGACGGCTGCCGTCATGCTCGAGACGATCCAGGGCGAGGGCGGCGTCTACACGCCGGAGGGCGACTACCTCAAGAAGGTCCGCGCGCTCTGCGACAAGTACCACGCGCTCCTGATCTTCGACGAGATCCAGGCCGGCATCGGCCGCAGCGGCAAGTTCTTCGCCTACGAGAAGTACGGCGTCAAGCCGGACATCGTCACGCTGGCAAAAGGTCTCGCGGGCGGCGTGCCCATCGGCGCCTTCATCGTGACGGATGCGGTGGCCAAGGCCTTCCACGCCGGCGACCACGGCACGACGTTCGGCGGCAATCCGCTCGCCTGCGCGGCGGCCAACGTCGTTTTGGACACGGTGCCGAAGCCGGAGTTCCTCGCGCACGTCGAGGCGGTCGGCAGCTACTTCAAGCAGCAGCTCGAGCACCTCAAGGCCAAGCACCCCGCACTCATCACGGATGTCCGCGGCACGGGCCTGATCCTCGGCGCCGAGCTCGCCTCCGCTGAGCACGGCCGCGACATCGTCAACGACTGCCTCGCCGAGGGTGCAATCATAAACTGCACGGCCGGCAAGGTGCTGCGCTTCATCCCGCCGCTCATCATCACGAAGGAGCAGGTCGACACGGTCATCCTGACGCTCGACGATGTGCTCGCAAAATACGATAAATAAGTACGACAAATAAAAAAATTCAGCCGTTCGGGGTGATATGTATAGAAATACAAAAAAAATGCATATCTACACTTTTCAAGCGGCTGGATTTGATGTATAATATGCAATAGTTACGGAAGTTACAAGACTACAGATGTTCTAGTGATTCCAGCAGGGAGGTCATCATATGTTGAAAGGGAAAGACATGCTATCCATCCACGACTTATCCGTGGATGAGGTACAGGAGATCCTGGCACTCGCCAAGGAGCTCAAGGCAAAGCAGAAAGCGGGTGTGCCGCACAAGATCCTCGAGGGCAAGACGCTCGGCATGATTTTCGAGAAGTCTTCGACGCGAACGCGAGTATCCTTTGAGACGGGCATGTACCAGCTCGGCGGCCAGGCGCTTTTCCTCTCGAACCGTGACCTCCAGCTCGGGCGAGGTGAACCCATCCGCGACACGGCGCGCGTGCTCTCGCGCTACCTCGACGGCATCATGATCCGCACGTTCGGCCATGACCGCGTGGAGGAGCTCGCGAAGTGGGCGGACATCCCGGTCATCAACGCGCTGACGGACCTCTTGCATCCTTGCCAGGTCCTCACCGACCTCTTGACGATCGAGGAGTACAAGGGCAAGAACCTCAAGGGCCTCAAGATGGCCTACGTCGGCGACGGCAACAACATGACGAATTCCTTCCTCTACGGTTGTGCGAAGGTCGGCATGACGTTCGTCGCGGCGACGCCGGAGGATTACCGCCCCGATGCGACGGTCTTCAAGAACGCCCTCGAGGACGCGAAGGAGACGGGCGCTTCGCTCAGCCTCGTCACGGATCCGCACGAGGCCGTCAAAGATGCCGACATCGTCGTCACAGACACCTGGGCCAGCATGGGCCAGGAGGCCGAGCACGAGGCGCGCAAGAAGATCTTCGCACCGTACCAGGTCAACAAGGAGCTCCTCGAGGGCGCCGACAAGCGCGTCATCGTCATGCACTGCCTGCCGGCCTACCGCGGCGAGGAGATCACGGAGGAGGTCCTCGAGGCCAACGCCGATGTCATCTTCGACGAGGCGGAGAACCGCCTGCACACGCAGAAGGCCATCATGGCTCTGACGATGGCAGACTGAACACGCATTCTGTAATCGGTGACTTGTAATTTTATGACTGTGCATTATCCCTTCCAGATGCCCATGGCAAGCATGAACGCGTGATGGGCGGGGAGGAGTATAGGAAGAGAGGTTTTTACCATGGCTAAGATCAAGAAAGTCGTACTCGCATACTCGGGCGGTCTCGATACCTCCGTCATCATCCCGTGGCTCAAGGAGCATTACGATGGCTGCGAAGTCATCGCCTGCTGCGCCGATGTCGGACAGGGTGACGAGCTCGACGCCGTACACGACAAGGCCCTGAAGTCCGGTGCTTCCAAGGTCTACATCGCAGACCTCAAGGAGGAGTTCCTCAAGGAATACGTCTGGCCGACGCTCAAGGCCGGTGCTGTCTACGAGGACAAGTACCTGCTCGGCACGTCTTTTGCGCGCCCAATCATCGCGAAGAAGCTCGTCGAGATTGCCAAGCAGGAAGGCGCTGACGCCATCGCGCACGGCGCTACGGGCAAGGGCAATGACCAGGTCCGCTTCGAGCTGACGGTCAAGGCACTCGCACCGAACATCACGCTGATCGCTCCGTGGCGCGAGTGGGACCTCGATTCCCGTTCCGCTGAGATTGAGTACGCCAAGAAGCACGGCATCCCCATCGCGACGGAGAACAAGACGTACTCCATGGACCGCAACATCTGGCACCTCTCCCATGAGGGTTCCGACCTCGAGGATCCGGCCAACGAGCCGCACAACAGCATGTTCCTGATCTCCAAGGCACCGGAAGACGCGAAGGATGAGCCGGAATACGTCACGGTCGACTTCGAGAAGGGCGAGCCGGTTGCCGTCAACGGCAAGAAGATGGATCCTGTCGCTCTCCTGACGGAGCTCAACGAGATCGGCGCGCGCAACGGCGTCGGCATCGTCGACATCTGCGAGAACCGCCTCGTCGGCATGAAGTCCCGCGGTGTCTATGAGAACCCGGGCGGATCGATCCTCTACTACGCACACCGCGAGCTCGAGTACCTCTGCCTCGACCGCATGACGTACCACTTCAAGCAGCACGTCGCTGTCCGCTTCGGCGAGCTCGTCTACGATGGCATGTGGTTCTGCCAGCTGCGCGAGGCGCTGTCCGCTTTCGTCGACAGCACGCAGCAGACGGTCACGGGCACGGTCAAGCTCAAGCTCTACAAGGGCAACATCATCTCCGCTGGCTCCACGAGCCCGTATTCCCTCTACAGCAAGGAATACGTCACGTTCGAGCACGATGATGTCTACAACCAGGCTGACGCCACGGGCTTCATCAACCTCTTCGGCCTGCCGCTCAAGGTACGCGCCCTGATGCAGGAGAAGAACAGTAAATGAGCAAGGCTATGTGGGGAGGCCGTTTCTCCAAGTCGACCGATGAGATGATCAACGAGTTCCAGGCCTCCATCAATTTCGACAAGCGCATGTACCACGAGGACATCGCGGGCTCCATCGCGCACGCTACGATGCTCGCGAAATGCGGCATCATCACAGAGGAGGACCGCGACAAGATCATCGCAGGCCTCAAGGACATCCTCCAGAAGATCGAGCAGGGCAACTTTGAGTTCTCCGTCGACCTTGAGGACATCCACATGAACATCGAGAAGCGCCTGACCGACGCCATCGGCGAGGCCGGCGGCCGCCTGCACACGGCGCGCAGCCGCAACGACCAGGTCGCGCTCGACACGCACATGTACGTGCGCCGCGAGGTCGTGGCCGTGCAGAAGGAGATCGAGAACCTGCAGCGCGCGCTCGTCGAGACGGCGGAGAAGTACAGCGACGTCATCATGCCGGGCTACACGCATCTGCAGCGCGCACAGCCGATCCTGTTCTCGCATCACCTGCTCGCCTACTTCGGCATGCTCTCGCGTGACTTCGCCCGCTTTGAGGGCGTCTACAAGCGCGCGGACATCATGCCGCTCGGCGCCGGCGCGCTCGCCGGCACGACGTTCCCGATCGACCGCGAATTCGTGCAGAAGCAGCTCAACTTCGAGAACATCTACACGAACAGCCTCGACGCCGTCAGCGACCGCGACTACATCATGGAGTTCCTCGCGGCGGCCTCGATTCTCATGGTCCATCTCTCGCGCCTCTCGGAGGAGACGATCCTCTGGTGCAGCCGCGAGTTCCACTTCGTCGAGCTCGACGATGCGCACTGCACGGGCTCCTCGATGATGCCGCAGAAGAAGAACCCGGATGTCTCCGAGCTCGTCCGCGGCAAGACGGGCCGCGTCATCGGTCACCTCATGGCCATGCTGACGACCGTCAAGGGCCTGCCTCTTGCCTACAACAAGGACCTGCAGGAGGACAAGGAGGGCATCTTCGACGCGATCGACACCGTCAAGTTCAGCCTCGCCGTCTACGCGCAGCTGATCCGCGGCATGAAGGTCCGCAAGGACGTCATGAAGAAGGCCGTGACGGAGGATTTCTCCAATGCGACCGACCTCGCCGACTACCTCGTCAAGAAGGGCATGCCGTTCCGCAAGGCGCATGCCGTCTCGGGCCAGGCCGTCCACGACTGCATCGAGAAGGGCATCTACCTCGAGGACATGAGCCTCGAGGACTTCCAGAAGCTCTCGCCGCTCTTCGGCGCCGACATCAAGGAGGCCATCAGCCCCGAGACGTGCGTCAAGAACCGCAACTCGCTCGGCGGCACGTCCTACAAGCAGGTGGAGCTCCAGCTCCACGCCGCCAAGGACTTGCTCGCAGCCGAGGAAACGATTTCCGACAGGGCAGCCGACCAGCAGATCCAGGTCAAGTAAATAAAAAGACAAGAAACGAGAAGCCCGCTTCTCCCATCGCTCTTGTGCGATGGGGAAGCGGGCTCCTCGTCTTTGTGTCTATGTAGAATGGAACGGCTGGCCGTTGTCGAGGTAATACGTCTCGTGGACGACGGCGCGGGGATTGGGCGCGGGGACGCGGCGATGGCCTGGTCCTGTCAATGATGGGGTAGGAAGGGCGCGAGGCGCGGGGCGAGGTATCGGGCGAGGCGGGCTGAGCCGGACTTCGTCGGGTGCGTGCCGTCGCCGACGAAGTCCCCGGGGGCGAGCAGCGGGCCGTCTGCGTTGAGTGCGATGTAGTGGGCCGGGATGCCTTCTCGCTGTGCGCGCTGGCAGGCCTCCTCAATCCAGAGGCCCGCGAGCGGCGAGACAGCGGCGGGCAGCGGCTCGAGGCAGATGATGGGTGCCTCTGGGTTCATCGCATGGACCTGGCGGATGAGGCTCGTCCAGGCCTGCACGTATTCCTCGTGATAGGGGCGGCGCTTCTTGTCGCTGAAGTCGTTCGTGCCGAGTGCGAGGATGACGGCGGAGACGGGCAGCTTCTCACTCTGCCAGATGGTGTTGCCGGGCGTCTTGTGCGCGCCGTAGAGGGTCCAGCGGTAGCGCTCCTCGGTGTGGAGGCCGCGGTCAGGCCAGGGGGTGCCCCAGTTGTGGACGACGCCTTCGCCCGACTTGGCGACGACGCTGTAGTCGGCGCCGAGCAGGCGCGCGAGCTGCGGCGCAAACGCCATTGAGCCGTCCTCGATGGCAGCGTCGTTGTGGCCATGCTTTATGCCGTCGTTGCGGAAGCCCGCCGTGATGGAGTCGCCGACGAATTCCAGGCGCAGGCGCTCTGCCTGTCTTGCGGGAGCTTCGAGTGAGTCAGCCTCGAGTCCGCGGAAGTGACTGATGCCGTACGAGCCCTCCGTCGCGCGCTCGAGCCTGAGCGTGTGGCGGCCATTGGTCAGGCCCTCGGCGAGCACGGTCGGACCGTCTGCTGCGGCGCGCACTTTGCGCGAAGGGCCGCCGTCAATGGAGACGAGCCAGCGGTTCTCGTGGTCTTGGAGATCGGCGGCAATGCGCGTGCCCGTGAAATCCGTCTCAAGGTAGACGGCCCCCTGCGCGGCTTCATAGCAGCCGCCGTTCTCCTGCCAGCGCCCCTCATAGTGGATGGCGGGGGCTGTGGCGGGGAAGGAGGCGGCAAGGGCGGTGCCCGGCAGGCAGGCGAGGGCGAGGCTCACGGTGAGCAGCTTCTGTCGTATTGTTTTCTTTCCATTCATTCTCATTTGAGTTATTCTCATTCGAGTCGTTTGAGTCGTGTGTGCAGTCAAATCGGTTCCATCCTTTCTCCATGCATCTCTTTCTATCGGTTTTCGCTTTTGGGCTTGTTTTTTCCTTCTCTGCACTCTATATTATTAGTTATACATATCATGGTTTAGGAGTTGATCATTTTGTCGTTATTTGGACGTGAAGCGGCGGGCAGGCGGCACATCGACGGGCTCGATGTGCTGCGCACGCTGGCGATTGTCGGCGTCACGCTCTTCCACATGTTCCCCGAGCGGCTGCCGGGCGGCTATCTCGGCGTTTCCCTCTTCTTCGTGCTCACGGGCTTTTTGCTCGCCTACACGAGCAAGCGCAGTTGGCTCGAGCACCGCTTCCGCGTGAAGGCGTACTACTGGAAGCGCATCAAGCGCATCTACCCATCGCTCTTCATCGTGCTGCTGACGACGATCGGCGTCTTTTCCTTCGTGCTGCCGAAGGCCGTCGCGGCCATCCGGCCGGAGTTCCTCTCGATCGTCCTCGGCTACAACAACTGGTGGCAGATCGCGCAGAATGCCGACTACTTCACGCGCCTGACGAATGCCTCGCCGTTCACGCACCTCTGGTTCATGGGCATCGAGATGCAGTACTACCTCGTCTGGCCGCTGCTCTTCGCGCTCTACGCCTTTCTCGACATCCTCGCCGGGCGCCGCGCAGGCCTCGTGGTACTCGCCTTGCTCGCGCTCGGCTCGGCGGCCGTCATGCCGATGATGTACGAGCCGGACATGGATGTCACGCGCCTCTACTACGGCACGGACACGCGCGTCTACGCGCTGCTCTTCGGCGCCGTGCTCGGCCTCTGGTGGGTCGACCACCCGCGTGCGCGCCTCGGCAAATACAGGATGCTGCTCGGCTATCTCGCCTGGCCCGTACTCGTCGGCGTATCGATTGCCGCCTACTTCCTCTTTGACGGCCAGTCTGCCTACGTCTACGAGTGGGGCATGCTCGCGATGACTGCGCTCTTCTGTGTGCTCCTGCTGCTGACGGCCGACGACCGCTTCTTCGTCGGCGCCGCGCTCGAGAGCCCGAAGCTTCGCTGGCTCGGCTGGCTCGGCAAGCGCAGCTTTGGCATCTACCTCTGGCAGTACCCGGTCATCTACCTCTTCGCCAAGCTCGGCTGGACGCAGCTGCCGTACTACGCGGCGCTCGAGATCGCAGCCATCCTCGTCTTGACCATCTGGTCGGACGCACTCGCGCATGTCATCACGAGCCGCCGCCTGCCGGCCATCCGCGGCCGCCACATCGTCACGGCCTGCATCTTCCTGACGGCCTTCACGCTGCCGGGCCTCGCGCTCATGGGCTTCGGCGGCCACGCGATTGCCGTCTCGGCCGACCAGAAGGTCAGCGACACGGGTGAGCTGCAGGAGAGGCTCGCCGCCAATGCCGCGGAGCAGCAGGCGGCCAATGACCAGGCGGCAGCAGAGGCCGCCGAGCAGAAGGCAGCGGAGGATGAAGCCGCGGTCGACCTCTCGGGCGTCGCCTGTATCGGCGACTCCGTCATGCTCGGCTCTTCGGGCGAGCTTCGCAAGGTGCTGCCGGGCTGCATCATCGATGCGGAAGTCTCGCGCTACGTCGGCGGCGGCCTCGACGCGGCGAAAGAGATGGCGGCGCAGGGACGCCTCGGCAAGAACGTCGTCATCGCGCTCGGCACGAACGGCCCGATTGCCGGCTACGAGAAGTACGAGGTCCAGACGCGCGCGCTCCTCGAGTATCTCGGTCCCGACCGCCACATCTTCTGGGTCAATGTCTACTGCCCGGAGCTCTCGTGGCAGCAGACGAACAACGACTACCTCGCGAATATGGCCAAAGACCATCCGAACGTGACGATCGTCGACTGGTACGGCCTCGTTTCCAAGCATCCGGAATGGCTCGGCGGCGACGGCATCCACCCGAACGACGAGGGCACGGCCGCTTATGCCAAGCTCATCCATGACACGATGGCAGAGACGCTCGCGCATCCCGCGGCCGACTGATGACGCTTCCATGGATTTTCTATCGTTTTCCGTTACTTTTCAGAATGCCCGCTTATACTGGTATCCAGATTGAAAAGGAGTGATAATCATGCTGATGCTTGTTCTCGTCTTAGGGCTCAACCTCGTCATCAGTTTCCTCAACGCCCGCAACGTCGGGCGCGTCTGGGCGGAGTCGAAGGCCGTCGGCGGCTGGATCCGCCTGCTGGCCTGGTGCGGCGCCATCCAGTCGGCTGCCGGCTTCACCTTCGTCTACGCGGTCGTCGTCGGCTACATCGCCGTGAGCACGGGCTACCTGCCGCCCGCGATGCTCGGCGTCATGATGAACCTCATCTACATCATGATCATCGTGCCGCTCATCGGCTCGGGCATCTTCATCACGATCCAGTCGTGGATCGCCTTCGCGCGCGACAAGTCGCTCTCGAACCTCGGCGTTGCCGGCTGGAACACGTTCGCGCAGGCCTACAACACCTACAACGCGATCCAGAGCTTCGGCCCGGCGCTCGACAGCGTGCAGCAGGGGCTCGGCGGCCTGTTCTCGGATGACGGCGACAGCGACAACTCAACGGCGCGCGTCATCCTGCTTGTCGCCATCGTCCTGCTCGCCGGCGTGCTGACGACGTCCGTCATCGTGCGCCGCTACGAGGCGAGCCTGCCCGTGTCGGAGGATATCCGCCGCGGCACGCGCGACCTCGAGTACCGCTGACAACTGCAAAAAAATGTACCATCGAGGTTCTGAAATAACTTGAATCTGACTCCAATCCCGAGTAGTATAAAAGCAAGAATACACGAGATTGGAGTCTTTACTTTGCGTAAACCGTATCAGAACAATAAGCCGGACAGAACGAAAATGGAGCGGGAGGGGCAGGAGAGCTGGCTCTCTGCAGCGGTCAAACCGATGGACGGCGTGATCGCCATCGCAGCGATCTGCATCTTCTCGGTGATGGACTTCTCGAAGATGGAGACGGTCGACTGGATCTTTACGGTGACGTTCGCCATCTGGTTCGTGCTGACCATCGTCCGCTGCTGCATCTACTACCGCAAGTCGCGTTGAATACCGGTCAATCGGTCTATGGGGGAATGCCTGTGAAACAAGAGAGAAAAGCCGTCTTCTTCGACATCGACGGCACATTGATCAACATCATGGAAGGGCAGACGCAGATCGCGCCGCCCGTCAAAGAGGCCATCCGCGCACTGCGCGCGGCAGGCCACTGCACGTTCATCGCGAGCGGCAGGCCGTATGCCTACCTCGACCCGGAGCTCGTGCAGCAGGACCTGTTCGACGGCTACGTGCTCATGAACGGCGCCGTCGTGCTGCTCGGCGACAAGACCATCTACAAGAAGATGCTGCCGCAGGCGACGGTCGAAGAGATCGCGCACCTTGCAGAAGCACACGGCGTCGAGTACATCCTCGAGGGGCCGCATAGCGTCTACCTCAAGCCGGAGTACAAGCTGACGGAGGCGTTCTACCGCAGCATCGAGGTCGATGTCACGCAGTTCGTGCGCGACTACGACCTCGAGAAGGTGCCTGTCGCGAAGATGGAATTCGCCTCGGAGGACCCGGGCGGCCACGGCCTCTTTGCGAAGCTGCTTTCCTGGCCGGGGCTCGCGGGCCTCATGGACCCGTACCACAAGAAGAACATGGAGCTCTACGCGGCAGACGTCACGAAGGGCTCGGGCATCCTGCACGCGCTCTCGTATCTCGGCATCCCCGTCTCGAGGAGCTTCGCCTTCGGCGACGGGCTCAATGACATCGAGATGATGCAGACGGTCGGCACGAGCCTCGTCATGGACAATGCGCGGCCGCAGCTCAAGGCGCTGGCCGACCACATCGTGCCGTCCGTCGACGAGGACGGCGTGGCTGCGGGCATCGCAGAGTACCTGCTCTGAGGCAGGCGCAGATATGCAGATATAAAGATAGGAATTGATTGTATCAGGGGGAAAAAACGTGAGAAAGAAAATCGGTATGATACTCGGCATCGTCATGCTGGCCATCGCCGTGCTGACGGGCTGCGGCGGCAGCCAGGGCACGAGTTCTTCGAGTGCCTCTTCGGGCGCTGCAAAGTCCTCGGCGACGGCCACGGCCGGCAAGGATGTCACGATCAAGATGCTCAACGTCGGCCAGGGTGACTCCATCCTCATCCAGACGGCGGAGCAGACGGTGCTCATCGACACGAGCGATGTCGACGAGCGCGACAAGTTCAAGCGCGAGCTCGACAAGGCGGGCGTCAAGAAGATCGACAAGGTCATCCTGACGCATCCGCATGCCGACCACATCGGCGGCATGGACGTCCTCCTCAAGGACTACCAAGTCGGCACGGTCTACGACAACGGCATGCCGTCGACGTCGAAGCTCTACATCGGCTACATGAAGCAGCTCAAGGCGAAAGGCATCAAGCACCAGGCGCTCAAGGCCGGCGATGTGCTCGACTTCGGCGGCGGCGTCTCGTTCAAGGTCTTCTACCCGACGAAGGAACTCGTCGAGAAGGGCACGCAGAAGGGCTACAAGCACGACCCGAACAATGAGTCCGTCGTCGGTAGGCTCGTCTACGGCGACTTCTCGATGCTCTTCACGGGCGATGCCGAGCAGCCGGTCGAGGAGCAGCTCCTGAAGGCGGATGCCAAGGACCTCAAGAGCACCATCCTCAAGAGCCCGCATCACGGCAGCAGCACGGGCTCGTCCGTGCCGTACCTCAAGGCCGTCTGGCCGGAGGCGGTATTGATTTCGTGCGGCCAGGGCAATGATTACGGCCACCCGCACACGGATGTGCTCGCGCGCTACCTCGGCCAGAGCACCTACAAGGACCGCCGCGACGGCTCGCAGAAGAAGACGAAGCTCGTCAAGAACGACAAGGGCGAAGTCTACAAGGGCAAGGTCTATGAGACCGACAAGAACGGCACGATCACCATCACGACGGATGGCAAGGACTACAGCATCAAGGCAGAGGAGGGGAAGGCACAATGATCTCAGCCTATCTCGACCGCTTTGAGGGCGACCTCGCCGTGCTTCTGCTCGGCGAGGAGATGAAGAAAGTCAACTTCCCGAAGCGCTTCCTGCCAGAGGGCGTCGGCGAGGGCGATTACCTCAAGATCGACATCGCCTACGACAGGGAAGCGACGGAGAAGGCCGAGCAGGAAGCGCTCGACCTCCTCAAAGACGATTAAAGACGATTAAAGACGATTGATAGATCAAGATGAGAATGAAGAAGGAGGAACTCTTTTTGTTCAGCAAGATATGCCGTGGAGCCGCCATGCTCTTGATGCTGCTCGCTTGTGCGGCGGCCATCCTGCCGCAGAATGGTGAGGCGGCAAGGCGCGAAGCGGTGCACAGACTCAATTACTTCCAGTCGTATGAGACGGAGGTCGACGGTCGCCAGGCCCTGCGCATCGAGGTCGGCATGGACCGGGACAATGTGACGTACGATGTCACGACGCGCCCCTACCTCGAGAAGCAGCTCATCATCGACCTCTCGAATACGGAGCCGGGCAAGCTCAAGCCGGACTACACGCTGCTCGCCAAGTACGCCAAGCACCTGCACATCCGTGAGCTCGAGGCGCGCCACACGCAGATCCGCATCGACTGCAAGAACCCTGTCGTCGACGGCAGCTACGCCGTGCACGCAGAGCCGGCGGACCGCAAGGCCAAGAAGCCGTACCGCCTCGTCATCGACATCTTCGCGACGGGCGGCACGGCGAGCTCCTCGCGCGTCGCGGGCGTCAGCGGCCACTCGGTCGTCATCGACCCGGGCCACGGCGGCAGCGATACGGGTGCCGTCGGCCCGACGGGCGTGACGGAAGCTTCCGTGACGCTCGCCGTCTCGAAGGACCTGCAGTCCATCCTCGAGAACTCGGGCGCACGCGTCACGATGACGCGCAACAAGGACGTCGACGTCTACGGCCCGAACGCATCGGACCGCCAGGAGCTCCAAGCGCGCGTCAACGTCGGCGAGTACACGCCGGGTGCGGAGCTCTTCGTCTCGATCCACTGCAACGCCTTCTCGAATCCGGCCTCGCACGGCATGGAGACGTATTACTACGCGGGCTCGCCGAGGGGCGAGCGCATCGCGACTCTGGTCAATGAGGAGCTCGAGAAGGCCGGCGGCCTCTTCAACCGCGGCGTCAAGACGGCGAACTTCTATGTCATCAAGCACTCGAGCATGCCGGCGACGCTCGCCGAGCTCGCCTTCATCACGAATGCGCACGAAGAGCAGCTGCTCAGCAATGCCCAGTACCAGATGAAGCTCGCCGAGGCCATCGCGCGCGCCATCGGCCGCTATTTCAGCGGCAACTGAGGCAGGGAATCGCAGGGCGAATCTCGAATCTAGACGTGTAGAAGCAAGGATATGCATGAAAACATGAATGACATGAAGCAGACGGAATAGACGGAACAGGAGATGAAGGATCATGAAGAAATACGTCCGTTACGCAATGCTGGGGCTCGCGATTTTCGCGCTCGCCCTTCTCGCCGGCTGCGGCTCAGAGACGGCTGGCAAGGGCACGGCAGACGGCAGCTCGTCATCTGCCATCCAGGCGGAGAGCGCACCGGCAGCCACGTCCTCGAGCCAGGGCGCCGAGAAGAAGCCGCAGAAGCTCACGATCAAGGTCTACTACCCCGATGAGCAGGGCATGAAGCTCATTGCCGACAAGCGCACGGTCACGCTCGACGGGCAGGAGAAGTACACGGCGGCGATGGAGTCGCTCCTCGAAGGCACGAAGGAGAAGGGCCAGACGAACATCATCCCGAAGCAGACCAAGCTCCGCAGTGTCAAGGTCGAGAACGGCACGGCGACGGTCGACTTCACGGGCGACCTGCGCAAGGACTTCGTCGGCGGCTCGACGGGCGAGACGATGCTCGTCGGCTCCGTCGTCGACACCTTGACGGAATTCCCGGAGGTCAAGAAGGTCCAGATCCTCATCGACGGCAAGAAAGTCGAATCGCTCAGCGGCCACATGGACCTCTCGCAGCCGATGGGACGCATGGCAGACCTCCTGAAGTGATTCGGGGCTTCTCCGTGCCAGACAACTTGATATTTTGACTTTTTGGTCCAGCAATGCGCAGAAATCCTTGTATTCCTGCGCATTTTATGTTATGATAAAATCCATATGGCATGTTTTTGAGGCTGACAAGCCGGAACTGGCCAATCATGATGCAATAAGATGATACAGGAGGTCATTTCACACAATGAAAGTTACGGTAGAAAATGGAGAGAACCAGCAGGTCACTCTGACGATTGAGGTCGAAGCAGCAGAAGTCAACAAGGCAGTCGATCAGGCATGCAAGCGTCTCGCAAACCGCGTGAGCATCCCGGGTTTCCGCAAGGGCAAGGCTCCGCGCATGATCGTCGAGCGCCACGTCGGCAAGGACGCTGTCCTGCAGGAAGCTTTCGATATCGTCGCTCCGAAGGCCCTGAGCAAGGCTTTCGACGAGCAGAAGATCGACCCGGTGACGCGCCCGAGCGTCGACATCGAGACGCTCGAAGAGGGCAAGGACCTCGTCTTCAAGGCTACGGTCACGCCGCGTCCTGAGGTGAAGCTCGGCGACTACAAGGGCCTCAATGTCCCGAAGAACGAAGTCAACATCACGGACGAGGATGTCGAGAAGCAGCTCAAGACGTTCCAGGACCGCCAGGGCAAGCTCGTCGACGCTCCGGAAGGCGCTGAGGTAAAAGACGGCGACTTCACGACGCTCGACTTCAAGGGTTTTGTCGACGGTGAGGCATTCGATGGCGGCGAGGGCAAGGACTACCCGCTGCAGATCGGCTCCAACAGCTTCATCCCGGGCTTCGAGGACCAGCTCGTCGGCGCGAAGATCGGCGAGGAGCGCGACGTCAACGTCAAGTTCCCGGAAGAGTACCATGCAAAAGAGCTCGCCGGCAAGGACGCTACGTTCAAGTGCACGATCCGCAGCATCAAGACGAAAGAGTTGCCGGCTATCGACGATGAACTCGCCAAGAAGGTCAGCAAGTTCGAGACGCTCGACGAGCTCAAGGCTGACATCCGCAAGAACCTCGAGGAGAACGCTGAGCGCACGGCTGAGAACGACCAGAAGAGCGCTGCCATCGAGATGGCTACGAACAACATCACGGTCGACATCCCGGCTGTCATGATCGACAACCGCGTCACGGCCATGATCCAGGAGATGGCGATGCGCCTCGAGCAGCAGGGCATGAAGCTCGAGCAGTACCTGCAGTACGCCGGCACGGACATCGCGAAGCTCCGCGAGCAGTATCGCGAGACGGCTGAGAAGAACGTCAAGACGGACCTCATGCTCGAGGAAGTCGCCAAGGCAGAGGACATCAAAGTAGAAGCCAAGGACCTCGACGAAGAAGTCGCTGCTATGGCAGCTGCTTACGGCGCTACGCCGCAGCAGGTCCAGAAGATCATCAAGGAGCAGGGTCGTATTGGCGATCTGGCTGCATCCGTACTCCGCAAGAAGACGGCTCAGTTCATCATCGATAACATCGCCAAATAAGATCCCTGATATGGGGGTATACCTATGAGTTATGTACCAATGGTAGTGGAGCGTTCCAATACGGGCGAGCGCGCGTACGATATCTACTCGCGCCTCCTCAAGGACCGCATCATCTTCCTGGGCGGCCCGATTGACGACGCTGTCGCCAATACGGTTGTTGCGCAGCTCTTGTTCCTCGAGTCGGAAGACCCGGACAAGGACATCCATCTGTACATCAACAGCCCGGGCGGCGTCGTCACGGCAGGCCTTGCCATCTACGACACCATGCAGTATATCAAGCCGGACGTATCGACGATCTGTATCGGTCAGGCAGCGAGCATGGGCGCGCTGCTCCTGACGGCAGGCGCCAAGGGCAAGCGCTACGCGCTACCGAATGCCCGCATCATGATCCATCAGCCGCTCGGCGGCGCACAGGGTCAGTCGACGGACATCCAGATCCAGGCGCGCGAGATCCAGCGCATCCGCGAGGTCATCAATGACATCCTCGTGGAGTCGACGGGCAAGGACCGCGAGACGGTCGTGCAGGATACGGAGCGCGATAACTTCATGACGGCAGAGGAAGCCAAGGCGTACGGCCTGGTCGACGAGGTGATCACTCGTCCGGTCAAGAAGGGCAAGAAATCGGAGACCAAGGCATAAGAGGTGATGTCATGTTGAAGTTTGGGGATGAGAAAGGCCAGCTCAAGTGCTCGTTCTGCGGCAAGACGCAGGATCAGGTGCGCAAGCTGGTAGCTGGTCCAGGTGTCTACATCTGTGATGAATGCATCGAGCTCTGCAATGAGATCATCGAAGAGGAATTCAGCGACGATGTCGAGGTCGAGCTCAAGGACGTCCCAAAACCGAAGGACATCCGCGCAATCCTCGACCAGTACGTCATCGGCCAGGACGAAGCCAAGAAGACCTTGTCCGTGGCTGTCTACAACCACTATAAGCGCATCAACATGGGGCAGGGCAAGAACAATGAGGATGTGGAACTCGCAAAGTCGAACATCCTCATGATCGGCCCGACGGGCAGCGGCAAGACGCTGCTCGCGCAGTCGCTCGCACGCATCCTCAATGTGCCGTTTGCCATCGCCGATGCGACGGCCCTGACGGAAGCCGGCTACGTCGGCGAAGACGTTGAGAACATCCTGTTGAAGCTCATCCAGGCGGCGGACTACGACGTCGAGAAGGCTGAGCGCGGCATCATCTACATCGACGAGATCGATAAGATTGCGCGCAAGTCCGAGAACCCGTCCATCACGCGCGACGTGTCGGGCGAGGGTGTCCAGCAGGCGCTCTTGAAGATCCTCGAGGGCACGACGGCTTCCGTGCCGCCGCAGGGCGGCCGCAAGCACCCGCACCAGGAGCTCATCCAGATCGATACGACGAATATCCTCTTTATCTGCGGCGGTGCCTTCGACGGCATCGAGAAGATCATCGAGTCGCGTCTCGGTCAGAAGCAGATGGGCTTTGGCGCGTCGATCAAGTCGAAGCGCCAGAGGAACATCGGCGACACGCTGCGCAAGGTCCTGCCGGAAGACCTCTTGAAGAGCGGTCTTATCCCGGAATTCATCGGCCGACTGCCCGTCGTCGTGACGCTCGACGCACTCGACGAGGACGCACTCGTCAACATCCTGACGCAGCCGAAGAACGCGCTCGTCAAGCAGTACCAGAAGCTCCTCGAGCTCGACGGTGTCACGCTGACGTTCGACGACGACGCGCTGCGCCAGATCGCCAAGGAGGCGCTCAAGCGCAAGACAGGGGCGCGCGGCCTGCGCTCGATCATCGAGGGCATCATGCGCAACGTCATGTACGATGTGCCGTCGATCGAGGGCGTGACCGCCTGCCGCGTGACGAAGGACGTCATCACATCCAAGAAAGAACCCATCCTGACCGTCGACAAGGACGCAAAGTCCGCCGACAAAGCAGATAAAGCCAAGGATGGCAACAAGGAAGCATCGGCCTGATACGATGCAAGACAGGGCGCTGCAGCTTGCAGCGCCTTGTCTTTTTATCCACAAGATAACGACAAGGGGAGGGATATATATGTCAGAAGCACCAGAAAGGAACGAGAACAAAACGGCACCTGCCGCCCCGAAGAAACGCACACCGCCAGAGATGAAGACGCTGCCGATGCTGCCGCTGCGCGGCATGGTGGTCTTTCCCTACATGATCATCCACCTCGACGTCGGCCGCGAGCGCTCGCTGGCGGCTCTCGAGAAGGCGATGATGGAGGACCACCGCATCCTGCTCGTCTGCCAGATTGATGCCGACAAGGACGACCCGAGGCGCGAGGATCTCTACAACTACGGCACAGTCGCCGTGATCAACCAGATCCTCAAGCTGCCGGGCGGCACGGTCCGCGTGCTCGTCGAGGGCGAGAAGCGCGCGCGCATCAGCGACTATCACCGGCTCGAGAATTACGACGAGGTCGAGGCCAAGGTCTACACCGACCCGATCTACACCTCGACGGATGTGGAAGTCGCGACGCGCTCCCTCATCCACCGCTTTGAGGACTGGGTCAAGCTCTCGAAGCGCATCCCGGCCGACACGCTCGTCTCCGTCGCCATCATCGACGATGCCGGGCGCCTGGCCGACCTCATCGCGAGCCACCTGAACCTCAAGGTCCACATGCGCCAGGACCTGCTCGAGTGCATCAACATCCGGGACCGCCTCGAGCTGCTCTCGTATGACCTCTCGCACGAGATCGAGCTCCTGCGCATGGAGCGGAACATCGACGGCAAGGTCCGCCAGCAGATGGACAAGGCCCAGCGCGACTACTACTTGCGCGAGCAGATCAAGGTCATCCGCAAGGAGCTCGGCTACAAGGACGACATCGTCTCCGACATCGCCGAGTACCGCACGAAGCTCGCCGTCGGCGGCTACCCCGAGCGCGTGCAGGAGGTCGTGAACCGCGAGCTCCACCGCCTCGAGGGCATGAACAACATGAACACCGAGACGAGCGTCATCCGCAACTACGTCGAATGGCTGCTCGCTCTGCCGTGGAACAAGGAGTCGAAGGACACGGTCGACGTCAAGAAGGCGGCCAAGATCCTCGACCACGACCACTACGGCCTGCAGAAGGTCAAGGAACGCATCCTCGACTTCCTCGCCGTGCATCAGCTCGCACCCGACAAGAATGCGCCGATCCTCTGCCTCGTCGGACCGCCGGGCGTCGGCAAGACGTCGCTCGCGGCATCCGTCGCGCGCGCGACGGGGCGCCAGTTCATCCGCGCCTCGCTCGGCGGCGTGCGCGATGAGGCCGAGATCCGCGGCCACCGCCGCACCTACGTCGGCGCGATGCCGGGCCGCATCATCGAGGGCATCCGCAACGCCGGCACGCGCAACCCCGTCTTCCTGCTCGACGAGGTCGACAAGCTCGCGGCCGACTACCGCGGCGACCCGTCGTCGGCACTCCTCGAGGTGCTCGACCCCGCGCAGAACAAGGCGTTCAGCGACCACTACATCGACATCCCGTTCGACCTCTCGAAGGTCTTCTGGATCGTCACGGCCAACAACCTCGGCACCATCCCGCGCCCGCTGCGCGACCGCATGGAGATCATCGAGCTCTCGAGCTACACCGAGTACGAGAAGCTCGAGATTGCAAAGCGCTACCTCGTCGGCCGTCAGCGTGAACAGAACGGCCTCTCCGGCAAGGACATCCGCTTCGGCGCAGGCGTGCTGCAGGACATCGTCGAGCACTACACGCGCGAGTCGGGCGTGCGCGAGCTCGAGCGCCTCATCGGCCAGGTCTGCCGCAAGGCCGCGCGCAAGATCGTCGAGGGCGAAGAGCCGCCCATCCGCGTGACGCGCCGCAACCTGACGGACTTCCTCGGCCGCGTGAAGTTCCTGGAGACGAAGTCGGAGAAGAAGCCGCAGGTCGGCGTCGCGACGGGCATGGCCTGGACCGAAGTCGGCGGTGCGATCCTGCCGACTGAAGTCACCGTGCTCAAGGGCAAGGGCAAGCTCATCCTGACGGGCCAGCTCGGCGACGTCATGCAGGAGTCGGCGCAGGCCGCGCTCTCCTACATCCGCAGCCGCGCCGATGCCCTCGGCCTGCCGGAGGACTTCTACGAGAAGGACGACATCCACATCCACCTGCCAGAAGGCGCCGTGCCGAAGGACGGCCCGTCCGCCGGCATCACGATGGCCACGGCCATGATCTCGGCCCTGACGGGGCGCAAGGTCCACAGCGACGTCGCCATGACCGGCGAGATCACGCTGCGCGGCAACGTCCTGCCGATCGGCGGCCTCAAGGAGAAGGTGCTCGCCGCCTACCGCGAGGGCATGAAGACCATCGTCCTGCCGAAGAAGAACGCGCGCGACATCGAGGAGATCCCCGAGAGCGTGCGCGAGAAGCTGACCTTCGTGCCTGCCTCGCACATGGACGAGGTCTTGAAGACCGCGCTATTGCCAAAGGAAGAGATACAGCATGAAGGGAGCGAGAGCCATGACGGAGCAGAAGCCTGACCAGCCGATGGAGAAGCAGACAGAGAGGCGCGCCGCGGGAGCCCCTGCTTCCGAGCCGGTCGTCATCACGCAGGGCCGGTACATCGCCTCGGCCGTCAGGAAAGACCAGTACCCCGAGCGCGAGTTGCCGGAGATCGTCTTCATCGGCCGCTCGAATGTCGGCAAGTCATCCCTCATCAACTCGCTGACGCGCATCCGCGGCCTCGCGCGCGTCTCCGCGCAGCCGGGCAAGACGCAGACGATCAACTTCTTCGAGCTGACGGCCAAGCTGCGCGACGAGAAGACCGGCGAAGAAGAGGGCCGCAAGGACTTCTACCTCGTCGACCTGCCGGGCTACGGCTACGCCAAGACGGGCAAGGAGCGCCGCAAGATCTGGAAGAAGTTCATCGACGAGTACCTGCTGACCTCGCCGAATCTGCAGTTCGTCTGCCAGCTCATCGACATCCGCCACGAGCCCATGGCCTCGGACGTCGAGATGTTCCAGTGGCTCGTCGAGCACCATGTCCCCGTGCTGATCGTCGCGACGAAGGCCGACAAGATCGGCAAGAACGCGCGCCAGAAGAACATCGCGGCCATCCGCCGCGCCCTCGGCGTCAAGGAGATTTCCATCCTGCCGTATTCCTCCGTAAAAAATGAAGGACGTTCAGATTTACTTGACGTCATCCGTGAAACTCTAGTATAATAGAAATAACGAAAGATGAATTGGATTCACGTTTCGCGTGAATCCGATTTTTTTTAGGAGCATATACGAGCATAAGGGAATGTGTAGAGAAGAATCTTGGGGGAATCATCATGGAGCTGACAACGTTTGACAAAGACTTACTGAACCTGCTGCAGGGCAGCCTGCCCGTCTGCAGCCGCCCGTTCGCAGCCTTGGCAGAAAAGCTCGGCACAACGGAAGAAGCCGTCATCGACCGCCTGCAGGTCCTCAAAGAGGAGGGCTACCTGCGCCGCATCGGCACCTTCTTCAATTCGGGCCGCCTCGGCTACAAGGGCACGCTCGTCGCCCTGCGCGTCGACCCCGAGAAGATGGAGGCCGTCGCCAAGGCCATCAACCGCTACCCCGGCGCCACCCATAACTACGAGCGCGAGGGCCGCTACAACCTCTGGTTCACCCTGCTGACGCCGGGCCTCGACAAGGAGCACGAGATCCTCACGGAGATCCGCGCCCTGCCCGGCGTCGAGAGCATGCTCAACCTCAAATCGCAGAAGAAATACAAGATCAACGTCCAGTTCAAGCTGGCCTGATGAGACAAGCAATGCAAGCAAAGGGGACCCCGCCAATGTCAGA
The DNA here is from genome assembly GCF_000702905.1 of Mitsuokella jalaludinii DSM 13811. Classification (GTDB taxonomy): domain Bacteria; phylum Bacillota; class Negativicutes; order Selenomonadales; family Selenomonadaceae; genus Mitsuokella; species Mitsuokella jalaludinii. Next base: position 42,471 of record NZ_JNKR01000007.1, read on the forward strand.
ACATCGCACAAGTACCGGTAATCCTACAATCGACGAATTAGACAAGAAAATCATCTGCGCCTTGCAGGGCGATTTCCCGCTCGTCGCCGAGCCCTACAAGGCAATGGCCGAGCAGATCGGCGTCAGCGAGGAGCTCTTCCTCGCGCGCGTCAAGGCCATGGCCGATTCAAAGAAGATCCGCAAGATGGGCGCCGTCCTGCGCCACCGCGAGGTCGGCTTCTCGTCGAACGTCCTCGTCGCCTGGCAGGTCGAGCCCGAGCGCCTCGACGAAGTCGCCCGCAAGATGGCCGAGTCGCCGTCCGTCTCGCACTGCTACGACCGCACGACCGCACCCGACTGGCCCTACAACCTCTACACGATGGTCCACGGCCACAGCCGCGAAGAGTGCGAGCAGATTGTCGCCGGCCTCGCCGACGAGACAGGCGTCAAAGAGCGCGCCATGCTCTACACCAAACGCGAGTGGAAGAAGATTTCCATGAAATACTTCCAGGAATGACCACAAAGACAAAAGACCTCAGAAAGCCAACGATATCAATGCTTCTGGCTTATCTGGGGTCTTTTTCTATACGTCTCGTTCTGCTCGTTATTTGTACGGATAAGCACCAATAATCACTTGTTAGCACGTTCTGTCCGGCATCTTTTTTCGTGCATTTCGCCGATCGTTGTGGTAAAATGTTAATTGCGTTCTGGACTGAAAGAACTCTGTCCATGGTGTCCGTGACATGTGGCATCGTAAAAGAACATTATGACAAGAACATGATAAAGGGTGGTTATCATATGGTTTCAAAGAAGATGTATGAACTCGGTACGAAGAAGTCGACGATCCGCACGATCTTTGAGTTTGGCCGCAAGCGCGCGGCGGAGGTCGGTGAGGAGAATATCTACGATTTCAGCCTTGGCAACCCGAATGTGCCGACGCCGGAATTCGTCAAGCAGGCGGCCATCGACATCCTGCAGACGATGCCGCCGGAGGCTGTCCACGGCTACACGATCGCGCCGGGCAACCCGCAGGTTCGCGAGACGCTGGCCAGGAGCATCAACGACCGCTTCGGCACGCACTTTGCGGGCAAGAACCTCTTCATGACGGCCGGCGCTGCCGCTGCCATCACGATCTGCTTCAAGGCGCTCTGCGAGGAAGGCGATGAATTCATCACGTTCGCGCCGTTCTTCCCCGAGTACCGCTGCTTCGTCGAATCGGTCGGCGGCAAGCTCGTCGTCGTGCCGGCGCGCGTCGAGGACTTCCAGATTGACTTTGCGGCCTTTGAGGCGCTGCTGACGCCGCACACGAAGGCCGTCATCGTCAATTCGCCGAACAACCCGAGCGGTGCCATCTACTCGGAAGAGACGATCGAGGAGCTCGCTGCCATTCTCCGCCGCAAGGAGGAGGAGTACGGCCACCCGATCTACATCATCTCCGATGAGCCGTACCGCGAGATCGCCTATGAGGGCAACACGGTGCCGTACATCCCGTGCTATTACCGCGACACGCTCGTCTGCTACTCCTACAGCAAGTCCTTCTCGCTGCCGGGCGAACGCATCGGCTACATCGTCGTGCCAGATGAGCTCGAGGGCGCAGCCGAGGTCTACGGCGCCATCGCCGGTGCTGCGCGCGTGCTCACGCATGTCAACGCGCCGTCGCTCTGGCAGCTCGTCGTCGCGCGCTGCGCCGGCAAGCCGTCCGACATCTCGACGTACCGCAAGAACGGACAGCTGCTCTACGACGGCCTCATCGAGGCGGGCTTCACCTGCGTCAAGCCGCAGGGCGCGTTCTACCTCTTCCCGAAAGCGCTCGAAGAGGACGACTACGCGTTCTGCGAGCGCGCCAAGAAGTATGACCTGCTGCTCGTGCCGGGCACGGATTTCGGCTGCCCGGGCTACTTCCGCGCGGCTTACTGCATCAAGACGGAGACGATTGAACGTTCGCTTCCGCTCTTCAAGAAGCTGGCAGAAGAATACAGGAAATAAAGCGCACACTCTTGTCTACCCGGTTCTTCTGTGCAAAGCAGGAGAACCGTTTCTTTTTTAGTGAAATCGAGGGCATGATGTGTTAGAATACAAGTTATACTAAAATAAATCATATTGAAAGTATGATATGCTGAAGGGGATTATAGCATGAATATGATAAGGAACGTGATAGGGAAGAAGGATGGTGTCATATGGAGATAGAACGTCAGTTTCTCGTTGATATCATTCCATCCCTGCCGAGTGGATACGACTCCATCCTGCAGGGTTATGTCTCGCTGCAGCCGGAGATCCGCATCCGCGCGGTCCGGCCGATGCAGGGGGAGGAGAAGTTCTATCTGACAGTGAAGCGCGGCGCAGGGCTTGTCCGCGAGGAGTGGGAGACTGCAATCAGCTCGCGCGAGTTCTCACATCTCGTCGAATGCCTGGAGAAGAACACCTTCTTCATCGAGAAACGCCGCTACTACTTGCCGCTTGCGGACGGTCATGTTGCAGAGTACAACCGGCACAGCGGCCATCTCAGGGGCTTTGATTACGTCGAAGTGGAGTTCGACAACGAAGAAGAAGCGAGAGCCTTTGAGATCCCGTACTGGTTCGGCCGCGAGGTCACGGATGATCCGCGCTTCACGTACGGGAAACTCGCGCGCGTCAACGGCTTCCAGCTGGCCAAGATGATCATGAGCCAGCCGCCGGAGCAGTGGGCGCCGTACGCCATGGTGATGCCGGACGAGAACGCGGCGCCGAAGGCGGAGGAGATTCGTGAACAGACGGCCTCTGCCGAAAGTGCAGCGGAAACAGAGGAAGCAGAGATGATTGAGGCTGGCGATTCCGCTGACAATGCAGATGATGCAAAGGATGCAAAGGATGTAAAGGATGCAGAGGATACACAGGATGTCCAGACTGCGCCTGATGAGCAGCAAGAACAGCTGTCCGGTGCAGAGCGGGGCAGAGAGGACGGCCATGAGATGACTCGCTGATTTTTTTGCCATTTCGTGCACGTTCCTGTACGTTTATGGTATTTTTTGTGCAATTTCGGGATAACCCTGTCGGATATGACAGGGTTATCCCGTTTTATTTTTGGTAGAATAGAGCTAGTAGAAGAAGAGGTGATGACAATGGTCGAACAAAATGCATTCTTAGATAAAGCAAAAGAGATCGTGCATGATTTCGTCTGGGATTTCTACCAGAAGCGCAAGAGCATCTGGAAAATCATGGAACAGATGGACGAGAAGAACTTCAGCTGGATCGGCGCGGGCCCGGAGGAATACCTGCGCAGCTATGACGAGGCGCTTCATTACTTTGCGGAGCAGCGCCAGTCAGGAGCCGTGCCGCTCATCGCCATCTCCGAGGAACGCTACGATGCGCAGCCCATCGGCAGCCGCGCCTGTGTCGTGCTCTGCGAATACCTGCTGACTGTCCAGCTCGAGGAGAAGAAGAACGTCATGCAGGAGCGCCAGCGCTCGACCGTCACGATCCGCTGGGAGCGCGGCAAATTCAAGATCTGCCAGGTCCATACCTCGAACCCCTGGCATGCGATGAAGGGCGATGAGCGCTGGCCCGAAGAATTCGGGCGGCAGACCTATACCTACTTCCTCAATCTGCTCTCCGAGCTCGAGCTCAAGGAAATCCCGCACCTGAGCTCCCAGCAGCGCAAGGTGCTCGTGCTCATGATGCACGGCAAGACGTATCAGGAGATCTCCGCCGCAATCGGCATCACCTACCGCACCGTGCAGTACCACGTGCGCATGATCTTCAACAAGTTCAACGTCGACTGTCGGGAGATGCTCTTCGCCAAGCTCATCCGCGCACTCTGCACGACAGGCCCCCTGCTCGACAGCGAGGGCGATGCCAGCCATGATGTCCTGAAAGTCCTGGACCGCGTGGCAAAGAAATGCGAGGACGGGCAGGTGGAGAGGGCTCCGCATGACAAAGAACAGAAGAAAAAATAAACGAATACCAGAAGGAATACCAATGGACACGACGATGCATGATAGAAGGGGGAACCTCTGATGATACATCCTTCCCATAACCGTGCGGCGATGCGCGCACACGGCAGATGCGCACTGGTGCTCGCCGTGCTGCTGGCCCTGCCGATGGCGGCCGAGGCGGCGCCGGATGGCACGGAGCCGCCGGCCGCCCGCCCGGCGGGCTACAACGATTCGGGCGCACAGCTGAGCCGCACGCGCCAGTATCTCGAAGAACAGCAGGCGCGCGAGCGCCTGGCCAAGGAGAACAACACAGCAGGCGTCGAGGGTGCCGATGTGCCGGAAGCGCAGCAGGGCGGCAATATCTCGTTTCCGCTCAAGAAGATCGAGTGGAGCGCCTCGTCCGTGCTGACGGATGACGAGCTGCAGCAGCTCGCCGCGCCGTACGTCGGCCATGAGGTCAAGCTAGCGGACCTCTATACCTTGATAAATCAGATAAATGCGCTTTATCAGAAAAGAGGCTATATGACCTGCCGGGCCTTCCTCGGGCCGCAGACGATCCACGACGGCGTCGTCAAGATTGAGCTCATCGAGGGGCGGACGGGGCAGGTCAGTCTGACGGACAACCGCACGACGCGCGAGGATTACGTCCGCCACCGTCTCTCGCTGAAGAAGGGCGAAGTCGCGAACATCCATGACCTCAACGAAGAGCTGCTGCGCTTCAACGCAACGAACGACGCTCAGCTGCACATCGTGATGAAGGCGGGCGCCGAGGTCGGCACGACGGACTACGTCATCGCCGTCCGCGAGCCGCAGTTGTACCAGTTCGGCATCGTTGCCGACAATGCCGGCAATAAGTCGAGCGGCCTCTACCGCGGCGGCTTCTTCTGGCAGGACCGCAGCCTGACGGGTAACCGCGATGTGCTGTTCCTGAGCACGATGGCCTCGCAGGGCACAAAGTCGTTTGCCGCGGGCTACACGGCGCCGCTCGACCGCATGGGCAGCAAGATCGGGGTCAACTACACGACGAACAGCGTCCACATCACGGATGGAGCGCTCGAGCCGCTCGAAGTCCGCGGCCATTCGTATGCCTACGACCTTTTCGTGACGAATCCCGTCGTCACGAGCGAGACGGTGCGCTCCGAGATTGGCCTCGACTACGGCTACCAGCACTCGCGCACGGACTTCCTCGGCATGCCCTGGGTCGACGACACGGTGCAGACGCTGCAGGCGTTCTACGACCAGCTCGACTACGGCCGCTCGACCATCTGGTACCAGAAGCACGCCTACGCCATCGGCAAGGCACAGACGATGCAGGGCGACCGCAATTTCGGCAAATACAACATGAATGGGCTCTTTCGCAAGCACTTTGCGCACGGCCAGTCGTGGACCATGCGCGTCGACGGCCAGCTCTCGAGCACGCAGTACCTGCCATCCGCCGAGATGTTCTACATCGGCGGCATGTACAGCGTGCGCGGCTACACCGAGAGCCTGCTCGGCGGTGACGGCGGCCTCTCGATGGGCCTTGAATACAGCGTGCCCGTCACCAAAGGACTCGAGGCATATCTCTTCCTCGACGGCGGCCGCGTCTGGGGCAGCAGCGCCTTCGGCGACCGCAGCCTCGCCGGCACAGGCTTCGGCCTCAAGGGCAGCCTCGGCGCTCACGCCTACCTCAACGTCGGCCTCGGCTTCCCGCTGATCCGCACGGTCAATGAAGTGGAGCAGAGCAGAGCCCGCGTCCACTTCTCGTTCAACAGCCAGTTCTGACTGCTAGACCATCAAGAAGGAGGTAATCATCATGAGTTATACACGTTATACGAATCGAAAGAATGAGCGTGCAAGCACCAAGGATGCGGCCCGCATGACCCGCACCGAAGCGAATCGGCTGACCGATAAGGTCCTCTCGGCCCTGATGGCAGCAGGACTCGTGATGAGCCCCACGGCGGTGGATGCTTCGGAGATCAAAGACGTCAATAACCAGCCGGTATCTGCGGAGAGTGGCGTCTACAACATCTATGCCCAGAAACTCCACGGCGATATTGCCATCAATGAATTCGCGAAATTCCAGCTGGATGCCAATGATATCGCCAATCTGTACTTCCACAAGCAAGGCGAGACAATCAATGCCGGGAATCTCCTGAACTTCGTCAACACGCGCATCGACATCAACGGCACGGTCAATGCCATCAGGAACGGCACGATCGGCGGCAATCTCTTCTTCCTGAGCCCCGAGGGCATGGCCGTCGGCAAGAGTGGCGTCATCAATACGGGGGCCCTCTATGTCATGGCACCGGCTACGACATCCCTGCCTGGCGAATCGAATTATGGATCGCTGAAAGGCGTTTTTGATAAAGGAGCGGCCACTGAGGATCATCTCAATGCCATCAAGAATGGCAGTCCGCTCATCCCGCTCAATCCCAGCGGCACCATCAGCGTGCTGGGCAAGATCAACGCGGCAGACGATGTGAAGCTCTACGCTGCGCAGATTGCCGTGGGCAGGAATCTGACAGGGCAAGCGATTGACGGCACAGCAGCGGGCGGCGTCGAGAAGGCAGCGGCCATCGAGACGGGCGTGACGGATTTTGCCTCGCTGGTCAATCTGACCGATGACCAGAAAACGGCAGCCGGTCTTGGCAATCTGCAGGCCACGCAAACGGGCAATGGCGACATCGTGCTGGCAGCCAAGGCGGCATACGCCAATGCCTATGACAAGGCGTTCAACGACCTTGGCAAACTGGCAGGCCTCCTCGGGACCACGGAGACCCCGGAAATCAATGTGCCCAAGACCATCACGGCCAGCGTGGAGAACTACGGCACCATCAAGACGAGCACGGCGACTGGAGATGTTGTGCTCAAGGCAGAAGCCACCAACGGCAATAAGGACTCAGCCTCTGGTGCCAGCGCCTTTGCCCAGACCGTGGCTGACGTCAAAGTCCAGGGGGATGTCAAGGCAGCGGGCCAGGTAGAACTGACAGCAAAGGCTGACAACACCTATGTGGACAGTGGCAATTCCGTTACGGATAATCTGGGGGATACTCTCAGCTATGTGGTGCCTGTCGGTGCCAATGTCATGATCCTCGACAACAAGGCCAGTGTGACGGTGGAAAAAGAGGCCCAGGTGGAAGGCAGCCAGGTGGCTGTTTCGGCCGAGGCCAATCTCGATGGCACTGCCGGCGTGATGGCTGCGGGGCGCAAGCTGGTCAGCAAGGTCCCCAGCGCCATTCCGGCTGTGGGGATGGGCTATGCCAAGGCCACGAATGAGGCGACGGTGCAGATTGACGGCAACGTCAAGGCCACCGGGGCCGATACCGTGGATGACAAGGGCAATGTCAAGGATAAAGCCCTCCAGATCAAGGCCAATGCCCAGTCAGCTGTGGATCATTCCGCCAGCACGACGGTCAAGAAGGGTGCGCTTGGGGCAGGTTCGGCCTCTCTGGCAGCTGCTGTGGCCATTACGGACCACACGAACGATGCCACGGTCAATCTCAACGGGATGGCAGAGGCGGAGCAGGGCTCGGCTTCTGTCACGGCGGACACGGTCCATAAGCTCAACACCTCGGCCACGGCCAAAGCTACCGATGAGACAGTGGGCACGGCTGCCGTGGATGTAGTGGTCCACGCGAGCACGAGTGCCGTAGATGTGCAGGGGACGGTCAACGCAAAAAACGATGTCACGATCAAGGCGACAAATACTACAGATGAGAACACCCATGTGAGCAACAACAACTTGGGTATGGGGAAACTGCAAGCGGAAGCTATGAAGGCGGCAGACCTCACGGGCATCAGCAATAAAGTCAAGGAGAACAAGGTTGTCGCCGGCATCTTGAGCAAGCTTCAGAAGGACGGCGGAAATACCGACGTTCCCTTGAGCACAACGCTTGGCCAGACGCTCTCGGCCGGTGCTGCCGTGACGGTGGCGGATGAAACCAACAAGGCCAAAGTGAATATCGGCAGCAAGGCTTCCGTCCAGGCCGGGCAGGAATTGACGGCCAAGGCGGAATCGAAGGTCTACGACACGATGATGACGGCTTCAGGAGCTACGAGCTCGTTCAAGAACAGCGACAATAGCTCGGATACCGTGACCATCGCAACAGGCGTCGTCTACGCCGGCATGGACAATCAGGCCGATGTCACGGTAGCAGACGGAACGGATGATCAGCACGCCACGCTGAAGGCCAACGGCAACTTGAACCTCCAGAGCAGCAATATCATGGAATACCACCGCCCGGAGCGCATGAAACGCGAGATCGACCGCAGCATCGAGAAGCTCAATACGGCGATTGATGCCATTGCAAACATGCCGGAAGCCAAGCAAGAACAGGCCAAGGAAATCCTGGAGCAGCTGGAGAAGCTGAAGACATCCATGACGGGAATGGCTGCAGCCTTTACGACGGACTATCTGCAGGATACATCCAATGTCAAGAACCTGACGGCAGAGGGCACGCTGAACAAGATCGGCAACGTCGCCGGGACAGGCTGGGAAATCCTCAATGCTGTCACGAAAATCCAGCAGTCTGTGGCGCAGCTGCAGGATGTGACCTCGCCTTTTGGTGAAGTGGTCACGAATGCTCTGGCCGTCGTCACGAATGCCGTGGCTTTCACGGAGCCGAATCAGTATGCCAATGTCTCGGCAGCTGCTGTCTCGAGAGGCGGCAGTGACACCAAGGCATCCCTGGCCGCGGCGGTCACGGCGACCGACTTCGATTACGGCAGCCATGTGACGGTCGGCAAGCATGCGTCGTTGACGGCGGGGAATGCGCTGGACCTGAGGGCCGAAGAAGCCATCAAGGATGTCAACATCACCGGCAAGAACAAAGTCTGGAAGAATGATGCGGAAGCAGCCGGCGGCGTCGGCATCGGCGGCAGCGTGAATTATCAGAATTTCGATACGGATACACTTGTCAAGGTCGGTAAGGGCGCAGCCCTGACGGCCGGTGACATGGAGCTTGCGAGCAGCTCGGACATCTTCCATACGGGCGTCATGCTCTCGGCGGGCAAGGCGGAAGGCAGCGCCATCAGCGGCATGCTGGCCATGACCGATTCGGACAGCAAGAATCAGACCCTCGTGGACAAAGACGCTGTCCTGAAGGCCGTTAAAGATGCGGACAAGAAGGGCAGCATTGCCATTACTGGCTATAACGATACGAATGTGAACAATGCCATCCTGTCGCTCTCGGCAGGAAGTGGTGCGGCTGCTGCCGGCATTGCGGCGGCCATCAACAAGGTGGATGTGGTCAACCGGGCGGCGGTGGAGAACATCGATGCAGCCGATGATGATGAAAAAAGCGGCAGCATCCAGGCTTCCAAGCTGGGCGTGAGCGCGGAGACCACCGGCCTCATCAACATCATCAGTGTGGCTGGCGGCGTGACGGCCAGTGGCAAGGATCCCGAAAAACCAGAAGCGGACAAAGGGCCTCTTGACAAGCTCGGCGACGGCTTTGGCAAGCTGGCGAGCCTCACGGATACCGTCAACGGGAAAATCAATGACGTCTCGAAAAAGGTACAGAATGTCATCAGCACCGTCAATGGGGCCGGAGCATCCCAGGGCGGGACGCAGAGTGCTGTGCCAACAAAATCCGAGACGGCTCCGTCCTTTGCCTTTGCCGGGGCTGGCAGTGTGTCGCTGAACCTCGTCAGCGATACGACGCAGGCCGTCATCGACGGGGCACATGTCAATCTGAACAATGACGGCGTCCTGCAGGCAGGTGCCCGGGATACTGCTTTTGTCGGTGCCTTCAGCGGCGGTGCGGCCATCTCGGCGCGCAAGGGTCAGAGTAGCGGGACGAGTGCGGCCTTCAGCGGGGCCGTGGGCGTCAACAAGATTGACAATACCATCGAATCTGCCGTAAAGAACAGCACGGTCGAGGGCCTCAAGAGCATGGACGTCACGGCCCTTTCCGGCGGCACTTCCGTGGCAGTGGGGACCGGTCTGTCCCTGACCAAGAACAGCCAGCCCGGCAACAACTTCGCGGGCGGCGCATCTGTTTCCGTCAACCTCATCGACAAGGATGTGAAGGCTCTCGCCGAGAAGAATACCGTTTCCGGCGTTTCGGCTGACGAGAAGGCCGCTGTCAAGCTGACGGCCTATGAGAGCGACCTCCAGGTCACGGGCGGCGTCAATGCCAATGTGGCCACCGGCGGCGGTACGGCCGTGGGCGGCAGCATCACCGTGGCGGATATCAACAACGATCTCGATGCCCGCATCAGCGGCGGGATGTATACGAATATCAAAACGGCTGATGCTGAGAGCCTCCTGGCCACCAAGCAGATCACGGCGGCCATCTCCACAGGCGTCGCCGTGGGCGGCAGTGGGACGAACAACGCCTTTACCGGGGCCATGGTCTACAACGGGCTGCACAATACGGTGAAGGCCGGCATCGATGGCCGTGCCAAGGTGACGGCGGATTCCATCGCGGTCCGCGCGCACGATACCACCAGCGGTTCGGCAGAAGCCAAGCCGTATCAGGACCTTTTGGGGAACTACAAGGAGCATCAGCAGTTTGCCGAAGATGCCGGCGTGGATACGGACGGTTCTTCCTATTACAAGACCTCCGACAGCAGCAACGGCCTGGATACGGCCGGTGAAAAAGTGGACTTCGACGGCAACAAGGGCAGCCTGAGCGTGGGCGCCGCCTTTGTGGTGGCCGGCTCCAGCGGCAATGCGGCCGGAGCGGCGGTCAACGTGGCCAATGTCGACAATGATTTCACGGCAGCCATCGCCGACGCCACCCTTGCAGCCAATTCCGTCTCGGCCGAGGCGGATGCGGATTCCCTGGCCGTCAACGTATCGGCCGGTGTGGCCGCCGGTTCCAAGGATTTCGGCGGCATGGGCAGCGTGACCTGGCAGGATATGGACAACACGGTCCTTGCCAAGGCCAGTGATTCGGACATCACGGCAGACTCCCTGGCGGTCAAAGCGGCCAGCAATTCACAGGCTGTGAACGTGGCCGGTTCCGTGGCCTACGGCAAGACGGCAGGCGTTGGGGCCGCCCTGGCCTACAATGGCCTGGACAATCACATCGGTGCCTACCTGGCCGGAGGCAGCGTGACAGCGAAAACGCCGTCCACCGGTGTGAGCGTGGATGTGGAAGGCAAGAATACGGGCAAGATTTATGGCATCGGGGCTGCTGTGGCCGCCAGCCAGAATGCAGCCGTGAACGGTACCGTGGTGATGAACCATGGCGGCAGTGACACGGAAGCCGCAGTAGGGGAAGTGCGCCCTGAAGACGGGACCAATACGGTAAAAGATACTGCAGTGGCCAATGCCGAAGCTGTGAAAGTGAAAGCCGAAAGCGACGATGTGCGGGTGGCTGTTGCCGGCAATGTCAGTGCCAGCGGCAAGGTGGCCCTGGGCGGTGCCGTAGCCTACAACGATGTGGGCGGCGCTTCTTCCGGCACAGAGAATGCCAAGCAGAAGACGCGTGCGGCACTCGTCTCCACCACGCTGACCAATGTCAAGAATGGCACGGTGACCGTGAAGGCCGCGGATAACTCCACCCTGACGACAGTTGGCGTGGGCGTCGGCGGCGCCGGCAAGGTGGCCGTGCAGGGCGCAGCGGCGACGTCGCTCGTCAACAAGGCTGTTTTGGCCGAAATCAAGGACAGCTCCATCGACAAGGATGAAGACAAGGCTGCTGTTGTGAGCGTACAGGCAACGAGCAACAGCGAGATCAACAGTACGGCTGTGGTAGGCGCAGGCAGTGGCACCTTTGCCGGCGGCGCCGGCGTAGCCGTCAACCGCATCAATCAGGATACTGCGGCCACCATGAGCGGCAGCACGGTCAAAGACAAGCATACCACCGTGCAGGCAGACGGGAATTCCACCATTACGTCCATTGGTGTGGGCGCAGCTTTGGCCGGCAAGGTAGCTCTTGCGGGGAACATCGCCGTGAACCAGATTGGCAACAACGTGAAGGCTGCTGTGACGGGCAGCACCCTGACCAGCAGCGGCAACATCGGCGTACTGGCCAATGGGCGAGAAAAATTGACGAACTATGCCGGGACGGTGAGCGGTGCAGCCGGCAATGCCGGTCTCGGCATGGGCGTCAGCTACAATGCCATCACGGGCAATGTGGAAAGCACTGTGGGAGAAAGTTCCCTGGAGGCCCGGGGCAAGGAGACCGAGACGGTGGGCGACGCGCAGAAGGGCGTGGCTGTGACCGCGTCCGGTCAGCATAACCTGAAGAGCGTGGCCCTGACAGCCGGTCTGGCCGGTTCTGACACGGTGGCCGTGGGTGCCGCCGGCACGGTGACGGTGAACAACATCGGCGGGACCACCCGGGCAGCCGTGACCGGCACGGACATCAATGCCGAGCTGGATAACAGCATGGCCGGTGATGTGGCCGTGAAAGCCCACGATGTGACCAAGAGCGAAAGCCATGTGGGCTCCCTGTCTGTGGGCATCGGCGCCGATGGCGGGGCCGGTGTGAGCGCGGCTTCGGATACCCTGCTCCTTGACCGGGAGACGGCTGCGGAACTGAGCGGCACGGATGCGGCGAAAAAGACGGTCAACGGCCGGAACTTGGCCGTAACGGCAGACCAGAAGTCCACAGTCGTCACCAATGCGGACGGCGTGGCTGGTGCCGGCGGGATCTACGGGTCAGGCGCAGTAGCGGCAACAGCAGCCGCCACCAAACTGGACGGCTCCGTGACCGCCACCATGAAGAACATCATCAGCAACAACAAGGGCCTGGACATCTCGGCCAAACGCGACCATGAGACCACTCTGGTCAGCGCTTCGGCAGCAATGTCGGCGGCTATGGTTTCCGGCGCCGTGGGAGCTGGTGTGGGCGTGGTCAACGATGACTTCACCACCAATGCAGAACTTATAAACAGTGATGTCACGGCAAGTAAGGAAGACGGCCAGACTGGTTCCGGTTCCGTGAACGTGGCAGCCGACAGCAGCACTTCTGTAACAACGGTCGTGGCCGGTGTGGCTGGTTCCATGGGTGCGGCGGCTTCGACGATTTCCGTCAACAATTTGAACAGCCAGACTGCAGCGGTCGTGGATAACAGCACCGTGGCAGCCGACCAGGACTTTGCCGTGGATGCTCATAACCGGGTGACCACGAAGTTCAACGCGGCTACGCTTGGTGCGGGCGGCGCCGCCATCGCCACGGGCGTGGGCGTCAACACCATCGGCACCTCTACCCTGGCCGAGGTGAACAAGAGCACCATCAAGGCTCAGAAGGCGGCCATCACCTCCCGGGAAGAGATGGATGTGGATCAGAACCTGGTGGGCGCTACGGCGGGCAGCCTCGGTATCAATGCCAACGTGATGGTGACCTCCATCGGCACCGAACTGGCGGATACCTACGGCAGCAGCGATAATAACGGGGCTTCTTTTGATACGACCGCTGCGTTGAAGAGGTCCAATACGGCCCTGGATTCCCAGAAGACGGCTACCACCGATGACGGGGATGAGAGCAGCAAGGTGGTCAAGGACACCCTCCACAACAGGGATACGGGCGTCGCGGCCACCGATGCTTCTGGCGTGACCGTTTCTTCCGGCAAGAGCGACGCCAAGGGGACCCAGGTGGCAGTGACGAACTCTGATATCACCACGACAGATACGATGGCCCTCCGAGCTGATCGCAAGACCGATGCCCAGATTACAGCAGCTTCGGCCAGCGTTTCGGGTTCGCTAGGGCTCAGTGCGACGGTTGCCGTCCTCGATGCGAAGAAAGATGCCGGCGTCAGCATCAGTGGCAGTAAACTGCAGGCGGGCAAGGCCCTTTCTGTGGCAGCTGCGCAGAGTGGCGAGACGGGCATCGATGCGTATCAGGCGAATATCGCCGGTGTGGCTGCTGTCAGCGCGGCCTATGCCCAGAGCAGCTCCAGCGGTGAGACTAAAATCGAAGCCGTGGGTTCTACGCTGACTTCCGACAAGGAAGGTATCACAATGAAGGCAGAGGACAAGTCCCAGACGGCGTCGTCGGTTTACGGCGCGACGGCAGGCCTCGTGACGGCCGGAGCCCTTGTTTCCAAGGCAGACAATACCAGTGATGTGAATCTTGCAGTCAAGGGAAGTGCGCTGCATACGGCCCAGGGAACGGCCAGCCTGCAGGCCGATAAGGCCAATGTGGTCACGGCCAAAACATATGGCGGTGCCTTTGGCCTGGTCGGTGCCAACGGTGTCGTCGCCCTGGCAAGTGACGAGGGTGCATCCAAGATTCTCGTCGCGCAGAGCAATAGCAAGAACAGCTCCTTCATTGGTCAGACGGCAAGCCTGCAGGCCACGACCCGTCCGGCTGTCACGGCGGAGACGGGCAGCCTCTCTGTTGCCCTTCTCGGCAGTGCCAGTGCGTCTGTGGCAACGGCCTCTGCTAAAGGCGAGGCCCGCGTCCAGGTAGCTGACGGCACGACTCTCGATGTTGACAAGGCAGAAATCACAGCCAGCGCCGAAAGCCAGAATGGAAAAAACAACAGTGAAGCCAAGGTCAAGGGCTTTGCAGCAGCCGGCCGCGGTACGGCCGTCATCAATACGGCGATAGCCAATACGGATATCGATACGGACGTGACGATGGGCAAGGTTTCCTTCAAGAAGAATAGGGGAACGGCTCTGAACGTGATATCGGCCAACACGACGCAGACTGCAGCCGATGCCCGCGGCATTACCGTCGGCGGCCTTTTCGCCAGCGGCACGAATCTGGCCTATACGGGAAGCGGCACGGAAAAAGATGCCAATACTGCGACGATTACGCTGCAGGGCAATAAGACGCAGCTGAAATCGCTGTCCGCCAATGCCAGCGGCACGACGCACAATCTGACGACAGCCGACGGCAGCGGCGGCGGCATGATCAGCGGCGACCTGGCCGGTGCTGTAGACAACAAGACGTATACGGGCAGCAAGGTTACCCTCAAGGGCAGCTGGGATGTGAACGGTGACGTGGCCATCCAGTCGGCCCAGACGGACCATATGGACCTGAACGCCGATGCCACGAAGGCAGCCGTCGTCGGTGCCAGTGCCACCAAGGCCGACAATACGGCCAATGGGGCTGCTGATGTCGTGCTGACGGGCAGTCAGATTACCAGTGGCGGCCTGCTCACGGCCAAGGCAAACAGCAAGGTAAATTTTGGCCAGAACAAGGCGTATGCCGTGGAAGGCAGCGGTTATGGCGGTGTCGCCGTGCAGGGCGCTAAGCTCAATAACACGGTAAACCGCACGGCCAATGTAGATGCCCGCAATGCGTCCCTTACGAGCAGCGGCAGTCAGATCCTGGCAGCAGAATCAGGCGGCAAGATCAACGCGGCCGGCTATATCAAAGCAGCCGGTGCCGGCGCGGCTACCTGGGTGGATGTGGACAACAACCTGACCAGCCAGAATACCATCACGACCGATGGGAAGACTTCGCTGCGCACGGATACGGCGGACAGCGATATCACCCTCGCGGCTTCGGACGACTGGAATGTAACGGCCAAAGGTGTGGCCGTTACCCAGGGCGGCGCCGTCGGCGGTGCTTCGTCGGATGTCAAGAACACCCTGCAGCGGACGAACAAAGTCGATGTCCAGGGCAAAGTCTACAGCTTGAACGATGTCAATCTCTATGCGGGCAAAGATGAAAACGGCGCCCTGGATAACCTGGACCTGAATGTTGAGTCGGAAGCCTACAACAAGACGGCGCTTTCTGTCGCCGTCCCGAAATTCAAGGATACGCTGACTCAGGCCAATCAGGTCATCGTCGGCAAGGATGCAGATGTCGCCGGTGTCCGTCATGTCAGTGCTTATGCCGATGAAGCCGGCAAATACCTGCGCGAACAGTCTGTGAAGTATACCTGGTATCACAGCGATGCCAATGAAAACTTCACCAGCACGTCCGTTGGCAAGAAGTCCGACAGCATCAACGACAAGACAGATAACTATGTACAGATTGACGGCAAGGTGACGGCCGGCACGCAGAACAAGCAAAAAGTCGTCATCGGCGGGACGGGACAGATTGTCGTTCTCGACCAAGATGAACTGGCTGCTGTCAAAGCTGTCAAAGGGCAGGAAAATGCTGTCCAGCATCCGACAATCGACGCTTCGAGCGGCATCGATACGGCAAACATCACCTATGCACGCATCGATTACGCCAATGCCCTGGTGACACGCTACTATGAACTGGCTAACTTGATCAGCCAGTACAGTGACAGCAAGGACCTGACGGCGCTGAAAGGCTATCAGGATGAGCAGACGCGCATCTACAACGAACTCAACGACCTGGGCCTTCTGTCCAAGGCAATCGGAGAAGATGGCAAGGAATATCTGGTGCCTGTCAGCGGCCTTACGGTGGATACCATCACGCTGCCGGATATCGTCGCTTCGGGCGGCAATATCACGGTGGAAGCAGGCAGCCTGAAAGGCGCAGGTACCTTGAAAGCCCAGGGCAGTCCGGAAGCTACTGTGGAAAACCATACCAATCTTTATCTGAAAGTGGGAGATGTGCGAGCCGTCAATCCGGGCGGTGAAATCCACTACAATGGCCAGTCTCTGGCCAAAGATGCCGTTGCGATCATCAAGAATGCCAATCAGGACAAGTCCTCTGCCGTCAATCTGACGGTCAGCACCGACGCTGCCACCAGTACCGGTGGCACGGTCACCATCAAGAGCGACTACGGCAAGGCTGCCATCAAAGCGAAAATCGACGAAGTCGATGCCAATAACAAGAAGACGGGCAAAAAGGTCGATGCCGAGCTCGTCCCGAAGGCCGATATTGAAATTAACGGCAATGTCGAGGCGGAAAATGGCGTCGTTACGGTAGAAGACAAGAACTACAACATTCTCCTGCAGGGCGAAGGCAGCCGCACGGCGGAAGTCAACGGCAAGGAAATCCACCTGACCGCCGGCAAGAGCATCAGCCAGGGCTTTACCCAGGGCATCGTCAACATCGGCGGCAACCCGGAACAGCTGTACAAAGACAAATATTTCAACAGTGAAGTCCAGGAATACAACAAAGCTTATGGCTTTGAGCATACTGAGCGCGTTCATGCGGAAGACCGGACGCATGATGATGTACTGAACGGCAGCGGTTCGCGCATTGCCGGCGACAATATCTACATCAACGCGTCGGACATCAACTTCAACGGCCTGATTCAGAGCGGCTACGGCAAATACGAAGTTACCGTTGCCAGCACAGTGACGCCGCAAGTCCAGAAGCTAGACCGCAGCTGGGCGCGCATGGGCAAACAGAATCTGTCCGATGCGGTCATCACCACAGGAACGTATTATCTTGTACAGGAAGGCGGCAAAGTCCTGCAGGCGGACGGTACCTACAAATACCAGCCTGATGTCTACTACAATCCGTCGACGCAGAAACTGGTCATCCCCGATATCGATGCCCACGGCGGCAAGATTTATCTGAGCGGCCGCATTTCCAGCACGGGCAATGGCAAAATTGTGGCCCTCGACGGTGCCTATGACATCAGCGTGACTAACAATACGAACACGGCTCTGCAGGTGGGCAAGCTTATCAGCAACAAAAATGACGGCCTGATCAGCATTGCCGATTCCTCCAGGAATCAAGTCACGGAATATACCCGCAATAGTACGGTGGTCAAGGACCTGACAAACTGGGACAAAGCTGCCGGCGACTGGAAAGTCCTCAGCACCAGCGGTGCTTCTTCCGTGTACAATCCACAGAAAGACCTGCGCTACAACTGGACCAGTGGCCAAAAAGTCACCACGAAGAAACATTACGAGCATGACCATAAAGCCGGCCTCTGGGGAGCTGTCACGACGCTGAATGAAACGGAACTGACGAAGTATGAACAGGAAATTACGCCACAGGATATGGGTCATAAGACTTTTACCAATGATAACGGCGTCTATATCGATACGAGCAACCTTACGAATAAGGACAAGCAGTATGTCTTTGTCTACGACAATGTGGTCCTGAATAATTCCCGGACGCAGCCAGTGGTCACCAAGCGCTGGAAGACAGGCTTCCTGGGCTGGTTCCATTGGGAACGCACCGAATGGGATACCAACACGGGTACGGCCCAGCAGTATGTGGGCAGTGTCAAAGCGGATCACGGCATCGATATTGGTTTCCTCGGCAATCAGAATGGCAATTCGGCCATCAATGTGACGAGCAAAGCCGGGGTCACCCTGGCCGGCAGAATCCAGTCCAGCCAGAGCGGGGCGGGCTCGACCATTGCCATCACATCGCAGGAAGGTGCCATCAATCAGAATGGCGGCCTGCTCAAGGGCGACAACATCAAGCTCAGCGCCAAAAAGGGCCTGACGAATATTGCCATCGAGTCCCTTGGCGATACGGTGAAGCTCGACGCGGCCAATACCGGCAGAGGCAATATGAACATCACCGTTGACGGTGCCTATGGCAAAGCGGGCCATGTCAATCTGGTAAAAGCGGAGAACATGAATGGCGATGTCAGCCTGACTGTTTTGGGCAATCTGACCCAGAGCACGGCTGAGGCTGTCAAAGGCAATCGCATCGACATCGTCAGCCGGCAGGGAGGCGTTGGTACGGCCGCGACGGCTTTGAAGGTGGAAACACCGGATCACGCTGTCGACGTGCTGAACCCGCTTTCCAGCAGTGTCAACATTACGGCTAAGGGCGATATCTATGCAGCAGAAGACAGCAATCTGCGCGTCGGTACCATCAAATCGACGGGCGGCAATGTGACGCTGACCACTGCAGGCAGCCTCATCGATGCCCTGCCCAGCGGCGAGACCATCGACCGTGGCAATACGGCAGATCTCGTTCAGGGCTGGAAAGACCTGGGCCTGATCGACGGTGAAGGACAGTACAAGCAGAAACAGGCAGAAGACGTGGCCGCATACAAGGACGGTGTCCAGTCTGAATTTGCGCAGTACCTAAATTTGAAGACTGCTTATGCAAACAAGGAAGAAGCAGCTGAAAATGACGTCAATTATCAGACCCTGAAAGACCGCTATGGCGCTTATGCAAGTGCTGACGACTATCTGGCTAAAAGCGATACAGCCAAAAATCATCTGGCCAATCTGCAGAAGGCCGGTGCCGGCTGGACGGAAAATGAGCTTCTCTATGCCATCAGCGATGCCATCGTCAACAAGGCTCAGGGCAGTACGGATACAGAACTGAAGGAAGCGAACATTTCCGGTCAGAATATCACGATCCACGCGAAGAACATTGGCTCGGACAAGGCGGCCGAAGATGTGTTGGTCAAGGATATCACCACGGATGAACGTCTCGATGACCTGAAGAAAGTCGTCAATGCCAACGTTTCCGATGTGGGCTATACCAAGAATGACAAGGGTGAGAATGTGTTCCGCATCTACGGCAAGGTGCCTGTGGGCATCGAAGCTAGAGGTGAATTGAACATCGCGTCCGACGGCAATATCTATGTGGCCGGCCGTGCGTCCGGTGAAAATAAGGATACAGTCCTGAAACTGGGCAAAGTAACGACCAGCACGGGTGATATCCGCGTTTTGGGCAAAGCCGGTGTGACCAACTCCCTGAAGGATGGCAGTGCCAACCTGAACGGAAAGAATCTGATCCTCGAAGGCGGCAGTTCCGACATCGGGGCAGCGGACAAACCCATTGACGTCGACCTTACGGGCAGCCTGTCTGCTCTGACGGACGGCAGCATGTATATCAGCAGTGTGGGCAATCACAATCTGCAGCTTTCCGGGCTCTATGCCGGCAAGGATATGGTGCTGGCCTCCAGGAAGGATATCGCCATGAGTCCTGACGCATCGGCACAGGCTTACCTCAATGCCGGCAGACTACTTGATTTGAAGGCAGAGGGCGGCATCGGTGCAAAGGACAGCGGCGTACGCATCCTGGGAAATGGCGCGACCATCAATGCTGAAGCAAAAGATGGCAATATTTACCTGGCCGGCAAGAGAAAGGCCGGGGAACAGGACGGTCTTCTCCTGCTCGGTATGGTGAAGACGAATCCGGGCCATATGATTGATGTGGCGGCTGAAACCAGCCTGGGCCTTGGGAGCAACGAAAACGCGTCGCTGCTTGTGAGCCAGGTGCAGGCAGATACGGTGAACCTGTCAAGTGACAGGGAAATCAACCTGAAAAACGGCACGCTCACTGCTGGCACGCTGAAACTGAAGGCCGACGGTTCCATCAACCAGACGGCAGCTCATGCCATCACGGCTTCGGATGTTTCTGTGGACGCAGCGGCAGGCATCAGCCTGAACAGCGGAGCAGAGGCAGAATCCAAGATGTTCAATGCGTTCAAGGAGGTGACGCTGAATAACGCCAGCGAGGCGACGGACATCGTGCTCGGCAACGGCGGCGATGAGGACCTGAAAGTCATCTTCGCCGACGGCAGCAAGGCCCAGGATGTCACCGTCCGCAATTATGCGAACGGCGAGGCCAACGACCTCGATATCCACGGCCCGATTGCAGCCGCAGCAGGCATTGCGCTCATAAACGACGAAGGTTCGCTGGTCACGACGGGCGGCTTGGATGCCAAAGCGGATATCCGCGAAACGGCAAAGGGCAGCCTCAATAACAGCGATGCACTTCACGCCGAGCAGGATATCGTCCTGACGGCAACAGATGGTAGCATCATCAACGACGCAGCCATCACAGCAAAGCGCAATGTGACCATGAAGGCTGGCGATTCCATCGAGAACCGTGCCGCAACAACGGCCTATACCGGTGCGATTTCCCTGAACGCTTATCATGACATCAAACAGAAGGGCGATGCCAAGGCTGGCACCGACACTACAGCTGAGTCTGCGGATGGCAGTGTCACGGTCGAAGGCAGCCTGACAAGCGGCAAGGCGACGCTTGCCAAAGCGACTGACGGCAATGTCTCAATCCACGGCGATGTCCAGAGCGGCACCTCTTTTGCGGCGCAGGCCGATAATGGCAGCGTCACGGTCACGGGCGATATCACAAGCGGCACGTCGGCAGACCTGTCGGCAGCCGGCGGCAATGTCTCTATCACGGGCAATGTCCAGAGCGGCACGTCGGTCACGGCGCAGGCGACGGAAGGCAATGTCACAGTCGGCGGCTCGCTGACTTCGAAGGACGGCGACACGGTGCTCTCGGCATCGGATAGCCAGAAGCTTGAAGGCAAGGGCAACATCCGCGTGACGGGCTCTGTCGATTCCGCGCATGACATCCAGATGACGACAGATGACGGTGCGATTGCAGTCGACGGCACGCTGAAGGCCGACAAGGCTGTTGACGTCACGACGGAAGACGGTGCAATCACCGTCGGCACGTCGGTGAAGGACGGCACGGTCAATGCTGGCACGACGGCAGCGCTGACGACTCTCCGTGGGCCAATCACGGTCCGCGGTCTCGTGACGGCCAAGAACGGCGTGAAGCTCCAGGCGGCTGAGTTGGGCGCTATCTCGGTCAAGGGCGACCTGCTCGCCACGGAAAGCGGCAATACCGAAGCCCTGAGCAAAGATGGCGACATCGAGATCCAGGGCAAGGTCGACTCGAAGACGGGTGCGGCCACAGTCAAGACGCAGCGCGGCAGCGTGATGGTCAGCGGCAAGATGCACGCGGCCCAGGACGCTGCAGCTGAGTCCGGCGACGGTGCTGTCACGATTGACAGCGAGTTCGTCGCCGATAACGGCAATGCCACGGCCCGCACGGCGCGCGGCGATGTGAAGGTCAAAGGCCAGATGAAGGCCGGCACCGACGTCACAGTGCAGTCCGATGAGGGCAGTGTCACGGTCGAAGGCAGCTTGACAAGCGGCAAGGCGACGCTTGCCAAAGCGACTGACGGCGATGTCTCGATCCACGGCGATGTCCAGAGCGGTACCTCTGCTGCGGTACAGGCCGATAATGGCAGCGTCACGGTCACGGGTGATATCACAAGCGGCACGTCGGCAGACCTGTCGGCAGCCGGCGGCGATGTCTCTGTGACGGGCAATGTCCAGAGCGGCACGTTCACCGAGGCAAAGGCGACGGAAGGCAATGTCACAGTCGACGGTTCGCTGACTTCGAAGGACGGCGACACGGTGCTCTCGGCATCGGACAGCCAGAAGCTTGAAGGCAAGGGCAACATCCGCGTGACGGGCTCTGTCGATTCCGCGCATGACATCCAGATGACGACAGATGACGGTGATATCACGATTGACGGCTTCGTCAATGCCGACCGCGATGCAATCGCGGATGCGGCTCAGTCGGGCACGATCACGCTGCGCCGGGACGTCACAGCAAATCGGGATATCAAGATGCACACGCACGACGGCAGCATGGTCTTCGACGGCCGTGATGCGGGCAAGGCCGAGGACATCCGCCTGACCGCAGTCAGCGGCAATGTCGAGCTGCGCACGACGGGCACGGGCGATATCAAGGACAGCCACCGCCAGGCAAACGGTGACCGCGCCTTTGTCAATGCGACGAATGGCAATGTCACGATCCGCCATGAGGGAACGGGCAATGTCGACCTCTACGGCCTCTATGCCAAGAAAGAGGCGGCGACCGAGCTCAAGAACGGCAGCCTCTACCTCGACACGATGGACGGCGACCTCGTGGCCATGTTTGTCCGCAACCCGGACAAGGTCATGAATGTCAAGCACATCACGGCGGGGCAGGAGATCGCGGTCGCCGGTGCCGACATCGGCATCGACGACATCCTGCAGCGCGAAGGTGCCGAGGGGCTGCTGACGATCACGCCGAAAGGTGCGTCGGACGATGCGCCCATCAAGAACCTCCACATCGGCGACATCCGCACGAACGAGGGCAGCGGCGTCCGCTTCAAGCACCTCTGGCTGGAGAACGGCGACGTCTCGGTCAGCAAGGGACAGCTCCTGCTCGACAAGCTTTACGTCCTCAACAAGGCACGGTTCAGCAATGGCGTCATGACGACAAATGTCTTCGGCACGGCGCCGGTCTATGAGGAAGGCGTGACGAGCGCATACTGGAACGACACGGCCATCAACGACCCGAAAGAGGCACTCTCGTCCTGGCTCAATGGTGAGCCGGACGAGAAGCGCTGGATGTTCCTGCGCTTCTACGGCCAGGTCAATGCGCAGCACAGCAATGGCAACCTCCTGGACCTCGCCGACCACTACCGGGTAAACCGCGAGCGCTACACGGAGGCGGACTGGATGCGCATGATGAAGAACAAGGACCGCTACGATTTCTATCGTACGTACTACCATCCGGCACTCTCGCTCCACGACCGCTTCGGCCTCGTCGATGCGTCGGACTACCTCGGCGCATCCAAGGCAAAGCCAGGAGTGACGGACGTTGATGAAGCAGAAAGCGAAAAGGCATGACGTCATGACAGGAAAGCCGGGACACACTAATCGAGTTCCGTGGTGCCCCGGCGGACTGTTAAATCATTCCAGAAGATACAGATGAAGATACAGATAAGGAAAGGTGAGCATCATGAACAAGAAAGCAGAAGAATTCAAAGCATACGTCGAGAAGACGCGTCCTCTGGCCTTCACGATCGAGGAGATCCCCGATGACAACTACGAAACGGTGGCCTTCCGGTCGTTTGCGGAGGTCCGCGGCAACCGGCTGCCGCTCGTCGTCATCCTCGACACGAGCATCTACGCGATGATCCGCATCCTCGTCGTGCCGCGCGCCGTGCGTAGCCAGAACCGCGAGGAACTGCTCGAGACGCTCAACCGCTACAACAAGAAGTACAAGACATGCAAGTACTACATTGACGACGAAGAGAACGTCGTGCTCGACACCTGCATCCTCTGCGGCGAAGAGAAGATTGACGGCGACCTCGTCTACGCCATGTTCCGCGTCCTCCTGCAGGAACTTGAGGACCATTATCCAGAGCTGATGAAGATCGTCTGGGACTGACAGAAAACCGCTTCGCAGCAATCTTGCTGCGAAGCGGTTTTTGTGTGCAGGAACATGTTCAGCGCACGAGTCCCTGGACGCCGGGGGCCAGGGAGATGGCGTCGATCTCCTGCCGCTCTTCAGCGGTGAAGTGGGTGTTCTCGATGGCCTTGATGTTGTCGAGGATCTGCTCGGGCTTGGAGGCGCCGATGAGGACGGTGGTGACATCCGCGTCCTTGAGGTCCCAGGCGAGGGCCATCTCGGCGAGCGTCTGGCCGCGTTCTTCGGCGAGCTTGCTCAGCGCGCGGATGGCCTGGAGTTTCTCGGGCGTCAGGGACTTCTCCTTGAGGAAGCGGCCGTCGCGGCGGATGCGGCTGTCCTCGGGAATGCCGCTCATGTAGCGGTCGGTCAGGAGACCCTGGCAGAGCGGGCTGAAGGCGACGATGCCGAGGCCGAGGTCTGCCGACGTGTTCTTGAGGCCGTTCTTCTCGATCGTGCGGTCGAAGATGGAGTAGCGGTTCTGGTTGACGATGAGCGGCACGTGCATCTCGTGCAGGATGGTCGCAGCGCGCAGGAGCGTCGGGCCGTCGTAATTCGAGAGGCCGACGTAGAGCGCCTTGCCGCTCCTGACGATCTGCGCGAGCGCGCCCATCGTCTCCTCGAGCGGCGTCTCGGGATCCATGCGGTGGTGGTAGAAGATGTCGACGTAGTCGAGGTGCATGCGCCTGAGGCTCTGGTCGAGGCTCGCGATCAGGTACTTGCGGCTGCCCCAGTTACCGTAGGGGCCGGGCCACATGTCGTAACCGGCTTTCGTCGCGATGACGAGCTCGTCGCGGTAGGGGCGGAAGAGGTCGTCCATGAGGCGGCCGAAGTTCCGCTCGGCGCTGCCGTAGGCCGGCCCGTAGTTGTTGGCGAGGTCAAAGTACGTGATGCCGTGGTCGAAGGCTGTGCAGCAGAGCGCCTTCATCGTAGCGTAGTCTGCCGTGTCGCCGAAGTTGTGCCAGAGTCCCAGCGCAACGCGCGGCAGGCGCAGCCCGCTCCTGCCGCAGTGCGGATAAGCCATCGCCTCGTAACGCGATGCGGCAGCCGTGTATGTCTTGCAGATATCCATTGTATCATCCTCCAGTCTGCTTCTATTATATACAAAAATCGATCGGTTTGACAGGGTGAGGGCGCTCTGTTTGACAATTGTACGAGGCCGTACTATAATAGGCGGAATGTAAGAGAACGAGAAAGGAAGGATATGGCATGATTTTGGACAATACGATCGGGTACATGATCAGCCGCGTGGCGCGCAAGATTCACTATGCGGTCGACGAGGTGTTCAAGGCGTATGGCATCACGGTGGAGCAGTGGGTGGCGCTCAAGACGATTGCAGAATATGAACCGTTATGCCAGAAGGCGCTCGCCGAGAAGATCGAGAAGAACCAGAACACGGTCAAGGCGCTCGTCACGCATCTCGACGACAAGGGATTCATCGACCGCACACCCAATCCGGATGACATGCGCCACATGATGCTGCGGACGACGGAGCGGGGCAGAGCGCTCGTCGCGCGGCTCACCGAGCTCGACGAGCACAAGAACTTCGATTTCCTCGGGGCGCTCAGCGAGGCGGAGCAGGAGGACCTGCGCCGCATGCTGCGCAAGATCGAGGAAAGGCTCTGAGTGCGGCGCACGACTGCCCGTTATTGGTGTGGAATGGTTTGGAAAGGAAGATCACATGCAGAGAGAGAAGCTATGGACGCCGGAATTCCTAGGGATGGGAGGGAGCAACCTCTTCCTGTTCATGTCGCAGTACATCATGGTGGCTTCGCTGCCGATATTCATCATGGAGACGCTCGGCGGCGGCGACATGGAGGCGGGCCTCGCGATGACGGCCTTCCAGATCGGTGCGGTGAGCTGCCGCCCGCTGGCCGGCCGCATCATCGATGCTGTCAACAAGCAGCGCCTGATGCGCGCCGCAACGATCGCGTTCTTTCTCGTCATGCTCGCCTTCAACTGGCTGCATTCCGAGCAGGCCATCTATGCGCTGCGCTTCCTGCACGGCTGCATCTTCGCGCTCGCGACGACGGCTGCGGCGGCGATGGCTGCGCTCGTGCTGCCGGCCTCGCGCAAGGGCGAGGGCATCGGCTACTTCGCGCTCTCGACGAACCTCGCGATGGTCGTCGGCCCGCTCATCGGCCTCGTGCTCATCGGCAATTTCGGCAGCATAGCGCTGTTTGCCTTTTTGACGGCGCTCGCGGCGCTGACCTTCCTTGCGGCCAATGCGCGCCGGCTGCCCGATGAGGTCGTCCGCCCGGCCGGGCGTCAGAAGAAGGGCTTCCATCTCTCGGACTTCATCGAGCGGCGCTCGCTCGCGCCGGCACTTCTAGGCGGCATGGTCTTCTTCGCCTACGGCGGCATCCTGACTTTCATCCCGCTCTACGCCAAGAGCCTCGGCCTTCAGGCTGAGACGAGCCTGTTCTTCGTCGTCTTTGCCTTCGTCATCATCCTGACGCGCCCCGTCATCGGCCGCCTCTTCGACGAGAAGGGCCCCGACTGGACGGTCTATCCGGGTTTTGCCTGCTTCGCCGCCGGCATGCTGCTCTTCAGCCAGGTCGGGACGACGGCGGGCCTGCTCATCTCGGCCGCCGTGCTCGGCATCGGCTTCGGCGCGCTCTCGCCAGCCTTCCAGACGCTCGCCGTCGAGAGTGCGCCCGCCGCGCGCGCCGGCGTCGCGACGGCCACCTACTTCTGGTCGCTCGACATCAGCGTCGGCCTCGCCGCCGTCCTCCTGAGCTTCGTCGCCGCCCAGTTTGGCTACGCTTTCATGTACGGCATCTGCTGCACGGCCATCATCTTCTTCAACGCCGTGCTCTATTTCATCTGGCGCCGCACGCATCGGAAGAAGCAGAGCACAACAATGACGTGACTTTTTTTCAGATACCATTTACAAGCCTTGTCTTTTGTGTTAAGATGAAATAGTTAATTTAAGGTTGTTTAGTGAAGAGTGGGTGCGAACCCACTCTTTAATCTTATGCGAGAAAGACACGGATGACAGGGTCACCGTGAAGCACAAGCAGAAATCTGGAGGTGGATGTATGGCAAAGCAGCAGGTTGAAGATGCCGTGGAGGCAATCGCGCAGGAGCTCCTGAAGGATCAGGACGTCATTGAGCTCGTCGATGTCGAGTATGTCAAGGAGCACGATTGGTATCTGCGCGTCTACATCGATAAGGAAGGCGGCATCGATATCGAGGATTGTCAGGCCCTGAGCGAGAAACTCGAAGCGGAACTTGACAAGGGCGATGTTGTGCCGGATTCGTACATTCTGGAGGTGTCCTCGCCGGGCATCGACCGCGTCCTGCGCAAGCCGCGCGACTTCGTGCGCGAGCAGGGCAAGAAAGTCGACGTCACGCTCTACGCGCCGCGCGAGGGCAAGAAGCTCCTCGTGGGCGAGCTCACGGGCTTTGACGGCGATGCCATCGAGCTCGACGGCGCGGCGAAGATTGCGCTGGCGGATATCGCACAGGTCCGCCTGCATATCGACTTCTGACGGCGCAAGCATCTGATACAGCAAAAAAAGGGGGCATTCCCCCGTTCATTTGGGAGGATATCATTTTGGCAAGAAAAACGACGAAAGCGAAGGACAATGGTCAGGAATTCCTGATGACGCTCAAAGAGCTCGGCAAGGAGAAAGGCATCGATGAAGAGGTCCTCTTCGAGGCCATCGAGGCTGCCCTGATCTCGGCTTACAAGCGCAACTTTGGCTCGGCGCAGAATGTCCGCGTCACGCTTTCCAGAGAGACGGGTCACTATCATGTCTACGCGATCAAGACGGTCGTCGAGGACCCGGAGGACGAGATCACGGAGATCTCGCTGGCTCAGGCCCGCACGATCAAGCCGGACTACGAGGTAGGCGACGTCATCGAGATCGAGGTGACGCCGGCGAACTTCGGCCGCATCGCCGCTCAGACGGCGAAGCAGGTCGTCGTCCAGCGCATCCGCGAGGCAGAGCGCGGCATCATCTACGAGGAGTTCATGAGCCGCGAGGGTGACATCCTGACGGGCCTCGTCGAGCGCGTCGAGAACCACAACGTCTACATCGACCTCGGCAAGACGGAAGCCGTGCTGACGCCGGCTGAGCAGATCCCGACGGAGACGTACGCGCACGGCGACCGCATCAAGGCATACGTCGTCGAGGTCAAGAAGACGAACAAGGGACCGCAGATCGTCGTTTCACGCACGCATCCGGGCCTCCTCAAACGCCTCTTCGAACTCGAGGTGCCGGAGATCCAGGAGGGCATCGTCGAGATCAAGTCGGTCGCCCGCGAGCCGGGCAACCGCTCGAAGATCGCTGTCTACTCGAAGGACGAGAACGTCGACCCGGTCGGCTCCTGCGTCGGCCACCGCGGCCTGCGCGTCCAGTCAATCGTCGATGAGCTCGGCAGCGAGAAGATCGATATCGTCAAGTGGAGCGAGAATCCGGCCAAGTTCATCGCCAATGCGCTGAGCCCGGCCAAGGTCGTCTCCGTCGCTGTCAATGAGACGGAGAAAGTCTCGCGCGTCGTCGTGCCGGACTACCAGCTCTCGCTCGCGATCGGCAAGGAAGGGCAGAACGCCCGCCTCGCCGCTAAGCTCACGGGCTGGAAGATCGATATCAAGAGCGAGTCGCAGGCTGCTGACGAAGAGCTCGATGCCAACATGAATGAGGTCGAAGTCACGGGGGACGAGTCCTTCACGGCTGAGGTTGAATGATTGCATGATGAAGATCAAGAAGATACCGCAGCGGATGTGCCTGGGCTGCCAGGAAAGCCGTCCCAAAAAGGAAATGGTGCGGATCGTGCGCAGCCCCGAGGGCGAATTCTCCGTGGATTTCACGGGCAAGAAGCCTGGGCGCGGCGCCTACATCTGCCACAAGCGCGAATGCTTCGACAAGGCCAAGAAGAGTCATGGCCTCGAGCGTTCCTTCAAGTCGCCGATTGACGCGGCCGTCTACGATCTCCTCGAGCGCGAATTGTTCGAGGATGAGGCTGAGGGCTGAGCCATGGCGCATACCAGAGAAGAGCGCATCACGAATCTTTTGAGCATGGCCCAGCGGGCGCGCCGCATCGTATCCGGCGCCTTCGCTGTGGAGCAGGCTCTCAAGAGCCGCGAGGCCGTACTCGTCCTCGTGGCCGCGGATGCCTCAGATGAAACAAAGAAAGATTACGCGATCCTAGCGGATCGATACAAGGTTCCCTGCCTTGAGGGGCTTGACCGGGAGACGCTCGGCCACTGCCTCGGCAAGGAGTACCGCGCTGTCGCAGCCTTGACGGACCAAGGCTTTGCGAAGAAGCTGCGCGAGTTGATGAAGGAGCCATGAGTATGAAATAATAACCGGGGGTGGATCAATGTCCAAATACAGAGTTTACGAGCTCGCCAAAGAGTTCAACACGGATAGCAAAGTCATTCTGGATATCCTCAAGCGCAACAAGTTCAAGGCTGCCAATAATTTCTCGAGCGTCGGCGAAGAAGAGCGCACGGCCATCAAGAATTCGCTGAACAATAAGGGCGCCAAGCCGCAGGCAAAGGCACCGGCCGCTCAGCCTGCTCAGAAGCCGGCCGCAAAGCCAGCGGAGAAGCGCGCCGAGAAGCCGCAGGCCGCCAAGCCGAACCACGGCGGCAGTAATAGCAACAGCGGCAATAACAGCAATAACAGCAATAACAGCCGCCATGACCGCCGCAGCGATGCCGGCCGCAACAATAGCAACAGCGGCAACGCGGGCAGCCATGGCAACAGCCGCGCGGCAGCGTCGAGCAGCAACCGCCCGAGCCACACGAATGGCGGCAATAGCAATAACGGCGGCAACCGCAACGGCAATGGCGGCGGCAGCAATAACCGCGGCGGCAACCGCAACGACCGCCGCAACGGCGGCAGCCGCAATGAGCGCGGTGGCCGTAACGACCGCACAAACCGCTTCGGCGGCAATCGCAACGACCGCAATAACCGCCGCGGCCGCAACAACAAGCGCGGCCAGCAGGCGCCGAAGGTCGAAATCGCGCATCCGAAGCACATCAAGCTGCCGGAGACGATCGCCGTCAAGGATCTCGCGTCCAAGATGAGCTACACGGCCGCCGAAGTCGTCAAGAAGCTCTTCATGATGGGCGTCATGGCGACGATCAACCAGGAAATCGACTTTGATACGGCCGCCCTCGTGGCTTCCGAATTCGGCGTGACGTGCGAAGAGTTGCCGCCAGAGGTAGACCCGACGGAGATCCCGGAAATCGAGGATGATCCGAAGTCGCTGAAGCTCCGCCCGCCTGTCGTCACGGTCATGGGCCATGTCGACCACGGCAAGACGTCGCTGCTCGACTGCATCCGCAATACGCATGTCCAGACGCACGAGGCCGGCGGCATCACGCAGCACATCGGTGCCTACCAGGTCAACTGCAAGGGCAAGAAGATCGTCTTCCTCGACACGCCGGGCCATGAGGCCTTCACGGCCATGCGTGCGCGCGGCGCCCAGATCACGGATATCGCCATCCTCGTCGTCGCTGCTGACGACGGCGTCATGCCGCAGACGATCGAGGCCATCCACCACGCGAAATCGGCAGGCGTGCCGATCATCGTCGCCATCAACAAGATCGATAAACCGGGTGCCAATCCGGACCGCGTCAAGCAGGAGCTCATGGAGCAGGGCCTCGTGCCGGAGGAATACGGCGGAGACACGATCATGGTCCCTGTCTCGGCCAAGAAGCAGATCGGCATCGATGACCTCCTGGAGATGGTCCTGCTCGTCGCAGAGGTCAAGGAGCTCAAGGCCAACCCGAACCGCGATGCGCGCGGCGTCATCGTCGAGGCCAAGCTCGACAAGGGCCGCGGCCCTGTCGCAACCGTCCTCGTCCAGAACGGCACGCTGCGCATCGGCGACTCTGTCGTCTGCGGCACGACGTACGGCAAGGTCCGCGCCATGGTCAACGACCGCGGCGAGAACGTCAAGAAGGCCGGCCCGTCCGTACCAGTCGAGATCCTCGGCCTCAACGATGTGCCGGAAGCCGGCGACATCCTCGCCGTGCTCGAGGAGAAGCAGGCCCGCTCCATTGCCGAGGCCCGCATCGAGCGCCAGCGCAACAACCTCATCAAGAGCAAGAAAGTCTCGCTCGACGACCTCTTCCACCAGATCCAGGAAGGCGATATCAAGGACCTCAACATCGTCATCAAGGCCGATGTACAGGGTTCTGTCGAGGCGCTCTCGAGCTCGCTCCTCAAGCTCAACAAGAACGATGAGGTCCGCGTCTCCATCGTCCATTCGGGCGTCGGTGCCGTCAACGAGTCGGATGTCATGCTGGCATCGGCTTCGAACGCGCTGATCATCGCCTTCAACGTCCGCCCGGACGCCAACGCGCGCAAGCTCGCCGACACGGAGAACATCGACATCCGCACGTACCGCGTCATCTACGACGCCATCAACGACGTCAAGGATGCGATGAGCGGCATGCTCAAGCCGAAGTACAAGGAAGTCGTCCAGGGCCGCGTCGAGATCCGCCAGGTCATGAAGTTCTCGAAGGCGCTCGTCGCCGGTTCCTACGTGCTCGAAGGCAAGATCTGCAACAACTCCAAGATCCGCATCATCCGCGACAACATCGAGATCTTCGATGGCGAGATCGACTCGCTGCGCCGCTTCAAGGATGAGGTCAAGGAAGTCAACGCAGGCTACGAGTGCGGCATCTCCATTGTCGACTTCCGCGACTTCAAGGAAGGCGACATCATCGAGGCCTACACGATGGAAGAGATCGCGACGACGATCGCCGATGCCAACAAGGCTGCTGCCAAGAAGCGCGAAGAGCAGGCCAAGGCTGCTGCCGCCAAGGCAAAAGACGCCGAGAAGGACTGAGCTTCACGAAGCACATCGCGAGGCGCGACAAGCGATAACGACCAACAATCAACATACGCAACAGACATAGACATACTAGACATAAAGGAGGGAATGCCATGAGCCAGCTCCGGGTAGAGAAGGTCCAGGAGCTCATGAAGCAGGAGATTTCAAAGATCATCCTGCGTGAGCTCAAGGACCCGCGCATCGGTTTCGTGACGGTCACGTCCGTCGAGTGTACGGGCGATCTGCGCGAGGCCAAGGTCTACGTGAGCCTCATGGGCAGTGAACAGCAGGTCAAGGACTGCTGGGCAGGACTGCAGAGTTCGCTCGGCTTCATCCGCCGCGAGATCGGCAAGCGTATCCGCCTGCGCTTCACGCCTGAGCTTTCCTTCGTCGTGGACAAGTCCCTCGACTACAGCGCGCACATCCAAGAGCTGCTGCTGAAGATCGAGGCCGAGGACAAGGCGAAGAACGATTCGACAGAGTCGACAGAGATCGAAGACGACAAGAAAGAAGAACATTGACATGATAGTGACATTGAGTGAAACAGCAGCCATCCTGGCCAGCGCTCAGCGGATTGTCATCACGGCCCACCAGAACCCCGACGGCGACGCCATCGGGTCCTCGCTCGGCCTCATGCACATCCTGCGCTCGCTCGGCAAGGAAGCTCTCGTTCTGCTCGATGATGATATCCCGGCCATCTTTTCGGTGCTGCCGGGATATGATATTATTGGCAGGCCGGAGGTGGAGAGACCCGTAGAGGCCGACCTCCTCGTCGTGCTCGACACGGCCACGGACCGCACGGGCGATGTGCTCAAGGCAGTCCATGCGGAGCACCTCCTCAATATCGATCATCATCAGACGAACGACGGCTCGGCAGAATACAGTTACATCGCGCCGACGCGCGCGGCGACGGCGGAGATCATCTACGACCTCATGCACGAGCTCCCCGTCCACCTCGACAAGGCGATGGCCATGTGCATCTACACGGGCCTCGCGACGGACTCGGGCTTCTTCCGTTTCTCGAACACGACATCGCACACGATGCGCGCGGCGGCGGAGCTCTTAGACCACGGCGTCGAGCCGAACGTCATCTCAGAGGCGCTCGAGCAGAAGCCATACCAGACTGTCCGCGACATCGGCGAGGCCATCGAGCGCGCCGAGCTCTTCGCCGACGGCCATGCGGCCGGCATCTTCCTCAACGCCGAGACGACGGCGCGCATGAAGTCGACAGAGTCCTTCATCGGCATGATCCGCGTCATCGAGGGCGTCGACATCGCCGTCGTGCTCAAGACGAAGGAGGAGGGCATCTGCCGCGTCAGCATGCGCTCCAAGGGGCTCGACGTCAGCGCCATTGCCGTACAGTTCGGCGGCGGCGGCCACACGCGCGCGGCCGGCTGCACGCTCCTGATGAGCTTTGAGGAAGCCAAGCGCACGATCTGCGAGGCCATCTCGCAGGCCATCCGCGCTTACCACTGCCAGGGGGCGAAATGATGGACGGATTCCTCAACATCCTCAAGCCGCCCGGCATGTCCTCGCACGACGTCATCGGCGCCGTGCGCAAGGTGCTCCGCATGAAGCGCGTCGGCCATGCCGGTACGCTCGACCCCGCCGCGGCAGGCGTCCTGCCGGTTGCGGTAGGGCAGGCCGCCCGGCTCATCGAATACCTCGAGCTCGCCGACAAGACGTACCGCGCAGAGCTGACCTTCGGCTTTGCGACGGACAGCGGCGACGATACGGGGAAAATCACGGAGGAGGTCACGGACTTCATGATGCCCTCGCAGGAAGCCATCGAGCATGTCCTCGCAGGCTTCACGGGTCGCATCCGCCAGACGCCCCCGGCACACTCCGCCATCAAGATCGGCGGCAAGCGCGCCTGCGACCTCCTGCGCGAGGGCAAGGAGGTCGAGGTCCCCTCGCGCGAGGTCACGATCCATTCGCTTGACCTCGTCGCCTATCAGCCGGAGGCGCACAAGGTGCTCCTCGATGTCCAGTGCTCGAAGGGCACCTACATCAGGAGCCTCTGCCTCGACATCGGGGCGGCGCTCGGCCTGCCGGCGACGATGAGCTTCCTCGTGCGCAGCCGCGTCGGCGACTTTGCGCTCGCTGATGCGCTGACGCTCGAAGAGCTCGTCGGGGCGGGGGAGGGCGCCGTCCTGGAGCCCGCGCACTTTTTGAGTCACCTCGAGCGCTACGACCTCGACCCGCGCCGCGAGAAGGCCTTCTGCAACGGCCTCGGCACGGGCGAGCGGCAGCGCGTGCCGGAGACCGACACGCTGCGCGTCTACTGCGGGGGGCGCTTCCTCGGCATCGGCCGCTACGACCGGGCGAGCCAGGAGGTCATCCCGGCCAAGGTCATCCACCGCGAGCTGGCGGCAAAACCATGAGAGGGGAACAAGCGATGCAATTCTATTCCAGACTCACCACGCTACGACAGGACCACCCGCGCCTCGTCATCGCGCTCGGCATGTTTGACGGCGTCCACCGCGGCCACCGCAGCATCATAAAGCGCGCGGTCGACCTCGCGCATGAGATTGGCGGCGAGAGCATGGTCTTCACCTTCAGCAACCATCCGCTCGCCGTCCTCGCGCCGCAGGCCGTGCCGCCGCAGATCGGCAACAATGCACTGCGCCGCCAGCTCATCGAGGAACTCGGCGTCGACATCCTCATGGCCATCCCGTTCACGAAGGACCTCGCGCGCCGCACGCCGGAGGACTTTCTCGCGCTCCTGCGCGACTCCTTTGCGCCGCACATCCTCGTGACGGGGCCGAATTACACCTTCGGCAGCCGCGGCAAGGGCACGCATCGCATGCTGCAGCGCGTGGCGGGCGACTACGGCTTCCGCGCCGAGATCTGCCCGGCCGTCCAGCTCGGCGGCCGCCCCGTCAGCAGCACACGCATCCGCGGCCTGATCGCGGGCGGTGACCTCGCGGCGGCAGAGGAGTGCCTCGGCCGGCCCTTCACTGTGCTCGACCGCGTCATCCACGGCGACAAGCGCGGCCGCACGCTGGGCTTCCCGACGGCCAACCTCGCTATCCCCGACGCCCAGGTCATGCTGCCGAACGGCGTCTACGCCGCGACGGCCCACTACGGCGACCGCGACTACGCTGCACTCGCCAACATCGGCAACAACCCGACCTTCCCGGGCTGCAACCGCCGCATCGAGGTCAACATCCAGGACTTTTCCAAGGACATCTACGACAGGCTGCTCGAAGTCCGCTTCCTGCAGAAGATACGCGATGAAGAGAAGTTCGATTCAGTCGCGACCCTTGTCGCGCAGATGCACAGGGACCGCGAGCGGGCCAAAGAAATCTGGCGCCATTGCTTTACAAGCGCTTGACGGCTGTGATATACTATTGAAAGTGCCAAATGGCAGACCTCAGCCCAGATTGCGAAGAACTCCGACGTATTCTTGGCTGATGGAGATTGTTACATGATACAGGAGGAATTACCAACATGCTGACTCAGGAAGCAAAACAGGAAATCATGCAGAAGTATGCCGTTCACGAGGGTGATACGGGTTCGCCGGAAGTACAGATCGCTGTCCTCTCCGCACGTATCGACTATCTGACGGAGCACCTCAAGCAGCACAAGAAGGATCATCATTCCCGTCGCGGTCTGCTGAAGATGGTCGGCCATCGCCGTCGTCTGCTCAGCTACCTCTACAAGACGGATATTGAGCGTTATCGTTCGATTATCGCAAAGCTTGGTCTGCGTTCCACGGTTGAGCGCTGATTGCTGGCGAGCGATCCTGAAGCGGAAAGCGGGAGCAATCCCGCTTTTTTTTCTGGAAAAATAAACATAGAACAAGAGATACGAATGAAGTAGAGATACAAGGAGGTTTTTATGAATCGCTTTGAGATGGAACTCGCAGGCCGCCCGCTCGTCATCGAGAACGGACAGCTCGCGAAGCAGGCCAACGGCGCCGTGCTCGTGCGCTACGGCGACACCGTCGTGCTCGTCACGGCCACGGCATCGGCTGAGCCGCGCGAAGGCGTGGACTTCTTCCCGCTGACGGTCGACTACGAAGAGAAGATGTATGCAGCAGGCAAGATCCCGGGGGGCTTCATCAAGCGTGAGGGCCGCCCGTCGAGCGACGCCATCCTCTGCGCGCGCCTGATCGACCGCCCGATTCGCCCGCTGTTCCCGAAGGGCTTCCGCAACGACGTCCAGATCGTCGCGACCGTCCTCTCCGTCGAGCAGGACAACGCACCGGAACTCGCCGCCATGATCGGCGCATCGTGCGCCCTGACTGTCTCCGACATCCCGTTCATGGGACCGATTGCGGGCGTGCGCGTCGGCCGCGTCAACGATGAATTCGTCATCAACCCGACGGAAGAGCAGCGCAAGGTATCGACGCTGAACCTCACCGTCGCCGGCTCCCACGACGCCGTCATGATGGTCGAGGCCGGCGCCAACGAGCTGCCGGAGGACGTCATCCTCGACGCCATCCTGTTCGGCCATGAGGAGATCAAGCGCCTCGTCGAATTCCAGCAGGGCATCCAGGCCGACTGCGGCAAAGAGAAGAGCGAGCCGAAGCTCTTCCTCGTCCCGCAGGAGATGGAGGAGGCCATCCGCGACTACGCGAAGGACCGCCTCGACGCAGTCGTCCGCAACCCGGACAAGCTCGACCGCGACGCCCACATCGCCGAGGTCACGACCGACACGATGGAGCACTTCCTCGAGCTCTACCCGGAGATGGATAAAGAGATCGCCATCGCCATCCACGACCTCGAGAAGTCCGTCGTGCGCCACATGATCACCCACGAGAAGATACGCCCGGACGGCCGCGAAGTCGAAGAAGTGCGCCCCGTCTCGTGCGAAGTCGGACTGCTGCCGCGCACGCATGGCTCCGGCCTCTTCACGCGTGGCCAGACCCAGATCCTCACGGTCACGACGCTCGGCTCTCTCGGTGACGAGCAGATCATCGACGGCCTCGGACCTGAGACGACGAAGCACTACATCCATCACTACAACTTCCCGGGCTACAGCGTCGGCGAAGCCCGCCCGATGCGCAGCCCCGGCCGCCGCGAGATCGGCCACGGCGCCCTTGCCGAGCGCGCCCTCGTGCCCGTCATCCCCTCCATCGAGGAGTTCCCGTACACCATCCGCCTCGTCTCCGAGGTCCTCGAGTCCAACGGCTCGAGCTCCATGGGCTCCGTCTGCGGCAGCACGCTCTCGCTGATGAACGCCGGCGTGCCCATCAAGCGCCCCGTCTCCGGTGTCGCCATGGGCCTCGTCAAAGAAGGGGATAAGTACACGATCCTCACCGATATCCAGGGCATGGAAGACGCCCTCGGCGAC
This sequence comes from Mitsuokella jalaludinii DSM 13811, assembly GCF_000702905.1. Taxonomy (GTDB): domain Bacteria; phylum Bacillota; class Negativicutes; order Selenomonadales; family Selenomonadaceae; genus Mitsuokella; species Mitsuokella jalaludinii. The sequence goes on from NZ_JNKR01000007.1 coordinate 79,210, forward strand.
ATGGACTTCAAGGTGGCCGGTACGACGGAAGGCATCACCGCCATCCAGATGGACATCAAAGTCGACGGCCTCTCCCGCGAGATCCTGTCCTCCGCCCTCCAGCAGGCCAAGCGCGGCCGCGCCTTCATCCTCGGCAAGATGCTCGAGTGCATCGACAAGCCGGCCGCCGAGCTCTCCCCGTACGCACCGCGCGTCGAGACGATCAAGATCAAGGTCGACAAGATCCGCGACGTCATCGGCACCGGCGGCAAAGTCGTCAAGAAGATCATCGACGAGACCGGCGTCGACATCGACATCCACGAAGACGGCAACATCTTCATCACCTCCAGCGACGCCGAAGGCATGAAGAAAGCCAAGAAGATGATCGAAGACATCGTCCGCGAAGTCGAAGTCGGAGAAGTCTACACCGGCCGCGTCACCCGCCTGATGAAATTCGGCGCCTTCGTCGAAGTCCTGCCAGGCAAAGAAGGCCTCTGCCACATCTCCCAGCTCTCCAACCACCGCGTCGAGAAAGTCGAAGACGTCGTCCAGGTCGGCGACCAGCTCCAGGTCAAAGTCGTCGAGATCGATGACAAAGGCCGCATCAACCTCAGCCACAAAGCCGTGCTTTAAGCGCGCAATAAAAAGGCTTCCCATCTCAAATGAGAGGGGAAGCCTTTTTTGTACAAGCAACAATCCCAAAACCTAAGGCCGGAGCGAAGCAATCGGCCGCGCCACGCAGAAGCTCAGTCCGCAGACATCCACTTCAGGGCGAGGGCATGCATTCCGCCTGCAGGAGCGAAGTGACCGCCGCAGGCTGAGCCCCGAGCCGCCGCACCTAGAAACAGCGATGCCAGAACGCCGCGTCAGGCGGCGAAATACCTAGATACGTCATCCGTCGCATGGGGCTCATTTAACAGAGCGACGAAGCCAGATCTCCTCTGCAGGCATAAACTTTGGGCGAGGGCATGCATTCCGCCTGCAGGAGCGAAGTGATTGCCGCAGGCTGAGCCCCGAGCTGCCGTACCTAGAAACAGCGATGCCAGAACGCCGCGTCGGGCGGCGAAATATCTAGATACGTCATCCGTCGCATGGGGCTCATTTAACGGAGCGACGAAGCCGGAATGCATGCCCTCGCCCTTTGCCGAACCTTATTTCTTGAACATCTTGTTGAGCGGGTTTTCCTTGAAGATATTGCCCTGCTCAATATACCGGTGCACCATCTTCTCCGAATGATGCCGCGTCTGCCGCATGATCGTCAGCGCATCCACATCGTGCTGCGCCGCACTCGTCGCGAAGCCCCGGCGCAGACTGTGCCCCGCGAAGCTCGCTGGGTTGAACCCCGCAAGCGCCGCGTACTTCTTCACAATCAGTGCCACCGACTTGTCCGTCAGCTGCGAGTCCCTGAGCGTATGGCTGCGCGTGAACGGCCGGAAAAGAGGCCCCGTGTGGATGTCCGCCGCCTGCAGCCAGGCCCGCACCGCCCGCACGGCGCAGACCTCCGGGTCGGGCGCATACGGCACCGCGATCTCCGTGCCGCGCCCGAGCTGGTCGCTCTTCGACTGCGGCACGAGGATCACGAGCCCCTGCGTCGTGAACGTCAGATGCTCCACCTGTATCGCCACGAGCTCCGAGCGGCGGAACGCCCCCGCAAAGCCGAGGAAAATCAGCGCCCTGTCGCGCAGCGAGACAATGTCGTCGCCGAAGCAGTCCGCCAGCACGTAGAGCGTCTCCATCAGGATCGGCGCCTTGCCCTGCTGGAACGTGCCCTTCTCGCGCCGGATCGCCTCCATCGCCGTCCGCACGAGCGCGTCCTTTGCCGGATTGTTCTTGCCCGTGTAGCCTGCCGCCATGTGGTTCTCCGAGATCGCCGTCACGCGCCGCGCCACCGTGTTCGCCTTCGCATCGTCCGCGAGGTCGTTGAGGTAGTTGACGATCGTCTCCGGCCGCGCCGGCAGATCGCGCTCGCCGTGATAGCAGCACCAGTCCGAGAAGTCACTCCAGTCTGCACAGTACGCCTTGAGCGTATTGTCCGCCTTCGACTTCCCGAGGCGCGCCTTCGCCTTCTCCGAGAGGCGCTCGTTTTGCTCGATGCGCTGATTCTTGACCAGCAGGAAATTCTTCTTTGCTCGCATACTTCATCCTCATCCTGATGTACATTCATGTATACCGTAAATTTTCTTCTATTATAGGACAATTCTATGCTATAATGCAATCTGTGATGCAACAGTTACCACAAGAAAGGGGGGAGCTCTCATGAAGAATCTCCATCACCATAGCCGCCGCCATCTCTTCGCGGCCATCCTCGGCTTTTCGTGCCTTGTCATCGTGCTCACGGCGCTCCTCTTGACGCCGCGCCATGAGGCATCCTCGCATCTCCTGACGCCGCCGCCCTCCGGACTCAGCGCGACGACGGCCGAGACGCCGCTCTCATACTCGCCAATACTGACCTGGGACACGGACGACGAGGCCGTCATGTACGAGATCGAATTCTTTACCAAGAAACCCGGGCATCTGTCGCCCGCCAAGAACTCCGATGAATCCGTCTTCCGCACGCGCAGCATCTACCAGAACGCCTACAACGCGCCCCTGCGCGAATTTGTGGCAGACCAGCTCGGCTCCAAGACCGAGCCCATCTACTGGCGCGTGCGCGCCCTCGACTTCAACGGCACGCCCTACACGCCGTACAGCGACCTTGCCGTGCTCTACACCTCGCCGGACCTGCCGCCGATGGATGCGCCCGTGCTGACGGCAGAGTATGGCGGCAGGCGAGGGGAGACGCTTCTTTACCCCGTCTACACCTGGATCGGCCAGACCACGGCCGCAAGCTACGAAGTCGCCATCTACGCGGTGAATCCCGAAGCGGAACCCGATGCCGTGCCGATTGAGACGCTCACGAGCGATATGGCCGAGATCTACGACCCGCAGGCCCATTACGGGTCCGCGCCCTTTTACTGGCGCGTGCGCTCATTTGACGGCGAGGGCAATCCCATGGGGCAGTGGTCGCGCGTGCGCTCCTTCCGCACGGATCCTGCCGACGACTGGCAGGTCGCCGTGCTCGGCGACAGCATCAGCCACGGCGGCGGCCACTTCTCCTACAGCCCGGCCGTCTTCTCGTTCAGCTGGCTCCACTACCTCGACTTCCCCGCCATCAACCTCTCGCAGAGCGGTGACACGAGCGGCATGACCGTGGAGCGCTTTGACCGCGATGTCCTGCCGTTCCATCCGCGCTACCTCATCATCATGACGGGCAGCAACAGCCTGCGGGCAGGGGAGGACACGGACGCCGTCATCGCCGACCTCGAGACCATGCGCCAGCGCTGCCTGGAAAACGGCATCTGCCCGATTCTCGTGACACTGCCGGCCATCAATCCCGAGAACATCGACCACGTCTTTGCGGAGCCGACGGCCGACGACTGGCAGGAGCGCTTCGACGCGGTCAACGCCTACATCCGCACGCACACCTACATCGACATGGCGGCCGCCATCCCGACACAGGACGGCCTGCTGCCGACCCAGTACGCCCTCGACGGCCTTCACCCCGATGCCAATGGCAAGGCCTTGATGGGTGCCTACGTCAACAGCGTCTGGCCTGGAGTCAAGGCCGCCGCCGACCAGGAACTCGAGGAATATGAGAGCACGCCGCAGGATGGTGCAGAGAACTGAGCAGGGGACTTGTACTACGCCTGCCATCTGTACTATAATGAAATGGGGGCGTTTGACCCTCATTTCTTGATAGTACGACTCATGAATACTTTGATTCTGGAGGAATTTCGATGCATCTTCATCATAACCTCATGGCCCTGGCTGCTGCCGGTGCCATTTTCCTCGCTCCCGCCACGAGCTTTGCCGATGCCGCGAGCGAAGCCGCGCAGATGGCCGCCACACCGGTGCAGGCCACAGACGACAGCGCAGCCGCGCAGTCAGCCGTCGGCATGCCAAACCCGATGGTCCCCGCCGCAAGCTACGGCGAGCTGACCGAGGCGCTCGGCGTCCATCCGCTCTACTTCCCGCTGAGCTCCGGCCTCGAGCTGCAGCAGCGCTTCCTCATCGGCGGCACGGTCGCAGACCTCCGCTATGCCTCGCGTTACGGTGCGCCCGAGAAGCGCGCGCAGTTCACCGTGCGCACGGCTGTGGCCGACCCGTCCGAGATGACGGCCGAAGCCCTGAGCGGCGTCTACGGCGCCAACTGGCAGACCATGACCATCGGGAGCACCGAAGTCCAGCTGGCCGAAGTCAGCGAGTCCGCCTTCGTCGCCTACTGGACGAAGGACGGCGTCTGCTTCTCCGTCGGCGCGGAGAACGTCAACCGCTGGGACTTCCTGCGCCAGGTCCGCGACAACCTCATCGACCTGACCGAGCATTTCTACTGAGCAGATGCGGCAGCATCCCCGAAGCGGGGAGACTGCCGCTTTTTTGACCGGCACAACAAAGAAAAGACCCGACTACCCAATTGACAAAGAGAGAACCAGAAAGAAACAGGAAGGATGATATCATGCAGATCCTCGTTGTAGACGATGAAGCCTCCATACGCGAACTCTTGACCTTCAACCTCAAGAAGAATGGCTACGAGGTCACGGCGGCCGCCGACGGGCGCGAAGCCCTCGCCAAGGCCGCGGGTATGGACCTCGTGCTGCTCGACATCATGCTGCCAGAAGTCGATGGCCTCGAAGTCTGCCGCCGGCTCAAGGCCGACCCGCAGACGAGCGGCATCCCTATCATCATGCTGACCGCCAAGGCCGAGGAGATCGACCGCGTGCTCGGCCTCGAGCTCGGCGCCGACGACTACGTCGTCAAGCCCTTCTCCATGCGCGAGCTGCTCGCGCGCGTCAAGGCCGTGCTGCGCCGCTCCGCCAAGGACAGCCAGAGCGAGAAGGGGAGGGAGGAGACGCTGAAGATTGGCGGCCTGCGCCTCGATTTTTCCTCCTATCAGGCATGGCTCCACGACGAGCCCATCGCCCTGACCCCGAAGGAATACGAGCTCTTAAAGCTGCTCGTGACGAATCCCGGCCGCGCCTTTACGCGCGACGAACTGCTCGAGCGCATCTGGGGCTACGAGTACTACGGCGACACCCGCACCGTCGACGTCCACATTCGCCACCTGCGCGCCAAGCTCAAAGGCGCCCCCGCCGTCAGCGACGCCATCGAGACCGTCCGCGGCGTCGGCTACCGTTTCGCGCGCCGCACAGCCTGACACACGGACAAGACATCCGCCCACTTTGCAAAGATCTTGCATGGGTGGATGTTTTTTTATGTGAAAACCTCCTGTTTTGATTCTAATTTTGCGAATCTTGTGAAGTACAGGTAATTACATAATAACAATTTGTGTTATATTTGTGTTATAATAGAACTTAATTACAGTATATAGGCATCATGGCAGGAAGATGTAGCAAATCTTACAGCACCGAGAAAGTGTGATGTGAATATGAGAGCCCTGCATCTTCCACTCAGTCCGCACAGGGCAATTCCTGCCAGAGCAAAATCCAATGGCAAAGGATGGTCAATATGAACAGAGTTTATAAAGTCATCTACAATCGCGCAAGAAATCTCTACCAAGTCGTCTCCGAGATAGTCCACAGCCGCGGCAAGACAAAGAGTCTCACCGCCCAGCACCAGCACGAGCGACTAACCACCGCCATCCTCATCGCCCTGTTCGCCATGGGCACCAGCCTGCCAGTCGGCTGGGCAGCCGATGCAAAAGTCGATGCATCCAATATCGGTGCGAACCTGCAATCGGAAGATGGGACTACCGCTGTCACGGATAATGAGAGATGGATTTACAATCTAAGTGCAACAGCTCCTAGACAACCAAATTAAAATGACACATAGACTTCTTTGCTATAATGGTGTTTGAAGAGAACTACCTATAACAAAAGGAGAGCCTATGTGCCACTACACACATCTTACACCATTTGAGCGAGAAAAGATACTCTTTTTTCTTGCTGAGGGCAAATCCATCACGGAGATTGCCCATCTGCTGAACCGGAGCAAGTCGACCATCTCGCGTGAGCTTCTCCGCAATGCGGCCCCTGCGGACCAGCCTATGTCGTACTGCCCGTTGACCGCGCAAGCGCTCTACAAGCAGCGCAGGAAAGCCTGTCGTCCGCATAA